>NZ_JBHTIF010000001.1:619580-2347754 GCF_042677005.1 Lysobacter brunescens | reverse complement strand
GCTTCGAGACGTTCGGCTTCGAGACGTTCGGCTTCGAGACGTTCGGCTTCGAGACGTTCGGCTTCGAGACGTTCGGCTTCGAGACGTTCGGCTTCGAGACGTTCGGCTTCGAGGCGTTCGGCTTCGAGGCGCTCGGCTTCGAGGCGTTCGGCTTCGAGGCGTTCGGCTTCGAGGCGCTCGGCTTCGAGGCGCTCGGCTTCGAGGCGCTCGGCTTCGAGGCGTTCGGTGTCGCCGCCCGTCGCTTCGGCCTGCTCGGCCGCCGCACGCTCGGCCTCGAAGGATTCCATCATCGCCAGCAGGCGAGCGGTGTCGTCGACATCGCTGGTCGTCGCCACCGGTTCGGGCGCTGGCGGCGCGACGGGTACCGCGCTGGACGGATTGCTCATCTCGCCGAGCAGGCGGGCGAGTTCGGCTTCCGCCGAGGCGTCGAGGGTGAGGTCCGGGAACGACACGGACGGCGACGGGGCCGCCGACGCTTCTGCCGGCAGTTCCGGCGCGGCAGTCGGGGCGTCGAAATGACCGTAGGCACTGAGATCCAGCTCGGTCAGTTCGATACCGGCATCGGTCGGTGCGGTCTCGGCGTCGAACGGCAGCGGCTCGTCGACCGGCGCCACCGGACGCGATTCCGGCAAGGCATCGCGCAGCGCGACGAAACGCGCGGCCAGGCCATCACAGCGCGGCACGCGGCCACCGGCGCTGGACAGCGCATCGATGGTGCTGCGGACGCGACCGGCAAGCTCGCCGATCGCATCGACGGCTTCCGGATCGGCCAGGCCGCCGGACGCGAGCAGACGACGCACATAGCCCTCGGCGGGCGTCAGCGCATCGGTGATCGCAGGCACTTCGGTCATCGCGAAGGCGCCGTTCATGGTGTGGATCGCGCGGACCAGCGGCTCGTCGGCGGCGGTCGGCATGACGCGCGCGCGCTCCAGCCAACGCTCGATCGTGCCGAGATGGCCACCGACTTCGGCCTGCAGGATCTCGAACAGGACCGCGCCGACGCTGACCGGAATGCCGTCGTCGGCCGCTTCGGCTTCGATCGCATCGACGGCGATCGTTTCCGCCGGCGCTTCCACCGGGATGTCCGCTTCGGACGCAGCCTCGATGGCGTCGACGGCGACGGCCGCAGGCGCGGCGGCCAGCGCGAACGCGGCGGCGGACGGCATCACTTCTTCGCCACCGGCGATGCGATCGGCCATGGCCTCCATCGCAGCGAGGTTGACGTTGACCAGGCCGTCGCCGGCCAGCGCAGCATGCAGCTGCGGCAGGGTGTTGCAGGCGTGATCGACCATCGCGATCACCGGTGGCGTGGCCGGACGCAGGCCATCGCGCACCTTGTTCAGCATGTTTTCGATCTTCCAGCTGAACTCGCCCAGGGTCTTGGCGCCGACGAGGCGACCGCTGCCCTTGAGGGTGTGGAAGACGCGGCGGACCGGCTGCAGGCGTTCGACGTTGTTCGGATCGGCCTTCCAGGCCGGCAGCAGCTGGCCGAGGTTGGCGATCTCTTCCTCGAACTCTTCAAGGAAGATTTCGCGGATTTCGTCGTCGATGTCGTCGCTGGTGGTGTCGAAACCGGCAGAGACCGGCGCGACCGCGACCATCGGCACCTCGACGGCGGCAGGCGCCGGAGCAGCCGCAGGCGGCGCGGCTTCGACAGGGGTCGCCTCGACATGCGTTTCTTCGACCGGAGCGGCTTCGACCGACGGGGCCTCCGGCGCTGCGGCTTCGAGGGAGACCGCTTCGAGGGAGATCGCTTCGAGAGAGATCGCTTCGAGAACCAGGCTGTCCGCGTAGGACGGATCCATCGCAGGCGCTTCAGCGACGGCCTCCAGCTCGACGGATTCGAGCGGGGTGGACTCGAGCGCGATCGACTCGAGGGAAATGGATTCAACCGACTCGGACTCGACCGGAGTCGCTGCCATCGGTGCCTCTGCGGCAGCGGGTTCGACCGCCTGCTCGGCGGGCTGCTCGGCGGCAGGACGCGAATCGGCCGGCGGCGGTGCGAACTGCGACGCCCAGAGCAGGGGACGCGGCGGAGGCGCAACCGGCGGCGGTGCGGCCATCGGCGGCTCGACCGTCAGCGGAATGTCGACATCCTTCGCGACGGGTTCGGGCGCGACCGGCTCCGGCGCACGCGTCTGGACCGGTGCCTCGGCGGGCGCCGCCACGGGCGGCGCGGCGGCCGGCACGGCCTCGGCGCGCGAGCGCTCGGCAGGCAGCGGCCAGTAACCCAGCGTTTCCAGGCTGTTGCGCGTGATGTCGAGAATGTCGTCGCGGTTCGAGCGCTGCTCGCGCAACGCTTCGAGGTAGTACTCGACGCTGGCCAGCGCGTCCGCGAAGGTATCGAGCTGACGGCTGTTCGGGATGCGGTGGCGATCGAGCAGTTCGATCTCGGTGTACAGGCGCACGCCGTCGAGGTACTGCGCCGGCACCGGCAATTCGAGGATGTTCAGCGCGCCCGAGACATCGCTCAGGAGCTTGGGCACCTGTTCGAGTTCGGCGTGGCTCCAGCTGGTTTCGACGAAGGCGACGAAGGCCTGGCGGGCCGCCGCGAAGTTCGCGATCGCCTCGCGCACCAGCACGTCCAGCACCTTGCGGGCTTCGGCGTTGGCGAGGTCTTCCTCGGTGTCGGCGCCGTCGCCGCTGGCCAGGCGCGCGACCTGGTCGTCCAGCGAGGCATCGACGTAGAGCAGCGCTCCGGCGACTTCAAGCAGCACGGACTCGTCGGCCTTGCGCTTGCCGTCGACGATCTCCTGCACGGCGTCGCGTTGCTGCTGCACGAGGCTGCGCGCGAGCCCCAGGCCGAGCATGCCCAGGGTATCGGACACCCGCTGCAGGGCTTCGGCCTGCGGCTGCAGGGCAAGCGGATCGCGCTGGCTGGTACGCAGGTACAGATCCAGCTCGTCCTTCACGCGCAGCAGGTCTTCCTTCACCGCGCCGGCGACCGTGTCGAGGAGCGAACGGTTGCGGCCGGCGACGCTGCCGCGGGCATGGTCGAGTTCGGATTCGGTCGGCTTCAGCGCTTCGAGGTCGAAGACGTCGCGCAGCTTGGCGAGAGAGGCATGCGCCGAATCGCTGTTCGCGACGTGGAACAGCAGTTGCCGGGTCGGTTCCAGCGCGGCATCGGCGCGCGGCGCGTCGTAGCCGGACGGCGCGAAGATCCCGCGCGCCTCGCGTTCGACGCTGGCGAAGGCCTGGCGCAGGCCGGGCGTGGCGGCGATCGCGTTGTCGCGCAGCGCCTCGGCGACCATCGCGGCCACCCAGAACATGCGGCGCTGCGGCTCGTCGGCGGTGCGCGCGAGCAGCGCGTCGGCGGCGAACTGCAGGCCCTGGGCGTCCGTGGGACTGCCCTGCTCCGGCCAGCCCTGCATGGCGTCGCGCAGGCGCAGCAGGAAGGGCGATGCCTCCTGGCCACGACTGGCGGGCGATGCCGCAGGTGCGCGCGGCAGCGATTCCGGCAGGGCGCGATCGAGATCGGGATTGAACAGCACGCTTTCGCTGAGGCCCGACTCGCCGCGCGCGGCGCGCAGCTCGTTGAGCATCGGCAGCAGGACGATCGAGATTTCCTTGTGGCCGCTCTGCAGGCGTTCCAGGTAGTCGGGCAGCAGCACTGCGCCGCGCATCAGCGCGGAACAGGCGGCATCGCGATCCGAGACCCCGCCTTCGCGCAGGGCGTTGGACAGGTGTTCCATTTCCTCGGCGACCATCGCCGGCGCGTACAGCTCGACCATGCGCAGGGTGCCTTGCACCTGGTGCAGCAGATCGGCGCAGACGCGCATGCGGCCGGTGTCCGCCGGATCGTCGGCGAAGCCTTCGATCTCGACGCCGACCTGACGCAGGGTCTCGTCGAGTTCCGGTTTGACCCAGCCCAGGACGCTGTGTTCGATGGCCTGATGGAGTGCGCTCATCGGGCGCCTCCACCGGCACGCACGCGCCGGGTTTCAAGGTGGCAGGGGTTTCGGATCATGTCGCCAGTGCTCCGCACCTTTGGAGTCGGGCCGTCAGGCCGGCAGCTTGAAGTCGGCGACCGAACGGCGCAGATCCGCCGCCAGTTGCGCCAGGTTTCCGATCGACGCGGCGGTCTGGTTCGCACCCTGCGAGGTCTGCGCGGTAATCGACTGAATGGTGGTCATCGTCTGGGTGATGTCGGTCGCCGCCGCGGACTGCTGCTGCGCCGCACTGGAGATGCCGCGAATCAGGCCCGCGAGCGTGTTCGACACCGTTTCGATCTCGCCCAGCGCGGTACCCGCGTCCTCGGCCAGTCGCGCACCCGCGACCACTTCGGAGGTCGTCTGCTCCATCGAGCTGACCGCTTCGTTGGTATCGGCCTGAATGGTCTGCACCAGCGCTTCGATTCGCTTGGTCGCGTTCGATGTGCGTTCCGCGAGTCGCTGCACTTCGTCCGCCACCACCGCGAAGCCGCGGCCCGCTTCACCCGCCGAGGCCGCCTGGATGGCCGCGTTCAGCGCGAGGATGTTCGTCTGTTCCGAAATGTCGTTGATGAGTTCCACGATCGAGCCGATTTCCTGGGAGCTTTCGCCCAGTCGCTTGATTCGCTTCGAGGTTTCCTGGATCTGGCCACGGATCGAGTCCATGCCCACGATCGTCTGGCGCACGACGCCGGCGCCCTTGGTCGCGATTTCCACGGAGCGCTGCGCCACGTCCGCCGATTCGGCGGAGTTGCGCGACACCTGGTTGATCGAGGTCGCGATTTCGTTGATGCGGTTGGTGGCGGTATCGATCTGCTGGGCCTGGTGTTCCGCGGCCTCGGCCAGGTGCATGGCGGTCGCCTGCGTTTCCTGGGCGCTCGACGCGACCTGCACCGAGGTGTCGTTGATCGTCTGCACCAGGCTGCGCAGCTGTTCGACCGCGAAGTTGATCGAGTCCGCGATCGCGCCGGTCATGTCCTCGGTCACGGTCGCCTTCACGGTGAGGTCGCCTTCCGCGAGCGAACCCATTTCGTCCAGCAGGCGCATGATCGCCTCCTGGTTTCGATTGTTCAGTTCCATCGAGCTCTCGTACCGGCGGCGCTGCGCGCGGTTCAGCGAGACCACCAGGAAGAGGATCGAGATCGCCGCCAGCAGGCCGGAGAGCACGCTGATCGGCAGGCTGCCGATGCCGAACATGTTGCTGCCTTCACCGGACGAGCTGAACGCGGTGAACGCACTGAAGAGCTTCACGCTGTCGTCGAGCAGGCGGTTCGAACCGGTGGTCAGGTCGGTCGCCGCAGTCTGCGCGCGGAACAGCTTGTCTGACGATTCGACGATGGCGTCGAGGTCCTTCTTCATCTCGACCCACAGCGTGGTGGCCTGGTTCAGGGTCGCCAGCGCGGTGGCGTTGGTGAGCTTCTGCACGCCCATCGCCTGGTCGCCTTCGCGCAGGCCGTTGAGCACCTGGGCGAACACGCCGGCGTCGCGGACGAGTCGCTCGCCGGCCACCGATGCGCCGGTGCCGCCTGCGCGCATTTCCGCGACGCTCTTGGCCATCGACGCCGCGAGCACCGACTGGCGCTCCGCCATGAACACCTGCGACGGCGCCGAACCAGTCGACGACATCGCGCGGCCCATTTCGTCGAGCTGCGCCTGCAGCTGCGGCACGCGATCGGTGAAGTTCTTCGCGTTGCCGGCCACCGCGAGGACAGCGCTTTCCGAGGCAAGGATCTGGTCGGCGCTCTTGCCCATCGGCACCCAGGTCGCGGTCGCCGCGCCGATCGGACCGGACACGTCCATAGCGCTGCCGAAGCGGTCGTTGAGCAGCTTCACGTCGGCTTCGATCTGCGCCTTGGTCGCGCGGACCGCCTTGAAGGCCGCCGCGTCGCCGTTGACCGCCTCTCGACTCTGGTTCGCCAGCTTCTGCGAATTCACCTGCAGGTTCGAGGCCGCGGTGTTGGCCCCGCCGAACCGCGCCGTCTTGTACAGCGCGTAACCGGTGTTGCCCGCGAAGACGAGCAGCGAGACGACCAGGACCCACAACCACAGGGAAGTGCTCTGGGCGCGGCCTTTGCCGGCGGTGTCCATCGGAGTGCTCATGGTTCTAGCCTCGATCTACGTTGTTTTAACTGATGCTGTGAATGGGCGTGCCGTCAGACGGCGGCATGACGGAATTCGGGGGTGCGGACGAGACGGTCGAGGCTGAATACGCCCCAGACATCCTCCGCCACCCGGTAGGCGCGTTCGATCAGTCCGGAGTAGCGACCTTCGGTCACGCCTTCGGCGTCGACCAGCTGCTCCTCCATGAAGGAACGCTGGCCGTAGAGTTCGTCGATGGTCACGGCGACGTCGCCGCCCGGCTGGCGCAGCACCATGACCTTCTGGTGGCCTTCGTGGATGACCGAGCGCGCGCCTTCGAGGAACTGCTTGAGGTCGACCACCGGCAGCAGGTTGCTGCGCACGTTGGCGACGCCGAGCATCCACGGCTGCGCGCCGGGCACCGGGGTGATCTGCGGGACGGTGATGATTTCGGCCACGGCCTCGTAGTTCGAGACCAGGCGATGACGGCCGATGCGGTAGCCGATGCCGCGCCACAGGCCGGCGGCCTGCAACTGCTCGGGCAGGCCCGCGACGTGCGCCAGGCTGCGCCGCTCGTATTCGGCGAGCGTGTCGAACGCATCCACCATCGGCATGGCCGGCGGGGCGATGGCGTCATCGGACGGCGGGCCGTCGATGTCCAGGTCCTCTGCGCTCATGTCCCGTTCCCCAGGAGTTGGTCGATCCGCGCGATCAGGGCATCCTCGTTCGGCGGCTTGACGATGTAGTCGCGCGCGCCCTGGCGCATGCCCCAGGCGCGGTCGGTGTCCATGCCCTTGGTGCTGACAATCAGCACCGGGATGTGCTTGGTCGACGACTCGCGGGTGATCGCGCGTGTCGCCTGGAAGCCGTTCATCCCCGGCAGCACCACATCCATGAGCACCACGTCCGGCAATTCCCTTTTGCAGACTTCGATGCCGTCCTCGGCGCTGGTGGATGCCAGGACCTGGTGACCGTGCTTCTCCAGCAGGCGGGTGAGCACCGCGGTGTCGGTCGGCGAATCTTCAATCAGCAGGATACGAGCCATGGTTGCCTTACCCCCCGGTCAGGCGTTGACGTGCGTGCGGATGGCGTCGAGCAGTTCTTCACGGGTGAATGGCTTGGTGAGGTACTGCTCGGAGCCGACGATGCGGCCACGCGCCTTGTCGAACAGGCCGTCCTTGGACGACAGCATGATGACGGGCGTGTGCTTGAAGATCTGGTTGTTCTTGATCAGCGCGCAGGTCTGATAGCCGTCGAGGCGCGGCATCATGATGTCGACGAAGATGATCTGCGGTCGCTGGTCGGCGATCTTGGCCAGGGCCTCGAAACCGTCGGTCGCGGTCACCACTTCGGCCCCCTCGCGCTTGAGCAGGGTCTCGGCGGTGCGCCGGATGGTCTTCGAGTCGTCGATCACCATCACCCGCAAACCCTGCAGGCCTCCGGCGGAATTCTCGTCTTGCGTCATCGCGTTTCCCCATGCGTCCGACACCGGGTGTCGTAGCAGCTGGTTTGCCATCATTTTCAGCCACCTATATCCCAGTCTGAAGCTGGACTGTCAAGGTTTGTTAGCAATTTCCCGGCCAATCGCACGGCAGGTGGCATCGACTTGTTACCATCCACCCGTTCGAAGGGCGGAGAGAAGGCGGAATGACGAAGCTTGCGCGCGATGTGGTCGTGGTCATGGATCCGATCGCATCGATCAAAATTGCGAAGGACTCCACATTTGCGATGTTGCTGGAAGCCCAGCAGCGTCAGTATCGACTCTTTTACGTCACACCGGGCGGGCTGGCGATGAGCGGCGGTGCCGCGGTCGCCGAGGTCGCGCCGCTGACCGTCCGCGACGATCCGTCGGGCTGGTTCGAAATCGGACCCAAGTCACAACGTGCGCTGGGAGCGGCCGACCTGATCCTGATGCGCAAGGATCCGCCGGTCGACGCCGACTTCCTCCACGACACCCACATCCTCAGCTTCGCCCAGCAGGCCGGCGCCCTGGTCGTGAACGACCCGCGCGGCCTCCGCGACCACAACGAGAAGCTGACCGCGCTCGAGTTCCCGCACTGCTGCCCGTCCACGATCGTCAGCAGGAATTCCAGTGAAATCAAGAAGTTCGTTGCGGAACACGGCGATGCCGTGCTCAAGACGCTGGACGGCATGGGCGGTCGCTCGATCTTCCGCGCCCGGGCCGGCGACCCGAACCTGAACGTGATCCTGGAGACCCTGACCGCCGGGGACCAGCATCTGGCCATGGCCCAGCGCTACATCCCGGAGATCGTGTCCGGCGACAAGCGCATCCTGCTGATCGACGGCGTCCCGGTGGACTACTGCCTGGCGCGGATCCCGCAGGGCGACGAGTTCCGCGGCAACCTGGCCGCCGGCGGACGCGGCGAAGGCCGCCCGCTGACCGAGCGCGACCGCTGGATCGCCGCCCAGGTCGGCCCTGAAATGAAGCGGCGCGGCATGCGCTTCGTCGGCCTGGACGTGATCGGCGACTACCTGACCGAGGTCAACGTGACCAGCCCGACCTGCATCCGCGAGCTGGACAAGCAGTTCGGCCTGAACATCGCCGGCCAGCTGTTCGACGCCCTGGAGGCGGACGCCTGACGCGATGAGCGCCGTCCCCCTGCCCGCCGCGCCGGTCATCGGTGAGAACGAACGCCTTGGGGCCACCCTGGTCCTGTCCGTGCTGGTCCACGGCCTGCTGATCCTGGGCCTGGGCTTCGCGCTGGAGCGTGCTGCCCCAGTGGTGCCGATGCTGGACGTGATGCTGACCCAGACCCGCAGCCCGCTGACCCCGAAGCAGGCCGACTTCCTGGCACAGGCGAGCAACCAGGGCGGCGGCGACCACGACAAGGCCAGCCGTCCGCGCGACCCGCAGCCGGGCACCGTGCCGCAGATCGAGGCCGGGGCGGCGCCGCAGACGGTGCGCGCGCAGTCGCCGGCGCCGCAGCCGCCGCCGGAAGCGCGGGTGATCAGCAGTCCGAACAGCGAGGTCCGGCTGCCCACGCCAAGTCGCGACCGGCGTTCGACACCCACCACGCAGCGCGACGGCGAGCAGAAGATCGAGCACGACATGGCGATGGCCCGGCTGGCGGCCGAGATCCACCTGCGCTCCTCCCGCTACGCGAAGCGACCGACGCGCAAGTTCGTCTCGGCGAGCACGCAGGAATACGCCTGGGCGAATTACCTGCGCGCCTGGGTCGATCGCGCCGAGCGCGTCGGCAATCTCAACTATCCCGACGAAGCCCGGCGCCGGAAACTCGCCGGCACCGTGGTCATCAACGTCGGCATCCGCCGCAACGGCTCTGTGGAGCGCGCGGATATCGTGCAGTCCAGCGGCATCCCGCTGCTCGACGAATCGGCGCTGCGCATCGCGAAACTGGCCGAGCCCTACCCGCCCCTGCCGAAGACCAAGGAAGATCCGGACATCCTCAACGTCGTGCGCACCTGGCAATTCCTGCCGGGCGGCGAGCTGATCGACGAGTGATTCGAGCGACAGAAACGGGGCCGTCCCGTAGAGCGGAGCTTGCTCCGCTCGCTTCTCCCGGAAAGGCCTGAGCGGAGCAAGCTCCGCTCTACAGGATCGGGATTACAGTCGCGTCCAGCCGAAGCCTTCGCCGCTGCGGTAGTAGACGGCTTCGGCGCGCGCGTACAGCGATTTCATCGGCACCAGGCCGAAGAAACGGCCGTCCTGGCTGTTGCCGCGATGATCGCCGAGCACCAGGGCCATGCCTTCGGGGATGACGAGGCCGTCGATGTCCGGGCCACCACCGTGCGCGAGGTTCAGCATCACCGCGCGATCGCCGAAGTGCTCGACATCCGTCGCATCGGCATCGAACAGGGCCTTGCCGTCGACCCACAGTCGACCATCGTGCAGCGCCACCGCCTGGCCACCGATGGCGACCACGCGCTTGATCAGCCGCGTGCCGTCCTCCGGCGACTTGAAGACGACGATGTCGCCGGGCACGGGCTCGCCGCGATCGTAGAGCTCGATGTCGGTGAACGGTACGCGCAGGCCGTAGGCCATCATGTTCACGACGACGCGGTCGCCGGGCATCAGATTCGGCTCCATCGAGCCGCTGGGCACCTGGTAGTGGTTCGCGAACGAGGTGCGCGCCAAGGTCAGGAGCAGCAGCATCGCGACCAGCGAGGCCCATTCGCCGCGCCACCAGGGCGTGGTCCGGGCGGCGGCGGTGGTTTCAGTCATCGGGATGTCCTCGGAAGGTGATGAAGAATCGACCGGACCGGGCGCATCGAGTTCCTGTGACCGATGGCCTATGCCACGGCGCGCGACTCAGGCCCGCGACGCGCGCAGGGCCTGCTGCTCGGCGATGGTCAGCGCGACGTTGTTGCGCAGGTAGGCCGGTTCCAGCAGGTCCGGGGCGACCGCTTCGCCGCGCTGCCAGGCCACGTGGGCCAGTCGTGCCACGTCGCCGGCATGCGGCAGGGCTTCGGCGTCGACCGCATGCAGCCGCGCACAGAGGCGCTCGCGCAGCGCGCCGGCCTTTGCGGCGAAACCGGTGCCGACACCCAGCCAGCCGTCGCCGTCGTCCGGCGGCGTCACAGCATCCGGCGGCTGGACGCGCTCGGCATCGAGTGCACGCGGCACGAGCAGGCCGTCGTCGCCGGCGTCGAACACGTAAGAGGCGGCGTAGACCTCCTGCATGCGTGCGTCGATCGCGGCGAGGACGCGCTGGCCGGCACCGCTGTGCGCCGGAAGGGAGAGGCTGCGCATGGCCAGCGCGGCGAGCGTGGACACCGGCAGCGCCGGCAGGTCCAGCGCCAACGCGATGCCCTGCGCGATCGAAATGCCCAGGCGGACACCGGTGAAGGCGCCGGGGCCGCGCCCGACGGCGATGGCGTCGAGCTGCGATTTCGCCAGCCCGGCCTCGGCGAGCAGTGCATCCGCCCACGGCAGGGCCAGTTCGGCGTGCCGGCGCGGTGCGATCTCGTGGCGTTCGCGCACGTCGCCGTCGACCCAGAGGGCGACGGAGCAGGCTTCGGTGGAGAGTTCGAAGGCGAGCAGCTTCATGGCGTCATTGTAGGTCGGGCGGGGCCGGCGTCTGCACGAGGTCCGGATCGCCCGCAGTTGCATCGACGGGCGGTGCGAAGAACGCGCGCACGTCGTCGAGCGAGCGCGTGCGCGCGAACGGCGGCAGCGAGTCGAGGAAGGTGCGGCCGTAGGATTTTCCGATCAGGCGCGGGTCGCACAGCACCAGCACGCCGCGGTCTGTTTCGGTACGGATCAGGCGACCGACGCCCTGCTTGAGCGCGATGACCGCCTGCGGCAGCTGCTCGTCGCGGAAGGGATTGCCGCCGTCGCGACGGATCGCGTCGAGCCGCGCTTCGAAGACCGGGTCGTCGGGCGCTGCGAAGGGCAGCTTGTCGATCACGACCACGCTGAGCGCCTCGCCGGCCACGTCCACGCCTTCGCGGAAGCTGGCGGCGCCGAGCAGCACGCCGTTGCCGGAATCGCGGAAGCGCTGCAACAGCACCGAGCGCGGCGCGTCGCCCTGCACGAACAGCGGCCACGGGCTGTCGCTGCGCAGCAGGTCTGCGGCTTCGCGCAAGGCGCGGTGCGAGGCGAACAGGACGAAGGCGCGGCCATTCGAGGCTTCGAGCACGGGGCGCACGACATCGATGACCGCCGCGGTGTAGTCGCGCGAATTCGGCTCGGGCATGCGCGGCGGCAGGTAGCACAGTGCCTGGTGCGGCCAGTCGAACGGACTGGGCGCGATCAGCGTGCGCGGCGCATCGAGGCCGAGGCGTTCACTGATGTGATCGAAACCGCCGGCGACCGCAAGGGTCGCCGAGGTGAACACCCAGGCCGCACGCGACTGCTCGCGGTGCGCGCGCAGCGGGCCGGAGACATCCAGCGGCGTCCGCTGGAAGCGGAAACCGCGCGGCGACAGCTCGTACCAGCGCACGTCCCAGAGTTTCTTGGCGTCGGTGTCGGTGTCGAGGTCGCCATCGAGATGCGGAGCGACATCGTCGTGCGTCGATTCAACGACCTGCGTCGCCGGCAGATCCAGCGCGACGTTCGTTCCAGTTGCATCCTCGTCGCCCTGTGCATCGAGATGGCGACGCGCGAAATCCGGCGGCGCCCAGCGCAGCAGGCGTGCGCGCTGCTCGACCGCCCGCGCATGGCAGGCGTCGAAGCCGGGCGCGGCCTCGCGCAGCGGCGCGACCGCATCGATGAACGTGCACAGCGCGTCGTCGAGCGCGGACAGCGCCTCGAACACGCCGGGTTCCTGCAGCGCGCGCCAGCGCGTGCCGCGCGTCGGCAGTCCTTCCATCGCGGCACGCATCGCGCGCGTCGCTTCTTCGAGATCCCGCGACGGCGCCTGCACCACGGCCAGCGCGCCGGTCACGGACTTGGCTTCGCCCTGCGCGTCGCGCGCGAGTTCGACCAGCGGACGCGCGCTCAGGCTTTCGCCGAAGAACTGCGCGGCGAGTTCGGGCAGCTGGTGGGCCTCGTCGACCACGAACACCTGCGCGCCCGGGAGGATTTCGCCGAAACCTTCCTGCTTCAGCGCGAGATCGGCGAGCAGCAGGTGATGATTCACGACCACGACATCCGCCGCCTGCGCGCGCTGGCGCGCCTGCACGACGAAGCACTCTTCCCAGAACGGGCATTCGCTGCCGAGACAGTTGTCGGTAGTCGAAGTGACCATCGGGATCAGCGGCGAATCCTCGGGCAGCGCGTCGAGTTCGGCGAGATCGCCCAGCCGCGTGCGCCCGCTCCACTGCACGATGCGCTGGAACTGGGTGATCTGCTCCTTCGTCGTGAAGCGTGGTTCGCCCTTGCTCTTTTCCAGCCGGTAGCGGCACAGGTAGTTCGCGCGGCCCTTGAGCAGCGCGGTCTTCACGCCCTTGCCCAGCGCATCGCGGACGCGCGGCAGGTCGCGGTGGTAGAGCTGGTCCTGCAGCGCGCGCGTGCCGGTCGAGACGATGGTCTTCAGGCCCGAGAGCAGCGCCGGCACGAGGTAGGCGAAGGTCTTGCCGGTGCCGGTGCCGGCCTCGGCGAGCAGCACCGCGCGGTCCTCGACGGTCTCGGCGATCGCCATCGACAGCTGCTGCTGCGGTGCGCGCGGCGCGAAGCCCGGGATCGCCTCGGCCAGCGCCCCGCCCTCACGCAGTGCATCGCGCGCGGCACGCGCGAACACCGAACGCGGGGATGCGGCATCGCGGTCGTCCGCATCGTCGCCGCTGCGGACGCCGTCTTCAGCGAAGTCATGCATCGATCAGTACCGCGGCGGACCGGTGAGCGTGCAGGCGGCCTGCGCCTGCTCGGCCTCGGCGCCTTCCTGCGCCAGTCGCGTCTTCGCCTGCGTCCACGCGTCGAGCTTCTCTCCCTTCAGCGGCTTGGCCGCCGCCTGGGCATCGAGCAGGCGCAGGTCGAGGGCGATGCGCTGGCGGATCGTCGCCCAGTGGCGACGGCACAGCGGGCCGACCTTCGCGCCGATGTTGAACGCACGGCGGGCCAGGGTCGCGGCCCGGGCGAGATCCTGCTGCAGCACCGCGACTTCGGCGCGCTCCTGGAGCAACGCGGGATCGTCGGGCGAGATCGACAGCGCCTTGTCGAGCGCGGCGGCGGCATCGGCATGGCGCTGCGCGCGTTCGGCAGCGGCGGCCTGCACGCGCAGGTCCTCGACCATCGGGTCGCGCAGCGGCTGCACGTCGAGTTCGTCCGGCGCGGCCTTGCCGGCCATGCGGATCTCGGCGACGAGGGCCTCGGGGGGCGGGCCGACCCAGCGTTGCACCGGCGGCGCGGTGCCGCAGGCACTCGCGATCAAGGCAACGGCGAGGAAGACAGGAAGATGGCGCAAGGAGAGGCTCATGGTGCGGGCGGATTGCTCGGTGCGTTGTCGGGCGGCGGCGGGCTGTCGTCCTTGTCGCCGCCGATGCCGAACAGCTTGCTCCAGAAGCCGCGCTCCTCGCCTTCCGTGCCCGGCTCGACTTCACCTTCCTCGGCGAGCAGGCAGGGCTGGTATTCCGGCGCGAAGCCGCTGACGAAGCCGATGCGGCGGGCATCGGGGCAGCCAGGATCGGTCGCATGGCCGTCGCCGCGAATCCACACCCAGTCGACGCCCTTGCCGCCGACCTGCAGCGGCGCGGTGGGCAGGCGCGAGAACAGCCCGGACCACACGCGCATCGCGCCAGTGGCGCCGTACAGGCCGGTCGGCGCGTTCTGGTCGTTGCCGACCCAGACCACCGCGAGGTGATCGCCAGTCCAGCCGGCGAACCAGCTGTCTCGGCTGTCGTTGCTCGTCCCGGTCTTGCCGGCCGGCTGCAGGCGGCCCAGGCCGTCGCTGAGCAGCGGCCGCGCGGTACCCGAAGTCACCGCATGCTGCAGCGCCGAGGTCACCAGGCGCGCGGCCACGGCATCGCCGGGCTGCGCGGGCTTGGGCGCCACGTCGTAACGGTTCAGCGCCTTGCCGTTGCCGTCGAGCACGCCGCGCACCGCATGCAGCGGCTGGATCTCGCCGCCGGACGCCAGGAACTGGTAGAGCTGCGCCATGGCGTACGGACTCTGGTCGAGCGAGCCGAGGATCACCGACGGATTGGTGCCGGCGTCGATGCCAGCCACGGTGCGCAGCAGCTCGCGCAGGCGCTCGGTGCCCACGTCCATGCCCACGCGGACCGTGGACTGGTTGTAGGACATCGCCAGCGCATCGATCATCCGCACGCTGCCGTGGCTGCGGCCGTCGGAATTGCCGGGGTTCCAGCGCCGGCCGTTGTCCAGGGTGATGCTCACCGGCGAATCGTCGATCACCGTCGCCAGCGAATACTTGTCCGGCTGTGCCAGCGCGAGCAGATAGACGAAGGGCTTGAGCAGCGAGCCGACCGGACGCTGCGCCTGCACCGCGCGATTGAAGCCATGCTCCTCGAAGCTGCGGCTGCCGATCACCGCCACCACCTGGCCGGTGTGCACGTCGGTGACGACCACGCCGGCCTGCAGCGGCGGGCGCTTCGAATTCGTGCCCAGCGCCTTCATCGTGCGCGTCACCGCGCCCTCGGCGTAGGCCTGCGCGGAGGGCGACATGCCGGTCATCACGGTCAGTCCGGCGCCGGACAGCTCCTCCTCGGAGTAGTCGCGCGCCAGCTGGCGGCGCACCAGGTCCACGTAGGCCGGGAAGCGGTTCGCGACCATGCTGCCCGGCACTTCGGTCACGCCCAGCGGCGTCTTCACCGCGCGGTCGTATTCCTTCTGGTCGATGATGCCGGTCTCCAGCATCTTCTTCAGCACGAGGTTGCGGCGATCGAGCGCGCGCTCGGGGTTGCGGCGCGGGTTGTACCAGGACGGGCCCTTCACCAGGCCGACCAGCAGCGCAACCTGCTCGGTGGTGAGGTCGTCGATCTGACGGCCGAAATAGAACTCCGCGCCGGAGGCGAAGCCATGGATCGCCTGCGAACCGCGCTGGCCGATGTCGACCTGGTTCATGTACGTCTCGAGGATCACGCCCTTGTCGTAGCGGGCATCGATGATCAGCGCGTACAGGATTTCGTTGAACTTGCGGCTGAGGGTCTGCTCCTTGCCGATGCCCAGCAGGCCCGAGCGCGCCAGCTGCTGGGTCAGCGTGCTGGCGCCCTGCTTCACGTCGCCACCGGTCTTCACCGTGACGAACAGGGCACGGGCCATGCCGCTGGGGTCGATGCCGTGGTGGCGCGCGAAATCACGGTCCTCCACCGCCTGCAGGGTGTCGGTGAGGATCGGCGGGACTTCGCTGATCCGCACCAGGCGGCGCTCTTCCTGCTTCTGGCCGTAGAGCGTGGCGATTCGCGCCGGGTCGAGGCGCACCGACTTCACCGTGCGCCCCCGCTGCAGGTCGCGCACGGACTGCACCCGGCCGCCGGAGACCACCGCTTCGATCCTGCTGGGGCCGATGCGGCCATCCACGTCCAGATAGCCTCGGCTGGAGATGCGCCAACGGTTGCCGTCCTTGCCGTAGGTGCCGGGCTTCTCGCCCTTGCCATCGTCGCGGTAGGACGCGGCGTCGAGTTCGGTCTTCAGCGTGCGCGCGTCCATCGCGACGCCCGGTGCGAGTACCAGCGGGCGGGCATAGACGCGGGTCGGCAGCTGCCAGCGCAACTCGCCGAAGCGCACCGTGACCTGGTGGTTCAGGTACAGCGTGTAGGGAATCAGGAAGCCCAGGCCCACCGCGACGACCACGGCCGTCCAGCGCAGGAGCCGGCGTCGCCAGCCGGGTGCAGCGCCCGCGTCGTCGTCCTCGTCTTCGGGGAGGTCGTCGTCGAGATCGTCGTCGAGGTCTTCGTTTCGTGCCATTCGGTCGGGAGTCGGCTGTTTGCTGAGCGATGATGCGAAAATGCCGACCGAGTCTAGCAGGGTGCCGGCAACGGCCACCCGGGCCCATCGTCACCCACGCCACCGCCCCGCAGGAGCCCCACCCGGATGCCCGTTTCGCCCGCCGACCTGCGGTTCATGTTCCTGCGCGGCCTCGGGCTGCTGCGGCGCGGCTGGACCAGCCTGCGCGCGCGCGGCTGGCGCGCCACCTGGGACCGGACCCGGGCGCAGTTCCACCGGGCCACGCCCTTGCCACCGTCGCAGCTGTACCTGCCCGAGGCCGCGCCGTTCGCCCCGTTCAGCGTACCGACCTCGGACACGCCGGTCGCGAGCCTCGTGGTCCCGGTCTACAACCAGTTCGCCCACACCCTCGCCTGCCTCCGCGCGCTGGCGGCGCATCCGCCGGCCACGCCTTTCGAGGTGATCGTGGTCGACGACGGCAGCCGCGACGAAACCGGCGACGCCCTGCCCCGCGTCGACGGCGTGCGCTACCACCGCCGCACCGTGAACGGCGGCTTCATCGCCGCCTGCAACGATGGCGCCTCGCTGGCGCGCGGCGAGCATCTCGTCTTCCTGAACAACGACACCGTGCCGCAGCCGGGCTGGCTGGAGGCATTGCTTGACACCTTCGCCCAGGAACCGGGCACCGGTCTGGTCGGCGCGCAGCTGCTCTACCCCGATGGCCGCCTGCAGGAAGCCGGCGGCGTGGTCTTCGCCGACGGCAGCGGCTGGAACTACGGCAAGTTCGAATCGCCCGAGGATCCACGCTTCGCCTACCTGCGCGACTGCGACTACGCCAGCGGCGCGGCGATCGCGATCCCGAGCGCGCTGTTCACCGCACTCGGCGGCTTCGATACGCGCTACGCGCCGGCCTATTACGAAGACACCGACCTCGCCTTCGCCGTCCGCGCCGCCGGGCATCGCGTGGTCTACCAACCCGCATCGCGGGTCATCCACGTCGAAGGCGGCACCGCCGGCACCGACACCAGCGTCGGCATGAAGGCCTACCAGGTGCGCAACCGCGAGACCTTCGCCGCCCATCGCGCCGACGCGCTCGCCGCGCACCTGCCCGCACACACAGTGCCGACGCCCTCCCTGCTGCACCGGCGTCAGAAGCAGATCCTGGTCATCGACGCACAGACGCCGCGCCCGGACCACGATTCCGGTTCGCTGCGTCTCGTGAACCTGATGCGCCTGCTGCGCGAGGAAGGCGCGCACGTGGTGTTCATGCCCGCCGACCGGCATCGCGTCGAACCCTACGCCACGCAGTTGCAGCGGATGGGCGTCGAAACCTGGCACGCCCCCTTCGCTGCGCGCGCGCCGGCCTGGCTGCGCGAGCACGGCCATCGTTTCGATGCAGTGATGGTGAGCCGCCACTACGTCGCCAGCGAATTCATTCCGCTGATCCGCGCGCACGCGCCGCAGGCACGGTTGATCTTCGATACCGTCGACCTGCACTACCTGCGCGAACGACGCGGCGCCGAGGTCGCGGGCGACGCCGCACTGGCGCGCGCGGCCGAGCGCACCCGCGCGCTGGAACTGGGCGTGATCGCGAAATGCGACGCCACCCTGGTGGTCAGCGAGGTCGAACGCACCCTATTGCACACCGATGCGCCATCGGCAACGGTCGACATCCTCTCGAACCTGCACCGCGTCGCCGGCGCGGGCAAGCCGTTCGCCGATCGCCACGATCTCGTGTTCGTCGGCGGCTTCCGCCATCCGCCCAACGTCGACGCCGTGCTGTGGTTCGTCCGCGAGGCCTTCCCGCGCATCCGCGAACGCCTGCCCGACCTGCAGTTCCACTGCATCGGCAGCCACACGCCGCCGGACATCCAGGCACTCGCCGCCGTGCCCGGCGTGATCATCCACGGCCACGTCGCCGACATCGACCCGTACATGGACGGCTGCCGCATCGCCGTAGCCCCGCTGCGCTACGGCGCCGGCGTCAAGGGCAAGGTCAACCTGAGCATGGCCCACGGCCAGCCCGTCGTCGCCACCGCCTGCGCCGTCGAAGGCATGCACCTGCGCGACGGTGAGGATGTCCTCGTCGGCGACACCCCCGACGCCTTCGCCGACGCCGTGGTGCGCCTGTATCGCGACGAAGCCCTGTGGACCACGCTGTCGCGCAACGGCCTGCACAGCGTCGCCGCGCATTTCTCGCTGGATGCCGCACGGGACACGGTGCGGCGGGTGTTTCTAAGTTCCTGAAACACCCGTAACGCCCTTGTAGAGCGGATCGAAGATCTGCTGCGCGGTTCCGTGCGCCAGCTCAGCGCACCACCGCCTCCGCTGCGCGCAGGCGGGCGTCGAAATCCTGCAGTCCGTCGAGGGAGGCGTCGAGTGCGCGGGCGGTGTCGTGGGCGGCGCGGGCGGCGGGGAGTTCGCCGCGGCCGAGGCGTTCTTCGCCGACGGCGATCCAGCGTTGCGCGAGGGCGGTGCGCGACTGCGCGATGGCGCGGCGGTCGCCGTCGAGCGCGGCCCAGGCGTCGAGGCAGACGCGGGCGCGCTGCAGGCGGTTGTCGCGCAATTCGTCTGCGAAACAGGTGCGAGCGTGGCGCTGCAGCTTCGTCGTCGCGGTGCGCACGCCGGGGTCATCCGGCGCGAGCGCGCGGGCGGCGCGAAGCTTGTCGAAGGCGCTCTCGCCCGGCGGGGTGAGCCAGTACCCTGCGGCTTCGGCGCGCTGCGCGTCGTCGAGCAGCGTGCGCAGCCGCTGCGCGCGCTGTGCCGGCGTCAGCGGATCCAAGGTCGCGCGCGCACGCTCGGCGCGGCGCAGTTGCAGGCGGGCTTCGCGCAGGGCATTGGGCTCGACAGGCAATTCAGCCGCCGCCGCGAATTCGTTGCGGGCGCGATCGAGGCGACCGGCCGACAGCGCTGCGCGCATCCGCGCCAGGTGCAGCGCGGCGACCTCGGCGAGTGCCCGATCCGCCGCGTCGACATCCACACCGCTGTCGCGCCAGCGCCGGTAGGCATCGGTGGCGCGGTCGGTCCGCCCATCGCGCAATGCGCGATCGCCGCGACGACGCAGGGTTTCGGCGACACACACCCGTTGTTCCTCGATGTCAGGCACATCGCCATGACCCGCGTCGTAGCCACGCGCGGCGGCGAGCAGTGCTGCAGCGGTCGCCATATCCTCGCGGCGCAGCGCGTCGCCGGCTTTCGCCAGCAGCGCCGACAGCGCGTCCTCGCGGCCTTCCAGCGCCTGCAGGTGTCCCGGCTGCAGTTCGAGGATGCGCCGATACAGCGGCAGCGCCGCACGCGGGTTGCCGTCGAGCCGGCCTTGCGCGCTGGCTTCAGCGGCATCGCGCAGCATCGCGTCGATGCCCGCCACCGCCAGTCTGCGGCGACGCAACTGCTCGGCCAGTGCATCGGTGCCTGCACGCGGTGCGGACAGCGACCGCGCGAGGGCCAGCGAGCGTTCCGCCGCATCGAGATCGCCCTGCGCCAACTCGCGGCCCGCACGACGCAGCGCGGCTTCGGCGACACGCGACAAGCCTGCACGCGATTCGGCGCGATCCGGGTCGATCGCCATCGCCGCTTCGTAGAGTTCGCGCGCGCCGCTGCCGTCGACGGCGGTGAGATGTCCGCGCGCGAGCGCGGCATCCGCCTGCCGACGCAAGGTCTCGGCTTCGGCCTCGGGCCAGAGACGTTCGCTCCAGGGGCCGCGCGTCGACAGCATGAGGCCGAGCACGACCGCCAGCAGCAGCGCGCTGCCCGCCAGGAGCCAGGGCCATCGGGCCCTGCGGAGGCGCGCTGCGGTCGTGGTGCGGAGGTCGCGATTCACCGCAGCAGCATAGCCGGAAGCGACGTCAGTCGCCGCCGCAACCACCCCCGCCGCCGTCGCCGCCATCGCTGCCGCCACTGTCGCCATGGCCGTCGTGGTCGCTGCGACCGCCGCTGCAACCGCTGGCGCCACCGCAACCACTCGAACAGGCGCTGCCGTCCGTCGACGCCTTGCGCAGCGATTCGATGTCGTGGCGCATCGCGTCGGGGATGCCGATGCGCGCATCGATCTCGAACAGCAGCGGTACGCCGGCCGGTGCGTCGAGCGGAATCAGTTCCTGCGCGCAGCAGAGCCGCCAGGTGCGCTGCATCGCCTCGCCCATGTCGCCCGCGTGCGAGGCTACTGCGGCGGGAACATGATGGAAGAAGCGGCCGAAGGCCGTCGCGCAGAACCCGGCATACGCGCGCGTGTCGAGGATGAATGCATGCCAGTAGGCATCGACCAGACGCGAGGGCATGGCCACAGGTCGATAGCCGGCCTGCAGCCAGCAGGCGAAGTAACTGCGCACCGCGCGGTGGACCAGCGGCAGTTGCTCGCGCCGGAGCATCGGATATTCCCGACGCAGTGCGTCGTCCAGGTGCGACGGAAACGAATAGCTCTCGATGAACTGCTCCCGATCCCGGCGCAGGCGTCGTTGCTTCTGGCGGAGATGCCAGCGGCCCGCCAGCAGCGCACATCCCAGGGCTGCTGCGCTCGAAAGTGCGATCACTGTCGTTGCCATGCGTCATTCCCCTCTTGTCGTTGTATCGTCGTGTGTCGAAACCTGGATCGCGGCATGCGCCGCTGGCGCATTCAATCGCCACCACCACAGCCACCGCCGCAGCCGTCTCCGCCGTCTCCATCGCCCCCGCAGCCCGACAGGTCGATCTCCAGCACGAAGTCGAAGCGGCCGCGTCGCGCGCTGTAGCTACCGCTCAGTGCGGCGGGATCGTGGCGTGACGCGCCCGGAAGGCGCAGCAGCCGATCCAGTTCGAACAGGATCGGCAGTCGCGTGGCCTTGCCCGGGTCGATGCCCGCCTGTTCACAGGTCGATCGCCACAGGGTGTCGATGGCCGACGCGGAGCGCGACGCAGGGCCCTCCGCCATGCGGTATTCGGGAAGGTGATGGAAGTATCGACCAAAGGCGTCTTCGCAGAAGGCGTGATAGGCGCGAGTGTCGAGGATGAAAGCGTGCCAGAGCGCGTCGGCGGCCTTCGAGGGCATGGCCAGGATCCTGTCAGGTCCGGCGTAGAGATGGGCGATGAAGAAGCTGCGCAGTGCCCGCTGCGTCATGGCGATCTGCCAGTCCCGGAGTTCGGGCCAGGTCCGGCGCAGGGTGTCGAGAACCTCGGGCGGAAACACGTAGGTGTCGATGATGCGTCGTCGTGTCTCGAGGAAGGTCCGGCGACGGCGCCAGCGTTCTCCAAGGATGGGCAACACGAAGAAGAGGACGACCAGCAGCAGCATGAAGAGGATGCCTGTGGCCATGTTCGCCGCGCCGGGAGGTTCGGCGGGTGGAACGGCGACTGTCTGGAGGTTCTGGTTGAAGTCTGCGCACTCTCTATTTGGACTGATCGCAGTGTCGGGCCGGAAAATGACAGGCGAATGACAAATGCCATACTTCGGTCACGCGGCTTTCGTCACGCCCGTCGCACCTCCTCCACGCCGGGCAGGCTGTCGATGCGCCCGAGCAGGCGCGCGAGCTGTTCGTGGTCGCGCACGCGCAGCCGCAGGCGCAGGCGCACGCGGTTGCCGGCCAAGCCGTCGCTCTGCATCGACAGCACGTGGGCGTCGTCCTGGGCGATGAGGTTGGTCAGGTCCTTGAGCAGCCAGCGCCGGTCGACGGCGTCCACGGCGACATCGACGGCGTAGCCGCCGCCGGTGCGGCCCCACTCCACCGGCATCACCCGCTCGGGCTGCTGGGTCGACAGGCGCTGGAACGAGGCGCAATCGGCGCGATGCACGCTGACCCCGCGTCCCTTGGTCAGGTAGCCGGCGATCGGCTCGCCCGGCAGCGGCTGGCAGCAGCGCGCGATCTGCACCAGCAGGTTGCCTACGCCGACCACGGTGAATGCGGAACTCGGCGGTGGGCGCGGCGCCAACGCCTTCGGCGGCCGGGCCAGTTCGCCGCGCGCGGCATCCGCCGGGGCCGCTGCGGCCTCCTGGCGGCTGCGCTCGTGGTCGAGCAGCGCGCGACCGACCTGGTGCGGCCCGGCATCGCCCAGCGCGACCATCACGTAGAGATCATCCACGCCCGGTGCGTTGAACTTCGCCAGCACCGGCGTGAGGTCCGCATGCAGCAGCGACAGCCGGCGCAGTTCCTTGTCGAGCAGGTCCTTCCCTGCATGCACGTTGCGCGCGCGGTCCAGCTTGTGGAACCAGGCGCGCACCTTGTCGCGCGAACGGCCGCTGGCGAGGAAACCGTTCGCGGCGACCAGCCAGTCGCGGCGCGGCTCGGCGGTCTTCGCCGTCAGGATCTCGACACGCTGGCCGCTCTGCAGGCGGTAATCCAGCGGCACGATGCGACCATCGACCTTCGCGCCGCGGCAGCGATGGCCGACCATCGTGTGCACGTGGTAGGCGAAATCCAGCGGCGTCGCCCCCACCGGCAGGTCGATCACGTCGCCCTGCGGCGTGAGCGTGTAGATGCGGTCCTCGACCAGTTCGCTGTCGAACGCGGCGTGCAGGCCTTCGTCGCGACCGGTGGCGTCGCCCGCTCCATCGCCGCCAGGCTCGGCGGCGTCTTCGCGCGGGCCTTCGAGCAGCCTGCGCATCCACTCGATCTTGCGGTCCAGGGCGGCATCGGCGGGCGCGCTGCGGCCTTCCTTGTAGCGCCAGTGCGCGGCGACGCCCAGTTCGGCCTGCGCGTGCATCTCGTGCGTGCGGATCTGCACTTCCAGGGTCTTGCCCTCGGGGCCGACCACGGCGGTGTGCAGCGAACGGTAGTCGTTGCTCTTGGGCCGCGCGATGTAGTCGTCGAACTCGCTGGGAATGGGCGTCCACAGCGCGTGCACCGCGCCCAGCGCGGCATAGCACGACGGCACGTCCTTCACCATCACCCGCACCGCGCGCAGGTCGTAGAGTTCGCCGATCGGCACGCCCTTCTTCTGCATCTTCTTCCAGATGCTGTTGATGTGCTTGGGCCGCCCGGCGATCTCGGCGTCGATGCCCTGGGCGCGCATCGCCTCGCCGAGGTCGCGCTTGACCTGCTCGATGTAGCGCTCGCGGTCGCCGCGCTTCTCGTCCAGCCAGCGTGCGATGCGCTTGTAGGTGTCGGGTTCGAGGTGGCGCAGCGCGAGGTCTTCGAGCTCCCACTTCAGCTGCCAGATGCCCAGCCGGTTGGCCAGCGGCGCGTGGATGTCGCGGGTCAGCCGGGCCAGCGCACGACGCTCGGCCTCGGGCCGGCGGCCGGCGTCGCGCATCAGCGCGAGCTGCCGCGCCAGCAGCACCGGCACCACGCGCAGGTCCTTCACCATCACCAGCAGCAGCCGGCGCAGGCCCTCGGCATTGCGTCCGCCAGCGGCCTCGGCATGCAGGGTCCAGACCTGCGCGGCGGCGCGCTGCCCTTCCAGCAGCGTGGCCACGGTGGGCCAGCGCTTCGCCAGCTGCGGCTCGATCCGCGCCCGCCAGTCCGGCAGGTCGTGCAGCAGCGCGGCCAGCACGACATCGCCTTCGGCGTTCAGACGCGCAAGGGCGTCCAGGGTGTCGGGCAGCGCGGCCGGGAGGGCGTCGACCAGAGCATCGCCCGGCGGCGCAGCCTCGGCCAGCGCCTCGCGCCAGACCGGTGCCATCGCCGCCACGGCCGGCAGGGCCATCAATGCGGCCAGCGAGGCTTCCGGCGGGGGCGGAACGGGAGCGGACACGCGTGTTCAATCGTCGGGGGGAATGCCTACACTAGCGAGGACCCGCCCCGAGGAACAGACCGATGTCCATGCTTCGCCCGCTGCTGCCGCTCGCCCTGCTCGCCGCCTTCGCGTTCTCGCCCGATGCGCTGGCGCGCAAGCCCATCGAACAGGACATGACGCCCGAGGAGTTCAAGGCCGCCGGCCTGGACAAGCTGTCCGCCGAGGAGCTGGCGAAGCTCAACACCTGGCTCGGCCGCAAGATCGACACCGCCGCCACCGAGGCCGCGACCGAAGCGAAGAAGAAGGTGGAGGACGAGAACCGGGGCTTTTTCCACTTTGGCTCGATGGAGCCGATCACCGGCCGCCTGCAGGGCGAATTCCGCGGATTCCGCCGTGGCCGCGAATACACGCTGGAGAACGGCCATGTCTGGCGCCAGGTCGACGACGCCGAGCTGGGCGGCGTGCGCCTGCAGGCCCCCGAAGTCACGCTGAAGCCGGCGATGATCGGCAATGTCTGGTACATGGGCGTGAAGGGCTACAACACCCGGGCCAAGGTCGAACGCGTCAAGTAAGCGCGCGGCAGCGGACGCGCCACCTCGCCGACCAGGCTGTCTGATCGGCGAGGTGCGCAGCGCCGCGGCCTGCGCGACACTCGCGACTCCGCACCGCATCGTTCGCAAGGAGTCGCGACATGGCATTCCCGCGTTCACGCAGCCTCGTTCTGGCCGTCTGTCTCTTCGCCGGACTGGCCGGCACCGCGCCCGCCAGCGACACCGCTTCGCCCTCGCCTTCGCAGCGCTGGGCCTGGCTTGCCGCCGATGGCGGTACCTACTGGTACGTACCGCAAGCCGGCCTGCCCGCCTACCGCTGGCAAACGAACGATCCGGCCGGCGCCACACAGGTCAGCGACCAGACGGTCTGGCACATCGAACGCTTCGAGAACGGCTACGTCTTCGGTCCCGTGGTCGGGCAACTGGACGACCAGTCGCCGCAATGCCAGTACCTGATCGGTTCGATCACCCCGGACGGGCGGGTCTACCTGACCTTCACTTCCACCGGCAGCAGTGGCTCGCCATCGCTCACCACGGGCATCGGCGAGGTGATCGAGGATCAGACCGGCCCGGTCTTCCAGATGCAGATGGCCACCGGCAGCGACAGACTGCAGGTCACCCACTGGGCACGCATGACCCAGTGCCGCGCAGGCGAGCCGTGCTGGGACGCGTTGCCCGGACTCGATGACACGTCGATCAGCGAATTCCTCGGCAGCTGCGGGGCGGACTGAATCCGTTCGTGGCGCCCGTCACGCGATGCCATGCATCCTGCGGATAGACTCGGCGCGCCGGACCCACGTCCGGCCGCGCATGGACAGGCATGGTCCAGCGCGTGAAGGAAGTCCATCCATACGACTGGAGGTCTCATGAGAAGCATCATCGCAGTGCTGTTCAGCACCATCCTGCTGATGTGCGCCATTCCGCAGGTGCAAGCGCAATCCACTTGTCCGTATTCCTCGGTACAGGTCCGCGTCCAGCCGAACACGTCCATTCCCTGGACGCAATCGGTCACCGTGGCCGTCGGAAGCAACGTCCATGTCGGCGTGTTCAAGAATGGCTGGGGCGTGCCGGTCTCGCCGGGCACTGTCACCGTCTACGCCGTGCAGGGCTCGCTGTGGCAGACGATGAGCCTGAGCAACGGCTGGGAAGCCTGGTGGCGTTCGAACTACGCCACCACGTGGAGCTTCGAAGCCTATTGCGGCGGCATGTGGGTCGGCCGCGCCACCGCGACCTATCGCTGATCGCTGCACGTCCGGGCGGGAACGCCTCGCCCGGACCCTGGACATCACGTCCCAGGCATCCATGCCTCCTCAGTCGCGCAACCACTTCAGCATGCGCGGGTAGCGCACCTCGCCGCAGTCGGGCGTGAACCCCGGCGCGGCGGCCAGCCCCGCATCGCAGAGCCCGCGCAATCCCGGATACACGCCGAACGCGTACATCTGCAGCAGGTCGCGCGCACGGCCGTGATAGCCGCCGTCGTGGATCAGCACCTCGACCGGGATATCCAGCGCCAGCACGGCGGCGTACGCCCAGGCCATCGCCTCGGTTTCGCCGGCATGCGCCGCATCGGCGGCGTTGGGCTGGTCTTCCTCGGCGATGTGCCGCACCTGCGACGGCAGCACCGCCAGATGCCCGGCCTCGTGCAGCAGGTCGCCCGGCCACTGCAGGCGCGCCGGATCGACCAGGATTCCGCCCTCGCGCAGCTCAAGGCCGGGCAGGAACGTGCCCTCGGGCAGCGTCGCCTCGCGGATCGGCAAGCCGATGCCGGCGATGAAATCGAAGATGGCGCGATAGTGCTCGGCGTGGTGCATGGCATTGCGTCTCGTGGCCCGGCCCGGGAACGCGACCATTCTCACCCGGATCTCACCCGTCGGCGCTAACGCTTCTTCCGGTAGCTGCAGGCGCTGTTGTCCGGGCTCAGCGTCGGCTCGAAAGCCAGGCCGATGCGCGTATCCTCCGGGGCCTTGCGGTAGATCAGCGACGAGCAGCGGTTGCCCTCGGTTTCGAAGTCCTGCAGGTACTCGTGGTCCTGGGTCGGCACCAGACTTGCGCTCGCCGAGCAGTAGTAGTTCATGTAGCCGTCGCTGGAGGCGAAATTCGCGCCGATGACGATGCGCTGGCCGACCGGGATCCGCGCGCGGCCGTCCTTGGTGGGCAGCGACTGCGGTTCGGTATCGGCGCAGATCCACGACGTGACGCCACGCGGCACTTCGATGAGGGTGGACGGTGCGTTGGCCGGGAGCTTGTACACGCTCATGCAGCCGGAGCCGGCGAGCAGCACGAAGCCGGCGAACGCGATGCGCATGGTACGGGTGTTCATCGCGAAGTCTCCTTGCCGGTCGCGGGCGCGGCCTCGGCGCCCTTCACTTCCGCGGCGTAACGTTCGAGGATGGCGGCCGCCGGAATCGCATCGCGCTCGCCTTCGGGCACGACCCAGATGTAGGCATGCGTTGCGGGCTTGCCGAAGGTGCTGCTGACCTTGCGTTCGGTGCTGCGCACATCGGCCACGGCGTCGTACAGCGACGAATACAGCACGAAGTGCGTGCCGCCCTCGCGCTGGGTCACTTCCGCGCTGCGGTACAGCAGGTAGATGCCGACCTTTTCCGGCTTGATGAAGCCATTGCCGGCGAAGCCGACCTTGATCGTGCTGCCCGGGCCCTTCCGGTCCCAGTAGCCGCCGGTCCAGCCGAGCAGCGGATTGCTCGTGCTGTGGTAGCCGGTGGCGCAACCGGCCAGCGCGCACGCCAATGTGGCGGCCGCGAGTGTCCGCAATCTCATCGTGGATTCCCCCTGTGGAATGATCCGGCGCGCCTGGCGTGCCGTGGACGACATTATTTCCGCAGGCGAAAGACCGGGCAAGTCGTCGCAGGATTCAGGGGGCGTCCGGATCGGGCGGTCGCTTCGCCAGGTTGCGCAGGAAGAGGAAAAATCCGCCACCCGCAAGCAACAGGAAGAACACCGCGTCGCCGCTGGCACGCTCGATCAGCGCGAAGGCATCATGCAGCACGATCAGGATGCCGAGCAGGCAGAGCGACGACAGCAGCATGTGCGCGCTTTTCGCGATCGTTCCGGGCTTGCGCACGGCGGAGAACACCAGGTTAACCAGCACCAGCACGACCGCACACGGATAACCGACCAGCAGCGTGCCGAACCCGGTGTAGTCGCTGGCCCAGGCGACGCCCGGAGACGACAGCAAGGCCAGCGCGAACGGCACCCACTGGACGGTGGCGCTCACGCGCGTCGACATGCTCAACGCAGCTTCACCGCATCGATCGGCATCACCAGCACCCCCATGAAGCCCAGCCCGCCCGGAGATGCGGGCATCGCACCTGCGAAACCGCGCACGATCATCCGGTCCTCCAGCAGCAGCGCGTGCTCGTAGCGCACGGTGTTGTGGAACCTCGGCGACAGTGCGGGCAGTTCGGCCTTCATGGGCTTGAAACCGGTCAAGGTGCCGGCGACATCCGCCGCGATCGTGTCGAGGGCGCGCGCATACGCGGCCTGGATCGCCGCTTCGAGATTGGCCATGCCGTCCGCAGGCAGGCCCTGCGCGACGTCGAGCAGCGGGACACGGCCCTGCACCAGCGACGAATAGCGACTGTTCCATGCACCGATGTTCACGTCGACGATGGCCCAGAAGATCAAGCGCCCGTCCTGGTCGCGGGTGACATGCAGGCTCGGGACGATCCGCGCCTCCTGCGCACCTGCGCTCGCCTCGCCGCGCGCCTGCAGCGCCTTCGCCATCAAGGCCTGGGGGGTGAAGGGAAAGCGGCCGCGCAGCGCCCCCGCCTCCTTTTCGTTGGCGTTCTGGACGGCCGCAGCATTCGCGCCTGCGCCCAGCGGCCCGAACAGCAGGCCGACGGCCAACCCACCACCACCGAATTCCTGCCGGTAGGTGATCCGCCTCTGTTCGTCGAGGAATTGACCGGGTCCGACCACGACCAAGGCAAGGCCACCGCTGCGCTTGGCCGGCTGCGGCGGCGGAGGGGTCGGTTCGACCACCGAGAAGCGCAGGCTCTCGGACAGCGCGGGCTCCGGCGGCATCGCATACATCACCTTGCGCGCCGACGATTCGGGGGACCACGTCACCAGAAGAACGAACAAGAAGACCCACCACCCCTGTTTCATGCCAAGCCCCTGCGTGCGTCCGGACAAACCCGTGTCGCGATGTTACCGCGTGCACCGCCGGGATCGCGGACGACACCATCTGCAGGCAGCACGGGGCACTACCGGACCCAGCCGAGCGACCACAGCGTGATCGACACCCATCGCTGCGACAGCGCGCCGGGGCAGCGCCCATCGCCTTCGCCGTCCAGCCCGCCGCCGGGGCGGCAGAGTTCCCGGCCCCCGGTGTCGAACAGGATCCATTTGCATCGCAAGTGCGCGCGACTCAACCGCGAGGCAGATACAGCAGCGGGCTGTCGGGGCCGAGCGGCGCGCCGGTGAAGTACCAGAGCACCAGCATCGCGGTCCACACCAGGCCGAGCACGATGGAATACGGCACCATCAGCGCGATGAGCGTGCCCAGGCCCGCGCTCTGCCGGTATTTCTGGAACACGGCGAGGATGATCAGCAGGTAGGAGTTGAGCGGGGTGACGATGTTCACCACCGAGTCGCCGATGCGGTAGGCCGCCGTGGTCAGCTCCGGGCTGATGCCCACGATCATGAACATCGGGATGAAGATCGGCGCCAGCACGCCGAACTTGCTGAGCATGCCGCTCATCGCGAAATCGCCGAACACCACCACCGCGACGAAGGCGACGACCAGCAGCGGGATCGGCAGGTCGGCGTCGAACAGCAGGCTGCCGCCGGCATAGGCAAGCATGCGATCGAGTCCGCTGTAGCCCATGTAGGCGACGAACTGGGCGAGGAAGAACAGCATCACCAGCACCGGCACGATGCTGCGGATGCCGTGATTGAGCGCATCAGCCAGGTCCTGCTGGTTGCGCAGCGCGCCGTTGATCACGCCGAACACCAGGCCCGGCAGCAGGAACAGCAGGAAGATCATCGGCACGATCACGTGCGACCAGCGCGGCCCCGGCGATTCGGCCAGGCGCGGCGCGCCCTCGGCGACCACCTGCAGCGGATCGCTGGCGAGCACCGTGCTGCCCTCCTCCAGTTCCGTGCCCGCCGGGACCAGGGTCACCGCCTGCTGCACCAGCACGCGGCCGTTGGGCAGGGTCGGCTGGCCATCGCCGTGCAGCGGCATGCCCGGCACCAGGATCAGCGCCGCCAGCACCGCCGCACCGGCGAGCATCGCGACCAACGCGCCGCCGAGCGCGCGGCGTTCGCGCGGCGTCAGCGCCATCTGCTGCGCGGTGCCGTCGGCGCCGGCCTGCATGTCGTCGGGATGCTGCCGGCGCAGGCGCGGCTCGACGATCCGGTCGGTCACGAACCAGCCGACGCACATCACCGTGAAGGCCGAAACCACCTTGAAGAAATAGTTGTGCAGGATCGACACCGTGTAGTTCGGATCGATCACCCGCGCCGCGTCCTGCGCGAAGCCGGTGAGCACGCCGTCGCTGCCGTTGGGGAAGAAGCCGCCGCCGAAGCCGCCCGCGACGCCGCAGAACGCCGCCGCCATGCCGGCCACCGGATGCCGGCCCATCGCGAGGTACAGTGCGGCCGCGAGCGGCGGCAGGATGATGTAGCCCGCGTCGGAAGCGATCGACGAGGTCGCACCGACCAGCACCACCGCCGGAGTCAGCAGGCGACGCGGCGTGAGCAGCGCGAGCGCGCGCATGAGCGCACTGAAGAAACCGAATTTCTCGGCCAGGCCAATGCCCAGCATCGCGGTGAAGATCAGCGGCAGCGCCGGCATCTGCGCGAAATTGCGCAGCGCGGACGAGAGCATCCAGTAGATGCCGTCGACGGTCAGCAGCGATTGCGGGCGGATCGGCGCGCCGGTCTCCACCAGGTCCACCATCGGTGCACCGCGCGCATCCAGCTTCGGGACCTGCGTCGTGGTGCCGTCGGCGCCGACCACGGCCTCCATCACCACCGTCGGCTTGACCGGCTGGACCTGCCAGTCGAGCGCCGCGCCGATCGCCGACAGCGCGACGACCACGGCGGCGAGCAGCGCGAACAGCAGCGCCGGCTCGGGCAGCTTGTTGCCGATGAACTCGATCCAGTCGAGGAACGAGCGACGACGCCCCGGAGGCGTCTCGGGCGGCAGGGTCGTGGCCGGGATCGTGGCCGGAGTCTGGGATGCGTCGGACATCGGGATAGGGGCTTCGCAACGGGACGCGGGAAGCTAGCACGCGCCCCGGTGCATGGACGCCGGTGGGAAACGGCATCGCGCCGTGGAGGCGGATGCCGCCAGATCCTGCAAGCCGGGCCGAACGCCCGCTGTACGGCGACAGCGGGACGTGCAAGGCAAGCCTGTACGCCAGGCCGCGCGCGATGCGCCCGATCAGTTTCCGTAGACGTAGATCTGGAAGCTGTAGTTCGCCGGACCGCCGGGATACTTCGAACTGCCCGAGGGATCCTTCGCAGTGCCGAACAGGCGCATCTGCGTGGTGTTCGCGATCTGCAGGCCCATGCCGTTGCGCCAGTCCGAACCGTTCCAGCCCGTGTACTTCGCGTTGTAGGTGATCAGCCCGAACGAAGTCCCCGGCGTGGTGTTCACCGTGTACAGCCACAGCTCCTCGTCCTCGCGGAATCCCAGCAGGTACACCACGTCGCCGGTGGTGTTGGTCTGCGTCACCAGCGCAAAACTCTGGAACTGGTCGCCGGTGTTCAGCGCGCTGCCGGTGTACGTCGTCTTCAGCACCCAGCCGGGGTTCGCGGTGCCCACGGTGCTGATCGGCGCCTGGTAGACGTACATCTGGTAGTGGTCGTACTCGTACACCACGAGCAGGCACTGGTCCACGCCACTCGCATCGCGATACGCGGTGATGCCGACGGCGGATGCCTTCTTGCCCGGCATCGTCAGCGTGGAGAGGTAGACCGGCGAAGAGAGGTTGCCGACGTTGTAGAAGGCCACCAGGCCGTTGCCCGTCCCCGAGGTTTCCAGCGGGACGGCCAGCAGGTCGCCCATCATCTGGATGCCCGCCGCGTGGTAGTAGCCCGAATTCGGCAAGACCACCGAACGCACGGCGGGATTGCTGCCCTGCGCCTGCGAAAACCCCGAGAAATAGCCCGAGGTGCTGCTGGCCGAGATGCAGCCGTTGGCGATCGTGGGCCCGCCGTTGCCGTTGTAGGGCGCGATGCCCTGGTAATGCCATTCGACGCTGTCCACGGGATTGATCGAGGACCAGGGCGGAATCGGAATGGTGCCGCTGACGGTGTAGCGCGTCGGATTGGTGCGCGGGATGGCGTTGAGGATCGTGGGCACGGACGTGCGGGTGCCGTCGATTTTCGGATTGGTCAGCAGCATGGTGCGGCATTCCTTTGCGGATGGAGAGGAGACATTGCGTCTTGCGGAAAAAGGCCTCGGCACGAGACCGGTTCACGGGCGGTTCGCCCGAAAGCCATGTTGCCATCCGCGTACTGCCGCCTTCGTATCAGATCCGCATCACCGCACGCCTATCGCTTGATCGCCTTGATCTCCTGGCGCAGCGCCTAGCCGCTCTGGCATGCGGGATCGTCCTCGCCATTCCGGCAGGCGCCCTGCAGCACGCGCAGGGCTGTGTCGTTGTCGGGCTCGACACCCAGCCCGCGACTCAGCTGGAGTGCCTGCATGGTGCATCCCCACGGATCATCGAACGCGCATGCACGCGCGAAGGATCGGTAGGTGCAGGCCAGCATCGATGGATCGTCCCGCGCTGCCATGAACATGCCTGCCGCGCGATTGGTGCAGCCCGACGGGATCCCCAGCGTGCAGGCGCGCTGGAAGAGCGCCTCGGACACGGGCTTCTCAGCCGTCTCCTGGACCGACTGCGCGAGCCAGTCCAGGATGTCCTGACACCATACCGATCATGACCCCCATCGCAGCGGCGAACAGCCGCCGCGCTCATGGCCGCTGCGGCGCCTCCAGCGCCTGCAGCGCATCGCGCACCCGGGCGATGCGCTGGTTCCGGTCGAGGTCGTTGTACCACTCCCAGATCCGGGCCTCGGCATCGCCGCAGCGCAGGGTGAGGCCGGCTCGGCTTTCGTCGGGAATCGGGCGGCGTTCCCTGACCTGCTGCTTCCATGCCTTCAGCTCGACCAGCAGCGAGGTCAGCGTGCGATGGCGCGACGCATCGACCACGGTCTCGACCCGCTGCGCAGGTTCGCGGGGATCGGCGACGCGGTCGCGACGGTAGGCGCCGTCGGCCCCGAGCGAAATCGTCGTTCCACCCCACAGCCCGTGCGCATCGCTGTAGACGACGGCGGGCAGGGGTGCGCCTCCTTTCGCCGCATTCGCGAGGCAGGCCTTCAGCGAAGGCGTCTTCGCCGCCACGCTGACCGAGAGAGACAGCAGCAGCGTGCCGAGGAGGACCGACGCGGCGCAAGGGCCGGGGATCGGGCCATCCGCCTCGACATCGGTCGCGATGTAGAGCTCGGGAAGTCGTTCGTTCATGGCAAGTGCCTCCAAGGTGTTGAAAGGGTATCTGCGGTCGCGACGCGTGGCGATGCCTGGCATGTGCGGCAAATGCGATCGAAGCCCATAGACTACCCGCATGCCCGACTTCGGCCTGTTCATGGCGGCGTTCCTCGCTGCAACCCTGCTGCCCGCGCAGTCCGAGGCCGTGCTGGTGGCCCTGCTGCTGGACGGCCATTCGCCGTGGCGACTGGTCGCGGTCGCCAGCATCGGCAATGTCCTGGGCTCCACCGTCAACTGGTGGCTGGGCCGCGAGATCGTGCGCTTCGGCGACCGCCGCTGGTTTCCGGTCAAGCCCGCCGCACTGGAACGCGCACGCCGCAGCTATGCCCGCTGGGGCCGCTGGACCCTGCTGCTGAGCTGGGTGCCGGTGATCGGCGATCCGCTCACCCTCGTCGCCGGCATGATGCGCGAGCGCCTGTCCGTTTTCCTGATGATCGTGACGTTCGCGAAAACCCTCCGCTACATCGTGCTGGCGGTCGCCGTAATGACGCAGGCGAACTGACGCCGGATGTGGCGAGCTTGTCCAGGCCAACGGCTCGCAGCGCGGGATGTCACAATCCACGACGGAACGCGGGATGGGTACCCGCGCTGGAACGAAGTCGATGCATCTTGAGTCACCGGTCCTGTCGCCGGACGCCCGACGTCCTCCCTTCTTCGATGGCATGGACGAAGACCAGGCGCATCTGGCGTTCGCCTGCGCGGCCTGCGGTGCCGACAACGACATGTCGCTGCTGTCGTTCGTGTCCCGTGCGGAGCGGTGGTTCGACACGCTGGACGACGCCGATCGGCTGCAGTTCGTCCGGCATTTCCGCATGCCGCTCGGCGAATCGCTGGGCAAGCTCGTCATCCGATCGCACGACGATGCAGCGCCCTGCTTCGGTCCCGTCGATTGCAGTCGCTGCGACCGCACACACCTGCTCTACCTGAGTTTCGGCGAGATCCAGCCCGCGCGTTACCGCGCACGCATGCACGGCATCGCCCTCATTACCATGGACGCAGTCGAATCCACACCCGCCATGTCCCCGCTCTCGCTCGTCATGCCCCTCGCCAGCGGTCGTCTGCTGCTGCGTTTCCAGGACAGCACATGGGGATTGACCCATTCCATGCTGGACACCGACCTGCATCGTTTCGCCGCTGGCCCACTCGGCATCGCCTGGGATGCACGCACGGGTCTCGATGCCGTCGACCTGCATGCCGCCAGCGAACCGATCGTCGACACCCGGCATACCTGGCTGCTTGGCTGTCGTGAGCATGCAGGACATCGCGAAACCGGCTTCGGTCTGCAGCCTTTCGCCAGCGAGCCCTTGGTGCTGTACGAGATCGACGAAGCGGGCACGCGCGTCGAGACCTTCACGCTGCAGCAGTTGCGCAGCGTCGAGGGCTGGCAACATCGACTGGAAGACGCCGACGCCGCCTGGGCGATCGATGTCATCGCCCATGCGGGACAGGAGATGGTGGGCCTGCAGGCCATCGTGAGCGCAGCCGCGCGCCGTGAGGGCGCCCTGCACGACCCATTTCCGCTCCTGCAACAACGCAGCCAACGGCAAGCCGAAAACGCAGGCATGTCACTGGCCGGCTGGCACGCGGAAGCCGGCAAACCGCCGCTTCGCTGCTCGACCCAGTCGAGCAGCGTCAGTGCGCTGATCGGCGACATCGCCCATGTCGTCGAGCGCATGCAGCGCCGACGTGCGATGGATCATGCCCAGGCTGCGAACGCCCTGCTGCTCCATGTTCTCACCGCGCGGTTCGAACTGTCCGTGCATTGGCAAGGCGCCGACAACCATCAGCGCATCGGAGACTGGACCTACACCCTGGATCTTGGCGAACTGCGGGGCACCTGGGATGCGGACGACTTCGAGGCACTGTGCGATCAAGCGATCAGGCGCTATGCCCGCGACCACAAACCATCGGAACTCCAGGTCCGGCTCCGCATCGAAAGCGAGTGAGCCGCCCGATGAGCCGCTCGATGAGTCACCCGAGGCCGGCAATGCAGACGGCGCGAACGCAGGACGGGCACAAGCCCGCCCTGCGCGCTGCCTGCGGATGCATCGGAAGCGCCCGCAGACGTCGATCCGCCAGCGATCAGCAACCGTAGAAGTTGCAGAGCGGAACGAAATTCGCCGAACTGAAGCGCGGCCCGACGAAGGTCGTGCCGAAGCCGCCCGGGTACGGACCACTGGTCACGCCGGTGACGATGTTCTGCGTGTTCGAATACGGGTGATAGCGCAGCAACCAGCCACCGCCGCTGCTGCCGTAGGTCATGTCGCAGCCCTTGGCCAGCACGTCCAGCCCGCCGTTGAAGCTCTCCGCCGTGCAGATGTGGGTGTACTGCGTGCTGAGGTTGCTGGCGTAGCCGACCGAGTGCAGGTTCATGATGTAGGGCTGGTCCCAGGCGCGGCCCAGCCAACCGACATAGTTGGTCACCGGAAGACCGGTGCTGAGATTGTTGCCGAGCCGGATCATGCCCACGTCCCAGCGCCGTCCACCGATCGTGATCCAGTTGGTCATGATGCCGGCGGACTGCCAGCCGTACACGCCATAGGGCGCCACGCCGAAGCGATCTGCAGGCACGAAGCGGAAATTGCGGTGCCAACCCTGCCCTCGCGTGTACAGGCAGTGCGCCGCGGTGACGATGATGTTGCGCTGGCTGATCACGTTCGCCGTGCAGTAGCTGCTCGCGCCGCTCGGCGTGACGAAGTACAGCTTGCCGATCTTGTTCCACGGCGCGAACTGCCACATCTGCGTGTTGACGTTGCCGGAATAGCGCGTGAAGACGCCGGCGGTTCCCAGCGTCGTGAATTGACGGGTGTTGCGCTGCCGGTTGTCGGCGAGGGCATCGAGGCTGACTTCGCCTTTTTCGATCATCCGGTCCATCGTTTCGAGTTCGGCCCAGGCCTCGGGAAACGCAGCCTTCGCACGCGCGCTGGCATTCGCAGCCGCCGCGCCGCCGGTCGCGATGCCGGGCGTCGCTTTCCTGTCCGCGGCCTTCCCGCCTGGGCTCTTCGGCGTCGTGCCCCCATCGTCCTCGACCCAGTTCAGCGGCAACACGCGCTCGCGCTGTTCGGGTTTCTCGAACGGATCAGGCCCCTCGTTCGCGGGTGCTTCGACATGCTTGACCTCTGCGGTCTGCGCGATCGCACCCAGCGGCGCGAAGAGGAACGCAAACGCCATGGCACCGACAAAGCAGCGGCCATGCAGGCGATTCTGCAAACGTGACGTGTTCATGATCTACGACTCCTTGTAGGTTCGGGAATGAACATTCGTATCGCGATTCGCCAAACGCGGCGCCATCGCGCCGCGTGGCGAAGCCACGTGTCATTGCCGGGCAGGCCGCCTATCCAATCGAATACGTGGAGAATCGAACAGCATTCGAGCCAACCGGACCATGCCATGTGGCCAGCGCATGGTAGTGCCTTGTTTTTCAGAACCATCGCAACGCGCGTCAAACTTCGGAGATTGAATTTCTCGATCAGATTTCGTGCGAACAGGACAATGCATCAATTCGAAATCCCTTGCGTACGCAGAAATAAGGACATCGAACCTGGCGTGTCGAGAAAACGTCGTGTGTCTCCATGGGTCCCAAAGCGCTCGCCGATCCGGGTGGATTTTCACCCAGCCCACCCGCCCCCCTTGCCCTCAACCCTTCGATCTCGATACGCAAGCGATTGATTGGAGTGCCTTTGATTTCAAAGGAAGCGCCATCGGCAACGAAAGGCCCGGATCGGGATGAGCTTTCCGCCCCTGCGCGCGGTTGGCCCGTCGCTTGCTGAGGGATGCAGGCCAAGCGGATGGCTCGCCGGACAGGCCGGCGATCGCGCCCGCTCCATGCACAAGCCAGGGGAATCCGATGGACGAGAAACGCAGCAAGAACACCAAGCGCAAGATCGAGGAAGTGAAGTCGTTCCAGAAGATCGAAAAGACGCACAAGATGGATGAACTCGCTCCGATGCAGCGCATGACGCGCGGAAAGACCAGAATGATGAAGCTCGAATCGAAGAAGGACTTCTCGAAAGTCGAGCACTTCGGCTTTGATGTCACCAGCAACCTCAGGGAGGCGATGAATCAAGGAGGCAAAGAGGCAAACAGTGAAGTCCGCCATAGAATGCAAGGGGACATCAAACGCTTCATCCTTCACGGCAAATCTCCGGACGAGCTCCTGAACCCCAAGTTCGCCAAGTATCTGTCGAGGATGCAGAAACAAGAATTGTCGTTCATACAGAAGGACAATCGCATCAATCCCCGGGACGGCGGTTCCTACAAGGGCCACATGTTCACGATGACCAGGGTGATGGACTTCGACAAGGAAACCAAACCAGAATCCGAGTTCAAGGAGATCCAGCAACCTTCGAGCCCGCGACCCAAGGATTCCGGGAAAGGCACATGGCACCGCAGTCACACGTCACCCTATTCGTTGAACGGAACGGAAACCAACAAGGCGAAAACCGTCTATGCGCCGAGCTGGAGCAACATCACGATCGACAGTGGCATGGAACGCTTTGCGAAGGAAACGGTCAAGAAGTACGGCGAAGGGAACGTCTTCCACTTCCGCCTGGACAGCCATGATCGATCCAGCCTTGGCGTGATCGTGCACGATGTGAAAAGCGAGTCGGAGAAGCATCGCTGGTTCACCGTGACGGCCCAGTACAAGCGGAAGAACCTGTGAAGGAAGGCGCGGATAGATCTGCAGGGCGGGTCTTGCACCCGCCGAATGGCGGCCGGGTCATTGTTACGTTCGATTGAGGCTACAAGGCCCGCGCTACCCAAGAAATTCACTCGTCTTGCGCATTAAGAGGGTGCAACAGAAGTTCACGGGCGATGACCCGTGCCTCGTCTTCCGTTTCCACCATTTGCACTTCGTAATCTTCACAAGCAAGCAGCGCTCTCCACGACACTGCAGGATCTGAAAGCGCTTTTTCGAGCTCCTCCTTGAATCCGGAGAACGCTGGCGAAGAAAAGACCAACTGGGCATAGAGCCTCTTGCTCACATCGATCGACAAGCCATCTTCAGAGTTGAAGCACGTCCTGAGCGCTCTAACGACTCGGTCCAAACTCATTTGTGCCCGGGTCCGAGGTAATCTCCGCTCGAATTCTGCCACGACAGCGCTCCGTTTCGCATGACAGTCACTGTGGCTGCCGTTGCGATTCAGAGGCGCATCGCGCGCAGGCGCTTCATGGTTTGGTAGCCCGGGTAAGCGCAACGCGCGCACCCGGGATGAAGGCACGCGCACCTATCCGTAAGCCCCGGATGCGGCCTTTGGCCTTATCCGGGCTACTCGCTGCGTGACGGCAAAAGACATCGTCATTCCGGCAGAAGCCGGCATACCATTCTTGAAGCATCTGAAGACGGGCCCCAGCCTGCGCCGGCATGGCGACGAAGGACGAGTCCGACGATGCGCATCGCGCGCAGGTGGGCCAAGCCCAGTCGCGTCATTGCGCCAGCGACGACATCCACAGCACGACGCCGAACAGGGTCCAGTCGTTGAGGACATGCGCACCGGTGGACACCCACAGGTTGCGGGAAAACACATAGCCCAGGCTCAGCACCAGGCGCGCCGTGCCGATGATAGCGAGGCATTGCAGCAGGTCCCAGTCATAGGTCGGCAAGTGCACCAGTGCGAACGGCAAGGCGGACAGCAGCCACGCCACGATCACGGCTGTGCGTCGCCGCACATGCATCCGGGCATGCAGCCACCACAGCAACGCCAGAAAGGGCAGGATCGTCAGCAGCTCCTCGCCCAGCAGCTGCGGCACCATCGCCGCCAACGTCATCGCACGCATGGCGCCATCCGCCTCGCCCAGCGACTGGAACATGGGATTGGCCGAAACATGATGCAGGCCGGCCACCAGCGCACCGACCAGCATCGTGACCAGCAGGTTGAGTACAGCGATGCCCACCATCAGCAACACGTCGCGACCGCGCACGCGATGGAACAAGGCCGTCCAGTGCCGCCCGGCCACCAGCGCCAGCGCCCCTAGCGGGACCCCGCAGAACAGCAAGGCCGGGACCCAGGTGCCCCACGGCTGCGGAAGATGCGTCAAGGGAGCGGTCAACAGGTAGAAGGCGAGCACCACTCCCGCCATCACCACCAGCCACTGCCACCCGGACAGCGCGACCGGGATGCCGGAATAGAAGGGGAAATCGGGACGATCCTGCGAAGCGGACGTAGGCATGGACGACTCCGGGCAGCCGATGGCGGCATTAAAGCATGCGGCTGACGCTGGGTGGCGTGGCTGGTTCTGAGCAGGTTTTGCTGGGTCATTACATGGCGGCCATGCCGCGCAGGGCGGCTTGCGGGCTGGCGCCGCTGTCTTCGCACAGGGCGATGAACTGGGGCGGGACTTCGACGAGCAGAACGTTGGACGGCTGGAACTGCGGCTTGGGCTTGGACATGACGGACCTCCGTTTCGCCCGGCAGCCACTGTGGCCGCCGTTGGCGATTCAGGGGCGCATCGCGCGCAGGCGCGTCAAGGTTTGGTAGCCCGGGTAAGCGCAACGCGCGCACCCGGGATGAACGCACGCCTGTCTATCCGGAGGTCCCGGGTGCGGCCTTTGGCCTTACCCGGGCTACTTGCTATTGGAATCAGGCATCTGCCTTGTATGACCGCCAAAAACCAAACCATTCGTTCGGCTCTGGGTATTTGCACTTCATAAGTCTCTTTGTCTCGCGTGACTGGTCATCCCACCATTCGTCGAAGTCATACAAGTAAGCCTCACCGACTCCCATTCGCCAACCCATAGACCTTCGCGGGAGGTTCGGATACTTAACCCAAGGCGGCGACATCATTCCATCCGCATCATGGTCGGGTACCGGTGGATCAGGCCAAGGACCAACAACGATTGAGCCATCTGTCACGGCAGACTCCAGAGCAAAAAAACTGACGGCTAAAAAAAGCATCTCTTCAGACACAAAGCGTACCGGGCGCAGACACCGCCTGCGCCCGGGTGAAGCTTACGCGGTGGGGCCGTCGAGGGGCACCAGGCGGTCGTCGGCATCGTAGCGCAGGCCGCAAAGCATGGCGGCCATGCCACGCAGGGCGGCTTGCGGGCTGGCGCCGCTGGTTTCGCAGAGGGTGATGAACTGGGGCGGGACTTCAACGATGAGGACGTTGGACGGCTGGAACTGCGGCTTGGGCTTGGACATGACGGACATCCGTTTCGCCCGGCAGCCCCTGTGGCCGACGTTGGCGATTCAGAGGCGCATCGCGCGCAGGCGCGTCAAGGTTTGCACCGCAACTCGCCTCGACCTTGACGCGCCGAGCACGGTGCGACACTGGGACGACAACGGTGGACACATTGAGTCCATGAAGCGGCCAGGCTTTTCTAGAATGGGTTGAGCGCAGCGATACCCATCATCGGCCTCGCGAAATGCGATGGGTTCCGCCCAGCGGAACCCATCCTACCGCGCTCCCTTGGAGAGAATTTCAACAGCCTGCTAATTAGCAATTTCCTTCAAATATCGCTCTTCCAATTTCATTTTTTTAAAGGAACGCAAACCAAACACAAATACAAGCAATGATGCGGCATATAGCAATGGATCATTTACGTCAAAAGCAGCTAGCAATGTAAAAAAAACGATCGCGATAAACGACGAGTACAATCTAATTCTATGCATTTTTGTCACTGATTTTTCAGCATGAATTTTGAAGTGTATAAGCAATGCCCAGTCGTCAATGATGAACAGCAGCACAAATGATGTGAGAGAAAAAAATATACTTTCATATCCCAATATATATTGCATCCACAAACAAATGATCGTAGAAAAGAAAAACATATTTCCGGAATTTCCAGCTGACTTCGTGCTTGAGGAATAAAGTGTCGCTGGGTGATTTTCATATTCAGTGTGCGCGGCCGCTATTCTTACACCATAGCCATCATCAGCGACCCTTGACTTTGAATATCTAACATATGCCATGTACTCATCTCTTTCCAAACTAGACTCCATGGCTAAAAAATTAATAGTCGTAAACACGGAAACTATACTACACACCCTTAAAGCCAACACCCCTGATGCGAGATCATCAACTAATCCGTCAAGACCATTATCAATCAGAATAAAAATTAGATTAACCACCGAAAATATCGCGGGAAAAAAGACGATTGTGCATACGATACTTACAACCAGTAACAATATGCAGAAAATAACAGTTGAAAAACAAATGAAAAAAATAGATGAAAATAAAACACCAAGGCCTTTTGTTCCTTTTACCGCCTCAATCCCTACCGCCAGAAGTAAACACGCAATTAGAACCAATGCCACCATTGAAGGCACATTAGATAAGATAAGGGATATAAGCCACCCTTCAGTCATAAGCCTAACTGACCCCGTATATACTTGCCCAAAGATCGCCCCATGTACGATCCCGCTGGCCACTGATCTTGCGCAGCCTAGAGGGCTTCTCCACCGATTGGCCTCGCAGCTCGGGTGAGCGCAAAGCGCACACCCGGGATAACGAGGGCATGCCTACTGAAGACCTTGGGTACTTGTTACTTGCCATGCAAGACTCCTGCCACCCGAATCTCCTTGAATTTACAGACCGTAGGGCGCATAAGCCGAAGGCGTCATGCGCCATGACACGGAAAAGTTGCGGCAACCCGAAAGGAGGTGCATGACGCTTCGCTTATGCACCCTACAACAGCGTATCCGCTTTACGGCCTTGGGGCGGGACTTCGACCAGCAGCACGTTGGACGGCTGGAACTGCGGCTTGGGCTTGGACATGACGACACTCCGTTTCGACCGGCAGCCCCCTGTGGCCGCCGTTGGCGATTCAGAAGCGCATCGCGCGCAGGCGCGTCAAGGTTTGCATCGCAACTCGCCTCGACCTTGACGCGCCGAGCACGGTGCGAGGATGGGACGACAGCGGTGGGCACCTAGAAACTCTACTCTGACCCCTGTTTTTGCTGAGTTATCCAACAATCACGTTACGACAAAGTGTTGCACTTTGCCCGGCGATTGGCCAAAAACGTCAAGCTTCCCGACACCGAGCTTGGTAAACGTACCTGATGCAATCGCGGTCACAAGTTGGGACTCCATGTGTGACACTCCGGGCTGGATACGTCTCACCTCCCGCCCGAGATACTTTGCAAGAGGGAATTCGTCTCCTGATTTGAAGGATTTGAGGCACTTTGTGAGGAGCGCAACGAAATCCGCGAAATCGTCAATGACAGTGTCAAGCTTTCCACGGGCGTCCTCGTCAAGGACATACAGTGTAGAAATGAGATGCTCAATAATTCTTAGTGCGATGCGGATTTGATTGGACGTGGCCGGCTTGATTTCGTGAGCTGCGTCATTGCCCAGAAAGCGAATTGCGTGCAGCCGCTTTGCATCGCGCAGGGAAATTAGCCCCTGCGTCGCGAGCTTGGAAATGCGTTGATCAAGAGTCTTTCCTGTAATCTGTTGCTCATTGCAAATTGCTTCTACCGTGCCTCGTAGTCCAAGTCCAGCTAGCACACCCGCCTCTTCCCTTATTGCAGTTAGTGATTCGCGGTAGATGGATTGCACGATGTCTGGCACATGATGAAGGCCATACAGTTCCTTGTGCCCATCCAAGTACTTCGGGTATGTCTTGATCTCTTCAGGCACCTCCCAGTGGCCGTCAGCGAGCGGGTATGCATTCTCGAAATCAACAAATTCGTACCTAAATGACTTTCCTCCGCAACCCAAACATCTAACAACGCGATGTGAGATACGACAATGATAGTCGTCCCCGCCATCGTCATCCGATGAATAAAGCACTTCATGGTTAGTGTTTCGCTCGCAACTAGAACAAGCGGAAGAGACAACAAGTGGTTTTGCCACTTTCTGCGCCATGAGAAGATCTCTCTTGTGTTGGCTAACTATGTTTAGACTTGATACTGACGTATAACGCATCGCTCTGTAACAAGGCGCTGGCAAGGACGCAGACAGCATTGAAGCCAAAAGATGCTCATAGAAATCAAACCCCTGTCAACCGCACACCATGCGTTGCAACTGCTCGTGGACCGTTTATCTGACGCCCACACAGCCTATCGTCGTCTTTCGTCACTCAGCCACCAACCCGTTATTTCCGACAGGTTGCGCACCGCCCATCGCCTGCTTCGTACACCATAGCCACCGTTGCTCTCGATGCGCTCTCTCTTCTCGGATCAAAACGGCATCACTTCGGCATCAAGTAGCTCGCGCTAAGCACAAATAAGAAGCGCCACCCGAACCCGGATGACGCCTTTGATGTACCGCCCTAGCGATGTCCGGCGCTGCGGCCGGCTCAGGTGGGGTTCGCTGCGCTCACCACCACCCTACTCGGTCAATGCCCACCATCCAACGCCTTCAGCTCGCTGACGAGCTGGTTCGCCATATCCGCACCGTCGCCATACAGCATCCGCGTGTTGTCGGCGTAGAACAGGGCGTTTTCGATGCCGGCGAAGCCGGTGCCCTTGCCGCGCTTGATGACGATGGTGTTCTTGCTGTTCACCACGTCGAGGATGGGCATGCCGTAGATCGGGGAGTTGGGGTCGGTCTTGGCGACGGGGTTGACCACGTCGTTGGCGCCGATCACCAGCGAGACGTCGGTGTTGGCGAACTCGGGGTTGATGTCGTCCATGTCGACGATGAGGTCGTACGGCACGCCGGCTTCGGCGAGCAGCACGTTCATGTGGCCGGGCATGCGGCCGGCGACGGGGTGGATGGCGAACTTCACCTTCACGCCGCGATCGATGAGCTTCTGCGACAGTTCCCAGATCTTGTGCTGGGCCTGGGCGACGGCGAGGCCGTAGCCGGGGACGATGACCACGCGTTCAGCGAAGGCCATCATCGCGGCGACGTCGCTGGCGTCGATGGGCTTCTGGCTGCCTTCGATGGCGGCCGCTTCACCCGTCGCCCCGAAGTTGGAGAACAGCACCGACTGGATGGAGCGGTTCATCGCCTTGGCCATGAGCTTGGTCAGCAGCATGCCGGCGGCGCCGACCATCATGCCGGCGATGATCAGGGCCTCGTTGCCCAGCACGTAGCCTTCGAAGGCGACGGCGAGACCGGTGAAGGCGTTGTACAGCGAGATGACCACCGGCATGTCGGCGCCGCCGATGGGCAGGGTCATCAGCACGCCCAGCAGCAGCGCGGCGACGAAGAAGCCGATGATGAAGACCGGGTCCAGGGTGACCAGCGCCGCCACACCCAGGCCGACCGAGGCCAGCGCGACCAGGGCGTTGAACGCCTGCTGGCCGGGGAAGGTGTAGCGCTTGTCCATGCGGCCGTCGAGCTTGGCCCAGGCGATGACCGAGCCGGTGAGCGAGACGGCGCCGATCAGCGCGCCGACCACCGCGAGGCCGAGGGTGAAGTTGTTCGGCGCCTTGCCTTCGGCCGAGAAGCGCAGCAGTTCGACGGCGCCGATGGCCGCGGCCGAACCACCGCCCATGCCGTTGAACAGCGCGACCATCTGCGGCATGTCGGTGATGGCGACCTTCTTGCCCCACATCCAGTTGACGGCGACGCCGAGCACGATGGCGACGGCGATCAGCGCGATGTTGTGCAGGTCCGGCAGGAAGAAGGTGGCGATGGTGGCGATGAGCATGCCCACGCCGGCCCACTGGATGCCGCTGCGCGCGGTCTTGGGCGAGGCCATGCGCTGCAGGCCGAGGAGGAACAGGGTGGCGGCGACGAAGTAGCTCAACTTGACCAGCAACAACAGGCTCATGCGTTTGTCTCCTGCACCGGATGGCGCGCATCCGTGGCGTTCTTGTCCAATCGGTGGTGTTCGTACATGTCGATCGCGGTCTTGAGCAGGCCCAGCATGCCCAGGCCGAGGGAGAACAGGCCCAGCGACAGCTGGTTGAGCGCGCTGTCGCTGGCGAAGTAGCTGCCGACGAGGCCGGCGACCATCATCACGAAGGCCTGCCCCGCGATGAGGCACAGGAAGAGGAAACCCTTGCGCGGGTCCTGCCAGACCTTGCGCGAGACCTCGTTCTGCGTGCGCTTCGGATCCTGCAGCGAAGACAGGCCAATGCCGATCCCCATGTACAACAATGCGTAGTTGGCGTCGTCGAAGATCCCGGCGATCCCGGTGAAGGCAGGCTTCATCGCGTAGGCCAGGGCCGCGAGCATCGCCGGGTACTGCAGGTAGCTGATCTTCTGGAACAGCTCGGTGACGCGGGACGGCGATGGGCCCGACGCGGCCGGCGTCCGGGCTGCCGTCATTGCTTGCCCTGCCCCGGCTTGCTGGAAGGCTTGAACATGTCGAGCATGCGCTCGGTGACGACGTAGCCGCCGGCGGCGTTGCCCGCGCCCAGGAACACGGCGATGAAGCCGATGGCCTTCTCGAGCGTGGTGTCGGCGTGGCCGAGGACGACCATGGCGCCGATGAGGACGATGCCGTGGATGAAGTTGCTGCCGGACATCAGCGGGGTGTGCAGGATCACCGGCACCCGCGAGATGATGACGTGCCCGGCGATCGCCGCGAGCATGAAGATATAGAGCGCTACGAAACCATCCACGACGTCCGTTCTCCAGAGGGTGCTGTCCCGCATCATAACCGCCGGGCCATGACATTCGAGACCGTCCGGACACGGGCAAGCGATACGCAGGTCTCATCTGCTTATGCCCGTGGGCGGGTTGTCGATGGCGGGGTGTGGGGGCGCTGGACGTCGGGCTGCCCTGCCCCCCACCTCGATCCTTCCCCGCAGGCGGGGGAGGAAGTCGAAGCCCGCCATGTAAGGCCACTGTCAACCGAGTCACCCACCGGGCGTTTCCCCTGCTGCAGGCGCCGCGTGCGCCGTCCCGTCGAAGCCCGAGGTGCCGCATGAAGCCGTCGATCCTCCTCCCCCTCCTCCCCCTCCTTCTCGTCCTGGCCGCCTGTGCGACCCAGGCCGATGCCCGGGCCGCCGACCGGGGCGACCGCATCGATGCCCGTCTGGACCAGCGGGGCGAGCGTCTGGACGAGCGGTTCGACCGCCGGGCCGGGCGGGCGCAAGATCAGGGACATGAACGCCGCGCAGCGCGGCTGGACCGGACCGGGGACCGGATCGCACACCGGCTGGATGCGAAGGGCGACCGGATCGACGGCCGCCTGGAGCGTCGGGCCGACCGCCGCCAGGACCGCAGGCATTGAAGGCCGGACGCCATGGCGGATGGCCACACCCCGACGGACCCGCGAGGGTCTAGAGTTTCGCGCATGAGCCCGGACGCCGGCCAATCGCGCAGTCCTTCGGCCGTACCCCCCCGGGCGGCCGAGGGACATTCTCTTCCGCACTCGCCGGAGGCGGTGGCGCAGGCCACGCCGACGACGCTCGACGCCTTCCTCGCGGGCATCTCCGCCCGCGCCTTCCGCTTCGCCGAACTGGGTCTGCGCCATCGCGAGGATGCGCTGGACGCGGTGCAGGACGCGATGATGAAGATGATGGGCTACCGCGACCGCCCGGCGGCGGAGTGGACGCCGCTGTTCTGGAGCATCCTGCGCAGCCGGATCATCGACATGCAGCGGCGCAGCCTGTTCCGCCTGCGCTGGATGCTGCCGTCCTCCGCGAAGAACAACGAGGACGGCGAATCGATCGACTGGGCGGACAACACCGCCGACGACCGCCCGGACCCGTCGGGCGCACACGATCAGCAGGAGGCTTACCGCACGCTCGCGTCGGCCCTGCGCGCGTTGCCCGCCCGGCAGCGCGAGGCCTTCACCCTGCGCGTGCTGGAAGACTGCGATGTCGCCACCACCGCGCGAATCATGGGCTGCAGCGAGGGATCGGTGAAGACCCACCTCTTCCGCGCCCGCGACACCTTGCAGAAACAGCTGGAGGATTTCCGATGACCCCGCAGACCGACCTTCGCGACGAGATGGACGCAGACGACGCGCTGCTGCGCGCCGCGCGCCATGCGCACGCGGCGTCGCTCGATCGCCTGTCGCCGCGCGTGCAGGCGCAGCTCGCGCAGCGCCGCCGCGCGGCGATGCAGCCGACACGCAACGCGGGACGCGGCTGGGCGATGATCGCCACCGCCTCGACGGCCGTGCTGGCCGTGGCGATCGGTGTGTTCGTGATGCGCGAGGGCGTGTTGCACAACGACAGCACACAGGCACCGCAGGTCGCGGATAACGGCGCAGCGATGACGGCCCCCGTCGCACCGGCGGCGCAGCCTGCGCCTGTCGACATCCGCGTCGCCGATGCCACCACAACCACGCCGAGCACGATCGCCCCCCCCGACGCGGCGGTCGCACCGCAGCCCGTCGCAACCGACACGCTGCCGGACACGCTGTCCGATTCGCTCATCGCCGCCGAGTTCGACGCCGTCGAGGCGATCGAAGGCGCGACCGACGACATCGGTTACGGCGCGTTCGACGAAACCCCTGATTTCTACGCATGGCTGGGCTCGGAAGACGCGCTGGCCGACGTTCCGGAGTCGCTATGAATCGCACCACCCTCCTCGCCCGCCTGCTCTGCACCTTGCTGGTCGCAGGCGCCATCTCCCCGGCGCTCGCCGGCCCGCCTGGCCGGGGCACCGACCAGGCACCTGCGCGCGAACAGGGGCCGCCGCCTCCGCAGTGGGAACAGCTGACGCCCGCGCAGCGCGAGATGGTGATCGCGGTGCTGCGCGATCGCTGGAACGACAATCCGCAGGAGCGCACGCGCATGCTCAAGCATGCCGAACGCTGGAAGGCGATGACGCCCGAGCAGCGCCGCAGCGCGAAGCACGGCATGGATCGCTGGGCCGGCATGAAGCCCGACGAACGCCAGCGCATGCGCGCGCTGTACGAGCATGCGCGCCAGCTGTCGCCCGAGGAGCGCGCGGCGCTGCGCGATAAGCTGAAGACGATGACGCCGGAACAGCGCCGGACGTGGATGCGCGAGCAGCGCGAACTGCGCCAGCGTCGCGCACCGGGCGACGTGCCCGGTCGTGCTGCACCCGACGCCCCCGCCCCCGACCGCCGCCCCTGATGTCGCACCGCCGCACGCCCTGGCCGCTGGTCACGTTCGCGCTGCTGCTGGCCTGCGGCGCCGTGCTTCGACCTGCGGCACAGACGTCCGCGACCACCCCGGTCGCGCTGCCGGCACCGATGCGCGACGTCGCCTACGGGCCCGATGCCGCGCAGCGCTTCGACATCGACCTCCCCGCGCGCGCCACCGGTGCAGCCACGGTCTTCCACGTGCATGGTGGCGGCTGGGCCTTCGGCGACAAAGCCGGGCAAGTCGAGAACAAGCGCGCGCGCTGGACCGGCGCCGGCATGTTCTTCGTGTCGACCAACTACCGCATGCGCCCCGTCGCGGATCCGCTGGAGCAAGCACGCGATGTGGCCCGTGCACTGGCCGAAGCGCAGCGCGTGGTCGCGCGCGCGGGCGGCGATCCGGACCGTTTCGTGCTGATGGGCCATTCGGCTGGCGGACATCTCATTGCCCTGCTCGCCGCACGCCCCGACCTGGTGCGCGATGCGGGCGCGCGCCCCTGGCGTGCGACGGTGCTGCTCGATGCGGGTTCGGTGGATGTCGTCCAGACGATGACCTCGCCGCGCGGTCGCATCGGCCTGTTCCGCAATGCCTTCGGCGATGATCCTGCGTACTGGCGCACGGTCTCGCCCATGCACCAGCTCGCGGGCAAGACCGCACCGATCCTCGCCGTCTGCGCCAGCGAACGCCGCGATTCCTGCAGCGCGAACCGCGCTTTCCTCGACAAGGCCGCAGGCTTCGGCACGCGCACGCAGCTGATGCAAAAGCCGCTGTCGCACGGCGAGATCAATCGCCTGCTCGGCGAGGACAATGCCTATACGCGAGAGGTGGAGGCGTTCGTGCGGTCGCTGCCCGGATTCGAGTCGCTTGACCCGGGTAGGACCGCAGGTTAAACAGCGCGCTCCACACTGGAGCATCCGCCTTGAACAAGATTCCGCTTGTCGCCGCGCTGGCATGCAGCCTCTCGCTGTTCTCATTGTCGCTGCACGCAGATCAGTTGAAAGTCAAGGCTAGTGGGCTTTCGCCGCAGGATGCTGCGAACCTGCGCGGAAAGTCAGTGGCCGTCACCTTCCATCCACCGAACTTCCTGATGTTCTGGCAGTCGTTCGGTGGAAATCCCGAGGACTTCCTCGCGTATCGCGTACGCGATCCGGCTGCACTGGCGCGTATTCAGTTGTCCAACACACTGAAGGATGCGCTCGAAGCAAACGTACGGGCAATGGATGAGTCTCCGGCACCGTCCGCGAAACCGGAAGACCTGGCGGAAATGCATCGCGAGACAGACTTCGTGCTATCCGTACGCTACACAGGCGGCATCGTGGCACCTGCTCCGGGTGGCAACATGGTCAGCAACCACCTGCATATGCAATTGATCGAAACCGCGTCCGGTCGCATCGTGAGCAACGCGAAGTGCAACGCAACGACCTACAAGCACCCATCGTCGCCTTCTCTTGACGCCCTGCTCGAGAGCAATGCCCGACTCCTCAAGGACATCCTGCTATCACTGTCCTGGAGATGCACGCGTCAATTTGCGATTCAAGGGCTGGGCGTCACGGCAGATCAAGCACCGGTCATCCCGCAGGAGTCCATCGATCCACTCGCGGGGCGCCCTATCACCACTGTCATGGGCGCGCGGCGCGCATCGCGCGAAAAACGTGCCGAGAACGCTGAGCGCAACACGCAGCCGAAGGATTGAACCGGGCGATCAGCCAGCTGCGCCGCCACAGCCCTGCCCCACCATCTCCAGCACCGCCGCATATTCCGGCAGCTTCGCCACGGCACCGGACTGCGCCTGCTGCTTCGCGTCCTGCAGATAGATACGCGCCTGGCCACGGCCGTCCAGCGGTGCTTTCGTGTCGATCGGCTTGCGCCAGATCCGGATCACCGCGGTTCGCGACGGGCAGCCGGCCTGCGGGATGCGGACTTCATCGTTGAGGATCCAGCCCTTCGCTGCGGACGGCATCGCCTTCGCCGGATCGACCAGGCGCGCGCGGGGCTGGCAGCGGCCGGCGGTCTTCGATGCGCCGTAGCGGTACGGCACGGCTGGATCGGTGGTGAACATGCCGCGCAGGTAGGCGCAGGTTTCGGGAATGATGCGGATGGTGTGCGCGCTGCCGACGGCCTGCGGCGGATACGGCTCGCGGCGGATCTCGGGCGCCTGCGCGAGTACGGGCAGGCAGGCCAGCGCAAGGCACAGTCCGGTGCAGGGCGCCCGCAGGGACATGAGGGTCATCGACATGGCATCGACCTCGGACTTGCAGAGAGGGAGGCGCAGGGTGCCGGATCGCGCCTGAACATGCATGCATCCGCACCGCTGCGTATTGGTGCAGCGCGTCATCGCTCCGGTCCGCTTCGCGGCGACACGCCGGATTCCAACACGGGCGGAGCCTGTGCCATAGTCGGGACGTTGCACGTGGCCGCGATGGTCGCGGTCCTGCTGCATCCTGCTTCCGCTGTCACATTCCATTCGACTCTGGGGAGGGTTTCATGCTTGAGCAACACGCAATCTGGATCGCGATCGGCGCCGCCGTCATCGCGATCCTGTACGGCATCCTGTCTGCGCGCTGGATCATGGCGCAGCCGGCCGGCAACGAGCGCATGCAGGGCATCGCAGCGGCGATCCAGGAAGGCGCGGGCGCGTACCTGCGCAGGCAGTACACCACCATCGCCGTCGTTGGCGTCGTGTTGTTCCTGGCGATCGGGCTGGTCCCGGGCCTGGGCTGGCCCACGGCGATCGGCTTCGCGATCGGCGCGGTGCTGTCGGGCCTGGCCGGCTTCATCGGCATGTTCGTCTCCGTCCGCGCCAACGTGCGCACCACCCAGGCTGCGACCAAGGGCCTCAACGAAGCGCTGGCGGTGAGCTTCCGCGGCGGCGCGATCACCGGCATGCTGGTGGTCGGCCTGGGCCTGCTGGGCGTGGCCGGCTACTACTGGCTGGTCGGCAAGGGCGCCACGGACGAGGCCGGCATCAAGGCCGCGCTGCAGCCGATGATCGGCCTGGCCTTCGGTTCGTCGCTGATCTCGATCTTCGCGCGACTGGGCGGCGGCATCTTCACCAAGGGCGCCGACGTCGGCGCGGACCTGGTGGGCAAGGTCGAAGCCGGCATCCCCGAGGACGACCCGCGCAACCCGGCGGTGATCGCCGACAACGTGGGCGACAACGTCGGCGACTGCGCCGGCATGGCCGCCGACCTGTTCGAAACCTATGCGGTGACGATCGTGGCCGCGATGCTGATCGCCGGCATCTCCTTCGCCACCTACGGCAACAGCGGTGTGCTCTATCCGCTGGTGCTGGGCGCGGTGTCGATCGTGGCCTCGATCGTCGGCACCTTCTTCGTGAAGGTCAGCAGCGACGGCAAGATCATGAAGGCGCTGTATCGCGGTCTGATCGTCGCCGGCGCGCTGTCGGCGGTCGGCTTCTGGTTCGTGACCGATGCGATGATCGCGACCAACGCCCGCGAGATCTTCTACTGCGCGATGGTCGGGCTGGTGCTGACCGCCGCGATGGTGGTCATCACCGAGTACTACACCGCCACCGAGTACGCACCGGTGCGGCAGGTCGCGAAGGCCTCCGAAACCGGGCACGGCACCAACGTCATCGCCGGCCTGGCCGTGTCGATGAAGTCGACCGCGCTGCCGGTGCTGGCCGTGGCCTCGGCGATCTACGCCTGCTATGAGCTGGCCGGGCTGTTCGGCATCGCGGTCGCTGCGGTGTCGATGCTGTCGATGGCCGGCGTGATCGTCGCGCTGGACGCCTACGGCCCCATCACCGACAACGCCGGCGGCATCGCCGAAATGTCCGAACTCGGCCCGGAAATCCGCAAGACCACCGACGCCCTCGACGCCGTTGGCAACACCACCAAGGCCGTCACCAAGGGCTATGCGATCGGTTCGGCCGGCCTGGCCGCGCTGGTGCTGTTCGCCGACTACGCGCACAAGCTGGACGAGAAGTACGGCATCAACGCCGTGGACTTCTCGATCGACCGGCCCGACGTGCTGATCGGCCTGCTGATCGGCGGCATGATCCCGTTCCTGTTCGGCGCCTACGCCATGCAGGCGGTGGGTCGCGCGGCCGGCGCGGTGGTGGAGGAAGTGCGCCGCCAGTTCCGCGACATCAAGGGGATCATGGAAGGCACCGGCAAGCCGGAGTACGACAAGGCCGTGGACCTGCTGACCAGGGCCGCGATCAAGGAAATGATCCTGCCGTCGCTGTTGCCGCTGATCATCCCGGTGCTGGTGGGCATGTTCCTCGGCCCGGCCGCGCTCGGCGGCCTGCTGATGGGCACGATCGTGACCGGCCTGTTCGTCGCCATTTCCATGTGCACCGGCGGCGGCGCCTGGGACAACGCCAAGAAGTACATCGAGGAAGGCCACCACGGCGGCAAGGGCAGCGACGCCCACAAGGCCGCGGTGACCGGCGACACCGTCGGCGACCCCTACAAGGACACTGCCGGCCCGGCGATCAACCCGCTGATCAAGATCATCAACATCGTCGCCCTGCTCCTGGTGCCGCTGCTGCCGGCCGACCTGGCTCGTGGCGATACCCCGCCGGAACATGCGGCGCAGGTCGAAGCCGCAGCTGCGGCGGCCGAAGCCGCGGCCGATGCCGCCGCCGCTGCGGCGGAAGCAGCGGCGAAGCAGGCGCCGGCAATGCCTGCGGCCGGGATGCCGGCGGACGCCCCGGCACCCGCCGGTGACGCCCCGGCCAGCGACGCCCCGCAGGCCGAGGCCCCGGCGGCCAGCCCGCCCGGCTGACCCCTGACCGCCAACGCGTGACCCCGAACGGCAGCCTCCGGGCTGCCGTTCGCATGTCCGGCGCCCGGGTCCGGGCATCCCGGGTGCTGCAGCGCAGCAGCGGGCGGCGTAAAATGCCCGCCCCCTTACCGCATCGAATGGAACGCCCATGGGCCTGGACCTCGTCCCCACCGGCAAGAACCCGCCGGAAGAAGTGAACGTCATCATCGAAATCCCGAAGGACGCCGAGCCGGTCAAGTACGAAGTGGACAAGGAAACCGGCGCGATCTTCGTCGACCGCATCCTGTCCACGCCGATGCGCTACCCCTGCAACTACGGCTACATCCCGCACACCCTGTGCGGCGACGGCGACCCGGCCGACGTGCTGGTCATCCTGCCGCTGCCGCTGATCCCCGGCTCGGTGATCCGCGTGCGCCCGGTCGGCGTGCTGCGCATGAAAGACGAGGCCGGCAGCGACGAGAAGCTGCTCGCCGTGCCGGTGGACAAGGTCTTCGCCGGCTACAAGCACATCAACGACATCGCCCAGGTCAGCGAGCACTGGCTGGAGCGCATCGGCCACTTCTTCGAGCACTACAAGGATCTGGAGAAGGGCAAGTGGGTCAAGCTCGACGGCTGGGGCGACGCCGCCGAAGCCAAGCAAATCATTCTGGAGTCGATCGAGCGCTACAACGCGACGCCGGAAGGCGAGAAGCCGCACTTCTGAGTGCTTCGCCACCACGGTGACTCCCCGAAAGCCCGCGCCCTGCGCGGGCTTTCTCGTTCGCGCCCCACATGCCGGGCCGGTTGCAGCGAAGTTCGAGGACATCCGCAATTGAGCGAGACTGCAGCCGCGCGTCTGTCTGCCGTCGCACGCTGAAACAGCTCCGGGCAGGCAATCCTTGCGCAGCAACTGCGTGCTCGCCACACTCTCCGAAAAGGACGTTTGAACTTCCCATACGCGGCCCCATGCCGCTCTTCCTCGCCGACATCCACCTGGCGCGAGCGAAGCGGGCTGGGAAATATCAAGGAAATAGGCGGAAGGATGAATGCCGATGCAAAAGCCGAAAGCGCCCAAGCCGCCACCCTCATCCGCACCCTCGGCTACGGCCGTCGCCACGAATAATTCGCCGATGCCGAAGCGGCGTCGGGAACGAACGGACCACGGAAGTGACGCGTCATTTGGCAGCAGCGAGTGCCAGGCGCGACTCAGGACTGAAGAACGGAACCAACCCCTTCGAGCCCTCCCATGACTGACCAGTCGCCACTAAGGGTTTTCATCAGCTACAGCCATGACTCCGACGCACATCGGGAGCGGGTCCTGGGACTTTCGGAGCGTCTGCGGGGCGACGGTATCGAGACGATCCTCGACCGTTACGTCGAACGCGGATCGCCGCCCGAGGGTTGGCCGCGATGGATGCTGAACGGCCTGGAGAAAGCGACGCACGTTCTGTGCATCTGCACCGAAACCTACTACCGCCGGTTTCGCGGGCACGAGGCGCCGGGCAAAGGCAAAGGCGTGGACTGGGAAGGCGCACTGATGACCCAGGCGCTGTACGACGCCCGCAGCGTTTCGACCAAATTCATTCCCGTGCTCTTCGCAGGCACCGACGCGCCTTCTGTTCCCGAACCGCTGCGGGGACAGACGTTTTACGTCGTGGATTCCGATGCGGGCTACGAGGCCTTGTACGACGCACTGCTGAACCAAAGTGGTGTGGTACCGGGGCCGGTGGGAACCCCGAAACGCAAGCCTCGGGCGACTGGCCAGCAGCTGTCCTTCACGTCAGCTGCCGAAGCCAAAGACAGCACTTCCGATGTCACGCGCAAGATCGCGAGGACGCAGTTGGACAAACACGCGCCGCGCGTGCTGTTCGGCCGCGAGACGGAGTTGGCCGCACTCGACGCAGCCTGGGCGAACGGGACGCTGAATATCTACACGCTGGTGGCCTGGGGCGGGGCGGGCAAGACCTCGCTGGTGTTCCGCTGGGTGCAGACACGCTTCGCGGCGACAGGCTGGCCCGGCGTCGAGCGCTACTTCGACTGGAGCTTCTACAGCCAGGGCACCGACGAAAGCAGGCAGACCTCCGCCGACTTGTTCATCGCCAAGGCGCTCGAATTCTTCGGCGACCCCGACCCGACCGTCGGCAGCCCACATGAACGCGGGGAACGGCTGGCCGGGCTGATTCGCCGGCACCGCACACTGCTGATCCTCGACGGCATCGAACCGCTGCAATACCCGCCGAACGATCCGCAGGCCGGGCGGCTGAAAGACCAGGCGCTCGACGCGCTGCTGCGCGAACTTGCCGCCGACAACCCCGGCTTGGTCGTGATCACCACCCGTGAACACCTGACGGACATCGACAAACTCGCCAACACCGAAGAGCAGAAGCTCGACAAGTTGAACAAGGAAGCGGCGGTCGCCCTGCTGCGGGACCTGCAGATCGTCGGCACGGACGAGGAGTTGCACGCGGCGTGGCAAGGCGCCGGCGGCCACGCACTGACCCTCAGCCTGCTGGGGCGATTCATCGCCGACGCATTTGATGACCACGACATCCGCCACTACCGCGAGGTGAAGTTTAAAGCGGCCGACCAGGAGCACCAGGGCCGCTCGGCATTCAAGGTGATGGTCGCCTACGAGCGCTGGCTGCGCAGCGCCGGACCCGAGCGCCAGCGGGAACTGGCCGTGCTGCGACTGACCGGCCTGTTCGACCGGCCGATGGCGAAGGGTTGCCTGCAGGCCCTGCGGGCGGAGCCGTCAATTCCGGGGCTGACTGACGCGCTGGTGACGCTGACGGAGCAGCAGTGGAACATTGCGGTGACACGGCTGAGCAAGGTGGAACTGCTCTCGGTCTCGCCCGACGCGATCGACGCCCACCCGCTGATCCGCGAGTACTTCGCGGCCCAGTTGAAGCGGGACCAGCCGGAGGCATTCCAGGCAGCCCACTCGCGGCTCTTCGATGACCTGTGCGCGAACACGCCGCACCACCCGGACGGCATCGACGGACTGGCCCCGCTCTACGAAGCCGTCACCCACGGCTGCCTCGCCGGACGGCATCAGGAGGCGCGCGAGAAAGTCTACCGCGACCGAATCCTCCGCGGCGCGGTGAACGACGGCTTCTACAGCACTAAGAAACTCGGGGCGATCGGGGCCAACCTCGCGGCAATCGCGGCCTTCTTCGACGAGCCGTGGAGCCGGGTGTCGCCGAACCTGACCGAAGCCGATCAGGCCTGGCTGCTGAACGAGGCTGCGTTCCACCTCCGTGCCCTCGGCCGCTTGACCGAAGCGCTGCAACCAATACGTGCAACTCTTGAACTCAACGGGGCAAGCGGCCGTTGGAAGAACGCAGCCGTTGTTGCCAGCAGCCTAAGCGAGTTGGAGGTGACGCTGGGCCGCTTGCCGGACGCCGTGACAGACGCCCGCCAGTCGATCACCCACGCCGACCAGAGCGGCGATGCGTTCCAGCGGATGAGCACACGCACCGCGGCGGCGGATGCCTTGTACCAGTCCGGCCAGCGGGCCGAAGCCGGCACCCTCTTCGCCGAGGCCGAACGGATGCAGCAGGAAAGGCAACCGCAGTTCGATCTGCTCTATTCGGTGCAAGGCTTCCAATACTGCGACTGGCTGCTGGCTCCCGCCAAACAGGCCGCGTGGCAGAAACTTCTCAATCAGACCTTCTCAAGTTCTAAATCTCAAATCTCAGATTGCCTTGCCGAGGTCGAACGCCGGGCGAAGACGACGTTGAGTTGGTCGACCCCAAGAAACTTGCTCCTCGACATTGCCCTCGATCACCTGACCCTCGCCCGCGTCGGGTTGATCCGGGCGATCCTGGCGAACCCGCTCCCGCAACCGACGCTCGACCTGACGCACGTCGCCGCTGCGGTCAACGGCCTCCGCGCCGCGGTATCGATGGATCAACTTCCCCGCAGCCTGCTCACCGCCGCTCTCTACCACTTCGTCCGCGGCGAGCACAACCTCGCCCTGAAGCATCTGGCCGAAGCCCAGCAGATCGCCGAACGTGGCCCCATGCCGCTCTTCCTCGCCGACATCCACCTGACGCGAGCGCGCCTCTTCCACGACCACGACGAGCTCGCGAAAGCGGCCAAACTCATCCGCACCCTCGGCTACGGCCGTCGCTACGAAGAACTCGCCGATGCCGAACGCGCCGACAAGATCGTGCAAACCGAAGGCAAGCGATCTACGTCTGGTGCCGGAGAAACGCAACACGTTATCGGCGGCCTCGCCAAGAATGCTTCGGAAAGCGATTTGCCTAAAACCGTAAGTGATTCAACCTTGACACATCCACAAACAGAGAACAAACCGACGATGAGCTTCCATGTCTTCCTTAGCCACAACAGCAAGGACAAGCCAGCCGTCCGTGATTTGAAGCAACAGTTGATCGGATATTCGCTAACGGTCTGGCTTGACGAAGATGAATTGCAGCCCGGGATTCCTTGGCAGCAACTGCTGGAAGACGGCATTCACCAGTCACGCAGCATCGCGGTGCTGATTGGGAAAGATGGCCTTGGCCCATGGGAGGACGAGGAAATGCAGGCCGCTCTCCGGCTTGCCGTCGCCGATAAGCGACCGGTGATTCCGGTGCTCATGCCCGGGGCTGCTGCCCAACCCAAATTGCCGATGTTCTTGGGCAACCGCACTTGGGTTGATCTCAGGAACGGATTCACGAAGGACGGACTCAACAAGCTTGTATGGGGCATCACTGGAAACAAACCGCCCCCGCTCGCCGCTCCACGCACTATTGCGGCAATTGAATTCACTCTGGACCGCCCCTTAAGCGAATCTGACGAAGCTGCATTTCGTTCAGCGTTTCAGCAGGCAACGGGAATTGATGCAAGCCTTGTGCGAATTGCCTCCATTCGCTCAGGAAGCACGATTGTACGCATGGAAGCATCACCTGACGTTATTGAAGACGCCGTCAGACAGTTTCAATCGGCACAGGAGAAGCTGCACAAGTTCTCTCAATTGACTGGATTGAAAGTCATGCGATGGGCGATCGGCGGAACCGAGTATGAATTGAAGGTCGAAGCGTCTGAGGCTGGGATGCAAATTCCACGCCTTCTGGCGAGATTTCAAGAGGAAGACGGGCAACCATTGGAAGTCGATGATGGCGGAGACGACGGTTGCCCAGCGTATTGGATCGATCTGTGGATTGATGGGGCTCCGCCCGAAACTACAAAGGTGGCTTTTGAAGTACTTGATGATCCGGAAAGGGACGAACCGTCCTGGACAGTCAAGCGCAAGAAGTCGGCCGCTAGGGACTTTTTGACGGATGACTTCACATCGTATGGCGACGTTAAGATCATCGCAGTTGGAACTGCAAGCGACCATCGTCTCCTATGGGAGATCAAGTCTTCACTGCTTGATGCTCTGATGCGCGGCTATCGCACGAATATTCCAAACAATGCAGCCTACCGACGTGCGATTGATCAGCTGCGGACGGAATCCAGCCTTCCCTCAAGCCCTGTGATTTCCTCGTCGATCACAACTCCACGATCCAACAACAAAGGGAATACAATGACTCGCTGCAAAGTTCTGTTTCTCGCCTCTGCTCCGTTGGATTGTGACCCGCTCGAATTGGACGAAGAAGCGCGAGCCATCGGGCTGCGGATCCTTCAGACTGACCATCGCGATGCCATCGATTTCGTGTCGAAGTTCGCCGTCCGTCGCGACGACCTGCAGCTTTACCTCAACAAGGAAGGGCCGCACGTCCTGCACTTCAGCGGTCATGGCACGAAGGATGAGATTGAGTTCAAAGGAGACGATGGCAACGCTGTGCCTGTCTCCAAGGCCGCCCTAAAGGCGATGCTGAAGGCGGTGAAGGACAATATTCGTCTGGTCATCCTCAATGCCTGCTATACCGGTGAAACGGCAGACTCAATCACTGACGTGATCGATTGCGCTATCGGAATGAAACGCGGAATTAGCGACGAGGCCGCCCGCGTTTTCGCCGCCTCGTTCTATCTCGCAGTTGGATTCGGGCGTTCGGTCAACAATGCCTTTGATCAGGCCGTCGCGTCTATTCAGGTAATGGGTATTCCGGAAGACAAAACACCTGTCTTGACCTGTCGTGATGGCGTCGATCCCAACGACATGTTTCTCGTCCAAGCAACGGTCAAACAGTCAAACCCCCAGTAGACTCACCGGAAACCGACCGGCGCACGCCGGTGAGTCAGAATTTTCCCGCGCCACGCAGTCGTCATGGTGAGGTTCAAGGCATTTTTGCTCCGTCGAGACTCACTCGGCATGCGGCTCGCAATTTCTTTGGACGTGAGCAGGAACTGGAGCTCATTGATCAGGCGTGGGCAGATTCCGGCATACACGTCTTCAGCCTTGTCGCCTGGGGCGGTGTCGGCAAGACAGCACTGGTCACAGAGTGGCTGGCGACGCGGATGATTGCCAAAGGTTGGCCCGGCGTCGAACGCTACTTCGACTGGAGTTTCTATTCGCAGGGAACCGGAGAGTCCAGGCAGACGTCATCCGCATTGTTCATCCACGATGCCCTCAATTTCTTTGACGATCCTGACCCGACGCTTGGAACTGAATGGGAACGCGGCGAGCGGCTGGCCGAGCTGGTTCGTCGGCACAAAACGCTACTGGTGCTCGATGGCATCGAGCCGCTGCAATATCCGCCGACGGATCGCTCCGGGCAAGCAGGCCGACTCAAGGATCAGGCCCTCGAATCTCTGTTGCAGAGTCTAGCTCAGGACAACAACGGCTTGTGCCTCGTCACCAGCCGCGAACACCTTGCCAACATCGAAAGCTATCCGACACAGAGGGAACATAAACTCGACAAGCTGACCCTGGACGCGGCGATTCGGCTGATTCGTCATCTGCAGTTGATTGGTACGGACACAGAGATCGAAGCGATGTGGGAAGCCCTCGACGGCCACACCCTGTCGATCCTGCAACTCGGCCGGCTCCTCAGCCGAGGTTTCGGCAAAGACCTTCGCAAATGGCGGGAGATCGGTTTCACGAAGGCCGACAAGCTGCATCAGGGTCGCTCGACGATGAGGGTGATGGCGAAGTATGAGTCGTGGCTGTTATCGGGAGACAAAGAACGGCAACTGGAGCTGGCGATCCTGCGTTTGATGGGTCTGTTTGAAAAGCCGATGTCGCCGGGCTGCTTTGAGGCCCTGCGAGCCTCGCCCGCGATCGCAGGGCTGACGGAGTTATTTACGGATTCGGAAAATTTTGAAGTCGAAGCGGCGGTAACCACGCTGATCGAGAACGAACTGCTGTCGCACGAGGGCGAGGACTATGCCGGTTCACTGCTGGAAGCGCCGATCGACGCCCACCCGCTGATCCGCGAGTACTTCGCGGCCCAGTTGAAGCGGGACCAGCCGGAGGCGTTCCAGGCGGCTCACTCGCGGCTGTTCGATCATCTCTGCGAGAACACGCCGCACCGCCCGGACGGCATCGACGGACTGGCCCCGCTCTACGAAGCCGTCACCCACGGCTGCCTCGCCGGGCGACATCAGGAGGCGTGCGACAAGGTTTACCTCGACCGAATCCTCCGCGGGGCGGGCCGCGACGGCGTCTACAGCACCAAGAAACTCGGGGCAATCGGGGCCGACCTCGCGGCGGTCGCGGCCTTCTTCGACGAGCCCTGGCGCGAGGTATCACCGAACATCATCGAAGCCGCTCGGGCCTGGCTGCTGAGCGAGGCCGCATTCCGCCTCCGTGCCCTCGGCCGCTTGATCGAAGCGCTGCAACCGATGCGTGCCGGGTTGGAGATGGCAGTTCGTCTGAAATACTGGAAGAACGCGGCACAAGGTGCCAGCAATCTGAGCGAGTTGGAGGTGACGCTGGGCCGCCTGCCGGACGCCGTGACCGACGCCCGCCAATCGATCGCCCACGCCGACCAGAGCGGCGATGCGTTCCAGCAAATGGTCAACCACACCACGGCTGCGGATGCCTTGCACCAGTCCGGCCAGCGGATGGAGGCAGGCACGCTCTTCGCCGAGGCCGAACGGCTGCAGCAGGAACATCAGCCGCAGTTCGACCTGCTCTATTCGTTGCCAGGCTTCAACTACTGCGGCTGGCTGCTGGCACCCGCAGAACAGGCCGCGTGGCAGCAACTTCTCAATCAGCCCCTCTCAAATTTGGAATCTCAAGTCCTAGATGGCCTTGCCGAGGTCGAACGCCGGGCGTCGACGACTCTCCGATGGGCGATCGACAACCGTGTGTCTCTTCTCAGCATCGCCCTCGATCACCTGACCCTCGCGCGCGTCGGGCTGATCCGGGCCATCCTGGCGAACGCGCTGCCGCAACCGACGCTCGACCTGCCGCACGTCGCCGCCGCCGTCAAAGGCATCCGCGCCGCAGGAACGATGGATCACCTTCCCCGTGGCCTGCTCACCGCTACGCTCTACCGCTTCGTCCGCGGCGAGCACGCCCTCGCCCTGAAGCACATGACCGAAGCCCAGCAGATCGCCGAGCGCGGCCCCATGCCGCTCTACCTCGCCGACATCCACCTGACGCGAGCGAGACTCGCCGCAATTGTGAGGGCGAAAGGCGGAAGGATGAACGTCGATGCGATAGCCGAACTGGCCCAAGCCGCCCAACGCATCCGTGACCATGGCTATGGCCGTCGCTATCAGGAACTCGCCGATGCCGAAGCGGCGATTGGGGGCAGCCGATGAAATCTGAGCCGCCGCGCCCATGACGCCCCCGACAAGCCCGCGCCCTGCGCGGGCTTGTCCTTTGCGGGACCCATGGGACGTTTGCAAGGTGACGCGCGCCGAAGCCACGATCGCCGGCGCATCACCCACCCTGTCGGAGGCCCCATGTTCCGCATCGAAGACTTCCAGACCCCCGCCGAACTCGAGGCCATGGAGGCCACCGTGCGACGCGCCTGCGACGCCGCCGTGCTCGACCCGTTCGCGCAGTTCCTCTTCATCGACCGCTACACGCGCTGGAACGGCTATGCAGGGGCGCTGGTCGCCAAGCTGTCGGGCAACATCGGCGAGTCGCAGGACCTGTTCCTCGACCCCAACGAACCCGACCGCGCCCAGGCCGTGCGCGGCATGGATGTCGCCGGCCACGTACTCGACGCCACCGTCGACGAACACCTCGACAAGGGCCATCGCGTCCCGCACCGCACCCTCGCCCAGGCGATGCGCAAGGCCGCCGCCGATTACGCCGGGCTGTCCATCGCCGAGCGGAACGCGCTGTCGGAGCCTCCGCCGGCCTGGCTGCAGGACGTGGTCGCCCGCACCTTCCGCCACTACGGCAGCGTCGCCCACGACGCCGAAGCGCTGATCCGTTCGATCGGGACACATATCGGTTCGGAAGCGATGGCTGACCGCGAGTACGCGATCATCGACCGCGTGTTCCGCGCCGAGCGGCATCACGAAGGCTTCTACCAGTACCTGCGCGAACGCGATTTCCGGGTCGAACTCGGCGGCAAGCTGGTGCATGCCTACGCCTGGATCACGATCCACGCCACCTTCGAATCGCAGGGCGTCGAAGCCGAACACCTCGCCGAAGCGATGAAGGCGCTGGAACTGGCCGCGCGACATCGCCCGGAGCCGCGGGAACGCATCCTCGAACTCGCGCGCGAAGGCTTTCGCCACTTCGCCGACATCCAGCGCGATTTCTTCGTGCACGTCGAGCAGGAATGCCGAAACGCCGCCGGGAGCAGGCAGCGAGCAGCCTGACCCGTCCGGGACGGGCTCCCGCCGGCCGGCGCGAAGCGGGGGCGGGGACGGGCGACGGTTGCAGCGGATGCACTGAACGGTCGGACGCGCGCGCTTCCCGGCTGCGGGGCCGCCCGGCTAGAGTCGCGCGCATGCCGCCAGCCCGATCCCTGACCTCACCCGTGCGCAGCTCGCGCCCCGCCCTCGCCCGCCTGCTGCGCCAGGCCACGGCCCTGATCGTCGGCATCGCCCTGCTGGCCGGCTGCGACGGCAGCGCCACGCGGCCCAGCCCCGAACAGACCCGACGGACCCTCGAACGCCTGATGCCACGCCACGTGAAGGAGCGCGCGGCCTGGGCGCAGGACATCCAGGCCGCGTTCGCCGCGCTGGACCTGGACCCCTCGCATTCGAATCTCTGTGCGGTCATCGCGGTGACCGACCAGGAATCCAACTTCAGCCCACAGCCCAAAGTACCCGGGCTCGGTCGGATCGCGCGGAAAGAGATCGAGGCGAGGGCCGAACGCAAGCACGTACCGCTGTTCCTGGTGCGCGCCGCGCTGCAGCTGGAATCGCCCGACGGCCGCACCTGGGACCAGCGCATCGCCGCCGTCGAAACCGAAAAGGAACTCAGCGACCTGTTCGAGGAACTGATCGCGAAGGTGCCGCTGGGCCGGCGCCTGCTCGCCGACGCCAACCCCGTCCGCACTGGCGGGCCGATGCAGGTCAGCATCGCCTTCGCCGAAGCGCATGCCGACGACCGCGCCTATCCGTTCGCGCATGCCGGCTCGATCCGGCACGAGGTCTTCACCCGGCGCGGCGGCATGTATTTCGGCATCGCGCACCTGCTCGACTACCCGGCCTCCTACGAGAAACCCATCCACCGTTTCGCCGACTTCAACGCGGGACGCTACGCCAGCCGGAATGCGGCGTTCCAGAATGCGGTGTCGGTGGCGACCGGCATCCCGCTCGACCTGGATGGCGACCTGATCCGCCATCGTCGCCAGAAAGGCAGCGACGGTATCGGCGACACGGAACGCGCGGTGCGCACGCTTGCGCCGAAGCTCGGCATGGACGCTGCGCAGATCCGCCGGGCGCTGTCGAACGCGCACCGCCACGATTTCGAGGACAGCGCGCTGTACACGCGGGTCTTCGAGATCGCGGACAAGCGCAAGGGCAAGCCATTGCCGCGCGCGATGCTGCCGCGCATCCGCCTGGAGAGCCCGAAGATCACCCGCCGGCTCACCACGGCCTGGTTCGCGAACCGCGTCGACAAGCGCTACCGCGACTGCATTGCGCGCGTGCCGCGCTGACCGCGCTAGACCGCTCGAAGCCTGCATCACAGGCGCTTGTCCCGGGACATTCGCGCAACGAAACAATGTAACGCAGGCGAGATGGCGCATCGCTCCGTGACGGAAATCGCAACAGCGCACGCAAATCATCAACGTTTTGATTCATTCGGACGCAAAGGTCGCACGCGCATCGGCGCGCCGTTGACCATCGCAATGCAGCACGGCTAGCGTCGATGCGCCGCACAACGCTGCGGCAGATCAGTGCAGGGAATACCGGACACGGCCACCCGCCGACGCGGGATGCATCGTCGTGCCGGCGCATGCCGCCATGCGGCGCTTGGACATCATCCATTTCGATCACAGGGAGAGTCACGCAATGAATCGTCGTTCCGCTTATCGCATTCTCAGCGCCAGCCTGCTGCTGGCCATGGCCGGCTCCGCTTCGGCCGCGCAGTTCGTCGACCTGCACCAGGTCAACGTCGCGCAGGTCGCGCAGAAGAACGCCACGCTGGCCCGCGCCAACGTCGGCGGCATGGTCCACGCCCGCCACGCCGGCGCGCTGGGCCTCGATCGCCAGTCGCGCCTGCTCATGCTCGATCGCGACACCAGCCTGGGCGCACGCACCTACCGCTACCAGCAGACCTTCCAGGGCCTGCCGGTGTTCGGCGAACAGGTCGTCGTCAGCGAAGACACCAACGGCAACGTGCGTGCGCTGTTCGGTCGCACCGTCGCGGGCCTGGCCTCGGAAATCTCCGCCGCCGCGCCGCGCGTCAGCAAGGCGCGCGCCTTCTCGATCGCGCGCAGCGCCGGCCTCGGCCTCCGCCAGGGCTTCATGCAGATCAGCGACGCGAAGACCGAGCTGATGGTCCACGTCGACGACTTCGGCACCGCGCGCAAGGCCTACGTGGTCAGCTATTTCGCCGACTCCGCGGAAGGCGGCTCGCCGACGCGTCCGTTCGTGGTGGTCGACGCGAACACCGGCCGCATCATCACCCAGTGGGAAAACCTGCAGCATGCGCTGGTCGGCACCGGCCCCGGCGGCAACCAGAAGACCGGCCAGTACGAGTACGGCACCACCTACGGCAAGCTGGACGTCACGCAGAGCGGCACCACCTGTTCGATGAACAGCACCAACGTGAAGACGGTGAACCTCAATGGCGGCACCAGCGGCTCCACCGCGTTCTCGTACACCTGTCCGCGCAACACCGTGAAGGCGATCAACGGCGCCTACTCGCCGCTCAACGACGCGCATTACTTCGGCGCCGTCGTCTTCAACATGTACAACGCCTACATCGGCAAGCGCCCGCTCACCTTCCAGCTGATGATGCGCGTGCACTACAGCCGCAATTACGAGAACGCGTTCTGGAACGGCTCGTCGATGACCTTCGGCGACGGCGCCACGAAGTTCTACCCGCTGGTCAGCCTGGACGTGTCCGCGCACGAGGTCTCGCACGGCTTCACCTCGCAGAATTCGAACCTGACCTACTCCAACCAGTCGGGCGGCATCAACGAAGCGTATTCCGACATCGCCGGCGAAGCCGCCGAGTTCTACATGAAGGGCTCGAACGACTTCCTTGTGGGCGCGCAGATCTTCAAGGGCACCGGCGCGCTGCGCTACATGGCCAACCCGCCGCAGGACGGCAAGTCGATCGACCACGCCTCGAATTTCGTGACCGGCATGAACGTGCACTACTCGTCGGGCGTCTACAACAAGGCGTTCTACCTGCTGGCCACCAAATCGGGCTGGGACGTGCCGAAGGCATTCAAGGTCTTCGCCCGCGCGAACGACCTGTACTGGACGTCGAGCACGAACTACAACCAGGGCGCCTGCGGCATGCGCACCGCCGCAACGGACCTGGGCTACTCGACGGCCGACGTGGCTTCGGCGTTCAGCGCGGTCGGCGTGGCCTGCCCGAACTGATCCAGCCGGATCGCAGCGACACATGCACGACTCCGGCGGCGACGCGATGTCGCCGCCGGAGGTTACATTTCGGGCGTGCTCTCCTCGATCAGGCGCATGGCCTGCTCGTCGCGCCTGTCGCCATCGACAGTCACGGCATCCGGCATGGCCTGCGCGCGGATCGGCGCTGGCACGCGCACGGGCGCCATCTCGACCACCGGCGCCTGCCGATCGCGGGCGGGAGGCGACGAGACATCCGGCGGCACGGCGGTATCGGCCGTCCGCGCGAGCAGCGCACGCACCAGCAGCACGAACACCACGAGGCAGCCCAACGCGATCAGCCACCAGACTGCATTGCCCCGCCGAGCCGGGCGCGCGGTGCGAGGACGCGGGCGCGCGACCTCCGGCACGGGCAAATGCCTTTCGGACGGATCGACGAAAGGATCGGCCTGGCCGCGCTGTTCGGGCAGCTCGCCCAGCATGCCATCCAGATCGCGCGCATCGATGAGCCTGACATGGCCGTGGCGATTGGCCGCCTCGTGGTCCGCGCGCGCGAACGGCCTGCGGTCGACGAGGACCCCGCCATTCGCACCTGCGCGACCGAGATCGCGCACCAGCGACGACACCGCATCCTGCGGCCGATGCGCGCTGTCCCAGTGGCGACAGTCGAGCAGGAGCACCTCGCGATCGCGTTTCAGCAGCCAGGCCGCATCGTCGAAATCGGCGTCGCCCCTCGCGCGCTCCACCCACCAGCCCAGGTCGCGGTAATAGGCCACGAGCAGGTCCTGCAACCTCGCCCGATCCAGGCGTCGCAGCACCTCACCGGGGTGATGTTCCGATCCACGCATGCGATCCAGTCACTTCCATCCGCCTGCGCACCAGCATACGCCGACGCGCATGCAGTCCCAATGCCGGTCCTGCATGCGCACGCCTTCAGACCGGAATCGACTGCGGATAGCGGAACACGTTCTTCGGGTCGTAACTGCGCTTGATCTCGCGGAGCCTGGCCAGGTTCTCGCCGTAGTAGGCGTGCAGGTAATCGCGCTGCGCTGGGTCGATGAAATTCTGGTAGCAGAAGGACGAGGTGTAGCGTTCCATGCGATCGTGGAAACGCGACAGCCACAGCTGGTTGCGTTCGACGCGCGCCTGCGGATCCTGCGCGTTCCATTCCAGCTCGATGCTGGAGATCATCGTGTTGCGGCGATGCACGAATGCGGTCTGCGTCGGCGCCAGGCGATCGATCGCGCCGCCCATCAGGAAGAACTTCCAGGTCGCCGCCACGTTCGTGCCGGGCCAGGCGCGCAATTCTTCGAGAATGGTGGCGATCGCGGCGGGCGACAGCGAATCGGGCACGAAGCGCGAGCGCTCGTGCGAATACTCGGGATAGCCCTCCTCGGACAGGAATTCCTGTGCATCCCAGTAGGCCATCGATTCGACCGTCTGCTTCGAAGGCCGCTGCACCGCATGGACAGGCGCCAGCAGGGACGCGAGCTGCTCGCGCGTACCCGCGAGCTGGCCGAGGATCGACAGCGTCAACCCCGGCGCGCCCGCACGGGCGACGACGCTCAGCTTCATGCCCAGCGTGTCCGGCGCCGACAGCGCCATCGTCTGCAGCGCATCGAATACTTCGGCGAGGCGATCGTTCCAGGCCAGTTCGAAAACCGTGTAGTTCCCGACCTCGAAGGTCTGGAAGGTGAAGCCGGTGTTGATGCCGAAGTTGCCGCCGCCCGCACCGCGACAGGCCCAGAACAGGTCGCTGTTCTCGCGCTCGCTGCAGTTCAGCGCGCGACCGTCGGCCAGCACGATGCGGGTCTCCTTCAGGCCATCGCAGGTCAGGCCATGCGCACGCATGTTGAAGCCGATGCCGCCGCCGAGCACCAGCCCCGCCACGCCGACTTCCTTGCAACGACCATGCGTCACCGCGCGCCCGTACGGACGACAGGCCGCATAGACATTGCGGTTGCGCGCACCGCCGCCCAATCGGGCCACGCCGGTCGCGGGATCGATCTCCACCGCATGCATCTGCGAGACATTGATCATCAGGCCGGGCGTCGTCGAATAGCCGGCATACGAATGCCCGCCGCTGCGCGCCACGAGCGGCACCTCGTACGCCTGCGACCACAGCACGCTGTTGCGCACATCGGCTTCACTGGCGCACATCGCGATCGCCTGCGGCAGGCGCGAGGCGTACTGCAACGCCCAAGGCGCTGCGACCTGGCGGAAATCGGGCGACTGCGGCAGCAGTAGCGTGCCCTGCAGGCTGGCCGCCAATTCGGCCCAGGGCGGCGAACCCGCAACGCGCCCGCTCGCACAGCCGGAAAGCCAGCCGGGCAGGCCCGCAGCGAACGCGAGCCCCGCACCGGTGCGCAGGAAGGTGCGCCGCGTCATTGCGACGCCAGACCGCGCACCGTTGTCCATCACGCTGCCCTGCCCCGGATCCCGTGAATCCACATCCTTGTCCGCATCGAACATCACGCCCCCTTCCCTGTCGGTCCATGTCCTGGGCACAGCCTGTGGCTGCCCCTCCCTTTGGAGGCATTCTGCGCCATCCGCCGGGTCGACGGGCGCGTTTGCGCATGCCTGGACCGCTGTCAAAACAGACAGGGCGGCCGAAGCCGCCCTGTCGCGATGCCGCCGATGCGGAGCGAGATGCGCGAGGATCAGCGTCCGCGCAGGTAGCCGAACACTTCGCCGGCCGCACGCAGGCCCGACAGCGCCGCGCCTTCCATGAAGCCCTGCCACTCGTAGAAGCTGCTGGTGTGGTCGCCCGCGAACATCAAGTTGCCGATCGGCTTGGCCTCATTGTGCGCGGCCGTGGTGAAGTAGCCCGGGCGCGTGCTGGCGTAGGAGCCCCTCGACAGCGGGTTCGTCGACCAGTTGGCGCCGGCGGCGATCACCTGGCCATTGCCGTTGCGGCGCGCCGCGTTGATCGCACCCGGCAGCACGACTTCGAGATCGCGCAGGAAGCGGTTCGCATCGGACTGCAGGCGGCGATCGTCCTGGGTGCGCGCCGCCTGTCCGCCGAGGTAGCGGGTGAGGATGGCGCCTTCCGCGCCACCCTTGACCGCATTCGTTTCCCACGTGGCCTGCAGGCCGGGGCGATCGCTGTAGCCGCTGCCGTTGAGGCCGTGCCGGGTGTACCAGAACGATTGCTTGAAGCCGACCATCAGCTTGCTGTTGTCGCCGGCGACGGCGCTGTTGATCGCGAAGCGCTTCCACGCCGGCAGGCCCAGGCTGCTGTCCAGCTGGATGCGGCGCAGCACGGTGAACGGCAGGGTCATCACCACGGCATCGTGGTCGCTCTGCACGGTCTTGCCCGCCACGTCGAAGGTGAGGCGGATCTGCCCGTTGGCGCGCTTGTGCATCGCGACCAGGCGATGGCCAAGGGTCGGCGGCACGGGGAGGCGTTCGGCCAGGCCGGTCGCGATGCGATCGGTGCCCTCGACCACGTGCAGGTGCACGTCGGCCTGCATACCGAACGCGGCGAACTTGCTGCGCTTGTCCGCATGCGCGAAGCGCAGGAAGCTCAGCGCGCTGGTCTGGTCGATGCCGGTGCCGTACTCGGTGGCGTAGGCCGCGCCGATCAGCCTGCGCAGCCTGTCGCCGGCGCCGTGCAGGATCAGGTAATCGTCGAGGCTCATGTAGTCGTACAGGCTTTCGGCCTCGGTGAAGCGGTCGGCGGTCGGCGTGCCCAGGGTACCGAGATCCTGGCGCATGGACGCCGCGAAGCCGCGGAACTCCTCGACCATCTGCGCTTCGCTGTAGCGCTGGCCGCCGAAATCGAAATAGCGGCTGCCCGGGAAGAGCGAAGCGTCCTCCAGCGTCAGCCCGAGCATGCGGGCATAGCCCAGCATCATGTTGTGCGAGGTGCCGATGAACTCGCCGCCGAGTTCCGCCACCTGGCCGGGGAAGACGCCGCGCACGCTGTGCACGCGACCGCCGACGCGGTTGTCGGCCTCGAAGACCCGGGCACTGATGCCGCGCCGCGCCAGCTCGGTGGCAGCGGACAGGCCGGCCAGACCGGCGCCGACCACGGCCACGTTCTCGGTGGCGGTGGCCCGCTTCCAGGCCGTGCGGATGCGCCCGACCTTGGCGAAGGCGCCTGGCGCCATGGCACCGGTCGCAGCGACCGCAGCTGCGGCGGTGGCCCCCTGCGCGAACCGGCGGCGCCCGGCATTGCCGAGTGCCTCCTGTTCGGCCGTCCGTTCGATCGCTTCCTGCGCGCTCTGTCCCGTGGTCTCGCAATGCGCCGACAAACGCGCAAGGCGCATCAGCTGCGCCATCAATGTGGTGCGACTCATTCCACTGCTCCCGTAACTGGTTACCCGCCCGATGACCCGGGTCGCCCGATGGCGACGACACATCCGTGGACCGGCCCCTGAAATGTTCGATACGCCACGCGCCCGTCCCCCGGGCATGCGCATGCGCACGGCCAGTGTGCCACAGCCGGGGGACGAGCGGCAGGTCGGACCACGCCGGGGCCAGGGTCCCCATGTCCGGCCGTGGCGAATCGGCCGGAATCCTCGACGCGTGCATCCGACGCGAGCCCTCGATGGTTCACGGCGCTTCGACACGGATCACGCGCCTGGGTCGGAATGCGGTCGCGTTGACCGAGTTTGCTCGATACCGAGGAGATGTCCGCTGATGGCCTCGATCCACGAGGAGTGTCTTAAGTCACGACCTGCAGGCCGGCGACCCCCATTAAAAACATGTTAAAATCGACCTGATGTCCTTTCCGGGCCATCGTAACCTCCGCAAGCAAGTTAGCCATCCAGGAAACTCCATGACCACTCGCAGCACTTACTCCCTGCGCCGTCAGCCGCTCACTGCGGCCATTCTGACGACGCTGCTGTTCTCGGGCGGCGCGTTCGCCCAGGAAACCAACGACACCGGCGCGCAGAGCGCGCAGTCCCAGGCAGAGCCCCAGGAAAACCTCGACCGCATCGTCGTCACCGGTTCGCGCATCAAGCGCGCCGAAGTCGAAGGCCCGACGCCGGTCACCATCGTGACTGCGGATGAAATCGAGAAGGAAGGTTTCGCCACCGTCTACGACGCCCTGAACTCGCTCTCGCAGTTCACCGGCACCGTCCAGAACGAACTGAATCAGAACGGCTTCACGCCGAACGCCAGCTTCCTCAACCTGCGCGGCCTCGGCCCGGGTTACCAGCTGGTCCTGATCAACGGCCGCCGCACCGCCGACTATCCGTTGCCCTACAACAGCCAGTCCAACGCGGTGAACCTGGCCAACATCCCGGCCTCGGCCATTTCGCGCATCGAAGTGCTGTCGGGCGGCGCCTCGGCGATCTACGGCTCCGACGCCGTCGCCGGCGTGGTCAACATCATCCTGAAGACCAACTACGAAGGCGACGAAGTCAGCCTGCGCGTGGGCACCACCACCCAGGGCGGCGGCGATTCGTCGCGCCTGCAGTGGGTCGGCGGCAAGACCGGTGACCAGTGGAGCGCCACCTACGCCGTCGAGTACCTCGAGCGCGAAGAGATCTTCGCCTCGCAGCGCGACTTCATGGATTCCTTCCGCGACGATCCTTCGGTCAACTCCGCCGACGCGCTGCCCGTGGAAGGCATCCGCCTCCGCAATCGCAGCGCCGGCGGCGCCCGCATCTGGCCGAACGGCGTCGACGCCAACTGCGGCGGCACCTTCCAGGAATTCGAAACCTTCCGCGTGCCGACCAACCCGGCACTGGGCCAGCTGTGCGGCTACTACGGCTTCCCGGCGACCCAGCAGATCCGCAACGCCGACAGCAACCTGAGCGGCTATTTCTACGGCACGTACGACTTCACCGACGGCCTCCAGGCCTTCGCGCAGGTCAGCCTGTCGCAGGCCAATGCCAAGGTCGCCTCGAGCACCCAGTTCTGGTCCTCGTCGCTGGAAAGCTCCTTCACCAATCAGCTCAACGGCGCGCAGGGCATCATCTTCGCGCAGAACCTCGGCGTCTTCGTCGACGCACAGCGCATCTTCACGCCGTCCGAAGTCGGTGGCCTGGGTTCGCAGCAGACCAAGTACGACGAACGTTCGATCGACATCGCCACCGGCCTGCGCGGTTCGATGTTCGACAACCGCTTCGACTGGGAAGCCTACATCTCGCACGCACGCTATGAGCTGGAAAGCGAGCAGCCGCGCTTCCTCGCCAACAACATCCGCGACTACTTCGTCGGCCCGCGCCTGGGCACCACGGCCAGCGGCTACGGCATCTACAACCTGAACCTGCAGCGCTACTTCAGCCCGCTGGGTGTCGATGCGTTCAATTCGATGATCACCAAGGTCAAGACCGACGCGCAGTCGGAGGTCACCCAGGGTGGCTTCACGCTGAGCGGCGACCTGTTCGAACTCCCGGCCGGCGCGGTCGGCATGGCGGCGACCATCGAATTCGCCTCCCAGGAATACGACCTGCAGCCCGACGCCCGCATCCTGCCGACCTACACCGGCACCGAGCGCGTGTACAACCTGACCGGTACCGGCGGCGGCGGCGAGCGTGATCGCTACGCGCTCGGCATCGAATTCAGCGTCCCGGTCCTGGAGACGCTGAAGCTCAATGTCGCCGGCCGTTACGACAAGTACGACGACATCACCCAGGTGGACGGTGCCGCCACGTGGTCGGCCGGCCTCGAATGGCGCCCCTTCAGCAACCTGCTGCTGCGCGCGAACCACTCGACCAGCTTCCGTGCGCCCGACATGCACTACATCTTCGCGCGCGAGTCCGGCTTCTTCGTCGGCATCTTCGACGAATACCGCTGCCGTCGCGACGGTGGCAGCCCGACCGGCGCCTGCCGTACCGATCCCGACTACGTCTACACCGTCGGCGGCACGCGTCGCGGCAACCCGGAACTCGAAGAGGAAACCGGCAAGTCGACGACCGTCGGCGTGGTGTGGGACATCGTCGACAACCTGTCGATCAGCGTCGACTGGTACAACATCAAGCTCGAAGGTGCGGTCAGCGACATCAGCACCGATTACCTGCTCCGCAACGAAGCCGACTGCCGCCTGGGCCAGCGCCGTGACGGCAGCCCGGTCAACAGCTCTTCGAGCGACTGCGCGTACTTCCTGAGCCTGGTGAACCGCGTCGGCACCGGTCCGTTCACCGACGACCAGGTCGGTTCCTATCGTTCGATCCCGATCAACCAGGCGATGATCGAAACGTCGGGCATCGACGCCACCGCGCGCTACCGTCTCGACACCGATCGCTTCGGCAACTTCAACTTCAACCTGGGCTGGACCCACGTTCTGAAGCTGGAAGAGCAGGAGTTCCCGGGTTCGGAAGTCCGCAACATCCGCGACAACCCGCAGTACTTCAACCAGCGCAGCCGCCTGAACTGGGGCGTGGACTGGGAACGCGGCGACTGGCAGGTGAACGTCAACGGCTTCCGCAATGGCTCGCTGCCGAACTGGGCGGAAACCGATCGCATCGCGCCGTACATCATCTGGAACGCTGGTCTGCAGAAGAAGATCACGGACAAGATGACGATCGGCTTCGCCGTGCAGAACCTGCTGGACAAGGGTGCGCCGCGCGACGATACCTTCAATTCGTATCCGTTCTTCTGGCGTTCGTACAGCCCGATCGGCCGCGAAGTCTTCGCGAACATCAATTACAAGTTCAACTAAGACAAGCGGTTGTTGCGACACGAGGAGGGCGGCCATTGGCCGCCCTCTTTTTTTGTGCGCCATGAGGCGCTTGCACCTGCGCTAGCTGAACTTGGATGGAACACAGGGCGGCGATCACGCATGTAACGCCCGTAACATAGGCCGAGGTTTCGTTAAGAGCGCATTAAAATCGCCGGGCTGCCTGCCACGCAGGCATCGCAACCTCCACGCAAGACCCCCACAGGATATTCATGACCCCTCGCAATACTTCCGTATTGCGTCGTCAGCCGCTGTCTGCGGCCATTTTGACGACGCTCCTGCTCTCCGGCGCCAGCTTTGCCCAGGACACCAGCACGAACCCGCTCCAGGATGAGCAGGCACCCTCGGGCGAACAACAGAATCTGGACAAGATCGTCGTCACCGGTTCGCGCATCAAGCGCGCCGAAGTCGAAGGGCCGACCCCGGTCACGATCGTCACCGCCGCGGAAATCGAGAAGCAGGGCTTCGGGACCGTCTATGACGCCCTGAATTCGCTCTCGCAGTTCACCGGCTCGGTCCAGAACGAACTGAACCAGAACGGCTTCACGCCAAACGCCAGCTTCCTCAACCTGCGCGGCCTCGGCCCGGGTTACCAACTGGTGCTGATCAACGGCCGCCGCACCGCCGACTACCCGCTGCCCTACAACAGCCAGTCGAACGCAGTGAACCTGGCCAACATCCCCGCTGCCGCCATTTCCCGCATCGAAGTGCTGTCGGGCGGTGCCTCGGCGATCTACGGCTCCGACGCCGTCGCCGGCGTGGTCAACGTCATCCTGAAGACCAATTTCGAAGGCGACGAATTCGACCTGCGCGCGGGCACCACCACCCAGGGCGGCGGCGATTCCGTGCGCCTGCAGTGGGTCGGCGGCAAGACCGGCGACCAGTGGAGCGCCACCTACGCCGTCGAGTACCTGGAGCGCGAAGAGATCTTCGCCTCGCAGCGCGACTTCATGGACTCCTACCGCGACGATCCTACCCGTACGCCGAACAGCGACCTGCCGGTGGAAGCGATCGCCCTGCGCAACCTCAGCGCCGGCGGGACGCGCATCTGGCCGAACGGCGTCGCAGCGAATTGCGAAGGCACGTTCGGCGACTTCGAATCCTTCACCGTGCCGTCGGCACCGTCGCTGGGCGAACTCTGCGGTTACTACGGCTTCCCAGCGACCCAGCAGATCCGCAACGCCGACAGCAATCTCAACGGTTATTTCTACGGCACCTACGACTTCGCCAATGGCATGCAGGCCTTCGCGCAGGTGAGCCTGTCGCAGGCCGACGCGAAGATCGCGTCGGGCACGCAGTTCTGGTCCTCGGCCTCGGACAGCACCTTCGACAACGCCGCCTTCGGCACCCGGGGCGTGTTCTTCGCGCAGAACCTGGGCGCCTATGTCGACGCGCAGCGCATCTTCACGCCGTCGGAAGTCGGTGGCGTCGGCTCGCAGCAGACCCGCATCCGCGAACGTTCGATCGACGTGGCGGCCGGCCTGCGCGGCACCCTGTTCGACAACCGCTTCGACTGGGAAGCCTCGCTCTCGCACGCGCGCTACGACCTGGAAAGCCGCCAGCCGCGCTTCCTGGCCAACGGCATCCGCGACTACTTCGCCGGGCCGCGCCTGGGCACCGATGCGAATGGCTTCGGCGTCTACAACCTCAACCTGCAGCGCTACTTCAGCCCGCTGGGCGTCGACGCCTTCCGCTCGATGACCACCCAGGTGAAGACCGAGGCTGATTCGTCCGTCACCCAGGGCGGCTTCACGCTCTCGGGCGACCTGTTCGAGCTGCCGGCCGGCGCCGTGGGCATGGCGGCCGTGGTGGAATTCGCGTCGCAGCAGTACGACCTCGATCCCGATGCGCGCATCCTGCCGGGCTATGCCGGCACCGAGCGCATCCTCAACCTGAGCGGCGGCGGCGGCGGCGGCGAGCGTGATCGCTACGCCGTGGGCGTCGAATTCAGCATTCCGGTGCTGTCGACCCTCAACCTCAACCTCGCCGGCCGCTACGATCGCTACGACGACGTCACCAACGTCGACGGCGCGGCGACCTGGTCGGCTGGCGTGGAATGGCGTCCGGTCAGCAACCTGCTGCTGCGCGCCAATCACGCCACCAGCTTCCGTGCGCCGGACATGCACTACGTGTTCGCGACAGATTCGGGCTTCTTCACCAACGTGTTCGACGAGTACCGCTGCCGTCGCGACGGCGGCAATCCGACCTCGACCGCCTGCACCAGCAATGCGAACTACGCCTACGAGATCGCGGGCACGCGCAGCGGCAGCCGCGACCTCGAAGAGGAGAAGGGCGAATCGACGACCGTCGGCGTGGTCTGGGACATCGTCGACAACCTGTCGGTGAGCGTGGACTGGTATCGCATCAAGCTCGAAGGCGGCGTGAGCGACATCAACACCGGCTACCTGCTGCGCAACGAAGCGGACTGCCTGCTCGGCCAGCGCCGCGACGGCACGCCGGTCAACGGTGCTTCGGCCGAATGCCTGTATTTCACCGGTCTGGTGAACCGCGTCGGCACCGGCCCGCTGACCGACAACCAGATCGGTTCGTACCGTTCGTTCCCGATCAACCAGGCGATGACCCGCACGTCCGGCATCGATGCCACCGCGCGCTACCGCCTGGATACCGATCGCCTCGGCAACTTCGACTTCAACCTGAGCTGGACGCACGTGCTCAAGCTGGAAGACGAACTGTTCAGCGGCTCGGGCGTGCGCGACCTGCGCGACAACCGCCAGTTCACCAACCAGCGCAGCCGCCTGAACTGGGGCGCGAACTGGGAACGCGGCGACTGGCTCGTCAACGTGAACGGTTACCGCTACGGTTCGCTGCCGAACTGGGCGGAGACCGGCCGCATCGCGCCGTACATCGTCTGGAATGCCGGCGTGCAGAAGCGGATCACCGACAAGGCCACCATCGGCCTGGCCGTGCAGAACCTGCTCGACAAGACGGCGCCGAGGGACGAATCGTTCAACGCGTATCCGTACTTCTGGAACAGCTACAGCCCGATCGGCCGCGAAGTCTTCGTGAGCTTCAACTACAAGTTCGACTGAGGCATCCGGTTGTCGTGATACGAGAAGGGCGGCCAATGGCCGCCCTTCTTTTTCTTGCCGGAACATCCTGGCGCCTTCCAATCGTTCGACGCTTGAGGATCCGAGGCGTGTCACGGCACTTGCTGTCGGGATGCCGCCATCGCATCGAACAATGCGTTGGTGACCGCACTGCCCCAGTCGAAGCCGGCCGGGTCGAAATCGGAATTGATGATCAGCACCAGTTCGATGCCGTTGGAGAAACGCATCACCAGCGTGTTGATCTCGCCCGGATTCATGGCGGCGGGATGGAAGCCGCCGTGCCACCACCAGCGGACATCACCGTAGGGCGTGGCGCGCTGCCCCCAGCCCTGGAAGCCGAGCAGGTCCTGCCGCATCCGCTCCGGCAGACGGTTCGGGAGAATCGAGCCCAACGACTCGTTGAGTGCGGCGAAATAGCGCGACAGCTGACGGGCCGACATGAACCAGCCCTGCGAGCCACAGACGAGCGACATGTCGCCGAAGTCGCCCCCATTGTCGTTCGGCGCGGCATGCTTGTAGGCCAGCCCCTGCTTGGCACCATCCGTCGGGGCGCAGGACAATTTCGGCAGGCCTGCCTTCGAGAACAGCTCGGCATTGACGTAGTTGGCGTAGCTGTTGGCCATCACGATGGCATGTTCCTTCTCGATCTGCTCCGGCGTGAAGATACTCAGGACAGGCTTGACCAGCGTGCCGCGGATGACGGGGAACATGACACGCATCAACGCGTAGTTGTGGTTCTGGTAGCAGCCGATGGCACCGGCCGTGGCGGCATTGCCATTGCAATCCCGGGTCTTGTCGGCAACTACGATGCCGCGTTCGACGCAGCGCTTGACGCCTGCGTAGTCGACGCCATCGCCGTCCAGGCAGCGAAAACCGCTGCGGTGCGTGAGCAGTTCCCGGAAGGTCACGGTATCGACACCCGCCCCCGGGGTCCAGTTGTAGGGCAGGTACTTGGCGACCTCCGCGTCCACATCGATGCCCTTCTCCGCCAGCAACTTCAGGATCGCCGCAGCTGTGATGTTCTTGGAAACGCTGGCCAGCGTGTAACTGACATCGACGGACATCGCCATCTGGCCGTCCTGCTGCAGGCGCGCGGATCCCGCCGCGCGTTCGACGGACGTCTCGCCTCGCTTCGACACGACGAACGCATAGCCGTAGACCTTGCCTTCAAGCTGCGCGGCGATCCGGTCGGCATACGAAGCGAGCAGGTTGGGCAATCGCCGGCATCCGATGCCGATCCCGGCATTGCGGTATTCGATGCAGCGCTGGTACGCCATGCTGGCGTAGGTCTCGTCAGGACAGCGGAAGCTCGAACGCCCCCTGAGGCTGTCCACGCAACGCGCATCCAGCAGGCGCTGGTGAGCTTCGGCGAGCGTGGCCCGGCGAGCAGCCCTGTCGGGCTGTCCCTGCAGCGTGCAGTAATTCATCCGGCCCCGTCGCAGCTCAGCCATGCAGGCATCATGTCCCGCCTGCGTGTTGCACAGGGCTTCGTTTGCACGGCCCAGGAAGCGCGAGCAGCCATGCCCTGCATAGTCCATCTCCGCACGCGCGATCTGCGGCGCGCACCAGTAAAGCAGAACTGCAGCGAGCAGTCCGATGATGCCTCTGTTCATGTGTCGCTTCCTCGTTCCGAGTGGTCGTTCGTTCCCTGGGCGCTCAACGCTGCGCAGGCCCCGCACGGATGCGTTGTGCTGGGCGTGGAAGCGGCTCGGATCAGGACAACGCAGCGTCGAGGTGCGATGGGACAGCCAACGGCCGATCGCGGATCGGATCAGGCATCAGGGCAGGCGTGCAGACGGGCGCCTGCGGATCGCAGGCGCCCATGTCGCTCAGGACTTCGCGGGCTTGCGCAGCGTGCGCTCGAAGAGCGCGAGGGTGCGCGACCAGGCTTCGCGCGCGGCGGCTTCGTCGTAGCGCGGCGTGGTGTCGTTGTTGAAACCGTGCTGGGTATTCGCGGGCTGATAGAGCGCGTAGCGCGTGCCGGCCTGCTTGAGCGCGGCTTCGTAGGCGGGCCAGGTCGCATTGACGCGTTCGTCGTTGCTGGCGAGGACGATGAGGAGTTCGGCCTTGATGTTCGGAACGTCTTCGGTCTTGGGTGCGCCGCCATAGAACGGGACGGCGGCGTCGAGGTCGGTCAGCTGCGTGGCGAGGAAGTTGGCCATCGCCCCGCCGTAGCAGAAGCCAACCGCGCCGAGACGGCCATTGCCGCCCTTGATGCTGCGCAGCATACGCGCGGCGGCGAGGAAATCCTGCCGCGTCTTCATCTGGTCCAGCGTCTGGAACGTGGCGCGCGCCTTGTCCTCGTCGCCGGGATAGCCGCCCAGCGGGAACAACGCATCGGGTGCGAAGGCGATATAGTTCTCCAGCGCGAGCCGGCGCGTGATGTCCTCGATGTGCGGATTGAGTCCGCGGTTCTCGTGGACGACCAGCACCACCGGCAGCGGCTTGCGCACTTTCGCCGGCTTGACCAGATAACCGCGCGCGGTGCCATAACCGTCGGGCGACGGGAATTCGAGGTACTCGGCCTTCAGGCGCTTGTCGTCGGGCTTGACCTGCTGCGCCATCGCGAACTGCGGCGTGAGTGCGGCCAGCAGTCCGGCGGCGGTGGTCGCGCCGACGGCGAAGCGTGCGGCGCCGAGCATGAATCCACGGCGATCGATATCGCCGTGCACGTACTTGTCGAACAGCCGGAGCACTTCCGGGTCGAAATCGTCAGCCGTCTTCCGGGGCGGAGTCGTCATGTCGCAGCCTCGCTGGTTCGGGAATCCGGACTCTACTCCACTCGCGAGGCCGGGATGCGGTCACGCCGCAGCCGCCAAGACTCGCCAACGCCGGCGAGCGGTCGTTCCTGTCGCGCGATCGGGCCGGCGCGCCGACTCACTGCGCCAGCACGAATCCGATCGCCGCGTCGACCGCGACCGCCTGCGCTGTGTTGCATTGCTCTGGCGTCGCGCGCGGGCTGTCGGGATAGACCTCGGTGGTCGTGGTGTAGCGCGCGCCCGTGATGCCGGCGCACAGGCCCAGGGCCTTGAGCGGATAGCGGATCACGCCATGGGCGACGACCTCGGAACCGATGATCTCGCCCTTGTCGTCCGCCGGCGCGATGTGGGTCACGCGTTCGACGGCTTCGATGATCGCCTGCTGGAAGGCCGGCTGCGGGTTCTCGGTGTCGTCGACCAGGTAGAAACCGTCGGGGATCAGGCCGGGCTCGAACGGCTTGCCGTCGCGGGCGGCGAGCGCGGGGCGGAATTCGGACTCGTCGCTGTCGGTGGTTTCGTGCAGGTCGATGTGCGCGACGAAGCGGCCGAGCAGCGGCGCGACCAGGCGCATCAGCGCTGCAGACTCCTGCGCCGGGCTCGGTTCGCGGAACGAGCGGTTCGGATCAATGCCGTCATGGTTCCAGCGATGGATCCGCTCGTAGGCCCAGGGGCTGACGCAGGGCGCGACCAGCAGGTTGACCTTGCCCGCATACGCCTCGGCGTGCAGGTCGACGAAGCGCAGCGCGCCATGGACGCCGCTGGTTTCGTAGCCGTGCACGCCACCGGTCACCAGCACGCAGGGCAAGGCCTCGTCCCAGTGGCGGCTGCGGATCGCGAACAGCGGATGACGCTCGTCGCTATACACGAGCTCGCCGTACTGTTCGACATCGAAGCGGTCGCGCAGGCGATCGATCACGCTGACCACGTCGTCCGCATAGCTGCGGTGACGGACCTGGCGGGCCCGCCAGGCGTCGAATTCGGCAGGTCCCCAGGCGCGACTGGGCGTGCCGATCGGGTAGAAAGCGGTCTCGGTCATGGATGCGGGCTCGCAAGGGCAGGCGCACAGTGTAGGCCAAGCCGATCCGGCAAACCGTGGACGGGCAGGCGTCGCAGAACCAGAGGCTTTCTACGGCGCGGACAGACGCATGGATTCACCCATGCGCGCAACGATGCCTTCCCCTGGGCGCATGCCCACTGCAGGCGTGCGGACCTATCCTGTCGCAGATCCATGCAGGAGGAACGCCGATGCGCGTACTCATCACCGGCGCCACCGGCCTGATCGGCCAGGGCGTCCTCCACGAGACTCTGGCCGATGCCGGAGTCGCACGCGTCGCGCTGCTCAGCCGACGCACCAGCGGGCGCGACGAGCCGCGCCTGCGCGAGCTGATCGTGCCCGGCCTCGATGCCCTGGAAGCGGTCGAAGACGCGCTCGCGCCGTTCGATGCCTGTTTCCATTGCGCCGGTGCGCTGCCGCTGGGCACGCCCGAGGCCCAGTACCGCCACGTGACGCTCGACCTGACCCTGCATGTCGCACAGACCTTCGCCCGACTCAACCCGCAAGGGCGGTTCCTGTACATCTCCGGTGCGCATGCGAACGCCCGCAGTCGGATCATGCCGCTGCGGGTGAAGGGCGAGACCGAGGCAGCGCTGCAGGCGCTGCCGATCCGCACCGTGATGCTGCGTCCCGGCGGCGTGCAGCCGGTGCACGGCGAGCGGTCGCCGCACGCGGCGATGCGTCCGCTTTACGCCATCACCGGCCCGCTGATGGGCATCGGCGTCCGCCTCACGCCGGGACTGATGACGAGTACCGCCGCGATCGGCCGCGCCCTGCTCGCGCTGGCCCGGATGTCGGACCCGCCGGCGATCGTGGAGAACGCGGCGATCAACCAGTTTCTCGCCCGGGCCCCGGAAGACGGATAATCGCGGCTCGCCCATCGGGAGCCCGCGCTTGCCACATTCTCCAAGCCCATTGCTCGTCCGTGCGCACGCCGATGCGCTGTCTGCCGCACGCGCCGCTGGTGCGTCCGTGTGGACCGGCTCCTTCGATCTCGACCGGTCGCAGGAGGACATCCAGCTCGATGGCGACGCCTGGATCTGGCGGGGACAGGCTTACCCCTACCCCGGCAAGCTCAAGGACCGGACGATCCACTACTGGGACGGCGAGGATTTCGTCGCGGTCTCGCGCTACAACGGCGCGCTGATCAAGCTGGTGCCGACCGAATGGGGCGCGCCGACCTTCGAGATCGACGGCATCAAGATGCTGCCGACCTCGAAGGCCTCGCCGGTCGACGACGCGCGGCGCAAGGTCGCGCTGGTGCAGCCGCAGGGCAAGGTCGTACTCGACACTTGCGGCGGCCTCGGCTATTTCGCAGCCTGCTGCCTCGATGCGGGTGCTGCGCGGATCGTGTCGTTCGAGAAGAACGCGGACGTGCTGTGGCTGCGCACGCTGAATCCCTGGTCGCCCGATCAGGAGTCGCCCGCCAGCGGCGGACGACTGCAGCTCACGCATGCCGACGTCTCGGAAGCGATCGCCTCGGTCGCCGATGCGTCGGTCGATGCCCTGCTCCACGATCCGCCGCGTTTCGGCATCGCCGGCGAACTCTATTCGCAGGCGTTCTACGACCAGCTCGCGCGCGTGCTGCGTCGCGGCGGCCGGCTGTTCCACTACACCGGCACGCCGAATGCGCTGACCAGCGGTCGCGACGTGCCGCGCGAAGTCGCGAGACGCCTGGAGAAATCCGGATTCAAGGCAGAACCGGCGCTGGACGGGGTGCTCGCGATCCGTCGCTGAGCCACCGGCCTCACGCTGCGGACGCAACATCCGGCCAGGCACTGGGGGAGCTTCCAGGAACGACGGAGTGATACCACGTCGTGCCGGAGGGCTGGCTATACTCGGTCGTGCTGGCACGGACGCCCCACATCCTCGCCCGCCATGCCGCCCGCGCCACGGCTTCGCGCCGCCGCCTGCGGCTTATCGACCACTGGATGTCATCGTACAAGGAGAGACAGGATGCGCATCACACGCCGTGATTTCATCGGAACGGCCGCCACCGCGATCGGTGGCACGGTCATCGCCACCCACGCCGGCAGTGCCCTCGCTGCAGGCCCGAGATCGGCTTCGAAACAGGCGCGCTGGCGCCGCCATGATGCCGCCAGCCCGGAAGGCCAGCGGATGCTGGCCAGCTACGCACGCGGCGTACAGGCCATGCTCGCGCTGCCGGCCAGCGATCCGCGCAACTGGTTCCGCAACGCGTTCACGCATTTCCTGGACTGCCCGCACGGCAACTGGTGGTTCTACGCCTGGCATCGCGGCTACGTCGGCTATTTCGAGCAGACGATCCGCGCGCTGAGCGGAGATCTGGAGTTCGCCCTGCCCTACTGGGACTGGACGCAGCAGCCCGAGATTCCCGCGGCGATGTTCGATGGTCCGCTGACGCCCACCGATGCCGCCTACGCGCCGTACACGCGCAACCTCAAGGTGTTCACCGATTTCATCCAGCCGGCGATGCGCGACTACTGGAACGCGTTGTCGAGCCAGCAGCGCGGCCAGCTGGACATGCGCGGCTACACCTCCTTCGAGCTGTTCTGGAACGACGTCACCGGCTACAGCCCGAAGCAGGACGCGGGCGTGTCCGGCAACATGGCCTTCGCCATCACCTGCGGCGCACGCTATCTGTCGCGCGACAACCCGAAACTCGACGCCAGGACGAAGGAAACCGTCTCGCTGGACACCGTCATCCACGGCCTGGCGCCCTTCGACTTCCACAACGAGATCCCGAGCCTCAGCTTCACCAGCTCCCGGACCGCATCGCACCTGGTGCAACCGGACGGCACCACCAAGTTCTCGGTGCTCGAAGGCCAGCCGCACAACAAGGTGCACAATTGCATCGGCGGCGTCGGCGCGATCGACCCGGGTCCGTACGGCAACATGACCAACTTCCTCTCGCCGGTCGATCCGATCTTCTTCCTGCACCATGCCAACATGGACCGCCTGTGGGACGTGTGGACGCGCAAGCAGCTCGTGCTCGGCCAGCCGATCGGCCCGGACGAGGAGGACGAAGCCGCCTTCATGGACGAACCGTTCCTGTTCTACATCGGCGCGGACGGCAAGCCGGTCGGCCCGACCACCGCGCGCGCGGTGTTCAGCACCGACGCCTTCAATTACGACTACACGCCGGCCAGCGGCAACCAGTACATCCCGAAACCGCGCACGCGCCGCCTGCAGGCCCCGATGGTGGCTTCGGTCGACGCCGACAGCGCCAGCGTCGCGCTGCCCGGTGCGCTGGTCGAACGCCATCAGGCCACGGCGCGGGACGCCACGTTCGTCGCGGAAATCACCGTGGACCGACCCGCAGGGCTCGCGGTCTCGCGCGAGTTCGACGTGCTGGTGAACGCACCCGAAGACATCGATCGCGTCGAGCCGGGCAGCCCCTATTACGCAGGCACGATCTCGTTCTTCGGCCCGGGCATGCCCGGCATGGCGATGTCGCACACCACCACGTTCACCCTGCCGCTGCCGCGCCGATTGCAGGCGTTCTCGCAGCTGGTGGCCGGCAACGCCAATCTCGACATCCGCCTGGTGCCGTCAAGCGGCGGTGCGAAGGACGCACCCGTCGTGCGTGGCGTGACCATCGTCCCGGTGCGCTGAGCAGGCGGCACACGCCATGCGCCACGCCGTCGCCATCGCGCGCGTGATCGCGGGCGCCCTGATGCTGGCAGCGTGCGCGCATGGCGCGTGGCACGAGGCCGGCATCGCGCTTCCGCGCGCGCCTGCAGGCGGTCGCGTGCAGGTGCTGCTGGAAGTCGAGCTGGGCGCGATCGGCAGCGGACAGGAGGTCGTCCTGCGCACGCAGGACGGCCAACTCATCGGCACGGCGTCTCCCCACGGGATCCGCTCCGGCAGGGCCGCAGGGACTTACCTCATCCCTGTTCCCGCGCGCGTGCTGGCGAGCCTGCAGGGCGGGCGCCGCCTGCACCTGCGGGCATGGATCGAACGCGCGGGCGCGGAACCGCGCGAGGCCGACGAGGACGAAGTCCTCGACATCCGTCTGGCGCCTCGCGCGGAGTGATCGAAGCCAACACGCCTGGACAGGACGCTGTCCATCGGACCTGCATGCTCGCGCAGGCATGCGGCAGACAACCCACGGCGGCTTGCGACGATGACGGCAGGACATCCGCAGGCGCGCGCGGCGCCATGCGACAGGCCATGGAATGCGCGTCCCGCGCCCTGCAGGACGACCCGCCGCGACATCTGCAGACAACATGCATGTCATTGATCCAAAAAGCATTTATACGAAAGATTGCGCAGTAGCATCGGCCGTGGCGGCGTCCTGTTCGCCTGCCCCATCCCAAGGAGACGACCGATGAAATGCTTTCGAAATGGAATGCTCTGGCTGTCCTTGCTGTTGTTGTCGAGCCTCGCGCCTGTCGCGCACGCCCAGAGCGTGTCGTGCAGCGGCGTGCCCGCATGGGCCGCCTCCGCGATCTACAAACCCGGTGACCGCATGGTCTACCAGAACCGACTGTACGAAGCACGGGTGCAGATCTGGAACACCGCACCCACCTACTGTTCGAGCTGCGGCTGGTACAGCGACCTCGGCGCCTGCGGCAGCACGCCGCCGCCCCCGCCGCCGCCCACGGGCATCGCCTGCTTCTACGAGAACGAGAACTACGGCGGCCAGAGCTTCTGCGCGAGCGCGTCCAGCGGCACCATCGATGCTGCCTGGAACGACCGCGTCAGCTCGGTGAAGGTCACCGGCGGCTACATCGTAGATCTGTTCGCCGATGCGAACTACGCCGGTCGCACTGTCGCGCTGACCGCGAATGCACCCAGCCTCGCCGCGTCCAATCTGGACAACGCACTGTCGTCGTTCCGCATTCGCGTGCCGGATGGCGGCGGTTCGGGGACCCTGCCGAAACATGCCCTGATCGGCTACTGGCACAACTTCACCAACCCCTCGGGTCCGACCATCCCGATCCGCGACATCTCCAATGACTACGATGTGATCATGATCGCCTTCGGCGACGACGCCGGGAACGGTCGGATCAGCTTCACCGTCGATCCCGGGGCGGGCACCGAAGCGCAATTCATCGCAGACGTCGCCGCTGCGCGTGCGAAGGGCAAGAAAGTGGTGCTGTCGCTGGGCGGACAGAACGGCACGGTCACGCTGAACACCGCGACGAATATCGCCAACTTCGTCGACAGCGCGGAACAGCTGATGCGCCGCTACGGCTTCGACGGCCTCGACATCGATCTGGAAAGCGGTGCGGGCGTCCTCCACGGCGCACCGGTGCAGGCCAACCTGGTCACCGCGATCAAGCAGCTCAAGGCGCGCATCGGCCCATCTTTCTACCTGTCGATGGCACCGGAGCATCCTTACGTGCAGGGCGGCTACGTCGCCTACAGCTCCATCTGGGGCGCCTACCTGCCGATCATCGACGGCCTGCGCGACGACCTGAACCTCCTCCACGTGCAGTACTACAACAACGGCGGCCTGTATTCGCCGTACAGCGCCAACGCGTTGCCGGAGGGTTCGGTGGACATCCTCGTCGGCGCCAGCCTGATGCTGATCGAGGGCTTCCGCACCAACGGCGGCACCGGCGTGATGTTTCGCGGGCTGCGTCCCGACCAGGTCGCCTTCGGCCTGCCGTCCGGGCCGTCATCGGCGAACAGCGGTCAGGCCTCGCAGGCCACGATCGCCAATGCACTGAACTGCCTGACCCGGCTGCAGAACTGCGGGAGCATCCGTCCGCAGCAGGCGTATCCGACCTATCGCGGCGTGATGACCTGGTCGATCAACTGGGATCGTCGCGACGGTTTCAACTTCTCGCGCCCGGTGCGCGCGACCTTGAACACGCTACCGTGATCGCAGGAGTCTGAAACGACGACGCCGGCGTCCGTGCAGACGCCGGCGTCGGATCGTTCCATTGCACCGGCACGCCGAACACGCTGACCAGCGGTCGCAACCTGCCGCGCGAGGTGGCGAAACGCCTCGAAAAATCGGGATTCAAGTCCGAATCCGCGCGGGATGGCGTACTCGGTGTGCGCCGCTGATCGACCCGGGACGACGCAAGGTCGCCTCGCTGGGCGAGAAGTGGCACCGCATGGACACCATGCCGCACGCAGCATCACCTTAGGCTGCGCATGACGAACGATGATACGGAACCTTCAGCGGGGATCGACCTCGTGCAGGCAGGCATTGCCAACGCATGCAGTCCATTTGCATGCCGATCGGCCCGGACATCGCTCGATCACGCGTCCGCGCGACAGGGCGGATACCCACACAATCCTCAAGGAAACAAGATCATGAGCGGAGTCATCTCAAGTGCAGAGCTGCACCCGGCCGGGGCGCTGGCGCGCGAAGCGACCATGCGTGCCCTCCAGGCGCGCGTACCGGCAGAGGAACTGGAGAAGTTCCTCGCCGCAATGTCCAGCAGCGAGATACCTGCTGCGATCGGCGCCACCGCGAGCGTGGATATCGCCATCTGGGGCAAGGCCAAGTGCGAGCCCGACGGGCAGCCCTGGCAATACGACGCCACCATCTGGGGCGGTCCGGCCTTTTTCGGCACTGCCGTCGGTTTCCTGTGGACGGCCTACACCTCGTGGGACGCATTCTTCCGCAACGCCACCGGCGTCCACGTGCAGGGAGCCGCGAGCGGTGGCGGCCTCCTCCAGCTCAACTGGTTCAACGAATCGGGCCTTCCCGTCGGGCAATTCAACGCCCTCTCCGGCGGCATCGGCCTGCTGGAAGCCGGCGGCAGCGGCCGCTGGCAGTCGAAGTGACGGCGTGATCGCCAAGCGGGGCGGCAGCCGTCGTCCCGCTTTCGCTTTACTCACCCCTGCAATTGCTCGATCCGGGCGTCCTTCTCATCCCACAACCCGTTCATCCACTGCTGGAACCGGGCGCGATAGGCGCGATCATCCTGGTAATTGCCACCGATCAAGTCTTCCGGAATCGCTCGCTCACGCACCGACATGCGGACCTCCGGAATGCGTCCACCGAGCAGGTCGACCATCGTCGGTCGCCCGCCCGGATACACGATCGTCACGTCCAGCACCGCGCGCAGGGTGTCGCCCATCGCGTCGATGACGAAGGCCACGCCGCCGGACTTCGGCTTGAGCAGGTGACGATACGGCGACTGCTGCCCCGCGTGCTTCGCGGGCGTGAAACGCGTGCCCTCGACGAAGTTCATCACCGACACCGGGATGCTGCGGAACTTCTCGCAGGCGCGCCGCGTCACCTCCATGTCGCGACGCCCCAGCTCGGGGTTCTTCGCGATCTCTTTGCGCGAATAGCGGCCCATGAACGGGAAATCCAGCGCCCACCACGCCAGGCCCAGCACCGGCACCCAGATCAGCTGGCGCTTCAGGAAGAAACGCATGAACGGCACGCGCCGGTTGAAGATCTTCTGCAGGACGACGATGTCCACCCAGCTCTGGTGGTTGGCCAGCACGAGGTAATGCCCGTCCGCCTGCAGGGTCGACGGCAACTCGACCTGGAACCGCGTGCGCGTGAACCGGTCGATCATTCCGCTGTTCACCGCGATCCAGCGCTCCGCCAGGCCAGTCAGGACCTTGTTCATGGCCAGGCGCAGGCGCGCGAAGGGCAGCAGCGCCTTGAACAGCGCCACCAGCAGCAACGGCAGGGCATGGACCAGGGTGTTGAGCACGACCAACAGGAACAGCGAGGCCACGCGGAGCCAGAGCATGGGAAACGGCCGGAGGAGGAAGACGGGCTATTTTCCTACATCCGCCGCTCGTGCACCGCCCCTCCCCGGATCGGCGGAACACGCCGCATCAGGCCGGGCAAGGGCCATCCGCGCTTAAGATGTGTCTCCCGCACGCCCTCGCAGAGCCCGCATGATCGATCTCACGCCGACGCGCTCGTCCTGGTCATCGGGCGTCGCCACCCCGGGATGGCATGCCGCCTGGTTCGCGTTCGTGGCGATGCTCGCGCTGCCGCTGCCGTGCAGGGCCCAGCATCCAGGCGACATCGCGGCCTGGCCGGAAACCACCGACACACCATGCGCAAGCGTGGACGCGCCCCGGCGGGCCGATTGCGAAGCGCGCGAGGCTGAACGCGATGCGGAAAGGTCGCGCACCAGCCGCGACTACCATGCCTGGCTCGCGGACCGGCTTGCGGAAGACGGTAGCGCCCGCGATCTCGCGATCGCGGCGCACCTGCGCGCGATGTCGATCAGCGGCACGCTGTACGAGACTGGCGACTCGCTGCCGTCCCTGGACAAGGACACCCGACTCGCCGCGTGGGTCCAGCGCGCCACGCGCGAAGGCCCGGACGACCCGCTGGTGCACATGCTGCTCAACCGTCGCTTCTCGACTTCGGACACCATGCGGCTCGCCGCACTGCACGCGCAATGGGCACGCATCGAACCGGGCAACGTGGTGCCGCTCATGTTCGCAGCCGAAACGGAGAGGCCGCGCGCTTCCGCCCTGCCAATACGCTCACCCACGGCGTCCCGCTTCGACCTGCACTACAACGCGCTGCTGCTTGCGGTGATCGATGCCTTCGAACGCCACCCGCCCGGCGCGAACCGCGCTGCGGTACTGTTCGGAGGCGATGTCCCCACCCTGTACAGCTACGCATCGAGCATGGCGATGGCGATGCTGCAACTGCCGCGCTTCATCGACACGATCGACGCCTGCCGCGGCGACGCGCTGGTCAGCGCGCCGGAGCGCCGCACCGACTGCCAGCAGCTCGGCCACCTGCTGGCGGACGATTCGGACACGCTCATCGCGCACATGATGGGATTGGCCCTCCTGGTCCGCGCCAGCGACACGCCCTGCGAACGCGCCGCCGCCGAGGAACGCCGCAGGCAGGCGGGATGGCTGATGCATGAATGGCGGGTGCTGTCGGACGATCAGGCCATACAGGCCGACGAGACGGCGAGTCGGCAAGCCCTGTCCTCGACCCAGGACGAAATGAGCTACATGCGCGTCATCCTGCAACACCATGGCATCGCCACGGAACCCGCGCCGGACTGGAAACACGTTCCCCTCCCGTGATGCGAATCGATTCAATCCCCCTTCCGACCGAGCCCCCGATGTCCACGACCACCCGACTCTCCAGACGCGTCACCGAACTCCTCGGCTGCTCGCGCGCCGATGCCGACGCCTACATCGAAGGTGGCTGGGTCTCGGTGGACGGCAAGGTCGTCGAATCGCCGCAGCATCCAGTGACGGACGAGCGCATCGAACTCGATCCGGACGCGGTTCTGGAAACGCCCGAGCCGGCGACGCTGCTGCTGCACAAGCCGGCCGGTTTCGACGCCTTCCGCCCCGGCAGCCCCGTGGCCTCGCTGGCCACCGCACACACGCGCTGGGACGCCGATCCGACCGGCCTGCGCCTGCTGCAGCGGCATTTCCACCGGCTCACGCCGCTGGTGCCGCTGGATGCGGAGGCGAGCGGCCTGATCGTCCTGAGCCAGGACGGCCGCGTCTGGCGTCGCCTCACCGAGGATGCGGACCAGATCGAGCAGGAGTACATCGTCGAGGTCGCGGGCGAGATCGCGCCGTACGGCCTGCGCCGGCTCAACCACGGCCTGAGCTACCGGGGGCGCGAACTGCCGCCGTGCAAGGTGAGCTGGCAGAACGAATTCCGCCTGCGCTTCGCGATCAAGCGCGTGGAGCCCGGACAGATCCGCGACATGTGCGCGCAGGTCGGCCTGCAGGTCGTGGCGATGCGCCGCCTGCGCATCGGCCGGATCGGGCTGGCGAAGATGCCGGAAGGCGCGTGGCGCTACCTGCCGGTGGGCGAGAAGTTCTGAGACCGCGCGACGCTTGCCAGCTCAGCCGCCGCGCACGCGCAGCGTGAGTCCCTTGAGGAAGTTGCGCAGCAGCTGGTCGCCGCAGGGGCGATAGTTGTGATGGCCGGGCTGGCGGAACAGCGCGCTCATCTCGGGTTTGGACAGCGGGAAACCCGCAGCGGCAAAGACCTCGTGCAGGTCGACATCCTTCAGCTCGAACGCGACCCGCAGCTTCTTGAGCACGATGTTGTTGGTGATGCGCTTCTCCACGGGGCGAGGCGGCTGGTCGCCGTTACGCCCCCGGCGATGGATCACCAGCCCGTCGAGCACATGCGCCAGCACGGCATCGCTGCAGGCGACGTACTCGGGATCGTCCTCCCTGCGCAAGAAGGCCTGCACCGTGGCCTTGTCCAGCGGAAAATCGGGATCGACCAGCCTGGCGATGTCGACGACCTTGCCGTCGCTCAGGTCGAGCATGTAGCGGATGCTGCGCAGGACGTCGTTGTTGATCATGGGATGGCGGATCTCGGCCGGACGTACTTCAGGTGCGACAGCTTAGCCGCGATCGGGCGGTGGATGCGATCGCCCACGCGACCGTCAGTCATCCTGCGCCGCCGCTTCGCGTCCCTGCTGGCGGATCAGGGCTTCCTGGCGCGCCTCCTCGATGGCCTCGCGGACGCCCGCGACATCGGCCCTGCGCTCGTCATGCGCGAACACGCCGGTCAGCACGGTGTCCGGCCGCAGATCGCCGGCCTCGAACAGGGCCCACATCTCCTCGCCGAACCAGGTATCGAGCAGTTCGGGCGCCCAGCGCCCGAGGCTGGCGGTGAGGTTGTTCACGTCGCGCAGCAGCATCTGCCGGGCCGCGTTGTTGCCGGCGGCGCTGACCACCTGCGGGAAATCGATCACGATCGGACCATCCGGCCCGACCAGCACGTTGTAGGCCGACAGGTCGCCGTGGATCAGCCCGCAGCACAGCATGCGCACGACCTGGCGCATCAAGACTGCGTGGAAGTCGCGGGCCTGTTCCGGGCTCAGCGCCACTTCGCCCAGCCTCGGCGCGGAGAAGCCGTCGGCATCGGTCACCAGCGCCATCACCAGCACGCCGTGGTAGTAACCGTACGGTTCGGGCACGCGCACGCCGGCATCGCGCAGCAGGTACAGCGCATCCACTTCGGCGTTCTTCCACGCCGTTTCCTGCTGCTTTCGCCCGTATTTCGTGGCTTTGCCGATCGCCCGCGCCTCGCGGCTGCCGCGCACCTTGCGGCCTTCCTGGTACTGCACGCGCTGCTGGAAACTGCGCTGCGCCATGTCCTTGTAGACCTTGGCACAACGGATGTCGTCGCCGGAACGGACCACGTACACCGCCGCTTCCTTGCCGCTCTTGAGCGGGCGCAGCACCTCGTCGATCACGCCATCGTCTATCAGCGCCTGCAGCGCAGCGGGGGTTTTCATGCGGCATTCTAACCGGGCGACCGGAGGACGCGGGCAGCCGAACGCACCGCAGAGGCTGTCGATCCGGGGCCTCCTCGTCCGTCATGTCATGCAGGCGGACCTCCCGGTCCGCATGATCCCGACCCAGGAGCCTCACCATGATCCCGAAGAACACCCTCTGCCTCTGGTACGACGGCACCGCCCTCGATGCCGCCACGTTCTACGCCGCCACCTTTCCGGACAGCGAGGTGAAGGCCATCCACCGCGCACCCGCCGACTACCCGGCCGGCAAGGAAGGCGATGTGCTGACCGTCGAATTCACCGTGCTCGGCATTGCCTGCATCGGCATGAACGGCGGTCCCGGCGTGCCGCACACGATGGCCTTCTCGTTCCAGATCGCGACCGACGACCAAGCCGAGACCGACCGCCTGTGGCACGCCATCATCGACAACGGCGGCGAAGCCAGCGCCTGCGGCTGGTGCCGGGACAAGTGGGGCCTGTCGTGGCAGATCACGCCGCGCGTGCTCACCGCCGCCTACACCAGCCCGGACCGCGTCGCTGCGAAGCGCGCCTTCGAGGCGATGATGACCATGGGCAAGATCGACATCGCGAAGATCGAGGAAGCCGTGCACGGCTGAAGCGCAGCGGCACGGCGCAAGACGGTGCAGGCGCAGGCCATCCTTCGCGACAACGTCGGCAAACGCGCCGGCCTCTCCTCCCGGCATCCTGCATCCGCCGCCATCGCCCCCGCGTATGCACTGCGCGTGGCACGCAGGCGGGGCCGACCGGTCCCTGCGCCATGGACACGCGCACATCCATCCATGAGGGAGAACACCGTGTCGGACCTGGTCCAGATCGTTTACGTCAGCCGCTCGACCTTCACGACGATGCCCGCCGAGCTCGGCATCGAACCCAGCGTCGCGCGCATCCTGGCCCAGTCGCGGGTCAACAACGCACGACGCGGCCTGGTCGGTGCGCTCTATTTCGGCGACGGCTGCTTCTTCCAGTGCCTGGAAGGCCGCGCCGCCGATGTGGACCGTCTGTATGCGGCGCTGCTTCGCGATCCCCGCCACACCGATCTCAAGCTGCTGTCCAGGCGCAGCATCGACCGCACCCGCTTCTCGGCCTGGACCATGAAGTACGTGCCGCTGGACGCGGAGATGAAAGCCCTGCTCCACGATATCGGCCAGCAGGCCTTCGACCCCTACCGCTTCGACGCGGACACCGTGGCGCGAGTGCTGGACATGCTGACCCGCGGCAGCGACATCGAGTCGCCCGCCGCGCCCCCGGCCGCCACGCCGCAACCCGTGGCTGCAGCTTCGGCGCCCGCAACCTCCGGACGCGCATCACGCTGGGTCTGGGCAGGCATCGGCGCAGTCGCGGTAATCGTCGCCGGCGTCGTGGCGATGCGCGCCTTCGGCTAAGCCTGCACTTGGTCGCGTTCCGCTCGCGCCTGGCTATCGACTGATCAGCACCACCGGCAGGATCACCAGCGCCAGCGCGAACAGGATGCCGAGCACGGCCAGCAGCACGCGGAGCGGTTGTGTTCGCAGCACCATCCAGAAGGTCTCCGCCGTGCCCTCGCGCCGTGCAGCCTCGTTCTCCGCGCGGACCCGTGCGCCGCGCTGCGCCTGGTACTCGGCCATCAGGCGCTTGGCTTCCGGGACATCCCCGTCCTCGCGGATCCATATCCCGGCCAGCGAGATGTTCCAGAACCCCTGCGCGGTTTCGTACCAGGCGATGCCGTGTTCGTCGAGGAAGGCGCGCACGTCGTCGGCTTCGTCGTCGGGCACGTTGCGCAGATTGAGGAGGAGCTTGGCCATCCGGCGATGATAGCAACGCGGCCGCTGCGGTACGGCCATGCGCTTCCCGGTCATGCCACTGGCCCACCCGTCACCCTGACTTGCGACACACCCCGCGCCCGCCTGTCCCGAATGCACCGTTCCAGCCGTTATAGTCCTCGGCATGGCAGGGCATCGCGCCCGGCCGGGAATCTCGGAGAACGACGATGGGTCTGATCAAGGCGGTGACGGGTGCGGTCGGCGGCATGCTCGCGGACCAGTGGAAGGACTTCTACACGGTGCCGGCCGGCCTGCCCTCGACGGCGGCGCTGTTCGCGGCGGTGCCGCAGGGCACCAACGCCGGGCGCGGGTCCAACACCAGTGGCTCCTCCAACATCATCAGCAACGGCTCGAAGATCGTCGTGCCCGAGGGCTACGGCCTGCTGCTGTTCCAGGACGGCAAGATCACCGGTTTCGTCGCCGAGGCCGGCGGCTACGAGTGGCGCTCGGACGACATCAACTCGCAGTCGATCTTCGCCGGCGACGGCATCGTCAGCCCGCTGATCATGCAGAGCTGGGAGCGCTTCAAGTTCGGCGGCCAGCCGGGCTCGCAGCAGGCGGCCTTCTTCGTCTCGCTGAAGGAGCTGCCGGACAACCGCTTCGGCACGCAGTCCGAAATCTACTGGGACGACGGCTTCCTCAACACCCAGGTCGGCGCGGTCACGCGCGGCTCGTACACGCTGAAGATCGTCGACCCGATCCTGTTCGTGAAGAACTTCGTGCCGGCCACGTACCTGCGCCCGGGCGCCGTGTTCGATTTCACCGACCTCGACAACGCCGCCGCCAGCCAGTTGTTCAACGAAGTGGTCGGCTCGCTCGCCCCGGCGTTCAGCCTGTACACGAACGATCCGAGCAAGGGCAACCGCATCACCAAGATCCAGCAGGACTCGGTCGGCTTCGCCAAGAGCCTGTCCGACGCGGTAGAGCAGGCCTACCAGTGGCGGTCCGATCGCGGCCTGGCGATCGTCAAGACCACCATCGTTTCGATCGAATACGACGCCAACACCCGCGAACTGCTCAAGACCGTGCAGCGCGCGGACGCGCTGTCCGGCGCGCGCGGCAACTCGAACCTGCAGGCCAGCGTCGCGCAGGGCATCCAGTCCGCCGGCGAGAACGGCGGTGCCGCAGGCCTGATGGGCATCGGCATGGCGACCGGGATGATGGGTGTCGGTGGCCTGCAGCAGCCGGTGGCGCCGCCCGCGCCTGCGGCCGACGATCCGGTCGCCAAGCTGAAGAAGGCCAAGGAGATGCTCGACCTCGGCCTGATCACGCAGGAAGACTACGACGCGCTGAAGGCCAAGGCGCTGGGCCTGTAAGCCCCGGGCCCGCCGACCATGTCCGACCAGAAGCTGCCGCCACCGCTGCCGCCGAGGACCGTGGACGGCCCGGGTTCGCCCCGGGACGTCCCGCCCATGCCCGGCACGCATCCGATCGACACCTCGAAGCTGCCCGACGCGATCCGCGAGGAACTCGAAGCGCCCGATCCGGTCGCCATCGACACCGCGTCGCCCGAACTCGCCGACGGCATGAACCGCTGCCCGAAGTGCGGCGCGACCGACATCCGCCACAAGCCGGGCACGGAAATGCTGGTCTGCCTCTACTGTCGCCACGAATGGGTGGGCGAACGGGTCGAGGAACTGTTCGGCTTCGGCGAAGGCATCGACCAGCTCAGGGGGACGGTCGTCGCCTCCGGCGCGCGCGACATCGCCGCCGACGCCGCCGTGCTGATGAGCTTCAAGTGCAGCGGCTGCGGCGCCGAGGTCACGGTCAACACCGAAAGCGCGATGACCGCGCGCTGCCACTGGTGCCGCCACGTCTTCGGCGTGAACGAACAGGTGCCCAACGGCGCGGTGCCCGATGCGGTGCTGCCCTTCCGCATCAAGAAGGACGATGCGGTCGCGCGCATCCGCCAGTTCGTCGACAAGCGCCGCTTGTTCGCGCTGAAGGAATTCAAGGAACAGTTCACGCCCGAGAACGTCGTCGGCGTGTACCTGCCGTACATGATCGTCGACGGCAACGCCAGCGCCAGTGTCGCCGGCCATGGCGAAATCAAGACCCGCGAGTACACGCGCGGCACCGACAACAACAAGAAGACCTACTACGACGCCGACATCTACGAGGTCGAACGCCAGGTGGACTTCACCGTCGACGACCTGCCGCTGGAATCCTCCACCGAACGCGGCAACCTCGACACCCGGGTCAACACCAACAACATCATCAACACGATCCTGCCGTTCGACACCAAGAACGCGGTGAAGTGGAATGCGTCCTACCTGTCGGGCTTCACCTCGGAGAAGCGCAACAGCAACGTCGCGCAGCTCCAGCCCAGACTGGAAGACCAGCTGCTGTCGATCGCCCGCGCGCAGGTGCACGCCTCCGTGCGGCGCTACGATCGCGGCGTACGCTGGGAGCAGGAAAGCCTCGATGTCCACGGCACGCGCTGGGTGTCGATGTACCTGCCGGTCTGGCTGTATTCCTACCACCAGCCCGGCGCCAACGGCGGCATGCTGCACTACATCGCGGTGAACGGCCGCACCGGCGAAACCATGGGCAGCGTGCCCGTGCAGCAATGGAAGCTGCTGCTGGCCGCGCTGACCACCGGCACCATCATCGAAAGCATCGCGATCGCGATCCTGGCAGGTTCCTCATGAGCGACGACGGCGGACTCTGGCTGTTGCTGTCCGGCCCGGCCGGCGCGACCGCGCTGTACTGGGCGCTGTACCGGTACTACCGCAACACCGACAAATCGCATGCATTCGAACGCGAGACCAAGGTCGACGCAAAACCGGTCACCGGCCACGACCAGAAGGTCGACGAGGTCAAAGGTACGCAGCGCACGCGCATCGAAGGCGACAACGTCTCGGACTACCGCGAGCGCGTGCGCCGGGTCGGGGGCGATTCGTCCTGACGCCGGCCCGGCACAGGCCGGGCGCGCCGCCGCGATTCGCGCGACAATGATCGCCCGGCACGCTCGGTGCCGGAGGGATCATGCAACGGACACCACGGACATGCGGACTTTCGTACTCAGGGCGCGCGCGGCGCCGACCGACAGCCAGGCGCTGTGGGCCTCGGTGGGCGGCGACGCGCATACCGAGATCCTGGCGCACACGCTGATGAACGCGCTGTTCGTCGCGCAGTCGCATCGTCCCGACGTCGTCGTCTACCTGGTGCTGGAAAGCACGCGGGATTTCTCGCGCACGATCCGCTTCGACATCAATGCGATGCACGAGATCGGCGGCTTCGACGAGCGCTCTCTGCTCACCAAGGTGGCCAAGGCGCTGGATGTGTCTCGCGGCATGGCCAAGGAAGAGACGCGACCGGTGGAATCGGGCGTGACCGTGCAGACGCTGAGCTTCGAGCGGCTGGTGCAGACGCTGGCGCAGGATGATCACCAGCTGTTCCTGATGGATCGCAAGGGCACGCCGATCGGCGAGCAGGTGTTCGCCGACAAACCCTGCTTCCTGCTCACCGACCACATCCCGATGCCGAAGAAGGTCATCCCCGGTTTGGAACGCATGGGTGCGAAGAAGATCTCGCTGGGGCCGACCATGCTGTTCGCATCGCAATGCGTGGTGCTGATCCACCACGCGCTGGACCAGCGGTCGCATCCCTGAGTAGACAAGCGCTGCACGACGTTCGTCGCGCTGCGATCAGGTCTCCGCCCGCAGCCAGCGCAGCAGCCGGTCCGCGACATCGGGATGGTCGAGCAGATCGAGATGGTGCATGCCATACCCGATCCACTGCCGTCGTTTCGCGAATCCGATGGCGCGCGCCGGGTCCGGATGATGGCCGAGCGCACTGGCGACCGGCACCAGGCCATCGCCGATCCAGCGATCATGCAGCGCGCTGCGTCGGCTGGCCGTGGTGGCCGCCATGGCGTAGCAGCGCACGCCGCGCGGCAAAGGTGCCGCCTGCTCGCCTGGTGTCCATGCGATGCCGTGACGCAGATCGGTGATGCCGGCGCTGCGCAATTGCCCCACGCGTGCGAGTGGTGAAGCGAACGGCGTCGCGCCGAGCAGGACATCAATCCAGCGTCCGCCGCGTTCCAGCGGCGCGCCATGATGCGGCGAACCCATGCACACCAGATGCCGCAACGCACCCAGCCAGCGCCGCTGCAGGCGCGCGGCATGCTGGCAGGCACTGCGCGCCACCAGTCCGCCCATGCTGTGGCCGATCAGCGTGATGTCGTCGATCGGCACGGGCCACGCGGCGTGCAGCGCCTCCAGCAACGCGTCGAAGCGCAGCCCGTTGTCCACGATCGACAGGCCGGTGTTGTAATGCAGGTACAGCGGCGTGCAGCCCAGCGCCTCGCCCAGCATCGCACCGTGGTCGTGACCACCGCGCGTCCACTGCAGATCGTTCATGCACAGCCCATGCACGAGCACGAGCAGCTTGCCGCTGGCCGCCGGGCACGCCTGCGACAGCGCCGCCGTGTCCAGCGCCGGCGGCTGTCCCGCATGGTGCAGGCGCATGGGAATGGCGAGCGGGTTGGCCGTGGCCGCGAGGTGATCGCCCAGCACGCCATTCAACGCGGCGATGACCGCCTCGCGTTCTGCCGACGTACGTTCGTATTCAAGATCCTGCCGGGACAACACGGCATCCAGCCCGGCACCGGTCAGGCGGGTCACGCCACGGATGCTGCGATAGACCAGTCCGGTGATTCCGGCGGTGTGCGTTGCGGCTGCATCGCGCAGGCCCAGGTCGGGGCGCGCGATGGCGGCATGCATCGCCTCGACCACATCGGCCAGGCCGGACGTCGCATCCACGCCCAGCCGCGCAAGACCATGCAGGTCGGACAATCGCAGCGAGCGCGGATCGATCATGCGACGAGCGTTCCCGGACAGGGGCGATACCGCAGTATGCATGAAGCCATCCGCCGCCGCGCCCTCGACGATCGCGCCCCTGCAGCAGGGATCGCCGACGGCAAGCGCCTTGATCCCGCAGCCCTCGCTGTCGACCGGATCAGCGCACCATCGCGGCGCACGCCGTCGAGTTCGGGCAGCGCCTGCTGCCCCTCCCCCGCATGCCGCGCAGCGCTGCCCGCCCCGGACCACGGACCGGCGATGCGGGCGACATCGGGTGTGATCCTCTTTTCACGCATGTCCCGCTGAAGAAGGTGCGGCGCGCCGGGGGCCAGGCGTCCACGGCACGTCGCGAACCCAACCTGTTCCTTTCGTCCAACACGCTCCAGAAGGATCCGACATGACGCGTTCGAAGACCACCCGCCTGCTCGCCGCCACCGCCCTGATCCTCGGCATGACGATGCCGTTCCTTGCCTCCGCTGCGGACCTCAAGGCCTACCTGGATTGCCTCCGCCACTGCGCGGGCAGCTGCAACCTCTCCGGTCATTGCTTCATGATCGAAAAGTAATCCGGGAACGCGGTCGGGCCAGGGACCGGGCCACGGCAGGATGTCGACGCATGTCGGCATCCTGTCTCTTTCCCACATGAAGAAGAACGCCATTCCATGACGAAACTTGCGCAATTCATTCTTCCTGCCCTGCTCGTCTGCGGCCTGGGCGTCAGCGGCTATTTCGCATCCACGGCCTTGCGCAGCGCGATGCAGATCCAGCCGCCCCAGGTCGAACTCGGCGACCATTCCGCCGTCGTCCAGCGCTACGGCGCCCGCACCGTGCTGTTCACCTCATCGACCTGCACCTATTGCGCATCGATGAAGGAGATGCTGGACGAACGCAGCGTCGTGTATCGCGAGATCCAGGTCGACAAGCGCCCCGAGGACATGACCTATCTGGTGAACACGCTGAAGGTGCAATCCGTCCCCACGCTCGTTCGCGACGACCGCCGCCTGACCGGCTTCAACCGGAGCCAGGTGGAACGCTTCCTGACGCCCTGACAGCATTCGGTCGCCATCGCGCCTGGCGCCTTCGCCCGACGCGACGCGACGCGAACTGATCGATCAATAGGCGCCCATGAAATCCTTCTTGCCGATCTCCACGCCGTTGTGGCGGAGGAGATCGTAGGCCGTGGTGACGTGGAAGAAGAACTGCGGCAGTCCGTACGACAGCAGATAAGCCTGGCCGCCGATCTTGCGCTCCTTCGGCGTACCCGGACGCAGCACGATCTCCCGCGCCTCGCCGCCTTCGAACCGCGCCGGGTCCAGTCCACCGATGAAGGCCAATGTGGCCGCGATGCGCTGCTGCAGCTCGGCGAAGCTCTGGTCGCCGATCTCGTAGGCCGGCACATCCTCGCCGGCGAGTCGCGCCGAGACGCTCGTGGCGAAATCGCAGGCGATCTGGACCTGCCGGGTCAGCGGGAACATGTCCGGGAACAGTCGCGACTGCAGCAGCGCCACCGGCTCGATCTTGCGCTCGGTCGCATGGGCCTCGGCCTTGGCCAGCACGCCGGACAGGGCGTTGAGCATCTGCTGGAAGACGGGAACGGAGGCGGTGTGCATCGAAATGGCCATGAGCGGATTCCATGTAGGGGATGGGGAAGCGCATGGTAGCGGGCGGACGGGCATGGTGCGATGTCGAATCGACATCGATACAGCCCGCGCGATCGCATGACCACCTGATCCGTTCGGGTTTGGTGCGACGCGACATGCAAGCCTCACCCGGAGACGGTAGGTTGCACGGCAAGGCTGATCGGAGTGACCGGCCAATCGCAGAATCGCCAAGGACAGGCATCGGCATGATCTGCCATCGCGATCCACGCCCGCAGCCCATGGCCGCATCTTGAGCGCAGCTTCGCATCCGCGAAGCCGGGCGCCTGGCGCTGTGGCGCCGACATCGCGACGACGCGACGGCCTCAACACCCGATCCACATCGCCATGCGCATGGCATGGCGCGGCCTCCCCATGTCGTCGCGCGATCCGCCGCACGCGCGACGCCTCCACGAGACCAACCACGATGCGGCGAGACAACGACATCGCCAAGAAGAGGACGACAACTTGAACGCGAACACTGAAGCAAGCGACACCGCCGCCTACTACGACTGCACGCTGAAGGCCGGCTACTACAACCTGGCCGGCGTCGATCTGGCCCATCACACCTATGCCGTCGCCGAAAAGAACGGCGTGGCGCACGTCATGCCCTGCTTCGGCTCTTTCGCACTGCGCGAAGGCGACCGCGGCAACACCGGTGTCCGCTACCCGGCGGACCTGTGGTCGCCTTCGCTGATCTGGTCGCGCAACCAGGGCAATGCGCTGGCGGCCAACCTCTCGGTTGCGCTGGGCATGGCGCAGTTCACGCTGACGCCATATCTCGGCTGGACCGTCGACGAATGGGACAGGCACTGGCGCAATTCGCCGATCGGGGAATTCGGTCTGGCCTCCTGGTCCGGACTGCTCTACGGCGTCACAGGCGTGTGCCATCAGGCCTGCAATCGCATCCTGTTCTCGACCCTGCAGGGCGGCTTCATCTACAGCCCGGTCAACTGGCCGCCCAGCCTGTCCGCCAGCTACTGGGTCTATGGGTTCTACGGCACCGACGCCCCGGCTGCCATGATCCTCACGGCCGCGCTGGTGGTGAAGGCGGTCGCGGGCGAGAAGGCCGACCAGGGCGAACTGCTCAAGGCGCACGAACTCGCGCACAACCTCAGGCGGCATCACGTCGAACGCTTGATCAACGACCCGACGAATGGCGGAGCCCGCGCGCACGAGGTCCGAGGCCTCCTCGAACATCTGCCGGACGAGTTGAAGATCGCGGATCCTGCGGCGGTGATGAAGATCATCGATCTCGACAGGCAGTTCACGACGCAGAAGGCCGCGATGGACAGGCGGTTGATCGACACCTCGACCTCTTCGGATCATGACGAGTACGCCGGCCGGGTCAACGAAGGATTCCGGACCATGCTCGACGGCTTCCGGAACACCATGCCACCCGAAACCTTCCAGCGCCTGTTCCCGGATGCTGGCGAGAACAGGAACTACACCCTGATCGATCGCCGGATGATGCCTGCGAACTACGTCCGCCATCGCGAAGGCCACCACACCTGATTCGTGGCCCAGACCGATCGCCATGAGCAAGACGGGGCCTGTCAGGCAAATCCTGCAGGCCCCTGATCTCGCATCATCCGGGAACGCCTGGCAATCGCACGGCCATGGCGGCAAACCACAGGATTCAAGACTGCGACCAGAAGCCCCGGGATCACTCGCCGATGCAGACCCGGGCAAGCGCACGATCGAGCGCCGCGCGATGCACATCCTCGAATGCGGCAGCCCGCATCACATGGTCCACCGCACGCGCCACCAGGGCCCCGCAGTCGGCGGACTCGCGCAGGGGCCGCAACTGCTGCAGGTCCGCCATGATCTCGATCTGCAGCCTGTCCAGCTCGGGGCGAATCTCGTCCGACAGGCTCCTGCGCGGCCAGGCAGGCGCACGGCCTGTCCGCTTCCACGCATCGAGCAGCGCGTACTGGACCTGCTTGCTCGCTTCGATCTGATCCGTGAAAAGCGCTTCCACATCCTGCGTCGCGAGACCATGGGCCGGTGCAGCCGCCACGGCCTTGGCGATGACCTCCGCCTCCCGCTGCGGATCATGCACGGGTCGACCCGAATCCCACTTGCTCAGCGCGACCTGATCGGCCGTTTTCACACGCGCCGCCATGTGGCTCACCAGCGGCACGAACGCGTTCTGTTCCCTCGCAGGTGTGGATGCGCAGCCCGACAGGAACCAGGCTGCCAGCGCAAGTACCGCCATGACGCGGGCACCCGTCAAACAGGCAGGCTTTCTGCCTTCAAACGAAACCGTTGCTGCCATGTCCGTCTCGAAACCCGTTCGGAGGAACAGGACTGTAAACCGATTTTTGCTGGGGCGACCAGAACACACACTCGGCATGCGGCATGAGAACGTTGTCGTCCCGGTGGCGCACGGCAAAGGGCTGGAGGATTCTCGACACAGGGCGCTGAGCAAGCGCAGGACTTCGACAACCGACGCGTTCGCAGCCGAGGCAATCGCCCCCGATCCGCACCGTCGCCGGTACGACAACGCCTCGCCTCGGGGCCTCGCGCTTCCGCCAAACCGGGAAAAGACCGCGAATTCATGCGTCCGCACGGTTCCGGTACAGTGACTGCCAGCGGACCAATGTCGCGCGATCGTCTCGATCGCGGACATCCATCGTCATCGCACAGGAGGATATCGCATCGCGCGCGCGGTGCCCGGCCAGGGACAGGCCATCGGACGCATTCATTGGCTTCTCTCCAGTCGTGCCTGCAAGCGACCCACGCGGCGTACAGCTCGTCGCGACTACAAGGAGAGAAGTGAACATGAAACATCGTGCTCTTTCGCTATCCGTCGCCGCCTTGTTGATGGCGGCTGCAAGTCCATCGTTCGCGGGCAAGGCCCACCTCGACGGCCTCCGCAGCGACACCGCGTTCGACCAGTTCATCGTCAGATACCGCAACGGCAGCGCGGAGCGCACGGACCGCGCCGCGATCGACCGAGGACTCGCACGCGCCTCACGCGCGATCGTCGGCAAGCGCACGCTCGCCGTGAAGCATTTCCGCCGGATGTCGCTCGGCGCCGACGTGATCCGCACCGACCGCAAGCTCGATCGCGTCGACGCGGAAACCCTGATGCGCCAGATCGCGGCGGATCCGAATGTCGAATACGTCGAGGTCGATGTGCGGATGCATCCGACGCTGACGCCGAACGATCCGCGCTATCCCGACCAATGGCATTACTTCAACCCCACGACCGGCATCAACCTGCCGAATGCCTGGGACAAGAGCACGGGCTCGGGCATCGTCGTCGCCGTGCTGGATACCGGCAGCACCCCGCACAGCGACCTGAATTCCAATACGGTGGCCGGCTACGATTTCATCAGCAATACAACAACCGCGCAGGACGGTAACGGGCGCGACAACAATCCGAACGACCCGGGCGACTGGTTCACCAACTGGGCATGCGGTGGCGCACCGGATCCTCAATTCGAACGCAGGGATTCGAGCTGGCACGGCACTCACGTCGCCGGCACCATCGGTGCCCTCACCAACAACGGCAATGGCGTGGCCGGCGTCGCCTACGGCGCCAGGATCCAGCATGTCCGCGTGCTCGGTCGCTGCGGTGGCTCGCTGTCCGACATCGCCGACGGCGTGATCTGGGCGTCGGGCGGTACGGTCAGCGGCATCCCCGCCAACCAGACCCCGGCGAGGATCATCAACATGAGCCTCGGCGGCGGCGGCACGTGCTCGATCGAATTACAGAACGCGATCAACAGCGCGGTCGGTCGGAGCACCACGGTCATCGTTGCCGCCGGCAACAACAACGGCAACGCCGCCAACGTCCAGCCGGCCAACTGCGCGAACGTGGTGGTCGTGGGCGCGACCGACATCAACGGCGCCCGCTCGGTCTGGTCGTCCACGCAGCAGTCGAACTTCGGAGGCAATGTCGACCTGTCGGCGCCAGGCTCCGGTATCTGGTCCACCCTCAATACCGGCACGCAAGGCCAGGGCACCGAAACCTACGCGTCCTATAACGGCACCTCGATGGCCACCCCGCACGTCGCCGGCGTCGCGGCACTGGTGCAGAGCCGGCGACAAGCCGCAGGCCAGTCCCTGTTCACGCCGGCGCAGCTGGAAACGCATCTGCGAAACAACGTCCGTCCATTCCCCGCCACGCCGGACCAGCCGATCGGCACCGGGATCGTGAATGCAGACGCTGCAGTCACCGCAGCCGTGCCGCCACCATCGGCACCGGTGATCAACAGCTTCACCTGCTCGGGCACGGGCGGCGGCTACTGCAGTGTGAGCGCGACGTCTTCGACACCGATGACCTACGCGTGGTCCGGCGGGTTCAGCAACAGCTGTACCGGGCCGACATGCTCGAATGTATGCGGCACGCTGGGCAGCTTCACGATCAAGGTGACAGTCACGGTCACCAACAGCATCGGCTCGACCAGCGCGGATGCCTGGCCGTTCTGCCAGCGCTCCTGGTGATTCACCCTCGCATGGCGGGTGGTACACCGCCGCCCGCCATGCATCCACCTTGGCATCGGGTTCGACCGTCGGCCTTGCCGGTGCGACTTGCCGGGTCGATGAACCAGCCTGCGGCCTTGCCCGGGTTACTTGCTGTTACTCCCCCGGCCCCGCCGCGTAGACCACACGCCCGCCGATCAAGGTGTAGCGCACATCGGCGAAGGCCTCGACTCCGAGAGCGGGATCGCGGGCCAGGATCACCAGGTCCGCGTCCATGCCCTCGGCGATGCGCCCCTTGCGCGCACGCTGGCCGAAGCGGGCGGCGGGCGTCGAGGTCAGGCTCGCCAGCAGTTGCCGCCAGTCGAGTCCAGCCTCATGCATCAGCCGCAGCTCGTCGCGGGTGTCGTACACGTCGGCGTATCCCGCGTCGGTACCGAACAGTACGTCGCCACCCGCCGCCGAGAACGCACGCAACTGGCCGGACGCATTCTCGCGCATGCGCTCCAGGGCGGCGGCAGGCGCGCCTTCCTTGCGGACTTCCACCTCGATCAGCGCCAGCGTCGGCACCAGCGCGATGTCCGCTTCCACCAGCCGACGCACCACCGCCTCCGGCCAGGGCGCGATGTTCGGGGTGGTATGCGCGAACACATCGACGCCTGCCGCCATCGCGACCTCCATCCCTTCGGTATTGCTGGGGTGCGCGAACAACGGCTTGCGCGCGTCATGCGCAGCCACCGCGACCGCACGGGCGATGTCCAGGTCCATCGGCAGCACGCCGATCTCGCCGCCCACCATGGAGCCCGCGAAGATCTTCAGGCCGTCGGCGCCCTGCGCCAGCTGTCGCCGCGCACGCGCGGACGCCTCGGCCGCCGTCGCCACCTCGGCCTGCTTGAGCGACCAGCCGCCCAGCGTGTCCGGCACGTAGCCCGGCACACCGTCCTTCGGAAAGAACGGCTCGTCGACGGTCAGGATCGCCGGGCCGCGCACCGTGCCCGTCGCGATCCGCGCGCGCAGACCGAACGCATTGCCGGGCGCCGAGGCGATGTCGAACACCGTGGTGAATCCCCAGCGCAGGTACGCTGACGTGAGCGCAGCCGACAGCACGTCATCGGCATGTCCCGCCGCATGATCCAGCGGCGGCGCGATCAGATGCACATGGCTGTTCCAGAAACCCGCGACCAGCGTGCCGCCGCCGGCATCCAGCACCGTCATGCCCTGCGGCACCGGGACACTGTCCGCATCGCCGAACGCTGCGATCCTGCCGTCGCGGATCAGCAAGGCGCCGCGCGAAATGGGCTCCGCCTCCGGCCCCGCCACGATCCGCGCATTCACCACTGCGACCGTCTGCGCATGCACGGACGGCACGACGGCCACGGCCAACAGCAGGCCAGCCCATACAAGCAAACGTCCGGATATCGTCATCGCGCGCTCCTGAGGAAAAAAATCCATCATACGCCGCACGCATGGATGTCCCTCGCGACAGGAACTGCCGGGAGCATTGCATTGGCGGGGGCAAGACTCGCACTACACATGAAACTCACCCGCCTTACGGGTTGTAAACGGATTCATCGCAGCGGCAACCAGGACATGCCTTCAGCATCCGGCATGAACGTTTCTCAGTCCCGGCAAGTGCAACGCACACCACCGGGCGGGACGAATGCGCGCCCCTCCGGAGATTCCGGCCTTGCGCGGGCGACTACCTGCCAACCCAACCTGCACGCCGATAGATGAGGCCGCAGATTTTTTTCCGCAGCGATTCACCCATTCAATCAGGCGGATCGAACGCCTGTCCGCCGCTGCCATCAAGACGCGTACCGCATCAATAGAAGGGCTATGGATCGCTCATGGCCGAGCCCTTTGTCCGCGCTCAGTGCGCACGAGCCAAGGAAGCCGGCATGTCGACAGGCCACTCGATTTCCTGGGAAACGCGATATCAGACACGCTCATGCGATGGGCCGGTCGCGCACGCATCCGGGCACCGGACGTCAACGCGGCGTCATCCCCCTCGTGGGAGCGACGCTCCAACAAGCATGCAGCACAAGGCAGACATACAGCCCTGCGCCTGCTCTCGTCGATAGGAGAACCACCATGCAGATCAGCAGACGTGAATTCAACGTACTCATGTCGTCGGTTGCCATTGCCCTCGTCACCCCTCGGGTTTCAGCCCAGGCGCTACGCGTGCGACGAGAGATCCGCACACTGTCGCCGGCCGATCTGGACGGACTGCGCGCGGGCGTGCAGGCGATGCGCGCCTTGCCCAAGGCGAACTTCCGCAGCTGGCTCTATCAGGCCGGCGTTCATGGAGCACCGGCTGGGGACAGCGCTGGCGTGCCCGATGCGGGCACCTACTGGAACCAGTGCGTGCACGGCGGCCTGCATTTCCTGAGCTGGCACCGATGGGAGCTGCTGTTCATCGAAGAAATCATGAGACTGATGTCGGGGCGCTGCGATTTCACGCTGCCATACTGGGATTACATCGCGGATGGCTTCCTGCCCGACCCACTGCGCCTGCCGGCGGATGCCAGCAACCCGCTGTACAACAGCAGCCGCGCTGCGGCCTTGAACGACGGCAGCGCTGGACTCGGGGGCCTGAGTCTGAACGCGCTGGACCAGGCAGCGTTCGCGAATTTCTCCGGCAGTCTGTATGGCAACCCGCATTCGGCCGTTCACGGCTTGATCGGCGGCGACATGGGGTCGGTACCGACGGCAGCGCGTGACCCGGTGTTCTACCTGCACCACTGCAACATCGATCGCTATTGGGAATGCTGGTCGAAATCCGGCAAGGCGAATCCCGGCGCACCATGGACGACGCAGACATTCCCGTTCCGCACGCTGTCGGGACATCGCGATGCACGCGCCGGCGATGTCGGTCGAACCAGCGACGTTGGCTACACGTATGACAACTTGCCATGCAGGCAGCGTTTCCGTCCGGACCTTCGCGATCTGGTGCGCGACCTGCGCCACATCAAGCTGCGCGTGCGTCCGCGCCCGATCCCCGAGCCAGGCCCATGGCCGTGGGCCGCGGCGTTGACCACCGAATCGTTCGTGATCACCGGGCAACCGCTTGCGGTCCTGCTGCCACAGGCCGAACTGCGGAAAGCGAACATTGCCGCCAGGGGCGCGGACGGCGGGGCACCTGCAGCGGTCACGCTGCGCGGTGTGACCATGTCCAGGGAAGCTCAATCAGGCGGCTTCTTCATCGAGGCCTGGATCGCGCCAGCCAAGGCGCTGCGCGCAGGCAATCTGCAGGACGCCCAACAAATCGGCAGCTTCAGCGGTTTCGATCTGACACTCCATGCCGGTCACGAAGGACACGCAGGCGCCCAATCGATCGCATTGCCCATTGGCGAACAGGCCATGCGCCTCCTGACTGGCGCACAGGGCGACGTTGCCGTCGTGTTCGTTCGCAGAGGACTTGTCGGTCGTAACGGCAAACAACTGGATGGCTCCGCGCGAGCCGAGTTGTTCAAGGTCGAAGGGCTGGGTCTGGAGGCAGCTCGGCGTTGAGCAGCCCGATCGCGGATCCGCGATTTCACTGGCTGCTGGCGGACAGAGACGCCCGGTTCTCCGGGCGTTTCTGTTGGGCGGATAGAGGAATCCAACCCGCATCGCGCGCAGGCGCGTCAAGGTTTGGTAACCGGGGCAGAGCGCAGCGAAACCCGGGATAAGCGCACGCACGTCTACCCGGAGGTTCCGGGTGCGGCCTCTGGCCTTACCTGGGCTACTTGCTACCGCGCTTGCTGTTTTCTTCTATTGCTTTCTATCCATTGCTCAAGATGAGGCCAGACTATTTCGTTGATCTCATCATCGGTGTGTGCGCCGCCACCTAGGCACTCTGCACCTGGCAACTCCCTGACTTGCGTTAGATCGAGATCGAATGCCTCCATAAAAATCGAAACGACTACGAACGCATTGAATTGCGCCTCGTCAATCTCATTCCTGATGATTTCGACGAGCGCGCGTATAGAGCCAGCTTCAAGAGCAGACATTCGCAAATCTTCCAACAAGCGAGTGCTGGCTGTCATACAGGACACCAAGTGTATTGATTCGAGATAAGTGAGTGTCGCTGACTAAGATGAACGTAGACGACCCCGGGCGCAGACACCGCCTGCGCCCGGTAAAGCTTACGCGGCGGGGCCGTCGAGGGGCACCAGGCGGTTGTCGGCATCGTACTGCAGGCCGCAGAGCATGGCGGCCATGCCGCGCAGGGCGGCTTGCGGGCTGGCGCCGCTGGCTTCGCACAGGGCTATGAACTGGGGCGGGACTTCGACGAGCAGGACGTTGGACGGCTGGAACTGCGGCTTGGGCTTGGACATGACGGACCTCCGTTTCGCCCGGCAGCCCCTGTGGCCGCCGTTGGCGATTCAGAGGCGCATCGCGCGCAGGCGCGTCAAGGTTTGCGCAGCAACTCGCCTCGACCTTGACGCGCCGAGCACGATGCGATGCTGGGACGACAACGGTGGGCACCTACTCAATTCAAACGAAGCTGCTTTTGATCCGTAGGGCGGGTCTTGCACCCGCCGAATGACGGTCGGATCGTCGCTTCGTTCGATTGGCGGGTCCAAGACCCGCCCTACAGAGAAATTCACTCGCCTTACGAGTTTGGAAATTGAGTCTAAGCACCCTACAACAGCGTATCCGCCTTACGGCCTTTAGCGATACTACCGCACTTACCGATCACGCAAGCGTTAGTAAATAACTCCACTCTACGTCCAAAATATGCTCTTCTGTTATTGAAATAGGCGTTCGAGTCAGCTCATCTAGGAGCAAGCGGCCGACAACATCATCTTCAACCGCATGAGCCTGAAGTGCCTCTGTAAAAGACGGTCCTTGCAACGCATGCGCGCGCAAAAGCTCAAAACTTGGAGAAAATAACGGCGCAACGTTAGGATTAACGCTATTCAAAACTTCTAATGCCGATGAGTAGGACCGCTCACGCAACTTTACGGAGGCAAGGCCGGATGCGAAGTAAGGCCGCTGCTGCACCCACGGGCACCCATCCAAACCTGACCTAAAAATACTGGCAGCAGCCTCTAAATCACCTCTTTTGATGTAGATCATGCCCTTAAGATGACTGGCAACCCAATCGGCGCGTGTAGAAGGCTGCCAATCATTCAAGTAATTCAAGGCACTTTCTAGCTCACCCACGGCAACCAGCGTAGACGCGATCCCAACACGCGCCGCACGAGCTTGGATAAAATTCTCTTCAATACTAAGATAAAGCCCAAGAGCTTTCTTGAAATATCCACTTCTCCGTTCAAGATCAGCAGAAGCAAGCCAAAGAGAAAAATCTTTTGGGAAATCCTGCTTAAGCTCTTCTAAGACCTGTCTCGACCGAACCCAATCCCGCATGTCACGAAGAATACGTGACTTTGCAGCGCCAAACCCTAAACGCCAACGATGGTCCAAAAGCTTACCTTGATCAACGCACGACAGTGCGGCGCTGAACATGCCCCGCTCTCTTAGCATGTCGGCTTTTTGTATAATCGGCACGGGGTCATCAACCGAAAGGCTCACTGCCAAGTCTTGATCAATCAAGCCTCTCTCGAAATTACCCAAGTCGTGATGCACGCCCGCTCGCCCGCTGAATGCAAATGCATTTGGAAGCGACTCTTCAATAATGCTATTGTACTCCAACAATGCATCCTGCAAATCTCCAAAATGAGCATATACAGACGCCCTAAAGTTCCTTGCAACAATATCGGTGGGGAAAAGATTGACGCAACGCTCGATAGCTTCCAAGGAATTCGCCTTTTGGCCGATCTGCTTAAATATTTCGGCGCGTCCAATTAACGCAGAACGCTCATCCCCATACATCTCTCCAAGTCGGAACTCCTCCATTGCAGCTGGAAACTCACCCTTTGCGACGAGCGAATTTCCAAGCTGAATGTGCGCCCAGGCATCATTCGGAACCTCTTGGACAGCCATTTTCTCAAGCTCGATTGATCGCTCCAGATCGCCGACACTTTTCGCAAATGACGCAAGATCACAAAGAGACTTGCTGAGCAGATCTCGTCGACTTCTTTTCTGAAAAGAAGCCAAATCAGAAACCAATCGCCGAACTTTCTCATCATTACCAAGGGCGATTTCACTCTTAATCTGTGAAACCTGCTTTTTAACCTGCTGGAACGCATTAAAACCTGACACCCCATCAACTTCATCAGGAGGAAAATCGGCTTGCGCCAACGAATCCCGCGCGAATTCAAAAAACCGGCTTTTTGGCTTCTCCTTATACTTAGAAGCCCAAAATTCAACGATTTTTCTCGTGATTGCAGCGTGGCTGCGCAAAACGGGGTCGGAGAGAAGTTTGAACAAAGTGTTATTACTTCCGCCTTCTATGCTTGCAAATTCATAAAAAGCGCCGAGCTTAGATACACGAGCGCGGACCTCATTTCGATCTACACCATCAAAAGTCTCATCAGGAATATCATCCCAAGCGGAAACGCAAGATCGAACAGATGTCTGACGCATCACGAGCGTGTCAAACAGCTCCTCAAGAGCATCAAGATGCAGAGCCCCAAGGAATTCGGAAACCTCGCGCGCAGGAAAATCAGCAGGCAATGCTTTGGAATAGAGCCTATGAAGCACAAATAGCCGTGCGACGTCATCCGCCAAACACTCCTCTGCTAACAGAGCGCAACGCTCACGGCTCGGCATGCTCATTTGAGGATCTAGTGCAATAAGGCATAACCTAAGAGTACGATCGCAATACCAATGATTCTTGCACTGCCTCAGAAGATCTTCTTTTCCTGCGCACTCAATCTCTTCCACATCTCGCGAGTGCAAGAAGAACCTCGGCACTGCGGATCGCCCCAAGACAATTGAGCTAGATTCGCCATCTAACGTGTAGCCGAAGTATTGTCCGCCGCTGAGCAAAACCGCTCGGCGCGCCTCGCCAGAGACAAACCCCTTCATGACGCCACTCTCGCGCTTATAGATTGCTTTTGCAGCTCATCATAGAGCACAGACTGAAGAACCTCGTCCATATGCTCAGTCGGCTTAGTCAATGTGACATGCGCGATGGAGTGCCTATTGATGCTCTGAAATATGTGGACTTCAACACAATCTGACAAGGTATCCGTCGGCGCAGGCAACAGCAATTCGGCCAGCTCGCTACTATTTAAGCCTGCACATTTCGCACCAAATTTTGCAGCAACCAATTTGGCTCGATTTCCCCAGCTTGCTCTGTGTCCAGGACGAATAGGCTGGCCAAGCTGCTGACCGGTCTTTTCCGCAAAATCAAAAAGAGGATACTCAAAAACGCTTGCCCTGCCTGCAATCGAACTTTTTCGCAGGATAACACTACATACCCCATACGCCGTCTGACCGACATCTCTAATCGTCAAGGCAGCAAAACGAATTTCTTTCGAAAAATTTGGGAATAGAGCACTTTCTACCGATTCACGAAAGTTATCAAACCTATTGTCTTGAGGAACTCGTGATTCACCCTCAAGCTGTAGGCCGAATGTTGAGAGTAGCGAAGTTTCGCGCAACAGGTCTAACAATCGTATGCATGGCATGCATATAACAGCATCCGATTCCGAAGCAAGTTTTACAAAAGCATCAAAGTCTTTTTCAGCATTCACATCTGCGGCAGCGATTCGGGCTCGGCTATAACGCATCTCAAGTTGTACGACCTCATCTTCTTTATTAGCTAACCGCACATTCGGAGCACCTGCGTCCGTCCCGCAAGCGGGGCAGTTGCGCAGATGAGGTGCCAGCAAGCTCGTACATTCCCTGTTTGGACACTTCATATGAGACTCTTCCGGTTCGTCGCCACAACTCCCCCTAACCTCACAACTTCTGTTGGAATCGAGAACTGAAATCGAAGACGGAGCTAACTCACATATTCCTTCGATACTCCCCACCCACATCATAGAGCGCATGTGAGATCTGCCCCAGACTGTAAGATTTGACAGCTTCCATCAGCGCCGCGAACACATTCGCGCGATCCCGGGCGGTCTTCTGCAGGTAGCCCAGCCCTTCCGGGGTGTTGCGCAGGGTCTGGTAGTTCCCCACATTCTCGATCTGCTGCCCCTTCTCCCCCTCGGTGGAGCGGATCAGCTCGATCTCGGTGACGATGTCGCCGCCGTGGTCCTTGGGCAGGAAGGTGTTCACGCCGATGAGCGGCAGGCTGCCGTCGTGCTTCTTGTGTTCGTAGTAGAGGCTTTCTTCCTGGATCTTGCCGCGCTGGTACATGGTGTCCATGGCGCCGAGGACGCCGCCGCGTTCGCTGATGGCTTCGAACTCCTTGTAGACCGCTTCCTCGACGATGTCGGTGAGCTTGTCGACGATGAAGCTGCCCTGCCAGGGGTTCTCGCAGAAGTTGAGGCCCAGCTCCTTGTTGATGATCATCTGGATGGCGACGGCGCGGCGCACGCTTTCTTCGGTGGGCGTGGTGATGGCTTCGTCGTAGGCGTTGGTGTGCAGGCTGTTGCAATTGTCGAACAGCGCGTACAGGGCCTGCAGCGTGGTGCGGATGTCGTTGAACTGGATTTCCTGGGCGTGCAGCGAGCGGCCGGAGGTCTGGATGTGGTACTTCATCATCTGGCTGCGGGCGCTGGCGCCATAGCGTTCGCGCATGGCGCGTGCCCAGATGCGGCGGGCGACGCGGCCGATGACGGTGTATTCCGGGTCCATGCCGTTGCTGAAGAAGAACGACAGGTTGGGCGCGAAGTCGTCGATCTTCATGCCGCGCGCGAGGTAGTACTCGACGATGGTGAAGCCGTTCGACAGGGTGAAGGCGAGCTGGCTGATGGGGTTCGCGCCGGCTTCGGCGATGTGGTAGCCGCTGATCGACACCGAGTAGAAGTTGCGCACGTTCTTCTCGACGAAGAACTGCTGGATGTCGCCCATCATCCGCATCGCGAATTCGGTGCTGAAGATGCAGGTGTTCTGGGCCTGGTCTTCCTTAAGGATGTCGGCCTGGACGGTGCCGCGCACGCTGGCGAGGGTCTGGGCCTTGATGTTGGCGTAGGTCTCGGCGTCGACGACCTGGTCGCCGGTGACGCCGAGCAGGCCGAGGCCGAGGCCGTCGTTGGTTTCGGGCAGTTCGCCGCTGTATTCGGGGCGACGCTTGCCTTCGAACAGCTTCTCGATGGTGGCGTGGGCGGCGTCCCAGCGCGACTGGTCGGCGCGCAGGTACTTCTCGACCTGCTGGTCGATCGCGGTGTTCATGAACATCGCGAGGATGATCGGCGCGGGGCCGTTGATGGTCATCGACACCGAGGTGCTGGGCGCGCAGAGGTCGAAGCCGGAGTACAGCTTCTTCATGTCGTCGAGCGTGGCGATGTTGACGCCGGAGTTGCCGATCTTGCCGTAGATGTCGGGGCGCGGCGCCGGGTCTTCGCCGTACAGGGTGACGCTGTCGAAGGCGGTGGACAGGCGCGCGGCGGGCTGGCCGACGCTGAGGTAGTGGAAGCGGCGATTGGTGCGCTCGGGCGTGCCCTCGCCCGCGAACATGCGGATGGGGTCTTCGCCCGTGCGGCGGTACGGGTAGACGCCGCCGGTGTACGGGTAGTAGCCCGGCAGGTTTTCCTTCTGCAGGAAGGTCAGCAGCTCGCCCCAGCTCTTGTAGGTGGGCGCGGCGATCTTGGGGATCTTCTGGTGCGAGAGGGATTCGCGGTAGTTCTCGACGCGGATGGTCTTGTCGCGGACCTGGTATTCGTTGACGTCGTCGACGATGGATTTCAGGCGCGCGGGCCATTCGCGCAGGAGCTTGAGGGCTTCGCTGTCGAGCGACTGGACGGCGTCGTTGTAGCGTTGGCGGAGGGTCAGCAGGGTCTTGTCGACACCCTGCTGTTGTAGAGCGGAGCTTGCTCCGCTGCTCTGGCCATCAGACGTCGCCGCGTCGTCCGAGCGGAGCAAGCTCCGCTCTACAAGGGCGTCGGGGCTGTACAGATCCAGCATCTTCGGCAGCGCGGGATCGGCGAGGCTTTCCAGCGACTGCCAGTAGGCCTGGGCGCGGTCGGCGATCTCGGCCTGGCTTTCGATGCGCTTGTTGATGCTGCGGCCCTGTTCGGCGATCTCGGCGAGATAGCGGACGCGGTTGCCGGGGATCAGCACGGTGGCGCGGGGTTCCCGGAGGCTGGTGTCGATGGCGGGCGACCAGCGATCTTCCGGCAGCGACAGCTTCTCGCGCAGCAGGCGGCAGAGGTTGGCGAACATCCAGCTGACGCCGGGGTCGTTGAACTGGCTGGCGATGGTGGGATAGACCGGGACGTCTTCGTCCGGGGTCTGGAAGGCGACGCGGTTGCGCTTCCACTGCTTGCGCACGTCGCGCAGGGCATCTTCGGCGCCGCGCTTGTCGAACTTGTTGAGCACGACGAGCTCGGCGAAGTCGAGCATGTCGATCTTCTCGAGCTGGCTGGGCGCGCCGAAGTCGCTGGTCATGACGTACATCGGGAAGTCGACGAGGTCGACGATCTCCGAGTCGCTCTGGCCGATGCCGGCGGTTTCGACGATGACGAGGTCATAGCCGAGCGACTTGAGGAAGGCGATGCAGTCCTTGAGCACGACGTTGGTCGCGGCGTGCTGGCGGCGGGTGGCCATCGAGCGCATGAAGACGCGCTTGCTGCGCAGGGAGTTCATGCGGATGCGGTCGCCGAGCAGCGCGCCGCCGGTGCGGCGGCGGGTGGGGTCGACGGAGACGACGGCGATGCGCATCTCGGGGAAGTTGGCGAGGAAGCGGTTGAGCAGTTCGTCGGTGACCGAGGACTTGCCGGCGCCGCCGGTGCCGGTGATGCCGACGACGGGCGTCTTGCCGCCGGCGAGCTGCCATTCCTTGCGGAGGTGGGCGAGTTCGGATTCGTTGAGCGCGCCGGCTCCTACTGAGGATTCCTCGATGGCGCTGAGCATCTGGCCGATGGCGATTTCGTCGCTGAAGTCGACGCGCTTGGGCGTGGTGACCGGCTGGCGCGCGGCGCCGGCGCGGCGGATCACGTCCTCGATCATCGCGACGAGGCCCATGTGCATGCCGTCGTTGGGATGGTAGATGCGCTCGACGCCGTAGGCCTGGAGTTCGCGGATCTCTTCCGGGGTGATGGTGCCGCCGCCGCCGCCGAAGACGCGGATGTGGCCGGCGCCGCGTTCCTTCAGCATGTCGACCATGTACTTGAAGTATTCGACGTGGCCGCCCTGGTAGCTGGAGAGCGCGATGGCGTCGGCGTCTTCCTGCAGCGCGGCGCGGACGACGTCTTCGACGCTGCGGTTGTGGCCGAGGTGGATGACCTCGGCGCCCTGCCCCTGGATCAGGCGGCGCATGATGTTGATGGCGGCGTCGTGGCCGTCGAACAGACTGGCGGCGGTGACGAAGCGGAGCGGTGAGGCCTCCGGCTGCTGGGCGGGGGCGTTGCCTTCGAAGGTGACGGCTGGCGTGCTCATGGCGCGCGCTCCATGCTGAAAACGATGATGGCGTATTGTAACCGCGCCGCCCCGCCCTTGCCCGCATGACCATACGGCAGGGATACTCAACCGCACGGAATATCCACAGATCGTATACATGACCCGTTTCCAGCGCATCCTCGCGTGGGGCACCTTCTCCCTGTTCTCGCTGGTCGGCAGTGGACTGCTGTTCGCCGATCACTTCACGCCGCCGGCCACGGGCGCGCCCGGGGTGGTGCTGCCGGTGAAGCCGGGCGAGACCGAACTGGATCGCGAGATCGAGCCGCTGCTTGCCGCCAATCCCGGCAAAACCGGCGCGCTGCTGGTACAGGACGGCGTGGACGCCTTCGCGGCGCGCGCGATGACCGCGCAGAAGGCCGGGCGCAGCCTCGACCTGCAGTACTACATCTGGCACGACGACCTCACCGGCCGCCTGCTCGGCCGCGAGGCGTGGCGCGCGGCCGAACGCGGCGTGCGCGTGCGCATGCTGCTGGACGACATGAACGCCAAGGGCATGGACTCGAAGCTGCTGCTGCTCGACGCCCATCCCAACATCGAGATCCGCCTGTACAACCCGTTCCGCAACCGCAAGGGCCTGGGCCGCATCTTCGAGATGGTGCAGCGCATCTTCAGCGTGAACCACCGCATGCACAACAAGGCGTGGATCGCCGACAACCGCGTGGCCGTGGTGGGCGGTCGCAACATCGGCGAGGAATACTTCGGCGCAAGCGACCAGGTGAATTTCCGCGACCTGGACGTGGTGCTGTTCGGCCCCGCCGTGGCCGAGACCAGCACCATGTTCGACCACTACTGGAACAGCGAGGCGGTGGTGCCGCTGTCGGCGCTGGCGCGGAAGCCGAGCGGCGGGTTCGACGAGATCGGCGAAGCGATCGAAACCGAGGCGCAGGGTCCGGCGGCGCAGCGCTACCTGGAGCGCGTGGCTGCGTCGCCACGGGTGCAGGACTACGCGCGCGAGCGGCTGACGCCGTTCTGGAGCGAGCGCATCCACCTGGTCGCCGATCCGCCGCTGAAATGGGAAGACGACAAGCAGGACGAATGGATCGTGCATCGCATCGACCAGGACCTGTCGTCGGCGACGCGCAAGATCCTGCTGATCTCGCCCTACTTCGTGCCGGGCACGGAGGTGACCGAGCGCATGACCGGCATGGTGAACCGCGGCGTGACCGTGGGCGTGGTGACGAATTCGCTGGCGGCGAACGACGTGTTCGCGGTGTATGGCGCGTACCGGCACTATCGCGACACGCTGGTGCGCGGCGGGGTATCGGTGTACGAACTACGCGCGCAGGGGCACCCCAGCAGCAGCCTGTTCGGCAGCAGCGGCGCGAGTCTGCACACCAAGGCCTACAGCGTGGACGACACGCGCGGCTACATCGGTTCGTTCAACCTGGACGCGCGATCGGCCTACCTCAACACAGAAATGGGCGTGATGTTCGACGACGCCGCGCTGGCGAAGGCGGTGCGCGAGGAATACCTGCGGCTGGCGAATCCCGAGCTGAGCTACTGGATGCACGTCGGCAAGGATGGCGCGCCGCGCTGGCTGGATCGCGCCACGAAGCCGCCGACCCTGCACACGAAGGAACCGGATACCAAGCCCCTGCAGCGTTTCAGCGCGCATGCCATCGGCTGGCTGCCGCTGGAATCTCAATTGTGAGCGCAGCGCAGTCGATGGACCTTGCCGCGCTGCGCGCTGCCGCCGAACGCGGATCGGTCGAACATGCGTTCGCGCTGGCGCAGGCGCTGGTGGCACAGGAATGCATGGACGAAGCACTGCAATGGCATCTGCGCGCGGCGCAAGCCGGGCACCCGGGCGCGCAGGTCGAATACGCGCGGATGCGGCTGTACGGCATCGTCGGTGCGCCCGCGCCGCAGGAAGCGCTGGCGTGGTTCGAACGCGCCGAGCGCGCGGGGCATCCGGTGGCGGCGGAGTATCTGGTGAAGCTGGCAGTCGGCGGCGTCGCCCTGCCCCGCGACATGCGCATGAACGAACGACTGCTGCGCGGCGTGCAGGGCGAGCATGCGCCTTCACTGCTGGCAGCGGCTGTGCATTTCGGACGCAAGCCGCATGGCGACGACCAGTCCTTGTGCCTGCAATTGCTGGAGCGCGGCGCGGCACGCGGCGACATCGCCGCTGCCGTGCTGCTCGCCGAGCGACTGGCGCATGGCGAGGGCTGCGAAGCGCAGGCGGATGCGGCACGCGAGCTGTGGATGCAACTGGAGGCGGCGGGTGTCGAACGCATGCCGGATTTCACGTTGCCGCCGCCGGGCCCGACTGATGCGCCGCCGCGACAGCTGGCGCTGGAAGAGGCGTTGTCGCCGCCGGAAGCGCGGGTGCTGTCGACGCAGCCGCGCGTGTCGGTGATCGACCGGCTGCTCTCGGCCGACGAATGCCGGCTGCTGATCGTTCATGCGCGCCCGCACCTGCACGCCTCGCGCACGCTCGATCCGACCTCGGGCCAGGCGCTCAACGTGGATCTGCGCACCAGCCACGACGCGCAGTTCGACCCGGTGCTGGAAAGTCTCGCGGTGCGCCTGGTGCAGTGGCGGATGGCCGCAGCGGCAGGACTGGAGCTGGTCGAGGCTGAACCGCTGATCGTGCTGCGCTACGCACCTGGGCAGGAATACAAGCCGCATCGCGACTACCTGCCGCCGGCGTCGATCGCCCGCGACGGCCCACAGGCCGGCAACCGCCGACGCACGATCTGCGTGTATCTCAATCCGGTCGCGGCCGGCGGCGCCACCGCCTTCCCCGTGGCCGGACTGCAGGTCGAGCCACAGCCCGGACGCGCGGTGGTGTTCGACAACATGCTGTACGACGACGCGTCGCCGCAGGGCCGGCCCGACCCCGACTCGCTGCACGCCGGTCTGCCGGTCGAGGCCGGCGAGAAATGGCTGGCGACCTTGTGGATCCGTCAGGGGCGGTATCGGGCGTTCTGAACGCCCGATCGCATCGCATCAGCGGTTGATGACCTCGCGGTGCATCGGGGCGAGGACCGCCAGCAGCTTGTTCTGCGCACGGAAGGGGATGCCGCGCCGGTTCATGGCGATCTGCAGGTCTTCCACCAGGGCATTGAAATCAGCGCGATCGATGCGGTGCGCACCGTGGGCGGCGACCATGTCGCGTCCGGTGTAGGCGCAGCCGCCGCCGAGGATCGCGCAGAATTGCTCAGCGAGCTGGCGCTTCACCCGGTCGTGTTCGACCTTCTCGAAGAACGGACGCATGCGCGGGTCGGCAAGCAGGATGGTCATGAACTCGTCCATCAGCGCGTCGAGGCCGGGGCGTCCGCCGAAATCCTCGAAAACGCCGACCATTTCGGCATGGACCGGCGCGGGATCCGCCGCGCCGGGCGTGCGTTCGACCGGCGCGGTGGACTGGGCCGCGGCCAGCGAGGAGGCGGCAAGAAGGACCACACCTGCGCAGCGCACGGCGACGGCACGGAGGGATGTCGGGATGTTGTGGGACATGGGAAAGCCTCCGGAGGCGATCAGAAACCGACCTGGAGCGAGGCGTACACGCCGCGCTGCCGGTCACGGATGACGATGTTGCCGAGATCGACGTAGGCGACCGTCAGCGCGACATGGCGATTGGGGGTCCAGGCGAGGAACACGTCCCAGGCGTCGTCCTCGGTCGCGATGTTGAGGTTGTCGGGCTTGGTGCGGTACTCGGCACCGACCGCGAGCGTGCGATTGAGCAGGTAGGCGACCGAACCTTCGAACTGCAGCGAATGGCCGTCGCGGCGATCGCCGCCGAAGCCGAGGATGCCGAACTGGTTTGCCTCGGTGTAGCGCAGGGTGCCGTTCACCAGCACGCCCTGCGACAGGTACAGCTTCGTCGCGCTGAGGTAGACATCGGTGCCCGAGTCGCTGTCGGCACCGATCGCGCGGACCAATGCGCCGCGATCGTTGCGCTTGCGCTGCACGCCCAGCGACACCTGCGGCAGCCAGCGGTCCTGTTCGAGGATCGCGTCGCCGAACAGCTTCACCTTCACGCCCACGGTGTCCTGGCGGATCTCGAAGCCGCGGCCGAGGCCGAGCGCGGCGCCGACGGCCTCGGTGTCGAACACCTGCCGCGAAACGCTGAGTTCGACGCGGTCGTGGATACCGACCAGCGCGCCGTAGCTGTCGAGGCTGTAGTCGTCGACATCGACACGGGTGTAGTAAGCGCTGGCGCCGAACTGGCCGGTTTCGCCATAGCCGCCGATGAGCGCCCAGGGCGTCAGGCCACCGCCACCGGCACCTTCGACCTGGGTCACGCCGGCGGTAAGCAGCAGCTTGCCGCCGGTGGCGCGGTTGTCGGGCTCGGCGACGGCGTCGGGTTCATCGGACTGCAGGTCCGACAGCTCCTGCGCAGCGACCTGCGTCGACAGCAGCAGCGCGGCGAAGCAGAGGGCAAGCGATGCCGCGAGTGGAGCGCCGCGACCATGCCGGGCCAGCACGGCAGATATGTATGGCGTGGAACGTGTTGAAGGCATGCGGAAGAATCCTCGGGTTGGCAGGCAGCAGCCTGGCCGTGGTCAATCGCGCGTCGACTGGGACGCGCGGGTGCAGATGCGATTGAAGGCGTCGGCCAGGCGTGCGATCCGCGATGTGCCGACCCCCTGGGCTTTCAGATGCAGATCGCCGGATTCGGCGGCGTAGCCGGCGACGCGCAGGAGATCGTCGAGCGGACCGAACACCTTGCGCTGCAGCCACCAGGCGGCGATGGCCAGCGCGAGCAGCGCGATCACCGCGCCCACGATCATGGGCAGGCGTGCCGCAGCGCGGATGCCGGCATCGCCGCCCGCAGGCACCATGACCAGCATCTGCCCGCGCTCGCTGTCGAACAGCGGTGCGGCCATCGCGAGCCGCGTGCTGCCGGGAAGATCGAGCGGAAGCCCGCGCGGCCCTGCGGCACGCAGCTCGGCCCAGCGCGGCAGCACGCCGTCCGGCAGGCCGGTCGGCATCGACGTCGACAGCGCACGGGGTGCACCGGTCTCACCGGCGATCAGTGCGACATCGAGCGGCGTGCTGGCGCCGGCGGCATCCAGCAGGCGCTGTGCGAACGTGGCGCCGACGGGTTCGCCCAGCATCAGGTAGACATCGCTGAAACCGTAACGGGCCAGCGGCATCACCAGCACGTGCGTCGCGCGCTCGCTGTCGACGATCAGCCCGGAATCCGGCAGCTGCGTGCGGCTGGCGGCGCGGAAGACCTCGGATTCGCCGAACGTGCGGACGCCGGACAGCCTGTCGGTCGTGGCCAGCACGTTCCCCTGCGCGTCGAGCATCGCGATCATGCCGAGCTTCATCTGCTCGCGACGCTCTTCGAGCAGGTCGACCACGGAGGTGTAGTCGGGCTCGATCCCAGGCAGGGTATTGTCGAGCGCCTGCCCGATGTAGCCGGTGACGGCCTGGTTGCGCGCGATCGATTCGCCGCGCTGGATCAGTTCGCGTGCGACATGCCCCTCGGCGGCGCGCAGCGCGGCGTGTGCCGCCTGCAGGTCGCGGGATGCGAGCGAACGCGACAGGGTCAGCTCGTGCCATGCGAAAAGACCGGCGGCAAGCGCCGCGCCGACGGCGAAGATGGCAAGGACGCGCATGTGCTGCTTGAAACCCGTCTGCATGTCAGTGCCTCCCCGCCGCGTGCGTGTCGATCCCGGGCTTGCTGGCGACCAGGCGCTGCGCGGGCACCGGCCCGCTGGGCACGCTGACCTGCAGGCTGGTGGGCACGGCGCGCGGATGCCAGAACACGAGCGATCCAGTGCCGGCCGGCAGGTTGTCGAGTCGGTAGCGCCCGTTGCGATCCGGACGGGTGAAGTACGGCGTCGACAGCACGAGGATGTTCGCGCGCATCGACTGGTGGACGCTGCAGTTCACCACGACGAGGCCGGGACGGCGGAAGGTGTGCTCGCGCGCAACGCCCGGGCCGTAGAAACCGAGATCGAACCCGTTCGCGCCGCTGCGCGAGAACACGTTGTGCAGGATGGTGTCGCGGTTCGGGAAACTCACCGTGCTGCCGGCGGGGACCACCAGCAGCGAGGGCGAGAAGCCCTTGCTGCGCGTGTCGACGCTGAACCGACCCGGCACGGTGCGCAGGTCGCCGCCCTTCGGCAGGTAATACACGACCGTGTCGGCGACTTCGCCCGCTTCGACGCGCTGCCTGCCGTCCGCGACCAGCTCGACCTTGCCGCGGAACGCGTCGTCCTCGCCTGCATGCGCGAATCCTGCGGCGCACAGCGCGAACACGAAGGCGCAGTTAACCGCGCCTCGACGAAACGAGACGATGCTCATCCTGGAATTTCCCCTGTATACGATTGCGCCGTGCGGGACTGTCCCCGAGGCTTGCAGAGGCCCATACGCAGGGCCCGGCTTGACGGATGCAGGCGGCGTGCACGCGACGGACGCCGCCCCGACCGGAGGCATGCGAACGCGGGGAGCGATTCCATTAGACTACGGCGCCTGCGGCCCCCCAAGGCCGTTTCACCAAGCCGCTGATCCAAACGAATTCAACGACTTGCCACATACCCCGGCGTATCCACCAGCCTGTACGCCGGCGCAACGGAGCTTCCGATGATCTTCGAACACGTCGAAAACTACGGCCACGAGCAGGTCGTGTTCTGCCACAACAAGGATGCGGGCCTCAAGGCCATCATCGCCATCCACAACACCGTGCTCGGCCCCGCGCTGGGCGGTCTGCGGATGTGGCCGTACAAGACCGAGCAGGATGCGCTGAACGACGTGCTGCGCCTGTCCCGCGGCATGACCTACAAGAACGCTGTGGCCGGCCTGAACATCGGCGGCGGCAAGGCCGTGATCATCGGCGACCCGTCGAAGGACAAGTCCGAAGCCCTGTTCCGCGCGTTCGGCAAGTTCGTCGATTCGCTGAGCGGCCGCTACATCACTGCCGAGGACGTCGGCATCGACGTCAACGACATGGAGTACGTGTACCGCGAGACCGAGTACGTGACCGGCGTGCACCAGGTCCACGGCGGCTCGGGCGACCCCTCGCCGTTCACCGCCTACGGCACCCTGCAGGGCCTGATGGCCACGCTGAACCGCAAGTTCGGCGACGAGGAAGTGGGCCGCCGCAGCTACGCGGTGCAGGGCCTGGGCCATGTCGGCATGGAGTTCGTGAAGCTGCTCAAGGAGCGTGGCGCGAAGATCTTCGTCACCGACATCAACAAGAACCTGGTCGAGGAAGCGGTGGACGAATACGGCGCCGAAGCCGTGTCGCCGGACGAGATCTACGACGTGAACTGCGACGTGTACTCGCCCTGCGCGCTGGGCGGCACCGTGAACGAGCAGACCCTGCCGCGCCTGAAGGCCAAGATCATCTGCGGCGCCGCGAACAACCAGCTGGCGAACAACGCCATCGGCGACGAAGTCACCAAGCGCGGCATCCTGTACGCGCCGGACTACGCGGTGAACGCCGGCGGCGTGATGAACGTGTCGCTGGAGATCGACGGCTACAACCGCGAGCGCGCCATGCGCATGATGCGGACGATCTACCACAACCTCGGCCGCATCTACGAGATCTCCGACCGCGACGGCATCCCGACCTACCTGGCCGCCGACCGCCTCGCCGAGGAGCGCATCACCGCGATCGGCAAGCTCAAGCTTCCGATGGGCCGCACCGCGCCGCGCTTCCTCGGACGCATGAGAGGTCATTGATCCATTTCGGTGACGGGGCTTCGGCCCCGTTTTCCGTTTCGACGCCGGCCCCGGCGTCATTCGACAGCAAACCAGACGAGCACGAGAACGACCATGCGTCCATTCCCCCTGGGTGAAGACATCGATGCGCTGCGCGAGGCGGTCCGCCGTTTCGCCGAGACCGAGATCGCGCCGCGCGCGGCGAAGATCGACGAAGAGAATGCATTCCCGCAGGACCTGTGGGCCAAGCTCGGCGAAATGGGCCTGCTCGGCATCACCGTGCCGGGCGAGTTCGGCGGCAGCGACATGGGCTACCTGGCCCACCTGATCGCGATGGAAGAAATCTCCCGCGCCTCGGGTTCGGTCGGCCTGAGCTACGGCGCGCACTCCAACCTGTGCGTGAGCAACCTCTACGCCAACGGCAACCAGGCGCAGCGCGAGAAATACCTGCCGAAGCTGTGCACCGGCGAGTGGAAGGGCGCGCTGGCGATGAGCGAACCGGGCGCGGGCTCCGACGTGGTGGGCTCGATGAGCTGCCGTGCCACGCTCAAGGGCGATGTGTGGGTGGCCAACGGCAACAAGATGTGGATCACCAACGGCCCCGAGGCCGACGTGCTGATCGTGTACATGCGCACCGCCAGCCGCGAGCTGGGCAGCAAGTGCATGACCGCCTTCCTCGTCGAGAAGGGCATGCCCGGTTTCCGCACCGCGCAGAAGCTGGACAAGCTGGGCATGCGCGGCAGCAACACCTGCGAGCTGGTGTTCGAGAACTGCGAAATCCCCGCCGAGAACGTGCTGGGCGAAGTGAACAACGGCGTGAAGGTGCTGATGAGCGGCCTGAACACCGAGCGCCTGGTGCTGAGCGGCGGCCCGCTGGGCCTGATGCAGGCGGCGCTGGACATCGCCCTGCCCTACGTGCGCGACCGTCGCCAGTTCGGCCAGGCGATCGGCACCTTCGGCATCATGCAGGCGAAGATCGCCGACATGTACACCGCGCTGCAGTCCAGCCGCGCGTTTGCTTACCAGGTCGCCCGCGACTACGACGGCGGCTACAAGTCGCGCATCGACGCCGCGAGCTGCCTGATGCACGCGTCGGAATCGGCGGTGAAGGTGGCGCTGGAAGCCATCCAGACCCTCGGTGGCAACGGCTACATCAACGAGTACCCGACCGGCCGCATCCTGCGCGACGCCAAGCTGTACGAGATCGGCGCCGGCACCAACGAGATCCGCCGCATGCTGATCGGCCGCGAGCTGTTCAACGGCAATTTCTGATCGGTGCGTTTATCGCTGCAAACCGAAAGGCCGCGACTGGTGTCGCGGCCTTTTCGTTTGCGCCAGCAGGAAGCTCACGCCCGCGCGGGCATCGCGCTGGCCGGCGCCGCTTTCGGCATGTACTTGCGGTTCAACCAGGCCATCACCACGAACGACAGCGACAGCGGCAGGAACCAGGCGATCAGGTGGTACCAGCCCGGCGGGTCGATCCCGACCATGCGGATGATGCGGTCGAAGCCGATGGCGAGGAAGGCGATGTGCGTCGCGACGCCGCAGCCAACCATCGCCGCGTAGTGCTCCTTCATCCACCAGCGCATCGCCGTCATCGGCCGCGCACGGCGGACCAGCATCTGCACACCGGTGATCATGCCGACCGCGCTGAAACCCATCAGCAGCGCCTGCGACATCTTCATGCCGACCGCGAACACCACCACCGATGCCGCGAGGTTCAACACAGCGACCCACAGGTAGGTACCACCGCGGAACGCCGCCTGGTCGCGCTTGCGCTTGACCGCGCGCCAGCCCATCCAGATGCCGGTCGCGGTGATCACTACCAGGTAGGCGAGGAAGGTGGCGATGCCGGGTTTGCCCTGCAGGCCGATGATCACGACCATCGGGACGGCAGTGGCGATGATGCCGAGCATCGCGATCATGTAGGCCTTGCCCACGCGCAGATGCCAGGGCGCGCCCTTCTTCGCGAAGGCGGCCATCCAGAAGGTGACCAGGGCGACCAGGCCGCACAGGCCGTGCGCGGCGAGCAGGATCTTGTAGAGCGTGTCCATGTCGTGACTCCATCGGGAAGTTGCATCGGGAATGGCGACAGTCTCCGGATCCGGGCGTCGGCGCGGCACCTGCCCGTGGTCACCGCGCAGGGGTGAGAAAAGTCACCTCGTGCGCGCGGCGACTTCCGCGCGCCGGACCGGGCTGCCATGCTGATGCCATGACCACACCCGCCCTGCACCGCGAAACCGCGACGCCCGCCGACGGCCCGCTGGCCACCGGACTGTTCTCGACGCACCTGCTGTCGGCGCTGAACATCGCCGCCTACGTCACCTGGCTGGCGATCGCGTTCGCCGTGCTGGAACCGGACAAGCTGGCTACGGGCAATCTGCGCGAATGGCTCGGCGCCGCGTGCCTGCTCGGCATCCTTGCGCTGTACATGAGCTGCGCACTGGCCGGCCGGGATGGCCGCAACGGCATCCTGCGGGTGCTCGGCCAGGGCGCGCTGATCCTGGCGGCCGAGGCGCTGCTCGGCAGCGGCCAGAATTCGGTGCTGCTGATCATCGTGGCCGGGCAACTGGTGCTGATGCTGCCGCTGCGCGCCTTCGTCGTGGTGATGCTGGCGTTCAACGCCGGGCTGGCGCTGATCTGGCTCGAACGCGGCGTGCCGCCAGGATCGACGCTGATTTCGCTGGCGCAGATCGGCGCTTTCCAGGCCTTCGCCGCACTCACCGGCCACTATGCCGGCAGCCGCGAGCAGGCGCGCGAACACCTGGCGCAGGTCAACGCCGAGTTGATGGCGACGCGACGCCTGCTCGAAGAATCCGCGCGCGCCGGCGAGCGGCTGAAACTCTCGCGCGAACTGCACGACGTGGCCGGTCACAGCCTGACCGCGCTCAAGCTCAATCTCGCGCGCCTCGCACGCGACCCGGCCTTGGCCAAGCGCGAGGAGATCGTGCTGTCCGCACAGCTCGCCGACGACCTCCTTGCGCAGATCCGCCAGGTGGTCGGTGCGCTGCGCGCGCACGATGGTCTGGATCTGCGCGCGGCCCTGCAGGCCCTGGGCCGGCCGGTGCCCGGGGTGCGCATCGACATGGATATCGAAGACGGCCTGCGCGTGGACGACATCGACCAGGCCGAAACCCTGCTGCGCTGCGCCCAGGAAGCGATCACGAATGCCCTGCGCCACGGCCGCGCGCGTCACATCCGCCTCCGCCTTCAGCGCGACGCCGCCGGGCTGGCGCTGACCATCGACAACGACGGCCTCGCGCCCTCGCGCGTCGACGAAGGCAACGGCCTGACCGGCATGCGCGAACGCCTGGGCGCGATCGGCGGCCGGCTGGAGATCGAAGCGACGCCGCCGCGCGGCCTGCGCGTCGTTGCCCGCATCGAGGACCCACAGGCATGAGCCCCGCCCCCGACCGTCCGATCCGCATCGCGCTGTGCGACGACCAGGCCCTGGTCCTGCGCGGGCTATCCAGCCTTCTGTCGGACATCGGCATCGAGGTCGCGCTGGAAGCGCCCGACGCCGAACGCCTGCTCGCCGCCCTGCCGCAGCGCCCGGTGGACCTGATCGTCAGCGACATCCGCATGCCCGGCCTCGGCGGCATCGGCCTGATCGGCGCGCTGCGCGAACGCGGCGACGCCACCCCGGTGATCCTGCTGACCACCTTCGACGATCCCGACCTGATGATGCGCGCCGTGGACGCCGGGGCGCAGGGCTTCCTGCTCAAGGACGCCTCGCCGGAGGACCTGAAGGCCGCGATCCAACGCGTGGCCGGCGGCGAGACCCTGCTCCAGCCGGTCAGCCTCGGCCCGGTGCGCGCCGCCTGGAACACGCCGGCCGGGACGGACACCGGCGCCAGGCTCACCGACCGCGAACGCTCGATCCTGCGCCTGGTCGCCGGCGGCTACTCCAACAAGGAGATCGCGCGCAGCCTGCACCTGTCCGAGGGCACGGTGAAGAACTACATGTCCGACCTGCTGGTGAAACTGGACTGCCGCGACCGCACCCACGCCGTGCTCAAGGCGATCACCCAGCGCCTGCTCTGACGCGCCGGCCTGGAGAGGCCTGGGGGGACCGGCGCCATGCCGAATCTGGCGGAGATCGGGACGGGCTCCGACTTGGCCGATCCGGCATCTTTCCTGTCCGATGGTCCATTTGCCGCACTGCAGCACGGCGTCGCATAATCGGAGCGTCGCCGCGCCGCCCCACGCCCGCGCCGGCCCAGATACGACCGACTAGCGCCCCCCGGCGCACCCGCCACGGAGTCCACATGTCCGACATCGTCATCGTCGGTGCCAAGCGCACCGCCATCGGTTCCTTCCTCGGCCAGTTCACCGGCGTCCCCACCCCCACCCTCGGCGCCGCGGCCATCGCCGGCGCGCTCGACCAGGCCGGCGTCGCGCCGGACCAGGTCGACGAGGTCATCATGGGCTGCGTGCTGCCCGCCGGCCTCGGCCAGGCGCCGGCCCGCCAGGCGGCCCTTGCCGCCAAGTTGCCGACCTCGGCCGGCTGCACCACCATCAACAAGGTCTGCGGCTCGGGCATGAAGGCGATCATGCTCGCCCACGACCTGATCAAGGCCGGTTCGGCCTCGGTCGTCGTCGCCGGCGGCATGGAGTCCATGACCAACGCCCCGCACCTGCTCAACGGCTCGCGCACCGGCCTGCGCTACGGCAGCGGCGAGTTCCTCGACCACATGGCGTGGGACGGCCTGACCAACCCGTACGACAAGCAGGCCATGGGCGTCTTCGGCGACGCCGCGTGCCACAAGTACGCGTTCGACCGCGCCGCGCTCGACGCCTACTCGGCCGAAAGCGTCACCCGCGCCCAGAAGGCCATCGCCGAGGGTGCGTTCAAGGACGAAATCGCCCCGGTTACGGTTGTTACGCGCAAGGGCGAAACGGTCGTCGACACCGACGAAGAGCCCGGCAAGATCGATCCGTCGAAGATCCCCGGCCTGCGCGCCGCGTTCGGCAAGGCCGGCGTGCTCACCGCCGCCTCGTCGTCGAAGATTTCGGACGGCGCCGCCGCCACGCTGGTGATGTCGGCCGATGAAGCGCAGCGTCGCGGCGTCACGCCGCTCGCGCGCATCGTCGCGCACGCCACGCATGCGCAGGCACCGGAATGGTTCACCACCGCGCCGGTCGATGCGATTCGCAAAGTGCTGGAAAAAGCGGGCTGGAGCGTCGGTGACGTCGATCTGTTCGAAATCAACGAAGCCTTCGCCTGCGTCGCGATGGCGCCGATGAAGGATCTCGGCATCGCGCACGAAAAGCTCAACATCCGCGGCGGCGCGTGTGCGCTCGGCCACCCGATCGGCGCCAGCGGGGCGCGCCTTGTGGTCACCCTGATCGCAGCACTGCGCGCGACCGGCGGCAAGCGCGGCGTGGCTTCGCTGTGCATCGGCGGCGGCGAAGCCACCGCGATCGCGATCGAGCTTCCATAAGCCATCCATACGAACAAACCGGGAGACACCGGCCACGGTCGCTTGACAGCCGAAACGGGCTTGTCATGATGACGACCAAGCGCCGCGACACCCCGCGCCAATCCACACCATCGAGGAATCCTCACATGACCCTGAACAAGGTTCTGCTCGCTCTCGCCCTCGGCTTCGCCCTGACCGCCTGCGGCGGCAAGGGTGAGGAAGCCGCTGCCGAAGCCGAAGCCGCTGCTGCCGAAACCGCCGACTCCGCCGCCCAGGCCGTCGACTCGGCTGCCGAAGCCACCGGCGAAGCCGCCAACGCTGCCGCCGAACAGGCCGCCGCCGCTGCCGACGCCGCCGCTGCTGCCGCCCCGGGCGCCGCCGCCGACGCCGCTGCCAGCACCGAAGCTGCTGCCGACGCCGCCGCCGACGCGGCCGAAAAAGCCGCCGAAGCTGCCGAAAAGGCCGCCGACGCGACCAAGACCAATTGATCGACGCTCCTTCCGACCGGCACGTCCGGTCGGAAGACACCGGTCGCCCTGTTGCAGACAATCAGTTCAGTCGGGCTTCACAACGCTGAATTGATTGCTACAATTGAAAAGGCCGCACGTTCCATCCGCGGCTTTTTCATGGTGCTGGCAAGCACCAAGTAAGTCAGTGAACGAACACATGCCGGCGCAAGCCGGACTGCCACGCGCACTGGCGTTGCCTGACCCCTAAGCAATCTCAGACAACTCCTACGGAGAGAAGTATGAACACCAAGCTTTACGTCCTCCTGGCCGCCGGCGTCCTGGCCCTGTCGGCTTGCAACAAGGCTGAAGAAGCTCCGGCTGCCGACGCTGCTGCCACCGAAGAAGCCGCTCCGGCCGCCGACGCTGCCGCTCCGGCCGCCGACGCCGCTGCTCCGGCCGCTGACGCCGCTGCTCCGGCCGCCGACGCCGCTGCTCCGGCCGCCGACGCCGCTGCTCCGGCCGCTGACGCCGCTGCTCCGGCCGCCGACGCTGCCGCTCCGGCTGCCGACGCTGCTGCTGCTCCGGCCGCTGAGCCGGCGAAGTCGTAATCGACTTCCGCGGAGCGCAAGCTCCGTCGCAGTACAAGGGAAGGCCCGCTTCGGCGGGCCTTCTTTTTTGTGCCTGAACCCTGAACGGCGACACCTGCGTATCGGGCACATTGCCCGGAGACATGCTGCTAGAATCCGGCGGCTTGCCGTTCGATGCCGCACGGTATCGCACGCGGGGATACCGGATTCGCCACCGGCGAGAGGACACCGTACGCCGACATCCCCGGCCGCGCCATGCGATCGCAGGCACCCCATCGACGTACGACCCCTATCCTTCCCATGGGAGATCCGAAATGAACCACAAGCTTCTGGTCCTGCTGGCCGCCAGCGTCTTCGCCCTGTCCGCCTGCAAGAACGAAACCGAAACCGCGCAGACCGAAGCCGCTGAAGCGGCCCAGGCTGCCGACGCCGCCGTGGACGCTGCGGGCGATGCCGCCGCCGCTGCTGGCGACGCCGCCACCCAGAGCGTCGATGCCGCTGCCGCCGCCACCGGCGAAGCCGTGAGCGAAGCTGCCGGTGCGGTCGAGAACGCCGCCGACACGGCCGCCGCCGCCACCGCCGGTGCCGCTGCCGATGCCGCCAACGCCACCGCCGACGCCGCCAACAAGATGGCCGACAAGGCCGATGCCGTTGCCGACAAGGCCGCTGCCGCTGCCGAAGAAGCCAAGAAGTAATCGGCTTCGCGCACTGCGCATCGCGGACGCCTGGACGTCCGTATCGAAAGACCCGCTTCGGCGGGTCTTTCTTTTTGCGTCGATGACACACGGCGCCAGCAGCAAGGCGCAGCGGTTATCCTTGTCGTCCTTTGCCCCGCTGCCACGACAAGACACCATGCCCGTCCTGAGCTCCCGCCTCGACCCGCAGTCCCAGGAATTCCGCGACACCGTGTCCTACCACCGCGAACTGGTGGCCGAGCTGGATGCGCGCCTGGCGCGCGCAGCGGAAGGCGGCGGAGACAAGGCCCGCGCCAAGCACACAGAACGCGGCAAGCTGCTCGCGCGCGATCGCATCACCGCCCTGCTCGATCCGGGCTCGCCCTTCCTCGAAGTCGCACCGCTGGCCGCCGAAGGCATGTACGACGATGCGGCACCCGCCGCCGGCATGGTCTGCGGCATCGGCCGGGTGATGGGGCTCGAAGTCATGATCGTGGCCAACGACGCCACGGTGAAGGGCGGCACCTACTTCCCGATGACGGTGAAGAAGCACCTGCGCGCGCAGCAGATCGCCCAGCAAAACAAACTGCCTTGCATCTATCTGGTCGATTCCGGCGGCGCCTTCCTGCCGCTGCAGGACGAGGTGTTCCCGGACAAGGAGCATTTCGGCCGCATCTTCTACAACCAGGCGCGCATGAGCGGCGAAGGCATCCCGCAGATCGCCGTGGTCATGGGCAGTTGCACCGCCGGCGGCGCGTACGTGCCGGCGATGAGCGACGAAAGCATCATCGTCAAGGAACAGGGCACGATCTTCCTCGGCGGCCCGCCGCTGGTGAAGGCGGCGACCGGCGAAGTGGTCGATGCCGAATCGCTCGGCGGCGCGGAAGTGCACACCACCGTGTCGGGCGTCGCCGACCATTTCGCCGAGGACGACCGCCATGCGCTGCAGATCGCGCGCAACCTGGTCGGCAATCTCAATCGCCGCAAGGTGCTGCCGGTCGCGGTGCGTCCTTCGATCGAGCCGGCCTATCCGGCCGAAGAGCTGTACGGGATCGTGCCGAAGGACACGCGCCGCCCGTTCGACATCCGCGAAGTGATCGCGCGCATCGTCGACGGCTCGGATTTCGACGAATTCAAGGCGCGCTACGCCAGGACGCTGGTGACCGGATTCGCGCACCTGCATGGCTACCCGGTGGGCATCGTCGCCAACAACGGCATCCTGTTCGCCGAGAGCGCGCTCAAGGGCGCGCACTTCATCGAGCTGTGCAACCAGCGCGGCATCCCGCTGGTCTTCCTGCAGAACATCACCGGCTTCATGGTCGGCAAGAAATACGAGAACGCCGGCATCGCGAAGGACGGCGCGAAGATGGTCACCGCCGTCGCCTGCTCCAGCGTGCCGAAGTTCACCGTGGTCATTGGCGGCAGCTTCGGCGCCGGCAACTACGCGATGTGCGGCCGGGCCTACGGCGCGCGCTTCCTGTGGATGTGGCCGAATGCGCGCATCAGCGTGATGGGCGGCGAACAGGCCGCGAGCGTGCTGGCGACCGTGCGCCGCGACGGCATCGAAGCCGCCGGCAAGGTGTGGACGCCTGATGAAGAAGAAACGTTCAAGGCGCCGATCCGTGACCAGTACGAAACCCAGGGCAATCCCTACTACGCCACCGCGCGACTGTGGGACGACGGCGTGATCGACCCGGCCGACACGCGGCGCGTGCTGGGCTTGGGCATCTCCGCGTCGCTCAACGCGCCGATCGAGCCGGCGAAGTTCGGCGTGTTCCGGATGTAATAATCTGGCTCACAATGAAACTCAACGCAGAACCACAGAAACCGAACCTGGAGCGCTGCCGTCAAGCGTTTTTCAAAATCGGCTGGTTCATTCCCGCTTATGCACAAATGTCTTTCTACCGGGAAACAGCGGAAAAAATTGAATCGGCAAAAAACATTGAAGAGTTAGACTTGGAAAGCATTTTCCTTCAACTCTACTCGCCTGACCATTTGGCGGCGATGCTCCTGCATAGATACACCGAAGTCCCAGAAATTTTTAGATTTAGACGGGTTATACACGAATCAATACAGGCGCACTTCGCTCAAATGCACCGCGTCTCGATCTGCGGAATTCTTTCGTGCATAGAAGGGATCACGCTCGCTATCGGCAAGAACAGAGGACTCAAAAAGAAATTCAGCGGCCAACTATTCGAGATATTATTAGAAGATGTCGTAAAACAGATAAATGAAAAAAATATCGGAATAATTGGCGAATATCATTCAGCATTAAAATCTTTTGAAGAGTTCGCCAGAAAAATAATGTTCGTAAATTCAGAAGCACGAAACGAAAGCAACGGAATAGCCCGAAATTCGATCTTTCATGGAGTACTTGGAGATGAAGACTATGGCGACCCTTTGGATTTCTATCGATGCATATCGACTATTGATTTTCTTTGTTTGATCTCCTCGTTCAAAAATCCAACGTCTATGTTTGCACCAAGCCCAACAGAGCAATCGATGCGGCTGGCTGAACATTACATGGCTTACAGTGTCATTGCTTCTTCCAGCCAATCAATCCAGAACAAGATTTTCGACCAAAATCCCTGACTCAAAAAGCAACATGATCGTCGGCATCGACCTCGGCACCACCCATTCCCTCATCGGCGCGTACGGCGCCGACGGCCCCACCCTCTTCCCGAATGCACTGGGCGAACTGCTGACGCCATCGGTGGTCAGCGTCGACGGCGACAAGGTCCTCGTCGGCCTGGCCGCGCGCGACCGGCTGATTTCGCACCCGGAGCACACCGTCGCGGCGTTCAAGCGCTGGATGGGCACGGCGCGCGAGACCCGCCTCGGCGGGCGCGCCTTCCGGCCGGAGGAACTCTCCGCGCTGGTGCTGCGCTCGCTGCTCGCCGATGCCGAGGCCGCACTCGGCGAGAAGATCACCGAAGCGGTGATCAGCGTGCCGGCCTATTTCTCCGATGCGCAGCGCAAGGCCACGCGTGCTGCGGGCGAACTGGCCGGCGTCAAGATCGAGCGCCTGATCAACGAACCCACCGCCGCGGCGCTGGCCTATGGCCTGCAGGATCGCGGCGGCGAAGGCCGCTTCCTGGTCTTCGATCTCGGCGGCGGCACCTTCGACGTGTCGATCCTCGAATGCTTCGACAGCGTGTTCGAAGTCCACGCCAGCGCCGGCGACAACTTCCTCGGCGGCGAGGACTTCCTCGACATGATGGTCGATGCCTTCTGTCGCGACAACGACCTGCGCCAGCAGGCGCTGAAGACCCAGGAACTCGGCCAGCTGCGCCGTCGCCTGGAGCAGCACAAGCGCGAGCTCAGCGCGCGGACGCCTACACCGCTGCAGATGAGCATCGATGGCCGCGACTACACCTGGGGCATCGACGAAGACCGCTTCGCCCACATCTGCGAACCGCTGGTGCAGCGCATGCGCACGCCGATCGAGCGCGCGATGCGCGACGCCAAGCTGCAGCCGTCGCAGCTGGACGAAATCGTGCTGGTCGGCGGCGCCAGCCGCATGCCGCTGGTCGCGCGCCTGGTCTCGCGCATGTTCGGCCGGCTGCCGCTGCGACACGTCAATCCGGACCAGGCCATCGGCCTCGGCGCCTGCGTGGCTTCGGGACTCAAGTCGCGCAACGCGAAGCTGGAGGAGATCATCCTCACCGATGTGTGCCCGTTCACGCTGGGCACTCAGATCGCGCGTCGCGACGACAACGGCCAGGTCCACAGCGGCTTCTTCCATCCGATCATCCTGCGCAACAGCACGGTGCCGGTGAGCCGCGAGGACCAGTTCTATCCGATGCACGAGAAGCAGGAAAAGCTGACGATCGACATCTACCAGGGAGAGAACCCGCTGGTCGCCAACAACATCAAGCTCGGCGAAATCGCCGTGCAGCTCGACAAGCGCCGCAGCACCGACGACAACGGCGTGACCGTGCGCTTCACCTACGACATCAACGGCCTGCTGCAGGTCGAAGTCACCGAGAATGCGACCAAGCGCCGCCACGAGCTGCTGCTGGAGCAGAATCCGGGCCTGCTGTCGCCCGAGGAGATCCGCGCGCGCCTCGCCGCGCTGGAAACGCTGAAGGTCCATCCGCGCGACCAGCAGGAGAACATCGCCGTGCTCGCGCGCGCCGAACGCCTGTACGAGGAGTACATCCACGAGCGCGAGCGCCTGCAGGAATGGATCATGCATTTCCGCTCGCTGCTGGACACGCAGGACAGCGACCTGATCGCGCGCAATCGCGAGAAGTTCAGCGAGGCTCTGGACATGCTGGAAGCCCAGGGCTGATCGACGGTGAGCTGGGCGCACGAGCACCTCGGCATCGACCTCGACGCCGACGAACGCGCGATCAAGCGCGCGTATGCCGCGAAGCTGCGCACGACGCGTCCGGACGAGGATCCGGAAGGCTTCCAGCAGCTGAACGAGGCGTACCAGACGGCACTGGCCATGCTCCGGCACCGGCTGGCGCAGGAAGCGTTCGCCGCGCAGGAAAGCGATACGGATTCCGAACCGCAAGCGCCGGCAGAAGCGCCAGCGGTGGAGGCAACCACAACGAACGCGCAGCCTGAGGATGTCGATCACGACGGCAGCACAGCGGCCGAGCCGCAGGCGGCCGAGGCCGAGGCTGTCGACGATGGCGAGCCACAGGGCGAGGCGATCACGCTGGACCAGTTCCTCGACGCGTGCTTGGGCGCAGCGGGCGATGGCGATCCGCGCGTGCTGGAAGACTGGCTGCGCGCGCAGCCGGTGCTGTGGTCGCTGGAGCACAAGGCGATGATCGGGCACTGGCTGCTGCGGCTGATGGATGCGCGGCTGCCGCCGATGACCGAGCGCAATTTCGACATCCTGGCGGAGTTCTTCGGCTACAACGACCTGCACGCGGGCTACGACCCGCTGGCGCTGCAGCGGCTGCGTGCGCGGCTGGTCGAAGCGTGGCGCGAGCTGCAGGCGGAACGTCGCTCGCGAAAACATACCCGCAGACCGGGCCCCTCGCCGGCGCATTCGTTTGCCTGGCTTGCAGAGCAGCGACAGCAACGACAGCAGCAACAGCCGAAGATCGACGAAGAGCGGGAGAAAGCTGCGTACATGCATCGCCTCCTCCGCTTGCACGGCTATCTGACACGCCCGGCATCAACATGGAAGAATCTCTGGACGAGCCTCAACATCGGCCGCGTCTCGTCCGTACGTGAAATGTTGTTGAACAACCCTTTCGGCGGATGGGAAAACCTTCCGGACAGGATCAGGCGCGATCAGATCGCCTACTGGCTTGCAGCGACAGAAGGCGATCACTGGACATCGCAACACGTCCAGATCGCACTCTTCCGCTGCCTCATGCTCGCATTGCCCGCATCCCCCCTGCTTGCGACGATCCGGATGCTCGATGCAGGCCAGACCGGAATGACCTTGTCCTTGGCACTGTCGTCGATTGCCTGGCCTTGGGCCATTCTGATGTCCGCATGGGCACTGCAGGCGGGGTTCCGTCGTCTGCTCCATTGGCAAGGTGGCGCTGAACCATCCAGCCCTGCGTTGAGGCGCATCCACCTCGCTCTGGCGCCCATGCTTGCCATCATCTGTCTGGCATCGCTCCTGGTCGACATGTTGTGGCCGATCACCTTTGTGAGCGGCATGCTGGGCTGCTGGCTGGCGACTGCCAGATACTACGGACATTTCCGTCAACGCAGCGCGTCGGCCAGCCCATGGCTGAGCCCTCACCGGGCTCTGCTTCTGCTGATCGCCACAATGGTGATCTTCCCGTTCTTCATGTCGGAGCCAATCTGGATCGCGTTGCCGGCAGCATTGGTCGCGCTTGGGCTCTGGACCTTCGTACGAATGAAATCCCGACCGCCACGATGACTTGGTCCCTCCGCCTGCTCGACCTCCCCGACGACGCCGACGAGCGCGCGATCAAGCGCGCGTATGCGGCGAAGCTGAAGACCACGCGCCCGGACGAGGATCCGGAAGGCTTCCAGCGCCTGCACGAGGCCTACCAGGCAGCGCTGGCATGGGCGCGCTCGGGGCCGCACGACAACGAGGACGCGTGGGACGACGAGGACGCTCAGTGGGAGGGCGGCGACGACGATCGTGGCGAAACGCACGAGTCGTTCATGCCCGACGCCCCTGTCCGCATGCCACCGCACGCCGCTGCGCACGAGGAGACGGTATCGCCTGGGACGCAGACGGCGGCGCAGGCCGTCGAAGACGACAGGCTTGAAACAGCGTCGGAGGACGCGGTCGTCTTCGACCACGACATGTTCTTCGACACCTGTTTCCGCCTCGCGCTGGATGGCGCGGAGGGCGAGCTGCGCCGCTGGCTCGATGCCCAGCCGATCCTGTGGTCGCTGGCGCACAAGGCGCAGATCGGCCACTGGCTGCTGCATGCCATGCACCATCGGCAGCCGCCGATGGCGCCGTCGCGCTTCGACCTGCTGATGGACTATTTCGGCCTGGTCGATCTGCGTACCGGCTACGACGCGTACTACATCCAGCGACTTCGCCACCGGCTGCAGGTCGCCTGGGAATTGAAGACCACGCAACTGCGCGCGCTCGCCGAACGCACCGCCGACGAGGGCACCAGCGTGACCTCGGCGGTGCGACAGGTGCGGCGCATCCTGCACGACCTGTCGCGACCCTTCGACTGGCCGCGCAGCCTGCTCTCGGCACTGATGCCGATGTATCCGACGGCGGTACGTCGTTTCCTGTACAGGCTCGCGCTCGGACGTCTGGACGACCTGCCGCCGCCGATCGATCCGGCGCAGGTCGCGTTCTGGGATGCGGCCTCGGACCGATCGCGGCTGACGCGGGAACGCCTGGCGGTCGTGGGCACGCGCGTGGCGGTCTATGCGGCCCTGGCCACGCTGCTGTACTTCGGCCTGGCCGTGCTGATCGGACAGGGTGATCCATCGATCGGTGCCGAGTCCCTCGGCGCGATTCCGCTGGCGGGCGTCGCGCTCCTCTCGGCGCTGGCGATGGCTGCGGCCTGGAGTCTGTGGACCGGCTACGGCCTCTTCTCCGCATGGCAGGCGCGCGAGGAGGACCCGGACGAACCCCGGCCGATGCTGCGACGCTTCACGATTCCGGTACTGCTGGCAGTCGCACTGGCGATCGTGTGGACACGACCCGATGGTTGGCTCGGCGCTGCGGGCGGCATGCTCCTGATGGTGGCGGCGCTGGCCGCATGGGCGCGGCACCGCGAGCGCAGCGGCCCGCCGCTGGGCCGCCACCTCGGTTACTGGCGCGTGTTCGTGCTGTTCGTCATCGTGCGCACGATCGGCGGCGAAGCGGGCTGGATGAACGATGCAGGCATGTTCGCTGCCATCGCGGGGCTCGCCCTGTTCATCTGGGCGAAGGACCTGTGGCGCCAGAGACGCGATGCACAGGCCGACTGAACCCTGCCCGCACAAGGCGGCAAAGGCGTAGGATGGCCCTGCCCGTTCTGCTGCGCGGATCACACCGGTCGTCATGAGGCGACGCTAAGGTGCACGATCTTCCCGCATGCCCCCCGATGACCCGGAGACCCTCATGGCCATCTTCCAGTCCAGCCCGAGCAAGAAAGACCCGCCACCGGCCCCGACGCCCGAACCCGCGCGTCCCGCCCCGCCTCCGCAGGCCAACACCGATTTCTCGCCGGCGACGTTCCCGCGCACCGATGCCGCGCCCGCCGCGAAGGAGTCCGTCATCGCCGCCGACCTCACCATCGAGGGCAAGATCGAAGGCGCCGGCAACGTGCGCATCGCCGGTCGCTTCAAGGGCGACGTCAACGTGCAGGGCGACCTCACGCTGGAACGCGGCGCCAAGCTCAAGGGCGTGATCCGCGCCAAGAAGGTCGTGATGTCCGGCGAACTCGAAGGCAACATCGAATCCGCCGCACGCGTCGAACTGATGGAGAGCGCCGCGCTGATCGGCGACATCAAGGCCGGCACGCTCACCGTCGCCGCCGGCTGCAAGATCCGCGGCCACATCGATTGCGGCTGGGAAAGCGCGGCACCCAAGGCCGCTGCCAAGGTCGAGCCGCCCGCCGAATGAGCACGCGACCGGGCACCGCGGGCGCCACCCGCGCGTGCCCGCACTGCAAGGCGACCATCCTCGAAAGCGCGGCGATCTGTCCCGCGTGCAAGCACTACCTGCGCTTCGACGGCGACAGCAATGCGGCGACGCCGCTGCAGGTGCCCCTGCAGGTGGAAGGCACGATCCGCCATCCCGCCGACGGCGAGCCCTGGGAGTACTCGGTGGTGATCGCGATCCGCGACGAGCGCGGTCACGAGATCGCGCGCCAGGTGGTCGGCGTCGGCGCGCTGCATGCCGGCGACGAACGTACCGTCAGCCTGTCGGTGGAAGTGTTCGAAGCCAAGGGCGCGAAGGCGCGGAAGCACTGACCCGGACGCGGCATCGCTTGACCCGCGACTGCGGGAATGCTGCCATCGGCGCATGAACCCGCTCGTCCGCGACCGCAGGATCGACACCCCGCCCGGCTACGCCGAGCGCGACTGCAGGCTCGTCTCGTACCGCATGCCGTTCTGCCGGCACTGTTTCGTGCTCTGCCACGACCCGTCCGGCGAACATCCGTCCATCGATTACACGGTGATGGATTTCTTCATGGGCGAAACCCATGCCCTGTCGCGCAGCATCACCGGCAACCCGCACTCCTTCGTCGCGATCCACAGCGGCGGCTTCGTGCGCAAGCGACAAGAGCCTGTTTGTGCTCTCTCCATGCCTCTCGCCGCTCCTGCCGGAACTCGGAGCAAGGAAGAGAGAGGGAGTGGATGTCGATCCACGACCGAACGATGACGCCGCACCGCGTTCCGGCAGGAGCGGCCCTTCGGGTTGTGCCGCAGCGGCCTGCTGGCCGCCGTGCGCCGCTTGACTTGACCACCAGTCAAGCGCGGCGCGACGCCCGACGGCCAGCAGGCCGCTGCGACACAACGAGAGGCATGGAGAGAGCACAAACAGGCTCTAACCTGCACATGCACGTCTTCGTGATCGAACGGCGCTGGCAGAAGGCGTGGTTGTACCTGCTGCTGGCGACGATCCATACGACATCGGCGGCCTTCCGCGCCGCCAGGCGACTGCTTCGCATCGTGCCCGCGCGTCGACGCGCTGCGGATTGAAGCGTAGCGCGCTCAAAGCAAGATCGCCTAGGGCGACCGCTTGTTGCTGCCGTCATCGCAGCCGGAACATCCACCACACCCATCCGCCGCCTTCGACGGCGGCGCGATCCACTTGCCCAGCGCGCGCATCCACGCGGGTCGCGCTTCACGCACCAGCGGCAGCGCGATGGCGATGCGCAGGCGTCGTGCGGCGTTCGGTGCCTGCTTGCGGAACACCACCCAGGCGCTGACCAGCACCGCGATCGCGATGACCGCGTATTGCAGGGTCAGCGACAACGAGGCGTCCATGTCATCCGGCGCCGAGTGCGACCGCGACCTGGTAGGTCAGCAGCGAGGCGAGGTAGGCCAGCGCGAACAGGTAGAACGTGGCGAAACCCATCTGCTTCCACGAGTTGGTCTCGCGCTTGATCGTGGCCAGCGTGGAGATGCACATCGGCGCGTAGATGTACCAGACCAGCAGCGACAGCGCGGTGGCCAGCGACCAGTCCTGGGCGAGCAGCGGCGTCAGCGCGTCGGCGGCGGCGGCATCATCGGCGGCGGACAGCGCATAGACCGTGGCCAGCGACGACACCGCGACCTCGCGCGCGGCCAGGCCCGGGATCAGCGCGATGCAGATCTGCCAGTTGAAGCCCAGCGGCGCGAACACGGCGGTCATGGCATGGCCGATGCGGCCGGCGAAGCTGTAGTCGATGGCCGGACCCAGGGCGCCGGCAGGCGGCGCGGGGAACGTCAGCAGGAACCACAGCAGAATGGTGAGTGCGAGGATGATGCCGCCGACACGCTTGAGGAAGATCACCGCGCGTTCCCACAGGCCGATCAGCAGGTCGCGCGGATGCGGCACGCGGTACGACGGCAGCTCCAGCAGCAGCGCATGCTCGCCGCCCTCGCCCGAGGCTTTCCAGCGTCGCCAGCGCTTCATCACCGTCGCCACCAGCAGCGCGCTGAGGATCGCCGCGACGTACAGGCCGAACAGCACCAGGCCCTGCAGGTTGAACAGGCCGCCGACCTCGCGGTTCGGGATGAAGGCGGCGATCAGCAGCGCATACACCGGCAGGCGCGCCGAACAGGTCATCAGCGGTGCGACCAGGATCGTCGCGATGCGGTCGCGCGGGTCCTGGATGCTGCGCGTGGCCATGATGCCCGGCACCGCGCAGGCGAACGAGGACAGCAGCGGGATGAAGCTGCGCCCGGACAGGCCGGCCTTGAACATCAGCCGGTCGAGCAGGAAGGCCGCGCGCGGCAGATAACCGGATTCTTCGAGGGCGAGGATGAAGGCGAACAGGATGAGGATCTGCGGCAGGAACACGACGATGCCGCCGAGGCCGGCGATGATGCCCTCGGTGACGAGACTCTTCAGCGGCCCCTCGGGCATGGCGTTGCCGACGACGCCGACGAACCAGCCGGTGCCGGCCTCGATCGCGTCCGCCAGCGGCGTCGCCCAGGAAAAGACCGCCTGGAAGATCAGGAACATCACCACGATCAACACGAGCAAGCCGGCGACCGGATGCAGCAGCCAGCGGTCGAGGGCATCGTCGACGCGCGCGGTGCGCTCGGGCATGCGCACGGCGAGTGCGAGCAGGCGCCGGGTTTCGGCGTGCAGTGCGTCCTCGATGCGCGCCGACGCGTCGGCATGGTCGGGCATACGCCGCTCGGGCGGATGCAGGCGTTCGGCCATCGCATCGAGCTGGGTCATCAACGCGCGGCCACCGTCGCGGCGCACGGCCACGGTTTCGACCACCGGCACGCCGAGCTCGCGCTGCAGCGCATCGAGGTCGATCTCGATGCCGCGACGCTTCGCGGCGTCCATCATGTTCACGGCCAGCACCATCGGCTTGCCGAGTTCGCGCACTTCCAGCGCGAAGCGCAGGTGCAGGCGCAGGTTGGTGGCGTCGACCACGCAGACCAGCAGGTCCGGGGCGGGTTCGCCGGGATAGAAGCCGCGGCAGATGTCGCGGGTCACGGCTTCGTCCAGGCTCGCCGCCTGGAAACTGTAGGCACCGGGCAGGTCGAGCAGGGTCAGGCGGCGGCCGGCCGGGGTCTGCAGGCGACCTTCCTTGCGCTCGACGGTCACGCCAGCGTAGTTCGCGACCTTCTGCCGGCTGCCGGTCAGCAGGTTGAACAGCGCGGTCTTGCCGCAGTTCGGATTGCCGACCAGCGCAAGGCGCAGCGGTTTGGCGGCGGTCTCGGTCATGCGACGGGCTCCATGCGCAGGCGCACCCGGCCGGCTTCGACGCGGCGCAGGGCGAAGCGGGTGAACCCGACCTGGACCAGCAGGGGCTCGGCGCCGAACGGCCCGGCGGCGACGATCTCCACCCGCTCGCCGGCGATGAAGCCCAGCTCGCGCAGGCGGCGGGCGATGGCGTCGTTGGCCGAGAGGTCGAGCACCTCGTCGACGAAAGCGGCAGTGCGATGCGGCAGATCGGTCAACTTCACGCCCGGGTCCAGTGCGCTTGCCAAATGGGAATAGTTCTCAATTCTATACCAGCTCCGGCGGCGCCGGACCGATCCAGGTCAATTTCCGCCGCAACGGACCGGTCCGCTGCGGGGTCGTACGGAATCGAATGGCCGGGGCGACCGGATATCATTCACGCCTGTCGACAGGATCAGGGACCCCGGGCATGACCGATTCGCTGCAGCACCACCGCCATGGACCCGTGGTCCATCTCCAGCTGCACCGTCCCGACCTGCACAACGCGTTCGACGCCGACCTGATCGAGACCCTGACCTCCGCCCTCGTCGCGATCGGCGACGACCCGGCGGTGCGCGTGGTGGTGCTGGAAGGCGCCGGACCGAGCTTCTCCGCCGGCGCCGACCTCAACTGGATGCGCGGCATGGCCGGCGCCAGCGAGGCCGAGAACCGCACCGACGCCCTCGCCCTCGCCCGCCTGATGCGCACCCTCGACGAGCTGCCGCGCCCGACCATCGCCCGCGTCCACGGCGCGGCCTTTGGTGGCGGCGTCGGCCTGGTGGCCTGCTGCGACATCGCCATCGGCGCGCCCGAGGCGAAGTTCGGCCTGACCGAGAGCAAGCTCGGCCTGCTGCCTGCGGTGATCTCGCCCTACGTCATCGAAGCGATCGGCGCCCGCCAGGCGCGGCGCTGGTTCGCCACCGCCGAGATCTTCGACGCCGCCGAAGCCCTGCGCATCGGCCTGCTGCACGCCGTGGTGCCTGCCGAAGAACTCGACGCGGCAGTGAAGCGCCAAGTCGACCTGCTGCTGAAGGCCGGACCGGTCGCCTCCCGCGAAGCCAAGGCGCTGGTGCGCCGGGTCGCCGCCGAGCACGACCGCAACCGCCTCGACCACGACAACGCCGACCTGATCGCCCGCCTCCGCGTCTCGGCCGAGGGCCAGGAAGGGCTCGGCGCCTTCCTCGACAAGCGCAAGCCGGGCTGGATCGCATGAGCAACGAAGGTCCTGCCGCGATGACCGCGCCCATCCTCAACCTCGACGACGTCGAGCTGATCGATCTGGCCGAACGCGCGCGCCAGCGCGGCACGACGATGCCGGAAGGCCGCTTCGGCGGCAGCATCGGCCCGATCTCGCCGCGCATCGGCGCACGCAAGCTCGGCTACAACCTGACCGTGATCGCCCCGGGCAAGGCCGCGTTCCCGAAGCACAGCCACCGCGCCAACGAGGAGATGTTTTTCGTCATCGAAGGCACGGGCGAGCTGCGCCTTGGTGATGCGCTGCATCCGGTGCGCGCAGGCGACGTGATCGCCTGCCAGCCCGGCGGCCCCGAAACCGCGCACCAGCTGGTCAACACCGGCGACATCCCGCTGCGCGTGCTCGCAGTGAGCACGATGGAATACCCCGAGATCTGCGAATACCCCGACTCCGGCAAGTTCCTCGCCAGCACCGGTTTCCAGTCCGGCGACTTCCGCCACATCGGCCGCCCCGGCGACGGGCTGGATTACTGGGATGGCGAGGGCGACGACTGCAATGATTCGGCCACGGATTCACGCGGATGAATCCCTCTGCCGTGGCGCACGCCTCCAGTGGACACGACATGACAAGCCTGCATGTCGTTCCATCGCCAGGCTTCATGGGCTGTGCACACGAGATGCACAGGCGCTCACACACTTCGAATGTCCTTTCCACTCGCGTTGATCCGCGCCAATCCGTGGCAGACCATGTTCAATAAAATCCTCATCGCCAACCGCGGCGAAATCGCCTGCCGCGTCATTCGCACCTGCCGCAAGCTCGGCATCCGCACGGTCGCGGTGTACTCCGATGCCGATTCCGACGCACAGCACGTGCGCCAGGCCGACGAGGCGTACCGCATCGGCGGCGCGCGTCCGCAGGAGAGCTACCTGCTCGGCGACGTGATCCTCGATGTCGCGAAGCAGAGCGGCGCGCAGGCGATCCATCCGGGCTACGGTTTCCTCAGCGAGAACGCGGACTTCGCCGATGCGGTGGAAGCGGCGGGCATCGTCTTCATCGGTCCGAAAGCCGCGTCGATGCGCAAGATGGGCAGCAAGGCCGGCGCCAAGCAGCTGATGCAGGCGGCCGGCGTGCCGGTGGTGCCGGGCTACACCGGCGAGGACCAGTCGCCGGCGCTGCTGCAGCGCGAGGCCGATGCGATCGGCTATCCGCTGATGATCAAGGCCGCGCACGGCGGCGGCGGCAAGGGCATGCGCATCGTGCGCAGCAGCGAAGAATTCCTGCCGAACCTCGAAAGCTGCCAGCGCGAGGCGCGCAATGCCTTCGGCCGCGATCGCGTGCTGCTGGAGCGCTACGTCGAAAAACCGCGCCACATCGAGATCCAGATCTTCGGCGATGGCTACGGCAACGTGATCCACCTCAACGAACGCGAATGCTCTGCGCAGCGCCGCTACCAGAAAGTGCTGGAGGAATCGCCGTCGGCCTTCCTCACCCAGGACCTGCGCGAGGCGATGGGCGCGGCGGCGGTGCAGGCCGGCCACGCGATCGACTACCAGAACGCGGGCACGGTGGAGTTCATCGTCGGCCAGGACGGTGGCTTCTACTTCATGGAGATCAACACCCGCCTGCAGGTGGAGCATCCGGTCACCGAGTACGTCACCGGCCTCGACCTCGTCGAATGGCAGCTGCGCGTCGCCTTCGGCGAGCGCCTGCCGAAGGCGCAGCACGAGATCGCGCAGCGCGGCCATGCCATCGAAGTGCGCCTGTACGCCGAAGATCCGGAAGCCGGCTTCCTGCCGGGCTCGGGCAAGCTCACCCGCCTGCACCTGCCCGCACCCGACGCGCACACGCGCATCGACGGCGGCGTGATCGAAGGCGACACCGTCACCATCTTCTACGACCCGATGATCGCCAAGCTGATCGTCTGGGACGAGGATCGCCCGCGCGCCCTCGCCCGCCTGCGCGATGCGCTGGCGCAGTGCACGATCGACGGCCCGAAGTCGAACGTCGCCTTCCTCGAACGCCTGTGCCGCCATGCCACGGTCGTCGACGCGACCATCGACACCGGCACGCTCGACCGCGACCTCGAAGACTTCATGCCCAAGCCGGCCGACCCAGCGCAGGTGCGCCTGGCGCGCGCGGCGGCGGCCACGGTCGCCCTGCTGCAGGAGGAAGCGCGCACCCGCGCGCGCGCCGCCGCGAGCAGCGACCCCAGCTCGCCCTGGGCCAGCGCCGACGGCTGGCGACTCGGCCATGCCGGCCAGCGCCGACTGGTGCTGGACGATGGCCAGCAGCGGCACACGATCCTTGCCCAGGGCAGCGGCGGCGACTATCGCCTGGAAGAGGCCGACGGCGCCTGCGAGGTGCGCGGCGCGCGCCTGACCGACACCCACCTCGACGCGCGCTTCGACGGCGCCAGCCACCGGGTCCTTGTCGACGCGCATGCCGACGCCGTGCAGCGCTCCGGATCCGGCAGCGTGCAGCCGGTCGACGTGCACGACGGCGAGCGTCGCTGGCGTTTCGTCCGCGTGCCCGCCTACCAGCCGGCCAGCGAACAGGGCAGCGCCGCAGGCGACCGCGCCCTGGCGCCGATGCCCGGCCGCATCGTGCTGATCAAGACGCAGGTCGGCGACACGGTCGAACAGGGCCAGGAACTGCTGGTGATGGAAGCGATGAAGATGGAGCTGTCGCTGAAGGCGCCCTGCGCGGGCGTGGTGAAGGAAGTTCGCGTCACTGCCGGAGATTTCGTCGAAGCCGATGCGGCCCTGGTGCTGCTGGGGAGCGAGGCATGACGGCCACGCAACCGACCGACTTCGTCCGCATCGTCGAAGTCGGGCCGCGCGACGGCCTGCAGAACGAAAAGACCCTCGTGCCGGCGGCCGACAAGATCGCGCTGATCGATCGGCTGTCCGCCACCGGCCTGCGCAGCATCGAGGCCACCAGCTTCGTCAGCCCGAAATGGGTGCCGCAGCTGGCCGACGCGACCGAGGTCTACACCGGCATCGCGAAGCGACCCGGCGTGCGCTATCCGGTGCTGGTACCGAACGAACAGGGCTACGAGCGCGCGCGCGCCGTGGGCGTAGACGAGATCGCGGTGTTCACCGCCGCCTCGGAAGCGTTCAACCGGAAGAACATCAACGCCTCGATCGAGGAATCGCTGCAGCGTTTCGCGCCGGTCATCGAGCGCGCGAAGGCCGACGGTGTCGCGGTGCGCGGCTACGTCTCGACCGTGCTCGGCTGCCCCTACCAGGGCGAGGTGCCGGTGGCCGAGGTGGTGCGGGTGGCGAAGGCGCTGCACGCCATGGGCTGCTACGAGGTGTCGCTGGGCGACACGATCGGTGTCGGCACCCCGGCGAAGGCTGCGGCCATGCTGCGCGCGGTCGCGACCGAAGTGCCGATGGCGGCGCTGGCCATCCATTTCCACGACACCTACGGCCAGGCGCTGGCCAATATCCACGCCTGCCTGGACGAAGGCGTGCGGGTGGTCGATGCCGCCGTGTCCGGCACCGGCGGCTGCCCGTACGCGAAAGGCGCGAGCGGGAATGTCGCAAGCGAGGATGTCGTGTATATGCTGCACGGCATGGGCATGGACACCGACATCGACCTCGACGCACTCAGCGCCACCGGGCGCTGGCTGGCCGAACGGCTGGGCCGGCCCAGTGGCAGCAAATTCACATTGGCAAGGACCGCCGCACCATGACAGAACGCTGGCCCGACCCCGCGCAATCCCCCGCCGCCGACCTCCTGCGGACGCTGGACGCGCTGGAACGGGCCAGCGACGACGCGGCCCTGCCGGAGGCGACGCGCACCCTGCTCGGCCAGGCGCGCGACGCCCTCCTCGCGACGCTGGAGGAAACCGAATCCGAGCGCCAGCGCTATCGCGCACTGCTCGATGCCGTGCCCGATCCGGTCAGCATCATTGCCTGGGACGGCACCGTGCTCGACCTCAACACCGCCGGCGTGGCTGCGTATCGCCGGCCACGCGAGGAGATCGTCGGCAAGCCGATCGAGGTGCTCAACCCCGACCTGCCCAAGGACCACCTCGGCCCGGTATGGGCAGCGTTGAACCGCGGCGAGACCTACGTCGTCGAAGTCACCAACATGCGCGCCGACGGCAGCCGCTTTCCCGTCGAAGTGCACACCGCCGGTTTCGAATACCGGGGCGACAAGCGCATGGTCGCAGTGGCGCGCGACCTCAGCCAGCGCTGGCAGGCCGAGTCCCGCTATCGCCTGCTGCTGGAATCGATCGATGTCGGCGTGATCCTGTTCGATCGCGAGATGCACGTGATCTCGGCCAACCCCGCCGCCTACCGCGCCATCGGCGCAGAACCCGGGCAGAGCGTGCAGAACCTCCTGCGCCCCGGCGACTGGAAGGTGGTCGATGCGCGCGGACGGCCGCTGTCGTTCCGCGACTGGCCGACCACGCAGGCGCTGGACTACGGCCAGGTGATCAGCAACACCGTGATCGGCCTGTATTACATCCCCGACCAGCGGATGTCGTGGATCTCGGTGACCAACGTGCCGGTGTTCGAGACCGATGGCGTCACGCCCGAGTACGTGTTCGCGATGTTCAGCGATGTCACCACGCTCAAGCGCGACAACGTGCTGTTCGATCGCGCCCAGGGCCTGGCGCACATCGGCGGCTGGGAATGGGATCGCGGCCGGCAGCGCCTGTACCTCACCCATGAAGCGCAGCGCATCCTCGGCCGCGAGCCCTCGCCGCAATCGGTCGACGCGCTGATCGCCGGCGCGCCCGCCTCCGACCGCGCGCGGCTGCGCACCGCGATCGACCGCCTGATCGAATCAGGCGGCAGCTTCGACCTGGAACTGCAGTACATGCGCGACGACCAGCAGCCCTGCTGGGTGCGCATGATCGGCGAAGCCGACACCGCCGACCCCGGCGTGTCGCGCATCGTCGGTACGCTGCAGGACATCACCGAACGCAAGCACGCCGAGGAATCGCTGCGCGTCCAGGCGCGCACCGATCCGCTGACCGGCCTGCTCAACCGCGACGCCATCCTGGTCGAACTGGATCGGCGCATGCAGGACCCGGCGAACACCGAGGTCGCGGTGCTGTACATCGACCTCGATCGCTTCAAGGTGATCAACGACGTGCTCGGCCACGCTGCAGGCGACGAACTGCTCGCCTCTGCGGCGCAGCGCATCTCCACCGCGGTGGATGGCGAGGGCCTGATCGCGCGTTTCGGCGGCGACGAATTCCTCGTCGCCTGCCAGTACGCCGACGCGCCCGAACGCCCGGAGCGCATCGCCGCCGCGATCCTGCAGGCCCTGTCGGAGAGCTTCCGCTTCGACAACGAGGAATTCACCATCACCGCGAGCATCGGCATCGCCCGCTCGCCCGACGACGGCGTGCGCCCGCAGTCGCTGATCCAGAACGCCGACGCCGCGATGTACGACAGCAAGCGCCGGTCGCGCAACGCCTGGCAGGCGTTCACGCCGGCACTGGCGCAGACCCAGGCCGACCGCCTGTGGATGGAAACCCATCTGCGCCGTGCCGCCGACAACGGCGAGTTCCACCTGGTCTATCAGCCGCAGGTCGACCTGCAGAGCGGCCGCATCGTCTCCGCCGAAGCGCTGATTCGCTGGCAGAACCACCTGCTCGGCGAACTCCGCCCGGACCGCTTCATCAGCCACGCCGAGACCACCGGCGACATCGTGCGCATCGGCGGCTGGGTGCTGCGCGAGGCCTGCCGCCAGGCGGCCGACTGGCGCAATGCCGGCCTGGGCATCGTGCGTGTCGCGGTGAACGTCTCATACCGCCAGTTCGTCGGCGAAGACCTCGCCGACACCGTGCGCCGACTGCTCGGCGAGTTCGGCCTGCCCGGCGAAGCGCTGGAGCTGGAGTTCACCGAGCGCGTGCTGATCGAGGACGCGCCCGACACCCTGCGCAACTTCGCCGAGCTGCGCGAGATGGGCGTGATGCTGACCATCGACGACTTCGGCGAAGGCTACAGCGCGCTGAACTACCTGCGCCGCCTGCCGATCCACGGCCTCAAGCTCAGCCAGCTCTTCGTCGAAGGCGTGCCGCACAACCACTCCGATGTCGCCGTGTGCCAGGCGGTCAGCGGCATCGCCAGCAGCCTTGGCCTGGGTCTCGTCGCCGAGGGCGTGGAATCGGAAGCGCAGCGCCAGTTCCTGCTGCGCCTCGGCGTCCCCGTCGGCCAGGGCTTCCTGTTCGCCCCGGGCCTCAAGCCCGACGAATTCGCGCGCCGCCTGCTGCAGGAAGGCTATCGACCGGCAGCGGCTGCACATTGATCCTCCCATGCCTCCTGCCAACGCAATGTCCACAGCAGCCCCACTCCGCATCCGTCCCATCGAAGCCCGCGACGACGCGGCCATCGCCACGATCATCCGCACGGTGATGCCCGAGTTCGGCGCCTGCGGATCGGGCTTCGCGATCAGCGACCCCGAAGTCGACTGGATGCATCGCGCCTATGCCGAACCGCGTTCTGCCTATTTCGTCGTCGAGCGCGACCACGGCGACGGCCACTGGGTGGTCGAAGGCGGCGGCGGCGTGGCGCCGCTGGCCGGTGGCGACGAAGCCACCTGCGAACTGCGCAAGATGTATTTCCTGTCGTCGCTGCGCGGCCTCGGTGCGGGAGCCGCACTGATGGCGCGATGCCTCGACGCCGCGCGCGGATTCGGTTTCGCGCGCTGCTACCTCGAAACGCTCACCGGCATGGACGCCGCGATGCGGCTGTACGAACGCAGCGGATTCCGCCGCATCGACCACCCAATGGGCGACACCGGCCACGGCGGCTGCAACACGTTCTACCTGCGCGAATTGGGCGACGCCTGAGCGCATGCCTGCGGAGCGTCGCGGCTTGCGCCGCTCCCACAGCACACCGGCTCTTGTGGGAGCGACGCAAGTCGCGATGCTTTCCAGAACAGGCATCGCCCAAAGAAAAACCCCGCCGAAGCGGGGTTTTTCGCGTATCGCCGACAGCGTTCGATCAGAAGCGGTACTGACCGGACACGCCGAACAGATTGACGTTGCTGCTGTACTCGCCGAACAGCACGTGGCGCTGGCTGTCGATGATGCCAATCTTCGGCTTGTCCGGCTGGATGCGGGTGTAGGCCGCGTTGACTTCGAGGTGGTCGCTCACGTTCCAGGTCAGGCCCAGCGAGAACCAGCGACGATCTTCGTCGGGCAGGCGCGTGGTGCGGGTATGGAAGGTGGTCGGGGTTTCGTCGTACGCATAGCCGCCGCGCAGCGTGAACTTGTCCGACAGCTGGTATTCGGCACCGATCGACCAGAACGCGGTGTCCGTCCAGCTGAAGTCTTCCGAGGAGGCCGGCTGGAAGGCGTTGTCGAAGTAGATGGTGACGGCTTCGACGGAGTGCCAGTCGGTCTGCGAGTAGTCGGCCATCAGCGCCAGCTTCTCGTTGAGCTGCCACGACATGCTCACGGTGGTCACGCTGGGCGTAGTCAGCGGCGCGGTGGCGCCGGTGTCGCGGAAACCGTTGCCGAGCACGGTCAACTGGGCGCGCTGGGCGGGCGTCAGCGGCGCCAGCGGATTGGCGGCCAGTGCAGCGAGGCCCGGCTGGGCACCGGCGAACGAGGCCGGCAGGGTGAAGTCGGCGCGACCGCGAAGCTCATGGTCGATTTCCGAACGGTGCGTGAAACCGAAGGCCAGGCTGTCGGTCGGACGCCAGTTCAGGCCGAGGATCCAGCCCAGGCCATGGTCGTCGCCCTGCACACTGACCGAACCGTCGGCCGACTGCGGACGGGCGCCCGGCAGACCGGCGCCGAGCATGATCGTGCCGAAATCGATGTTGTTGTCGAGCGTGGCCTCGGCCTTCTCGTAGATCAGGCCCACGCCGACCGAGAAACGGTCCGGCACGATCTCGTAGGCGGCGGAGAGGGTCACGTCGACCGTCTTCACTTCCGACTTGGTGGACGAGTAGCGGCCGACCCAGTTCTTGTCGTATTCGGTCTTCAGGCCGAACGGCGCGCTGACCATGGCGCCGAAGGTCAGGCCGTTGTCGAACTTGTGGATGAAGGACATCGCCGGCACCGGGGTCGGCTCGCCGATGTCGCCGCCCTGGCCGCCGGTCAGCGGCGCAGCGGCCGGACCCAGACCATTGCCGGCGTAGCCGCCGCCTTCGAATTCGGCGTTGAGATCGATGACAGTCAGGTCGACCTGGGCGGTGGTCTCGTCGAACTGGGTCATGGTCGCCGGGTTGTTCACGACGACAGAAGCATCGCCCTTGGCGACGCCGGAACCGGCGAAAGCGCGGCCCATGGCCTTGACGCTGTTTTCCTTCAGCTGGAAGCCCGAGGCATGGGCCTGGCCGAAGGTCAGCGCGCCGGCGATGCCGAGGGCCAGCGCGGTGAGGGGGATGAAGCGGTGGTAGGTCTGCATGGTACTGACGTCTCCGTGGACAGGTGGTGTGTCGCGCCGCGCGGACAAGGGTGCGTTCCATCTCCCCTGTTCCGCTCCTGCCGGAAGCCCCCTCCCGACGTACGACGGCGTATGTACTATACATTCCATGTTAACCGAACGCTAACAAGCGTTATCCTGCCTGCGGTCTCACCTCGGACATCACGTTCCAGACGCCGCATGTTCGTTCAGCTCCCGTCACGCACCAAGTCCGGCCTGCGCTGGGCCACGCCGCTGGTCTTCGCGACCCTGTGGTGCGCGTTCCTGTGGATCAGCACGCGGATGCCGACGACGCAGCGGATGCTGCTGGAAGACTGGGGCGCACTGACCGGCGGCCCGGGCCTGCCCGAGACCTGGCAGGCGCTGTGGTCGAGCCTGCGCTGGAAGACCCTGTTCACCGCGATCTTCCTGCATGCGGACTGGGCCCATCTCCTCGGCAACCTGATCTTCCTGCTGATCTTCGGTCTGCCGGCGGAACGCGCGATGGGCCCGTGGCGGTTCCTGCTGCTGTTCCTGATCGGCGGCGCCGTGGCCAACCTGGCGACGGTGCTGATGATCGGCACGCCGGAGCGACTGGTGATCGGCGCCAGCGGCGCGGTCGCGGCGGTGATCGGCGCCTATCTCGCCCTGTTCCCGCGCGCCAAGCTCGGCGTAGTGGTGCCGCTGGGTCTGTTCCTGGAATTCATCCGCGCCCCGGCCTCGCTGCTGATCGGCGTCTGGGCGATCCTGCAGGTGGTGTTCGCCTACATCGGTCCGGCATTCGGCGCGGTCGCATGGAGCGCGCACATCGCCGGCTTCCTGTTCGGCGTGGTGTTCGCGGTGCTGGCCCGGGCCGGGATCGAACGCCGCCTGCGCCACGCCCGGAACTGGTAACCCGGACTGGTGAGTCGGGCTGGTGATCGCACCGCCGCGCCCCGGCTATCATTCCGCCATGAACAAGACGCTCTACAAGGTCACCTTCCTCAACCACGGCAAGATCTACGAGGTCTTCGCCGGTCGCGTGGGCAGCAGCAGCCTCTGGGGATTCACCGAAGTCGCCGATCTGGTCTTCGACGTACACGAGGGTCTGGTCGTCGATCCCACCGAGGAACGCCTGCGCGACGAATTCGGCGGCACCAAGGTGCTGCACCTGCCGATGCAGAGCATCGTCCGCATCGAGGAAGTCGAGAAGAAAGGCCAGTCCGCGATCCGCGACGCAGCCAGCGGCGAGAAGGTCGTGACGCCCTTCCCGATGCCGGCGAAGCCACGCTGAGCGACCGCCGGATGCAATGACGGCGCTGCGCGATCCCTGCGCAACGCCGTCATTCCGTCTTGATTGATCGGGCAGACGCCTACTGCAGCGTCACCCGCTTGCGGTTGTCGGACGACACTCGGTCGATCAGCTTGTTGTACGGGTCGAAGCCGGCCTCGTAGGGTTCCGCGTCGACAACCACGGTGAGCTTCGGCGTGCCGCTGGTGATACGGTGGCGCTGCAGGTAGAGCGGCTTCTCGTCCTCTTCCTTGCCCGACGGGCCTCGCGCGAACACGCCGACCTCGATCCAGTCGTCGAGCTTGCCGGCGGTTTCCTTGCCCTTGCCGTCGGCATAGCGCTTGGCGGCGTGCAGGTCGAGTACGACATCGTACTTGCCGTCCGCGCGCTTCTTCGCCGTCGCTTCCTCGACGCGGTTGTCGTAGAAGCTGATCTTCTCGAACAGGTCGGCGATCAACGTCTCGTGCTGCGCGCCGGCCTCGGCTCGGATGTAGTCGAGCAGTTCCTTCGAAGTGGTGTACGGCGGCTGCTGGTAGCCCTTGTCCTGCAGGAACTTCTTCAGCGCGCGGTTCAGCGCCGCCTCGCCCATCTCCTCGCGAAGGCGGTAGAACACCACGGACCCCTTGCGATAGTGGACGTACGGCTGGTTCTCCACGCGGTACAGCGGCAATTCCTCGACGATCTCGCCGCCACGGCCTGACAGGTAGCCATCCAGTTCGTTCTTGAGGAAACGGCGCATCTTCTGCCGGCCGTATTCCTTCTCCATCACCATCAACGCGGAATACTGCGACAGCGATTCCGACAGCACGGTCGCGCCCTGCATGTTCGCGCCGATCACCTGGTGCGCCCACCACTGATGCGCGATCTCGTGCGCGGTGACGTAGAACACGTAGTCGATCGAGTCCTTGTCGCGGATGTCGGCGATGAAGCCGATCGACTCGGAGTACGGAATGGTGTTGGCGAAGGCCTGGGCGAAAGAGGCGTACCCCGGGAACTCGATGATCCGGACCTGGTGGTGCTGGTAGGGGGTGAAATTGGCTTCGTAGTAGGCGAGCGACTTCTGCACCGCCTCGACCATGCGATCGACATTGAACGGGTGCTTGGCGTCGTAGTACACCTCGATCGGGATGTCCTTGTACTTGCCCTTCTTCACCTGCCAGCGCGCGGACAGGTAGGAATAGAAGTTCAGCATCGGACGATCCATCGCATAGCTGAAGCAGCGACGGCCATCGCGGGTGAACTCCTTCTGCAGGTAACCCGGCGACAACGCGATCTGGTCGGGCGCGGTGCAGATCGTGGTCCTGAAGTCGATCCAGTCGGCATCGTCTGAGATGTACGTGTTCGCGCGCGCGGCCTCGTCCTCCAGCTTGGGCATGCGACGCGGCTCACCGAGTCCGCGCTTGCGGCGCTCGTTGCGGTCCGCGATCTCGGCGTTGTCGTTGTAGCCGAACGACGGGAACAGCTGGTTGTTGAAGAACGAACCGTTCTCGACGATCGCCGTCTGCGCGGTGCCGTTGGTGATGCCGTTCGGCGCCATGCGCACCTCGAACGCGATCCTGCGCTCGCCGCCCGGCGCGATGGGCTGCTTCAGGCGATAGATGCGGTAGCCCATGTCCTTGTCGTGCTTCACGAGTTCCGCGTCACCGACGTCGATCGACGCCAGGGTCTTGTCATCCTGCATGGCGACATGCAGTTCGGCGATCGGCGTGGCATGCGGGTTGCGCACGACGTAGCGGCCCTTGGCGGTCATCGTCTGGGTTTCAGGTCGCAGGTCGATATCGACGTCGGCCGACACGATCTTCGGCTGCGCGAGCCCTTGGTAGCGCTTGTATTCGCGCTCGTAGCGGGCCTGCAGATCGAGGGTGTCGTCCGGCGACAGGAAATCGTTGCGGACGTTGGTGTTCCAGAACAGCCAGCCGCCGGTCGCAGCGAAGGCCAGCACCGCCAGCGCGGTCGCAGCGCCCAGCGGGCCACGCAGACGCGCACGCGCCACGCGCAGGCGTTCGCCGAAGCCGCCGACGGAGCCGCGCGCCCACATCGCCGCCGACAACAGCAGCAGCACCAGCAGGAACAGTCCCCAGTAGCCCTGGAACCACAGCTTGGCCCCGAGGAAATGGCCGTAACCGTTCATGTCGGAGTACGGCGCGCCCGGCGAGCCGGCGTAGCTGTACAGGTTGTGGGTGAAATCCAGCGCACCCAGCGCGGCCTGCAGGATCAGCACCAGGATCAGCAGGCCGTAACCGGCGTACTTGTTGCCGGTGAACACCTGCAGGCACAGCGCGAGACCGGCCATCAGCACGAAACCGATGCTGTCGAGCAGCAGGGTCTGCGCGTAGACCGCCAGTTCGAGCTGGGCATGTCCCTTGAGCAACTGGATCACGATCGCGGCCACGCAGCCCAGCAGCTGGAAGCTGAAGATGACCGCGATCAGCGCGGAGAACTTCGCCGACAGCGGCACCCAGTTCGGCACGGGCATGGCATCCGTGACTTCGTGGATCTTCGCCGCGCGCTCCTTGCCGACCAGTTCGCCGGCGTAGAACAGCACGATGATGATCAGCATGAAGTTGTAGGCGCCCTGCAGCGCTTCGAGCATCTGCGAGGTGACCGGGTGGATCGGCGTTTCGTAGAGCGTCTCGGCGAAGATCGCGCTGGGAATGAAGTTCGCCAGGGCGAACAGCAGCATCACGATGAACGGCACGCCGCGGAAGACGCCGACGGTGTCGAAGCGCAGCTGGCGCAGGAACTGCGCGATCGCGGTGCCGGTGCCGAACGACGGCGTCACGCGCGGCAGGTTCAGGGCGCGCAGCGTCGGCACGGCCTCGGCCACGGCGGCCGGCAGCGCCTTGGCGCGACGCAGGCCGCGGCCGGTGCCGGTGCGCTCGGTGCGGAACAGCGCGAAGCACGCGCCCATCAGCACCAGGCCGATGCCCAGCCACAGCGCGCGGTTGGCGAGGATGTAGCCCGCGATGGCCGGCACGTCGGTGTTGCGCTGCTCGGCGGCCCAGTAGCGGATGGTGCGGCTGAAGGCGCGGATGCCCAGCGGCTCGGCCAGCACGGCCGCCCAGACGTTGTCGAGGTCGCGCATCAGCACGCCGCTGACGATGTAGAGGATGATGAAACCGAGCACGCCGACGTAGACCCAGAGCACGCTGCGGGTGAGGATCGCCAGCAGCGACAGCAGCGCGGCCATGAAGATCAGGTTCGGCAGCACGATCACGCCCAGCGCCCACAGGTGCGGCACCGCAGTGACCGGGCCGAGTCGCTGCGGCTCCAGCCACGGCATGAACTGCGCGACGAACAGGCCGAACGCGATCACGCCGTATACGCACAGGCTGGCGAAGATCGCCGCCGACATGCGCCCGGCGACGTAGTCGCGGCGACGGATCGGACTGGCGAAGATCAGGTCGGCCATGCCCTGCTCGTGGTCGCGCAGCAGCGCGCCATTGACCGCCATCGCCACGAACAGCATGCCGAACAGCGAGAAGATGCTGAGGTACTGGACGATGACCACAGGCGCGTTGCGGTGCACGTTGCCGATGGCGCCGCCGATCTGCACCGCATCGGTGGTCAGGCCGAAGAAGCCGAGCAGCGCGAACAGCCCGCCCATGAGCCACAGCAGCGGCGAGCGGAGCTGCTGGCGCAGCTCGAAGCGGAAGAATTCGAACATGGCGGACTCCTCAGGCGGCCTTGGCGTGCTGGCGCAGGCGCTGGAAGTACACGTCTTCCAGGTCCGGGGCCACGCGCTCGAAGCCGTCGCCCGGCGGGAAGTCGCTGTGGATGTGGATCACCGGCTCGCCGCCGACCAGGCGGGTCGACAGCAGGGTGAAGTTCTTCTCGTACTGCGGCAGGGCGTCCTTCGCGACCACCTTGCGCCACACGCGGCCGTCCAGCGCGCCGATGGCATCGGCCGGCTTGCCGGTCAGCAGCACCTTGCCCTTGTTCATGATCGCCATGTTCGGGCAGAGGTCGGTCACGTCCTCGACGATGTGCGTGGACAGGATCACCGCAACGTTCTCGCCGATCTCGGCAAGCAGGTTGAGGAAGCGGTTGCGTTCCTCCGGATCGAGACCGGCGGTGGGCTCATCGACGATCACCAGGCGCGGATTGCCCAGCAGCGCCTGGGCGATGCCGAAACGCTGGCGCATGCCACCGGAGAAGCCGCCGAGATGGCGTTTGCGCGCATCCCACAGGTTCACCTGCTGCAGCAGGCCGTCGACGACTTCGCGCCGCTGCTTCCTGTCGACCAGGCCCTTGAGGACCGCGAAATGTTCGAGAAGATCGAGCGCGCTGACCTTGGGATACACGCCGAAATCCTGCGGCAGGTAGCCGAGCTGGCGCCGCACCGCATCCTTGTCGCGGAGCACGTCGATGCTGCCACCCTTGCCATCCTCGAAGCTGACGGTGCCGCTGTCAGCTTCCTGCAGCGTCGCGAGGGTGCGCATCAGCGAGGATTTGCCGGCACCGTTCGGGCCGAGCAGACCGAACATCCCGCGCGGGATGTCGAGCGTGACGTTGTCGAGCGCGCGCACGCCGTTGGCGTAGGTCTTGCTCAGTTCGCGAATGGACAGCATGGGGCCCCCGAGGTCATGGGGGCGCGACATGCGCCCCTCTCCTTGCAGGGATGCTAGCCGAGGCGCAACGGTCGCCGCGCAGGTCGATGGTCATCGGGCCGAAAGTCATGCGTGACTTGCGGCCCATGGACCCAACGGCATCGCGCCTGTTGTAGAGCGGGTCGAAGACCCGCTGCGCACCATCACGAACCAATTGCCCTGCAGGTTGCAGCGGATCTTCGATCCGCTCTACAAAAGCCGGGCGTTGCCTGGCTCAGGGCTTCGCGCTTGCGGCCAGCGGCTTGTTGCCCTGCGTCTTGAGGACGCCCAGGGCGGCGGTGATCGGACCCTCGCCGTCGAGCACGTCGCCGACGCCCTGCCCTGCGGTTTCCTGCTCGCCACGCAGGTGACCGGGCAGCGCCGATTCCGAATAACTGCCGGCGCTGCGCGCGCCCTCGGGCTTGAGCACGACATCCGGTTCGATGCCGCGCGCCTGGATCGAGCGGCCGCTGGGCGTGTAGTAGCGGGCGGTGGTGAGCTTCACCGCATCGCCGTTGTCCAGCGGCAGCACGGTCTGCACCGAGCCCTTGCCGAAGGTGCGGCTGCCGACCACGCGCGCACGGCCGTTGTCGCGCAGCGCGGCGGCGAGCACTTCCGAGGCGCTGGCCGAACCGGCATCGACCAGCACGACCACCGGCGTGCCCTGCAGGCGATCGCCCGAGGTGGCGTTGAACACGGTGTCGACGACCGGGTTGCGGCCGCGCGTGCTGACGATGCCGCCCTTGTCGAGCAGTTCGTCGGCGATCTGCACGGCGGCCGTGAGCAGGCCGCCGGGATTGCTGCGCAGGTCCAGCACGAGGCCGCGCAGGCGCTTGTCGGCGGCCTGCGCGGACAGTTCGTCGAGCTGGCGCACGAAATCGTTGGCGGTGTCCGCCTGGAAGGTACTGATGCGGAGGTAGCCATAACCCGGCTCGAGCATGCGTCCGCGCACGCTGCTGATGCGGATGGTCTCGCGCTTGACGGTGATGTCGATCGGCTTGGCCTGGCCTTCGCGCTGCACGGTCAGCACGGTGCTGCTGCCGGGCTCGCCGCGCAGCGGATTCTCGCCCAGCGAGTCGGGCGTGAGCGGCTTGCCGTCGATGGCGACGATCAGGTCGCCGGGTTTCACGCCGGCGCGCGCGGCCGGGGTGTCGTCGATCGGCGCGATCACCAGGATGGTGCCGTCGGGCTGGACCTGCACGTCGACGCCGATGCCGTCGTAGGCGCCGCTGCTGTCCTCTTCCAGCGACTGCGCGTCGCTGCGCACGAGGTAGGCGCTGTGCGGATCGAGGTCGAGCAGCAGGCCGCGGATCGCCGACTGCATCAGCTTGCGGTCGTCCACCGGCTCGACGTAGGCCTGCTTCACCGTGTTGTAGACGGTGACGTAGCGGCGGATCTCCTCCAGTGGCACCTGGCTCTCGGGCTTGCTGTCGGCCTTGCCTGCGGCGGGTTTCGCGGCCGGGACCGGCGCGCCGCTCTGGGCGAAGGCCGGCAGGATGGCGGCGGCCAGCACGAGCGTCAGCGGCAGACGACGGGGGAATCGCATCGAACACTCCAGCGGGAAAGCGGACCGGGGTTGGACCACCGGACGGGGGACGGGTTCACCGTGGTGGGCCCCGACCATTCAGGCAAGGCTACCGTATCGGTTTGGCGGCGGCGCAGCCAGTTACTGCCGGCGAAGCCAGCTGTTGGGGTCGACCGGCTGCCCGTTGCGGCGCAGCTCGAAGTACAGCGCCGGCTGCGCCAGGCCGCCGGAGTTGCCGACCCGCGCCACGGCATCGCCGCGCTTGACCGACGTGCCGACATCCTTGAGCAGGGATTCGTTGTGCGCGTACAGGCTGAGATAGCCGTTGCCATGGTCGACGATGATGATCAGGCCGTACCCGGTCATCCATTCGGCGAACACCACGCTGCCGTCGGCCACTGCGCGCACCGGGCTGCCCAGACCCGCAGAGATGAGCAGGCCGTGGCTGGCCCGACCGTCGGGCATGCGTCCGCCGTAACCGGCGAGCAGGCCACCCGACAGCGGCCAGCCGGCCCCGCCGACGCGCACCGGTGGGGCGCTGGCGATCTGGCGCGGCGGCTTGCGTTCGCCCTGCGTGCGCGTGCCCGGCTTGGTGCCGCCGGCCTGCCGGGCCTTCTCGGCCCGCGCCTTCTCGGCGCGCTCCGCCGCCACCCGCTCGGCGGCGGCCTTCGCGGCGGCGGCGCGGAGGCGCGCGACCACCGCCTGCAGCGCCTTGGCATCGCTGCCCAGCGCCTGTTCACGGGCTTGGCGATCCCGGTAACGCTGTTCGAGTTCGGTCAGCGTGACCGCATGCGCCTTGCGGTCGCGGTCGAGGTTGGCCAGCTGCACGCGCTGCTGCGCGCGGGCCGTGTCCAGCGCGGTGCGACGCGCGAGGATCTGGGTTTCGACGCGATCGAGTTCCTGCAGCTCGGCGGTCAGCGCCGCCGCGCGCTGCACGCGCTGGCGCTGCAGGTAGCCGTAGTACGCGAGCTGGCGCTGGCTGTCGGCGACGCGGTCCTGCGCCAGCGCCAGCTTCAGCGGCGCGTGGCCGCCCTGCGCATAGGCCGCGCGCAGCAGCGTGGCAAGTTCGCGGCGCTGCGCGGCGTGCTGGCTGCGCAACTCGTCGCGACGCTCGAGCAGTTGTTCGTAGGCCGCCTGCTCGCGCGCGAGCTGCGCTTCGGCCTCGTGCAGGGCGCGGCTGGAGCGGGCGACGCGCTCGTCGACCTCGCGCAGTTCGCGGCTGGCCGCACCGCGCTGGCCTTCCAGCCGGCGGCGCTCGGCCGCGACCTCGTCCAGCTCGCGGCGCACCTTCTCGAGCTGGCGCTGCGCTTCCGGACCGGACTGGCGCGCGGCCAGCGGCGTCGCCAGCGCCAGGAGCAGCGCGACAAGCAGCCAGCGGGCGAAGGAAGACGTCATGGGGCGTCTTCAGCCAGCGACCAGCAGCGAACGGCCGGTCATGTCGGCCGGGGGCGCGATGCCGAGCAGGTCGAGGATGGTCGGCGCCACATCGCGCAGCGCGCCACCGGTGCGCAGGGTTGCTTCGCGCTGACCGACATAGACGAAAGGCACCGGGCCGACGGTGTGCGCGGTGTGCGGCTGCCCGGTCTCGGGGTCGCGCATCATTTCCAGGTTGCCGTGGTCTGCGGTGATCAGCAGCGCTCCACCCGCCGCACGCACGGCGGTCTCGACCGCACCGATCGCCACGTCCACCGCCTCGGCCGCCCGGATCGCCGCCTGCAGGTCGCCGGTGTGGCCGACCATGTCGGGGTTGGCGATGTTGCAGATCGCGACGTCGATGCGGCCCGAGGCGATCGCATCGACCAGCTTCGCGGTGACTTCCGGGCAGCTCATCTCCGGCTGCAGGTCGTAGGTCGCGACCTTCGGGCTGGGTACGAGGACGCGCTCCTCGCCCGGATACAGATCCTCGCGCCCGCCGCTGAAGAAAAAGGTGACGTGCGCGTACTTCTCGGTCTCGGCGATGCGCAGCTGGGTCAGGCCGCGCTCGGCCAGCACCTCGCCGAGCGTGTTGCGCAGGTCCTCGGGCGGATAGGCCACCGCCGCCGGCAGCTTCGCGTCGTACTCGCTCAGGCAGACGAAGCGCGACAGCGCCGGGCGACGCGTCGCGAAACCGTCGAAGCCGGGATCGACGAACGCGGCGGTCAGCTGTCGCGCACGGTCGGCGCGGAAATTCATGAACACGATGGCATCGCCGTCGGCCATGGGCCGGGCACCATCGAGGACGGTCGGGGCGACGAATTCATCGTTCTCGCCGCGCGCATAGGCCTCGGCCAATGCAGTCAGCGCATCGGCGGCATGGTGGTCGGCCCTCGCCTCGACGATGGCGTCCCAGGCGCGCTGCATGCGGTCCCAGCGCTTGTCGCGGTCCATCGCGAAATAGCGACCACCGACGCTGGCGACATGGGCGTTGCCCAGCGCATCGCACTTCGCCTGCAGCGCGCGCAGGCTGGGCTCTGCAGACCTCGGCGGCATGTCGCGGCCGTCGAGGAAGGCGTGCACCGCGGCCCGGGACACGCCTTCGCGCGCGGCAAGGTCGAGCATCGCGAAGATGTGCTGCTCGTGGCTGTGCACGCCGCCGGGCGACATCAGGCCCATCACGTGCAGCGTGCCGCCGGCCGCCTTCGCGGCGGCGCAGGCCGCGCGCAGCTCGGCATTGGCGAAGAAGCTGCCGTCCTCGATCGCCGCGTCGATGCGGGTCAGGTCCTGGTAGACGATCCGCCCGGCGCCGAGGTTCATGTGGCCGACCTCGGAATTGCCCATCTGCCCGTCCGGCAGGCCGACGTGGCGGCCTTCGGTGTGGATCAGGGTGCGCGGCGCGCCGTCCCACAGGCGCCGCCAGTTCGGCAGCTCGGCCAGGGCCAGGGCGTTGTCGCTCGGGTCCTCGCGATATCCCCACCCGTCCAGGATCATCAGTACGACAGGCCTGGGACTCGGAGACTGGGGATGCGCGGCAGCGGACATGTGACCTTCGGGGCAGTGACTTCGGACAGATGCGATTGTAGCGAAGGCCCCGCATCCTAGGTCCCACACGCACCGCCCGCCCAACCGAGAGGTCCCCCATGTTCAAGCTCCGCGCCCCGACCACCCGCGCCGCCACGCGCGCCACCGCCCTGGCCGTCGCGCTCGCCGCCCTGGTCCCGGCCGCCGCCATGGCCGGCAAGAACGATGTCGACAAGGTCATGGGCAGCATCACCGCGCACGCCGGCCAGACCTACGGCGACCTGACCACGGTCAACGGCAGCATCCGCGTCGAAGCCGGCGCCAAGGCCAGCGACGCCACCACCGTGAACGGCAGCATCCACCTCGAAACCGGCGCCAGCATCGGCGACGCCGAGACCGTGAACGGCAGCATCCGCGGCGATGAGCGCATCCGCGCCGCCAGCGTGCAGACCGTCAACGGCAGCATCCGCCTCGGCAACGGCAGCCAGGTTGGCGACATCGAAACCGTGAACGGCAGCGTGTTCGTCGACCGCGGCAGCAGCATCGGCAAGGACGTGGAAACCGTGAACGGCGCCATCGGCCTGGTCGACACCGACGTCGCCGGCGGCATCAGCACCGTCAACGGCGACATCACCGTCGGCGTCGGCTCCCACGTCCGCGGCGGCATCACCGTCGAAAAGCCCACCAGCAACTGGATGCCCGTCAGCGCCAACAAGCGCAAGCTGCGCATCATCGTCGGCCCCAACGCCATCGTCGAAGGCCCCCTGGTGTTCAAGCGCGACGTGAACCTCTACGTCCACAGCACCGCCCGCATCGGCGAGGTCACCGGCGCTACCGCTGTCCGCTACGAAGGTGCGACTGCGCCGAAGGATTGATCGAAGGAAGCACGGTCGCCCCGCACCTACACGCCCTCCCCCAACGCCGCTCCCTCACCGGAGCGGCGTTTTCGTTGATCGCTTTGGAAGAAACCACAGGCTGCAGCCGCAGGCCGTGGGGTACTGAAGGCGCGGGGTCCGGGCAGAAGCGAGGCCTGACCCAACCATGTCGCCAATCAGGCAAGTGATCGTCCACGTCGATGCAACACCGGCTTTTCCCGGGCCCGAGGATGCGCACAGGAGATCGGCCCATGCATGCTCAGTCGTGCATGCTTAATTGCCCACGCTTCCCGAAGATGCCCTGTACCCGGCGATGTGGGCGCAGGCGAGATCGACATCCGAGATCGTGTTGTAGTAATGGAACGACAACCTCGCCACGTCGCCCCTCGGACTGATGAAGACACTGCGCTCGGCAAGAAACGCAGCGAGGCGGTTTGGCTCCCGGTCGGCGATAGCGATATGCGCCCCCTGCTGCATGGCGTCCGCTGCCGAGAGTACGCGTTCACCTTGTGCGACGAGCTTGCTGATCGCATGGGCGACGAGCGCGGCGATGTGCGCACGCACCGCCTGCATGTCGAGACGCTGCAGCAGATCAAGCGCGGCATTGCATGCGAACACAGCAGGCACGGACTGCGTTCCGGTTTCGAAACGACGCGCGGCCTCGGGAAAATCGAGCTGCCTCGGGTCGAAGGCAAATGGATTGCAGCGCCCGAACCAACCCGTCAGTTGCGGGTCCAGATCCATCATGCCGGGATCCTTCACGTACAGGAATGCGATGCCAGGCCACCCGAGCATGTATTTCATTGCGCCCGCCACGAGGAAGTCGCAATCCAGCGCCACGACGTCGATCGGCTCGGTCCCGATGGCCTGGTAGGCATCGACGAACACTTTCGCGCCGCGTTCACGCGCCGCCTCGACGACCCTGCCGACAGGCAAGCGGATGCCATGCTTGTAGGTCGTCATCGGCACCGAGACAAGGCCAGTGGTCTCATCGATCGCAGATCGATACGACGCAGCGACATCGTCGCCGGGGCCGACGAAGGACACCTTCGCACCGCGCGCGGCCTGTGCGAGCCACACATGCGCGATCGACGGGAACTCGATATCGGCGGAGACGATGGTCGCGCGCTTTGTCCAGTCCAGGCACGACGCGACCTGGAAAGCACCGATGGACGCATTGGGGAGAATCGCGATCTGCTCCGGGCGTGCGCCGATCAGCCGGGCGAATCCCTCGCGCACGCGCTCCAGCTGCAGTTCGAAACGAGGCCACGGCGCACCATCCCGGTCCATGAGTGCGAGCATCTCCGCAACAGCGGCAGCCGCCTGTTCGGACCTGGCACCAAGACTGCAGCTGCACAGATGGACATTGCTCCGGAGCGAAGGAAAGCTGGCGCGAAACTCGGTAGGTGACAATGGCTCGTACATCTGGACTCCATGTTCAAAAGCATGTACGGCGCAGGATGCACCGCAAAATAAAGAAGACCGACCATTGCATGCAGCAACGTCGGCATGGATGGCATGCATCGCATCAGGCCCAGGACGATCCGGCCATAATCGCAGTCACGTCACCATGCACTCAGCGACAACCTCACGAGAGCAGGACGCGCCCTCGGCCGCAGATGCGTCACATGCATGCGACAGTATCCTTGCCGTGACTGATCATTCTGTCAATTTTCATCGGCAGCGCTACGAATGGGATCCGAATCGAAAAAGGTCGTCACGCCTGCAGCGACGTTGCGACAGGCAATGCCTTGCGCATGCGAATGCACCGTCTCCAACCGACGGCGGGCGACCGCTCATGCGTCGCCAACACGAGCATCCGACCGATCTCGCGAGCTAAGCGGTTCTGCGAACACGAGAAGCCACATATGGCCGGGCTCAGGCTCCATCAGCCGGAACTGTCACGCAACTGCCGCGAAAGCATCCAAATTGCCGCATACAGTTGAAGAGGCCTGTTCGACCGCACGTATCGCCATGAACAGTGAAGCCTTCTCATCCATCTTACAGAAGCCGCGATGCCGCGCATGCGCCAAACCTTGCTCCGCGCGAGCCCGCATGCGACAATCATCGGTCTTGCTCATCAACGGCGCTGCATCGCCGCATGGATGCGACGAAGGATCGTTTAGGCCGGATTCACCACGCCAGAGTGCATGCTTGCTGGCAATTTCAAGGAAGAAACAGCGTGTCCATGGACGAAACGAACAATGTTGCGCGCGCATCAGGCGCCATTGATGCTTGGATAGGAAACGACGGCAGTGGCCTGTTTCCATACGATGCCGTGATTCGAGCCTATCACGAAATGGGCAAGCACTTCGTGCCCGACACCCTTCTTGAAAGGCTTGATGACGCACGATCGCTCATCACGAAGCAAGCGCAGACGGAGCAGGCGCTGAAGGTATTCCTGGATGTCGCGCTGGACAAGTACGACAGTCGCTACGAATACGTGACATACCTGGCCATCAGCGTCTTGAGCATCGACGCAGGCGGCGCTCGCGGCGACACACGGTGGAACTCACTCGAAAAGCGCGACAGGCTTTTCCTGCACCTCATCTGCGACATGCTCCGTTTCGAGCTTTTGATGATCGATGGTGCGGACAAGGCCCTGCAGCAATTGCCTCCAGACCCAAAGGTCTCGCAGCGCAGGTGCGCGAGTGCGCTGCGCGCGCTCAAACCCGTCATTGAAAGGATTGGCCTGGACTTCAGCCAGGCGGATGACGACCCCATCGGGATGGCGCGAAACCTGTGCAGGATTGTCGCGAACAGAACGGAACGCCACGAGCAGGAGCTGCTCGCGCGCAGCATCCTGCCAGTCTATGTCGTCCACGACGAATACATGTTCATTCGCGTGCTGCAGTCGTTCGAACTGACTTTCTGCTGGATCGCCGGTCGCCTGATGAAGGCACTGGAATGCTTCGACGATTCGCCGAAGGATGCGGGCATCCTGATCAAGCAAGCGGACGGCGTTCTGGCCGAAACCACCATGCTGTTCTCGCTGCTTTCGACGATGCAGCGCGAGTCATTCCAGACATTCCGCGCATTCACCGAAGGCGCGAGCGCGATCCAGTCAAGGAACTACAAGCTTGTCGAATCGCTGTGCCGGGTTCCGGAGGAATCCCGCCTTCACTCGATCGCCTACTCTTCCGTTCCGGAAGTACAGCAGAAAGTCATCGCAGGCGTATCCACGCTGGACGACGCCTACAAGACGCTCGACAAGCGCATCGGCAATGCGCAGCGAACCGAGCTGACGCAAGCCATGGCCGATTTCGCGAAATCGATCAAACAGTGGCGGAGCACCCACTACGGCATCGCGATCAAGATGCTCGGTGAAAACACGGGCACCGGCTACACCGAAGGAACGCCTTATCTCGACGCCGTCAGAACCATCCCGGTCTTCCCGTCCATCGACGGCGTCGCCCACACGAAGGAAATCGAGGAAGTCTCCTGATGCATACAGTCGCTCCTGTCGGGATCATCGGCGCAGGCCCCGTCGGCATGGTCTGCGCCTTGCGCCTCGCCTCGCTGGGAATACGCAGCGTGCTCCTGGATGCCAAGCCCGCCCTGGTGAAGCAGGGGTCGAAGGCATGCCTGATCCAGGGCGATGTCGTGGAGATCCTGGACAAGATCGCATGCGGCGAAAGGATGCGGGACGAAGGCGTGCGATGGAACGTCGGACGGACCTACGTGCGCAGCAAGGTCATCGCGACCAAGACCTTCCCGCTGGACCTCGGATTCGGGCCATTCATCAATATCTCCCAGCATCGCCTCGAGCAGGTCATGCTGGGTGAGATCGAAGCGAATCCGCTGTGCGAGATCCTGTGGTCTTGCCGCGTCAACGAAATCGCGCAGGACGCCGAGAGCGTACGCATCGTCGCAGAGAGCGACGGTGCCCGAGAAGAGCACGCGTTCCAGTACCTGATCGCGTGCGATGGCGTGAACAGCTCGCTGCGCGGCATGGTCGGCGCCGAACTTGACGGGTATACGCACAACGCGCGCTTCCTGATCACCGACATCAAGGCGAAGCTTCCGTTGCACAAGGGCCGTCACTTCTACTATGACCCGGCATTCAACCCGGGCCGGCAGGTGGTCATCCACCCCCAGCCCGACGACATCTGGCGGATCGACTGGCAACTGGCGCCAGAAGACGACATCGAAGCCGAGAAGCTCAACGGCAAGCTGGATCGGCGCATTCGCGCCGTGATAGGCGACATAGACTACGAAATCGATTGGCTGAGCACCTATCGCTTCCATCAACGGGTGCTCAGGAACTTCCGCCATGGCCGCGTGTTCTTTGCAGGCGATGCCGCACACTCTTTCCCACCGTATGGTTCCCGTGGAATGAACAGCGGCATCCAGGACGCCGACAATCTGATATGGAAGATGGCGCTCGTGCTCAAGGGCGAGGCTGGCGATGCACTGCTCGACACCTATCACACCGAACGCCATGCAGCAGCTGTCGAGAATCTCAGGATCACCGAGGACACCCTGAAATTCATGGTGCCGCCAAACAGATACAGGCGATACATGCGCAACACCATCCTGCATCTGGCCAGGCTGATGCCTGCCATGCGCAGGTTCGTCAACAGCGGAAAAATGGCCGAGCCCTACGTCTACGCCAAGTCGCCCATCGTCGCCGCAGGCCACGTCCTGTCCGGCAAGTTGGCACCAGACGCGATGGTATGCGAACAAGGCGTCGAGGCACGACTCAGGAAATACTTCGGGCGCGCGTTCACATGCGTGTACTTCGCGAAGGATGCCGAGGACGCAAAGGCTTTCGCAGCGCGACAGGAACAGACTGCGAACGTACCGCACGCCAGCATCATCGTCATCCTGCCTCCCGCGCAGGAGGTCCAGTCTATCGCGCCGGATACGCGCATCCTCACCAGCAACGACCCCGACCTCGCCCAGCACTACGGCTGCCACCGAGGGGAGTGGATCCTCGTCCGGATGGACGGGCACGTGGCCGGTCACGGCACGCACGCCGATCGCGTCCGGGACGCGGTCCGCAACGCGCTGGAACCTGGTGCGCGCAGCGTCCGGAAGACGGAGGAGCCCTCCGACCAGCAGATCCGGCGGGCCGCATGAGCGTGCCCGGCCGAGAAAACCGGCACTGTGCCCGACCGCGCACGCGCCTTGTCGTCGCACCATCAGCCGCAGGAGATGTCCGATGAGCTTTACCCCGAGGTTCGCTTGGCATAACGGCCAAATCGTCCCATGGGACGACTGCGTCGTGCATGTCCGGACGCAGGGCGCTTTCTGGGGCGCGAACGTGTTCGAGGGCGTCAGGGCCTACTGGCAAGCCGATGAAGCTCAACTGAGGTTGTTCCGGCTGCAGGATCACCTTGATCGCCTGCATCGCTCGATGAAATGCATCGCGATGCCCTGCAGGTATTCGGACGAAGAGATCCGCAGCGGATGCCAGACGCTTCTTCGCGCCAATGAAGTGGCAGGCGATGCGCATGTCTGCATCGTCGGTTATTTCGGCATGGGTCCGAACTTCGATCCGCTCTGCTACACGGAAGATGCCGGCCTGCACATCACGGCCATCCCGGCCCCTCGATCGCCGCGCTTCCACGCCGGCGCTGCAGCCTGCATCTCGTCCTGGCGCAGGATCAGCGACGATACGATGCCGCCGAGGATCAAGACCGGCGCGAACTACCACAACAGCCGACTGGCACAGCACGAAGCGATCAGGAACGGCTACGACACCTGCCTCATCACCAATCAACGCGGCACTGTTTCCGAGGCACCGGGCGCCTGCTTCGTGATGGTGCGCGACGGCCGGCTCGTCACCCCCCCAGGAACGAGCGGCGTGCTCGAAGGCATCACGCTCGCGACCATCGAAACACTGGCGCGAGAAACCCTCGGTGTCGACCTGGAGCGGCGCGAGATCGATCGCACCGAGCTGTATCTCGCAGACGAGTTGTTTCTCTGCGGCACCCTGGCCGAGATCACACCGATCACGACGATCGACCGTATCGCCGTAGGATCGGGACAGGTCGGCGTGCTGACGAAGCGTCTGCAAGCAGTCTTCGATGCCACGGTGCTCGGCACGGACAACCCGGCCTGGTCGATGCCCGTGTACGCCGATTCGGAGCGCCACACACGCAAGACCGACGACGCACTCGAACAGGTCGTGTGATGGGGAGCGCCCTGATCGAGACCCGCCTGTCGATGGCCATCCCGCCATGCCCTCCCGACCTGAAGCTTCGCGGAATCGCTCCTGCATCGCTCAGCAGGCACGCGCCTCGCACGACCTTGTCGCAACCATGAACGTTGAAAAAGACATGTCCATCACCGGCTCCGCCATCGAAATCCTGCTGCAAGGCCTGACATCCGGCCACCTTCGCATCGTCGACCTGACGGCACCGCTGCACGAACTGACGCCGATCATCCGGCTTCCGCCCGAGCGAGGCCAGCCATGGCCGTTTTCGCGCGAGCTGATCAGTCGATACGACGAAAAGGGGCCGCACGTCTACTGGAACAACCTCAAGATGTGCGAGCACACCGGCACGCACTTCGATGCACCGATCCACTGGGTGACGGGTCGCGATCTCGATGACGTCTCTCAAGTCCCGGTGCAACGTCTCGTGGCGCCAGCGGTGGTCATCGACCTCACCGAAGAGGCTGTTGATCCCTCGTTCCTTCTCGAACGCAAGCATGTCGAACGCTGGATCGAAACGCATGGCCCCCTCCCCGAAGGCGGCTGGCTGCTCTACCGGACGGGATGGAGCCGTCATGGAAACGATCCCGACAGATTCCTCAACGAGGGCATCACCCCCGGCGTGCGCCCGGAGTGCGCGAAATGGCTGGCTGAGGACACCTCAATCCAGGGCATCGGGGTCGAGACGGTCGGTACGGATGCGGGCCAGGCCGGCTGCTTCGATCCGGCGTATCCATGTCACTGGTTCTTCCACGGCGCCAACAAGTACGGGCTGACCCAACTGAGAAATCTCGAATTGCTCCCGGCCCGGGGGGCGATGGTGATCATCGCCCCCTTGCCGATCGTCGGCGGATCGGGCAGTCCCTGCCGTGTCATGGCCATCTACGAGGAGACGACGCGGTGAACGAATGTCCTGTGACGAACGAAGTGGCGAATCAGATCCCTCCGACTGCCGGGGAATCGGAATATGCAAGCTACATGCGTACGGACATGCTGCTGAGCCTGCAGCGTCCCGACGACGAACTGCTGCATCGGGATGAGCGCCTGTTCCAGTGCGTGCACCAGTCGACCGAGCTCTGGCTGAAACAGGCCGTATTCGAGATCGAACATGCGATCACGCTGATCCATGATGCTCGACCCATGGCTGCAGCGCAGATCCTGGGCCGTGCGACCGACTGCATCGACCTGATCACGGGACAACTCAAGCTGCTGTCCAAGATGTCGTCCTTCGATTTCGGCGCACTGCGACCTGCATTGGGCAAGGGCTCCGGCCTGGAGTCTCCGGGCTGGTCCTCGCTGCGTCGTGCCGCACCTCGCCTTCATGCCGCCTTCCTGGCGCAATGCGGGGCTTCCCGCAGCGACCTGCAGGAAATCTTCCGAAGTGGTCACGATCAGCCGCTGTACGTGCTTGCGGAGGCATTGATCGACCTGGATGGAAAGGTGTCGGTCTGGCGCCTTGAACATCTTTTCGTCGCAGTACGCACCATCGGCACTGGCGGGATCGGCACCAAGGGCATGCCCGTCCAGACGTTGGCGAACATGCTGAACCACCGGCTCTTCCCGGAGTTGTGGGAAGCACGCGCCGCATTGGCGGGAGCCTACGCATGAGCCTTGCTCCGCACATGCATGGCGTATCTCGCCTGGACAGGCAGTGCGGGACGACATCATGCCAGGCACTGCCGGCAGATGACCGCTCCTGGCTTGTGTAACCGTCGGGCAAGCCTTCGCCAAGCCTCCGACCTCATGCCCATGCACGGATCGAAGACCGACTCCGAACGAAACAGCCCCGCATCAGAACGCCGTCCTGCAGGACGCACGACACCTGGAACCGAAAACATGAACGACACGAACCGATCCGTCAGCAAATACGTAAAACCGAATGTGATGGCCCTCGATCGCGAGGTGATCCGGGACGAGCTGGCCGATCGCCTTGCTTACCTGCGCCTCGACAAGAACGAGAATCTCCACGCTTTCGACGACGAGCCGTTCGAAAGCTTCAGGCAGACGATCTCCCAGGAGCTTGTCTGGGGATACCCGAACCTGCGTCCTCTCTACGAAAAGTTCGCGCAACAGAACGGCGTCGGGACTGACCAAGTCCTGCTGGGCAACGGCTCGGATGTCGCCATCAAGGCACTTTTCGACGCCTGCATCTCGCCGGCAGATGAGATCATCCTGCATGCCCCCTCGTACTTCATGTTCTCCATCTATGCGCAGCTTGCCGGCGCCGAGGTGGTATCAATCCCGGTCCGGGACTGGCTGCCCGATCTGGAGCGCATGAAGGCGGCCGTTGGCCCGAAGACGAAACTGATGGTCATGGAAGATCCAAGCGGCTTCGTCGGCACTTCGATCACCGTGCCCGAGATGCGCGAACTGGCGCAGTACCTGCACGCGCGCGGCGTTCTTCTCCTGATCGATGAAGCCTACCTGTACGTCGGCGGCGACCGCAGCGAGCACATGCCCCTGCTCGCCGAGTTCGACAACGTGATCATCTCGCGCACGATGTCCAAGGCGCACGGCCTGGCCGGTGCGCGGGTCGGCTTCCTGATGTCGAACCCAGAGCTGATGGCGCATATCGTCAAGTGCCGTCCGCTCTACGAAATCTCGGCACTGTCGGCCCATTTCGCGGAATGGGTGCTCGACCATCCGGAATACGTGGAGGAATATCGCGAGATGGTGACGAGCAGCAAGGCGAAGATCTTCGCCGCACTCGACGACCTCGATGTTCGCTATCGCGACACGCGCGGCAATTTCGTCCTGGTCCACTGCGACCGCATCACGCCGGATGAGATGGTCTCCAGCCTTGCAGCGCAAGGAATCCTGGTTCGCCGTCCGTTCACCGATGCACAGTTCACCGACTGGGTACGCGTCACCGTATCCGGCCCGTGGGCGACCCGCAAGTTCATCGAGGCCTTCCAGAAAGTGAAGACGGCCGGCGTGGAAGCCGAGAACGAAGCCGACGCCCTGTCCACTGTCAACGACTGAACCAAGGAACCTTCCATGACCCTCGCAAGAGCCGTCGGCATCAATCATGTCTCACTCGAAGTGGGCGACATCAAGGAGGCAATCGCCTTCTACAGCCAGCTCATGACCTTCGAAGTGGACGATCTCGAAGAAGACCGCTGTTCGCTTGAGCTCGGCGACCAGTTCATCGCACTCACCAAGGGACGCGTGCAGGAATCAGACGGCGATCGCCACTTCGGGCTTGTCGTCGACGACAAGGAAAAAGTCCGCGCCCGCCTGATCGAACTGGGCATTCCGCTGCTGCCGGGCCGCTTTCTGGGGTTCCTCGATCCGTGGGGCAACCACATTGAAATCGTCGGTTACGGGAACATCCGTTTCGCGAAGACGCCCGACGTGCTGGAAAGCATGGGCATGAGCGACCTTCGCAAGACCGTGACTCCGACGCCCTGAACAAGCTCAGGCGTGGCATGCAGTGCCGCGCGAGGCCCAACATCGATGCATAGACAACCGCTCTTCGACGTCCAGGACCGATCACGGCTGCATGGCCTGATCCGCGAATACCCATTGGGCACGCTGATCATCCAGACAGACAGGGGGCCGTCCGTCGACCACCTTCCCTTCGTGCTGGAAACCGCCACGAGCCCGCTCGGCATGCTCAAGACGCATGCCGCAAGGGACAATGAATTCTGGTCGATCGTCCCGGATGGACTGGAATGCCTGGTCGTCTTCTCCGGACCGAGCGCCTACATCTCGCCATCGTGGTATCCATCGCGCACCAAGCACGGCCGTGTCCAGCCGAGTTGGTACTACAGCGTGGTCCACGCACGCGGCAGGATCCGGCTCGTGCGCGACGCCGCGACGCTCGCCGCCGATGTCCGCAGCATGACCGATTACTTCGAGGCTGGCAGGGAGAACGCCTGGCGGGTCGATGAAGCGCCGCAGGATTTCATCGGTGCGCTGGTGGAGCACATCGTCGGCATCGACATCGAGATCACCCAGCTGATCGGCAAATGGCAGGTCGGCCAGCAACGCAACCCTGCGGATCGACAAGGCATCGTCGAGGCGCTTCGCAAGATGGACATGTCGGCCGAACGCAAGCTCGCCGACACCATGCTTTCCTCCGCCCGCTCGCGTTGAGGCGAACCAACCACCCTCCGCATGCCAATGCCCCCGAGTTCATACCTGGAGTTCCCCGCGATGGAAACAAACCGCAAAGGCCAAGATTACTGCCTGATCCTCGGCTCCGAGAAATTCCGCGATCGATCGCTCCTCGGCGCAGTGCGTGCGACCGACATGCCTGTCGCCGTGATGTACCCCAACGCGACGATCAACGGGCATGCGTTCGCCGACCTCACGATCAACGGCAACCATTGCCATCCGAAAGAGGCCCTGGCCGCGATCGAGCGCTTCCGCGCCCGCACGGGCGCCAAGCCGAGGGCAATCGTGCCCTTGATCGAAATGTGCATGGAAGCCGGACTGGAGATCGCCAGGACTTACGGCCTGCCCTACCTCAGCGAAGCGACGATCGGCCGGGCGCGCAACAAGTACGAAATGCGCAAGGCCTTCGAAGCCGCCGGGCTTCCGGTTCCACGCTACATGCCGTTCACGACGCTGGAAGAACTGGAGACCCACGCGCCGCAGCTCGGCTTCCCCGTCGTCGTCAAGCCGCGCAACGCGGGCGGCAGCGAAGGCGTGATGCTGGTGAGGGAACAGTCCGAACTGGGTGCCGCCTATGCCCATCTGCGGCAGGCGATGAGCGGCTACCAGCAGCGCCACGGGCTCGATGAATCCCTGTTCCTCGTGGAGGAGTACATCGACGCTCCCCACGAGGTCTCGGTGACGCTCGCCACCTCGAAGCGCGGCGTGGTCGCGCTCACCGTCGACGACAAGTATCTCGGCGCGAAGCCCTACTTCGTCGAGATGGGTCATTCGATGCCAAGCGTGTTCAACAAGAGCCGGGTCATACGCGAAACTGCAGAGGCAGCCTGCCGTGCGCTCGGGGTCGACCGCGGCGTGGTCGAGGTGGAGATGAAGGTCTATGACGAGAATCGCGTCGTCCTCATGGAGCTCAACGCGCGTCCGCCCGGCGACGGCACCTTCGACATGATCGAAAGCACTTCGGGCATCAATGCCTTCGAGATGCACACGAAGTCCTACCTGCGCGACGACTACGAGCCGCACGGCATCGAGCTCCGCGGACGCGCCGCGATCTCATTCATGAATGCGGCTGCAGGCGTCGTCGAGCAGGTCAACCTGCCGGCAACCGAAACCCTGCCCGATTGCGTGCAGACGATCTACACCTGGCGCAAGCCGGGCGACCTGATCGTGCGAAGCCACGACTCCAACAGTCGCGATGGCTGCGTGCAGTTCTACTGGCCGGACGATCCGGTCGATGGGTTCCTCAGCGAGCACCTGCAGATCGCGGCATCGCTCTCGCAGCAGATCTACAAAGTCGCCCCCCGATGACCCCCGCCGGCAACAGGAAGCCACACCTAGCGGTTCTGGCGGCCGTACTGCTCTGCTCGTATGCGATCGCGATGGAATCGACCGTGGTGGTCGCGGCGATTCCGACCGTCATCCAGAGTTTCGGCGGCCTTTCGGACATGAGCTGGGTATTCAGCGCCTACCTGATTGCCCAGGCGGTCACCATGCCGCTGTTCGGAAGCGCCTCGGACCGCCTCGGTCGCAAGGGTTGCTTCGTGTTCGCGGCAGCCATCTTCTTTGCAGGAACGCTGGCCTGCGGGCTGGCGTGGGACATGCTGTCCCTGGTGCTCTTCCGCGTGCTCCAGGGTGTCGGCGCGGGCGGCCTCATCACCGTCGGCACGGCTGCGCTCAACGATGTCATTTCCGATCAGTCGAGAGGCAAGTACCAGGCGATGGGGAGTGCCGTATGGGGCATCGCTGCCATCTCCGGGCCGGTCATCGGCTCGGCGATCATGGAGATCCTAGACTGGCGCTACATCTTCTGGATCAACCTCCCGATCGTGGTGATCTCCACGATACTCCTGGTCGGCTTCTATCGCGGCAGGCCGAGCAATGAGGCAGGGGAAGAGAATGCGGATCGCAGCCTCGCCGTCATGCCGTCCGCATACCTGTGCGTGACGCTGCTCGCGACCATGATCGCGCTCGTCCACGGCCAGTCCATATCGCCAATGCAATGGCTGGCGATCGGACTCATCGGCGCCGTATCCGCGATCCTCCTGTGGCGCTCCCAGCAGGATGCCGCTTCCGCACTGTTCCCGACCAGCCTTCTCCGCCTCCCGGTGGTGCTGAAGGCGGTGGTCTCTGCCTTCATCTGTGGCGCGATCGCGATGGGGTTGACCGTGTATGTCCCGACCTTCGCTGCGGTGGTCCTGCGAGCGGACTACCTGGCGATCAGCTCGACGGTCGCCGTGATGACGTTGACCTGGACCTTCAGCGGTATCGGCGTCGGCATGCTCATCCGCTCGCAGCATCATGGCACGCTCGTCAACCTGGCCGGGGCGATCGTACTGGCCGGCTCGCTCGGGCTGTGCCTGGCTGCACTGCAGTCCGGAAACGAAGGACTTATCCTGGTTCTTGCGATGTCGGGCGTCCTCGGCATCGGCCTGGGCGCGTGCAGCGTCATCTTCTCCGTCGCCCTGCAATCCGCCGTCACCGATACCGTGCGGGGAAGCGCGACCTCCCTGTTCTACCTGTCGCGCATGCTCGGTCAGTCCATCGGCGTGGCGGTCTGCGGAGGCCTGCTGGCCAGTGCCGATCCGATCGCCCGTGAACTGATGGCACGCGTGTCGTCGATGGACCCTGCGGACGCTGCGCATGCGATGGCTGCGGCCTCGGGCGCGGCCGACTCGATGCGTAGCGCCTTTCTGGTGATGTTCGCGATGCTCGCGGCACTCGCGGCCCTCCATCTCCTCTTCAACATCCGCACTCGGCATCGGACGGCAGCCATCGAGCCGAGCCGCACATGGCATTGAATCACGCATGAAAATCCTGATCCTGCACAAGATCGATTACGCCAAGATGCTGTACCACAACGGCATCGACCACGACCTGCACGATGTGGTCTACGTCGGCACGGCCGAAAAGCTCAAGAGCGTTCCGCCAGACCTGCGATGCAGGAGAGTCGTCCGGGAGGACAGCGCAAGCGGCATCTGCCAGTCGGTGCTGGAAGCGCTGAAGGCATCGCCGGGCGAAGGAGACGACGACACACGTCCTTTCGACCGCATCATCTCCCTGTCGGAATACGAGTTGCTCGCTGCAGCGGAACTGCGCGATGCGCTGGGCGTGCACGGACCCAGTCTTTCCGATGCCCGGCTCGTGCGCGACAAGGTCGCGATGAAGAAGGCGGTGACGGCGATGGGAATCGACGCTCCTCGCTTCATCTCGCTGGCCACGCTGCGCAGCGGCAATGCCTCACTCGAGTGGACCGGCAGGACAGTGCTGAAACCGACGCATGGCGCCGGCAGCGAGGATGTCGTCATTTTCGAAAACGCCTCATCCGCCATGGCCGCCATCGATGGCCACTGCACAGGCGTGGCGGCCATCGATGGCGAACGACCGAATTACGATGCCTACGAACTCGAGGAATTCGTCGGCGGACCCATCGTCCATTTCGATGGACTGGTGCGGGACGGCGTGGTCGAAGCCGCCTGCGGCAGCCGCTACATCGGCACTTGCCAGCGTTACAACGAGAACGAGCCCCTGGGCTCCTATCAGATCGACCTGGGCGCGGAGCGCCTTGCCTGGATCCAGCGCGTCATCGAAGCGGTGCGCATCCGGGTCGGCGCCTTCCACCTCGAGGCGATCGAATCCGAACGCGGCCTGGTCTTCCTGGAAATCGGCAACCGCATCGGTGGTGCCGGCGTGACGCAGGCGACCTCGCTGGCATGGGGCGTCGATCTCCAGGAGCTCGAGCTTCGCCTGCTCGTCGACGAGTGTCATTTCGATCTGCGCCAGATCGCCAGGCAAGGGAAGTATTGCGGCTGGTATGTCGTGCCGGGGCATCGCTATCGCCAAGGGCGCTGGTCGGAGTCCGGCGCCTTCGAGCAGCTCAGGAGCGACGCGCGCGTCATCGAATGGCACGAGCGCGATCCGGACGCAGCATTCGACGACTCGCCGGACTACGACCTCCCGTCGGTTCCCTACGGCGGAATCGTCGGCGCGCAGCGCTCGGAGGACGTCCGCGACTACATCTCCGGACTGTTCGCAAGCCTGGCGTGGCATCCCGCCGCTTGATCCGGCGCCGAATCATCGGTGACGTGCTTTCCGTCGCCCACCATGGACCGTAGCCAAATGACTCCGGGCATCAAGTTGATCGCGCAAAACCGCATGACCCGAGCAAACGTCCGCTTTTCGCGCAAGTCCGGGATGCGCCTCCAGCTGCTGCTGATGGCGCAGTTTTTCGTCAGCCCGATGATCGCGAGTGCAGACGAGAACACCATCCGTTCCATGCGCCTGCCTGCTGACGAGAAGGTGGTGCTGGACGGGACCATGGCTCAGTCCGTCTGGCAACAGGCGCCTGTGTTCGAAGGCTTCGTCGAGCGGTCGCCCAGATTCCAGGCGACACCGGAGCATGGGACGAAAGTCCGTGTCCTGTTCGACGAGCATGCACTCTACGTCGGCATCGAAGCGATGGATCCGGAACCCGGACTCATCCGCGCGCCATTGGTGAGGCACGACACGGTATACCGCACTCAGGATTTCGTGGCGCTGTTCATGGACCCGACCGGCCAGCGCAAGGCCGCGCAGTTCTTTCGCATGAACGCCTCCGGAAGCACCGGGGATGGGCTGTACACGAACGACGACAACCAGGACTTCTCGCCGGACTTCGTCTTCGAGGGCGCCGCCAGGCGCAGCGAACAAGGTTACTCGGCGGTCTTCCGCGTTCCGTTTTCGTCGCTGCGCTATTCGAAAAGCGGGAAAGGGCCATGGCGGATCATGATCGTGCGCAACGTGCCGCGCGACCGATTCCATACGATCACGTCGGTGACGGTGCCCCTGGAGGCCACCTCGTTCATCGACGCGATGCAGCCCCTGCAGGATATCGAACCGCCGGCTGCTACGGCGCTCGAACTGCGTCCGAACCTGACCTATCGGCAGACCGGCGAGCGCGATGCCGATTCCAGCAGGACGGCCGACCGTGAGTGGAACGTCGGACTGGACTTCAAGTGGCAGGCCAGCCCGGAATGGGTCATCGATGGCACCCTGAATCCCGATTTCTCCCAGGTGCAGCTCGATGTCCCCCAGCTATCGGGCAATACGCAGTTCGCTCTCTATGTCCCGGAAACACGGGCGTTCTTCCTGGAATCGGCAGATCTTCTGCGCACGCCGACCGAAGCGATCTACACGCGCACGGTGACGTATCCGCGCTGGGGCCTGCGCAGTACCGCGCGCACGGCGCATTGGTCCGGCACGGCCTTCACCCTGCGCGACGATGGCGGCGGCCAGGTCTTGATCCCCGGCGCCTATTCCACGGAACAGGTGGACCAGCCGGCATCCTCGGCGAGCCTCGTGCGGCTGCAGCATCACGGCGCAGGCTTTTCGGTGGGCGTCCTGGCCTCCAATCGCCAATATGCGGATGGCATCGGCAGCAACACCGTCGCGGGCGCGGACCTCGTGTGGCAAGCCTCCCGTTTCCTGCGCCTCACGGGGCAATGGTTGATGGCGGATACCACCGCACTGCCGGGTGACGATGGCTTGCTCGCACGCGGCGAGGCACGGCGAGGCAGCAGCATGCACCTGGCCGCGCAATGGAAGACCGAGAACGCCGACACCAACCTGACCTATTCGGATATCAGCTCCGGATTCCGCAACGACATCGGTTTCCTGCAGCAATCGGGCGTGCGCCGACTGTCCGGCACGCAGCGCTGGATCAGGCGCAATCTCGGTCCCGTCAACGAATTGGTGGTCAGCCTTTCGGCCGAGAAGGCCGTCGCGCGCGACCATCACGAACTGATCTCGGAGTCCGTGGTTCCCGGCATCTCGATCGAGAGCCTCTGGAATTCCAACCTGTCCCTGGAATACCGGAATTGGACCCGCTTCCGGACCGCCCCCGGGACGCCGCTGCTCGACGAAACCTACTGGCATGCGACATTCAGCATCAGCCCGTCCGACCGGTTCTCGATGCTGTCGATAAGCGCCGATGTCGGAGACCTTGCGGACACGCTGTCGGACGAGGTCCTGCCTGGCCATCGCCTGACCGTCGACGCGGCCGTCAGGCCCCTGCCCAGGCTCGAAGTCGAGGCGAAGCTGTCCAGTGCAGCGCTGAAATCCGATGGCGGCCGAGTCTATGGCGAGACCGCATCGCAACTGCTTGCCATCTGGCACTTCAACGCGACGCAGACCTTGCGTCTGATCGCACAGCGCACCTTGTACGAACGGTTCCTGGCCTCCGGCGTGAAGACGGACAGTGACCATGTCGACCTGGCGACACTCACCTACGCCCTGCGCAGGAGCGCCGGCACGGCCTTCTACATGGGCGCGAGCTGGCAGAGCGAGAAGGACGCCAGCGTCATGCCGGAAGATCGCAGGATCAGGACCGAGCTGTTCCTGAAGATGCAGGTCGCTTTCGACTGAGCGCCCCAGGCGATCGCCCCCGGTCGTCGACTTGAAGCTGCTGATCGGACAGGGCGCCGTCGGTGCCAGCCCCATGGCCGGTCATGGGCCGTGGCTGCAGCCGCCGGGCGGAGAACCGACAAGTGACGGGTCCACGAGATGATCGCCTCCCCGCCCCCCCTCCCCGCAGGCAGGACGCGCATCCCGATCTCCCAGCCCCCAACAATCCCCGCACACCCGCCCCCACCCTGTCCGTCGTACACTCGGAGGTTCCGTTCGTCAGGAAATATCGAGACCGTACGATGAGCCGTTCATTGCCCAAGACCCTGTTGTTGTCCCTCGCTGCCGCTGCTGCGCTGAGCGCGTGCAAGGGCGAGGAAACGCCGGCTGCGAAGCCGGCGACGGATGCCGCGAAGCCGGCGGCGTTCGCGTTCAAGGATGCGCTGGATCCCGCCGATTTCGCGGAGCACGTGCGCGTGCTGGCGTCGGACGAGTTCGAGGGCCGCGCGCCGGGAACGCCGGGCGAGGAGAAGACCGTCCAGTACCTGAAGGCGCAGTTCGAGCGCATGGGGCTGAAGCCGGGCAATGGCGACAGCTACTTCCAGGTGGTGCCGATGATGGAAACCACCGCCGATGAGTCGACGACGATGACCATCGACGTGAAGGGCACGCCGCGCACGCTGAAGTTCGGCACCGACATGGTGGTCGGCACGCGAACGGGCCAGCCCGAAGTGAAGATCGACGGCAGCGAGCTCGTGTTCGTCGGCTACGGCGTGGATGCGCCGGAGCAGAACTGGAACGACTATGCGGGCGTCGACGTGAAAGGCAAGACCGTGGTCATGTTCGTCAACGACCCGGGCTTCCACAGCAAGGACGCGACGCTGTTCGACGGCAACCGGATGACCTACTACGGTCGCTGGACCTACAAGTTCGAGGAAGCCGGCCGCAAGGGCGCGGCAGCGGCGCTGATCATCCACGACACCGAAGGCGCGTCGTACGGCTGGGACGTAGTGAAGAATTCCTGGTCCGGCGCGCAGTACGACCTGCGTGCGGCCGACGACCCGGCGCCGCGCGTGCCGCTGCAGGGCTGGATCACCGGCGAGCAGGCGAAGACGCTGTTCGCCGACGCCGGCCTCGATCTCGATGCGATGCGCGCGGCTGCGGGCAAGCGCGGCTTCAAACCGGTGACGCTGCCGGCCAAGGCCAGCGTGACCCTGAAGAGCACGATCGCCGAGAAGGAATCGCGCAACGTGCTGGCCCTGCTGCCGGGCAGCGAGCGTCCCGAGGAAGCCGTGGTGTACATGGCGCACTGGGACCACCTGGGCAAGCACGACGGCGAGGAAGGCGACAACATCTACAACGGTGCCGTCGACAACGCGACCGGCGTGGCCGGCATCCTGGAAATCGCCGAGGCGATGGCCAAGGGGCCGAAGCCGAAGCGTTCGGCGCTGTTCGTGGCGGTGACGCTGGAGGAATCCGGCCTGCTCGGCTCGAAGTACTACGTCGCGCATCCGAGCATCCCGCTGGATCGCACCGTCGGCGTGATCAACATCGATGCGATGAGCGTGTCCGGCCGCACCCGCGATCTGACCGTGGTCGGCAAGGGCAATTCGGAGATGGAGGACATCCTCAAGCCGATCGCCGAGCGCCAGGGTCGCACGCTGGTCGAGGAATCGAACCCGGCCGGCGGCTATTACTTCCGTTCGGATCACTTCAACTTCGCCAAGGCCGGCGTGCCCGCGCTGTACGCGGACGGCGGCACCGATCTGATGGAAGGCGGCACTGCTGCGGGCGAAGCGGCCGGCAAGGACTACAACGAGCATCGCTATCACAAGCCGGACGACGAGTACGACCCGGCGACGTGGAAGCTCGACGGCACGATGCAGGACCTCGCATCGCTGTTCGAGGTCGGCCTGGCGCTGGTGCACGACACCAACCTCTGGCCGAACTGGTACAAGGGCAATCCGTTCCGCGCCGCACGCGACGCGATGATGGCAGCGAATCCGCCGGCCTCGCTCAAGGCCGCGCAGGCGGCGTCGCCCACGGATGCTGCGGCACAGGCGAAGCAGTAAGCGCAGATCGACACGCTGACACGACAACGGCGCCCGAGGGCGCCGTTGTCGTATGGGGAGGCTGGACCTCCTCCCCCGCGTGCGAGGGAAGGAGAAAAGCTCAGATCGAGCGTGAGAACGTGAAGCTGTTGGTGACGCGATCCTCGACGGCCTGCGTCAGCGGCTTGGCTTCGCGCTCCGCATCGCGGGCCTGGCGCTCCTGCAGCACGCGCTCGTGCTGGTCGACCTTCGCGGTCACCTGCTGCTCGCTCTGCGCCTTCGACTGCTCGATGTTGACGTAGCCGCTGAAGATCGGTTCCTTGTCGATCTTCTGCGCGAGCATGACATGGCCATTGCGCACGTCCATGTACTCGGGCTTTTCCGACAGGCCGGGCGTGGTGCGCGCGGTGAGCACCACGTCGGTGGCGACCTTGCGCGCCTCGTCCTCGCTCAGGCCGGCCTTGTTCTGCACCAGGTTCACCGCACGGACGAACAGCTCGCGTTCGCCTGCGCTCATCTCCAGTTCGCGCGCCTTCTGCGGTGCCTGCAGCATCGGGCCTTCGCGATCGGGCGGTGCGAGGGTCACGCCATGCGCGCCGCGCGTGTCCTGCGGTTCGGTTGCCTGCCCTTCGAATGACTGACGCATGTCACGGCCTCCTGCGGGTGTTCCTTCATCGAGCGGCACCTGTCGTGGTGCCGTCGGACTGCCCCGAGGGTAGGCCTACCACGCACGGCAGGCAAGCCTCGGCGCCTGCCCGGTCGAACGGCAGGCGGTGGCAGTTCAGGACAATCGATCCGGCGCCGGAACGTCAGGACGCCGCGCGCTCCGGCCACACCGTCTTGGCGAGCAGCTCGTCGTTCCAGTCGAAATGCAGCGCGCCCTGCTTGTCGAGCAGCAGCGAAACGAAGTTGAAGACGTTGCGCGCGAACATGTCGCTGGCGTGCATCGCGCCGCTGCTGGCGAGGTTGAGCGGGCCGGCGATGGTGACGCCACCGTGATCGATGGTCTCGCCCGGACGGGTCAGTTCGCAGTTGCCGCCGGTCTCGGCGGCCAGGTCGACGATCACGCTGCCGGGCTTCATGCCGGTGGCCATCGCGGCGCTGATGATCTTTGGTGCAGGACGACCGGGCACGGCGGCGGTCGAGACGATGACGTCGACGCCCTTGAGGTGGTCAGCGAGTCGCTGCTGCTGCAGGGCACGCTCCTCGTCGGTGAGCTGGCGTGCGTAACCGCCTTCGCCAGCGGCGCTGACGCCGAGGTCGAGGAACTTGCCACCGAGCGATTCGATCTGTTCGCGGGTTTCCGGGCGCACGTCGAAACCTTCGACCTGCGCGCCGAGGCGCTTGGCGGTGGCGACGGCCTGCAGACCGGCGACGCCGGCGCCGATGATCAGCACCTTCGACGGCCGGATGGTGCCGGCGGCGGTGGTCAGCATCGGGAAGAACTTCGGCGCCAGCTGCGCGGCGATCAGCACGGCCTTGTAGCCGGCCATGCCGGCCTGCGAGCTGAGGATGTCCATGGCCTGGGCGCGCGTGGTGCGCGGCAGGCGTTCGAGCGGGAAGGCGACGAGCCCGCGGGCCTGGATGGCTTCACCGCGCGCGGCGTCGGCCTGCGGCTGGAGCATGCCGACCAGCACGGCGCCGGACTTGATGGAGGCGATGGCGGCGGCCGGCGGCGGCTGCACACAGGCGACGATGTCGGCCTGGGCGAGCACGGCGTCGGCGGTATCGACCAGTTCCGCGCCGGCATCGACGTAGGCGCTGTCGGGCTGGTGGGCGGCCAGGCCGAGTCCGCGTTCGATGCGGACCGTGGCGCCCGCTGCAACGAGCTTCTTGCAGGTCTCGGGCGTCAGTGCGACGCGCCGTTCGCCGGGTGCGGTTTCACGCACCGAACCGATGACCACCTTCGCCGCTGCACCTGCACTCGCTTCCGCCATTGCCCGCACTCCTAGCGCCTTCTTGGGTGACCGGCATCCTAGCAGGTTGCGATGACCGCTCTCCTGCAGCGGCGACATTGCGCCACAACGAAAACGCATAACACGACTGCGGTCGCGGGCCGGGCCTCCGCCCGGCAACGCGCACGCACGCCCCCGCAAACGAACGGGCCGCCGGCAACGATGCCGACGGCCCGGGTTAGCGCCAGCGCTGGCGTCGGGTCAGCCCGCTCAGGCGCTCCCGATCAAGCAATCCCGCTGACGGCGGTGCGCGACTGGTTGAGGGTCTGCCACATCTGGCGCATGGCCTCGTCGAACGGCGCTTCCGAGGAACGCAGGATCACGCGGTTCTTCGCGACCAGTGCAGCCAGCTCTTCCGGCGTCACCACCAGCTTGCGCATGCCGCGGCGGTTGACGATGAGGAAGCGCGAGGTCAGCGGGCTGACCCAGGCGATGCGGCCTGAGGTTTCCTGGCCATCCTCTTCGATCAGTCGCAGGTTCTGGCCCACGCGCAGGCGGCGCAGGCGCGCGGCAAGCGCGGGGTCGAAGTCCAGCGAGTCCGTCCCGCCGACCACGCGCAGCCCGCCCCAGTTGGCGGCATCGTTCGGCTCGACCGAAGCGGCGACATCTTCCTCGACCGGCAGGGTGTGGCGCATGCGCGCGCGGTCCGGGAAAGCCAGCGCGGAGACGATCTTCGACAGCGAGTCGCGCGCGGCGACGGCGTCGAGACCGCAGCTGGCATAGCAGCGGCCGAGCGGCGCCTGCAGTTCGAGGATCTTGTCGGCGACGCGGCCGCCCTCGGCGCGCATGGCGTACGCATCGGCCTGCACCAGGCTCTCGCCGATGGCCACGGCGGAAATGTACTGGGCCGAGCTGGGGCCTTCGCGCAGCCAGGTCTGTACCAGGTGATGGCGCCAGTGCCCGGTGAGGAACTCGGCGATGCCATCGGTGAGCGGACGCTCGGCCAGGCGCGAGGCGACGAGTTCGTCGACCGCGCGGCGGGCGTGCTGCAGGCGCTCGCGGCCACCCACGGCCTCGGCGGCGCGCTGCTCGGCGACTTCGCGCATGCGCTTCTGGTTGTCCAGGTGGTCGCGCAGCTCGGACGCGGCGAGTTCGAAGATCGCCTTGTCGTCGCGGTATTCCTCGACCACGCGATCCACGGCGAGTTCGGCGTGGGTCAGGGTCTGCTGGTCCTGCGGCGATTCGCCGGTGTTGCCGTCGCAGGCTTCGCTCAGCGCTTCCAGCAGCTTGCGGCCGGGATGGGCGCGCTGGTCGAACAGGCTGTCGTCGGCGAGGGCGAGCTTGAGATACGGGCCGACCAGGCGGCCGTAGAGCGCGCGCGACCGGGTCAGCGCGGCATGACTGCGGGCCAGGGTCTGCAGCAGGATGCCGACGAGGTCGATCGCGTCCTCGTCCAGCTCGCTGAAACGCGTCTGGGTGGGGTCGTAACCGAGCTGGCGCGAGCCGCTGACGATCTGGTCGCGGATGACGGCCGAGAGCGGCCGCTGGTCGTCGCCGGCGATCGCTCGCACGTACGGCGCCGGGTCGTCGCCCTGCAGCATCGAGGCGATACCGAGCAGTTCCTGCGGGCCCAGCACGCGCACGCCGACCATCGATGAGGGCGGCGGCGGCATGGAGCCGGGGCGCAGCACGGTCTGGCGCCAGGCGCGCAGCTGCTGGTGGACGGATTCGCGGTAACGGAGTGGACGACCGGTGCCGTCGCCCAGCATCGAGGGGCCCGACGGCGCGCCGTACGGCTGGCCGGGCATCGGCGCGCCCTGCATGGGCATGCCCTGCATCGGTGCGCCCTGCATCGGCTGGCCGGGCATCTGCTGCCCATAGCCCCAGCCCTGGTTCGGCGCAGGATGGCCGTAACCTGCGGGTGCCTGGCCGTAGCCGGGCTGCGGCTGGCCATAGCCATGCGGCATCGTGTTCTGGCCGGGATACGCGGGCTGCTGCGGGCGACCTTCGACCAGACCGCCATCCGGCGTCCAACCGGCCTGCGGCGACTGCGCCTGCGGCATCTCCGGCTGCACCTGCTCACGCGGCGCGAAACCGACATCCAGGCTCTCGTTGACCTTGGCGTACAGCTCGACCAGCACCTTCGACAGGCGCTTTTCGAGCTGGAGGAAGATCAACCGGCGCAGTTCGGGCGTGAGGTCGTCTTCGGAGAAGAGTTTGACGAAGGCCGTGACCGGCACTTCGGGACGCAACGGATTGACCTCGGGCGACTGCCTGGGCAGGCCCAGCGCGGTGGCCAGCGCGTCGAGGCGCTCGTGCATCATCTGCAGCGGATGCATCAGCTGGTGTTCCAGCAGTTCGATGATCTGCTGGCCGGACAGGTGCGATTCGATCTGGGCCTCGGACATCAGGCTCATGCTCTTGTTCTCGACCGGGCGCGGGCGCGGGTTGCGCCAGGCGTCGAACGCGGATTCGAGGGATTCGCGGTAGCGGTTGGCCAGCTCCAGCGCACGCTGGTTGAGCAGGCGGATGGCGAGACGGTCGTCGTAGATCGCGCGGCTGTCGTGGCTGGCGATCGCGGCCAGGCGCACCTGCTCCTCGATGTCGCCCCAGAACCCGGCAAGCACGCCCGACAACGCAGTGACGCTGTCGCGGCGCAGCGATTCGTAGACCTTGTCGGAGCTTGGGCGGGGTGGAGCGGGCGAGCGGCCAGGGTAGTACCGGCTGTTGTCGTCCATGGTGTCGTCTCGGGGGGATTCGGGGGAGAATGAGGCGTCTGGACACCCAGACGATACGATCCTTCAAACCGTACTGAGGCGTCTGTGACCCGACTCGCAAATCATCAGCAGCAACGATTGCAATTGCTCGACAGCCGACGGTCGGTACCCAGTCGACTGCTGGGCGGTCCGGGACCAAACCGTGACGAAATTCTCCAAATCCTGCAATCTGCGGTCCGGGTCCCCGACCATGGCAAGCGCGTGCCGTTCCGCTTCCTCAGGATCGAAGGCGACGCCCGTCACACGCTCGGCGACATTCTCGCCCGGCGCAGCCGCGAACGCGACCCTGCGGCTTCGGACAGCGTGGTCGAGAAGGATCGCCTGCGCTTCTCCTTCGCCCCGGTCATCATCACGGTGATCGCCAGGCAGGGCCCGGACGAGAAAATTCCGGCCCAGGAGCGCCTGCTGACCGCCGGCTGCGTCTGCTTCGCCCTGCTCCAGGCCGCGCAGGCGATGGACTTCGGCGCGCAATGGCTGACCGGCTGGGCCGCCTACGACCCGGCGATCCGCGCCACGCTGGGCGTGGCCGACGACGAAGTGGTCGCCGGCTTCATCCACATCGGCACGCCCCAGGTCGAAGCGCCCGAGCGCGAGCGCCCCGACGCGGCGGCGCTGCTGACCGACTGGACGCCTGCATGAGCGCTGCCGACGCGCAGGCCGCACCGGTCTACCTGATCGACGCCAGCATCTATGTCTTCCGCGCCTGGCACACGATGCCGGACGAATTCCGCGACAGCGAAGGCTGGCCGACCAATGCGGTGCAGGGCTTCGCGCGCTTCCTGTTCGACGTGCTCGAACGCGAACGGCCCCGGCACATCGCCGTGGCCTTCGACGAAGCCCTCGATTCCTGCTTCCGCAATCGCCTGTATCCGGCCTACAAGGCCAACCGCGATCCCGCGCCGGAGGAACTGAAGCGCCAGTTCGCGCACTGCAAGGCGCTGTGCGCGGCGCTCGGCCTGAGCGTGCTGCGCCACGACGACTACGAAGCCGACGACCTGATCGGCACCGCGCTCGTGCGTGCACGCGCCGATGGCCATCGCGGCATCATCCTGTCCGCCGACAAGGACCTGTCGCAGCTGCTTCACATCGGCGACGAACAGTGGGACTACGCGCGCAACCAGCGCTGGGGCGCGCACGGCGTGAAGGCGCGGCATGGCGTGGAGGCGCACCAGATCGCCGATTACCTCGCGCTGTGCGGCGACGCGGTCGACAACATCCCCGGGGTGCCCGGCGTCGGCGCGAAGACCGCAGCGGTGCTGCTCGCGCATTTCGGCGATCTCGACAGCCTGCTGCGTCGCGTCGACGAGGTGCCCTTCCTGCGCTTTCGCGGCGCCGCGCAGGCGGCAGCGAAGCTGCGCGAACACCGCGACAACGCCCTGCTCTTCCGCCAGCTCACCACGATTGCCTGCGACGCGCCGCTGGACGGCGCGCATCCGCGCTTCTCGCGACTCGGCGCCGATGCCGACGCACTTGGCGCCGTGTGCGAGACGCTGCGCTTCGGACCGATGACCCGGCGCCGCGCGTACACGCTGGGCGGCCTGGAATTCGCCGCGCACGCCCCCTCTCTTCCCGACGATTTCTGAGGCCCGAATGACCGATCACGACGAGACCCTGTACGAAGGCAAGTGGTTGCGCATGAAGCGACGTGGCCAGTGGGAGTACGCCGAGCGCACGCATGGCAAGAACGGCATGGCGGTCATCATCATTGCGGTCACACCACAGGATGAGGTGCTGTTCGTCGAGCAGTTCCGGGTGCCGCTGGGCGCGCGCACCATCGAGATGCCCGCCGGGCTGGTCGGCGACCTGAGCCACGGCGACGGCCTCGAAGACACGCTGGAAAGTGCGGCGCGCCGCGAACTGGCCGAGGAAACCGGCTGGGACCCACAGAAGGTCGAGGTGCTGCTGATCGGCCCCACCTCCTCGGGCATGAGCAACGAACGCATCGCCTTCGTCCGCGCCACCGAACTCGTGAAGGTCGGCGACGGCGGCGGCGTGGATGGCGAGGACATCATCGTCCACGCCGTGCCGCGCATGCAGGCGCCAGCCTGGCTGGTCGCGAAGCAGCGCGAGGGCTACGAACTCGACCTCAAGCTCTGGGGCGGACTGTGGATGATCGAGCGCAATCCGGATGGATCGCCGGTGGCTTGAAACCGCCATGCGCTTCGAGACACTGCTCGCGCGCCTTGAGTGGGCCGCAATCCCGAACTGCCCCGGGCGATACGTGCTGAGGACGGATCGCGCAACAATCCCACCGGAGCGGCTTGTCGGTGAGAACGCATCGACACGACGCTGCCACTCGCCGCACGCAGCGGATCCGATCGAACTCGTCCTGCTCGAAGACGGCGCCCTCCTGTCCTATCGCAAACCCAACGGCCGCTATGTCCACACGCTCAACACGCCCGAGGGACTGGCGAGGAAGCTGGCGCAACTGGAACTGGCGCAGGCAGTGATGGGCGACGCGGGTACACCATGATCCTCGCCGTCGACGTCCACTACACCGAACCCGGCGCGATCGCGGCGGGCGTGTGTTTCGAGGACTGGCGGGACGCGCAGCCGTCGCACACCTGCATCAGCCGCTTCGATGCGGTCGCGCCCTACGAACCGGGCGCGTTCTATCGCCGCGAACTGCCGTGCCTGCTCGGCCTGCTGGGCGAGCACGACCTGCACCCGACCGTCATCGTCGTCGACGGCCATGTCTTTCTCGATGACGCAGGCCGCCCCGGCCTGGGCAAGCATCTGTTCGACGCGCTCGACGGTCGGGTGCCTGTGATCGGCGTGGCCAAAACGGCCTTCGTCGGCGTCGGGGCCGATCACGCATTACTGCGCGGCGACAGTGCGCGACCGCTGTATGTCAGCGCCGCCGGCATGCCTCTGGCCGACGCGAAGGCGCACATCCTCGCCATGCACGGCGCACACCGCCTGCCGACCCTGCTCAAGGCCGTCGACCGCGCCTGCCGCGACGCGGCGCCCTGAGCGTTGCGCGAACCATCTGCAGCGGGATCAGTTCCGGATCAGTGGTGCATCGGATGGCGCCGCGCGCGGCCCCGTGGATCGCAGCGAAACTGCTGATTTCATGCCGGAACACGGCCTCCCGCATCGCTCGGGCGGCAGCCGGCAGCCCTGCACGCCCCGCTTGACTTCGCCGCCTGCGAGGACGACCTTGGCGTCGTCGACGCGCACGGGGATGCGCGCACAGCCGGAGAACGGACTCCCGCGATGAACGCACGACGCCACACAGACCGCATCCACGACATCGCCCGTGCACGCACGGATGCGCGACGCGTCCCCGCGCGCTCGCCGCAGCCCGCTTCGCACGCCTCACGGAGATCGCCATGACCCGCAGCACGCGCCGCGCCGCCGTACCGCAGCCCTTCACCGTCGCCGACTACCTGCTCACCCGACTGAAGCAGCTGGACGTCACCGATGTCTTCCAGATCCCCGGCGACTACGTGAAGCACTTCACCCAGGCGCTGGAGCATTTCGACGGCATCCGCACGATCGGCGCGATCAACGAACTCGACGCCGCCTACGCCGCCGACGCCTATGCGCGTACGCGCGGCCTCGCGGCGGTGTCGCTGCAGTTCGGCGTGAGCACGTTCAGCGCCCTGAACGCCGTCGCCGGTGCCTGGGTCGAGCGCAGCCCGATCGTGGTCATCAGCGCCACGCCCGGCGCCGATGCGCGCAACATCACCGACATGTACGACGTGCTGTTCCACCACTCCACCGGCGATCTCGACGCAGACCGCAAGGTCTACGAGAACGTCACGGTGAAGGCGATCACGCTGTCCACGAACGTCGGCGCGCCCGAGCAGATCGACGACCTGCTGGTCGAAGCCATCACGCACCGCCGCCCGGTCTACATCGCCTGCTACAAGGAAGTCTGGGGCCAGCCCTGCCCGAAACCGCCGAAGGCCCCGCTCAAGCCGCGCCGCATGCACAGCCCGGAGGCGGCGCTGCGCAATGCGGTCGACCAGGCCTGGACGCAGATTTCCGCAGCGAAGAACCCGCTGATCCTCGCTGGCGTGGAGGTGCTGCGCTTCGGCCTGTCCGACCTGCTGAAGAAGATCATCGACGCCAGCGGCATGCTCTACACCACGACCACGCTCGGCAAGACCGTGCTGGACGAGAAGGGCGACAAGTTCATCGGCACCTACTCCGATGCCGCATCGATCGACAGCGTGCGCCAGGTCGTGGATGCCTCGGACTGCGTGATCGCGCTGGGCACGATCATCACCGACGACTACCTCGCGCTGGTCGAAGGCAAGTACGCGCAGATGGTGCTGGCCGACACCGCCGGCGTGCGCGCCGGCTATTTCAAGTACGCCGACGTGGTCATGCAGGACTTCATGGAAGCCCTGCTCGCCCGGTTCAAGGCAGGCAAGGCCTATCCGCTCAAGGTGAAGGCGCCTCCGCAACCCAAATACCCCGAGCCGTGGGTGTCGAATTCGGACCCGGTCTACGACGACAAGCCCGAGGTCATCACCTACAACCGCTTCTTCCAGCATTCGATGAAGTTCCTGCATGACCACGACATGCTGAAGGACATCGTGATGACCTACGGCGTCAGCTCGGCGATGTACGTCGCCACGAACGCCTACGGCCTGAAGCAGGGCAGCTACGTGTCCTCGGCAGCATGGCAGTGCATCGGCTTCGAGACCGGCGCGGCCTGCGGCGCGCAGCTGGGCAGCGGCAAGCGCGCCTGGACGATCGCCGGCGACGGCGGCTTCATGATGGTCTGCCAGTCGCTGTCGACGCTGACGCGCAACAAGCTCGACGCGGTGATCTTCGTGATGAGCAACCAGGTCTACGCGATCGAACAGGTCTACGTGGACATGGATGCCTTCCTGCCCGGGCCGCAGCACACCTTCGATGCCTTCGACATCCTGCCGAAGTGGGATTACCTCGCGCTCGCGAAGGCCTTCGGCGCCGAAGGCATCCGCGTCGAGACCATCAGCCAACTGAATGCGGCGCTGAAACGTATCAAGGGCATCCGCGACCGCCCCACCCTCGTCGAAGTCGTCATCCCGCAGAAGGACCTGCCGGGCCAAATGCGACGCCTCGGCAGCGAATGAACGCAAGGCACACCCGTCCTCAACCGACCTTTCCTCATCCACGCTTCTTCTGACGAGAGCGACCAGACCATGACACGGAAGACCTACTCGATCTTCGGCGCCGGCGCCGCCGGCCTCTACACTGCGTGGCGCCTGCTCGCCGGCAAAGCCACGAAAGCCGGGCAGCTGAAACAGCTGCGCAAGGGCGATGTGCTCGAACTCTACGACTGGGGGCGCTACGACTTCTCCAAGCGCCATCGCGGTACCCGCGCGGCGGGCGCGCGCATCTGCACCTGGCACTATCGCAACGACCCGGGCCAGTCCTTCGTCGAACTGGGCGGCATGCGCTATTCCTTCTGGGACCAGCATCCCGGCAAGGGCGCGCCGGATCCGAACAGCGGCCTCGCGCCGGGACATCGCGTGGTGACCAAGACCATCGAGCTGCTCGGGCTTGAGAAGTATTCCGTGCCGTTCAACGTCACCAGCGACCAGCTGTTCTACCTCCGTTCGCGCAACTTCTATCTGAACGACATCACCTCGAACAACGCGGCGCCCTATGCCGCGAACAACTTCCTGTCCTCGACCACGCCCGACCAGGGATTCACGACGGTGCAGGACCTGGCGACCACCAAGCCATGGGACCAGTTCACCCGCCGTGACTGGTGCAAGTTCTACCAGGATGGTGAAATCACCGCCGACCTGCCGTCTTCCAGCGTGTTCCAGAAAGGCGACCAGCTGAAGGACATCGGCTACTGGAACCTGCTCTACGACCAGCTGGGTCAGGAAGGCTTCGAGTACACCGCCGATGGCAACGGCTACAGCTCGAACGTGATCAACACCCACGCCGGCGTGTCGTTCAACATCAACAACGAATTCACGCCGGGCAGCCAGTACCGCACGCTGTCGATCGGCTACTCGGGGATGTTCAACGCCCTGTTCGACGAAATCGAGAAACTGGCGAAGGCCAAGGGCATCGAGTTCCGCTACCACCCGGACACTCGCCTGCATTCGATCCTGTGGAAGGACGGCAAGGCCGTCTTCACCTATGCCGACCGCAGCGATCCCAACATCGCCGCCGGCACCCGCGAGGCCGATGCGGCGTGGATGGCGATGCCGCGCGCGGCCATCGACCTGGTCGCGCAGGCCACGCGCTTCCGCGAGCCGCCGAAGGGCGCGGTGGACGTGCTCAACCACGACAAGGTGCAGCTGTACCTCGAAGCGACGATCATGCAGCCCTCGTACAAGGTCGGCATGTTCTTCGATTCGCCGTGGTGGGCGCCCGACGCGGCCAATCCCGCGCCGTATCCGGCGCAGATCATCGGCTACACGATCACGCCCGAGGACATCGCGGCGCTGAAGAAGAAGAAATTCCCCGCCAATGCGCTGAAGGCGATGGCGACGCTGGTCGACGTGCCCTACACCTCGGTGGCGGACATGGTCGCGGCCATCGAGAACATCACCGAGCAGCCGCTGGGCATCGCGCAGACCAAGGCGCTGGCCGCCGCCACGCGCAACGACACCATCGGCCCCAGCGTCAGCAATTCGCCGATCCGCATGGTGGTGTACTTCGGCGACAACGCGCCGCAGCCGCAGAAGAAGCCAGTCTACGGCATCCTCGCCAGCTACGACGACGAGGACAACACCGCGTTCTGGCGCGAGCTGGAACTGGGCCCGGACCGCAACCGCACCATTCCGTGGTCGCAGGACACGCAGCCGCTGGACGGCCCGCGCGCCGTGCCGGCGCGCATGGTGAAGATGCTGCGCAGGATGCTGGCGGAACTGCACTTCGGCCCGAACGCGGACTACAGCGCGGTGCCGGAACCGCTGGACGCCGCGTACATGGACTGGTCGCTGCCGCCGTTCAACGCCGGCTACCACGAGTGGGCGCCGCATTACGACATCGGCGACGTGCAGCGGAAGATCCGCAAGCCCTCGCAGCTCGTCGGTGGCGGCGCCGACGCGGACATTTTCATCGTCGGCGAAGCCTATTCGAACGATCAGGCCTGGGTGGAAGGCGCGTACTGCACGGCGGAATCGGTGCTCAACGATTTCTTCGGCATCGTGCCGATCATCGACGACTGCGAGTATCCGTTCATTTGTCCGGAAACCAGCACGGTCTGAGGACACGATGCTTCACGTAGAGAGGAGCTTGCTCCGCTCGCTTCTCCCGGGAAGGGCATGAGCGGAGCAAGCTCCGCTCTACAGACCACACTCGCTCCGGAGACCGCACAGCGGAGCTTCGCTCCGCTCTGCAAAGCCCTCCCCCGCTTGCGGGGGAGGGTTGGGGTGGGGGCGCAGCATCACCCATCATCAGCCCCCATCCCTGCCTCCCCCGCAGGCGGGGGAAGGAGAAAAGGGCAACGGCGCGGTGGACTTCACCGCTCCGCCATCAGCGCCTCGATCTCGTCGGCGCTGCGCGCCAACGCATCGGTCAGCACCTGGTGGCCGTTCTTCGTGACCAGCACGTCGTCTTCGGTGCGGATGCCGATGCCGCGCCACTTCTCGTGCACGCTCGTGTCGTCGGCGCCGATGTACAGGCCGGGCTCGATGGTGAAGACCATGTCCGGTTCGAGCAGGCGCGATTCCCCTTCGATCCGGTATTCGCCGACATCGTGCACGTCCAGGCCCAGCCAGTGACCGGTCTTGTGCCGGTAGAAGCGCTTGTAGTCGCCGCTGGCGATGTTCTTTTCCAGCGTGCCCTTGAGCAGGCCAAGGCGCAGCAGGCCCTCGGTGAGTGTCTCGACGGCGGCGTTGTGCCCGGCCTCGTAGGGCACGCCCGGACGCGCCTGCGCCAGCGCCGCGCGCTGCGCATCGCCGACCAGGTCGTGCAGCGCGCGCTGTTCCTTCGTGAAGCGGCCGTTTGCCGGGAAGGTGCGGGTGATGTCGGCGGCGTAGCCGCGGAATTCGGCGCCGGCATCGATCAGCACCAGGTCGCCGTCCTTCGCCTGCGCGCGGTTGTCGCGGTAGTGCAGCACGCAGGCATTGCTGCCGGCGCCGACGATGCTGCAGTAGGCCGGCACGCCGTCGTGGCGGCGGAACACGCGTTCCAGTTCGGCCTGCAGTTCGTATTCGTGGATGCCCGCGCGCGACGCGCGCATCGCGGCGACATGCGCCTCGACGCTGATGTCGGCCGCGCGCTGCATCAGCACCAGTTCCTCGCGGTCCTTGAACAGGCGCATCTCGTCGAGCAGGTGGCCCAGTTCGAGGAACTCGTGCGGCGGCTGCGCGCCCAGGCGCACCTGCGCGCGCACGCGGTTGAGCCAGCCGATCAGCTTGAGGTCGAACTCCGTGTCGCGGCCGAAGTGGTAGTAGACGCGACTGCGGCCTTCAAGCAGGCCGGGCAGGATCTCGTCGAGATCGTCGATCGGATAGGCATCGTCCATGCCGAGCGCATCGACCGCGCCCTCGGGACCGACGCGCGGGCCGTCCCAGCCCTCGCGCTCGGGATCGCGCTCCCGGCAGAACAGCAGGGCCTCGCCGTGCTTGCGGCCGGGGATCAGCACCAGCACCGCATCGGGTTCGGCGAACCCGGTGAGGTACCAGAGGTCGGAATCCTGGCGGTACGGGAAATGGGTGTCGCGGCTGCGGATCCGCTCGGGCGCGGACGGCACGATGACGATGGCATCGTCGCCGGCCATGCGCATCAGCTGGCGACGGCGGCGGGCATAGGTGCGGGCGGAAATACCGGTGTGCGTGCTCATCGGCGAACAGGAAAAGTGCAGGTCAATGCAACGTGTCAGTGCAGCTTGCGACGGTGCTGCGCGGCCATGGCGCAGTCGCCATGCAACAGCAGGGCCGCGACGCGGACGAATTCCTCGATCTCGGCCAGCGCGGCTTCGTCCTCCTCGTCGCCCTCTTCCTGGGGCGCGGCGGCGGCCAGCCTGGCCAGGTCGCCCAGCGCCTCGCTGCTTTCCTCGGACAGCGGCGGCTGCCCCCCTGCGGCCAGGCCGAAACCGCCGAGGAACCCCCGGCACCAGTCGAACAGCGCGCTGCTGCGCTCGACCAGCGGCGCCTCGGGCTCAGGCATGAGGAGGTCGAAACCGAAGTCCCGGTCGGACATCTGCGCCACGGTGGCCGCGCGCAGGCGGTCCAGGGCGCTGTCCGCCGCCGGTGAGGCCAGGGTGTCGTCGGCCATCACCTGCGCCAGCCAGCGCGGGGAGTCGCTGCCGCCCCCCGCCAGCCAGCCGCAGAGCGCGCCATGCAGTTCGGAGCCCCCGACCCCCAGGCCCAGGGCGCGTGTCGCGTCCTCGATCTCGTACAGGCCCGGCAGGAGGGGACTGGGCTGGGCAACGGACATCACGGGCTCGCGCAAGGGGAAAGCGGCAGTCTATCAGGGCCCCGGCGGCCGCAGCCCGACCGGGCCGTCCCGACGGCGCCCTGATAGACTGCCGCCTTCGTTGTCTATCAGGTCCTGAGCGCGTGGTGCTTCCTGCGGAACTGCATGTCATCGCTCCGCTCGCGCTGGCGGCCGCGCTCGGATTGGTGCTGCTCGTCGTCTGGAGCCGGCGCCAGCGCGCCGAAAAGCGCCACATCCGGCAGATCCGCGAACGCGAGGAGCGGCTGAAGCTCGCGCTGTGGGCCTCCTCGGAACAGTACTGGGACTACGACCTGCGCACCGGCCACATGCACCGGATGTGGGTCGACACCCGCAGCGTCGCCCCGGAACTGCGGGTGCTGACGATGACCGAAAGCGATCACCGCATCCATCCCGACGACCGCACCGTGGTCGAGGACCGCATGCGCCGCCACCTGCGCGGCGAGACCGAGCTGTTCCTGTCCGAACATCGCGTGCTCGATTCCCACGGCGAGTGGCTGTGGGTCCGCGCCCGCGGCCGGGTGGTCGAGCTCGGCGCCGACGGCCGCGCCCGCCGCGTCGCCGGCACCGCACGCGACATCACCCGCATCCGCCAGGCCGAGCGCGAGCGGCGCATCGCCATCGCCGTGCTGCACAGCATGAACGAAGCGGTGGCGGTGCTCGACCGCGATTTCAATTTCGTCTCGATCAACCCGGCCTTCACCCGTACCACCGGCTACACCGAGCGCGAAGTGCTGGGCCACGGCGCCAACCTGCTCGACAGCACCCGCCACGACGTCGTGTTCTACGGCAAGGTGCGCCAGAAACTCGCGAACGAGGGCCACTGGACCGGCGAGATGTGGCAGCGCCGCAAGAACGGCCAGGAATTCCTCTGCCAGGTCGAATCCAACGCGACCGAGGGCATCACCGGCGAACAGCGCCTGTACGTCGTGGTGATCGCCGACATCACCCAGCAGAAGCGCGCCGAGCAGGAACTGCGCTACCTCGCCAACTTCGACACGCTGACCAACCTGCCCAACCGGGCGATGCTCTCGGAGCGCCTGTCGCGGGCGATCGTGCGTGCGCGCCGGCAGAACCATCACATCGCCGTGCTGTTCCTCGACCTGGACCGCTTCAAGGACATCAACGACTCCCTCGGCCACACCGCCGGCGACCGCATCCTGCGCGCCACCGCGATGCGCCTGCAGGACACCGTGGGCGAGCAGCAGACCGTCGCGCGCCTGGGCGGCGACGAGTTCACCGTGGTCCTGGAAAACCTGAGCGACGCATCGCAGGCCGATCACGTCGCCCGCGAGATCATCATGGCCTTCGAGGCCCCGCTGGTGCTGGACGACCGCCAGGAAGTGGTCATCTCGCCGTCCATCGGCATCAGCCTCTACCCGGACCACGGCCAGGTGCCGACCGAGTTGCTCAAGCAGGCCGACACCGCCATGTACCAGGCCAAGGCAGCCGGGCGCCGCACCTTCGTGCGCTACGACGACAGCATGGACGTGGCCAACCGCCGCCGCGCGCAGCTGTCCGGCGCGCTGCACAAGGTGCTGGATCGCGGCGAGCTGCGCCTGGTGTTCCAGCCGCGCCTGTCGCTGGCCGCGCAGCGCATCACCGGCGTCGAGGCCCTGCTGCGCTGGACCAGCGAGGAATACGGCGAGATCCCGCCGAACCTGTTCATCCCGCTGGCCGAGGAAAGCGGCCTGATCCTGGGCATCGGCGAATGGGTGCTGCGCGAGGCCTGCCGCACCCTGCGCCAGTGGCACGACGCCGGCATGACCTCGCTTAACGTCGCGGTGAACGTGTCGGTGGTCCAGCTGCTGCGCGGCGACTTCTCCGAGATCGTGCGCCGCGTGCTGGCCGACACCGGCCTGCCGCCGCACGCGCTCGAACTGGAAGTCACCGAAAGCGTGCTGATGGCCAACGCCGAGCAGGCCGCCGCCAAGCTGCAGGCGTTGCGCGAGATGGGCGTGTCGCTGGCGATCGACGACTTCGGCACTGGCTACTCCTCGCTGGCCTACCTCAAGCGCCTGCCGATCACCACGCTGAAGATCGACAAGACCTTCATCACCGACCTGAACCGCGACCCGGACGACACCGCGATCACCACCACGGTCATCACCATGGCCCACTCGCTGGGCCTGACCGTGGTCGCCGAGGGCGTCGAGAGCGAGACGCAGATGCGCTTCCTCGACCATTTCCGCTGCGATGAGATCCAGGGCCACTGGCTGTCGCGGCCGGTGCCGCCCGCCGACTGCCTGGCCTTCATCCGCGCCTGGGTGCCGGGCACGACCAGCGGCGCCGCAGGGAACGTCGTGCCGGACGCCCCGGCGGACGGCTCCGCAGGCGGCTCGACAGACAATCCAGCCAGCCCCGCCGGGCGCGCTTGACCCCCGGCGAACGGCTGCCTATCGTGCCGACATGGAAACCGGTCCCGACATGATCGCCGAACTGCGCGCCCTCGCCGCCAAGGTCGAGACCCTCGCGCAGCGCGTCCAGCGACTCGCCGAAGAGAACCGCAGCCTGCGCCTGCAGCAGGAGCAGCTGGCGAACGACCGGTCGCAGCTGCTGGCGAAGAACGAGCAGGCCCGTTCCCGCGTCGAAGCGATGATCGCGCGCCTGAAGTCCCTCGAACAGCACACCTGAGCCCGTCTCCATGAGCGAAGCGGTCAACATCCGCATTCTCGACCGCGAATACACCGTCGGCGTCGATCCCGAACAGCGCGACAGCCTGCTCGCGGCGGCGCGGATGCTCGAAGGCAAGATGCGCGAAGTGCGCGGCAGCAACCGCATGGCCGCCGTCGACCGCGTCGCGGTGCTCGCGGCGCTGAACCTCGCGCACGAACTCGAACTCATGCGCAACGAGCAGTCGGCCCGCGAACGCGAGATCGTGCGCACGCTCGCCGAGATGAACCGCAAGCTCGACGCGCTCGGCGGCGAATAACCGCATCCACCGCGACACACGGCGATACGCCACATCGCGCACAGCGTTCCATGCGTGGAACCACGCATTCCGCAGCGCATCGATGAATGCAGCCGATCATCGGCCTTGCGCTTCGTGCTCGCGCACCTATACTGCACCTGCGTCCTCTGCCGTGAACGACGGCGCGCGCAAACATTCGCCTTGGCCCTTAATGACGACCACGGGGGCGCAACGGAATCCGGGTGTGCATGTCCGCCTTCGCAGCGGAAAGCCCGATGGAAGCCAAGCGTCCCCACTTGAACCCCGGGTTCAAGGTCGTTTTCGCGAGCATCGGCATGGCGGAGGATGCATTTCTTCCCGCAACGCGCGGTTCGCCGCGTGTCGCAGACAAAGCCCGCGCCCAGTCGCGGGCTTTGTCTTTTGTGGCGTCTGCAAAACGATCTGACCTGATGACGCATCGTGTTTTGGAATCGATGTCGTGGATGTCGCACAATGCGCGTCCTCTTCTTCCTGCGGCGCCATGACCTCCAGTCCAGCCACCGACCAGCGTCGGACCCTGCGCCCGCAACTGCGCGAACGCCGCCGGCAGCTGCCCGCCGCCGCGCGCATCGCCGGCGCCGAGGCCCTGTCCGCCCGCCTGCTGGCCCTGCCCTTCGCGCCGCAGGCCGGGCATGTCGCCGGCTACTGGGCCAGCGACGGCGAGATCGCCCTGCATGTCTGGCAACTGCGCCTGCCGCCCGCCGTGACCTACTGCCTGCCGGTGCTCCACGAGGACGGCCGGCTGCGCTTCGCGCCCTGGCGCGCGGGCGAGCCTCTGGTGACCAACCGCTACGGCATTCCCGAACCCGACACCGCCGAACTGCTGCCCGCCGAGGCCATGGCCCTGGTGGTGACCCCGCTGGTGGGCTTCGACGACCACGGCCAGCGGCTGGGCATGGGCGGCGGCTGGTACGATCGCACCTTCGCTTTCCGCCGCGATACCGCCGCACCGCCCTGGCTGGTCGGCGCCGGTTTCGCCCTGCAGCAGGTCGAGCCCCTGATCGCCGAGCCCTGGGACGTTCCGCTCGACGCGGTCTGCACCGAGGCCGACACCCGTCTTTTCGCAACGAACGCCGCATGAGCAAACGCACCCGCTACTGGCTGATGAAATCGGAACCCGACGATTTCTCGATCGACGACCTCGCCCGCGTCCAGGTCGAACCCTGGACCGGCGTCCGCAACTACCAGGCGCGCAACTTCATGCGCGAGATGCAGGTCGGCGACGGGGTGCTGTTCTACCACTCCAATGCCGACGTGCCCGGGATCTACGGCATCGCCGAGGTCGCCTGCACCGCCTACCCCGACCCGACCCAGTTCGACCGCAAGTCGAAATACTTCGACGAGAAGGCCTCGCGCGAACAGCCCCGCTGGGAGCTGGTCGACGTGCGCTACGTGCGCACGCTCAAGCGTCCGATCGCGCTGGACGACATCCGCGCCCAGGCCGATGCGCTGGGCGAGGACTTCGCGCTGATCCGCAAGGGCAACCGACTCTCCGTGCTGCCGGTGACCGCCGCGCAGTGGAAAACCCTTCTTTCCCTCGAATGACCCACCCATGTCCGAAATGAAACGCCTGGCCGCGGAAAAGGCCCTCGAATACGTCGAAGACGGGATGATCGTCGGCGTCGGCACCGGCTCCACCGTGGCCTACTTCATCGACGGCCTCGCCCGCATCAAGGACCGCATCAAGGGCACCGTGTCCAGCTCCGACCAGAGCACCGAGCGCCTGCGCGCGCACGGCATCGAGGTCATGGACCTCAACGCCACCGGCCCGCTGTCGCTGTACGTGGATGGCGCCGACGAATGCGACGGCAACCGTCGGCTGATCAAGGGCGGCGGCGCCGCGCTGACCCGCGAGAAGATCATCGCCGAGGCCAGCAAGACCTTCGTCTGTATCGTCGACCCGAGCAAGCAGGTCGGCATCCTCGGCCGCTTCCCGCTGCCGGTGGAAGTCATCCCGATGGCGCGCAGCCTGGTCGCCCGCGAGATCGTCCGCATCACCGGCGGCCAGCCGGTCTGGCGCGACGACGTGGTCACCGACAACGGCAACTGGATCCTCGACGTGCACGGCCTGGCGATCACCGACCCAGTCGGCATGGAGCGTGACCTGAACCAGATCCCGGGCGTGGTCAGCGTCGGCCTGTTCGCCCGCCGCCCCGCCGACGTGGTCATCGTCGGCGGCGAGCCGCCGGTGGTGCTGTAACCCGTTGATTCACCGTAGAGCGGAGCTTGCTCCGCTCAAATGCATTGCGCCGTAGAGCGGAGCTTGCTCCGCTCCCTTCTCCCGGGAAGGCATGAGCGGAGCAAGCTCCGCTCTACAGGAACGGCAGCAGCGGAGCCTGCTCCGCTCGAACCTTCGGACGAACGGAGCGGAGCAAGCTCCGCTCTACGAAAACCGGGGTGCCATAATCCCTGTCAGGCCCGTTCCGGCGAGCGGGCCCGCAAGATCGATCCTCCGAACACCCGCATGCCCGTTGGGGCGGACATGCCGCAGACCTGCCGTCTTCCTGCGAGCCGCCCCGTGACCCTGCGTTGCCTCTTCGTCGATTTCAATTCGTATTTCGCCTCGGTCGAACAGGAAGACGACCCGCGCCTGCGCGGCCGCCCGGTCGGCGTGGTGCCGGTGATGGCCGAAACCACCTGCTGCATCGCCGCCAGCGCCGAGGCCAAGGCGTTCGGCGTCTCGACCGGTACGCCTGTGTACGAAGCGCGCGAACGATGCCCCGACATCGTGCTGATCCAGGCGCGTCCGGCGCGCTACGTCGAAGTGCACCACCGGCTGATGGACGCGATCAACGATTGCATCCCGCGCGATCCAAAACCGCCCTCGATCGACGAAGTCCCGTGCTGGCTGATCGGCCGCGAGCGCAAGCGCGAGAACGCCGAGGCCATCGCCCTCAACATCAAGCGCACGATCGTCGAGCGCGGCTTCGAAGCGATCAAGTGCTCGATCGGCATCGCGCCGAACGAGTTCCTCGCCAAGACGGCATCCGACATGCAGAAGCCGGACGGGCTGACGGTGCTGGAGCTGTCCGACCTGCCGCACAAGCTGCACGACCTGAAATTGCGCGACTTCTGCGGCATCGGCCCATCGATGGAAAAGCGCCTGTGGCGCGCCGGCATCTACACCGTCGAGCAGCTGTGCAGCGCCACCCGCGAGCACCTGCGCGCCGCCTGGGGCAGCGTCGAGGGCGACCGCTACTGGCTGCAGCTGCGCGGCCACCATCTGCCCCGCCGCGAAAGCCCGCGCGCCTCGGTCGGGCATTCGCACGTGCTGGGCCCGGAGCTGCGTACCTATTCCGGCGCGCGCTCGGTGCTGTTCAAACTGCTCGCGAAAGCCGCGATGCGCCTGCGCCACGAGAAATTCCTCGCCGGCGGCCTGGCGATCCGCATGCGCTTCGTCGGCATGGACAAGCGCTTCGAGCGCGACCTCAGCTTCGCGCCGCTCGACGACACGCCCACCTTCCTGAAGCTGCTCGGCCACGAACTCGAAGCCCTGGAACGCGCCCTCGCCTCAGGCCGCTGGAACCCGAAGCGTCACCCGCCACTGTCGGTGTCGGTGACCCTGGTGCACCTCGAACCGCGCGGCAGCGTCACCGCCGAACTCATCCCCGAGCGCCGGCGCAGCCAGGAGATGAGCGCCGTGCTCGACCAGATCAACAAGCGCTACGGCAACAACGCCCTGTATTTCGGCGCGATGCAGGACGCGCTGTCGCAGCGCGCAGCGCCCATGCGCATCGCCTTCGGCCAGATCCCCGAGACCGCGCTGGAAGACGAAGCCACCGACACACCCGCACACGAGCTGTGGCTCAAGCGCGAACGCCAGTTCAAGGTCATGGCCGAAACCGCGCACCGCGAATCGCGCGACAAGCGCAAACCGCAAGCCCGATAGGGTGAACGTGAGCGCAGACGGGCACCTGATCCCACCGCATCCACCCGCGTCGCAACACAAGCACCGGCCGTGCAAGCGGCCGGTGTTTTGCATGCACAAGCGCGCGACGGCGACGCCATGCGGCCGCGCTGCGGTTGCACGCTGGTATCGCATGCGGCGCGGACTGGAACGATTTGGGTTCAGGCCCGCTCGTCGTGCGCCGCTTTTGCTATTGCTTCGGCGACGCGACAGCCCCGTCGCGTCCCTCCCCTTCATGGAGCCAGTCATGACGCGCCCCGAAGCCTCATCCGGCGAAGCACCGCCGCAACCTCTTCCGACAATGCATGTCGACGCGACCTTCGATGCATTCCCCGATCCAGCCCTGTACTGGAATCTCGTCGCACTGGACGTCAATCGCCTCGCACAAAGCCTGCGCGGCGCCCGCCAGGGCGGGCCGCCGATGAGCGCACGCGCGCTGGGGATCGTCCACCTGGCGATGCACGATGCCTGGTTCGGGATGGCAAAGAACCCCGCGCACTCCACCTGGCTCGATGCCGGGCCGACCATCCCCGAGAACCCGTTCGTGCTGCCCACGCCGCCCACCACCGGCGATGCCCGGATGGCCATCGCAGCAGCGGCCTACGCCGCGTTGACGCATCTGTACACCGTCGAGCCGGACGACGACTGTCCCGCTAGGACCAACGCGTCCACGCACATCGCCGGCTACCTGCGCGGCCGGCTCGCCGCCTTCGTTCCCCGGCCGGACATCGCCGATGCCGGCTTCCGTTTCGGCGAAAAGGTGGGGCGTCGCATCGCGGAACTGCTGGAAGTACGCGCCGACGAACCGGGCGTCGATGACGACTGCTACGCTCCGCAACAGGGCCACGGAAAGTACCGCGCGGATCCGCTCAATCCCATCGCGCCACCCAAGCCCTGCCCGAACGCGCAACCCAAGCCCTGCCCGAGCGCGCCACGGAAACTTGAGGAACACCACGGTCCCTTCTACGGCAGCAGCGCCGCGCGCATGTGCACGCAGACGACGCACCAGCTGGCCGATCCGCCGGCACCGCTGCGCACCGATCCGCAGTACGCACAGGCGTATGCGGCGGTCTACGGACTCGGTGGCGCGAAGACCCTGAACACCACGATCCGCACGCCGGACCAGACCGCCAGCGCCCTGTTCTGGGCCTACGACGGCGCCAACCTGCTGGGCACGCCACCACGCCTGTACAACCAGATCCTTCGCGTGGTCATCGCATCGAGGCGCGTCGGCACGACCTGGACACCGGCGCACACCGACGAGTCCCTGCGCCTGCTGACACTGGCCAACGTGGCCATGGCCGACGCCGGCATCTTCGCCTGGGCCGAGAAGTATCACTTCGAATACTGGCGTCCGCTGTCCGGCGTGCGCGAAGACGATGTGCGCACCGGCCCGGCAGGCACCGCCGGCACCAGCGCCGCGCTGTCGGGCGATCCCTTCTGGGAAACCCTCGGCGCACCGCGCACCAACACCAACGGCATTTCGTTCAAGCCGCCGTTCCCCGCCTATCCCTCCGGCCATGCCACCTTCGGCGCCGCCGCGATGCAGGTGGCGCGCCGGTTCTACGCCGACCGCGACGGCAAACCGCTCGACCCACGCGATGTCGACGACATCGCGTTCGACATGGTCTCGGACGAGCTCGACGGCATCAGCCGCGACCTCTACCAGCCCTACGACGAACGCCTGCCCATCAACGAACAACCGGGCGCCATCCGCACCCGCGTCGTGCGCCACTACGACAGCCTGTGGGAAGCCATTCGCGAGAACGCGCTGTCGCGAGTGTATCTCGGCGTCCACTGGCTGTTCGACAGCTTCGCGCAGGCCGATGGCATCGACGGGACGATCGCAGGCGACGGCCGCCTCGCGCTCAAGCCGATCGCCGACGTGCACTACGCAATCACGGGACCTCGCACCGATGCCGATGGCAACGTGATCGCGACGGGCTTGCCCATCGGCGGCGTGCCTCTGGGCCTCGATATCGGCGACGACATCTACGACAGCGGCCTGGTGCGCACGCCGCTCGCGCAGCAACCGGAAGAGATCCAGCGCCGCTGGGCCGAAGCAAGGCCCGCCTCGAAGATGACATCGGCGTTCGGCGCGATGGCTGCCGACTCACTGGAAGCCGTCGAAACGCGCGCACGCGGCAGCCGCAGGGGCAAGGCCAACGACACCCACATCCGCTGATTCCGGGAAGGGGCGGTGTCGCGCGATGTCCGAGCGCGCCGCCCCTCAAGCTCAGGGTGGACGCGCACCGGACAGGCGCTGTCGGGCAGTTGACTCGACTGCGCACCCCATTGCGTTGATACAGACACCGGTCGTGCAAGCGGCCGGTGTTTTTGTTCATACGACGCCGTATGGATCGGTACTGGGTAGAATCGCAAAACGGATGCACAACCCACGATGGCCGCACAACATCGCGTGGTCCTCAGACTGCAGATGGACCACTGCGGCCAATCACCGCCTCAGCCCCCCATCGAACACGTCCGCCCCCAGGCCAGAGACAAGTCCCATGACGCCACAACAACCCATCAGCCCCGAACTCCGGGCCAGGATCGATGCGCTGACCGACGATCGGCTGAAAGCCAACATCCTGAGAGTACTGAACAGCCCGGGCAACCAGTCGATCACCAACGAGCAGATATTCGAGAACATGGTGTCCAACCATGCACGCGTCGTGTCTGAGCGCGCGAAATGGCGTCAATGGGAAGATGATGAGGTTCGGGCATTTGCCGAGTACTTCAAGAAGGAAGCTCCCGAGGATTTCGCCGAATATCTCCGTCAGGAAAAGAACAATGGCGAGATCGAAAGCCTCCTCTCATGGAGAGTCCGTCACCTATCAAGCCAATGGATCGAAGACTTGGACTTCCATGACCGAACATTGTTGCTGGGGAAGCTTCGTGACCACATGCAAGCATTAACTCGTGCGCACCCGGAAGATCCGTCATGAATAACGGATATCTGCTTGCGGACACCAACAGCCTTGTTTACACATATCGTGCAGGCGGAACCGAACTGCTCGACTTGTATTTGAACTATGCTGCGAAGCAAGGCCGCAGAGTCGCAGTGACAGGCATCGTCTGGCATGAAGTCGACGAAGGACCGCTCAAGCACGAATTGATCGATTACATGTCAAGCAGGGGTATTGCTGTACTCCCCACCCCGTTGACCGAACAGAAATTTGGCACCACGCCAGTCTCGGCCAAAAGCGCCGGCGAGGAATCCATGCTGGAAGTCGCCAGACAGGAAGGCGAAGCGGGACGTGCCACGCGCATCTGGTCTGATGACAAGTTCTTCGATTCACCACAGATCGCAAACCAAAACCTCGACGCCCACCGCTCGATGAGCTCGGAGCTTCTGGACGAGGCCTACGACCAGAAATTCATCGATGCCGCCGACTACGAGAAGTATCGCGCGGGCTACACGGCGCAGCAGGTCTTCATCGACAGCCAGCGTCTGAATGGGTTTCGTTACGACCTCTCGTCGCGTGACATCGACGCGCCGCATGGTCCGCGCTTGCGCGGCGCGGCGGCCGGCATCGCCATCGAAGCGGCGATCACCGCGCATGAATGGGACGAGACGCGCCAGCGCGCACAGGTCTTCCGCGACACCCTGCATAACGACACAGCGTCGACGGATGCGTACCTGCAGCAGGGCGCGCAGATCACGGGCGCGCTGGCGGGAACTGCGGCTGGGGGCGCGACGGCGGTGGCGCTGGGCACGGGGACCGGCGGGACGGCGCTGCTGGTGGCGGGCGAAGGTTACCTGTTCGGCAAGGCGGCCGAGCGCGGCGTCGAGCTGTGGCAGCAGCACAGCGTCTACAACATCTCCAGCGAAGGCGTGGACTGGTCGTACAACGGCCGGCAGTGGATTCGCGATGACCTGCGCGCCGATCTCGTCGACGATGCGCGCGACCTGCCGCAACGCCAGGACTTCGCGGCGCCGCTGGACAAGGCGCGCGAACTGAGCGCGATGGCCAGCGTCGTGGCAGTGGAGCGTGCACTGGGCCAAGTGCCGACACCGCGCGACCCGTTCGTGCAGCCTGCAGGCGATGGCGGCGAGCCGTGGCGCTATCGACCGGATCGCGGCGCATGGGCGCGCGAGGTCGTGACCGCCTACGACATCAACAACCAGCCGAGCGCCAGGGACACCGTGGACGCGAACGGCGAGCAGGCCGCGCGGCTGAGCGCGGAGGCAATGCGGATCATCGATCGCAACCTCGCCGCCGGCCCGGCCGGGATCGCCGCGCAGTACCAGATCGGCCACAAGGCGCATGGCTACGACCAGACCCCTGCCGGCACGATGCCCGAGGCCGTCACCACGGCATTGAACCCCGACCTGCTGCAGGCCTCGGACGGCAGGCATTACCGACGCGATGCGCAGGGCGCGTGGACGCATGCAGGCAAGACCGCCGACGCCACGCGCGCGCTGGAACTCGAACTCACTCGCGAACGCCTGCTCCCGGCGCTGCAGGACCACCAGCAGCAGCTCGACCGCATGCCCACGTGGCAACCGCCGACACCGGAAGCACAGGACAAGGCCCTGCTGCGCGAGGCGTATCGCCACCACGGCATCGAACGCGAGACGCGCCAGGAGTACTTCGACGCGAGCTATCTCGCCGTGCAGCGCACGCGCGCCGAAACAGGCCTCACTGCGGCGACGACGTCGCTGGTGCTGGGCCAGGATGCCAGCGGGCGATTCACGCCCGACAGCCCGATCCATCATCTCCGCATGGATGGCGATGGCACTGTGCGCATAGCCGAGATCACGACGCCCGAGGACATCGCACGCGCGCTGGCCGACGTGCGGGCACGCGATCGCAGCGAGCACATCGCGCCCACGGACGACGCAGCGATCCGCGCCCGTCCCTCGACCGAACAGGCCGAGCCGGCGGCGCGCGCGCAACATGCGCCGCTGATCAACGCGCCCACGCATCCCGATGCCCGCATGTACCAGTCGATCCTGCATCACGTGCAGACCGAGGATCGTCGGCGCGGACGCGAGCCGGACGACATCAGCGAGCGACTGGCCGCAGGCCTGACCGTGGACGCCAAGGCGCGCGGCCTGCAGACGATCGGATTCTTCCGCATGAGCGACGACGGCACGCGTGCCTTCATGGCCGATACGCCGGACCCGAACACCCCCTGGGCCAGGACGGCCGTCAGCGACATCGCAGCCGCCGTGCGCCAGGACCTGCAGGCCAGCAGCGAAAAGGTGGCGGACATCAATCTGCAGCAAGGCATGCACCCGGCCCAACAGCAGAGCATTCAGGCGCAGGAAGCCGCAGGCGCAGGCCGGCCGCGCATGGCCTGAGCATGGCGACACAGAGGGCATTCGCGCCGGCCTTCGGCAAAAGCCGGCGCCCCGCTAGTTGCAAGCCCCCAAGTCACCCCCCAAGTCACTCCAACCCTCGCCTGTTGCCGGCGGCGCCCGGCCCGCCTCGCCAGCCCGGGCGCAGGCAGCACCTGCGCCCGGGCGGCGGTCATGCGGTGGTCTGGGGAAGCGGGTGGAGGCGGTCGTTTTCGTCGTAGCGCAGGCCGCAGACCATGGCGGCCATGCCGCGCAGGGCGACCTGCGGGCTGGCGCCGCTGTCTTCGCAGAGGGCGATGAACTGTGGGGGGACTTCGACAAGCAGGACGCAGGGCGCTTGCAGCTTCGACTTGGCGTTGGCTTTGGACATGGCGGAACTCCGTTTCGCCCGACGCCCGGAGTGGGCGCCGTTGGCGATTCAATTCCGCATCGCGCGCAGGCGCGTCAAGGTTTGCACAGCAATTCACCTCGACCTTGACGCGCCGAGCACGGTGCGACACTGGGACGACAACGGTGGGCACATCCTCGAATGACGCTCCGCAGTCGTAGGCTGGGGCATCGACCCAGCCTGCGGCGTTTGATTACCCACTCTTCGGCAGCGCAGCCGCGACATCACGGAACGCGGCCAGCGCCGCTTCCAGGTGATCGATGATCTCCTGCTGCAGCACATCCGGAGGCGGCAGGTTGTCGAGATTGTCGAGGCTGTCGTCCTTCAGCCAGAAGATGTCGAGGCTGGCCTTGTCGCGCGCGACCAGCGTCTTGAAGTCGAAGTATTTGAACCGCTCGGATTCCTTGCGCTTGTGGCGGTTGTCCGGGTTGTAGGCGGCGACGAAGTCCTGCAGGTCTTCGCGGCGCAGCGGCCGGGTCTTGAGCGTGAAATGCTTGTTGGTGCGCAGGTCGTAGATCCACACGCCCTTGGTCTGCACCTTGGGCGACTTGGGCTTGGCGTCGAAGAACAGCACGTTCGCCTTCACGCCCTGGGCATAGAAGATGCCGGTCGGCAGGCGCAGCAGGGTGTGCACGTCGCAGGTCTCCAGCAGCTTGCGGCGGATCTTCTCGCCGGCGCCGCCTTCGAACAGCACATTGTCGGGCAGCACAACAGCCGCCTGCCCGGTGGTGTTGAGCATCGAGACGATGTGCTGCAGGAAATTAAGCTGCTTGTTCGAGGTGGTCTGCCAGAAGTCGGTGCGCTCGTAGGTCAGCGCATCGCGGTCCTCTTCGCCGTCCTCGTTGGTGATGGTCATGCTGCTCTTCTTGCCGAAGGGCGGATTAGCCAGCACGTAATCGAAGGTGCGCGTCGGTTCGGAAATCAAGGCGTCCGAACGGTCCACGGTCGGTTCGCCGTCGAGGTCGCCGATGTTGTGCAGGAACAGATTCATCAGGCACATGCGGCGCGTGGAAGGAACGATCTCGTTGCCGAAGAAGGTCTTGTGCTTCAGGAACTTCTGCTGCTTCCTGTCCAGTTGTACGCCTTCACGCGTCAGCCAGTTGTAGACACCCAGGAAGAAACCACCGGTGCCGCAGGCCGGGTCGGCGATGGTCTTGCCCGGCTCGGGCCGCACGCATTCGACGATCGCGTCGATCAGCACGCGCGGCGTGAAATACTGGCCGGCGCCGCTCTTGGTGTCTTCCGCGTTCTTCTGCAGCAGTCCTTCGTACAGATCGCCCTTGGTGTCTTCATCGAGGCTGATCCAGTTCTCGGCGTCGATCATCTGCACCAGCCGGGCCAGCTTGGCCGGGTCCTGGATTTTGTTCTGCGCCTTGAAGAAGATCGCACCCAGCATGTCCGGCTCTTCGCCGAGCTTGTGCAGGACCTTCAGGTAATGCGCTTCCAGCGGCGCACCCGTTTTGCTGCGCAGACTCGTCCAGTCGCAGCTCTTGGGGATGTGGGTGTCGCGGTTGTAGGGCGGCTGCGAATACTCGTGCGCAAGCTTCAGGAACAACAGATAGGTCAGCTGCTCCAGGTAATCGCCATAGCCCACGCCGTCGTCGCGCAGGGTGTGGCAGAAATTCCAGATCTTCTGGACGAGGGTGCTGCTGTTCATTCTTCAATGTGCCCAGTATTGACCGAGGTATATGCCTGTCGGGGGTCGGTGACAGCCGGGTGGGCCTGCTTCAGCAGATTCGCCGCCACCATCGACTTGAGTACGCGCTGACCCAGATCATCGGCATTTCTGTCCAATAGGTGGGCGATCACATAGCGTCCCAGATAACGTCCAGCACAGAGCTGGACAATGATGTTCTGCAGGTCTCCCAAGGGGAGGCGGGCCTGGAGGCGTGCTGGGGCCGCAATCTGGAGCAGCTCAGCCTGTAAAAGCGGCGGAACATCTTTCCATTGCCTGAATGACGGAACCTCGGAAGCTCCATCGAACCCCTGTAGTTCACCAGGGAGCTCCTGAGGTTGGCTCAGGAGCTCCCGAGGTTCGCTGGCAAGCTCTACAGGTTCCTTGGTTGGGTCCCGGGCATCGAACAGGGAATCGCTCATGGGCCGCTGCCAGGGTAGGAAATAAACCGTCCCACGGCCGGCGCCATCAGGCACCAGTAGTCCCTCCTGAACCAAGGCACGAAGCCTCTTCGTCAGATCCGCCGGATGATCGGTCGTGATCTCCTTCAAGCGATCATGGCTGACGACGCCTTCTACTTGGGCTGTAATCAACGCCAGACGGTCCGTCTGCGGCAAGGCATTGAATCGCGGGCCAAGGTGCTCCTCAAGTGCGCGTACCGCATCGTCCGGCACAAGGCTGCTCATGCTGAGCTCCATCAGGGTTTGTTCGGGGTCGGCCAGCTCATAGAGCCTCGGCCGACGCCAGTGCTGACCAGCCCAATTCTTGTAGATTTTGGGAATGCCGGAACCCGCATGGTCGCCGTAACCCACCAGGGTGAACATGGTCTGCAAGCGTCGGTTGCGGCAATCGCTGTGACTGCCCTGAACCGCGAGCTCAAGAGGAATGCGCATCCGTCCTGGATTGCGAAAACCGAACATGTCTGGTCGTTTGACGACAAGTACCGATACTCGCCCCGAATAGTCCGCGTGGATCAGCGTGTTGACGAGCGCCTCCCGCAATGCTTCATGCACAGGCGTGTCGTCGACACGTTGCCCCTCCTGAAGCTGGAAGGGAACCTTCAGATTTGCGGTCAATCTGGGATAGACCTTGCGGAAGAAATCGTAGACGTTGCCGGACCACATGCCGTCAGGGACGATTCGATCGATCCAGCGCGGCTCCGCCTTGGGTTCCGGTCGCTCTTGATAGTCCACCATGTAGTGCGGGAAGGCATCGCGTATCGCATCCGCATGACCGAACATCAGCAAACCCGCCAGCCGCAAGCCACTGAAGCCTTCCTCGCGATCCTTGCCCCATGCCCCGATCTGCGTCAGAAATTCAGGTAAAGGCAGGTCCGTCCAGACATGCCCCGGCTTCACTGCCGAGAATCTGTTGCGGTAAGCCGCCACGGTCTCCATGTCGAGGTCGCTGAAATCGTAGCCCTTGAGGACACGATCATCGCGGGATTCCTCGACGCGTTCCGCCATCATTCGCCGTACGGATTCGTCGTCTGCCTGATAGTCGCCTTCATGACGGCGCAGGTAGCTGCCGCCGAATGGATTTCTGCCCAGATGCACCGGGCGAACCTGTCTCTGCGCGCGTGGAACGCGAACGCGCAGGACGCTTTTACCATCGATCTCGACCGGCACGACATCGCGCTCGGCAAGCAGATTGGCGCTGACCTTGTGCCGATCATGCAGCGAATCCCAGAGGGATTTTCGAACGCGTTCGATATCCCGGATTCCGAGCGCATGGAACACGCCGCGCGGCTTCTCCTGAACACCCAGCAGGATGACGCCGCCATCCGAATTCGCCATCGCGCAGTAGCTCTTCCAGAAATCCTCTGGCAGCTCCCCCTGACCATCCCGTCCCTGTGCGGATTTGCACTCAAGCTCACAGCCCTCCGCGAGCGTGACCAGGTCAATGACATCGAGTGTGTTGTTCATGGGTGATCCGCCTGCATGCAGTTTGATGGCGCCAGCACCGGGAATGATAAGCGGGCCCCAACCTGTAAGCAGCGCTTACAGGTTGGTACCTGCCCGCGACGTGCGGCCTTGTCGGCGCTGTAGATGCTCAGTTCGCCTTGGGTCTCGCTCATGCCATGGCCTTCGCCTTGCGGCCACGCTTGCGTGCGGGTGCGTCCGCGTTCGCCTCGCGCTGCGCGCGGATGCGCGCGAGCAGTTCACTGGCGGGTTCGTCGCTCGGGTCCTGTGGGACCAGCTGGCCTGAGAAGGCGGCTTTGAGGATGTTTTTGCGTTGGGCTGCGGCTTGTCTCAATCCACAGTCGATAGCATCTTCTTGCGTCGAAACTGCATTCATCATAGAGAATACAGCTGAGAGCAATTCTGAAATTTCCCCGCTGCTTGGGATAGGGATGACGACATTTTGTACCTGCTGGAGATTTAGCCCTGGCTTGCCAGCTCCATAGGCCGCCTTATCGAGCTGGCCGCGGCCACCGGCCTTACAAGTAAGAAACAAATGCAGGTAGTTGCTGTGTTCAAGCACCACAGGACGAATAAGAGCAACATGTTGACTTACATAAGCCTCTTCTAGCTCGACTTCTACGACAGCTGACTTGCCAACATTTGCTCCGGTAATCGTCAACAATAAATCGCCTTTTTGCACTCGAGTGCGCGCACCCTCAGTATTTCGCGGTGGATCGACGTGCGCAACATCAGAGAGATCAAGCCAATCGCGATTGATATTCTGCGAACGAATGAAGATAGCGCCACGTTTCGAATAGTGCTCGGCCCAACCACGGGATCCACTTGTTATGAATTCAACAAGTTGGTCAACACTCGCCCACACCCACCCCTCCGGCAGCGGCGGCAAATCGGTGAGATCCGGGGCTACAGGCTCCGGATACTTCTCCTGCCAGCCCTTGGGCGGCGTCTTGCCCTGCTCGGCGAACTTCCCGAGCTGCTTCTGTTCCCAGCGCGCGCGGCGCTCGCGCAGGATGCGCTGCAGCAGTTCGGCACCGGTCTCCTTTCCTTCGTCATCCCGGCGCAGGCCGGGATCCCGCTGTTGAGGTTGATCGTCATGGGAACGGCTGGGTCCCGGCCTGCGCCGGGACGACGTGCTTTGGGCCGCGCGCCAGTCAGCGGTCAGGGCACCTTCCACCGCCGCCTTCAGCAGCGACTGGCGGTACTGGGCCAGCTTGCGCTGCGCGGTCTTCAGTTCGGCGACGCCGGCATCGAGGTCGGAGAGCAGCTCTTCGAGTCTTTCGACGATGCGGGTTTGTTCTGCACGAGGAGCAACGGGAACGACATGAGCTGCTAGATCAGTGCTCTTGATGTTATTGATACTTGAGCCAGCCGAGATATCGGAGATCGCATCCCGATACTCTGGCGACTCGAAGTAATAGCCCAGATATCTCGAATCAATCTCTGTGACAGGTCGGATCCCAGTGCAGAACGCACCGAATGAATACCGTTCTCGCGCGGCTATGAGCTGGCCCGCCTTTCCGACTACGTCCTTGCTTCCACTAGATGATGCGATAACTATGTCGCCTTGCTGTAAGTGTTGCTCAGCGGAAACATAGTGACTCGGCACATAGACAAGGCTATCGAACGTCAACGAACTCCCTGTTACGTTTGTCGCACGTAGCAGGGGTATCGAATTGGTGAATTGAGACGTCGAGGAATCTTCCTTCTTGTAGGAAACGCCTCTGACCAGATCGGCCAATGCATAGAGTTCTGACCTCGACCAACTTGCGGGAAGGTCAGTTGCGGGATTACCACTCAAGCCACCAACTCCTCATTCATCTCATCCAGCAGCGCATCGAGCTGCCCGTCGAACACGGTCCACGCCTTCTGCAGGCCGCCCTTGCCAGCCAGCTGCGCGTAGTCGAAGTCATCGCGCTCGATGCGGCAGCTGGTGGCGATGTGGTCCTTGATCAGGCGCAGCCAGTCCATCTGCTCCGGCGTGAAGGCCGTGGCGCGGCGCGCATTATGCCGGAAGACCCAGTCGGCGAAGCGTTTGTCCACGCTGTCGGCGAAGGGGCGCAGTTCCTCGTCCTGCCCCAGCGCGAAGCGCACCAGCGACACCAGGTCGGTCAATTGCCGGCGCAGGCTGTTGCCGCGCACCTTGGTCTCCTGCACGCGGGCGTAGGCCGACCACAGCTTTTCGGTGGTCAACATCAGCGGCGGGCGCTGCAGGGCTTCGTGCAGTTCCTCGATCATCTCCAGGGTGAGCGCGCGGCGCTGATAGGGCTGGGCGTAGAAGAAGCCCAGCGCGGCGATCTCGTCACGGTGCTCTTCCAGGAACGTGCGGAAGCGACTGACCGCCTCTCCGGCGTTGGCCTGCGCCTGCGCGGCGAATTCGCTGCGGACCACGGTGTCCGGGTTGAGGGTGTCGATGACCTGCTCGCGGTCGCGGCGCGCGGACTCGATCAGATCGCGCAACGCCGGGTCGTCGAACGGCCGACACGCAGCTTCGACGCGCTTGCGCCGTGTGGCGTCGAGTTCGGATTCGGTGAGCGTGTCTTCGCTGCGGGTGATGCCTGCGGCCTTGGCCGTGTCCAGCGCATCGGCGACGACACGGTCGGGATCGAGCGCCTGCACCAGGCCGCGCGCGAGATCCTGCAGACCGATGCCGCCGCTGGCCTGCTTGATCTTCGCCAGGGCCTTGTCGTCGAGCCGCTTCGCCAGCCGGATCAACCGATTGCCGAGGCTGAGCACGGTGTCGTCGTCCTGCGACCCCATCGCAACGCCCTTGAGCAGGCTGTCAAGGCTCCACATGGGCTTGCGTTCCAGCGGCCGACTCTCGGTCTTCAGCGTTTTCTCTACGCCGACCGCATCGATCAGCACGAAATGGCTCTTGGCGCCCACGGCCGAGCCGGTGACCTTCTTCAGCGCTTCCGCGCCAAGGCTGCGCACGCCACGGCCCTTCATCTGTTCGTAGTAGCCCCGACTGCGCACGTCGCGCATGAACAGCAGCACTTCCAGCGGCTTCACATCGGTGCCGGTGGCGATCATGTCCACGGTGACGGCGATGCGCGGGTAGTAGTCGTTGCGGAAGCTGGTGAGGACGCTGTCGGCGTCGTCGCCGGCCACGGCCTTGCCGGTCTCGGGATCGGTGCCGGCGCGGTAGGTCACCTTCTTGCAGAAGGCATTGCCTTCGCCGTAGACCTCGCGCACGGTGCGGATGATGTCGTCGGCATGGCTGTCGGTCTTCGCGAAGATCAGGGTCTTGGGCGTTTCCTCGCGCTGCGGATAGATTTTCGTCTCCACGGCGGTCTTCATGGCCTGGATGACCTGACGGATCTGACTGGGGTTGACCACCGACCGGTCGAGCTGGGCGCTGCCGTAGACGATGTCTTCCTCGGTCTGCGCCCAGCGCTTGGCGCGGGTTTCGCGGTCGCGGTGGTCGACCCATTCCTTCGCCTTCACCTCAGCGCCCTTGGCGGTGATCTCGGTCTCGATCTCGTAGACGTCGTAGCCGACGTTCACACCATCGACAACGGACTGCTCGTAGCTGTACTCGGCGACGACGTTCTCGTTGAAGAAACCGTAGGTACGCTTGTCGGGCGTGGCGGTCAGGCCGATCAGGAAGGCATCGAAGTAATCGAGCACCTGCTTCCACAGGTTGTAGATGCTGCGATGGCATTCGTCGATGATGATGAAATCGAACTGCTCGATCGGCACCTGCGGGTTGTACTGCACCAGCTTCGCCTGCGTATCGCCCTGCCCGACTTCGTTGAGCGAAATGTCTTCGCTGGTTTCGGCCAGCTCGGTGCCGGAGAGGATCGAATACATGCGCTGGATGGTGCTGATGCACACCTGCGCATGCGGATCGATATGGCTGGAGCTGAGCCGCTGTACGTTGTAGAGCTCGGTGAAGGTACGGCCGTCGTCCGGCGGCGTGTAGGCCATGAATTCCTGATGCGCCTGCTTGCCAAGGTTGCGGGTATCGACCAGGAAGAGAATGCGCTTGGCGCCGGCGAACTTGAGCAGCCGGTAGACGGCGGTGATAGCGGTGAAGGTCTTGCCGGCGCCGGTGGCCATGTGGATCAGCGCGCGCGGCTTGTTCTTGGCGAGCGACTTCTCCAGCCCGGTCACGGCGCTGATCTGGCAGTCGCGCAGGTTGCGCTCGGGCAGCGGCGGCATGTGCTGGAGCCGACTGCGCAAAGTGTCGGGCTGCGCAGCCCAGTCAGCCAGCGTCTGTGGACGGAAGAAATGGAACAACTCGCGGGCGCGCGGCGCGGGATCGGCGCCATCGGTGAAATAGATGAGCTGCCCGGTGCCCTCGTAGAGAAAACGCAGCGGGGCCCCGGCCTTGCGCCATTTCAGGGTGGCGTTGGCGTAGCGCTGGGTCTGGGTTTCGTGAACGCTGAGGTTGTGGCCGGCATCGTCGCGCTTGGCTTCGATCACGCCGACCGGGTTTCGATCGACGAACAGCACGTAGTCGGCGGGACCGCTGTCGGTCGGGTACTCGCGGACCGCGACACCGGGTCCAGCGCTGAGATTCACTTGCTTGGTGTCCTGCACGATCCAGCCCGCAAGCACCAGCTTGCGGTCGATCTGTTCACGCGCCCTGGCTTCTGGTGTCATCCGTGTCGCCCCTGTTCGACGGTCTGGCTATGCCCTGCTGACTGTCTTCGGATGATAGGCGCTGGGACGGGCCGGGGCACCTGCCTGGCTGGTATCAAAAGCGCGAGATCGAACCGGATCGCGACCAACAAAAAACCCAGCCTTCGCAGGCTGGGTTTTTCGGTTTGGTGGAGCCAGGGAGGATCGAACTCCCGACCTCGTCATTGCGAACGACGCGCTCTCCCAGCTGAGCTATGACCCCGTGAAACTGGCTGCGAGGGGTGGGTTCCCTTGCGGCTGCGGGCCGTGGCCCGCGTCGGGGCGAAGTATAAGCCCGTGCCTCAGCGCTTGCCAATCGTGGCGAGGACGGGGGCGAGGGCGGGTTCGAGCTGGGTGCGGCGCCAGCCGGAGAGGGCGCCGGGCCAGTCTTCGCCGTCCTGCAGGGCTTCGAGCCAGCGGCGGGAGGCGAGTACGCCGTCGGGGAGGCCGAGTTCGGCGCTGCGGGCGGCGACGGCCTGCTGCAGCTGCTTGTAGGTGGCGCGGTCGCGGTCGTCGCCCTTGGCGGGGGGCATGTCGGCTTCGTCGGGCAGCGGGGTCTGGATGGCGGCGAGGATGAGGCTGGCGAGCTTGCGCGGGGCCTTGGGCGAGGCGTCGAAGGCGCGCTGCAGGTCGGCGAGGTCGCGCGGCGGGGTGCGGGCGAGACCGGCGGCGAGTTCGTTGTCGAGGATCCAGCTGCGCGGGCGATCGTGGTCGCGGGCGTAGGCGTCGCGCCAGCGCAGCAGGCGCAGCAGGCGGACCTGGCCGTCGCGGTCGAGGAACTGGGCGGTGCGCATGCCGAGGTGCGGCCAGCGGTCGCCCTCGTCCTGAGCGGCGTTGGCGAGCATGCGGGCGCAGTCTTCCTGCAGCCAGGGCATGCGGTCGAACAGGTCGAGCTTGTCGACGAGTTCGCGATGCAGGGCGTGGAGGTGGCGCACGTCGTCGGCGGCGTAGTGCAGCTGGGAGTCGGACAGCGGGCGGCGCAGCCAGTCGGAGCGGGTCTCGCCCTTGTCGACGTTCACGCCCAGCAGCTCCAGCAGGATGCGCTGGTAGCCCAGCCCTGCCCCGACGCCGGTCAGCGCGGCGGCGACCTGGGTGTCGAACAGGGGTTCGGGCAGGGCCTTGCAGGCGTGCTTGAAGGCGACGAGGTCCTCGCCGGCGCTGTGCATGACCTTGAGGATGCGGGTGTCGGCGAGGATCGCGGCCAGGGCCTCGGGCACGCCGGGGCACAGGGGGTCGACGAGGAGGATGTCGCCGTCGCTGGTGCTGATCTGCACGAGGGCGAGCTGCGGCCAGTAGGTGCGCTCGCGGACGAACTCGGTGTCGAGGCCGATGATCGGGGCTGTGCCGGCGGACGCGGCGGCGATGAGCGTGTCGTGCAGCGCGTTCAGCGGTGCGGGGGTGTCGATCCAGCGCGGCACGGGCTCGGTCCGGAAGTGAGGGGCCGTTATGCTACCGGAGTGCGGTCCGGGTCAGGCGTGACCCGCTACGGTGGCCGCCGGGCACGGGAGCAACGATTGAACGCGGGCACGAATCGACGGGCGAAGGCGGTGGCATGGCGGGGGCTGGCGTTGTCGGCCGCGCTGGGGCTGCTGGCCGCCTGCGGTGGCGACCGCGCGGACGGGGCGAAAACGCCCGACGGCGAGCCCCGGCGCGAGGGCCAGGTGACGATCGACGGCGACCATGCGATCGCCGAGCAGCTGACCTGGCGACGGCCGATCGCGGTGTTCGACCCGGCCAATCCGCAGGCCGCCCACCGCCGCGCAGCGGCGGCGCTGGCGCGGGACCATCTGTTCGAGGATGGCGAGGCGGCCATTCCGCTCTATCTCGCCCTGCTCGACTTCAACCACGAAGACGGCCAGGCGGCGCTGGGCCTGGAACGGGCGCTGGAGCGCCTGCGCGAGGCCGGTGACGAGGCGCTGGCGCAGGCCGGCGACGAGGAGGCGGCGCTGCGCCGGGCGCATGCGATCGCGGCGGTGATGCGCGCGGTGGAGATGCAGCGGACCGAGGACGGCGCGGCCTACCTGCAGCGCGTGGACCTGGCCGACGAGCTGTGGGCACTGAACGAGGCCGGCGAGCGCGCGCTGGCGGAAGACAAGCTGGGCGAACAGGGCGGCGATGGCGCGCTGCCGCTGTTCCGCAAGGCGCTGGCCCTGCAACCGGGGCAGCCGCGCGCGATGCAGGGCGTGGCGGCGGTGGAGAGCGGGCTGATCCGGCGCGCCGAGGAGGCGGCGGTGCGCGCGGACTTCGCGGCGGCCGAGCGCTGGCTGGCCGAGGCGGCGAAGGTGCGGCCGGGCTTCGGCGCGGTGCAGGCCGGGCGCGAGCAGGTCGAGGAGATCCGCCGCTTCCAGATCGCGCTGCTGCGCGACGAGGGTCTGGCGCTGCTGGCGCGGCCCGGGCAACGCAACAACCTCGAAAAGGCGCGCGAGCTGCTGGCGGTGATGCTGCGCATCGCGCCACCGGGTGATGCCTCGGCGAAGGAACTGCGCACGCGCATCGACATGGCCACGCACTACGGCCTGATGCGCCCGGGCCAGCGCTTCACCGATGCGCTGCAGAGCGGCGGGCGCGGGCCGCGCATGGTGGTGGTGCCGCATGGCGGTTTCCGCATGGGCGCGCGCGATGCCGAGCCGGATGCGAGCGGGTCGGAGCGGCCGTCGCGCTACGTGCGCTTCGACCGGGGCTTCGCGATCTCGGTCACCGAGACGACGGTGGGCGAATTCCGCCGCTTCCTGCAGGCGACCGGTCACAAGCCGCGCGCGGAACGGCGCGGGCATTCGCTGGTGTACGACGAACGCGGCGGCACCTTCGTGCGGCGCAGCGGCGTGGACTGGCGCCACGACCACATGGGCCGGCCGGCCGCGGACGACATGCCGGTGCTGCACGTCAGCGCGAAGGACGCCGAGGCCTACGCACGCTGGCTGTCGGAACGCAGCGGCCAACGCTATCGCCTGCCGAGCGAGGCGGAGTTCGAATACGTGCTGCGCGCGGGCCAGCCGGGGCGCTATCCGTGGGGCGACCTGCCGCCGACGCCGGGCACCGGCAACCTCACCGGCGGCGGCGACCGCTCGCCGGCAGGGCGCAGCTGGGGCAATGCCTTCGTGAGCTATCGCGACGGTTTCTGGGGGCCCGCGCCGGTGGCGCGCTTCCGTGCGAACGCGTTCGGTGCGTACGACATGGAAGGCAACGTGAGCGAGTGGGTCGCCGATTGCTGGCATGATGGCTACCGCCGCGCGCCCACCAACGGCGAGGCCTGGGTCAACCCGGGCTGCCGCACGCGCGTGGTGCGCGGCGGCGCATGGTCGAACGCACCGGCGCAGACGCGCGCGGCGTGGCGACGCCATGCGGAGTACGACAGCACCAACGCGGTGGTGGGTTTCCGCGTGGTGCGCGACATCTGAATCAATACGCGCCATCTATACGCGCCAAGCCGACAGGCCAAAACGAGGACGACACGATGCGACAGAACCCTTTCGGCGGCGGACAGCAGCATGGCGGACAGCGCCGCGGCGGGATCAACCCGCGCTTCATCATCCTCATCGGCTTCCTGCTGTACGGCGCGTACTACTGGTTCTCGAACCGCACCGAGGACCCGTATACCGGCGAGCAGGTGCTGATCGACAGCAGCATCTCGGTGAACGAGGAGAAGGCGCTGGGCCTGCAGGCGTACGAGGACATCCTGTCGAAGGAACGCCCGGTCGACCCGAACTCGCAGGTCGCACGACAGGTGCGCGAGATCGCGCGGCGGCTGATCGCGAAGGTGCCGGAAGTGGAAGCGGCGCTGGCAGCGGAGAACGGCAAGCAGCCGAACGGGTTCTGGCGCGAGTTCGAGTGGGACGTGAACGTGATCGAGTCGGAGCAGGCGAATGCGTTCTGCCTGCCCGGCGGCAAGATGGCGGTGTACACCGGCCTGCTGCCGGTGGCGCAGAACGCCGATGCGGTGGCGGTGGTGATGGGCCACGAGATCGCGCATGCCCTGCTCCGCCACGGCGCGCAGCGGATGTCGCAGCAGAAGCTCAGCCAGATCGGCCAGATGGCCGGCAGCATGAGCGGCATGGACCCGCAGCAGCAGCAGATGATCCAGGCGGCGATGGGCTACGGCTACCTGCTGCCCTACGCGCGCAAGCACGAAACGCAGGCGGACGAAGTGGGCCTGATGCTGGCCGCCGCCGCCTGCTTCGATCCGCAAGAATCGGTGCCGCTGTGGGAGCGCATGAGCCAGGCCAGCGGTGGCAAGGCCCCGCCGGAGTTCTCGTCCACGCATCCGAACCCCGGCACGCGCATCCAGAACCTGCAGTCGCTGATGCCGAAGGCGATGGAGTACCGGAAGAAGTTCTGCCGGGACGCGCAGACGCCTTGACCCGTAGCCCGGGTAAGCGCAACGCGCGCACCCGGGATGAATGTATCCGCGTATGCCGTTCATCCCGGGTGCGCGCGTTGCGCTTACCCGGGCTACGAATTCAAATCGGCGCACCCGGCGGAATCGTGGGCAGCGGGCGCAGCTTCACCGAGGCGGGATCGTCAAGATAGCGGCGCACGTGTGCAGCGGCGGCCTGGCGATCGGCGTCCTTCGCGCCGGAATGCGCATCGGCGAAGGCGCGCAGCGATGCGCGCCACTGCGCGGCGACGCCGGGATGCAGTCCGCCGCCGTCGAGCGCGAGCAGCGCGGCATCGAGCATCGTCCAGTTGCGCGAGGACTGCAGCAGCGCGCCCTGCCCCGCCGCCGGCGCTTCGCGCCATGGCCGTGCGACCAGCGCATCGAACACCTGCGCGGGTGACGGCACGGCGGCCTCCTGACCGTGCTGCCATGCGAGGCGATTGAGTCGCGCGGGATGGAAGCCCTGCTCCGCGACCAGCGCGGAGGCCACGGCGGCGGCCTGCACGGGATCGAACACCGGCGCCATGCGCGTACCGATGTATTCGACGCTGCGCGCGTATTCATTCGACGGCGGCGCCAGCACCGCGAGCACCGATGGCGGGAGCGCGAGCACGTCGAGCGAGAGCAGCGACGACGCGGCAGCCAGCGCCTTCGCCTGTCGGGTGCCGTCGGTGGCGCGCACGCCGCCGGGCTTGTCGCCGATCAATCCGTAACGATATTCGCCGCCGCCGAGCAGGCGCATCGCGGCTTCGGTCTGGTAGCGGTGCAGCAGGTAGATCGGCACCAGTCGGCGTTCGGCGTCGCCGGCCTGGCGATCCGGCGGCAGCGCGCCTTCGGCGAAGCGCGCGAGCGCGGCCTTGCGCACGCGCAGCAGGTGGTCGAGACCGTCGAACGGATCGCCGGGGATGTCCCACAGCACGCCCTCGGCATGCACGTCGCCACCGACGCGCGCATCGGGATCGGAGACGTAGGCGTAGCCCTTCGCCGCGATGTCGGCGCGCAGCCGCGCCAGCTCCGCCACTTCGCGGTCCGGCGGGAAGTCGCCATAGCCATGCGCGACGAGGAAGTGGTCCCAGTCGCTGGTGCCGGTGCGATAGGCCGAAGCGAGTCGCGGCTGGCCATCGGCGCCGAGCGCGATCATCGGATGCGGGTAGTCCAGCACCGAGCCCTCGCCGGTGCGGCTGGCGGCGAAGTTGTGCGCGAAACCGAGCGCATGCCCGACCTCGTGCGCGGACAGCTGCTTCAGGCGATCGAGCGCCATCCGCTTTGCTTCGTCCATCAGCGCGGGATCGGCACCCGGGCGATGCGGCGCGAGCAGGCCTTCGGCGATCAGCAGGTCCTGGCGCACGCGCTGCGAGCCGAGGTTGACGTAGCCCTTGATGATCTCGCCGGTGCGCGGATCGACGAGACCGCCGCCGTAGGACCAGCCGCGCGTGGCGCGATGCGTCCAGGTGATGGTGTTGTAGCGCACATCGCTCATCGACAGGCCTTCGGGCGCGAGTTCGGCGCGGAAGGCATCGATGAAGCCGGCGGACTCGAACGCGGCCTTCCACCAGTTCGCGCCTTCGAGCAGCGCGCTGCGGATCGGCTCGGGCGTGCCGCGATCGAGGTAGAACACGATCGGCTTCTTCACCCGGCTGCGCGGCGCAGTGGGATCGAGCTTTTCCAGTCGGAATCGAGGCTGCAGACGCACTTCGAGGTTGCGATCGATCGGCTGCGCGAAATCGAAGAACGCATGGCTGTAGGCACCGGAGCCGGGATGGTAGGCGCGCGGACGGTAACGTGCATCGGGCAGGCGCACGAAGCCCACGCGCTGTTTGACGGTGAGGCGCCGCGCGTCGGCAGCGGCCTGGCGCGCGAACGCGCCCTGCCCGTCACCGGTGAAGGTGAGCAGCGCGGCGAATTCGACGTTGTCGGGAAACACGCGGGTGTCTTCGGCGAGCACGGCGCTGCGTTCGGCGGACAGCGCATGCTTGCCCTGCTTCGTCGCGTCGAGGCGATCGGCGACGCCGATCAGGTCGCTGGCGAGCAGGCCGCCGATGTCGAGCCACTGCCGGCCGGCGGCATCGGTCGCGATCTCGCCGGACCAGATGACCGATTCGGCGAAGGCGTCGCGCGTTGCCGCAGCTTCGTCGGCATCGGCAGAGCGCGCGACGAAGCGCATGTTCTTCTGCACCAGCAGCGCGCGCTTGCCGGCGCGGCGGAATTCGACCAGCACCGGATCGACGTTCTGCGCGCGATCCAGGCCGATGTCATTGGAGCCGATGGCGCGCTCCAGCGTGGCGACCATGAGGAATTCGCCGGGCACGGTGGCGAGATCGATGCGGACGCGACCATTGGCGCGATCGGCATCGACGGCGGCGAAGCTGCCGGCGGCTTTCGATGCGGATGTCGTGGACGGGGCGGCCGGCGATGCGGCGAGGATCGGCGTCGCGGCGAGCAGGCCGGTGGCGCAGCACAGGGCGAGGAGCAGGCGATGCATCACGTTCTCGTTGTTCCGGGGCGACCCGGCGCACCGTAGCGCGGGGGTCTTCGACAAATCAAGGCCGGGGCATGGCGGGGCATCCCGGTGCATTCGCTTCAAGGGGATGTCGCGACTTGCGTCGCTCCCACAAGAGCGGCATGACCCTTGTGGGAGCGACGCAAGTCGCGAACGCTTTTGATCGGCAGCCAGCCAGGCAAAAAGCAACGTCGACCTCGCGCAAGCGAGGACCCATGCATGACTGCGGCGAGAGGTTGGGTCCTCGCTTGCGCGAGGATGACAATGGTGTTTCTCATGGAGTGAACCGCATCGGTTGGGTGTCGCGACTTGCGTCGCTCCCACGAGTGGGATGAGCGCTCTTGTGGAAGCGACGCAAGTCGCGACCGCATTCAAACAAATCACGCTTCACATCGCACGCACGCAAAAACGGGGCGGACGCGTCGTGCGCATCCGCCCCGGCCGCGAATCCGGCGCCCCGGGGGCGGTTAGCCGGCACCACATGGCGGCAAGACCGGCGGGCGTTGCCCGCCGGCGGAGTGAGTACTGCAGGAGGATCAGTACTCGGCACTCACCTTGACGCCGCTGAAGGTCGTGGCGGCGTGCAGCGATACGTACAGGTAACCCGAGGGCGGGTTGGCGATGACGATCGACTCGCCGTTGCCCGCGTTGCGCGACACGTAGCTCGACGAGGTGGTCGCCCACGACACCGTGCTCGCGTACAGGTCGGCATTGCCGGTGCCGCCCGACGCGGTCAGGCGCAGCTGCGACGTGCCCGGCGGGACCAGCAGGTACATGTAGACGTAGTTGCCCTGGGTCGCCGACAGGTTGCTGCGGCTGCAGTTCCTGCCCAGCTCGTCCGCGCGCGCAGCGGTGCACTCGGGCAGCGCGGTGCTTGCGGTGTAGCTGCCGGTGAGGCTGACGCCCGAGAACGTGCTGTACGCATTGACCATCACGTAGTAGCGACCGGCCTGCACGTTGGCGATGCTGCAGGTTTCGCCGTTGCCGCTGAGGTACGGACGGCAATCGTAGGCCGTGCTGGTCGGCGCCGAGCCGTAACGCACGTACAGGTCGGCATCACCGGTGCCGCCGGCCATCGTGAACTTCAGATTGGTCGCGCCGGCCGGCACGTCCATCACGAAGGCGAGCTTCTGCCCGGTCGCGGCAGCCAGGCCGGTCCGGGCGACGCCGTTGGCGAGCACGGTCTCGGTCGGCGGCGTCACTGCGGTGACCGTGACCGACTGCGTGCGCGTGGCAGTGGCACCGTTGTTGTCGGTGACCGTCAGCACGACGCTGTAGGTGCCGGCCGTGGCGTAGGTCTTGCTCGGGCTGGTCGCGGTGGAGGTGGTGCCGTCACCGAAGTTCCACGAACGCGAGGCGATGCTGCCGTCGGGATCGCTGGAGCCGTCGGTGAAGCTGGCCACCAGACCATTGGTCGTCACGCTGAAGTTCGCGACCGGCGGCGTGTTGACCGTGCCGCCGCAGCCGCTGGCGTTCGGGTTCGCGACGCAGGGCAGCCAGGCCTTGAAATCGGCGTTGTACTGCGTGCCGATGCCGTTCATGAAGCTTTCGTAGCCGTTGTAGTTGCCCGGGCGCACGAAGCCGAGGATCGACGTCACCTGCGGGCGACGCTTCTCGAACATGTAGCGCACCGCCAGGTAGCCCCAGTTGTAGACCCGGGTCTGGCCGCTGTTGTAGTCGTTCTGGAAGATCGTGCTGAGCGAGTACGTTCCGTTCGCCGCCTGCTGCTGCGCAGCGGTGTAGGTAAGGTTGCGGTACGAGTAGGACATGTACTCGGCCAGGCCTTCGATCCACCACACGGTCTTCTTGGCGATGGACGCGCCGAAGTCGCCGTAGAGGTTGAAGCGACCGTCGAGGTAGTGCACGTACTCGTGCGTGAGGTTCCAGATCTCGAAGCTCGGCAGCACCCACTCGGCCTCGTAGGCGATGAAGCGCGCCTGGTTGCCGACCGTGGCGGGATTGCCTTCCAAGTACATGCCGCCGTTGTTGGTGTCGATGCCGAAGATCGCGCCGGCATAGGTGCCGTAGTCGGTGCTGCTGTTGAAGACCACCATTTCCAGCGCGGTATTGTTGTCGTTCGCCACCGGGGTGCGGCCGGTGGCCAGCTGGTTGTGGAAGTAGTTTTCCTGACCGGCAACGATGCTGCAGGTGCTGGACAGCTCCGAGGCAGTCATCGACTGCGCGCGGATCTTCAGGGTCGGACTGCAGGTGTGCGTGATCGGCAGGGCCGCGGCCTCGACGCGCGCCTGGAAGTTGCACATGCTGTAGTAGCTGCAGTTGGCGGCGTCGTAGTAATTCACCAAGTCGCCGAGCCCGACCCACAGCGGCGCCGAGACACCGGTGATCGAGGAACGATCGCCCAGCGCCTTCACCCGCGAGCTGGCCAGCGTCTTCAGGCTGCCGGTGTACTGCAGGAAGCGCGCGGCTTCGCGACCCGCGTTCACCACCATGTAGTCCTCGGCGGTACCGAGCCGCGAGAAGTTGGCGTTGGCGAAGTTGTACAGGCTGTCGACGATGGAGGTATCGCTCTGCACCAGCGTGCGGAAGTCCGCGTTCTGGTGGCCGCGGAACATCACCGTGAAGGTGTTGTTCACCGCGACCTTCATCCAGTAGTAGGCGTTGTGGCCACTGCCGTAGGACGACAGCAGGCGCTTGACCGCCGGCAGCATCCGCGCGTTCTCGGTCGAACTGTCGATCAGGGTCACGTACTCGGCGAGGATTTCGCCGTGCGTGTCATTGACCAGACCGAAATTCGCGTTGTTGTAGAAGGCATCCAGCGCCGGACCGATGGCGCTCTTCAGCGGTTGGCCGTAGCTGCCCACCGCCGGGTCGTAGAACTGCACGTAGTAGCCCGCGCGCAGGAACACGATCAGCTGCAGCGTGCTGTCGGCATTGGTGCCGTTGTAGGCGCTTGCCGAGCCGCGCAGCGCGTTGGCGATCGTCACCATCTGCGATTCGCGGAAGGTGTTGAACGCAGTGCTGCCCGAGAGGCTGAACAGCTCGTTGATGCAGGTGACGTCGGCGGACTTCACCGCCGACACCAGCGCCGAACCGCTGAGGCTCTGGAACGAGGTGGGGCTGCACACTGCCGCGATCGATGCGGCGCGGCCAGTGCGCAGGCGATAGGCGTGGGGCGTGCGGAACGAGGGCCGGCGCAGCATGTCCTTGCGCGAATGGCCATGGTCGTAGCTGGTGTGCTCGCGCGCGACCGCCGGCTGGCGGGGCATGCGCGCGTTCGCGCTCAGCGGCCTGGTCTGGATGTGGCCGCCGACGATCTGGTCTTCGAGGCTGGGCATGCGCCGCGATGCCGATGCGACGAACGGCGAGCCCGGCATGCGTGCGTGTTCATTGGCGTGCGCCGCAGGGGCAGCATGCGCGGCGCCTGCATGCTGCACGCTGGCGTGCATCGCCCCGCCCTGCCCCGCGCGGGTCTCAGCCGCGAACCACTGTCCCGTGGTCGCGGCATAGCTCAATACCGCTACTGCGGCGGCCGAAGCCCCCAGCAGCAGCGCCTTGCGTTTGTTCTGTACGAAAGACATCGGTCTCCCCTCTTTTCTGTCGAGAAATTGGAACAACGAGAGAGACGTCGGCGCACCCGATGCGCCCGGAGCTGCGCCTGCGGCGCGCCCTCTTGTGGTGTCGTCCGGCGCGTGGCGCGCCGTCGCGGTGTGTCGCACGGGTTGTCGACGTCGATGAACGGAACCCGTGGAGGCGTTCCGCGACTGCCGCACCGGGTCATGCGTCTTCGCACGGCCCGATGCATCGGCACGAGGCTGCAAGGCCCCATTCCGGCGGTCGTCGACGCAACGGCTGCCCCCAGCCCCGTGCGACGGCCTGATGCGTGTCCGTGCCGTGCGATCCGCGCTTGCTCTTCGGCATTCGCGCGCATCACGGCATCGGTGGATCAGTTCGGCGTGCGCATCACCCCCGCAATCCGAAGGGATCGACGAACGAGGTCGCAGGCGGCGTGAACCAGCGCGCACCGTCGTCGGTGACATGGAAATGGTCTTCGAGGCGGATGCCGAAACGCTCCGGCACCACGATCATCGGTTCGTTGCTGAAGCACATGCCGCGCCCCAGCGGACGCGTGTCGCCCTGCACCAGATAGGCCGGCTCGTGGATCGACAGACCGAGGCCGTGGCCGGTGCGATGCGGCAGACCCGGAAGACGATAGGCGGGTCCGTAGCCGTTGCGCGCCAGCGTGCGACGCGCCACCGCATCGACCTCCTCGCACGGCACGCCCGGACGCACGGCATCGAACGCCGCCTGCTGCGCCTCGCGCTCGTGCGCCCACGCTTCCGCGTGCTGGGCCTGCGGTCGGCCGAACGCGTAGGTGCGTGTGATGTCGGAGTGGTAGCCGTCGACGGTGCAGCCGGTGTCGATCAGCACCAGATCGTCGGCCTGCAGCGTCTGTTCGCTAGGCAGGCCGTGCGGATAGGCGGTGGCGACGCCGAACTGCACCGCGCAGAAAGTGCTGCCGCCATCGGCACCGAGCGCGCGATGTGCCTCGTCGATGAAGCGCTTCACCTCACCGGTGGTGATGCCCGGTCGCAGCAGCATCGCCGCCTGGCGATGCACTTCCAGCGTCATCGCCATCGCCTGGCGGATCAGTGCGAGTTCCGCTTCGGACTTGTACATCCGGCAGCCGTCGATTAGCGGCGCACCGTCGAGCAGGCGCACCGCCGGGGCATGACGCTGCATGCCCTGCACCAGCCGCCACGGCAGCTCCGGATCGAGCGCCAGCGACGCGACGCCCCGCTCGCGCAGCGCGGCGGCGAGGACCGCACAGGGATCCTCGTGCTCCTCCCAGCCGAGCTGCGCCAGCGGCAGCTGGCTGGCCGCGACCAGCGAACCCCGCTCGAATTCCGGGCCGATCAGGAACGGCGCACCGCTCTGCGGCACCAGCAATGCGACCAGGCGCTCGGTCGCACCCCACGGAATCCCGATGAAATAACGCAGGCTGGCCCCGGCATGGACCAGCAGCGCATCCACGCCGGTCCCCGCCATCGACGCCTGCACCCGGGCGATGCGGCCTTCACGCTCGGCCGGACCGATGCGCTCGGCGCGCTCGCGCCAGGGACGCAGCGCCACCAGCAGGCGCTGGCCGTCGGCGTGGGATTGCGGCACCTTGGCTGTCATCAAACGGACCCTGAATGATCGTATACGATATATTTTCTATACGACGACTCAGACCATTGCAAGCCTTGGACGCGGTTTCGATGCCGCTGTCACGGTTTTCCCTGCAGCGTCAGGGATACCCATCATGCAGATCGCTGGATTCCTGCCGCATCGCAGCATGCGCGCGCGCTGACTGCCGATAACGCGGCGTCTCTTCACGGCCCACGATCACGAGAGTGAGCGCGCGAGGGCGGGAAATCCTTCCCGGGAAGCAATATGGGGAGTGGTGGGCCGTGAAGGGCGAAGCGGCGCGCCTGCGAGCCACTGCCTCGCGCGCCGGCGAGCGCCCGAGCGCTGCGCGCGAGGGCCGGAAATCCTTCACTGGGAATGCTTCTGGAGAAGTGGTGGGCCGTGAAGGGCGAAACGGCGCGCCTGCGAGGCACTGCCTCGCGCGCCGATGAGCGCCCGAGCGCTGTGCGCGAGGGCCGGAAATCCTTCACTGGGAATGCTTCTGGGGAAGTGGTGGGCCGTGAAGGATTCGAACCTTCGACCAAAAGATTAAAAGTCTTCTGCTCTACCGACTGAGCTAACGGCCCATTGTCCGGACATGCCGGCCCGGCCTTGCACCGGGGCGCGCATTCTAGCTCAAACCTGCGGGATGGTCAGCAGGGGCCATTCCATTCAGACATAACGCGTGGGATCGGCCACGCCGGCTGCGGCGAAACCCTCGGCGCGCAGGCGGCAGGCATCGCAATGCCCGCAGGCCCGGCCGTCGGCATCGGCCTGGTAGCAGGAGACGGTCTCGCTGAAATCCACGCCCAGACGCAGGCCCTCGCGGACGATGTCGGCCTTGCTCATGCGCAGCAGCGGCGCGTGGACGCGGAAGCCCGCACCTTCGACGCCGGCCTTGGTCGCGAGGTTGGCCAGCGCCTGGAAGCCGTCGATGAACTCCGGCCGGCAGTCGGGATAGCCCGAATAGTCGACCGCGTTGACGCCGCAGAACAGGTCGGTCGCGCCCAGCACCTCGGCCCAGCCCAGCGCGACTGACAGCATGATCGTGTTGCGCGCTGGCACGTAGGTCACCGGGATGTCCGCGCCGATCACGTGGCCATCGGAATCCACAGGTACGTCGATGTGCTCGTCGGTCAGCGCCGAGCCGCCGATGCTGCGCAGGTCGACATGCACGGTCTTGTGCGCGGCGGCACCGAGGCTCGCGGCGACACGCGCGGCGGCATCCAGTTCGGACGTGTGACGCTGGCCGTAGCGCACGCTCAGCGCATGCGGCGCGAAGCCCAATTCGCGGGCGATGGCGAGCACGACGGCGGAATCCATGCCTCCGGAGACGAGGACGACGGCGGGTTTCATGCGGGCATTCCTTCTTTTTCTTCGTTCAACGACCGGGCTCGTCGTTCCACAGGATCTTGTGCAGCTGCATCTGGAACTTCACCGGCAGGCGATCCTGGACGATCCAGTCGGCGAGGTCGCGGGCGGAGAGCTCGCTCTTGCTCGGCGAGAACAGCACGTCGCAGCGCTCGTGCAGGCGATGCTCGCGCAACACGTCGCGCGACCATTCGTAGTCCTCGCGACCACAGATGACAAACTTCACCTGGTCGTGCGCGGTGAGCAGAGGCAGGTTTTCCCAGCGGTTGCGCGCCACTTCGGCGGAACCGGGCGTCTTGATGTCGAGCACGCGCGAGACGCGCGGATCGACGTCGGCGATGTCGATCGCGCCTGAGGTTTCCAGCGAGACGACGTAGCCGGCATCGCAGAGTCGACGCAGCAGGTCGAGGCAGCGCTTCTGCGACAGGGGCTCGCCGCCGGTCACGCAGACGTGGCGCACGCCATGCGAGGCGACCTCGGCGAGCAGGTCGTCGATCGACCGCCATTCGCCGCCGAAGAAGGAATAGGTGGTGTCGCAGTACTGGCAGCGCAGCGGGCAGCCGGTCAGGCGGACGAAGACCGTCGGCCAGCCGGCGTCGCGGGCCTCGCCCTGCAGCGAGAGGAAGACTTCGGTGATCTTGAGGCGGTCCGCCGGTACGGCGGGCGCGGCGGGCGCGTCGTTCATCGGCGCATTTTACCGTCCGCCACCGCATTGCGCCGGGCTTTCCACCCGGCGCGGTCCCGGCGGGTGCGCTCAGCGCACCTTCAACAGCTGGATCGCGCGCAGGCGGTCGTCGGCGACGCGGGCGGCCTCGGTGCCCGGATAGCGGCCGAGCACCTGGTTGTAGCTGGCTTCGGCGGCATCGAGCTGACGCAGACCCTGCTGGCACAGGCCGACCTTGAGCAGCGCGCCGGCCGCCTTGTCGTGGGTCGGATACCGGTCGAGCAGGCCCTGGAACTGTTCCTGGGCCAGCGCGTAGTTCTGGGTGACGTAGTAGCTCTCGCCCAGCCAGTACATCGCGTTCGGCGCGTAGGTGCCGGCGGGATGACGGTCGAGGAAGGCCTGGAACTGGCGCGCGGCATCGGCGTAGCGACCGCCCTTGAGCGTCTCGAAAGCAGCGTTGTAGGCGTTGCGCTCGTCGACGCCCGTGCCGAGCGTGGCGGCATCGCCGTACACACGCGGCGGAGTGTCCTGATAGGCCGGCACTGCAGGCGCCGGCGAGGCCGGGGCTGCGGCAGGTCGCGCAGGCGTGGCGGGCGTGGCACCGATGGCCGGCGTGTCGGTCGTCGGCGTGGACGGACCGGCGGCACCGCTTTCCAGCCGTTCCAGGCGGCTGTCGAGATCGAGGTACTGCGACCGGCCGCTCTGGGTCTGCTGTTCGAGCTTTTGCTGCAGTTCCTCGATCTGCGCGCGCTGCGCCTGCACTTCGGACTTCAGTTCGCCGATCTGGTTGAGCAGGTCGAGATTGCCCGAACGCATCGCTGACAGCTGCTGTTCGAGCGCGGCGAGGCGGTCGGCGGTGCTCACGCGCTGCGCATGGGCAGGCGCGACCAGCAGGCAGGCGAACAGGAATGCGGCGATCAGAGGAATGCGTCGGAGGTTCACGTCGGGCACGGCTCGTTGCAGTGGGAACACGTGGTTGCGGGCGTCACGGGGGCATCGTCACCGATGCCCCCGCGCGGTGCGCATCACTTCGCGGTGTAGACGATCTCGACGCGACGGTTGCGGCCCCAGCAGTCTTCGTTCGAATCGGTGCAGGTCGGGCGCTCTTCGCCGTAGCTGACGACGGTCATCTGGCTGCCCGAACCGCCGTTGGCCTGCACGGCGGAGGAGACGGCATTGCCGCGGCGCTCGCCGAGGCCGAGGTTGTATTCGCGGCTGCCGCGTTCGTCGGCATTGCCTTCGAGGGTCATGCGCGCGCTCGGACGATCGCGCAGGTACTTGGCATGGCAGGCGACGATGTTCTGGAATTCCGGCTTCAGCGCATCCTGGTCGAGGTCGAAGTAGACCACGCGCTGGCGCAGGCAGGCGTCGGTGTCGAGGTCGCCCGGGCCGTAGGCGCCGCTGGCGGTCGGGCCGGTGTCGCGCACGGTGCCGGCGGAGGTCGACGGGCCGCTGCTCGGCGTGCCGGCATCGGGGGTTTCCTTCACCTTCTTGGAACAGGCGGCGGCCGTCACGCACAGGATCGCGGTCAGCAGGAGTTTGGTCGTCGTGTTCATCGTGTCCTCGTCAGGTCTGTCGGGTGTCGCGGGAAGTTGGTGCCCGATGGGCGATGGAAATGCGTTCGGATCGTGGATTCGGATCTTGGATTCGGATCAGCGCGGCAGGCGGTACGGCCCCCAGGCCGGTTCGCGCACGTCGCCACCGGACACCACCAGGCGCTGGCGCACGCGCGCGTCGGCGGACACCGCATACAGCACGCCGCGCCCGCCTTCGCTGGCAGCGTACAGGACCATCGCGGCGTTCGGCGCGAAGCTCGGCGACTCGTCCTGGCTGCCCGGCGAGAGCATCGACCAGCGCGCCGTACCGAGGGTGCTGTCCATCAGTGCAATGCGGTAGGTGTTGCCGCTGCCCTGCGCCATCGCGATCTTCCTGCCGTCGGAAGACACCGTCGGGCGTGCGTTGTAGCTGCCCTGGAAACTCACGCGCGTCGCCGAACCGCCTGTCGATGCGACCTGGTAGATCTGCGGGCGACCGCCACGGTCCGAGGTGAAATAGATGCGGCTGCCGTCGGCGCTCCAGGTCGGTTCGGTGTCGATGCCGAACTGGTTGGTGAGCTGGGTCAGCGCGCGGCTGCCGAGGTCCATCACGTAGATCTCGGGATTGCCGCTGCGTGACAGCGCCATCGCGAGCTTGCGGCCATCCGGCGAGAAGCTCGGCGCGCCGTTGATGCCCTTGAAGCTGGCCACGGTCTCGCGCGCGCCGGTGGCGATGTCCTGCACCACGATCGAGGAATTGCCGCGCTCGAAGCTTACGTAGGCGAGCTTGCGACCGTCGGGGCTCCACGCCGGGGACATCAGCGGCTTGTCGGAACGCACCACGGTCTGCGGGTTGTAGCCGTCGGCGTCGGCGACATAGAGCGCGTACTGCGCGCCCTTGCCGACACCGGTCTGCACGACGTAGGCGATGCGCGTCCAGAACGCGCCGCGCACGCCGGTGATCTTCTCGTAGATCGCGTCGGCGATCTGGTGGGCGACGTCGCGCATCGCATTGGCGCGCGCGGTGAGCGCGAAGGCGAGCATGCGGTTCTTCGCGATGTCGTACAGCTCGTACTCGACGCGGTAGCTGCCGTCGGCGGCATCGAGCACGCGGCCGACGACGATGTAGCTCTGCTTGGCCTGCTGGAAGAAACCGAAGTCGATCTCGCTGCCCCGGGTCGGACGCTGCGTGCCCAGACCGCTGCCGGTGAGCGTGCGGAACTGGCCGGAGCGCGCCAGGTCGGCGGCGACGACCTCGGCGATGTCGGTCTGCGGGGCCGCAGCGGCGCCCTGGTAGGGCATCGGCACCACGGCGATCGGCAGGGCTGCGGCATTGCCGCCGACGATGTCGATCTCCAGCCCGCGGCTCTGGGCGAAGGCGAAGAGCGGCGCCAGGAGGCACAGCAGCGCCAGCAGGGCGGCCGGGAAAGCGGGACGGAACGCAGCGGGGGATGGGGTCATCATGGGTCCAGGCGAAACGGCGCAGTCGTGGGAACGGTCATTCGGAGGACTCGCCGGAGCCCGTGCCTCGGGTCGCCGACGAGGGGACAGCTTGGCCGCGAACGCGGTCAGAAAGATGAACGAAAACGGACTTGTATGAACCGCCGAGGCACATCACGGGTCTTCGGCGCGGAAATTCAGGGTGACGGTGCGGCTGAACACGCTCTCGAAGCCCTTGTACGGCAAGGGCTGGGCCAGCAGCACGGCGCGTTCGACCGAGCGCCGGCCGGGTTCGTCGAAGGGGCAGCTCGGGTCGACCTGGGCCTCGATCACCTGCCCGCCCGGGATCTGCCGGATCACGATCTTGCAGCGCTGGCCGAGGGGAACGCTCTCGGGACGGGTCCAGTTGGCGAGGATCGCCTGCTGCAGCGCCTGCTGATAGGCCGCGAGGAGATTCGGCCCCGCCCCGCCCTGCCCCGGTGGCGGGCTGGCGTTGCTGTTCGCCGCCGATGAAGCCTGCCGCGCGCGCGCATCGGCGAGCTGCTGCAGCTTGGCCTGGGCCAGTTCGGCTTCCCGCTGCGCCTGCGCGCGCTGGCGACGGATGTCCTCCAGCTGCTGTTCGCGCTGGCGTTGCATCTCGTTCTTCGCGCGCTGCTCGGCCTGCTGCTGCCGCTCGCGCTCGGTCAGGTCGACCTGGCCCTGGCGACGCTTGGCCTCCTGCTCGCGCTGCGCGGTCTCGGCGGAGGTCGCGTCGGCCTTCACTTCCTGCTGATCGACGGTGTCGGGATCGACCAGTTGCTCCTGCGGCTTGAGCTGCTCTTCGACGACCGCTTCCGGCAGAGGATCGGGCAGCGGCGCCTCCGGCAACGGCTCCTCGACTGGCTCGGGCTCGGCCGGCTCGGGCAGCGGGACGGGGTCGGCGCGCAGCGCGGCGCGCATGCGGGCCGAAAGCGTGTTGGGATCGACGACATCGGCGCTGATCGGCTCGCCTGCGGCCAGCGACGAGGCCGGACGGAACCACGAACCGACGACCAGCAGCAACAGCAGCACGCCATGCAGGAGCACGGCGATGACCACGGCGAGGACGGTGTCGGCGCGGTTTTCCCGCATTTACTTGCCGTCCTTCGGCAGGCTGACCAGGCTGACCTTGGCGATGCCCGCGTCCTTGATGAGGTCGATGCCGGACATCACGGTCTGGTAGCTGGCGTCGCTGGCGCCATTGACCAGGACCACGGCGTCCTTGTTCTGCGCGTGGATCGCCTTGAGTTCGGCGACCACGTCGGCGGCGGCCAGTTCTCGGTTCTTGCCGCGCTCGAGCATCAGCGCGTAGCGGCCGTCGGCATAGATGCTGACGACGATCGGGTCCTTCGGGGTTTCCAGCGACTTGGCGCGCGACTGCGGCAGGTTGATGTCGGTACCGAGGTTCAGCAGCGGCGCGGTGACCATGAAGATGATCAGCAGCACCAGCATCACGTCGATGTAGGGCACGACGTTGATCTCGGCCTTCAGCTTGCGCTTGCGGTGGCGGCGCGCGGTGGTGAGTGCCATGGAAAGTTCTCGGAAGTCTGGGCGTCAACGGATCGTCGGCGGTGACGGGGTCGCGGCGATCAGGCGTCCTCGATATGCGCCTGGCGCTGCAGGATCGAGGAGAACTCCTCGGCGAAGGTGTCGTAGCGCGAAGCGATGCGCTCGACCCGCGTGGCAAAGCGGTTGTAGGCCCACACCGCCGGGATCGCGGCGAACAGGCCCATCGCGGTGGCCAGCAGCGCTTCGGAAATGCCCGGTGCGACGGTGGCGATGGTCGCTTCCTTCATGGTCGCCAGGCCGTGGAACGACATCAGGATGCCGAGCACGGTGCCGAACAAGCCGACGTAGGGGCTGATCGAGCCGACGTTGGCGAGGAATTCGAGGTTGTGTTCGAGCGCATCGAGTTCGCGCGAGGACGCGGCGCGCATCGCGCGCTGGGCACCTTCGAGCTGCGAACGCGCATCGATGCCGCGACGCTGGCGGACGCGGTTGAACTCGCGCAGGCCGCCTTCGAAGATCGCCTCCAGGCCACCGATCTCGCCCTTGCGCTGCGCGGCTTCGTTATAGAGGCGACCGAGGTCGCCGCCAGCCCAGAAGCGCTCTTCGAACAGGTCGGCTTCCTTCTGCGCCCGGTCGAGCACGCGCTTCTTGCGGAAGATGATGACCCAGGACGCGAACGAGGCCAGCAGCAGCAGCGCCATCACCACCTGCACCGGCAGGCTGGCCGCGGCGATCAGTTCGAGATAGTTCAGTCCACCGCCGTGAAGGGTCGCGGCCTGCGCGGCGACCGGTGCGGCCGCCGAAGCCGCATCCGCCGCTTCGGGCAGCGGTTCGATGGCGGTGGCCTGCAGGGACATGCTCGGAAGAAGCGTGAGGCTCGGCAAGAGCGTGGGCAGAAGGGACATCCGGTGACTCCGCGTTCGATTCGAGGTGGGGCTATTCGGTGGAGGACGAAGGCGCGCGCGTTTCGAGCGCCTTCAGCCGGGCATGCATCGCGTCGGGCATCGGCCGGGGCCGGAAGTCGCTGGCGCGCAGCACCGCGCAACGGACTTCCGCATCCAGCAGACGCTCGCCGTCGCGCTCGATCGACTGCACCAGCACCAGGCTGGCGCCACGACACGCGGTCAGGGCGACGGAAACGCGCAGCGCGTCGTCCAGTCGCGCAGGCCGGCGGAAGTCGATCGACATCGCGCGCACTGCGAACACGAGATCGTATTCGCGGCGCAGCAGTTCCTGGTCGTAGCCGAGATCGCGCAGCCATTCGGTGCGCGCGCGTTCGAGGAACGCCAGGTACTGCGCGTGGTAGACCACGCCGCCAGCATCGGTATCTTCCCAGTAAACCCGGACGGGATGGGTGAACATGGCATTCATCTTCTGGGTTGGGCTCCGTGGTCCATGGCGCGGGATCCGCTGCGCGTGCACGATGCGCCGCGTCGGGCGCAGGCGAACGATGCGCGGTCACGCATCCGGCGCATCCGCTGCATCCGCGAAGAGGTCGGCCGGGCCGCTGGTGCCGGGCTTCGGCTTGAGTCCGAGATGCAGGTAGGCCTTGCGCGTGGCCATGCGACCGCGTGCGGTGCGCACGAGATAGCCCTGCTGGATGAGATACGGCTCGATGACATCTTCCAGCGTGCCGCGCTCCTCGCTCAGCGCTGCGGCCAGCGATTCGACGCCGACCGGGCCGCCGTCGAAGTTGTCGATGATCTGGTGCAGCAGGCGGCGGTCGAGGTCGTCGAAGCCTTCCGGATCGACCTTGAGCATCTTCATCGAGGCCGCGGCAACGTCGCGATCGATGCGGCCGTCGGCCTTGACCTGGGCGAAGTCGCGCACGCGGCGCAGCAGGCGGTTGGCGATGCGCGGGGTGCCGCGCGCGCGGCGGGCAATCTCGCCGGCGCCCTCGGGCTCGCAGGCGATGCCGAGGATCTGCGCGGAGCGGCGCACGATGCGGGTCAGCTCCTCGGCGCTGTAGAACTCCAGGCGCTGGACGATGCCGAAGCGGTCGCGCAGCGGCGCGGTGAGCAGGCCGGCGCGGGTGGTGGCACCGATCAGGGTGAACGGCGGCAGGTCGAGCTTGATCGAACGCGCGGCCGGGCCCTCGCCGATCATGATGTCGATCTGGAAATCCTCCATCGCCGGGTACAGCACTTCCTCGACCATCGGCGAGAGGCGGTGGATCTCGTCGACGAACAGCACGTCGTGCGGCTGCAGGTTGGTCAGCAGCGCGGCAAGGTCGCCGGCCTTCTCGATCACCGGGCCGGAGGTGACGCGCAGGTTCACGCCCAGTTCGTTGGCGATGACATGGCTGAGGGTGGTCTTGCCCAGGCCCGGCGGGCCGAAGATCAGCACGTGATCGAGCGCTTCGCCGCGTCGCTTCGCGGCCTCGATGTAGATCGACATCTGCTCGCGGACCGGCACCTGGCCGAGGTATTCGTCGAGGCGCTTCGGGCGGATGCTGGCGTCGACGACGTCGTCTTCGCGGGTGGCGCCGGAGGCGATGATGCGGTCTGTGCTCATCCGCGCATTATGCATCGCCCGGCGGAGGAGCGGCCCGAGGCCGGCCCTCCGCCGGGCGGACCGGCATCAGATCTGCACCTGCGCGCCCAGTTCGACCAGGCGGTTGCCCGGGATGCGGAAGAACCCGGTCGCCGGCGCGGCATTGCGGTGCATCAGCGCGAACAGCTTGTCGCGCCAGATCGGCATGCCGCGATGGGCGCTGGCGACAATGGTCTCGCGGCTGGCGAAATAGGTCGTGTCCATCGGGTCGAAATGGATCCCGCCCTTGTCGCAGCTGCGCATCAGCGCCAGCGGCACGTCGGGCGTTTCCATGAAACCGAAGCGAATGATGACGCGGTAGAAGTCGTTGCCGATCGACTCGATCTTCAGGCGCTTGTCCTTCGGCGCGTACGGCACGTTGAGCGTGTCCACCGTCAGGAACACGTTGCGCTCGTGCAGCACCTTGTTGTGCTTGAGGTTGTGCATCAGCGCATGCGGCACGACGGTCTTGTCGGCGGTCATGAACACCGCGGTCCCGGGCACGCGCACCGGCGGCGCCAGCATCAGGCCGGGCAGGAAGCTGTCGAGCTGGATGCCTTCCTTGCGGATCTCGGCATGCAGCAGTTCGCGGCCGCGGCGCCAGGTGCGCATCATCGTGAAGGCGGTGATGCCGATGAACAGCGGCACCCAGGCGCCGATGCCGCTGAGCAGCTTGGCGCCGTTGGCGAACAGGAAGGCCAGGTCGATGAAGAGGAACAGCGCGCACAGCGGCAGCACCCAGCGCCGGGTGTCCGGCCAGCGGGTGTAGGCGACGATCGCCAGCAGCAGGGTGTCGATCAGCATGGTGCCGGTGACCGACAGGCCGTAGGCCGTGGCCAGCGCGGTGGAGCTGCGGAAGCTGAAGACCAGCAGGATGACCGCGCCGAACAGCATCCAGTTGACCGAGGGCACGTAGATCTGGCCGATCGTGTCCTTCGAGGTGTACTTGATCGCCAGGCGCGGCATGTAGCCGAGCTGGATGGCCTGGCGGGTGACCGAAAATGCGCCGGTGATCACCGCCTGCGAGGCCACCGCCGCCGCCGTGGTGGCCAGCACCAGCATCGGGATCTGTGCCCAGCCGGGGATCGACATGTAGAAGGGATTGGCCACGGCGGCCGGGTTTTCCAGGAGCACTGCACCCTGGCCGAAGTAGTTGAGCGTCAACGCGGGCAGCACGAACCCGAACCAGCCCCAGCGGATCGGCGCCTTGCCGAAGTGGCCGAGGTCGGCGTACAGCGCCTCGCCGCCGGTCACGGTCAGCACGACCGCACCGAGGATCAGCACCGCATGCCAGTTGTGCGTGGCGAAGAAATGCCAGGCCCAGTAGGGGTTCATCGCCTTCAGCACGATCGGGTTCTGGGCGATGTTCCACAGGCCGAACGCGGCGATGACCACGAACCACGTGATCATGATCGGACCGAAGGCCTTGCCGACCTTCGCCGTGCCGAAGCGCTGGAACGCGAACAGCCCGGTGAGGATGACCACGCTGATCGGCAGCACCCATTCCTTGAAGACCGGCGAGATCACTTCCAGGCCCTCGACCGCGCCGAGCACGGTGATCGGCGGGGTGATCATCCCGTCGCCGAAGAACAGCGCGGCACCGAAGATGCCGAGGATGCCGACCGTGTAGCTGAGTCGCGACCCGGGTTTCAGGCTGCGCTGTGCCAGCGCCGTGAGCGACATGATGCCGCCCTCGCCTTCGTTGTCGGCGCGCATGATCACGATCACGTACTTCAGCGTGACCACCAGCAGCAGCGACCAGAAGCCCAGGGACAGCAGGCCTTTGACCGTTTCGGCATCGGGCGTGAGGCCGAAGTGCGGGTGGAACATTTCCTTGATCGTGTAGAGCGGGCTGGTGCCGATGTCGCCGAACACCACGCCGACCGCACCGGCGACGAGCGCCGCCATGCCTGCCGCGCCGTGACCGCCATGGCCATGGCCTGGATTGGCGGTTTCCTGGGAAGAAGAAGTACTCATCGGAGAAAGCCGGAAGGCCCTCGGTCAGGATGGAATGCGGGAGGCGTCAGCGCAGTGCGGACTGCAGCGCCTTGCGGATGATGGTCGCGGTGTCGTCGCCGGCGGCCGTGGCGTCGCGCGCCATGCGCGCGGCCTCGGCGGGCTTGTAGCCCAGCTGCTGCAGCGCGATCACGGCTTCGGACTGCGCATCGGCGGGCACGCCCGACATGGGCGTGCTGTTGCCGGTTGCGAAGTCGGTGGCGCGGTCGCGCAGCTCGACGATGATGCGCTCGGCGGTCTTCTTGCCGATGCCGGGGATGCGGGTGAGCGCGGCGACGTCGCCGGTCTGCACCAAGCGCGCGAATTCGTCGACGCTGGCGCCGGACAGCACCGCCAGCGCGATCTTCGCGCCGATGCCGCTGACCTTCTGCACTTCGCGGAAGAGGCGACGCTCGGATTCGCGCAGGAAGCCGTACAGCGACACGCTGTCTTCCTTCTGCGCGTAGTGCGTGAACAGCACGACTTCGCGGCCCACTTCGGGCAGATCGAAGATCGTGCTCATCGGCGCTTCGAGTTCGTAGCCGACGCCGTGGACGTCGACCATCAGCCAGGGCGGCTGCTTGTGGACCAGGATGCCTTTCAGGCGGCCGATCATGGATTCACTTCCTCCACGCCTGGCGCGCGCTGACGCCCAGGCGTTGCGCGGTCGCGCGGACATGCGCATGGGTGATGGCGACGGCGAGGGCGTCGGCGGCGTCGGACTGCAGCTTGCCCTTGAGGTTGAGCATCATCCCGACCATGTGCTGGATCTGGGATTTCTCAGCGCCGCCGGTGCCGACCACGGCCAGCTTGATTTCCTTGGCGGCGTATTCGTGCACCGGCAGGTCGCGCAGCACTACCGCGCAGAGCGCTGCGCCGCGGGCCTGGCCGAGTTTCAGCGCGGAGTCGGGGTTGCGCGCCATGAAGACTTTCTCGATCGCCACTTCGTCGGGGCGGTGGGTGTCGAGGATATCCCCCAGCGCGTCGAGCAAACGCTTCAACCGCAGCGGGAACTGTTCCTTGGTCTCGTCGGCGGCCAGCAGGTTCAGCGGCGCGTGGAAGACGTGGGTGGCGCGGCCGGCGGCGTCGACATCGATGATCCCCACGCCGGTGCGCTGCGAGCCCGGGTCGATGCCGAGGATACGCACGCTGCCCGCGCCGGTGCCGGACCCGGCGCCGGGAAGGGTGAATCGTGCAGCGAGGGTGGCCAAGGGGCTGGGCTCGGCGATTCAGGGGCGGGAGGCGATCCGGGGGCGAGGCGGCGGGCGCATGGCGTCCGCGTCCCTGCGCCCGCATCCGGCCTCACGCATAGGCGTCCGCGCCGAGTTCGGCGTTCGAATACACGTTCTGCACGTCGTCCAGATCCTCCAGCCAGCGCAGCAGCTTGACCACCTGCTGCGCGGTGTCGCCGGCGACCGGGCTGTCGTTGTCGGCGCGATAGGTGACCTCGGCGATGTCGGCCTTGAGGCCGGCGGCCTCCATGGCGGCCTTCACGTCAGCGAAGGCCTCGGGGGCGGTCAGCACGTCGATGGCGCCATCCTCGGGGTAGACGACCACGTCGTCGGCACCGGCCTCGATGGCGACTTCGGTGACCTTCTCTTCGTCCGCGCCGCCGGCGAAGGACAGCACGCCGAGCTTGCGGAACATGAAGGAGACCGAGCCTTCCGTACCCATGTTGCCGCCGCACTTGCTGAAGGCATGGCGCACGTCGGCGACGGTGCGGACCTTGTTGTCGGTCAGGCAGTCGACGATCACCGCGACGCCGCCGGGGGCGTAGCCCTCGTAGCGCACTTCCTCGTAGACCACGCCTTCCAGCTCGCCGGTCGCCTTCTTGATGGCGCGCTCGATCACGTCCTTGGACATGTTGACCGACAGCGCCTTGTCGATGGCGGTGCGCAGGCGCGGGTTGCCGGCGGGATCGCCGCCCCCGGCGCGCGCGGCGACGCCGATCTCGCGAATGATCTTGGTGAAGATCTTGCCGCGCTGCGCGTCGACCGCGTTCTTGCGGGCTTCGATGGAAGGACCTCTACCCATGCCGCACCTGTAGACCTGTTGCGAATGCCGAGCCCGGCATTTTACCCCAAGCGCCGCCGCCGCCCGCCATCCCCGTGCATATCCAGATGGATCAGCCTGCGAACCGTCCGTGGCGGAGGAATCGTGCCGCCCGGCGCGCGGCCTCGGCGGACAGCACCAGGCCCGTGTGGCTGGCCGGCACGACGCAGTGGTCGGCGATGCCCGGCAGGCGGGTCTCGGACACGGCCACGGTGCCATCGGACGGGCCGTCCATCCGCGTGAACAGGCCGCCGACGCCGCGGGCATGGCCGCCGGCGACCACGCCGACCTCGGCCCGCCCGTCCCAGGGCGCGCAACCCCGCACCAGCAGGTCGCGGCTGCGGCCCAGGGCCCAGGACAGGCCGGGCCGGTCGCCCAGCGCGGCCGCCACGCCGCTGCCGTTGAGCGGCGAGCCGAGGCAGACCACCCGTTCCACCGGCAGGTCCGGCGCGCGACGCAGGGCCTCAAGGATGACCAGGCCGCCCAGGCTGTGGCCGACCAGCCATGCCGTGGGCTTCCGCCGGAGGTGCTCGACCAGGCGCTCGGCGCCGGTCTCCGCGCCAGCGAGGATGCTGGCGTAGCCGAACAGCTCGGGGGCGAGGCCCTCGCGGCGCAGGCGCAGGGCGAACGGCGCCAGCCAATGACGGGCATTCCAGATGCCGTGGACGAGCAGGACGTTCTGGGCAGCAGGGGATGTCGGCATGCGGGAGGCCTGCGTCGCATGGGCGGGTGCGACCAGGGACCGACATGGGCCCCGGCGCGCCCGTTCGCAAGTGCGCCCCGCCCTCAGGCTTGGCGGCGGAAGATGAATTCGTGGTCGCGGGTCGCGCCGACCGGGAACAGGTACTCGCCCGCCTTGTCGAAGCCGTAGCGCGCGTAGAAGCGCTGCGCGCCGAAATTCTCGCTCCACACGCCGACCCACAGCGTGCGCGGACCGTCGCGCAGCAGCCAGTCCATCGCGGTCTGCATCAATTTCGCGCCCCAGCCGCCGTTGTGGGCGTGACTGAGAATGTAGAGCCGCTTGATCTCGCCGTGCGCCTCGTCCGCCTCGGGATGCGGCAGGCCGCAGGGACCGACGTAGACATGCCCGATCGCCTCGTCGCCGTCCTCCAGCAGCCAGATCGCGCTGCGCGGGTCCTCCAGCGCCTCGCGCTGGGTGTCGGGCGTGTAGCAGGTGCGCAGGAAGTAGTCGAGATCCTCCGGCGGATACATGTGGCCGAAGGTCTCGGTGAAACAGCGACAGGCGAGATCGGCGACGCGCTCGGCATCGGCGGGGGTGGCGCGGCGGATGGCGTACGACATCACGGATGATCCTGTCTTGTAGAGCGGAGCTTGCTCCGCTCACGCTGTTCGCGGGAAATGCGAGCGGAGCAAGCTCCGCTCTACAACAGCGTGGCGATCAGGCCTCCGTCGGACGCACCTGCACATGCACCTCGGCCAGCTGCGCATCGGGGATCGGTGACGGCGCGCCGGTCATCAGGCACTGCGCGGTGGTGGTCTTCGGGAAAGCGATGACGTCGCGGATCGATTCGCTGCCGGCCATCAGCGCGGCGATGCGGTCGATGCCGAAGGCGATGCCGCCGTGCGGCGGCGCGCCGTACTTCAGCGCGTCGAGCAGGAAGCCGAACTTCAGCTCCGCCTCTTCCTTGCCGATGCCCAGCAGGTCGAACACCGCGCTCTGCATCGCCGAGTTGTGGATGCGGATCGAACCGCCGCCGATCTCGTTACCGTTGAGCACCATGTCGTAGCCGCGCGACACCGCAGTCTTCGCGTTCGCGCGCAGGTCGCCGATGTCGTCCACCGCAGGCGCGGTGAAGGGATGATGCAGCGCGACGTAGCGCTGGGCCTCGGCATCCCACTCGAACATCGGGAAATCGACGACCCACAGCGGCTTCCAGCCGTCCTCGACGAGACCGAGGTCCTTGCCGAGCTTCAGGCGCAGCGCGCCCATGAAGTCGCTGGCGGTCTTGTAGTCGGCGGCGCCGAAGAAGATCGCGTCGCCGGTCTGCGCGCCGGTGGCCTGCACGATCGCGGCGAGCGTGGCGTCGTCGAGGAACTTGGCGATCGGCGAGGTGATGCCCTCGCGGCCCTTCGACGCGTCGTCGATCTTCATCCACGCCAGGCCCTTGGCGCCGTACTTGGCGGCATGCGCACCGCACTCGTCGATCTGCTTGCGCGAGAACGCGGCGGCGCCCGGCGCGCGCAGCGCGATCACGCGGCCGTCTTCATGGTTCGCCCAATCAGTGAAGACCTTGAACTCGCAGGTCTTCACCAGGTCGGCGATGTCGACGAACTCCAGCGCGATGCGCAGGTCCGGCTTGTCCGAGCCATAGCGGCGCATCGCTTCGGCATAGGTCATGCGCGGGAACTCGCCGAGGTCGACGTCCATCACTTCCTGGAACACTTCGCGGATCATCGCTTCGGTGGCGTCCTGCACGTCGCGCTCGCCGACCCAGGCGAACTCCATGTCGAGCTGGGTGAATTCCAACTGGCGATCGGCGCGCAGCGCTTCGTCGCGGAAGCAGCGGGCGATCTGGTAATAGCGGTCGAAGCCCGCCATCATCAGGATCTGCTTGAACAGCTGCGGCGACTGCGGCAGCGCGTAGAACTCGCCCGGATGCATGCGCGCCGGCACGAGGAAGTCGCGCGCGCCCTCGGGCGTGGCCTTGGTGAGGATCGGCGTTTCGATGTCCTGGAAACCGCGCGCGTCCAGCCAGCGGCGCAGCGCCTGCACCAGGCGGATGCGCGTGCGCATCGCCTGCTGCATCTCCGGACGGCGCAGGTCGAGGTAGCGGTACTTCAGGCGTACGTCCTCGCCCGGGTTCTCGTGGGCGTGGAACGGCAGGGCCTCGGCCTTGTTGAGGACTTCGATGGCGGTCGGCACGATCTCGATCTTGCCGGTCCGGATCTTGTCGTTCGGCGCGTAGCGCGCGCGGACGGTGCCGGTCACGCGTACCGCATCCTCGGCGCCCAGCGTCCCGGCGATCGCGAACAGCTCGGGCTGGTCGCTTTCCACCAGCACCTGCACGATGCCTTCATGGTCGCGCACGTCGACGAAGGCCTGGTGGCTCTGGACGCGGGCCTTGTTGACCCAGCCGCAAACGGTGACGGTCTGGCCGATGAGGGTCTCGTGAACGAGACCGCAGAAATGGGTGCGCATGGGGGAAGCTCCGGGGTAGGATCGCCCGGCAGAGGCCGGAGGGACCCGACATTTTAGCGGTTGCGCCGGCCGCGTGCCTTGGCCTCGCCCACCGGGCGGGCGGCACGATCCCCCAACCCATCCAAGGATCCCCCATGACGACCCTCTTCCGGACCCTCACCCTGTGCGCGATGGCCGGCCTTGCCTGGTCGGCCGCACCCGAGGCCCACGCCCAGTTCGGCAGCAAGGACAGCGTGCGCTGCGAGAGCAAGGACAACCGCCGCGAGACCTGCGACACCAAGTGGCCGGGCCAGACCGAGCTGACCCGCCAGCTGTCCGACACCCGCTGCGTGAAGGGCAGTACCTGGGGTGCTAGCCCGGGCAAGGTCTGGGTGTCCGGTGGCTGCCGCGCCGAATTCGGCCCGCAGTACAGCGGCAAGGTCATCAAGTGCGAGAGTTCGGACGGCAAGTACAAGACCTGCGGCAGCAACCTCTACGGCAATCCCGACCTGATCCGCCAGCTCTCGGGCACGCCGTGCCAGCAGGGCGTCAGCTGGGGCCTGCGCAACGGTTCGATCTGGGTCGACAAGGGCTGCCGCGGCGAATTCCGCATCGGCGAGAGCAGCGGCCGCTACAGCGTCACCTGCGCCAGCGAGAACGGCCGCCGCGCCAGCTGTGCCTGGGACGCGCGCAAGGGCCAGCCCAGCCTGCTGGAAACCCTGTCGAAGTCGCCCTGCGTGCAGGGCCGCAGCTGGGGCTACGACAAGAAGGCCGGCCTCTGGGTCGACGAAGGCTGCCGCGGCCGTTTCGGAGTACGCTGAACTACCGGCTGAACACTGATCGGCGCCCCGGCGACCGCAGGGGCGCCACCTTTCCGATCCATCGATGGGAGACGCACGCATGACACGGTTCACGATCCCGTTGTTGCTGTCCGCAACCTTGGCTGGCGCCGTCGTCGCGGCCCTGCCGATCACCTCCGCCCATGCCCAGATCGGCGCGCGCGCCTACGCGCCGGAACGTCTCTGGGAACTGTCGCCTGCCGAGCAGCGGCGGGTGATTTCGCTGGAGTATTCGGAACAGTCCGGCGGGCGGCGCATCCCCGAAGACCAGATGCGCTTCTACCTCGACCAGGTCCGGCTCTCACGCTGGACCTTCAGCCGCGTGAAGGCCGACATCGCCGAATCGCTGGGCTATCAGGGCGGAGGCAGCTACCCGCCCGGCCAGGGCAACGGCAACACCATCCGCTGCGAAAGCCGCGACAACCGCCAGCAGACCTGTCGCACCCCGTGGCGCGGCCGCTCGGAGCTGGTGCGCCAGCTGTCGGGCACCCCCTGCAATGAAGGCCAGAACTGGTCCAGCAGCAATGGCCAGGTCTGGGTGCGCGGCGGGTGCCGGGCGGAATTCCGCGAAGCGCGCTGGGACAACGGCGGTGGCGGCATCGGCACCGACATCCGCTGCGAAAGCGCCGATGGACGCTATCGGCAGTGCGGCGGCAATCTCTACGGCACGCCGCGCCTGGTCCGCCAGCTGTCCGACACGGCCTGCCGCGAAGGCCAGAACTGGGGCCTGCGCAACGGCTACCTGTGGGTCGACAACGGCTGCCGCGGCATCTTCCGCGTCGACCGCAACGGCGGCGGTGGCGGCGACTACAGCGTGACCTGCACCAGCGAGAACAACCGCTACACCACCTGCGCCTGGGATCGGAATCGCGGCGTGCCGCGCCTGATCCAGCAGCTGTCGGACAGCCCCTGCATCGAAGGCAGCAGCTGGGGCTACGACTGGCGCAACGGCCTGTGGGTCAACCGCGGCTGCCGGGCCCGCTTCGGCGCGCGCTGACCGAAGCCTTCCCTGCAAACGCACGAGCCCCGCTTCGGCGGGGCTCGTCGTTGATGCGGACCGTCAAGGCACGATGTCGCTGGCGCCCCAGGGCGGTGGCGGTGCCGGCACGGGCCGATCGAGGTCGAAAACGACCCGGAACAGGCGTCCGCCCGGACGCGACAGCTCGTAGACGAAGCGGTTGTCGGACAGCTCCACCGCCCAGGTATTGGTCGTCGACACCGCGCGACCGCCGGCCTGGAACATGGCGATCGACTCGGCATCCACCGGGAAGGCGATCCGCAGCGAGGACGGTGCCGGAGCACGCGCCACGGCCGCATCGCCGCCGTACATCGTCAGCGCATCCGGGCTGCCGTCGGCGTGGCGGTGATCGTGCTTGAACCGCAGCCCGGACGGCGTACGCGTGAACACCCAGGTCCGGGAACGATCCTCGCCGACATGGAACGGCACCCGCACGGCCCCGGTCCCGCATTCGCGGACATGCATCACCAGCGGCTTGCCCGCGAAAGTCGAGTCGGTGCTCGCGGGCACGTCGATCTCGACGACACCGGCGTACGCCTGTCCGCAGCGGCGCGACAGGCCCGCCAGGAAGGCATCGATCGACGCCTGGAGTGGCAGATCCGCATGGCCGGCCAGGGCCGGCGACGGCACGCCCGCCTCTGCGAGGGCCTGCGGCGGTGCAGGCGTCGACGCACACCCCGCGAGCAGAGCGACCAGCAGGCCGCCGCATGCCCCGCGCCGCAGGTGGCGGCCGCTCATGTCGACGAGGAGGAGGACGACGCCGGAGCAGGCGCGGGGGCCGCCGCCGGCGCGGCCGGGGCGTCAGACTTGCCGCCGCCCGAGGACGACTCGGCCAGGTTGCGCTTCTTGTCGCCGTCCTTCTTGAAATCGGTCTCGTACCAGCCACCGCCGGCCAGCCGGAACGACGGCGCGGTCAGCTGGCGCTTGACCCGCAGCGCACCGCAGGACGGGCACTCGGCCGGATCGGGGTCGGACATCTTCTGGAGGCGGTCGAAGGCGTGACCGCAGGCTTCGCATTCGAAGGCGTAGATGGGCATGGGTGTGCTTGGCTCGTTGTGGGCCGCCGGGAATCCGCCGGTGGCCGCCATTCTGGGGCCCAGCGCCCCGGATTCAAGCCCCGCGCATCCACCGAACGGGCATGCGCAGGCATCGACGCCGGATCGATGCAAAACCTCGCGATCATCCAGTCCACCTATCGAACCGACACGGACGACCACATCCTGCCGCGCAAATCGCACGATGCGGCCCGTGCCGATGTCGCTGCGGCCGCAATCTGCCCTGTCGCGTCACTCCGGAGGTGGACCACACCGGAAACACATTGCCTGAGACGCCGAACACGCTGTCCGGCATCGCCGCAGGGGCTGGGCGTACAGCAAAAGGGGCTTCGATCGCGACGCATCGGCCTGATCGTGCGCAGTCGCGAGAGGCGGATACGGCGCCATCGACGCGACGCATGCTCCGATATGCGACGACACCCACAGATTCCGGGCCATGTATGGCATCGCGCTTGCGCAAGCGTTCGCAGGGAGCGCCGAAAGACGCTTCGCACATCGCGGGCACGGAGCTGGAGCGCATCGACGCCGTGCACGCCATGAACGACATCGACGCGCACAGACGGCCGGGCAGGCAGCCCAAGGAACCAGATCCATGCTTTCGCTCCACATCCGCGACACCGAAGACGCCTCCCTCCACGCGCCTCAGGCCAACAGCCCCGATCCGCGCTTCGCGTACGACCCCGACCTAGTCAAGCACCTGGCAGCGGACCACGCCACGCTGCAGGCCACGCTGGCCCGGCTGGAGGACCATGCGCGCCATCGCCAGTTCGCGAAGATCCCGGCGGCGCTGGAGCGTTTCCGCATCGATCTGCTGCGTCACATCGAAGACGAGGACATGCATTTCTACGCCTACGTCGAACGCGCCCTGCGCGACGACCCTCTGGTATCCGAACGCCTGGAGCGCGCCCGCGCGCGCATGGCGGGGATCGCGCGGATGGTCGCGCTGTTCGCGCGTCGCTATACCGAACTGCGGGTCACGCCGTCCACGCGCGAGGCCTTCCTGCGCGACCTGGACGTGATCGCTTCGCTGCTGGGCGACCGGATCGCGCTGGAAGAAACCGTGCTCTACGCGCTGTACCAGCCACCGCACCGGGCCGGCGAACTGCCCGACGAAGACTGCCTGCTCAGCCTGGAATCCTCGTCAGCCTGAAAGAGCGGTGGTCGCGCTCAGCCGTACAGCGCCAGCAGCTCCGCTTCGGCCGATTCGAGCTGTGCGCGCAGCGTCTGCTGTTCGCGGCCGAGGTCGTTGGCACGCTTGCCGCCGTCGGCGTAGGCGGCGGGATCGGCCAGCGCGGTCTCTATGTCGGCGAGCTTCGCTTCGATCTCGGCCACGCGCGCCTCGGCCTTGGCCAGCTTGTGCGGGTTGATCTTCTTCGTGGGCACGGTGGGCGCAGCGGGCGCCGGCGCGGGTGCAGGCGGAGCCGCCGCTGCCTTCGCCTGCGCCTTGGCTTCGCCCTTCTTCTGCTCGCTGCCGCTGCGCGAGCGTAGCCAGGCCGCGTATTCGTCGAGATCGCCGTCGAAGGGTTCGACCACGCCATCGGCGACGCGCACGAACTTGTCGCACACCAGGCCGATCAGATGCCGGTCATGCGACACCATGACGATCGCGCCGTCGAAGTCGCTCAGCGCTTCCGCCAGGGCCTCGCGCATGTCGAGGTCGAGGTGGTTGGTCGGTTCGTCGAGCAGCAGCACGTTCGGCTGGCGCCAGGCGATGAGGGCCAGCGCGAGTCGCGCCTTCTCTCCGCCGGAAAAGCCGTCGATCACCTCGAACGCGCGATCGCCCGGGAAATACCACTTGCCGAGGAAATCGCGGAACGCCTGCGTCGGTGAATCGGGCGAAAGCTCGCGCAAATGGTCGATCGGCGACGTGCCTTCGACCAGGGATTCGACCGTGTGCTGCGCGAAATAGCCGATGCGCAGGTCCGGATGCGCATAGCGCTCGCCGGACAGCAATGACAGCTCGCCGACCAGCGATTTCACCAGCGTCGACTTGCCGGCGCCGTTCGGGCCGAGCAGGCCGATGCGGTCGCCAGCCTCCAGGCCGAAGCCGACGTTGTGGAGGATCGTTGTGGGAGCGACGCCAGTCGCGACTCGCGTCGCTCCCACAGAAGCAGTCCCATCGGCTGCCGATCCGCCATAACCGCAGTCGGCATCGTTCAGGCGCATCAGCGCGAACGGCATCCTCGCCGGTGCCGGGAATTCGATGCGGAACTCGCGCTCGGCGCGCACCGCCTCGGTGCCGGCCAGCTTTTCCAGGCGCTTCATGCGCGATTGCGCCTGCTTGGCCTTGCTCGCCTTGGCCTTGAAGCGATCGATGAACTTCTGCAGGTGCGCGCGCTCGGCCTGCTCCTTCTCGAACGCGATGTTCTGCTGACGCAGGTGCTCGGCGCGCTGGCGTTCGAACTGGGTGTAGTTGCCGGTGTACAGCTTGGCCTTGCCGTCGTGCAGGTGCAGGGTGTGGGTGGTGACGTTGTCGAGGAACTCGCGGTCGTGCGAGATCACCAGCAGCGTCCCGGGATAGCGACGCAGCCACTCTTCCATCCACACCACGGCATCGAGGTCGAGGTGATTGGTCGGTTCGTCGAGCAGCAGCAGGTCGCTAGGCGTCATCAGCGCGCGCGCGACGTTCAGGCGCACGCGCCAGCCGCCGGAGAAATCCGACACGGCCTTGGGATGGGTCTCGGCCGGAAAGCCCAGGCCGTGCAACAGGCGTCCGGCGCGCGCGCTGGCGTCGTAGCCGTTCACTTCCTCAAGCCGCTGGTGGGCCTCGGCCACCGCTTCCCAGTCCTCGGCGGCGAAGGCGTTCGCCTCGGCCTGCACCGCCGCGTGCACCTCGGCATCGCCGCTGAGCACGAAGTCCAGGGCCGGATCGGGCAGCGACGGGGTTTCCTGGGCCACGCTGGCGACGCGCGCCTTGCCGGGCAGGTCCAGATCGCCCTTGTCGGGTTCGATCTCGCGCATCAGCGCGGCGAACAGGGAGGACTTGCCGGTGCCGTTGCGGCCCACCACACCCACGCGCCAACCGGCGTGCAGGGCGAGGTCGACATCGGACAGGAGCAGGCGCTCGCCCCGGCGGAGGGCGAAATTGCGGAAGGAAATCATGGGGATGGCGGGATGCGGTGCCGGAGAGGCCGGCCGGTCGGCGATTTTACGCTGGTCACCGCCCGGACGGGGCATCGATCAGCCGCAGATCGACCGCAGCCCCGGCGTGACCGCCATCGCTTCATGCGGATATGTGGATTGACCCCTCTCCGAAGCCCGTGCTACACCCGGTTGGACAGGATTTCCCCACATGGATGCATTGACGATGAAACGACACCCCCTTTCGTTCGGTCTGCTCGTGGCCCTCGCGGCCGGTCCCGCCCTCGCCCAGTCCCCGCCGCCCGCCGAAAACGACCCGGACACCGGCGCCCTCGACACCATCGTCGTCACCGGCACACGCACCTCGAACCGTACGGTCGCGGAGTCCAGCTCGCCGATCGACGTGATTACCCCGCAGGCGCTGGAAGCCACCGGCACGACGGAACTGGCCACCGCCCTGTCCCGCGCCCTGCCCTCGCTGAATTTCCCCCGCCCGGCCATCACCGACGGCACCGATGCCGTCCGCCCGGCGCAGCTGCGCGGCCTGGCCCCGGACCAGGTGCTGGTGCTGGTCAACGGCAAGCGCCGCCACACCACCGCGCTCATCAACCTCAACGGCAGCCAGGGCCGCGGCGCCTCGCCCGTGGACCTCAACGCGATCCCCGTGTCCGCCATCCAGCGCGTCGAAGTGCTGCGCGACGGCGCCTCGGCACAGTACGGCTCCGACGCCATCGCCGGCGTCATCAACATCGTCCTCAAGGGCAGCGACAGCGGCGGCTCGGCCTCGCTGACCGGCGGCCAGTACAGCGCCGGCGACGGCCGCACCGTCCAGGCCTCGGGCGATGTCGGCTTCGCGCTGGGCGAGCGCGGCGCATTGCACCTGGCCGCCGAAGTCCGGGACCAGGACCAGACCGATCGCGCGCAGCCGTACGTGCTGACGCCGGGCACGACCGTGCGCCCGGCGACGGCGCCGCCGCCGGGCCAGGTGGTGCAGCGCTATGGCGACCCCGAGATCGAACAGTACGCGGTCTCGGCGAACGCCTCGTTCGAGGTCAACGAAGCGCTGAGCTTCTACGGCTTCGCCAACGCCAGCCGCCGCGACGCGCTGTCGAACGGCTTCTTCCGCACCGCGCTCGACACGCGGAACATCCAGGCGATCTACCCGGACGGCTTCCTGCCGCAGATCCGCAACATCGCCGAAGATCGCGCGCTGGTCGCCGGCCTGCGCGGCCTGACCGTGCTCGGATGGGACGTCGACCTCAGCTATAACTACGGCGAAAACGACCTGAGCTTCGGCGTCGAGAACAGCCTCAACCGCAGCCTCGGCCCGACCTCGCAGCGCAACTTCCATGCCGGCGACCTGGAAATCTCCCAGCACCTGCTGAACGTCGACGTGACGCGTTCGTTCGACCTCGGCTGGCTGTCGTCGCCGCTCAACGTCGCCTGGGGCCTGGAATGGCGCGGCGAGAACTTCCGCCAGCGCGCCGGCGAAACCGCGTCCTGGATCAACGGCGGCGCGCTGCTGCCGGGCGGCGTGCCGGCGCCCTCGGGTTCGCAGGTCTTCCCGGGTTTCCGCCCGTCCGACGCCGGCGATTTCAATCGCGAGAGCTACGCGGCCTACCTCGACCTGGAAGCCGACATCACCGACCGATTCAACCTCGGCGTCGCCGTGCGCAGCGAGGAATACAGCGACTTCGGCAGCACAACTTCGGGCAAGGTCTCCGGCCGATTCGCCTTCAACGACAAGGCCGCGCTGCGCGGCACCGTCGCCACCGGCTTCCGTGCGCCGTCGCTGCAGCAGCAGTTCTTCCGCTCGACCGCCACCAACTTCATCGGTGGCGTGCCGTTCGACATCCGCACGTTCCGCGTCAACGACCCGGCCGCGATCGCGCTCGGCGCCGAACCGCTGAAGGCCGAGGAATCGACCAACCTCAGCCTCGGCCTGGTGCTGCAGCCGGTCGAGAACCTGTACATCACGCTCGACGCGTACCGCATCGACATCGACGACCGCATCATGCTGTCGGAAAACCTCACCTCGACCGCGGTGCGCAACTTCCTCAACGCCACCGTCGATCCGGCGCTGGGCGGCGGCCGCTACTTCACCAACGCCATCGACACCCGCACCCGCGGCGTCGACCTGATCGGCACCTACCGCTGGGACATCGGCGACGGCAAGCTCGACATGACGCTCGGCTACAACTGGAACAAGACTACCGTCGAACGCATCGCGCCGAATCCCGCCGCGCTGTCCGCCATCGATCCCACGGCGGTGCGCATCGGCCGCGTCGAAGTCGGCCGCCTCACCGTGGGCGCGCCGCGCGACAAGTTCCAGTTGGGCGGCAACTACAGCCACGGCAACTGGCGCTTCGGTGCGAACGCCACGCGCTACGGCGAGTTCAGCGTGCTGTTCGGCAACAACCCGGCCGACACCTCGCGCGACCAGACCTTCGACGCGCAGTGGACGCTGGACCTGTCCGGCAGCTACAGCCTCGGCAACTGGGACTTCACGCTCGGCGCCGACAACGTGCTGGATTCGTATCCGGACGAGGTGCTGTTCGCGAACTCGACCAACGGCCAGCTGCCCTACAGCGCAAGCTCGCCGAACGGCTTCAATGGTGCCTACGTCTATGCGCGCATCGGCTACGCGTGGTGATGCTGCGGTGACCCCGCACTGAGGACGCAGCGAGGCCCCGGCGACCCCGGGGCCTCGTTCGTCGGGTCGGCCGCCGTGACTGAACGGGCAGACAGGAAGCGCGCGTCCGATCCCGTATATTCGCTGAATGCCGCATCACACCTCACTCATCGCCATGCTGTGCGTGGGCTTCGTGCTCGCGTTCGTCTTCGGCCTGCTCGCCACCCGCCTGCGCCTGTCGCCGATCGTCGGCTACCTGTTCGCCGGCGTGCTGGTGGGCCCGCACACCCCCGGCTTCGTCGGCGACCAGACCCTCGCGCCGCAGCTCGCCGAAATCGGCGTGATCCTGCTGATGTTCGGCGTCGGCCTGCATTTCTCGATGCGCGACCTGATCTCGGTGCGCAAGATCGCCGTGCCCGGCGCGCTGGTGCAGATGGCAGCGGCCACGGCGATGGGCTGGTTCCTCGGCACCCGGCTGGGCTGGTCCGACGCGGAAGGCCTGCTGTTCGGGCTGTCGCTGTCGGTGGCGAGCACGGTGGTCCTGCTCGCGCGCTCGACAGCGCCCGCCTCCTCGACAGCGAACGCGGCCGCATCGCGGTCGGCTGGCTGGTCGTGGAGGATCTGGCGATGGTGCTCGCCCTGGTGCTGGTACCGGCGATGGCCGCGAGCGCCGGTCCCGATACCGGCAGCTCCCTGGGCGCCGCACTGTTCGCGACCCTGCTGAAGGTCGGCGGCTTCATCGCACTGATGCTGATCGTCGGTCGCCGCGTGCTGCCGTGGATGCTGGAACGCGTGGCCGGCACCGGCTCGCGCGAGCTGTTCACCCTGTTCGTGCTGGCCTGCGCGATGGGCGTGGCCTTCGGCGCCGCCGAGCTGTTCGGCGTGTCGTTCGCCCTCGGTGCGTTCTTCGCCGGCATGCTGCTCAACGAGTCGCCGTTCGGGCACAAGGCCGCCGAGGATTCGCTGCCGCTGCGCGATGCCTTCGCGGTACTGTTCTTCGTCTCGGTGGGCATGTTGTTCGATCCGACGATCCTGGTCGAGCAGCCGCTCGAAGTCCTCGAAACCCTCGCGATCATCGTCGTCGGCAAGTCGCTGGCGGCCTGGGCGGTAGTCCGAATGCTGGGCAGGACCAACGAGATCGCGCTGACCATCGCCGCCAGCCTGGCGCAGATCGGGGAGTTCTCCTTCATCCTGATCGGTCTGGGCGTGTCGCTCGGCGTGATGGGCGAGGACGCGCGCGACCTGGTGCTGGCCGGCGCGATCCTGTCGATCATGCTCAACCCGCTGCTGTTCGCCCTGCTCGCCCGGCGCCAGCAGCGCAAGGCCGTGGCGCCGCAGCCTTCGATCATCGATGCCCCGCCGCCGCTCGAATACGTGCTGCTGATCGGCTACGGCCGGGTCGGCATCAAGCTCGCGGAGCTGCTGGCCCGCGACGGCGTGCCGTTCGTGGTCGTGGATACGGACGCGGATCGCATCGAAGCCGCCCGCAGCGCCGGCCACCAGGCGGTGCGCGGCAACGCGGCGGACGACGATGTGCTGGCCGAAGCCTCGCCGGAACACGCGGCGCTTGCGGTGATCACCGTGCCCGACCCGCTGGAGGCCGGCAAGGTGGTCCAGCAGATCAAGTCCGGACCGACGCCGATCCCGGTGCTGGCGCGCGCGCACAGCGACGCGGGCGTGAAGCACCTGCTGGAACGCGGCGCCGATGCCGCGATCCTGGCCGAGCATGCGCTGGCGCATTCGCTCAGCGAGATGGTGATGTCGGCGCCGCCGTATCGGAAGATGCGGACGGTGCCCCAGGGATGAGCGCGGGGACCGGGCTCAGTTCGCTTCGATGGTGAACTTGCTGAAGGCCACGCCCAGCGACCAGCCCTTGCCCTTGCCCGACAGCGCCAGCGACACCTCGCCGTTGGTCATCGCCTGCGCCGAGGCGCTCTTTTCCGCAGCGGCATGGGCTTCGGCGGTGGCGTAGCTGCCGAGCACGTCGCGAATGTCGCCGACGTTGGCGAACTCGCCGAAGCCGTTGACGATCTTGTACTTGCCGAAAGTGACGCCGCCGCCCTTGGTGCGGATCTTCACGGCCAGGCTCTGGCCGTTGCTGCAGCTCACGGTGCCGGTGCCGGAGGCGGTCTTGTAGAACGCGGACCAGCCGGAGAGGCTGTAGTTCATCTTGCAGGTGAGGTCACCGCCGGCCATCGCGGCCGGACTGAGGATCAGGGCCGCGCACAGCGCGAGGCCACGGGGGATCGCATGACGCATGGAGGTGTCTCCTGTGGAGGCGGGTCCAGCCCGCGACCGCGCCAGCTTGCCCCATCCGGGATGAATCGTTCATCAAGCCGGCTAGAATCCCCGGCCAGTCTTCCGCCGAGCCCCGCATGGACACTTCCCCGGACACCGCACAGGACACCGCCCCCGCCGCACCGGCGCTGACGCCCGTCGAGGCGCGCATCCTCGGCAGCCTGGCCGAGAAGGCGGCGACGACGCCCGACGTCTATCCGCTGACGCTGAACAATCTGGTCATGGCCTGCAACCAGAAGACCGCGCGCGAGCCGGTGACGAACCTGTCTTCCGGCGAGATCGGCCATGCGCTGCGCCAGCTGGAGCCGCGCGGCCTGGTGAAGTCCGAGTACGGCGCGCGCGCCGAGCGCTACCACCACCGCATCGACCGCGTCTTCGACCTGACCTCGGCGCAGACCAGCCTGATGGCGCTGCTGTTCCTGCGCGGCCCGCAGACCCTGCACGAACTGCTGGCGCGCAGCGAGCGGATGCACCGCTTCGCCGACGCAGACGACGTGCGCCACGCCCTGGAACGACTGGCCGAACGCGATAAACCCCTGGTCCGTCGCCTGCCGCGCGGCGCGGGACAGCGCGAGGATCGCTACGCGCACCTGCTCTGCGGCGAGCCGGTGATGCCGGAACGCGACGACGACGGCCCGGCCGGTCGCGCGCACGACGCCCGCCCCGACACCGATGCCCTGCTGGCCCGCATCGAGGCGCTGGAAGCCCGTGTCACGGCACTGGAAGCGGCGGCGGCCGGCCAGGACGGCTGAGCCTGATTCTCAGCGCGGGGTCGCATCGTCTTCCATCTCAGGGGATGGCGCGCCTCGTCAGGGGACTCACCGGGCGCCGCCGTATGGTCCGGCGCGCGCCCGGCGTCGGCGAACTCAGTCCTTGCCGAACACCAGCCGTCCGCCCTCGGCGCCGACGCGGACCGTGTCGCCCTGGCCGTAGTCGCCTCCGAGGATCTTCTGCGCCAGCGGATTTTCGAGCTGCTGCTGGATCGCGCGCTTCAGCGGCCGCGCGCCATAGACCGGGTCGAAGCCGACATTGCCGAGGAAATCCAGCGCGGTCTCGGCCAGCGACAGACGGATGCCGCGCTCGGCGAGGCGCTTCTCCAGCCCGCGCAGCTGGATCCTGGCGATCTCGCGGATCTGCGCCTTGTCCAGCGGGTGGAACACCACGATGTCGTCGAGGCGGTTGATGAACTCCGGACGGAAGTGCGCCTGCACCACGCCCATCACCATCGCCTTCATCTTGGTGTAGCCCTCGGGCGTGTCGTCGACGGAATGCTCCTGGATCATCTGCGAACCGAGGTTCGAGGTCATCACGATCACGGTGTTGCGGAAGTCCACGGTGCGACCCTGGCCGTCGGTCAGGCGGCCGTCGTCGAGCACCTGCAGCAGGATGTTGAACACGTCCGGATGCGCCTTCTCGACCTCGTCGAGCAGGATCACGCTGTACGGACGACGACGCACGGCTTCGGTGAGATAACCGCCTTCCTCGTACCCGACATAGCCCGGAGGCGCGCCGACCAGGCGGCTCACCGAGTGCTTCTCCATGAATTCGCTCATGTCGATGCGCACCATGGCGTCCTGGCTGTCGAACAGGAACTCGGCCAGCGCCTTGCACAGTTCGGTCTTGCCCACGCCGGTCGGGCCGAGGAACAGGAACGAACCGCTCGGGCGGTTGGGATCGCTCAGGCCCGCTCGAGAGCGACGCACGGCATCCGAGACGACCTTGATCGCCTCTTCCTGGCCGACCACGCGGCCATGCAGCGCGCCTTCCATCTTCAGCAGCTTCTCGCGCTCGCCTTCCAGCATCTTGCTGACCGGGATGCCGGTCCAGCGCGACACCACTTCCGCGATCTCCTCGTCGGTGACCTTGTCCTGCAGCAGCTGGAAGCCCTGCGTCTCGGCCTGCTGCGCGGCGTGCAGCTGCTTCTCCAGCTCGGGAATCCGCCCGTACTGGATCTCGCTCATCTTCGCGTAGTCCTGGCGGCGCTGCGCGGACTCGAGTTCGAGCTTCGCGGCCTCGATCTGCTCTTTCACCTTGGTCGTGCCCTGCACCGCCGCCTTCTCGGCCTTCCAGATCTCTTCGAGGTCGTTGAAGGCGCGTTCGAGCACGGCGATCTCGGCTTCGAGATCGGCCAGGCGCTGCTTCGAGGCCTCGTCCTTTTCCTTCTTGAGCGCCTCGCGCTGGATCTTCAGCTGGATCAGCCGGCGCTCCTTGCGATCGAGCTCCTCCGGCTTGCTGTCGATCTCCATGCGGATGCGCGACGCCGCCTCGTCCATCAGGTCGATGGCCTTGTCGGGCAGCTGGCGGTCGGCGATGTAGCGATGCGACAGCGTGGCCGCAGCGACGATCGCCGGGTCGGTGATCTCCACGCCATGGTGCACGGCGTACTTTTCCTTCAGGCCGCGCAGGATCGCGATCGTGTCCTCGACACTGGGCTCGCCGACGAAGACCTTCTGGAAGCGGCGTTCGAGCGCGGCGTCCTTCTCGACGTACTTGCGGTATTCGTCGAGCGTTGTCGCACCGATGCAGTGCAGCTCGCCGCGCGCGAGCGCAGGTTTCAGCATGTTGCCGGCGTCCATCGAACCCTCGGCCTTGCCCGCACCGACCATCGTGTGCAGTTCGTCGATGAACAGGATGATCTGGCCTTCGTTCTTGGCCAGGTCGTTGAGGACCGCCTTCAGGCGCTCCTCGAATTCGCCGCGAAACTTCGCGCCGGCGATCAGCGCGCCCATATCGAGCGACAGCACGCGCTTGCCGCGCAGGCCTTCGGGCACTTCACCGTTGACGATGCGCTGCGCCAGGCCTTCGACGATCGCGGTCTTGCCGACGCCGGGTTCGCCGATCAGCACCGGGTTGTTCTTGGTGCGACGCTGCAGCACCTGCACGGTGCGGCGGATTTCCTCGTCGCGGCCGATGACCGGGTCGAGCTTGCCCGACTCGGCGCGCGCGGTGAGGTCGATCGTGTACTTCTCGAGCGCCTGCCGGCTCTCCTCGGCGTTTTCGCTCTGCACCTTCTCGCCGCCGCGCACGGCGTCGATGGCGGCTTCGAGCTTCGCCTTGTTCGCACCGGCGGCCTTGAACGCGCGGCCGGCGTCGCCACCGTCTTCGAGCAGGGCGAGCAGGAACAGTTCGCTGGCGATGAACGCATCGCCGCGCTGCTGCGCCAGCTTGTCGGTGAGGTTGAGCATGCGGGCCAGGTCGTTGCCGACGCCGACGCTGCCGGCCTGACCGGAGACCTTCGGCAGCTTGTCCAGCGCTTCGCCGACGCGTTCGCGCAGCACGGGGACGTTGACGCCGGCCTGTGCGAGCAGCGGGCGCGTGCCGCCGCCTTGCTGGTCGAGCAGCGCCGCGAGCAGATGCACGGGTTCGATGACGTTGTGGTCGCGCCCAACGGCCAGCGACTGTGCGTCGGCGATGGCCTGCTGGAACCGCGAGGTGAGTTTGTCCATGCGCATGGCGGGGACTCCACGAAGAGAAAGGGCGGCCGGGCCGCGATGCCCATGACATAGGGGCCCGCGACACGATTCCAAGGCCTGACCAGCCCAGCGGTCTTGACGCCGGTCAAACGGTCGATCAACCGGTGCGCATGCGATCGATGCTTACAGCTCGGCCAGGGCTGCCTTGGCTTCCTTGAACTTCGGATCGATCTTCAGCGCCGCCTGCATGTTCGCACGGGCCTCGTCCTTGCGCCCCGCCTTGGCCAGCACCAATCCGAGGCGGTAGTAGGCATGCTGGCTGGCCGGATCGTCCTTCCCGCGCGGCAGCTTGAGATAGGCGCGCAGCGCGGCCTCGCCTTCCTGCAGGTATTGCCCGGACAGCGAGGCCATGCGGCCGAGCTGGTATTTCGGCTTCACCGCATTCGGGCTCTCGGTGCTCCACTTGCGGATCGCGTTGTAGGCATCGGCCCAGCGCTTTTCCTGCTGGTACAGCAGGATCAGTCCCAGGCGCAGGCCGTCGTCGCCGGGCTTCGAGGCAGCGGCGGACTCGTAGGCCTTGATCGCCTGGTCGAATTTCTTCTCCTGCATGGCGATCTGCGCCTGCGCCAGGAAGCCCTTCGCACGGTCGTACTTCGCGATGGCAGCGGCTTGCGCGCGGGCCTTGTCGACGCCGCCACCCATGGCACTCGGCGCCTGCAGGTAGAACAGGACCAGCGCATTGCGCGCATCGACCAGGGTCGGATCGAGTGCGACGGCCTGCTCGAAGGCATCGCGCAGCTTCGGCGCCATGGCCATCTTCGACAGCATCCCGACTTCGCCGATGCGGTTGCCGTAGGCATTGCCCAGCCAGAGGAAGGCCTGCGCGTTCTTCGGCCCTGCTTCGGTCGCCCGCTCGCCGGACTCGATCGCCGCCTCGGCCTTGCCCGCCTGCAGGCGCGCGCGGGTCAGCGCGATCCATGCCCCCGCATCCTTCGGCGTCGCCTTCGCCAGCGCTTCGGCGGCCTTCAGCGCCGACGGGTTCCGCGCCTCCAGCAGGGACTGGACTTCGGACAGGGTGGCGGCCTCCGCGCCGGGCGCAACGGAGGCGAGCAGCAGGGACAGGCTGAGCAGTGCGGGGGCGATACGCATTCGGAGGCAGACCGTGGATGGCGGGAACACGGACTCTACCGGCCGTGCCGCCAAGCTCGGCAATGCCGGACGTCATCCGCACGAGATCGGTTCAGCCGTGGGCCGTGTTCGCCCACCGGCTACCATGGGGTCATGCGCATCCTCGTCCTCGGCGGCTACGGCCTGTTCGGCAGCCGCATTTCCCGCACGCTCGCCCGCGATGCCGGCCTGACCGTGATCGTCGCAGGCCGCGACCGCGCGCGCGCCGAACGCCTGGTCACCAGCATCGACGCGCCGCAGGCACGGCTCGAGACGGCGGAGATCGACACTGCCGCCCCGGACTTCGGCGCGCGCCTCGCCGCCTTGCGCCCGGATCTGGTGATCGACACCGCCGGACCGTTCCAGGGTCGCGACTACCGCGTGGCCGAGGCCGCGCTGAACGTCGGCGCGCACTGCGTCGACCTCGCCGACGGTCGCGCCTTCGTGGGCGGCATCGGCACGCTCGACGAACGGGCGCGCGCAGCGGGCTGCTGGGTTGTGTCGGGCGCGAGCAGCGTGCCGGGGCTGCATGCGGCAGTGATCGCTGCGCACCAGCATCGTTTCTCCCGACTCGAACACATCGAGACCGCGATCGCGCCCGGCAACCGCACGCCGCGCGGCTGGGCGACGACGCTGTCGATCCTCGGTTACGTCGGCCACCCGTTCCGCATCCTGCGCGACGGCGTCTGGCGCACCGCATACGGCTGGCAGTCGCTGCGACGCCTGAAGGTCGACGGCGTCGGCGCGCGCTGGGCCGCACGCTGCGAGGTGCCCGACCTCGACGTGCTGCCCGCACGCTACCCGGATCTGCGCACGCTGGACTTCCGCGCAGGCCTGGAACTACGGCGCATGCATTTCGGCCTGTGGCTGGCGAGTTGGGCGGTGCGCGCGCGCCTGCTGCGCAGCATGCTGCCCTTCGCGAAACCGCTGTTCGCGATGAGCGAGTTCTGGCAGGACATCGGCAGCGACACCGGCTTCATGCAGGTCTCGATGCACGGCGCCGGCCGCGACGGCGCACCTCTGCGCCTCGACTGGACGCTCGTCGCGCGCGCAGGCGACGGCCCGCAGATCCCCGCCACCGCCGCCATTGTCCTCGCGCGCAAGCTCGCGCGCGGCGAGCTGCCCGGCGGCGGCGCGCGGCCCTGCCTCGACCTGTTCACGCTAGAGGAGTTCATGGCGGCGCTGGAGGGGTTCGCGATGACGGCGACGCTGCGAGAAACAACCCGAGGAGCGTGACTTCCCTTGTAGAGCGGATCGAAGATCCGCTGCGCACCTTCCGCAAACCGCCGAACCTGCCGTCGCGGTGGCGGTACAGGCGTCGGCGAGGGTGCAGCGGAGCTGCGCTCTGCTCTACAAACGCGGGTTGCTTTCCATAGAGCGGATCGAAGATCCGCTGCAGCATCGGAATACACCGCTTAACAAGGCGAGGCAGCGGGTCTTCGACCCGCTCTACAACAACCGCTTCTAGAGAAAACGCGCGCGCTCTTCGGGTGTCGGCACCATGCAGACGTCACGCCGCCCGAACAGGCGATAGCGGTTGCGCGCGATGAGGCGATACAGCGGATCGCGCACGAACCCCGGCAGCACGGCGGCGAGATGCGCGACACGCCAGAGGCCACCGAGCCCGGCGAGCACGCGGCGGATCGCGGTGCTGTCGGTCGAGACACGCGGCGCTGCGGCGTATCCCGGCGCGAGGTCGTATTCGACGAGCAGGAACGAGACCGGATCGTCCGGATCGAGGCCGTGGCGCGCGAGCAGCGCACGCCCGGCCTCGCCCTGCATCGCCGCGAAGCGGTAGCGCTGCCGGCGATCGTGGCGCAGCAGGAAGCGCACCCAGCCATTGCAGAGCACGCAGACGCCGTCGAAGACGATGACCGCGCCCGTGTCGGGTGGCCGCACGGGATCGCTCATGCGACTTCCAGCCAGCCCCGGTAGTGCACAAGCGGTCCCGCCAGCGGCAGCGCGGCGACTACTTCGAAGCGATAACGCTCGCCGTCGGCGAATTCCCGCGCACGCACCTGCGAGAACCACGCGACCGGCAGCGGCAGCAGGCCGAACACGCGCACGCCGGCGACGGTCCACACGATGTCGTGATCGAGGCTGGCCAGGCGGAAGCGGAAATCGACCAGGCCCAGGCGCTCGTTGAGCAACCCGTCGCCGGCCCACAGTCGGGAACGCATCGCGTGGCCGGCGACATGGCGTGTCCACTGCTCGCGGCCCTGCGCGGCGATGATCTCCACCTCGATCGGGCCAGTACCCGCTGGCGGCAGGCGCGTGGCCCAGGCGCAGAAGCGCGACAGCAGGCTGCGACCGCGGATCACCTCGACCTCGCCGCGCCACAGCGCGCGACCATCGCGCAGGTGAAGGATGCGCAGCGGCGCCGGCAATGCATCGAAGGCTGGGCCGAGTAGAGAAGCGAAAAGCGATGTATGCGGAATCACGTGCGTCGACATGCGTGCCCCCCTTGCCTGCGAGCCAACATCATCCAGCATCTCGATGCATCCTGCACGATCTGTCGTGCAGAATGCCGTGCGCACGGTCGTTTTCGGCCCCGTTTTCCAGCGCCATGCGTGCAGGAATCACATCATGCGGGCACGATGCGCACAGTTGACGATTCCGTAACGCTTATGCCATTAGTCTGATCATCATGGATGGTCTGGATGCAACACGACCACCTCCGCCCGCGCTGCATCGCGACCACGCACTGTTCCTCGACATCGATGGCAGCCTGGTTGAATTCGCATCGCGTCCGGAGTCGATAGTCGTTCCCGCAGCGCTTCGATCGACACTATCGCGACTGAGCGAATGGCTCGATGGTGCGCTCGCCCTGGTGAGCGGGCGCGAGGTGCACACGATCGACACCCTGTTCGCGCCCCTGCGCCTGCCTGTAGCCGCGTTGCATGGACACGCGCTGCGCACCGCCGACGGCGTGCTGCGGCAGACCACGCCCATCGCGGCCATGCCGGCGGTAGTCGCCGATGCGGCCACGCTGTGTCGCCAGCATGCCGGTGCGCTGGTCGAGGACAAGGGGGTATCGATCGCCCTGCACTGGCGCAACACCCCCGCCGCCGAGATCCCACTGCGCGCGTTCGCCGAAGCCGCACTGGCGCGCCTGCCGGGCTATCGACTGCAACCGGGCCATTGCGTGATCGAACTGGTCCCGGCGTGCGCGGACAAGGGAAGCGCCATCGCCGCACTGCTCGAAGAACCGCCCTTCCACGGCCGTCGACCGGTGTTCGTCGGCGACGATCTCACCGACGAACCCGGGTTCCGCACAGTCAACGCGCGTGGCGGCATCAGCGTCCTGGTCGGTGTACGCGCGGACAGCGCGGCCCGTCACGCCCTGCCCGATCCGGCGTCGGTACGCGACTGGCTGGGTTCGCTCACACACGGAGAATCCGCATGACCGACGCCACTGGCGCTGCATCGGAACGTGCCACGCTCGACCTCGGCATCATCGGCAACTGCAGCATCAGCGCCCTGATCGACGCGCGCGGGCGCGTGGTCTGGTCGTGCCTGCCGGCCTTCGATGGCGACCCCGTGTTCTGTGCCCTGCTCTCCCCGAAGATCGGCGGCGGCGTGCATGCCGTCGAGATCGAGGGGTTCTCGCATGCAGAACAGGCCTATCTCGGCAACACCGCCGTGCTGCGCACGGTGCTGTACGACGAGGATGGCGGGGCGCTGGAGATCATCGACTTCGCGCCGCGCTGGCGCGAGCACGAGCGGTTCTATCGCCCGGTGATGCTGGTGCGGCGCATCCGTCCGCTGCAGGGCCGCCCGCGGATCCGCCTCCGCGTCGAACCGCTGACCGGCTGGGGCGAACGCGTACCCGAACGCACCTGGGGCAGCAACCACGTGCGTTTCCTGCTCGACGGCATGACCGTGCGACTGAACAGCGATGCGCCGGTGCGGATGCTGCTGGACGCGCTGCCGTTCGTGCTGGATCGCGAATTGAACCTGATCCTCGGTCCCGACGAGACGCTGACGCAGCCGATCGCGCGCTTCGCGCAGGATGCCGAAAGACGCACGCGCGACTACTGGCACGAATGGGCGCGCACGCTGTCGATTCCGTTCGAATGGCAGGACGCGGTGATCCGCAGCGCGATCACGCTGAAGCTGTGCCAGTACGAGGACACCGGCGGCATCGTCGCGGCGATGACGACCTCGATCCCGGAAGCGCCGGACAGCACGCGCAACTGGGATTACCGCTATTGCTGGCTGCGCGATGCCGCGTTCGTTGTGCGCGCGCTGAACCGGCTGGGTGCGACGCGCACCATGGAAGACTACCTGCGCTACCTCTCCAACCTCGCGGTCAGCGAGGACGGCGACCTGCAGCCGGTGTTCGGCATCGCCTTCGAGCGGGAACTGCACGAGGACACGGTCGACGCCCTGGCCGGATATCGCAGCATGGGCCCGGTCCGGCGCGGCAACCTCGCCTGGATCCAGCCGCAGCACGATGCGTACGGCAGCGTGGCGATGACCTCGACCCAGCTGTTCTTCGACCAGCGGCTGAGCGCGCCGGGCGACGAGGCGCTGTTCAACCGTCTGGAAGGCCTGGGCGAGCGCGCATGGGCGCTGCACGACCAGCCGGATGCCGGACTGTGGGAGTTCCGCGGGCGCGCCGAGGTACACACCTATTCCACGGCGATGTGCTGGGCCGCCTGCGACCGTCTGGCGAAGATCGCGGGGCGGCTCGGCCGCGTCGAACGACAGGGCTTCTGGCGCACGCGCGCGGATGCGATCCGCGCACTGGTGCTCTCGCGCGGCTGGAACGCGGAACGCGGCCACTTCGTCGACGTGCTAGGCGGCGAGCGGCTCGATGCGAGCCTGCTGCTGCTCGAAGACATCGGCCTGGTCGCGGGCGACGACCCGCGCTATGTCGCGACGGTCGACGCCATCGGCCGCGAACTGAAGCGCGGCGATGCGCTGTTCCGCTATGTCGCCCCCGACGACTTCGGCGCGCCTGAAACCAGCTTCACCATCTGCACCTTCTGGTACATCGACGCGCTCGCGGCGATCGGCCGCATGGACGAGGCGCGCGCCCTGTTCGAACGCGTACTGCAGCGGCGCAACCCGCTGGGCCTGCTCTCCGAGGACCAGTCGTTCGAGGACGGCGAGGCCTGGGGCAATTTCCCGCAGACCTATTCGCACGTCGGCCTGATCATCGCAGCGATGCGCCTGAGCCGGCCCTGGCGGGAGATGGTATGAGCCGTCTGGTCATCGTCTCGAACCGGGTCGCGCTGCCGCAGGAAAGCCGGGCCGGCGGCCTCGCCGTGGCCCTGAACGCCGCGCTGCGCGAAGGCGGCGGACTGTGGTTCGGCTGGAGCGGGCGGCGCATGCGCGAGGCGTCCGGCACGCTGCACGAGGTGCGCGATGGCGATCTGCGCTTCGTCACCATGGACCTGTCCAACGAGGACCACGACGCCTACTACAGCAACTTCGCCAACCGCAGCCTGTGGCCGATGCTGCATTTCCGGCCGGACCTGGTCGACTACACCCGCGAGACCCACGCCGGCTACCAGCGCGTCAACGCCCTGTTCGCCGAGCGGCTGGCACCCCTGCTGCGCGAGGACGATACGCTCTGGGTGCACGATTACCACCTGATCCCGCTGGGCCGCTACCTGCGCGAGCGCGGCATCGGCTGCCGCATGGGCTTCTTCCTGCATGTGCCGCTGCCTTCGTCCGACCTGGTGTCGGCGCTGCCAGGGCATCGCGAGCTGTTCGGCGCGCTGGGGGCCTACGACCTCGTCGGCTTCCAGACGCGGCGCGACGTTGAGCGCTTCCGCGACTATGTGCGCCTGTTCGGCGAAGGGCATGCGCTGGAAGGCGACTGGCTGGCGAATTCCGACGGCCGCCGCTTCCGTGCCCGCCACTTCCCGATCAGCATCGACACCGCCGGCATCGCCGCGCAGTCCGCAGCCGGCGTGCGGCGCACCAGCGTGCGCCGGCTCCGCGCCAGCCTCGGCGATCGCGCGCTGGCGATCAGCGTCGATCGCCTCGACTATTCCAAGGGGCTGCCCGACCGCTTCCGCGCGGTGTCGCGACTGCTCGAACGGCACCCGCAGCATCGCGGACGGCTCACCTGCCTGCAGATCGCGCCGGCCTCGCGCAGCGACGTGCCCGAGTACCAGACGCTGCGCCGCGAACTGGCGGAACTGACCGGCCACATCAACGGCCGCCATGCCGAGCCGGACTGGACGCCGCTGCGCTACGTCAACCGCAATTTCTCCCACGACGTGCTGACCGGCTACTACCGCATCGCCCGACTGGGCCTGGTCACCCCGCTGCGCGACGGCATGAACCTGGTCGCGAAGGAATTCGTCGCCGCGCAGGATCCGCAGGATCCCGGCGTACTGGTGCTCTCGCGCTTCGCCGGTGCCGCGAACGAGCTGGGCGGCGCGCTGATCGTCAATCCCTACGACCTCGACGGCGTCGCCGATGCCATCGATACCGGCCTGGGCATGCCGCAGGCCGAACGCATCCAGCGCTGGCGCGCGATGATGGACACGCTCGAACACCACGACATCACCCGCTGGCGGCGCAGCTTCCTCGACGCACTGGCGGCGACGGACGGCTGAGCGACCGTGTCCTCACGAGGCGGGGGACGGATCGATCCAGACCAGCGTCACCATCCGCCCGGTGCGGGCGTCGCGACGATGCGAGAAGAATCGCTGCGGATCTGACAGCGTGCATACGTCGCCGCCGTACACCCGCGCCACGCCGGCACGAGCGAGGCGCATGCGCGCGATGGCGAACAGGTCCACGCGCCAGTGACCCGGACGGGTCGGCACGAAAGCGGTGTCGACGCAGGCATCCCAGGCGAGGAAGCGGTCGCGGACCTCGGCGCCGATCTCGTAGCGCTCCGGCCCGGCGGCGGGGCCGATCCAGGCGACCAGCCGATCCGGCGGCGTGCGCATCGCTGCGACCGTGGCTTCGAGCATGCCGGCGGACAGGCCCGGCCAGCCGGCGTGCGCAGCCGCGACCTCGCTGCCATCGTCGGCAGCGAAGACCACCGGCAGACAGTCGGCGGTGAGGATGGCGAGCACGGTGCCGGGCGTCGAGGTGACCGAGGCATCGGCGGCGGGTTCGGCGCCCTGCCCCGGGCCGTCGACGCGGACCACGTCGATGCCGTGCACCTGGCGCAGCCAGTGCGGCTCGGCCGGCAGGCCCGCGATCCGCACCAGTTCGGCGCGGTTGCGCTCGACCACCGCCGGCGCGTCGCCCTCGGCGGCGTAGCGGTTGCCGAGGTTGAAGGTGTGGAACGGCGCCTGCGAAGCACCCGCGCCGTGACGCAGCGTGGTGAAGGCGTGGATGCCGGGCGGCGCCGGCCAGTCGGCGTGGAGGAACGGACCCGGCCGCAGCGCCTCGCTCACCGCGCGCGCTCCTCGGCTTCGGCGGTGTCCTGGCGCAGGGTCGCGACCAGGGCCTGCATGTCGGCCGGCATCGGCGCGGAGCAGCGGATCGGCTCGCCGCTGACCGGGTGGGCGAATTCCAGCGTCTCGGCATGCAGGGCCTGGCGCTTGAAGCCGCGCAGGGTTTCGACCAGTTCGGTGGTCGCGCCCTTGGGCAGCTTCAGCGGCCCGCCGTACAGCGGGTCGCCGATGATCGGATGCTTGATGTGCGCCATGTGCACGCGGATCTGGTGCGTGCGCCCGGTCTCCAGCCGGCATTCCAGCAGGGTGTGGGCGCGGAAGCGTTCGCGCAGGCGGTAGTGCGTGATCGCCTCGCGGCCGTCCTCGCGCACCGCCTGGCGCAGGCGGTCACGGGGGTGGCGATCGATCGGCGCGTTGACCGTGCCGCCGGAGACCAGCGCGCCCAGCACCACGGCCAGGTACTGGCGGTGGACCTCGCGCGCCGAGAGTTGCTCGACCAGCGCGGTGTGCGCCGGCAGGGTGCGGGCGACGACCATGACCCCGGAGGTGTCCTTGTCGAGACGGTGGACGATGCCGGCACGCGGCAGCGTGGCCAAGGCCGGGTCGCGGTGCAGCAGCGCGTTGACCAGGGTGCCGGCCGGGTTGCCGGCGCCGGGATGGACTACCAGGCCGGCCGGCTTGTTCAGCACGAAGACGTCGGCGTCCTCGTGGAGGATGTCCAGCGCGATGTCCTCGGGCTCGGAATGGGTCTGGATCTCCAGGACCACGGTCAGGGTGACGGTCTCGCCGCCGCGCACCGGGTCGCGTGGCCGGGCCTCGCGGCCGTCGAGCCGGGCGTCGCCGGACTTGATCCACTCCGCCAGCCGCGACCGCGAGTATTCCGGGAACAGTTCGGCCAGGACGGCATCGAAGCGTCGGCCGGACGCGGCATCGGGCACGACAGCCGTGCGCGGCGTGGACTCCGGGATGGCAGCGGCAAGGGGGGAGGTGGTCATCGGAACTCCAGGCGAGCGGCGGTCGAACGGCGGGGCGGACGCCGCGGGCAGCGCGCGGCGGTCGGGACGGGGCCCGGGCGGCCGGTTGGGCCGGGTTAACGGGTCGCACCCGCCGGGGCTGGTATTATCGCCCGCTCACCCGTCCAGCAGCAGCCCGCATGCCCCACCTCCGCCTGTCCCTGTCCGCCCTCCTGCGTCCGTCCCTGCTGCTGGTCCTCGCCCTCGCCGTGGGCACCTCCGGTTGCGCCAAGCTCAAGGGCGCGTTCAAGGACGAGAAGGAAAACGAGGGCCTGCCGGTCACCGAGCTGTACAACAAGGCGCAGCGCTCCGTCTCCAACCGCAACTACGATGCCGCAGTGCGCACCTTCAAGCGTCTGGTCGCGCAGTATCCCTACGGCGCGTACACCGAGCAGGCGCTGATCGAAACCGCCTACGCGCAGTACAAGATGGGCAGCAACGAGGACGCGATCTCCACGATCGATCGCTTCCTGCGCACCTATCCGACGCACCGCAACGCCGCGTACCTCTACTACCTGCGCGGCCTGGTCAACTCCAGTCGCGACACCGTGTTCCTGCAGCGGGTGTGGAAGCTCGACGCCAGCCGTCGCGACCTGGCCACGCCGCAGCAGGCCTACAACGACTTCAAGCTGGTGGTCGAACGCTATCCGAACTCCCGCTACGCCGCCGACGCCACCAAGCGCATGGGCGAGCTCAGCGACCTGTTCGCCCGCCACGAGATCGAAACCGCGCTCTACTACCTCCGCCGGGGTGCATGGGTCGCCGCCGTCGAGCGCGCCGAGTACATGGCCGACACCTATCCGCAGAGCGCCTACGATGCCGACGGCATCGCGGTGAAGGGCGTGGCCTACACCGCGCTGGGCAACACCGCCCTGGCGAACAGCGCGCGCGAACAGCTGCGCCAGCGCGCACCGCAGCACCCGTGGCTGGCCGACGACGGCAAGTGGCCGGACCATCCGTCGAACTTCCGCAAGCTCAATCCGTTCGCCAGCGAGAAGTCGGCGATCGACCGCGACCGCAAGGACAAGGACGACTGAGGCCGCGACTGCGGCCGGGTCGATCCACAGAAAAGCCGCCGGCTCCCACCGGCGGCTTTTTTCATGCCATCGCAATGACTGCGGGCGTCACAGCCGGTCGGCGGCGGCCAGGCACTGCGCCTCCTGCTCGACGAGCTCGCCGACCAGCCACTGGCTGAAACCGGTCGATTCGAATTCCAGAAAGCCCTCGGGCCAGCCTACATCGATGCGCCAGCGCCACGGGCCCATGTCTTCGCGCTCATCGTTTTCATGCGTATCGTCTTCGGTACGCAACGAAACACGGGTGATGCCACCGATGGCGAACGCGCTCATGCCAGCACTGCAGGCGACGTAATCCAGCGCGAAACGCAGGCCGAACACCTCGTGGAACTGCAGCATCGCCTGGGCAACGCGATACGGACCGCCGGCCCGATCCGGGTGCGCCACGATGAAGTCCAGATCCAGCTGCAGCTCGGCGGTGCCGTCGCCGTTGTCGAACATGCGGAACCCGTGCGCATGCACGCCCTGCCAGGAGAGCGCATCGAAATCGGCGGTATGCCAGCGCACGGGCGTGCGGCGGTTACGCGATGTAGCCGTTGGTGATCGGATAGCGCCGCTCGCGGCCGAACGCTCGGCGCGACACCTTCGGTCCTGGCGCGGCCTGGTGGCGCTTCCACTCGGAAATGCGCACCAGTTTCAGCACGCGGTCGACCGTGGCGCTATCGAAGCCGGCACGGACGATCTCGTCGCGCGACTGTTCCTGGTCGATGTGGCGCTGCAGGATCGCGTCGAGCACGTCGTAGGGCGGCAGCGAATCCTCGTCCCTCTGGTTCTCGCGCAGTTCGGCGGTCGGCGGACGCGAAATCACCGCCGGAGGAATGACCGGTGCGCCGCCGACGGTGTTGCGCCATTTCGACAGAGAAAACACTTCGGTCTTGTACAGGTCCTTGATCGGCGCGTAGCCGCCGCACATGTCGCCGTAGATCGTCGCGTAGCCGACCGCGTACTCGCTCTTGTTGCCGGTGGTCAGCAGCAGGCCGCCGAACTTGTTCGCCAGCGCCATCAGGATCGCGCCGCGCGTGCGCGACTGCAGGTTTTCCTCGGTCACGTCGACCGCCTGCCCATCGAACGCCTGCGCCAGCGAATCGAGATAGCCCTGGAACGGTTTCTCGATCGGCACGGTCAGCATCTTCACGCCCAGCGCGCGGCACTGCTCGTCGGCCAGATCGTTGGACAGTCCGGCGGTGTAACGCGACGGCAGGCGCACGGCGGTGACGTTGTCCGCGCCGAGCGCATCCACCGCCAAGGCGAGGACCATCGACGAATCGATGCCGCCGGACAGGCCCAGCCAGGTCTTCGTGAATCCGTTCTTGCGGCAGTAGTCCTGGATGCCGCGCACGATCGCGCGCCAGGCCAGGGCATCGCGGCTCTCGTCGCCGTCGTCGATCCACTGCACCGGCAGGAAACTGCGCGCCTCGCGGTCGTAATCGACCACCAGCCACTGGTCGGTGAACGCGGCTGCGGCGGGATGCACGTTGCCATCGCCGTTGGCGACGACCGAAGCGCCATCGAACACCAGCGCGTCCTGCCCGCCGACCACGTTGAGGTAGGCGATCGCCGCACCGGTCTCCTGCGTGCGCTGCGCGAGCAGGGCATCGCGCTGGGCGTGCTTGTCGCGCTCGAACGGCGAGGCGTTCGGCACCAGCACCAGTTCGGCGCCCTTGCGCACGGTGCTGGCGATGGGCTCGGCGAACCACAGGTCTTCGCAGATGATCAGCCCGACCGGCACGCCCTTGACCTCGAACACGCAGTCCTCGCGGTCGGGATCGACATCGAAGTAGCGGCGTTCGTCGAACACCGCGTAGTTCGGCAGTTCGCGCTTGCGATAGGTGCATTCGACGCGGCCGTCGCGCAGCACGCTGGCGGCGTTGTAGACCACGCTGCCGGCGGCCTCGGGCCAGCCGACCACGGCCGTGATGCCGCCGGTCGCCGCCTTCGCCACCGTCTCGATGGCCTGCGCGCAGTCGCGCAGGAAACCGGGGCGGATCAGCAGGTCCTCCGGCGGATAGCCGCACAGCGCCAGCTCCGGGAAGAGCACGATGTCCGCGCCGTACTCGTCGCGGGCCTCGGTGATCATCATCGCGATCCGCTCGGCATTGGCGCGCACCGCACCGACGGGAAAATCGAATTGGGCGAGGGCGATCCGGAGGGTCATGCGCGGCTCCACTGTGCGATGGCGCACAGTGTACCGCTGCCCGACTCACCCGCCGACCGCTGCCGGCCTGCCCGCCTCATCCAGCGCGATCATGGTGAATCGCCCCCGGGTGCACAGCCGCCGGGTACCGGCGAACGCGTCCTCGGTGTGCAGCTCGACATCGATCTGCATCGAGCTGCGTCCCACCTCGGTCACGCGGGCGATGAGTTCGAGCAGTTGCCCCTGGCGCACTGGCACATGGAAGTCGACCTGTTCGGAGCGCGCGGTGACCACGGTCCGGCGGGCAAACCTGGTCGCCGCGACGAACGCGGCCTTGTCCATCCACGCCAAGGCCTGGCCGCCGAACAGGGTGCCGAGGTGGTTGGTGTGGTCGGGGAACACGATTTCCCAGAATCGAGCCTCACGGGGTGCTTCCACGGGCTCAGAACGCATCGTCGAACGCTACGGCACCGCTGATGCCGACCTGGTAGGCCGAGACGCGACGCTCGAAGAAGTTGGTCAGTTCCTGCACGTCCTGCAGATCGAGGAAGGGAAACGGATTCTTCGCGCCGAACTCCGGCCCGAGGCCGAGCGCGGCGAGGCGCTGGTCGGCGACATAGCACAGGTACTGGCGCATCTCGCCCGGCGACAGGCCGTTCACCCCGCCCGACAGCACGTCGTCGGCGAACGCGGCTTCCACCTCGATCGCTTCGTGCAGCATCCGGCGCACGTCGCGCTCCATCCCGGCATCGAACAACCCGGGATCCTCCTGGCGCGCGGTGCGGATCACCTCGAAGGCGAAGGCCATGTGCCCCGACTCGTCGCGGAACACCCAGTTGGTGCCGGCAGCGAGGCCCGGCAGGAGGCCGCGCGAGCGCAGGAACCAGACATAGGCGAAGGCGGCGAAGAAGAACAGGCCTTCGATGCAGCAGGCGAAGCAGATCAGGTTGAGCAGGAACTGCCGGCGCTGTTCACGCGTGTCCAGTCGCTCCAGCGACTGCACCGAATCCATCCAGCGGAAACAGAAGTCGGCCTTGGCACGGATCGAGGGAATGTTCTCGATGGCAGCGAAGGCTTCGTTGCGCCGCTGCGGATCCGGGATGTAGGCATCGAGCAGCGTCAGGTAGAACTGTACGTGCAGCGCTTCCTCGTAGAGCTGGCGCGACAGGTACATCCGCGCCTCCGGCGCATTGATGTGTCTGTAGAGATTCAGCACGAGGTTGTTGGCGACGATGCTGTCGCCGGTGGCGAAGAACGCGACGAGACGCTCGATCAGGTGACGATCGGATGGCGACAGTTTGTGCTGCAGATCGTTGAGGTCGATGCCGAAATCGATCTCCTCCACCGTCCAGGTGTTACGAATCGCATCGCGGTACATCTCGTAGAAGGTCGGGTAGCGCATCGGCCGCAGGGTGAGCGCGAAGCCGGGATCGAGCAGGTGTTGCGTGGTCATGGTGTTCTCCCCTCCCCCGCCACGCGGGGAAGGATTGGGATGTGGGCTTTCGTAGAGCGGAGCTTGCTCCGCTCGCTTTTCCTGCAAAACATGGGCGGAGCTTGCTCCGCTCGCTTTTCCGCGAAACATGAGCGGAGCAAGCTCCGCTCTACAGCGCGGCGGGTTCGGGCTCGCCTACTGGCAGGCCTCGCAGGCTTCCGGATTCTCCAGCGAGCAGGCCAGCGCTTCCTGCGGCGTGTACGCCGGCTGCGCTGCCACTGTCGCCTTGGCGATGCGCGTGGCCGGTCGCGAGCGCAGGTAATAGGTCGTCTTCAGCCCGGATTTCCAGGCATACATGTACATCGACGACAGCCGGCCGATGTTCGGGCTTTCCATGAACAGGTTCAGCGACTGCGACTGGTCGAGGTACGGTCCGCGCGCAGCGGCGAGATCGATCAGCGCCTTCTGCGGCAGTTCCCACGCCGTGCGGTACACCTGCTTCAGCAGATCGGGAATGCCGTCGATGCCCTGCACCGAACCTTCGGCGAGCTTGATGGCATCGCGCGTCGCATCCGTCCACAGGCCGAGGCGCTTGAGCTCCCAGACGAGGTAGCGGTTGATCTGCAGGAAATCGCCCGACAGCGTCTCGCGCTTGAACAGGTTGCTCACCTGCGGTTCGATGCACTCGTAGCAGCCGGCGATCGAGGCAATGGTCGCGGTCGGCGCGATCGCGATCAGCAGCGAATTGCGCAGGCCATGTTCGGCGATGCGCGACTTCAGCGCGGCCCATGCAGCGGGTTCCGACGGGGTCACGCCCCACAGATCGAACTGCAGCGCACCGAGCGCGGCACGGGTATCCCGGTAGGCCGGATGCGCGCCGTGGCGCTCGGCCAGGTCGCACGAGGTCTCCAGCGCATGCAGGTAGATGCGTTCGGCGATGCGCGTCGACAGCGACAGCGCCTCGGCCGAATCGAAGGGCAGGCGCATGCGGAAGAACACATCCTGCAGGCCCATCACGCCCAGCCCGACCGGACGCCAACGCAGGTTGGAGCGGCGCGTCGATTCGATCGGATAGAAATTCAGGTCGATCACGCGATCGAGCTGACGCACGGCGACGCGCACGGTCTCGGCGAGCTTGTCGAAGTCGAAGTGCCAGGCACCGCGCTCGTCCTCGACCAGGTGCTGGGCGAGGTTGACCGAGCCAAGGTTGCAGACGGCGGTTTCGTCGGCCGAGGTCACTTCGATGATCTCGGTGCACAGGTTCGACAGATGCACGGTACGGCCCGGGCCGACCTGGTTGCAGGTGCGGTTCGACGCATCCTTGAAGGTCATCCAGCCGTTGCCGGTCTCGCCGAGGACTTTCATCATCCGCGCGTACAGGTCCCGCGCCTTGACCGTGCGTGCGGCGATGCCCTGCTGTTCCGCCTGCACGTAGGCCTGCTCGAAGGCCTCGCCCCAGAGGTCGACGAACTCGGGCACGGTGTTCGGATCGAACAGCGACCAGTCGCCGTCGCTCTCCACGCGGCGCATGAACAGGTCCGGCACCCAGTTGGCGAGGTTGAGGTTGTGCGTGCGACGCATCTCGTCGCCGGTGTTGTCGCGCAATTCGAGGAATTCCTCGATGTCGGCATGCCAGGTTTCGAGATAGATGCAGGCCGCGCCCTTGCGCTTGCCGCCCTGGTTCACCGCCGCGACCGAGGCGTCCAGCGTCTTCAGCCAGGGCACGATGCCGTTGCTGCGGCCGTTCGTGCTGCGGATCAGCGCGCCGCGCGAGCGGATCCGCGAGTACGACTGGCCGATGCCGCCGGAGAACTTCGACAGCTGCGCCACGTCGCCGTAGCGCGCGTAGATGTCGGCCAGTGAATCCTGCGGCGAGTCCAGCAGGAAGCACGAAGACAGCTGCTCGTGGCGGGTGCCCGAGTTGAACAACGTCGGCGAGCTGGGGATGTAGTCCAGCGACGACATCAGCCGGTACAGTTCCAGCGCCTCGCCCGGGGTTTCGGTCAGCGCCACCGCGATGCGCATGAAGAAGTGCTGCGGCGTCTCGATGACCGTGCGCCGCTGCGGATGCTTGAGCAGGTAGCGGTCGTACAGGGTGCGCAGGCCGAAGTACTCGAAGCGGCGGGTCTGCGCGATGTCGATGGCGTCGTTGAACTTGCGCGCATGGGTTTCGACCGACTGGCGCACGCGGTCGTTGATCAGTCCCAGTTCCGCGCCCAGCGCGATCGACTGCGAGAACGAATGCACGCCCTGTCCCGCGACTTCCTTGTCGATGTAGCCCGACAGCAGGCGTGCGGCGAGGCGCGCGTACTGCGGCTCGTCGGCCGTGAACGCGGCGGCGGTGCGGATCGACAGCTCGTCGAGTTCGCGCGTGGTCGCACCGTCGTAGATGCCGGCGATGGTCTTCAGCGCGACGCGCATCGGATCGATGTCGTCCAGGCCCTCGCAGCAGCGCTGCACGGCGCGCACGATCTTGCCGACGTCGACCGGCTCGCGGCGACCGTCGCGCTTGGTGATCGTCATGCTGGTCGCCGCATGCGGCGGGGTAAGGGCGAAGTCGGCCTGCGTGGCGGCGGGCGCGATGCGCCGGGCGACGGGCGGGGCGTCGGCGGCGTGGCGCGTGGTGTCGGTGGTCATGGTCTCTCCGATGGGAAATGGAGAGAAAGCGAAAGCGGGCCGACACGCGCACCGGCCCGGCACGCGACCGGACGACGGGACACCGCGACGGCACCGGCCCTCGCCCCCTCGGGCGAGCCTGCGTCGACGCGGATGTGGAGGATCGACGACGACACGGCGGCCCGACGGGCCGTCCTCGTGCTGCCTCGACCTGCGCTCCCCGCGGAGACGGTTGGCCAGACTTCGCCGGATGGCGAAGGTCGAGGCAGGTCTTCGGGCTCATGGGCACGCGGCCGAGGCCGCTCCTACTGCGCGTCGCTTCCCGGCCGGCCCGTTGCGGGCGAAGCCAGTGCCATTGACGCGGGTCGTTCCCAACTACCGCTGCGGGGCAGCTCCGGATTCGATTGGACAGGCCTCCAGGCCCATCCGGCTCTTGCCGGATTCCCATTTCAGTCGACTCCGGGCGGAGCCGACACCTTCGACGCGCACAACATAATGGGCTCGCCGGCAGGGGTCAACACAAAATGTCGTGGCATCCATGAAACGCGGCCAAAACAAAGGCCGCCCGGAGGCGGCCTTCGTGGTACTGCGCGAACAGCGCGTCTGGCGCGGACTTACTTGGCCAGGCGCTTGGCGATCGCGGCGCCGAGGTCGCCCGGCGAACGCACGGTGGTGACACCGGCCTTCTCCATCGCGGCGAACTTGCCTTCGGCCGTGCCCTGGCCGCCCGAAGCGATCGCACCGGCGTGGCCCATGCGCTTGCCGGCCGGGGCCGAGGCGCCGGCGATGAAGCCGACCACCGGCTTGGTCACGTGCTTGGCGATGAACTCCGCCGCTTCCTCTTCGGCCGAACCGCCGATTTCGCCGACCATGATGATGCCCTCGGTCTGCGGATCGTCCTGGAACAGCTTCAGCGCGTCGATGAAGTTGGTGCCGTTGATCGGGTCGCCGCCGATGCCGATGCAGGTCGACTGGCCGAGGCCGGCGTCGGTGGTCTGCTTCACGGCTTCATAGGTCAGCGTGCCCGAGCGCGACACGATGCCGATCTTGCCCGGCATGTGGATGTGGCCCGGCATGATGCCGATCTTGCACTCGCCCGGGGTGATCACGCCGGGGCAGTTCGGGCCGATCAGCACGACGTCCGGGTAGCCCTTGAGCGTGTTCTTCACGCGGAGCATGTCGAGCACCGGGATGCCTTCGGTGATGCAGACGATGACCTTGATGCCGGCGTCGGCCGCTTCGAGGATCGCGTCGGCCGCGAACGGCGGCGGGACGTAGATGACCGAGGCGTCGGCGCCGGTGGTCTTCACGGCTTCGGCGACGGTGTTGAAGACCGGCAGGCCGATGTGCTGCGTGCCGCCCTTGCCCGGGGTGACGCCGCCCACGACCTGCGTGCCGTAGTCGAGCATCTGCTGCGCGTGGAAGGTGCCCTGCTGGCCGGTGAAGCCCTGGACGATGACCTTGGTGTTCTTGTTGACCAAAACGCTCACGTTATTTCCTCTCGTCCTGGATCAGGCAGCGACGGCCGCGACGGCCTTCTTGGCGCCGTCGTTGATGTCGTCGGCGGGGGTGATGGCCAGGCCGGAATTCTTCAGGAGTTCCTTGCCGGCTTCGACGTTCGTGCCTTCGAGGCGCACGATCACCGGCACCTTCACGTCGACTTCCTTCACCGCGGCGATGATGCCCTCGGCGATCATGTCGCAGCGGACGATGCCGCCGAAGATGTTCACGAAGATCGCCTTGACCTTGTCGCTCGACAGGATGAGCTTGAAGGCCTCGGTCACGCGCTCCTTGGTGGCGCCGCCGCCGACGTCGAGGAAGTTCGCCGGCGAACCGCCGTTGAGCGAGATCACGTCCATCGTCGCCATCGCGAGGCCGGCGCCGTTAACCATGCAGCCGATGTTGCCGTCCATCGTGACGTAGTTGAGGTCGTGCTGGCTGGCCTTGACCTCGGTCTCGTCTTCCTGGCGGATGTCGCGCATCGCGGCCAGTTCCGGATGACGGAAGGTCGCGTTGTCGTCGGAGTTGATCTTGCCGTCGAGGACGGCGAGGTTGCCGTCGGTGAGGATCGCCAGCGGGTTCAGTTCGACCAGCGCCAGGTCCTTCTCGTTGAACAGCTTGTACAGGCCCAGCATGATCTTGCTCAGCTGGCCGACCTGCTTCGCATCCAGGCCCATCGCGAAACCGAGGTCGCGGCACTGGTAGGGCTGCAGGCCCTGCACGTAGTTCACGTGCAGCGCGTGGATGGCTTCGGGCTTCTCGTGCGCGACCTGCTCGATGTCCATGCCGCCTTCGGCCGAGGCGATGAAGGTGATGGACTTGCTGCTGCGGTCGACGAGCACCGACAGGTAGAGTTCCTTGGCGATGTCCGTGGCCTGGGTGACCAGCACGGTGTCGACCGGCAGTTCGACGCCGGCGGTCTGGTAGGTGGCCATCTTCGTGCCGAGCATGCCCTTGGCGTAGTCGCGCACTTCGTCGTAGGTCTTGGCGAGCTTGACGCCGCCGGCCTTGCCGCGGCCGCCCGCGTGGATCTGGGCCTTGACCACCCAGAAGTCGCCGCCGATGGCCTTGGCGGCATCGACCGCCTCTTCGGGGGTGCGTGCGACGCGCCCGGCCGGTACCGCAATGCCGTAGTCGGCAAACAACTGCTTCGCCTGGTATTCGTGGAAATTCATGTGGGTTCCATACGGGATGAAGACGTGCCGCACCCGGACGTGCTGCACCAGGCGCAGGGAGCCGCGCCGCCGGAAAGACCCGGATCGCCGCGGACAGACCGACATTGTCGCCCATGGATCGGCCCGGGGCTACCCCGGACCTTGGTCGGAGCCCCCGCGAGGCCTCGCACGAAGCACGGGCCGCCCGCCTATACTGGCCCGACGCCGCCCCGGATCCGCCATTTGAGCCGCAGCCCCCAGCCACGCCCGGCCACACCCGATTACCAGCACAGGGAGCTGTCCCTGTTCTCGCTCTATCGGGTCCTCCAGGCCGGCGTCCTGGTCACGCTGACCTTCGGTCCTGTCGCCGCCCTGGCCCCCAAGCCGGGGCACGAGACCCAGCTGGCCATCGTCTCGATCTTCTACCTCGTCGCCTCGATGGCCCTGTTCGTGATGGCCCGGCGCGCACGCAACCTGACCCCTCCCACGATCATCGGCATCTGCATCGACGTGCTCGTCGCCTCGCTGGTGGCCCACGCGGCGCCATCGGCCACCGCCGGCGTCGCGCTCATGCTGCTGTTCCATGTCGGTGCCTCATCCCTGCTGCTGTCGCTGCGCGCGGCGCTGGGCATCGCGGTGCTGGCCGGCGCCGGGCTGTCCGCAGCGTTCCTGTGGACGCTGCTGGTCGAACAGCAGACGCCGCGCCCGTTCGCGGAGCTGATGATGTTCACCGTCAGCTATCTGGCGATCGCCGCGCTGACCCACCAGCTGCGCAACCAGATGCGCGCGACCGAGGCCCTGGCCGAACAGCGCGGCGCCGATGCCGTCCGCCTTGCCGAAGTCAACGAGCTGATCATCCGCCGCATGCGCACCGGCGTGCTGCTGGTCGATCGCGAAGCGCAGATCAGCCTGGCGAACGAAGCGGCGATGCTCCTGCTCGGCGAAGGTGCGGCCGGCACCCGCAATCTCGCCGAAGCCGCGCCGGAACTGGCGCTGCGCCTCAGCGAATGGCTGCGCAACGGCCTTGCGAACGACACGCCCCTGCGCCTGGGCAGCGACCAGTTCGAGGTCGTCCCGCGCTTCGCGCGTCTGCTGGCCAACAGCGACAACACCCTGATCTTCCTCGACGACACCTCGCTGGTGTCGCGCCGCGCCGAATCGCTCACTCTGGCCGCGATGGGCCGCTTCTCCGCCAGCCTCGCCCACGAGATCCGCAACCCGCTGGCGGCGATCAGCTATGCCGCGCAGCTGCTGGAAGAGTCCAGGGAGCTGCCCGACGTCGACCGGCGCATGGTGCAGATCATCCTGCAGCAGTGCATGCGCACCAACACCATCGTCGAAAGCGTGCTCGGCCTCGCACGCCGCGAGCGCGCCACCGCCGAGCACATCGAACTGGTGGCGTTCCTGCGCAATTTCATCGAGGAGTTCAGGCAGAGCGTGCCGGACGAGACCGACAACATCTCGCTGGCCGTGAGCCAGCCGCTGGTGTCCGCCCTTGTCGATTCGCGCCACCTGCACCAGGTGCTGACCGCAATGGTGCAGAATGCCCGTCGTCACGGGCACATGCCGGGGCAGCCGGCGCGCATCACCCTGCACGCCTACCGCCTCGACGAGACGCCGGTCATCGACGTGATCGACCGCGGCCCGGGCATCCCGGAGTCGGTGGTGCCGCAGCTGTTCCGGCCGTTCTTCACCACGTCCGAGCACGGCACCGGCCTCGGTCTGTACATCGCCCGGGAGCTGTGCCGCGCCAACGGCGCCTCGCTGGACTACGTGCCGCTGCCCGGTGGCGGCTGCTGCTTCCGGATCACGATGCCCGGCCAGCACTCCCTGTTGCCCGCCTGATGCCCATCGCACGCGGATCGAGGAGGGGCGGCTGTCGCCCCTGCCGCAAATGGGCTAAAATTGACGCAGGAGGGCACCATGTCTGAACAACGCAGCGCGCTGATCGTCGACGATGAACACGACATCCGCGAGCTTCTGGTGGTGACGCTGGGCCGCATGGGACTGCGGACCGACACCGCCCCGAATCTCGCCGTGGCAAGGGAAATGCTGAGCACGGTCGCCTACGACCTGTGTCTGACCGACATGCGCCTGCCCGACGGCTCCGGCCTGGACCTGGTCTCGGAGATCGCGACCCGGTTCCCGACCACCCCGGTCGCGGTGATCACCGCCTACGGGAATGTCGAGGCCGCCGTCGAAGCGCTCAAGAGCGGCGCCTTCGACTTCGTCACCAAGCCCGTCGACCTGACGGTCCTGCGCGGCCTGGTCCGCCAGGCGCTCGATCTCAACACCCGCCGCCAGGCCAACCCCGAAGGCACGACCCTGCTGCTGGGCGACTCGCCCGCCATGGTCGGCCTGCGCGACACCATCGCCAAGGTCGCGCGCAGCCAGGCACCCGTGCACATCAGCGGCGAGTCCGGCACCGGCAAGGAACTCGTCGCCCGCACCATCCACGCCCAGGGCTCGCGCGCGGCCGGGCCGTTCATCCCGGTCAACTGCGGCGCGATCCCGTCCGAGCTGATGGAAAGCGAGTTCTTCGGCCACAAGAAGGGCAGCTTCACCGGCGCGCACACCGACAAACTCGGCCTGTTCCAGGTCGCCGACGGCGGCACGCTGTTCCTCGACGAGGTGGCCGAGCTACCGCTTGCGATGCAGGTCAAGCTGCTGCGCGCGATCCAGGAAAAGACGGTGCGCCCGGTCGGCGCGAACACCGAAGCCGCGGTCGACGTGCGCATCCTGTCCGCCACGCACAAGGACCTCGATGTGCTGGTCGCGGAAGGCAAGTTCCGCCACGACCTGTTCTACCGCATCAACGTCATCGAGCTGGACGTGCCGCCGCTGCGCGAACGCACCGGCGACCTGCCGCTGCTGTCGGACGCGATCCTCAAGCGCCTCGCCTACGCGATGAAACGCCGCGCGCCCACCCTGTCGCGCGAAGCGCAGGCGGCGCTGGAGATCTATCCGTTCCCGGGCAACGTGCGCGAGTTGGAGAACATCCTCGAACGCGCCCTGGCCATGGCCGACGGCGACACCATCGACGCCCAGGACCTGCGCCTGCCCCACGCCGTGCCTCAGGTCGCAGCCACCGCTCTGCCTCCCGCGCCCGTCGCACCGTCACCGGCGTCCGCGCCGCTCCCGGCAGCACCCGCCGCGCCGGGCGTCCCGCCCCGTGACACCGGCACCGCCGCCCTGCCCTCCTTCATCGAGGAGATCGAGCGCAACGCGATCCAGCAGGCGCTGCAGGAACACCGCTACAACAAGACCAAGACCGCCGCCGCGCTGGGCATCACCTTCCGCGCCCTGCGCTACAAGCTGAAGAAGCTGGGCATCGAGTAATCCGGGATTGGACCAGGCGCCTGCCGGCTTGCCGCCGGCCCGGGGCTGCGCATAATCACGCGCAGCCCCACTTCGCTGCAGCGCTGCCATGACCCGCTGGAAAGCCTCCGGATTCCACTTCGCGATCAGCTTCGCCGTTCTCGCCAGTCTCTTCACCATCATCCTGTTCCGCTGGTACCCGCCCGCCCTGTTCGGGATGGCCAAGGCCGGCCCCCTGCTGGCCGTGCTGGCGGGCGTGGACCTGGTCCTGGGCCCCCTGCTGACGCTGATCATCTACCGCCCGGGCAAGAAGGGCCTGAAATTCGATCTCGTGGTCATCGCCATCCTCCAGGTGGCGGCGCTGGCCTTCGGCCTGCATACGGTCTGGCAATCCCGTCCGGCCTACATCGTGGCGACGACGGACCGCTTCCACCTGGTCTTCGCCAACGAAATCGATGCGGCCAGCGCCGCGAAGGCAGCCCCCGAATACAGGCAGGCGCCCTGGCTCGGACCGCTCCAGGTGGCCGCGCCGCTGCCGGAAGACCCCAAGGCGCGCATGGAAGCCATGATCGAAGCGATGACGGGCCTGGAGATCCAGCTCCAGCCCTCGAAGTACCGCCCCTACCCCGGCCCCAACAAGGATCCGATGCCTGCGGCCATTTCCATCAAGGACGCACTGGCGCTGGCCTCGGCCGACAGCCGCGCCACCCTGGAGCGCATCGCGTCGCGCCATGGCAATCCGGACACACTGGCCCTGCTGCCGCTCAAGTCGACGCGCGGCAGCGCGGGTGTACTGGTCGAAAGCAGGAACGGTGCGATCGTCGATTTCGTCGGCATCGATCCCTGGCCGATCTTCGACGCCCACCACGCGCGCAAGCAGGCGAAAGCCGCGGAGTCCGCGCAAACCACGCGATGAGGTGATTCCGCACAGCCGGGGAGGATGCCGCGCTGACAGCCGGAATGACGCTGGCGCGGATCAGCCCGCGCCAGCAGTCTCAGCCGACCGACTCAGCGGGCAGCCGTGGCGGTCGCACCGGTCTTGGCGTTGGCTTCCGCCCACGCGGACAGATACGCGCGCGCCAGACCGTAGAAGTTGTTGCTGACCTTGACGGATGCGCCATGCACATCCTCCAGCTTGCGGACGCGTGCCAGATCGCCCTCGCCGACAGCGCCCAGCATCGCGATGACCAGCAGGTGGTCGCGCAGGAGGTTCGGCGCCAGCCCCTGCGGCAGGACCTTGAGGGCAGCGATGCCGGTCGTCGACATCGCCGCAGCATCACGACGGGATGCTGCGGCGTACGCCGACAGCAGGGCCGCGACCCTGGGATCCGAGGCGCGATCGCCGACCCAGACGGGATCGATCCAGACGCCCTGCAGGTCTTCCGGCGTGAGGTAACCCAGACTGAAATCGGCGATGACCGATGCCGCATCGAGCCAGGCAGGAAGCGGCGTGGCGGGATCGCGCAGCAGCTTCAGCTTTTCGACGATCGGGGCGTCCAGTCCCTTGCCGGTACCGGTGCCGAGCAGCACTTCGCGCACGCGACGCGCGTTGACGTGGTCCTTCGCCGCCGGACTCGCGTCCGTCGCCGCGACCTGCGCGGACACCGGCACCGGGCGTCGACCGCCGGTCATTTCCAGCAGCGGCATGCCCACGCCCATCAGGGTGCTCACGCTCAGCACGGATTCGCCCTTGAAACGCGAGCGCGGCGCATGCAGCGCGACACTGGGCAGGTAATCCGTGTGCACCGGCGCATCGAACAGTTCGATCAACCCCTTCAGCACGGCGCGATCGGCGAATCGGCGTACCTGGTGGTCGCCCGCCGTGGCGAGCCCGGTGCGCTTGAGGTCCGCGGCGAGCGGCATCTCCTGCAGGCGCGCGGCATCGTAATCGCGGATCGGCGCATAGGACGCGATGAAGATCACGTCGGCGGAATTCGTGAGATACGCATGCACGTACGGGTATTCCTCGATCAGCGCCGCGACCATCGAGTAGAACAGCCTGTCGTTCAGCTCGTAGGTCTGGATCCACTGCACCAGGATGCCGCGATCGCCCAGATGCTTGCCGAGGAAGCGGTAGAACTCGCGCGTGAACAGGCTCGAGACACCGCTGACCCACGGATTCGACGGCTCGGACACGATCACGTCGTAGCCCTTCGCACTGGCGGAGAAATAGGTCCGTGCGTCGTCGACGCGCAGATGACCGCGCGGATCGGTGTACGCACGCTTCACGCTGTCGCCGTAGAGGCGCGCGCCGGTGACCATCGCCGGCTCGATCTCGATGGTGTCCACCAGCTTCGGCGCGCTGCTGCCCAGGATGGTGTGCGTGGTCAGGCCGGAGCCCCAGCCGATGATGGCGATGCGCTCCGGATCGGGATGCAGCGCCAGCGGCAGGCTGGCCGCCATCACCATCGTGTACTCGTCGTCCATCGGCTCGCCCGCGGCGAGATTGATCGACGCGTCCGGCTTGCCGTTGGTGGCGATGGTGCCCATCGCCCCCTGGGTATAGAACGACACCGTTGCGGTCTTGCCGTCGCGCAGGAACCGCACGTCCGCCAGATCGCCCAGCCTTTCGTTGCCGTAACGGAAGACACCGGAGGCCTGCGCCTTGGGATCCGGCGCGCCGAACAGCAGGCTCACGGCACAGACGGCGAGCGTCGCGAACAGCGCGGCGAAATACGGACGCTGGCGGTATTCGACGACGAAGCCACGCAGCAGCACCAGACCGAGCAGGATGTCGGCCAACGCCGCGAGGGTGACCGCCAGGCGCAGGCCCATCAACGGGATCAGTACATGCACGGCGAGCATCACGCCGGCGATCGCGCCGAGGGTGTTGGCCGCATAGATGCGACCGATGCTGCGCTCGCCCGCGCCGCGCCGCAGCAGGGCCATCGTGAACAGGGGGAGCGTCATGCCAGCGAAGAACGCGGCGGGGAACATGATGGCGAGGGAAATCGCCGCGCTGCCCAGCGCATACAGGTCGTACCCCGTATCGGTACGGGGCAGCACCTTCATCAGCGCGCCCACCCAGGCGAAGCTGTTGGCGAACAGCGGCAGCGACACCAGCGCCGCCAGGCCCATCAGCACCTGCGCCCAGCCCGCGGCATTGACCGGGTCGACGATGCGCGCGCTGCGCTTGCGCACCCACAGGCCACCGAAAGCCAGGCCGAGGATGAAGGCGGAGAGCATCAGTTCGAACGAATGCACCGTGGCGCCGAGCGCCTGGTTGAGCATGCGGATCCAGCCGATCTCGTACACGAACGAACTGGCGCCGGTGATGCCCGCTCCGAAGAGCAGCAGCGTCGAGAACCGGCCGAGCGACTTGCGCTCGGACTGCTCGACGGAGGTTTCGGGCGCCACGATCGACGGCGCCTCGACAGCCGGAGCCGCCGCGGCCTCGGCACCGATCGACACCCGCCACGCCAGCAGGCCCACCAGGACATTGATGACACCGGCGACCATGATCGCGCCGGGCATGCCGATCCACGGCAGCAGCAGGAAGGTCGCGACCAGCGCACCCGCCGCCGCACCGATGCTGTTGGTGAAGTACAGGCCGCCGAGAATCTGGCCATCCTGACCCGGGGCCACGCGCAGGTAGCCGCCGCTCATCAGCGGGAAGGTCATGCCCAGCATCACGCTCTGGGGCGCGATCATCAGTGCCGCCGTGCCCCACTGCCACAGCCGGATGGTGGACTCGCCCTCGAGCGCCGGCAGCACCGTCTCCTGCGACAGGGACATGTAGCCGACGAACATGGGATGGAACACCAGCGCCGTGGCGCCGATCACCAGTTCGACGATCGCGTAGGCCCGGATCAGGCCCGCCCAGCGCCCACCCCGGGCGCTGACCAGCCAGGCCCCGAGGGCCATGCCGCCCATGAAGATCGCCAGCACCAGGGTCTGCGCATACGCCGCATGCCCGAGCACCAGGCCCAGGTAATGCGACCAGATCGCCTGGTACACCAGGCCCGCGAAGCTGGACGCGACAAACAGGAGAAGCAGCATCCGCTCCAGGCGGGCAGCAGGCATCGGCATGTACGGACTCCACTCATTTAATTGAATGCGAGGTGAAGAATAGCCGAAAGGTCGGAGCGATCACCGCCCGTCGGCGACAGCCCTCATGCCGCACCGCAACAAGCGCGAACAGCATCACAACCTATCGACAGCGCCCCAAGACGCGCCCAATATTGTGATCGCGAGCACGCGAATGACTGTTGTGGTCAACCCGGCAGCAATCTGACGTTTTTTGTCAGATTCTGCCCTGTGGAGAAATGTGAAGGGGTTCTCATACGCGAGTGCGCTCCGGGACGGGAGTCGCGTCACATCATTTGGCATGGCTTGTGCGTATGCTTTGCCTGCGCGTGCTCGGCAGCACGAGCGCCCAAGGACCCGGATCCGCCAGGCCAAGGGCACGTGAATGGTTCGCAACACAACACTCCCGAGGGATCTCCCATGAAGAAGCAGCAAGGTTTCACCCTGATCGAACTGATGATCGTCGTCGCGATCATCGCCATCCTGGCCGCCATCGCGCTGCCCGCCTACCAGAACTACGTCGCCAAGTCGCAGGCCACCTCCGGTCTGGCCGACATCCGCGGCGGCGTGACCGCCTATGAAGAAGGCGTCCAGGGCGGCGAGAAGACCGGCGCCATCGCCGGCCCGGCCGACATCGGTCTGGATGCCGCTGGCACCCCGCGCTGCACCTTCACCGTCACCGGCAACTGGGACGCGGCCAGCGGCCAGAAGATCCAGTGCAAGCTCAAGGGCAACCCGAACGTGGTCAACAAGGTCATCAACCTGACCCGCAACACCACCGGCCAGTGGCCCTGCACCACCGACATCGCCGACACCAGCCACCGTCCGAACGGCTGCACGCCGTAATCCCGACTGGCGGTTTCTGCCCGGAAAAGGGGCTTCGGCCCCTTTTCTCCAATCAACATCGAGGACTCCCTCATGAAGAAGCAGCAAGGTTTCACCCTGATCGAACTGATGATCGTCGTCGCGATCATCGCCATCCTGGCCGCCATCGCGCTGCCCGCCTACCAGAACTACGTCGCCAAGTCGCAGGCCACCTCCGGTCTGGCCGACATCCGCGGCGGCGTGACCGCCTATGAAGAAGGCGTCCAGGGCGGCGAGAAGACCGGCGCCATCGCCGGCCCGGCCGACATCGGTCTGGATGCCGCTGGCACCCCGCGCTGCACCTTCACCGTCACCGGCAACTGGGACGCGGCCAGCGGCCAGAAGATCCAGTGCAAGCTCAAGGGCAACCCGAACGTGGTCAACAAGGTCATCAACCTGACCCGCAACACCACCGGCCAGTGGCCCTGCACCACCGACATCGCCGACACCAGCCACCGTCCGAACGGCTGCACGCCGTAATCGCCGACGACGCGACTGTCAGTGAATCGGAAAAGGGGTGCTTCGGCACCCCTTTTCCTTCCCCCCTCCCCCGGCCTCCTGCTCTGCTGCGACCTGTCCCACGGAGAATCGCCATGTCCCGTCCGCGTCCGCGCCAGCAAGGCTTCACCCTCATCGAATTGATGATCGTGGTTGCGATCATCGCCATCCTCGCGTCCATCGCCCTGCCCGCCTATCAGATCTACATCGCCAAATCGCAGATGTCCGCCGGCCTGGCCGACCTGCGCGGCGGCGTCGTGATCTTCGAGGAAGGCATCCAGAATGGCGACAAGACCGGCAGCCCGGCCAGCGCCACCGAAATCGGCCTGAGCACCAGCACGGCACGCTGCAGCAGCATCACGCCCGGCGGCAGCTGGACGGCCACGAACGGCCAGACCATCACCTGCGTCCTGGCTGGCAATCCGAACGTGGCCGGCCAGAACCTGGTGCTGACCCGCACCAGCGAAGGCCAATGGAACTGCAGTTCCACCGTCGCGTCGCTCTATCGACCCAACGGCTGCTCCGGTCCCTGAGCGCCCTCACGCCGAGGGTGTGCGCGAAGTCTCGAATGGTCATTCCGGGACGGCCGCCACCCTCCACCTGCAGCCCTTTCGATGTTATCGTCGTAAATGCATGATCCGACCGTGGATCAGCGGGCGAGGGGTCGTCAAAAGTGAATGTCGCGCACACTTCTAATCTGATCGGCATCACCGGCATCGCCCGGCGTCTGGTGCTGGACGGAGCCCTTGAAGAGGCGGCAGCACGCGAAGCCCTCGACACCGCAACCCGCGAGCGCAAGCCGATTGCGGTTTACCTCCGCGAACACAAGCTGGTCACTCCGCAACAGCTCGCCGCCGCCAACTCCATCGAGTTCGGCATGCCGCTGTTCGACCCGGCCGTGATGGATCCAAACCAGAGCGCCATTCGCCTGGTCAAGGACGAATTGCTGCAGAAGCACCATGTGCTGCCGCTGTTCAAGCGCGGTGGGCGCCTCTTCGTCGGTGTCGCAGACCCTACGAACACGGCAGCCCTCGACGAAGTCAAGTTCCACACCAATCTCGCGGTGGAACCGATCCTCGTCGACGAGGACACGCTGAAACGCACGATGGAGTCGTGGCTCAGCGCCAACGACTCCATGGGCGACATGGACGATGCCGAAGGGCTCGACAACCTGGATGTATCCAGTGGCGACGACGATGCCGGCGGCGACAGCGGTGTCGATGCCAAGGGCGACGACACGCCGGTGGTGAAGTTCGTCAACAAGGTGCTGGTCGACGCGATCAAGCGCGGCGCATCCGACATTCACTTCGAACCCTACGAAACCGATTACCGCGTCCGCCTGCGCATCGACGGCATCCTGCGCCAGGTCGCCAAGGCGCCGGTCAAGCTGAGCCAGCGCATCGCCGCACGCCTCAAGGTGATGTCGCAGCTCGACATCGCCGAAAAGCGCGTGCCGCAGGACGGCCGCATCAAGCTCAACCTGTCCAAGACCAAGCAGATCGACTTCCGCGTCAGCACGCTGCCGACCCTGTTCGGCGAGAAGATCGTGCTGCGTATCCTCGACGGCAGCGCGGCGAAGCTGGGCATCGAGAAGCTCGGTTATGAACCGGAACAGCAGGCGCTGTTCCTGGATGCGATCAAGAAGCCCTACGGCATGGTCCTGGTCACCGGTCCAACCGGCTCGGGCAAGACGGTGTCGCTGTACACCGCGCTGGGTATCCTCAACGAGGAGGAGCGCAACGTCTCCACCGTCGAGGACCCGGTCGAAATCCGACTGCCCGGCATCAACCAGGTACAGCAGAACGCCAAGCGCGGCATGACCTTCGCGGCCGCGCTGCGCAGCTTCCTCCGCCAGGATCCGGACGTGATCATGGTCGGCGAAATCCGCGACCTGGAAACCGCCGAGATCGCGGTCAAGGCCGCGCAGACCGGCCACATGGTGCTCTCGACCCTGCACACCAACGACGCGCCGCAGACCATTTCCCGACTGATGAACATGGGCATCGCGCCCTTCAACATCACGTCCTCGGTCTCGCTGGTGATCGCGCAGCGCCTCGCGCGCCGCCTGTGCCCGAGCTGCAAGCGCGAACAGCACCTGCCCGAGCACGCCCTGCTTGCCGAGGGATTCTCCCCGGACGACGTGCGCGCCGGCTTCACGCTCTACGAAGCGGTCGGCTGCAACGAATGCACGGGCGGCTACAAGGGCCGTACCGGCATCTACGAGGTCATGCCGATGACCGAACAGATCCAGGCGATCATCCTGCAGGGCGGCAACGCCATGCAGATCGCCGAAGCCGCACGCGCCTCGGGCGTCAACAGCCTGCGCCAGTCCGCATTGCTCAAGGCTCGCAACGGCTTGACCAGTCTTGCCGAAATCAACCGCGTCACCAAGGAATAAGCCATGGCCGCCTCCCGCACCGTCGCCAAGAACGCCCCCGCCGAACGCGCCGGCAACACGATGCCCCTCTATGTCTGGGAGGGCACCGACAAGCGCGGCGTGAAGATGAAGGGCGAGCAGCAGGCCAAGAACACCAACATGCTGCGCGCCGAACTGCGCAGGCTGGGCATCACGCCGACCGTGGTCAAGCCCAAGCCCAAGCCGCTGTTCGGTGCCGCAGGCAAGAAGATCAGCGCACGCGACATCGCCATCTTCAGCCGCCAGATCGCCACGATGATGAAGTCCGGCGTGCCGCTGGTGCAGTCGCTGGAGATCATCGGCAACGGCCAGAAGAACGTGCGCATGAAGAACCTCGTCGAGTCCGTGCGCACGGACATCGAAGGCGGCTCCTCGATCTACGAAGCGATGTGCAAGCATCCGATCTATTTCGACGAGCTGTATCGCAACCTCGTGCGTGCGGGCGAATCCGCGGGCGTGCTCGAAACCGTGCTCGACACGATCGCGACCTACAAGGAAAACCTCGAGACCCTCAAGGGCAAGATCAAGAAGGCGCTGTTCTACCCGGCGATGACCATCGTGGTCGCGATCCTGGTCAGCTCGGTCATGCTGATCTACGTCGTGCCGCAGTTCGAGGACGTGTTCAAGAACTTCGGCGCCGAACTTCCGGCCTTCACGCAGATGATCGTGGCGGCGTCGAGGTTTCTGGTGTCCTGGTGGTGGCTCATGCTGTTCGTCGTCGGCGGCGTGCTGATCAGCTTCTTCTTCGCCTACAAGCGCTCGGCCAACTTCCGGCACACGCTCGACAAGCTGATCCTCAAGGTCCCGGTGATCGGCCTGATCATGCACAACTCGGCGATCGCGCGCTTCTCGCGCACGCTGGCGGTGACGTTCCGTGCGGGCGTGCCGCTGGTCGAGGCGCTGGAAAGCGTCGCAGGCGCGACCGGCAATGCCGTCTACGAAAAGGCCGTGTGGCGCATCCGCGACGACGTGTCGGTGGGTTACCCCGTCAACATGGCGATGAAGCAGGCCAACCTGTTCCCGCACATGGTCATCCAGATGGCCGCCATCGGCGAAGAGGCCGGTGCGCTCGACTCGATGCTCTTCAAGGTGGCCGAGTTCTACGAGCAGGAAGTGAACAACTCGGTGGACGCGCTGACCAGCCTGCTGGAACCACTGATCATGGTGATCATCGGCGTGCTCGTGGGCAGCATGGTCGTCGGCATGTACCTGCCGATCTTCAAGCTCGCCGCCACCATCGGCTGATCGAGACAGAGACCGGATCCGCGCATCGATGGCATTCCTCGACCAGAACCCGGCCCTCGGTTATCCGATCGCGGCCGGGCTCGGCCTCCTCGTGGGCAGTTTCCTCAACGTCGTCATCCTGCGCCTGCCGCGCAAGCTGGAATGGGAATGGAAGCGCGACGCGCGCGACGAGCTGGAACTGCCCAACGACATGTACGATCCGCCGCCGCCGGGGATCGTGGTCGAGCCATCGCATTGCCCGCACTGCCAGCACAAGCTGTCGTGGTACGAGAACATCCCGGTCTTCAGCTGGCTGGCGTTGGGCGGCAAATGTCGCAAGTGCAGGACGCCGATCTCCTTCCAGTACCCGGCCGTCGAACTGCTGACGATGCTGCTGGTCGTCGCCTGCGTGTGGCGCTTCGGTTTCGGCTGGCAGGGCTTCGGCGCCTCGCTGCTCAGCTGCTTCCTGGTCGCGGGCGCAGGCATCGATCTGCGCAAGCAGCTGTTGCCCGACCAGATCACCCTCGTCCTGCTTTGGCTGGGGTTGATCGCCAGTGTCGACAACCTGTTCGTGCCTGCGAAGGCGGCAATCGCCGGCGCGGTACTCGGCTATGTCTCGCTGTGGACCGTCTACTGGGTCTACAAGCAGCTCACCGGCAAGGTCGGCATGGGCCACGGTGACTTCAAGCTGCTTGCGGCGCTGGGCGCCTGGGCCGGCTACAAGGCGCTGCTGCCCATCGTGCTCGTCGCGTCCCTGGCCGGCGCGATCATCGGCTCGATCTGGCTGTTTTCCAAGGGCCGCGACCACAGCATCCCGATTCCGTTCGGCCCCTACCTCGCCGCCGCCGGCTGGATCGTCTTCCTCTGGGGCGGCGATCTGATGGCCCTGTACCAGCGCGTGCTGCCCTACTGATCTCCCGATGGCGACGTACTGCATCGGGCTGACCGGCGGCATCGCCTCGGGCAAGACCGCAGTGACCCGCGCGTTCGAAGCCCTGGGCATCGTGGTCGCGGACGCCGACATCGCCGCGCGCGATGCGGTGGCACCGGGCAGCGCAGGCTTGGCGGAAATCGTCGAGGTCTTCGGCCACGACGTGCTCGATGCCGACGGCAAGCTCGATCGCGCCGCGATGCGCAAACGGGTGTTCGACGATGCCGATGCGCGCCGCCGCCTCGAAGGCATCGTGCATCCCCGCGTGCGCGCGCTGCTCGTCGAGCAATGCGAAGCCGCCACCAGTCCCTACGCCATCGCCGCGATCCCGCTGCTCGCAGAAGTCGGCGGACGCGCGGCCTATCCCTGGCTGCAGCGGATTCTGGTCGTCGATGTCCCGGTCGAAACGCAGCGGCAGCGACTGATCCAGCGTGACGGCATCGACGCCACGCTCGCGGACCGGATGATCGACGCTCAGGCCACACGCGCACAGCGCCTCGCCATCGCGGATGACATGATCGTCAATGCGGGAACGCTGGAAGATCTGCAGCGGCATGTCGCGGCGCTGGATGCGCGCTATCGGCGACTGGCCGCCCCGGGATGAGGCATGGTGCCGCGCATCCTTGCGCGGACCTGCAGGCGAGCGCCCGATTACTGCTCGCGCGCGACTACCCCACCCTTCATCACGAACCCGACCCGCTCCAGCGCGGTGACGTCGGTCGAAGGATCGCCCGGCACGGCGACCAGGTCGGCATAACGACCTGCTTCGATCACGCCGATGTCGTTGCGACCGAGCGCCTCTGCGGCGTTGAGTGTCGCAGCCTGGATCGCCTGCACCGGCGTCATGCCGTAACGCACCATCACCGCGAACTGCTTCGCGTTGTCGCCGTGCGGGAAGATGCCGGCGTCGGTGCCGTAGACCATCTTCACGCCGGCCTGGTGGGCGCGGCGGAAGTTCTGTCGCTGCAGTTCGGCGATTTCGCGATCCTTGCGCAGGTTGTCCTCGAGCACGCCGTTCTTCGCGCCTTCGGCCTGCGTGTAGTCGGTGTTGTAGATGTCCATCGAGAGATAGGTGCCGTTCTGCTTCGCGAGGCGGATGCCTTCGTCGTCGATCAGGCTGGCGTGCTCGATGGTGTCGATGCCAGCGCGGATCGCTTCGCGGATACCGGTCGTACCGTGCGCGTGCGCAGCAACCTTCAGCCCCCACATGCGCGCTTCGTCGGCGACCGCCTTCATCTCGGCATAGGTCATCTGCTGCTGACCGGGTTCGGTGTTGCGCGAGAACACGCCGCCGGTGGCGCAGATCTTGATGACCTGTGCGCCGTACTTGCGCACTTCGCGCACGGAGCGACGCGCTTCTTCGGCATTGTCGGCGTTGTATTCGTTGCGGTCGCGCATCGACGGCGGGAAGTAGGTCGAGTCGCAGTGTCCGCCGGTGGCGCCGAAGGCGTAGGCCGCCGGCACGATACGCGGACCGACGACGCGTCCCTGGTCGATCGCCTGCTGCAGGCCGACGTCGTTCCAGTCGTCGGCGCCAAGGTTCCGGATGGTGGTGAAGCCGGCCATCAGCGTCTTCTGCGCATGCGTGACCGACACCGCGGACCAGAAGCGGTCGTTGAACTGCAGGTAGGAATAGCCGCTGAAGGTCGGGTCGCTGTCGATGTGCACGTGCATGTCGATCAGGCCCGGGAGCACGGTCATGTTGCCGAGGTCATGACGGGGCAGGCCTGCCCCGCCCTCCAATGCACGACCATCGCTGGCGACCTGCTTGATGCGGCCGTCCTGGACGAGGATCTGCACGTCCTTCAGCATGCGGCCGCTGCGCACGTCGAGCATGCGCGCGGCGGTGACGACACTGCCCCGGGCCTCCGGCGCAGGCGCTGCGGATGCGGCGAAGCTCAGGGACAGGATGGCGGCAGACAGCAGCGACAGGCACGCACGGCGCATGGAACGACCCTCGACATTGGATCGTCCAAGCGTAGCGCCGCAGCCGGGATGGGTCGAGTGACCGTCCGGAGACGGGCAAGCACGATCAACGCGAGGTCAATCCGTTATCAGCCGGCGGGCTGCAGCTCGAAGGCCGGCACCGGCGCCAGCAGGGGCATCAGCCAGTGGTCCAGCAGCAGGAAGGCGAACAGCGCCATCAGGTACACGATCGAGTAATTGAACGTGCGCATGGCGAAGAAATCGTCCGGCGGATCGAGCAGGCGCCACGCGTACCAGAGGAACACCGCGCCCAGCACCAGCGCGCCACCGAGGTAGAAGGCACCGCTCATCTTCACCGCATAGGGCAGCACGGTCACGATCACCAGCAGCACCGTGTACAGCAGGATCTGCCAGCGCGTGTACTGCACGCCGTGCGTCACCGGCAGCATCGGCACCAGCGCGCGCGCGTAGTCGTCGCGGCGGAAGATCGCCAGCGCCCAGAAATGCGGCGGCGTCCAGACGAAGATGATCAGCACCAGCAGCAGCGCGTGCGCCCAGTCCCACTCGTTGCGCATGCCGGTGACCGCAGCCCAGCCCAGCAGCGGCGGCGCGGCGCCGGCGATGCCGCCGATGACGATGTTCTGCGGCGTGGCGCGCTTGAGCCAGGCGGTGTAGACGATGGCGTAGCCGATCAGAGACGCGAAGGTGAGCGCGGCGGTGATCGGGTTCACCATCGAGATCAGCATCGTCATCGACAGCGCGCCGAGGAACACCGCGAAGGCCAGCACCTGCGCGGGCTTGAGCGCCCCGGTGGCCAGCGGGCGGTGCTGCGTGCGCGCCATCACCCGGTCGATGCGCTGGTCGATCAGGTGGTTGATCGCCGCCGCACTCGACGCCGCCAGCCAGATGCCGAGGAAACCGAACACGCTTTCGCGCAGCGGCGGCAGTCCCGGTACGGCCAGGAACATGCCGACGAAGGCGGTGAACACGATCAGCGCCACCACGCGCGGCTTGGTCAGCGCCCAGTATTCGCGCATCGGAAAGGCCATGGTCAGCGGTTATTCCGTAGGACGGCGCAGCCGCGCCAGCAGGCTGACCAGCAGCAACAGCAGCAGCGCGGCACCGGCGTTGTGCAGGGTGGCCACGGCCAGCGGCAGGCCCAGCTTCACGTTGGCGATGCCCAGGCCGACCTGGATCAGCGTGAGCGCAGCGAGCACGACGCCGGTCAGCCACAGCCCCGGCGTGCGGATCAGCTTCACCGCCAGCGCAAGCAGGTAGGCGAAGACCACGATCGCCATGATCCGATGCGCGAGCTGGATCGCGATGCGCGATGCGCCGTCGAGCACGCCGCCTTCGTAATCCACGCCGACGCCGCGCCACAGGACGAAGCCTTCGCGGAAGTCCGTCGGCGGCACCCACTTGCCGACGCAGGTCGGGAAATCGTTGCCGCAGGCCAGCGCGGCGTAGTTGGCGCTGACCCAGCCGCCGAGCGCGATCTGCACGCCCACGACGAATACGGCGCCGATCAGCCACCAGCGCATCGCGGTGGCGCCGGCGATGCGAATCGGCCGGTCGGTGGCGCGCCATGCCATCCACGACAGCATCGCCAGGGTGGTCATGCCGCCGAGCAGATGCCCCATGACGATGACCGGCTTGAGCAGCATCGTCACCGTCCATTTGCCGAGCAGCGCCTGGAACACGATCAGCATCAGCGTGAAGGCCGCCGCCCTCGCGAGGTCGTCGTTGCTCCATCGCAGCGCCGCGACGAGCAGGATCAGTTCGCCGATGACGGCGGAGGCCAGCGCCGCAGCGATGTAGCCGTGCATGTACAGCGGGATGCCGGCGGCGACGAAGCCGGAGGCGACGAGGATCTGGGCGATACCGAGCTTGCGCTTGCGCGCGGCCAACAGGCTGAGGATCAGCACCAGCAGGCCCAGCGTGGCGGCAGCATGACGGTGGACCTGCTCGCGCCAGGCCTTGTGGGTCTCGAACGGGCGGATCTCGCTCGCCGAATGCGCCGCGGCTTCGGAGACTTCCTTGGGCCACGCCGCACGGCCGTAGCAGGTCGGCCAGTCGGGACAGCTCAACCCCGCGTCGGAGAGGCGCACGAAGGCGCCGAACACGATCACGCACAGCGTGAGCGCGACCGCGAGCCATGCGATCCGGTGGAAATGCTTATGGACAGCAGGTTTATGGACGGCGGGCCTGGCAGCGGCAGGCTTGGAGGCGGCGGGATTATTCACGGCAGGCCGATGATCAGGGGGGCGGGACGAAGGCGAAGTGTCGGTGGCGTCGGTCATTTCAGTTTCAGCAGCCTGGCCACGTCGGTACGCAGATGCCCGGGATCGAAGCCGGGAGCGTAGCGCAGAATGACGAAGCCGTTGGGGTCGATGACATAGACGGGAACGCCCTTGGGGTCATCCACGCGCGGCAGCCCGGCTCGCAGGGCCGGCTCGTCGCGGAGCAGACGCAACGCCGGGGAGCGCAGGCCTTTTTCCGGGAATTCGCCGATCCACAGCAGGTGGACGTGATCGGCGCGCTGCGCGAACAGTTCGCGCACCAGTTCGAGGTCCTGGGTCAATTTGACGCAGGGCGCATCGCAGCCCGGTGGCGCGGCGACGACGATCCGCCACATGCGTTCGCCCGGGTTCCAGCGATATTCGCCGCCATCGACCAATGTCGGCACGACCTGGCGCAGGTCGCCGGGAGGATCGAGCAGTTCGCCGTGGTTCTTCATGCCCTCCGGGCGCCAGCCCGAGAAGCGCAGCAGGCCTGCGACGAGGAAGCCGCCGAAGAACATGGCGAAGATCGCGATCAGCGCGAGACGGTTGCGGTTGCGTCGGGACGGATCGGGCGTGGTCATTGCAGCGTTACTCAGGCGTGTGTCCAGGAGACGAACGAAGGCGACGGGCACGGCGCACGGTCAGCAGCACGGCGGTCACCAGCACTGCCAGTGCGAGCGCGAACCACTGCACGGCGTAGCCGAGATGCTTTTCCGGCGGCAGCGTGTTGGGGAGGATGTCGAAATCGCGCCGGTAGCCGAAGCCGGCCTCCGCTTCCGGCCGCAGCACGCGCGGCGCGAGGCCGGGCAGGCGCAGCGCGCGAGCGATGGCGTCGGGCTCGACCTGCGTCGCCAGGAGGCTGCCATCGGGCTGCGGCTGCGGCTCGCCGAGGCGCAGGCCGCTGCCCGGCGGCGGCAGCAGCAGGCCGCGCAGTGCATCGCGTGCGGGATCGCGCGGCACCTGCGGCAGGGTGCGATCGGGCGGCAGGGCGACCCAGCCGAGATCGACGAGCAAACGAACGCGGGCCTCGGTCTCGAACACGCGATACGCACGCACGCCGACACGGCCCTGCAGTTGCTGGTTGTCGAGCAGCACCGCAGGGGCATCGAGGAAACGCCCCCTGATCTCGACCCAGTCGTAGGCATCGGCGCGCGCGGAATCGACGATCACGCTGGCAGGCTGCGCGGTGCGCGCGGTGAGGGCACGCTGCGCGTCGGCGAGCATCTCGCGCTTGATCTCGGCGCGGCCGAGCTGCCACACGCCCAGCGATGCGAAACCCGCCATCGCCAGCAACGCGAACGCCCACAGCAACACCGGATGTCGGCGCAATCCGGACATCACCCCCTCGCCTCCATCGCCTGCGATAATGCACGGCACAACGGGCGCAACCGCGCGCCTGCGGAGGTGGTCATGAGCGATTCGTTGAAGACCCTGCTCATCGTCGGGTTTCTGATCCTGATTCTGTGGAACCTGGGCGCCGGGCTCTATTACATGCTGGTCGACAAGGGGCAGACCAAACGCACGGTCAACGCCCTGACCAAGCGCATCGCCTTGTCCGTGGCGCTGATCCTGCTGCTGATCCTGGCCATCTACATGGGATGGATCGAGCCGCACGGCGTGGGTCGCAACCCGGCCGGATGAACCCGTCGAACGGATTTGCAGCCCGCGACACCGATACGGAACACGGGCAGTGACGGATTCGAACGCGACGCAACACCGATGACCCAGACACGAAGGCCGGCGCAATGCCGGCCTTCCGCGTTTCCGTCGAACGAAGACCGCTCCGGCGCGACGCCGGAGCAGCCCGGGATCACAGGACGTAGACGAAGAGGAACAGGCCCAGCCAGACCACGTCGACGAAGTGCCAGTACCAGGCCACCGCTTCGAACGCGAAGTGGTTTTCCTTGGTGAAGTGGCCCTTGGCGCAGCGCAGCCACATGATCGCCAGCATGATGGTGCCGAGGGTCACGTGCGCGCCGTGGAAGCCGGTGAGCATGAAGAAGGTCGAGCCGTAGATGCCAGAACCCATGGTCAGGTTCAGCTCGTTGTAGGCGTGCATGTATTCCTCGACCTGCAGCACGAGGAACACGCAGCCCAGCAGCACGGTGGCGCCCAGCCAGAACAGCAGGGCCTTGCGCTGCGCGGCCTTCAGCGCATGGTGCGCCAGGGTCACGGTGACGCCGGAGGTCAGCAGGATCAGGGTGTTGATCAGCGGCAGGCCCCAGGCCGGGATCGTCTGGAAGGTGCCACCGACCTGGCCCGGGCCGCTGCTCGGCCAGGCCGCCGTAAAGTTCGGCCACAGGGTCGCATTGGTCATCGCGCCGTCGCCTTCGCCGCCGAGCCACGGCAGCGCGAACTGGCGGGCGTAGAACAGCGCGCCGAAGAAGGCTGCGAAGAACATCACTTCCGAGAAGATGAACCAGACCATGCCCATGCGGAAGGACACGTCGACCTGCTTGTTGTAGAAGCCGCTGACCGATTCGAGGATCACGTCGGCGAACCACTTGAACAGGATGCCGGCCAGGCCGAGCAGGCCGACATAGAAGGTCGCCTTGCCCCAGCTGGCATGGTTCAGCCAGCTGGCGAGGCCGAGCATGGTGACGAACAGGAAGACCGAGGCGAAGACCGGCCACTTGCTGCTGTGCGGCACGAAGTAGATCGCGGAATCGTGGTGGTCGGCGTGCGCTTGGGCCATGGCGGTCGTCTCGCGTGGGGCTGTCGGAATGGGTGGAGAACAGGTCAGGGCGCGCTGCGCGGCGCACCTGCCGCGCCGGCCGCAGGCTCGGAAAGCCTGGCGGTCAGCACGTCGTTCTTGAAGAAAGTGTAGGACAAGGTCACGGTCTTCACGTCGTCGGGCAGGCCCGGGTCGACGATGAAGCGCACCGGCATGTCGCGCGATTCGCCGGCGGCGAGGGTCTGCGCGGTGAAGCAGAAGCATTCGGTCTTGTTGAAATACTGCGACGCGCGGGCCGGCGCCACCGATGGCGTGGCGCTGCCGACGATGTCGCGGTCGCTGCGGTTGCGGGCCACGTAGGTCGTCTCGTAAGGCTCGCCCGGACGCACCTGCATCGTCAGCACGTGGGGCTGGAATTCCCACGGCAGCTTGGAGTTGACGTTCGAATCGAAGACCACGGTGACCATGCGGTCATCGCGCACGGCGGCGACGGCGTCGCCCTCCGCGGCCGGCCCACGCTCGAGGCGGATGCCGAACACCTTCTCGCAGGCGATGCGGTACAGAGGCACCAGCGAGAAGCTGAAACCGAAGGCCAGCAGGGTCACCGCAACCATGCCGCCGATGCCGATGCGATGTCGCTTCGCGCTCATTTGGCCACCGCGTTCAGCACGATGAAGCCCACGTAGACCGCGAACGCGATCGACGCGAACACCAGCGCGGTCCGCCGCGCCGAAGCGCGACGGGCAGCGACCTGTTCCTGCGTAAGGGGCGCTTGCGTGCTCATGCCTGCCGTGGGACGCCGATCAATGGGTTCAGTGGGTGATGTCGCCGTGGGCGAGATCGCCGTCCTTGATCACCGGCGGCGTGGTGAAGGTGTGGTGCGGCGCCGGCGACGGCACGGTCCACTCCAGGCCCTTCGCACCTTCCCACGAGCGGGCTTCCGCCTTGGCGCCGTGCTTGAGCGAATGCCACAGCACGAAGGCCATGATGAACGGCGTGGCGAACATGCCGAAGGCGCCGATCGAGCTGATCAGGTTCCAGTCGGCGAACACGACGTTGTAGTCCGGAATGCGGCGCGGCATGCCGGCCAGGCCCAGGAAGTGCTGCGGGAAGAACAGCAGGTTGACGAAGATCATCGACCACCAGAAGTGGAACTTCGCCAGCTTCTCGTTGTACATGCGGCCGGTCCACTTCGGCCACCAGTAGTACACGGCGGCGATGATCGCGAACAGGGCGCCGGTGACCAGCACGTAGTGGAAGTGCGCGACGACGAAGTAGGTGTCGTGGTACTGGAAGTCCGCCGGGACGATCGCGAGCATCAGGCCCGAGAAACCGCCGATGGTGAACAGGATGACGAAGGCGATCGCCCACAGCATCGGCGATTCGAAGCTGATCGAGCCGCGCCACATCGTGGTGACCCAGTTGAACACCTTCACGCCGGTCGGGACCGCGATCAGCATGGTCGCGAACATGAAGTAGATCTCGCCACCGAGCGGCATGCCGACGGTGAACATGTGGTGCGCCCACACGATGAACGAGAGGAAGGCGATCGACGCGGTTGCGTACACCATCGCCTGGTAACCGAACAGCGGCTTGCGGCTGAAGGTCGGGATGATTTCCGACACGACGCCGAAGGCCGGCAGGATCATGATGTAGACCTCGGGGTGACCGAAGAACCAGAAGATGTGCTGGAACATCACCGGGTCGCCGCCGCCGGCCGCGTTGAAGAAGCTGGTCAGGAAGAACTTGTCGGTGAGCAGCATGGTCACCGCGCCGGCGAGCACCGGCATCACCGCGATCAGCAGGAAGGCGGTGATCAGCCAGGTCCAGCAGAAGATCGGCATCTTCAGCAGGTCGACGCCCGGGGCGCGCATGTTGAGGATGGTCGCGATGATGTTGATCGCGCCCATGATCGAGCTGATGCCCATCATGTGGATGGCGAAGATCGCGAACGACAGGTTGAAGCCGCCCTGCAGCGACAGCGGCGGATACAGCGTCCAGCCGCCGGCAGGCGCGCCGCCCGGCAGGAAGAACGTCATGAGCAGCAGCGCGAAGGCGAACGGCATGATCCAGAAGGACCAGTTGTTCATGCGCGGCAGGGCCATGTCGGGCGCGCCGATCTGCAGCGGCACCATCCAGTTGGCCAGGCCGACGAAGGCCGGCATGACGCCGCCGAAGATCATCACCAGCGCGTGCATGGTGGTCATCGAGTTGAAGAACTCGGGGCTGACGTGCTGCAGGCCCGGGGTCATCAGCTCGGTGCGGATCACCACGGACATCGCGGCGCCGATGATGAACATCACGAAGCTGAACACGAGGTACAGCGTGCCGATGTCCTTGTGGTTGGTCGAGAAGAACCAACGATCGATGAAGCCCTGCTTGTGGCCGTGGTCGTCGTGATGGTCAGCGGCGTGGTCGGCGTGAGTGGTGGCCATGACTTACCTCGAATGTGATGCGATCAGCCGGCCGACTTGGCGGCGGCTGCGGGGGCGTTCTGTTCGGCGGCGGCGGTCACCGGCGCGGCGGCTTCGGCAGCCGGCACGGCTTCGGTGGCCGGGGCCTCGGCGGGCGCTGCCGGCGCGGCGGGGGCCGGCGGCGCGTTCTTCGCGCGCTGCTCGGCGGCCCACTGGGCGAACTCGGCCTTGCTCACGGCCTTGACCACGATCGGCATGAAGCCATGGTCCTTGCCGCACAGCTCGGCGCACTGGCCGCGGTAGATGCCCGGCGTCTTGATCTCGGTCCAGGCTTCGTTGGTGATGCCCGGGATCGCGTCCTGCTTCCAGCCCAGCGCCGGCACCCACCATGCGTGGATCACGTCGTCGGCCTGGATGAGGAAATGGATCTTGGTGTCGACCGGGACGACCAGCGGGTTGTCCACGTCGAGCAGGTAGTGCGCATGGCCGGCGGTGCGGGCATCGACCTTGCTCTGGCGGATCTGGTCGCTCTTGCGGTCGAGGCGGCTGGTGAAACCGAAGGACTCGCCCGGTTTGGTGCCCGGGTACTCGTACTTCCAGAGCCACTGGTAGCCGGTGATCTTGATCGTCATCTCCGCGTTGCGGGTGTCGTACATCGCGATCAGCTTCTTGGTGGCCGGGAAGGCCATCGCCACCAGCAGCAGGACCGGCACGGCCGTCCAGACGATCTCGAGCTTCGTGCTGTGGGTGAAGTCCACGTCGGGCTTGGCGCCCTTGGACTTGCGGAACTTGAACATGGCGTAGGCCATGGCGCCGAACACGATCACGCCGATGACCACGCAGATCCAGAGCGCCAGCATGTGCGCTTCGTAGGCGTGTTTCGACGATTCGGTGACACCCTGCCCCATGTTCAGCTGCCAGGGCTTGGGATCGGCCGCCTGGGCCATCGCCGCCACCGGCACCAGGAGCGAAGCCAGGGCGATCATCGCCCGACCCCACGTTGTCCAACACGCACGCGTTTGCACCATGGCCCAAAACCCCAAAAGTCTGACTGCCCGAGTCTTCATAGGTTGCTAGGGAGGCCGAAGGACGCGTGTCGTGCCGACTGGACAGGCGCACGAGCGTCGATTCGACCCCGGGGAACCGAAGAATGGTATCCGTTCGCGCCCCGCACGAGCAAGCAAACCCCGCCGTTCTGCCATACCGTTATAAGCTCGGGGGTACGGAAACGCGTGCGCCCACGATAGAATCCGCGGCTTCCTTCCGCACGCCGGGCTCCTGCCAACGTGACCGCCGATCCGATCCTGTCCCCCGAACTTCCGGCCCGGCCGGATCCGCTGCGCGCGGCGATCACCGCCGCCTGGGTCCGCGACGAGGCCGAGCATGTCCGCGAACTGCTCGCGGACGCCCGCCAGCCCCATCCCGACTGGAGCGCGGCCGACCGCGCCGCCGTCCAGGCCACCGCGGCCGACCTCGTGCGCCGGGTGCGTGCGCGGGCGCAGGACCAGGGCGCGATCGAAGCCTTCATGCGCCAGTACGACCTGGGCAGCGAGGAAGGCGTGCTGCTGATGTGCGTGGCCGAGGCCCTGCTGCGCATCCCGGACCAGGACACCGCCGACAAGCTGATCCGCGACAAGCTCGGTGAGGCAGACTGGAAACGGCATCTGGGCCAGTCCGACTCCGTGCTGGTCAATGCCTCGACCTGGGGCCTGATGCTGACCGGCACCCTGGTCAATCTCGCCGACGACACCAAGCGCGACGTGCACAACGCCTTCAAGCGCCTGATCAGCCGCGTCGGCGAGCCGGTCATACGCCTCGCGGTGCGCCAGGCGATGCGGATCATGGGCCATCAGTTCGTCATGGGCCGCACCATCGACGAGGCCCTCGCCCGCAGCCGCAAGGGCGACAACGCGAACTACCGCTATTCGTTCGACATGCTCGGCGAAGGCGCGCTGACCACGAAGGACGCGCAGCGCTACCTCGAGGCCTACCGCATGGCAATCCACGCCATCGGCAAAAGCGGCCCGAACGGCCATTTCCGCGATGCCGACGTGTTCGCCACGCCCAGCATCTCGGTCAAGCTGTCCGCGTTGCATCCGCGCTACGAGCACGCCAAGCGCGCCCGCGTGTTCGCCGAACTCGGCCCGGGCCTGCTGGAGCTGTCGCAGCTGGCGAAGCAGTACGGCATCGGCCTGACCATCGACGCAGAAGAGACCGACCGCCTCGAGCTGTCGCTCGACCTGATCTTCGGCGTGCTCGCCGATGCCTCGCTGCAGGACTGGAACGGCTTCGGCATCGTGGTCCAGGCCTACCAGAAGCGCGCGCCGTTCGTGATCGACTTCATCGCCGACCAGGCCCGTCGCCTTGGCCGCATCATTCCGGTGCGCCTGGTGAAGGGCGCCTACTGGGACAGCGAGGTCAAGCGCGCCCAGGTCGATGGCCAGAGCGGCTATCCGGTGTTCACGCGCAAGCCCAACACCGACGTGTCCTACCAGGCCTGCGCCTGCCGCCTGCTCAAGGCGACCGACGCGGTCTATCCGATGTTCGCCACGCACAACGCGCAGACCATCGCCGCTATCCACCGCATGGCCGCGACCGTGCTCGGCGCCGGCGCGGCGTCCGGCAACGCGACGTCGAAGTACGAATTCCAGAAGCTGCACGGCATGGGCGACGATCTCTACGCCGAGGTCATCCCGGCCGACCGTCTGAACGTGCCCTGCCGCGTGTACGCGCCGGTGGGTTCGCACGAGGACCTGCTGCCGTATCTCGTGCGCCGCCTGCTCGAGAACGGCGCCAATTCCAGCTTCGTGAACCGCATCACCGACGAGGCCGTGTCGATCGACGATCTGATCCGCGATCCGATCGAAGTCGCGTCCGCCTTCGACAGCATTCCGCATCCGCGCATCCCGCTGCCCGTGGATCTGTTCCGCAGCCAGGGCCATGAGAGAGACAATTCGATGGGTATCAACCTCGCCAACGACGCGCAGCTGCGCGCCCTCGCCGACCAGATCAACGCCGCCGTCACCGGCGACTGGACCGCAGCGCCGCTGGTGCCGGGCGCCAGCGCCTCCGGCACGAAGATCGCCGTGACCAATCCCGCCGACCGCCGCCAGACCGTCGGCCACTGGCAGGCTGCCGACAGCGCCACCGTCGAGCAGGCGCTGCAGAACGCGGTCGCCGCGCAGCCTGCATGGGATGCCACCCCGGCCGCCAGCCGCGCCGCGATCCTCGAACACGCCGCCGCGCTGCTCGAAGCGCGCATGCCGGCCTACATCGCGCTGTGCACCAAGGAAGCGGGCAAGACCATTCCCGACGGCGTCGCCGAAGTGCGCGAAGCGGTGGACTTCCTGCGCTATTACGCCGGCCAGGCGCGCAAGCATTTCGCGCCCGAGGCCCTGCCCTCGCCCACCGGCGAATCCAACACCCTGCAGCTCGCCGGTCGCGGCGTGTTCGTCTGCATCTCGCCGTGGAACTTCCCGCTGGCGATCTTCATGGGCCAGGTCGCCGCCGCGCTCGCCGCAGGCAACAGCGTGATCGCCAAGCCCGCCGAGCAGACCAACCTCGTCGGCTACGCCGCCGTGAAGCTGCTGCACGAAGCCGGCATCCCGGAGGCCGTGCTGCAGTTCCTGCCCGGCGATGGCGCCACCGTCGGTGCCGCCCTGACCCGCGACCCGCGCGTGGCCGGCGTCGCGTTCACCGGTTCGACCGACACCGCCCGCGCGATCAACCGCGCCATGGCCGCGCGCGACGCCGCGATCGGCGTGCTGATCGCCGAAACCGGCGGCCAGAACGCGCTGATCGCCGACTCCTCGTCGCTGCCGGAACAACTCGTCAAGGATGCGGTCTCCTCCGCGTTCACCTCCGCCGGCCAGCGCTGCTCGGCCGCGCGCGTGCTGTTCGTGCAGGACGACATCGCCGACAAGGTCGTGCACATGCTCGCCGGCGCGATGGCCGAGCTGAAGGTCGGCGACCCCGGCCTGCTGTCGACCGACGTCGGCCCGGTGATCGACACCGACGCCCTGGCGCTGCTCGAAGACCATGCTGCGCGCATGGCGAAGGAAGCGAAGCAGATTGCCGTTGCCACCACCGACGACTCGGTCGCGCACGGCAGCTTCTTCGCCCCGCGCGCCTGGGAACTGACTTCGCTGTCGCAGCTGACGCGCGAGAACTTCGGTCCGGCCCTGCACGTGATCCGCTGGAAGGCCAACCAGCTCGACCAGGTCGTCGACACCATCAACGCCACCGGCTTCGGCCTGACCCTCGGCATCCACTCGCGCATCGACGAAACCATCGACCGCATCGTGCAGCGCGCCAAGGTCGGCAACATCTACGTCAACCGCAACCAGATCGGCGCGGTCGTCGGCGTGCAGCCCTTCGGCGGCCAGAACCTGTCCGGCACCGGCCCCAAGGCCGGCGGCCCGCACTACCTGCCGCGCTTCGCCACTGAGAAGACCGTCACCGTGAACACCACGGCGGCCGGCGGCAATGCGTCGCTGCTGACGCTGGGCGATTGATTCGCCGCCACACCGTTCCATGCGTCATCGACACGGGCCGCATATGCGGCCCGTGTCGTTTTCTTCGATCACATCCGTATTGGCGAAGCATCAAAAGCATCGTCATCCTCGCGCAAGCGAGGACCCACGCTTGATCGCCACTGATGGCTGGGTCCTCGCTTGCGCGAGGATGACGAGGGGCTTTCCTCTCCGGAAACACAGCACATCCCCCGCCCCGGCGCCAGCCTGTACGCGCACAGCCAGCGCGGTGACAATCCGACCTCAGTCGTTCAACCGCGAAGTCCCGATGTCCAGCACCACCGCCGCACCCGAAAGCCTGCCTGCCCCCGTCCGCTCCGCCGCCAGCATCGCGGCTGTCATCGCGGAGACCATCGCCGCCGAGATCGAGGCCAAGCCGGCGCAGGTGCGCGCGGCGGTCGAGCTGCTCGACGAGGGCGCGACCGTGCCGTTCATCGCGCGCTACCGCAAGGAAGTCACCGGCGGGCTGGACGACACCCAGCTGCGCAATCTCGAAACGCGCCTGGGCTACCTGCGCGAGATGGAAGATCGCCGCGACGCGATCCTCGCGTCGATCGCCGAACAGGGCAAGCTGACCAAGGCACTGCTCGGCGACCTGCTCGCTGCGGACAGCAAATCGCGCCTGGAAGACCTCTACCTGCCCTACAAGCCGAAGCGCCGCACCAAGGCGCAGATCGCGCGCGAAGCCGGGCTGGAACCGCTGGCCGATGCGATCCTCGCCGATCCCTCGATCGATCCGTCCGAACGCGCGAAAGCCTTCGTCGACGCCGACAAGGGCGTGGCCGATGCCGTCGCCGCACTCGACGGTGCCCGGGCCATCCTGATCGAACGCTTCGGCGAAGACGCCGCACTGGTCGGCGAGCTGCGCACCTGGCTGCAGCAGAAGGGCGTGCTGCGCGCGAAGGTGATGCCGGGCAAGGAACACGAGGGCGCGAAATACCGCGACTACTTCGACCACAGCGAGCCGCTGTCGACGATTCCCTCGCACCGCATGCTCGCGCTGCTGCGCGGTCGCCGCGAGGAAATGCTGTCGGTCGATCTCGAACCGACGACCGATGTCGAACAAGGCAATGCCTATGCCGAGGGCCGCGTCGCGCTGGCCGCCGGCATCGCCGCACAGGGCCGCCCCGCCGACAAGTGGCTCACCGACACCTGCCGACTCGCGTGGCGCGGCCGCCTGCTGATGACGCTGTCACTCGAACTGGTCGCCGCCGCGCGCGAAAAGGCCGAAGCCGAAGCGATCGCGGTGTTCGGCGACAACCTCAAGGACCTGCTGCTCGCCGCACCCGCAGGCCCGCGTTCGGTGCTCGGCCTCGACCCCGGCCTGCGCACCGGCGTGAAGGTCGCGGTGGTCGATTCGACCGGCAAGCTGGTCGCGACCGACACCATCTATCCGCATGAACCCAAGCGGCAGTGGGATGCCTCGATCGCCACGCTGCGGAAGCTCTGCGCCGCGCACAAGGTCGAACTGGTCGCGATCGGCAACGGCACCGCCTCGCGCGAGACCGACAAGCTCGCCGCCGAACTGATGTCGAAGCATCCGGAGCTGAAGCTCACCAAGATCATGGTCAGCGAAGCCGGCGCGTCGGTGTATTCGGCCTCGGAGCTGGCCGCGAAGGAATTCCCCAGCCTCGACGTGAGCCTGCGCGGCGCGGTGTCGATCGCACGCCGCCTGCAGGATCCGCTCGCGGAACTGGTGAAGATCGAGCCCAAGGCGATCGGCGTCGGCCAGTACCAGCACGACGTGAACCCGTACGCGCTGGCGCGTTCGCTCGACGCCAGGGTGGAGGACTGCGTGAACGCGGTCGGCGTGTACGTGAACACCGCCTCGGCGCCGCTGCTGGCGCGCGTGTCCGGCCTGTCGTCGACCGTCGCCGAGAACATCGTCGCGTATCGCGACCAGCACGGCGCGTTCAAGTCGCGCCGCGAACTGCTGAAGGTGCCGCGCCTGGGCGACAAGACTTTCGAACAGTGCGCCGGCTTCCTGCGCATCGCCGACGGCGACCAGCCGCTCGATGCCTCGGCCGTGCACCCGGAAGCCTATCCGGTGGTCGAACGCATCGTGAAGGCCTGCGGCCGTCCGGTCGCGCAGCTGATCGGAGACGCCTCTGCACTGCGCAACCTGAAGCTCGAAGACTTCACCGACGAACGCTTCGGCCTGCCGACCGTTCGCGACATCGTCAAGGAACTGGAAAAACCCGGCCGCGACCCGCGCCCCGAATTCAAGGCCGCGCGCTTCACCGACGGCATCGAGACCATCGCCGACCTGCAGCCGGGCATGGTACTGGAAGGCGTGGTCACCAACGTGGCCGCATTCGGCGCCTTCGTCGACGTCGGCGTGCACCAGGATGGTCTCGTGCACATCTCCGCGCTGTCCGACAAGTTCGTGAAGGATCCGCGCAGCGTCGTGAAAGTCGGCGACGTGGTGAAGGTGAAGGTGATGGAGGTCGACGTGCCGCGCAAGCGCATCGGCCTGAGCTGCCGCCTCGATGACGTGCCCGGCGAAACCCGCAAGGACGCGCGCGGTGGACAGCGCGACGACGCACGCGGCAGCGGCTCGGCGCGTCCGCAGTCGCGCGACACGCGCGGCGCCCCGCAGAAGCCGCGTCCCGGCCAGTCCGCACCGCCCGCGAACACAGCGATGGCCGACGCGCTGCGCGCGCTCAAGCGCTGATCGCCAGCGCCCGCCGCAGACGCGGGCGCCCCCCTGCACCTGCCCATCCCCCTTGTGTATGCTCGGCCGCAGGGGGATCGGGCGTGCCGTAGGCAGAGACAACGCCATCCCGCACCGCCACGCGCATGGCTGGCTGCTCACAGGGAGGATGGCATGTCCGCAGGATTCGAACCGATCGTCGCCGCCTTGTCCGGAAGGGCACCCGCATGAGCACGTTCACCGAGCTTCTCGCGCAACTCGAAACCGCCGTGCGCGCCGGCGATCGTGCGCGCGCGCTGGAGCTGGCCCGCGTGATCCAGCAGCAGCTGGTCCAGGCCGGGCAGGAACGCGCTGCGGTGGAACGCCAGGTGCGGGCCCTGCTGGCCGAACTGGAGGCGGCACAAACCGCTGGCAAGGACCTCAAACGGCTGGAGTGGGACATCAGGACCCTCCGGGACGGCAACAAGGCCATGCCGGGCGATGCCGTGCATCCGCGCAACGCGGCGCAGGACGAGGACATCGTCTATCCGGTGTGGTTCGGTACCAATCGCCGGCAGGAGGCCGACGGCAGCTTCGGCGCACGGCGCAGCAGTCAGACCACCCGCGGGCGGGTGGACGTGTTCGTGCCGGAGGCGCATCGCTTCGGAGAAATCGGCACGCCGTTCTGGAAGAAGCTGCTGCGCCGCGACCTGCGCGACGACACCCTGCGCATCCAGGGCACCGCCACGCAGTCGCACCAGGCGTGGCTGGAGGAACTGCGGCAGACGCTGCGCGACGCCGCCGCTGCCGGCGACGAGACGCACGCACTGGTCTTCATCCACGGCTTCAACGTCACGTTCGAGGAGGCTGCGATTCGTGCTGCGCAGATCGGCGTGGACCTCGATGTGCCGGGCGCCACCGCCTTCTTCAGCTGGCCCTCGCGCGGCAACGTGATCGATTATCCGGTCGACGAGGCCTGCATCGAGGCCAGCGAGCGTGCGATCACCGACTTCCTCGTCGATTTCGCCGCCGAGGTCGGCGCGCGGAAACTGCACCTGATCGCGCACAGCATGGGCAATCGCGGCCTGCTCCGCGCCCTGCAGCGCATCGCGGCGAATGCGCAGACGCGCGGCAAGGTGAAGTTCGACCAGATCTTCCTGGCCGCACCGGACGTGGACCGCGACCTGTTCCTGGACCTGGCCGCGCTCTACGGCGAACACGCCGCGCGCACCACGCTCTACGCTTCCGATGCCGACCTGCCCGTGCACGTGTCCTCGGAACTGCACCAGGCGGCGCGCGCCGGCTATTTCGAGCCCTACACCGTCGCACAGGGCGTGGACACCATCGCGGTGCCGGACTTCGATCTCGACCTGCTCGGCCACTCGTACTTCGCGCAGGCCGAATCGCTGCTGTACCACATGCGCGAATTGATGCTGCATGGCAAGGCCAAGGTCACGGCATCGCGACTGAAGCCCGCGACCGACGTGTCCGGCGCGACCTTCTGGAAACTCAGGCGCTGAGTTGCGGCGGAATCGCCGATCGCACGATCACGCGAACACGCCCTCGCGCAGCCATTTGGTCGCCACCCACTTTTCGCCGGACTGCACCGGTGCGCCGCCGTGCAGGCTCTTCGACGAGGGGTCGGGCACGGGATAGCTGAAGAACAGCGCGCTGCCGCGCTTCGGCGCGAAGCTCAGGCCGAGGTCCGGGAAGGTGGTATCGCCGCCGCGCTCGGGCTCGCGCAGATACATCAGGAAAGTGGCGACGCGCTGGCCGCCGCGCGCCAGCAGCGGCGCTGCGCCGGGCTGGGTGGGATCGAAATAGTCGTAGTGCGGCTCGTAGCGGTCGCCGGGTCGGTAGTGCAGCACCTGCAGGTGTTCGCCATGGGACACCGGCCACTGCAGCAGCTTCGCGATGCGCGCCTCGATCGTGCGCACCAGCGGCGTCTCGTCGCGATGGAAGAACATGCCGCGACTGGTGCGCACCGTGTCGACCATCGTCTCGCCGGTGCGCGGATCGGCAGTCATCGAGCGCTGCATGCGCGGCCGCGCCGCCTCGATCAGCCGGTCGCATTCCTGTTTGCTCAGGAAATCCCCGAACAGCACGATCCGCGGCGTCGGCAGGTGCATCAGCACCGGCACGCGGCGGTCACCGACATCGACATACAGCGCGCCGTCGTCGATCGCGGGCACGGGCATCGGTTTCGCGACCTCCGGCGCACCATGCAACTCTGCTCTCTCCGGCGCTGCCGCCGTCGCAGGCGAGGCCCCGGGATCCGCAGGTTGGCCCATCGCCTGCGCGATCAGCCCCATCGCGACATCCCGCCGCCAGCCGCGATCGCACATCGCCTGCAGCAGCACGTGCGAGGGTTGCCCCGCGCGGATCTGCTCGACCAGCCAAACCGTGATATTGCGATACTGGGTGTCGTTCATTCTCGGTGCCGCTGCCTGTTGCGCGGCATCGCTGCCGCCGCCTCGTATACGGTCCACGCGCGAATCGGAGCGCGGGTTGCCGGTTAGAATGCCCGGATGTCCAGCCGCTCCGCCAGCATCGCCGCCGAACACCTGCGCTTGTCCGTGGCGCCGATGATGGACTGGACCGATACCCACTGCCGCAACTTCCATCGCCTGCTCGCGCCGCACGCCCGGCTCTACACGGAGATGGTGCACGCCAACGCGGTGATCCACGGCACGGCGGACGAGAAAGGCCGCGAGAAGCTGCTGGGCAAGGACGACAGCCAGCATCCGGTCGCGCTGCAGCTCGGCGGCAGCGACCCGCACCTGCTCGCGAAGGCCGCGCGCATCGGCGCGGACCATGGCTTCGACGAGATCAACCTCAACTGCGGCTGCCCCTCGGACCGCGTGCAGGCCGGGCGCTTCGGTGCCTGCCTGATGCGCGAGCCGACCCTGGTCGCCGACTGCGTCGCCGCCATGATCGAGGCCGCGCCGGACACGCCGATCACGGTGAAGTGCCGGCTCGGCGTCGACGACGACCACGAATGGGACCGCTTCCGCGCCTTCGTCGACGCCATCGCCGATGCCGGCTGCAACCTGTTCGTGGTGCACGCACGCAACGCCTGGCTCAAGGGCCTGTCGCCGAAGGAAAACCGCGAAGTTCCGCCGCTGCGCTACGACTGGGCCTACCGGCTGAAGCGCGAGCGTCCGGACCTTCAGGTCATCGTCAACGGCGGCATCGCCGACGCCGAGGAAGCGACAGCGCACCTCGACTACACCGATGGCGCCATGCTCGGTCGCGCGGCCTACCACGATCCCTACCTGCTGCATCGCCTCGACATCCGCTGGTTCGGCGGCGAAACGCGGTCGCGCGCCGACCTGCTGCGCGCATGGAAGCCCTACGTCGAAGGTCAACTGGCGCGCGGCGTCTACCTGAAACACATGGCACGCCACATCCTCGGCCTGTTCCATGGCGAACGCGGCGGCCGCGCGTTCCGCCAGATCCTCAGCGAAGGCGCGCACCGCCCCGGCGCGGACTGGTCGCTGGTCGAGCAGGCGCTCGCCGCGACGGCCATGCACGACTTCGTCTTCTGTCCCCCTGCTGCCTGAGCACCACGACGCCACCATGCTGACCCGCGATTTCAACGCTTTCCTCGACTTCGCGCGTCACTGCGCGCCCGACTTCGGCCCGTCGACCGCGAACGCCGCCTTCCTGGTCGCGCCCGACGGCTTCGGTCGCGCCATCGAATCGGCGTCCGACAACCACTACATGGCCGATGCCGCCGCGTTCGACGCCGTCCGCGCCTCCACGCAGCATCGCGAACTGCAGCGCGCGCTGTCCGACGTGCTGCCGACGATCTGCTTCTCCGGCGATCCCGCGATGCCCGACGCGGTGTTCCCGAACAACGTCTTCGGCACCGCCGCCGGCCGCCTGGTCGTGGGCCGCATGCGCCACGCCGTGCGCCAGCGCGAGGCCGGCCGCTCCGACATCCGCCAGTTCTTCGGCGACACCCTGGGCTATGCCGAGGTCGACCTGTCGCACCAGGAACATCCCTGCGAGCTGACCGGCGCCCTGGTCATCGACCGCGCGCGCGGCCTGGGCTTCTGCGGCCTGTCCGAACGCTGCGACGAAACCGGCGCGGCCCTGATGCACGAGGCCTTCGGCCTGCGCGCGACGCTGATGTTCGACCTCGCGCCCAGCGAGTACCACACCAACGTGGTCCTCGCGATCCTCGCCGGCCGCGCCGCGCTGATCTGCCCGGACGGTTTCGCCGACCCGGCCGCCGTGGATGCGATCGCCGCCTGCTATGCGCCGCACGCGATCCGCCTGACCGCCGCCGAACGCGCAGCCTACGCCGGCAACGCCATCGCCCTGTCCTCGGAGAGCGTCTGGATGAGCGCCACCGCCGCCGCCGGCCTGAGCGACGCCTCGCGCGCCGCCCTCGCAGATGCCGGTTTCGCGATCCGCAGCGTCGAACTGGACGCCATCGAGGCCGCCGGTGGCTCACTGCGCTGCTGCGTTGGCGAGATCTACTGACCACGCCCCGATCCGCAACGTGAACCTGCGGCATGGCGTAAAAAAAAGTTAAGGACGGATTCACCCCCCCCTGCCGAGAATGCCCCTCCAGAGTACGGCCAGCCCTCCGCAACGCCGTGCGTCCGCAGCAGAGCCTCCGATATGTCGCTTGTCCGCCGTTTCCCGTTGTCCAATGCCCTCGCCGTCGCGATCGTCGTCGCCCTCGCCGCCCCGGCCGCCATGGCCCAGCAGCGCGACCGGGACCGCGACGACCGCCCGTCGCCGCAGGACCGCACCCGTTCCGAAGACAGCCGCCACCTGTCCGACGCCGTGCGCCGCATCGAACGCGCCAATCGCGGCCAGGTGCTGAGCGCCGAACGCATGCAATACGACGGCCGCGACGTGAACCGGATCAAGGTGCTCGACGACGAAGGCCGTGTGCGCATCTACATGGACGAGCCCGCCCCCACGCAGCGGCGCAACGACGACCGGCCTCCGCGGCCGCGCAACGACGACTGACGTCGGCCCTTTTCCCCATCCCGACAGGCGAGCCCCGGCTCGCCTGTCTTCGTTTGGCGGCCGTGAGGCGCCCCGCCACCCGAACCTCCCCGGATATGCGGATGTGTCTGATCCGACAGCGATTAAGCGAAATATGAACGAGCCGGCCGGGGAATGACCGGCACAGCGCCCCGCGCGGCTATCCTGCAATCCTGAACAAGAAAGCCGGCCTCCTGTCGGCGATGGAGTGATCGATGCGAATCCTTCTGGTCGAAGACGAAGCCCCCCTGCGCGAGACCCTGGCCGCGCGCCTGAAGCGCGAAGGCTTCGCGGTGGATGCCGCCCAGGACGGCGAAGAAGGGCTCTACCTGGGCCGCGAAGTGCCGTTCGACATGGCGATCATCGACCTCGGCCTGCCGAAGATGTCCGGCATGGAGCTGATCCAGGCGCTGCGCAACGAAGGCAAGCAGTTCCCGGTGCTGATCCTGACCGCGCGTTCGAGCTGGCAGGACAAGGTCGAGGGCCTCAAGCAAGGCGCCGACGACTACCTGGTCAAGCCCTTCCACGTCGAGGAACTGCTGGCGCGCATCAACGCGCTGGTGCGCCGCGCCGCCGGCTGGAGCAAGCCGGCGCTGGAATGCGGCCCGGTGACCCTGGACCTGGCCGCGCAGACGGTCAGCGTGCATGGCGCCAACGTCGACCTGACCAGCTACGAATACAAGGTGCTGGAGTACCTGATGATGCACGCGGGCGAGCTGGTGTCGAAGGCCGACTTGACCGAGCACATCTACCAGCAGGATTTCGATCGCGATTCCAACGTGCTGGAGGTCTTCATCGGCCGCCTGCGCAAGAAGCTCGACCCGGAAGGCACGCTCAAGCCGATCGAGACCGTGCGCGGTCGCGGCTACCGCTTCGCGATCGCACGCACCGGCGAAGCCTGATCGACGCATCGGCGAGTGCCCGCGAACGCCGGCCGCAGCAGCGGACCGGCGTTCGCGCTGCCGACACCCCTTGTTCCTGCAAGATGACCTGCACGACGCCTCGCCATGCCCTCGCGTGATCGACTCTCCCGCTGGCGTCCGCGCTCCCTGCAGACCCGCCAGCTGCTCGCCGCCAGCCTGGGCCTCGTCGCCTTCCTCGCGCTGGCCGGCTATGCGCTGGACCGGGCCTTCCTGAGCACCGCCGAGAACGTCCTGAGCGACCGCCTGCGCGATTACGCGCTCGATTTCGCCCGCGAGACTGAATTCAGCCGCGGCGGCGACCTGGTTCCGCCGTTCGACGACAAGCTGCCCGATCCGCGGTTGAAGCGGCCCGGCAGCGGCCTGTACGCGCAGATCGTCCTGCCGTTCGTGCTGTGGGAATCGGATTCGGCGCAGGGCCCGGAACTGCCCGAGGTCCGCATGCTCGGCGCCGGCGAACAGACCTTCGAGGGGCCGCTGACGCTGGTCCGCTCGAACGGCGAAGTGAGCCAGGCCTATCGCTACGGCTACGGCATGGTCTGGCCGGGCGACGACATGTCCGACGAAGTGCCCTACACGATCTACGTGCTGGAAGACACGGCGCGACTGCAGAACCAGCTCACCGTGTTCCGGCGCGCGCTGTGGGGCTATCTCGGCGGCGCGGCCTCGATCCTGCTGCTGCTGCAGATGGTGATCCTGCGCTGGAGCCTGCATCCGCTGCGCCGGGTGATCGAGGAACTCAAGCGCGTGCAGCGCGGCATCGCCACGCGGATGAGCGAGCGCCATCCGCGCGAACTGGAGCCGCTGACCGAAAGCATCAACGCCTTCATCGAAAGCGAGCGCGAGAACCTGGAGCGGCAGCGCAACATCCTGGCCGATCTGGCGCACAGCCTGAAGACGCCGCTGGCGGTGCTGCGCACGCGCCTGGAGAACGGCGCGGATGGCCCGGAACTGCGCGCGGAACTGGGCGAGCAGCTCAAGCGCATGAACGACCTGGTGGGCTACCAGCTCAGCCGCGCCGCATCCGGCGGCCACAAGCTGTTCGCCGCGCCGCTGCCGATCGAGGAGAACGCCGAGGAGATCGTGCGCGGGCTGGAGAAGGTCTACGCGTCCAAGGGCGTGCTCTGCGAGTTCGAGATCGATCCGGAGGCGCGTTTCTATGGCGAGAAGGGCGATCTGCAGGAACTGCTCGGCAACCTGCTGGAGAACGCGTTCAAGTGGGCGCGTTCGCGCGTGCTGCTGACCGCGCGCGCCGGTGCGCCCGCCCCCAACCGGCGACCTGGGCTGGTGCTGATGGTGGAAGACGATGGCCCGGGCATTCCCGACGACCGGATCGCGCTGGTGCTGCAGCGCGGCGTGCGCGGCGACGAACGCGTGCAGGGCCACGGCATCGGCCTGGCGATCGTGCAGGACATCGTGCGCAGCTATCGCGGCGAACTGAACGTCGGCGATTCGGACGAACTCGGCGGCGCCAGTTTCGAAGTGGTACTGCCGCCCGGGCTCTGACCGGCCGGCACGCGATCAGGCGAGCGGCGGCGGTCCGTAGAAACGCGCGAGGTGCGCGGCGACCTCGGGGAACGCGCTGCGCAGCAGGCCGGGATCGCTGAAGTGGTATTCGGTGCAGACCGCGAAGAATTCCTCGGGGCACTCGGCGGCGTAGGGGTCGATCGCGGTGTCGTGCCCGGCATCGACCGTTTCGACGAAGGCATCGTAGGCGCGCTGGAAATCGTGGGCCCAGCGCCGCTGCCAATCGCGCGGCAGCGGCGGCGTGCCGTCCATCGCGCCATCGAGGATGTCGAGCTTGTGCGCCATCTCGTGCGCGGCGACGCAGAAGCCAGCGGTCGGATCGGCGATGTCGGACTGCACGTCGGCCCAGGACAGCACCAGCGGCCCGTGGTCCCAGGCTTCGCCGATCAGTTCGTCCTCGCCTTCATGGACCACGTCCAGCCCGACGATGTCGCCAGCATCGGTGTGGCGACGCTCGACGCGGAACGCAGCGGGATAGACGATCAGCTCCGACCAGCCATGCAGGCCTTCGGCGCCGAACTCCAGCAGCGGCAGACAGCACACGGCGGCCAGCGCGCAACGGTCGTCGTCGTCGAGCTGCAGGCCGTCGACCGGGGTGATCGCCTTGGTGGCCAGGAAGCGGGCCGCCAGGGTGCAGAGGCGCGCGTCGCGCGCGGGGTCGAGTGCGGCGACCCACGGCAGGCCGGTCGCCACGCGGCGCCAGCGTTCGGGATCGATCCGGGGTTCGGGTCGGGCCAGCAGCCCGCGCAACCAGTTCAGCAAGAGCGGCTCGGTTCGCGCGCCGAAAGACTCAGCGGAACATGCCGGGCAGGAAGCGGTGCCAGCGCGGCGTGCCTCGCGACGGGGTGTCGCTGCTGCGGTAGGGCGTGGTCTGGCGGGACTTGCCGGCCTCGCGGGACGTGCCGCGCTTCACTGCCGTCGATTTCTGCTGCGGCGCGTTCTCGGCGTCGACCGTCTCGCCAGCCGACTCCGGGCAGCCCGAAGGCTCGGTGCCGGCGGACGCCAGGGGTGCGGCCAAGGCCAGCGCCGGCGCACCGAGCAGTGCGAAGGCCGTGGCGATGGCGAACGGGGCAATCCGGGCGTGGCGGGAGGTGGGCATGGCGGCTTCCATCGTGGAGTCGCGGACAAGACGGCGACTATAGCGCGGATGTGACACGATCCGCGTGACATGATCGTTAACGGTCGATGCTGCGTTGCAACAGCAACGATTCGCGACTTTGCGGCAGACTCTTCGCGTGAACACGCCCGTTCCGGACACGTCATCGCCCCTTCCGCCCCCCGGCGCCCCTGCCGTCGGGGCGTCCGATCGCCGTGCGCCCGGTTCGGCAGGCGCGCTGACCGCGCCCGCCCTGCGCCGCGCCCTGATCGCCGGCGCGCGCCGGGTCATCGCCGCCCGCGACGGCCTGAACCGGATCAATGTCTTCCCGGTGGCCGACGGCGACACCGGCAACAACCTCGCCTTCACCCTCGGCAGCGTGCTCAACGGCGCGCTGAGCCGTCGCAGCCGGCACATCGGCGAACTGCTGCGGCGGATCGGCGACGATGCCATCGACGGCGCGCGCGGCAACTCCGGCGCGATCCTCGCCCAGTTCCTGCACGGCGTGGCCGAGCATGCCCGCAGCCAGCCCGTACTCGATGCCGCCACGCTCGCCGCCGCCGTGCGCCACGGTGCCGATGCGGCGCGCGGCGCACTGGCGCAACCGGTGGAAGGCACGATCCTGAGCGTGATCGACAGCTTCGCCGAAGCCATGCAGGAAGCGGCGGACCAGAGCGTTTCCAGCGACGTCCGCGACGATCCGCGCGGCCGCTTCTCGCGCGCCCTCGCCCAGGCACGTGCCGCGCTGGCGCGGACGCCGCAGCAGATGGCGCTGCTGCAGAAGGCCGGCGTGGTCGATGCCGGCGCGCAGGGCTTCGTCGACCTGCTCGAAGGCATCGCCGAGTTCGCCGACGGCGGTCCGCGCGCCATGCGCGTGCATGCGCCACTGCAGGCAGCGAACGAAGGCGCCGACGATCACGAACACGACGCGCACCCGCCGCACGACGCGGTCGATCCCGCGCGTCGCTGGTGCACCGAATGCCTGCTGATCGTCGATCGCGCTGCGATCGATGCCGGCGAACGCCGGGCAATCGATCGCGCCGAGATCCGCGCCGCGCTGGAAGCCATCGGCGCCGATTCGATGGTGCTGGCAGGCGGCGGCACGCGGATGCGCGTGCATGCGCACGTCGGCGCGCCGCAGCAGTTGTTCGACGCCTGCGCGGCCTTCGCGACGGTCGAAGGCATGAAGGCCGACGACATGCTGCTGCAGTCGCGCAGCACCGAACATGCGCACAAGGTCGCGGTGGTCACCGACAGTGCCGCCGACGTACCGGAGGCCATCGTCGAACGCCATGCGCTGCACGTGGTGCCGGTGCGGGTGAACCTGGACGGTCGCGACTACCTCGACAAGGTCGGCCTGAGCACCGCCGAGTTCTACCGGCGCATGGCCGCCTCGCAGCAGCTGCCGCGCACCAGCCAGCCGCCGCCGGGCGATTTCAGGCGCAGCTTCGAATTCCTCGCCGCGCACCATCCGCAGGTGGTGTACGTCGGCCTGTCGCGGGCCGTATCGGGCACGCTGCAGTCGGCGGAACACGCCGCCGCACGCGGAGACGCGTCCAGGGTGCACGTGTTCGACAGCATCAACGCCGCCGGCGGTCAGGCGCTGCTGGCGTGGCGCGCGGCGGAACTGGCCGATGCCGGCGCGGATGTCGAGGCGATCCTGCGCGAGCTCGAACGCCTGCGCCCGCTGACCCTCACCTGGGCGATCGTGCGCGACATCACCCACGCCGTACGCGGCGGCCGCGTCCCCGCATGGGCCGAGCCGGCGGTGCGGTTCACCGGGCTCACGCCGGTGGCGAAGATGAAACCGGATGGCAAGCTCGCCGTCGCCGGGGGTCTGTTCGCGAAGGCCGGGGCGCCGGAAGCCTTCGCCGCCCATGTCGCCAGGCGCGTGCGCAAGGCCCTCGGACCATCGACGCGCCTGCGCGCGATCATCGGCCACTGCGATGCGCGCGAGGATGGCGAACGCCTGCTGGCCGCGCTGCGCGGGCGGCTGGACTTCGTCGAAGCGCACCTGGTCGAGACCGGCCCCGCGATCGGCGCGCATGCCGGGCGCGGCGCGCTGGTGGCGTCGGTGCAGCCGTTCGCGGGATGATGCGCGCCTCACCGAGGAACCAAGGCGACGCATGGGCTGGGCCAGCCGCTACATCGAACGACTGAAACAGGGCGAGACCGTGGTCTTCCGGCCACGCGGCGGCTCGATGACCGGACGCATCGAATCCGGCCAGCAGTGCACGGTCGAGCCCGTCGCCGATCACGCCATGCTGCATGTCGACGACATCGTGCTCTGCAAGGTCCATGGCGCCGAGTACCTGCACCTGATCAAGGCGATCCAGGGACAACGCTTCCAGATCGGCAACAACAAGGGCTACATCAACGGCTGGATCGGACCGAACTCGATCTTCGGGCGCTGCGTGAAGGTGGAACCTTGAACGAACAGATCCTCACCGCATCGATCCTCCTCGCCGCCTACCTCCTCGGCTCGCTCTCCGGCAGCCTGCTGCTCGGCCGGCTGCGCGGGGTGGATATCCGCACGATGGGCAGCGGCAACGCGGGCGGGACCAATGCCTTCCGCACCCAGGGGCTGGCGTTCGCGCTGGGCGTGATCGTCATCGACATCGGCAAGGGCGCGCTGGCGGCGTGGCTGGGGCTGCGTTTCGCGCCGGCGTCGAGCGCCGCCTGGCTGGGGCACGCCTGCGCGTTCGCGGCGGTGGTCGGGCATGTCTGGCCGGTGTGGCACGGTTTCCGCGGCGGCAAGGGCGCGGCGACGGGGGTGGGCGCGCTGGTCGTGCTGTGGCCGCAGTCGGTGCCGGTGATGCTCGCGGTGTGGATCGGCACGATCGTGCTGAGCGGCTACGTCGGCCTGGCGACCGTGCTGGCCGGACTGACGGCAGCGCTGCTCGGCATGGCGCTGCGCGTGTCGATGCCGCTGCACCTGCTCACGGTCGCGATCGCGCTGCTGCTGGTGTACACGCATCGCGCCAACCTCGCGCGGCTGCGCGCCGGCACCGAGTCGCGCTTCGAGAAGGCGCGACTGCTGCATCGCTGGTTCCTGCGCAAATGAGTGACATCGACATGCTCGACGCATCGTCGATCCTCGCCCGGCTGGACCCGACGACACGCCCGGCCTTCGCATCGATCGAGGTTGTCGACGCCATCGACTCGACCAACAGCGAACTGCTGCGCCGACGCACGCCGGACAGCGGTCTGGTCGCGCTGTTCGCCGACACCCAGCACGGCGGGCGCGGACGCCAGGGCCGGCCGTGGGCGTCGCCGCCGGGCGCGAACCTCTACTTCTCCGTTTCGCGGCGTTTCTCTGGAGAACTGGCGCGACTCGGCGGGCTCAGCCTCGTCGTGGGCATCGCGACCGCCGAAGCGTTGCGCGCGATCGGTGCCGCGCGCGTTGCCGTGAAATGGCCGAACGACCTGGTGGTCGATGACGACGGCGTGCTGCACAAGCTCGGCGGCATCCTGATCGAAGGCGGGCTGCAGGATGGCGTCGCGCGCGCGGTGATCGGCATCGGCCTGAACGTGCGTATGCCCGCCGAAGCCGCGACCGCGATCGACCAGCCCTGGACCGACCTGCAGGCGCAGATCGCGGGCGGCGCACCGGGGCGCGACAGCGTCGCGGCCGCTCTGCTCGCCTCACTGGCGAAGGTGCTGGCGCAATTCGACGCCGACGGTCTGGCGCCCTTCCTGCACCGGTTCGATGCGCTCGATGCGCTGCGCGAAGCGCAGGTCGATGCGCTGGTCGGGGACCGGACCGTCACCGGCATCGCCGTCGGGGTCGCCGACGACGGCGCGCTGCGGCTGCAGACCGACGACGGCCTGCGCTCGCTGCATGCGGGCGAGGTCCGCGTGCGCAGGCGGGGCCGTGCGCAGGCATGATGCACGCATGAGTTCCGATTCCTGGCTGTTCGACCTCGGCAACACCCGCCTGAAGTACGCGCCGCTGTGCGATGGCAGGCCTGGCGATGTCACTGCGATCGCGCACGACGGCGCGGACCTGCCCGAGGGCTGGGACGCCGCGCTGCCACCGCGCTTCGAGGCTGCGGCGCTGACGATGGTCGGCGCGCAGGCGCTGCGTATGCAGCTGCTGGGCGTGCTGACCGCGCGCTGCGCACGGCTGTCGATCGCGCGCACGGTCGCGCGGCTCGACGGATTGCGCATCGCCTACCCGATTCCCGAACACCTCGGCACGGACCGCTTCCTCGCCCTGCTCGGCACGCGTCGCCGTGGCCCCGGGCCGTGGCTGGTGGTCGGCATCGGCACTGCGATCACGCTGGACCTGGTCGACGCCGACGGCCTCCACCACGGCGGGCGAATCGCGCCCTCGCCCGCACTGATGCGCGAAGCCCTGCACGGCAAGGCCGCGCAGCTGCCCGAGCACGGCGGCGCCTTCGTCGCCTTCGCGGACGACACCCGCGATGCCCTGCGCAGCGGCTGCGACGGCGCCGCGCTGGCGCTGATCGAGCAGGGCCTGCGCGACGCCGTAGTGCGCATCGGTCGGCGCCCGGCGCTGCTGCTCCACGGCGGCGGCGTGGACGCGCTCGACGGCCTGGACCCGGCGGCCGCGCGCGCGCCGCATCTGGTCCTCGAAGGTCTGGCGGCATGGGCCGGTCCCGTAGAATGACCGCATGACTCTGCGCGCCTCGCTCGTCCTGCTGGTGGTCCTCAACCTCGGCGTCGCCCTGTGGTGGGGCCTGCGTTCCGATGCGCCACCGGCGCCGGCCGAGGAGGCGCCCTCGGGCATCGCCCGGCTGCAGTTGCTGAGCGAACGCCCGGATCCACGACCGACAGCGCCCGCCGTCGCGGCATCGACCGAGACCCCGGCAGCACCCGCAACACCGTCCGCAACGCCCGCAACGGCGGCGGCACCGGAACGCTGCTTCAGCGCCGGCCCGTTCGCCGACACCGCCGCGCTGGACGCCGCACGCGCCGCGCTGGCACCGATGGCCAGCCGCCTGCGCAGTCGCGAGATCCGCGAGAACGGCGGGCGCGGCTGGCGGGTCTACCTCCCCGCAGCGGCCGATCGCGCCACCGCCGACGCCAGCGCCCAGCGCCTGCGCGCTGCCGGCTTCAACGATCTGGTCGTCGTCGGCGACGGCGCCGAGGCCCACAGCATCGCCCTCGGCCGGTTCAGCACCGAAGCCCGCGCCCGCGCCCATGCCACCGCGCTGAATGCCGCGGGCTTCGCTGCCCGGGCCGAGGCGCTGGGCGAAACCCGCAGCCGCTACTGGCTGGATCTCGTGGCCGGCCCCGGGTTCGACCAGAATCAGGCGCGCCGCGCCGCCGGCATGGCCGTGCGCGCGACCGATTGCGCCACCGTACGCTGACGTCATGACGGGCCTGTCGTAGAATCGCGGCTCCTCCGGGCCGACATGGCCCGCGCATTTCGCCGGCATAGCTCAGTTGGTAGAGCAACCGCCTTGTAAGCGGTAGGTCGTCCGTTCGAGTCGGACTGTCGGCACCACATTCCCCTTCCCTGCCCGGATGGCCCCATGCAGCGCAGCTACCCGCCCGTGTCCCTGATCGGCGTGCCCACCGACATCGGTGCCGGCCACAAGGGCGCCCGGATGGGGCCGGATGCGCTGCGCATCGCAGGTCTGGGCGAGGCCCTTGCCGCGCGTGGCGTGGAAGTGATCGATCGCGGCAATGTCGTTGGCCCGGCCAACCCCTGGCTGCCGCCGGTGGACGGCTACCGCCATCTCGACGAAGTCGTGGCATGGAACAAGGCGCTGATGGACGCGGTGGACGCCGAGCTGTCCCGGGGCCGCATGCCGATCGTGCTCGGCGGCGACCACTGCCTGGGCCTGGGTTCGATCACCGCCGTCGCCCGCCACTGCCGGCGCACCGGCAAGAAGCTGCGCGTGCTCTGGCTGGACGCCCACGCCGACTTCAACACCAGCGACGTCACGCCCTCGGGCAACGTCCACGGCATGCCGGTGGCCTGCCTGTGCGGCCTCGGCCCGACCGCGCTCACCACGCTCGGCGGCAGCGCCCCGGCGATGCGTTCCGACGAGATCCGCCAGATCGGCATCCGCTCGGTCGACGCCGGCGAGAAGCGCCTGGTGAAGGACCATGGCCTAGATATCTACGACATGCGCTACATCGACGAAGTCGGCATGAAGCGCGCGATGGAGGAGGCGCTGGAAGGCGTCGACGAAGACACCCACCTGCACGTCAGCTTCGACGTGGACTTCCTCGATCCCAGCATCGCCCCCGGCGTCGGCACCACCGTCCCCGGCGGCCCGAACTACCGCGAAGCGCAGCTGGTGATGGAGATGATCGCCGACACCGGCCGCATGTGCTCGCTGGACATCGTCGAACTCAACCCCGCCCTCGACAACCACAACGCCACCGCCGAGCTCGCCGTGGACCTGGTGGAAAGCCTGTTCGGCAAGTCGACGTTGATGCGGGATTGAGGCGCGCTTGAGTGATTCCGCTTCTGTAGGAGGGCCTTCAGGCCCGAGTTCTTGATATCGGGCAACCGCCCATGAAGAGCTCGGGCCTGAAGGCCCTCCTATAAAGCGCTTTGCAAGGCAGGATCGCGGCGCCTCAGCGACTCGCCTGCGTCTCTCCGGGCAGGATCGGGTAGACCTGCTTGATGGCGCAGCCGGCCTGGTTGGCCAGGCTGCCCGCGAAACGGCTGGACAGGGTGTCCGACGCCGATGCGCCGCCCCCTTCGAACGCGAACGTCACGCGATCGCCGGGGTTGCCGCAGATCGCCGTGCCGCCGGTCGGGGACAGCAACTGCACGCCGGTCGCCGTGGTCGTCGTGCTGCAGGAGCCCGCCAGTTCGACGCGGTAGAAGCGGTGGCCGCCACTGCGCCTGGGCGCCACTTCCACGATGATGTCGCCGCCGTCTTCGCTCCAGCCGCGCATGAAGCGGGCGTCGAGACAATACGCGGTGGTCCCGCCGAAGCCGCGGCGCCGCTTGCTGCGCACCTCGATGGTCTCCAGGTCGCCGCCGTCCGCCGCGGGCCGCTGCGCGCGCAGGGCCAGCTCGGCGAATGCGCGGGCATCGATCTTCGCGAGGCCCGCCAGCGGGCACGTGCGCTGGCCGGACACCACCACTTCGTCATTGCTGCCGCAGACCCAGCCGTGACGGCTGGCGATCTTCACCCGATCCCGACGCAGCGCACCGGGACAGGCATCGATCAGCTCCAGCCGGTAGCGCGACTCGTCTCCCAGGCGCACGGCGATGGTGCGCACATCGCTCTGCACCGCCTCGCGGATGTCGCGGGCATCGAAGCAGTGCGCGGCCGGCGCGGGCGGCCGGTCCGCGGCGTTCGCGTCGCGGGTCGCAGCGGCGACACCGACGCCCAGGGTGAGCACAACGGCGATCCATCGAAACAACATGCGGCGTGTCCTGACAGGAAGGAAATGCGGGGATCGAAACGACTATCGCACGGTCTCAGGCAGACAGGACCTGGCCATCGACCACGGCCACCGGCACCGCGCCCAGTGACTGTCCCCGGCACGGGCCCGCGACGCAGGCGCCCTGCCCCAGCTCGAAGCTCGCGCCATGCACGGCACAGACCAGCAGGCCGTCCTTCGAGCGCAGGAACTTGCCCGGCGACCAGTCCAGCGGACGCCCGGCGTGCGGGCAGATGTTCCGCCAGGCGCGCACCGCGTCACCTTCGCGGAACAGGATCAGCGATTCGGCTTCGCCGTCGAGGGTAGCCTCGACCGCCACCGGCTCACCTTCGGGCAGGTCGGACAGGCGGGCGAGGACGACGGGGGCGGCTTGGCGCATGGTGGCGGCAGCGGGGAGCGGGGACGACCCGCATTATGGCTTAACGAACTTCTCACACGCCCGCCGGATCACCGTCCGATACTGGGTCCGCCGGCTCCACCGGCCACCGTTCGCACCCTGCAGACCCATGCGCATCCCCCGTTTTCTCCGCAAGACCCTCTCCTCAAGCACGATCTTCTCCAGCGCCGGCGCGCACTTCGGCCGACAGGCGTTTCGTGAATTCATGACGCCGCGCAAGCCGCGCCATCGCGCCCTGCGCGTGCTGCTGACCCTCGTCGGCGTCGGCCTGCTCGCGGTGTTGCTGGTGTTCGGGCTGCTGATCGGCGCGGCCATGCTGGGCTTCACCCTCGTCTCGCGCCTGCTGCGCCAGCGCGGCAAGCCCGTGGCGAAAGCCGGCGACGCGCGCACCCTCGACGGCGAGTACCGCGTGCTGCGCAAGCCGGTACTGACGACCGGGCGCTGAAGTCGATCCCGGGGGGCCGCGCCGCCAAGGCGCACCCTCGACGCGATCCCCGCCCGCACGCGATCATGCGGGCATGAACACGACCTCTCCTGACCTGATCCCCGCCCCGACCCCGGTGCGTTTGCCCGTGGCCGGCAAGACCGTCTCCGGCCACTTCCCGGTCCGCCGCGTGTACTGCGTCGGCCGCAACTTCGCCGACCATGCCCGCGAGATGGGCGCCACAGCCCCGGCCTCGAAGGCCGATCGCGGCACGCCGGTGTTCTTCCTCAAGCCGACCGACAGCCTGGTGCTGGACGGTGTGGCCCACTATCCGCCGGGGACGCAGGACCTGCACCACGAGATCGAACTGGTCGTCGCGCTCGGCGAGGACGCGCCGCCGGGCGTGCTGTCGCCCGAAGACGCCGGTCGCCTGGTGTTCGCCTATGGCATCGGCCTGGACCTGACCCGCCGCGACCTGCAGGCCGCCGCCAAGGCCAAGGGCCTGCCATGGGACACCGGCAAGTCCTTCGACGAAGCCGCGCCGATCAGCGCATTGGTGCCCGCCGCCGACCTCGGCGACCTCGCGCCGCGCACGCTGTCGCTGGAGGTCAACGGCGCGCTGCGCCAGCAGTCGACGCTGGACATGCTGATCTGGGACGTGCCGGAGATCCTCCACGAGCTGTCGAAGCTGTACGCGCTGAAGGCCGGCGACCTAGTCTTCATGGGCACGCCGGCCGGCGTGGCCGCGCTGCAGCCGGGCGACGTGTGCGAAGGCGCGCTCGACGACGTGCTGCGCCTGGACTGCCGCATCGCCCCACCGCGCTGAAAAAAACCCGGCGCCGGGCCCCTCGCCCGGCGCACGCGCCTCTACACTGCGCCTACCCAATACACGAGGAGAGCGCGGCATGGGCATGATGAGCGAGTTCAAGGAATTCGCGATGAAAGGCAACGTCGTCGACCTGGCGGTCGGCGTCGTGATCGGCGCGGCCTTCGGCAAGATCGTCAGCGCACTGGTCGACGGCGTGATCATGCCGATCATCAGTTCGATCAGTGGCGGCGTCGATTTCAGCAAGGCGGCCTGGGTGCTACAGGACGCGGTGATCGGCCCGGACGGCAAGGAAGTCGCCGCAGCGGTGGCGATCAAGTACGGCGCCTTCATCCAGACGATCATCGACTTCACCATCATCGCGTTCGTGCTGTTCCTCGTGATCAAGGCGATGAACCGGCTGAAGAAGGCCGAGGCCGCCGCGCCCGCAGCGCCCGCGGAACCGAGCGAAGACGTGCTGCTGCTGCGCGAGATCCGCGATTCGCTGAAGAAGTGATCCTGCCTGCTTGATCGTTCCCGGCGGGATCGTTCCCTGCGAGAAACGCCGTGTGCGATCGCGTCCTCATCCGTCGAAGCCGCGGGCTGTTACGCTCGCGGCTTCCTTTTTTCCGGATCGGGAATCGCCCATGCGTTCGAGCCTGTCGCTGGTCGCCGCCATCGCCCTGGCGGTGTCGTCCACCGCTTTCGCCGCCACGCCTTCGGGCACGGTCGTTCCCCAGACCCGCATCCCGGATGCCGCGTTCGCGCAGGTCGGCGCACTGCGCGACAAGAGCCTGCAGGACGCCACCGCATGGCAGGTGCTCGAATCGCTGACCACCGAGATCGGCCCGCGCCTCGCCGGCAGCGAGGCCGATGCCCGCGCCGTGCGCTGGGCTGAAGCGAAGTTCAAGGCGCTGGGCTACGACAAGGTCTGGCTGCAGCCGGTGACCTTCCCGAAATGGGAGCGTCACGGCGAATCCGCCGCCGTGGTCGGCGACCACGCGCAGCCGCTCACGCTCACCGCGCTGGGCGGCAGTCCAGCCGGCACGGTCGAGGCCGAGGTCGTGCGCTTCGCCGATCTCGCCGCGCTGGAAGCCGCGCCCGCCGGTTCGCTGACCGGGAAGATCGCATTCGTCGACTACCGCATGGAGCGTTCGCGCGACGGCAGCGGCTACGGCCCGGGCAGCCGCGTGCGCAGTCGAGGCCCGTCGGCAGCGATCCGCGCCGGCGCAGCGGCCTTCGTGATGCGCTCGGCCGGTACCGACAGCCACCGCAACCCGCACACCGGCATCACACGCTTCGATGACGGCCTCACGCCGATCCCCTCGGCCGCACTGTCGGTGCCGGATGCCGAGCAGCTGTCGCGACTGATCGCACTCGGCAAGCCGATCCGTATCCGCATCGCGCTCGACTGCGGCTGGGACGGCACCGCGACTTCGCACAACGTCATCGGTGAAGTCACCGGCAGCCACCGCACCCTGCGCAACGAAGTCGTGGTCATCGGCGGGCATCTGGATTCGTGGGATCTCGGCACGGGCGCGGTCGACGACGGCGCCGGCGTGGCCATCACCATGGCCGCCGGCCACCACATCGCGAAGCTGCCGAAGGCGCAGCGCCCGGCGCGCACGATCCGCGTGATCGCCTTCGCCAACGAAGAGCAGGGCCTGTACGGCGGCAAGGTCTATGCCGAGTCGCAGAAGGCGGCGATCGCGGCCCATCAGCTCGTCGCGGAAAGCGACTTCGGCGCCGGTCGCATCTACGGTTTCAACACCAGCGCCGCGCCGCATGCGCAGGCCGCCGCCGCGCGCATCGCCGAAGCGCTGAAGCCGCTGGGCATCGAGGCGCTGGCCAAGGGCGGCCCGGGCCCGGATGTCGGCCCGATCGCCGCGCTCGGCGCAGCCTGGGCCTGGCTGGGACAGGACGGCACCGATTATTTCGACCTGCACCACACGCCCGACGACACGCTGGACAAGGTCGACCCCGCCGCGCTGGCGCAAAACACCGCCGCCTATACCGTCTTCGCCTTTCTCGCTGCCTCGGCCGACGGCGGCTTCGGCAGCGCGCCGAAGGCCGAGGCGGCGAAGCCCTGATGCGGGACTCAGGGCTGGAGATGCCGAACTGATCCACGCCATCGCCACGCGATGGCCTTACGATCCACGGGACCACCGCGCCCGGTCCGCATGACGCGACCGGACCCGGCACACCATGACAAGGAGCGCACGATGGCTTTCCCCACCGCAGTCAATGACCAGATCACCGATGCCGTCACCCAGAGCAACGTGAAGGTTGTCGCCGAATCACCCGCCATGGCGATGAGCTCGCTCTACCAGAGCCTCGCGCACTCGACCGGCATCCTGTTCGAGAACGCCGTCGCCGCGCAGCAGCAACAGAACACCCTGGCGCAGGCCGCTGCCAACCAAGGCGTGATGCAGATCTACAGCGTCGATACCGCAGTGGCGGCGGGCGCGACAGAGAAGGTGGCGCAGACCGGCGTCGCCGACAACCTCGCCAGCCTGTTGACGGTGCTCAACGCCTTCAGGGGCGAACGGGGTACCGCACCGGAGCGCGTGCACGCGGGCACTGCCTCGGCCGATGTCGCGACGGCAGGCAATGACGCACCGAGGCACGATGCCTATGCGGGGCTCGCGGACGCGGTCAAGGACGCCGTGCGTTTTTCCAACGACACCGTGCTGGACAGCGCCGACACCTTCAACGCCGCGCTGCGCCAGTGCACCGACAGCTTCGTCCATGCACTCCGCGAAGTGCAGCGCGCCGAATCCGAGGCACTGCGTCGCGTGCTGGTGGACGCGGCGCTGGTCGCGATCGTGAAGGCGTTGCTGCAGGACAGCGGACGCATCCAGGAGACCGAAGCGTCGTTGCGGGCGATCCTGCACATGGAGTGAGGACGCCGCTTTCCGCCGCATCGCGCCTCGACAGGGATGGCGTCGATCATCGCTGCTCCAGACGCGATGCGCCGATCAAGCCCTCGCCCACGCCGCCAGCAGCACCGCCGTCGCGGCGGCGACGTTCAGGCTTTCCACCGCGCCGCTGCCGGGGATCGACAGGCGCATGTCGCAGGCCTTGGCCAATTCCGCATCCATGCCCTCGCCTTCGGCACCGAGCACGTAGACCAGGCGCTGCGGCAGTTTTGCCGAGAACAGGTCGCTGCCGCCGCGCACCACGGTGGCGGCGAGCGAGAACCCGGCGCCGCGCAGCTGCGCCATGGCGTTGTCCTCGCGGCCGAGGCGCACGAAGGGCACCGCTTCGGCGCCCCCTTCGGCCACGCGCGCGGCGGCGCCGGACAGGGCCAGCATCGAATGCTTGGGGATCAGCACGGCGCGCACGCCGAAATGCGCGGCGGAACGCAGGATCGCGCCGAGGTTGTGCGGGTTGCCCACGCCGTCGAGCCACAGCGCGCAGCACCGACCGGACGGGAGATCGCGCAACCAGGCGGTGAGCGAGGTCGGTTCCTCGCGCAGAACGTCGGCGACCACGCCTTCGTGGTGCGCGCTGGCGGCGAGCTTCTGCAGGTCGGCCGGATCGACCACGCGATAACCCACGCGGTTCGCCACGCACCACTTCAGCAGCGGCTGCAGCTGCGGGATGCGCGCCTCGGCAAGATAGAGCTTGCGGATGGCCTGTGGCCGGTGCTCGAACACGGCGCGGACCGCGTTGAGGCCATGGATGCGCAGCTCGGCGTCGCGCTGGCTGCGGGCACCGCCGCGCGGGCTGTCGCCGGCGGATGCGGACTGGAATTTCTCGTACGGGGATCGATCGGACATGCCGGCATTCTACGCGCTGCGACCACCCGACCTGTGGAACGTCAGGGCGCGAAGAACACCCAGGCGGCCGCCAGGGCCATCGCGATCACCAGCCAGACCAGGAGACCGCGCCCTCCCCGATCGCCGGGCATGACCGTCGGCGTGCGATGGCCGGAGAGGAGGGTTTCGGTGCGCTCCCGGTTCTCGCGCTGTCCTGCGGTCTCTTCCTGGTGGTGCGGCCCGCTGTGGGCGCCGCTGCGCTTGGCGGCCTGCACCTGAGCGGCGACCTGCTGCACCATTTCCATGGCGGACTTGAGGTCCCCACCGGTCGCCTCGCGCAGCAGCTTGATCGCTTCCATCTTGTCGCCGCGCAGCAAGGCATCGATCACCGCCTGCGGCACGCCCGGTTGAACGCCCATGTCTCTTCCCCGTTGGCAGGCACACGGGCAGCATAGCGCGATCGCCATCCCACCAGCCCGCCCGTCATGCACCTCGAGATCAGCCAGGCCGACATCACCACGCTGGACCTGGATGCCATCGTCAACGCCGCGAACGCCGCGCTGTCCGGCGGCGGTGGCGTGGACGGCGCCATCCACCGGGCCGCCGGGCCGGGGCTGTCGGCGGCATGCAAGGCGATCCCGATGGTGCGCCCCTTCGTGCGCTGCCCGACCGGCGAGGCGCGGATCACCCCCGGCTTCGACCTCCCGGCGCGCTGGATCATCCACACCGTCGGCCCGGTCTGGTCCGGCGGGCACGAGGGCGAACCCGAACTGCTGGCCTCGTGCTATCGCAACACGCTCCAGCTCGCCCGGGAGCACGGCATCGCCTCGATCGCCTTCCCCGCGATCAGCTGCGGCGTGTTCGGTTATCCGCCGGAGCAGGCGGTGGACATCGCGGTGCGCACGGTCCGTGCCCATGCATGCGATGGCCTGCGCGTGGTGTTCTGCGCGTTCGAACCCGCAATGGCTGAACGCTACAGGCAGAGACTCGTCGCAAGTTGAGCTTGGATGCGACTGATCCTGCCGGGGCGCAAGTTGCGCTATTGATCGTGGACACCGGATTCTCCGGGAACGGACAAGGGCAGGCGGGCATGCGAGACCAGGACGAACGGATATACAGGACCCATTTCCTGCTGCATGCAGCCTGCAGCCTCATCAGCCTGCCGCTTCTGATCATCTGCCTGCGCGCACTCGCACTGGACATGAACTTCCTGCCGGGCGGATTCTCGACCGAGACGGCCTCCACGATGATGATCTATGCCATGTCCACCCATCTCCTCGTCGCAGCAGGTGCGTGGAAACGCGAACCGTGGATCTTCGAGAAATCCATCGTCCTCGGCTTTGCGTTGCTGTTCGCCCTGCCGCTGGGCCCGCTGATGGGGCTGGTGATCATCAAGGCCAACTGGCCGCGTGATCGCGCGATCGCACGACGTCGCCCCCAGGTACCACTGAGCGAGGCGTGGCCGGAATCCTTCGATAAAACGAAGGAAAGGCAGCGATAGGCTGCGGCTCATGCACCTGGTCTTGTCATCGATACGATGAGAAGCAGTGCGCTGTGCCACGGCCTATCGCGGAATGCTCAATGCCCGCCCACCGGCGGCGTCTCCGCTTCCAGCTTCTCCAGGCGATGCTTCACCGCTTCCGGCGAACGCGTGTACGGCGCGAGGCGACGGTAGAACGCGGGCACCACGAACAGCGACAGCAGCGTGGAGAAGGTCACGCCGAAGATGACGACAATACCGATGGTGAAGCGGCTGGCCGAGCCGGGGCCACCGGCGACGACCAGCGGCACCGCACCGACCACGGTGGCGACCGAGGTCATCAGGATCGGGCGCAGGCGCACCGCGCAGGATTCGATGATCGCGTCACGGATCTCGCGACCTTCGTCGCGCAGCTGATTGGCGAATTCGACGATGAGGATGCCGTTCTTCGCTGCCAGGCCGATCAGCATCACGATGCCGATCTGGCTGAAGAGGTTGAGCGTGCTGCCGGCCATCCATAGCCCCAGCAAGGCGCCACCCACGCCGAGCGGCACGGTCAGCATGATCACGACCGGATGGATGAAGCTCTCGAACTGCGCGGCCAGCACCAGGTACACCACCAGCAGCGCCAGCGCGAAGGTGATGAGCACCGCACTGCCGGCCTTCTGGAATTCGCGCGACTCGCCCTTCCAGTCGACCTGCGCCGTACCCGGCAGTTCCTCGCGGACGACCTGCTCGGCCCAGGCGATGGCGTCGCCCATGCGATAGCCCGGCGCGAGGCCGGCGGAAATGGTGATCGCACGCAGGCGGTTGAAACGGTTGAGGCTGCCGGCTTCGGCCAGTTCGGTCAGCGTGACCAGATTCGACAGCGGGATCAGTTCGCCGTTGCCGCCACGCACCTGGATCGCGGCCAGGTCCGCAGGCGCGGCGCGCAGCGCGCGGTCTGCCTGCAGGATCACGTCGTACTCCTCGCCGTTGTCGACGAAGGTGGTGACGCGGCGGCTGCCCATCATGGTTTCGAGCGTGCGCCCGATCTCGGTCACCGACACGCCGAGGTCGGCGGCGCGCGCGCGATCGATCACCACGCGCATCTGCGGCCGGGTTTCCTTGTAGTCCGAATCGGCAGCGAAGAAGTTGGGGTTCTGCTCCATGCGCGCCAGCACGCGATCGCGCCACGCCGCGAGTTCACCGTACTCCGGTCCACCGAGTACCAGCTGGAACGGCTGGCCGCCGCCGCGCGTCAGGCCGGTGCGCACCTGCGGATTCACGCGCACGCCGGGCAACGCGCCCACTTCCTTGCGCACCTGCTGCACCACGTCGTCGGTGGTGACGTCGCGGTTCTGCCAGTCGTGCAGGAACACGATCGCCTGGCCGGTATGCATTTCCTCGCTGGCGCCGAAGCCGCCGGGCACGCGCGTGTTCACGCGCTGCAGCGGCTTGCCCTCGCCGACCTGCTTGAGCAGCGCGCGTTCGACCTGCTGCACCTGGCCGACGGTGTAGTCGAAGCCCGCGCCTTCCGGGCCGACGATCGACGCGAAGAACACACCGCGATCCTCGGGCGGCGCCAGTTCGCTGGGCACAAGCTTGAACAGGAAGAACGTGGCCGCGAGCGTGGCGACCATCAGTCCGCCGAACAGCCAGACGCGATCGACCGTGCGTTCGAGCAGGCGACGGTAGGCATTCGAGATGCGATCGAGGAAACGACCGATGCCGGCGTGGAAACGATTCGGCTTCTCGGTGTCGTGCGGACGCACCAGCTTCGACGACATCATCGGCGTCAGCGTGAGCGCGACCAGCGCGGAGATCGCCACGGCTGCGGCCAGCGCCACCGCCAGTTCGCGGAACAGGCGCCCGGTATTGCCTTCGAGCAGGCCGATCGGCAGGAAGACCGCGACCAGCACCGCCGTGGTCGAGATCACCGCGAACGCGACCTGCTTGGTGCCGCGCTTGGCCGCGACCAGCGCAGGCTCGCCGAGATCCGCGCGGCGCTGGATGTTCTCCAGCACCACGATCGCATCGTCGACCACCAGGCCGATGCACAGCACCAGCGCGAGCAGGGTCAGCAGGTTGATCGAGAAGTCGAAGGCATACAGCGCGATGAATGCGGCGATCAGGCAAACCGGCACGGTCACCGCGGGGATCAGCGCGGCGCGCGCGCTGCCGAGGAACAGCCAGATCACGATCAGCACCAGCGCGATCGCCTCGAACAGCGTGGACCACACGCGCTCGACCGCCGACTCGATGAACACCGTGCTGTCGAAGGCGACGAAGATGCGCGTGCCCTTCGGCAGCGACGCCTGGATACGCTCGGCTTCGGCGCGCGCGGCCAGCGCCACGTCCAGGCTGTTCGCGGTCGAGGTCTTGACGATGCCGAGGCCGACGTTCGGCTCGCCGTTGCTGCGGAAATAGGCACGGCGCTCGGACGACGCCAGTTCGACCTTGGCCACGTCGCCCAGACGCACGACGTAGCCGTCGCTGCCCTTGCCCAGCGGAATCTGCGCGAAATCCTCGGGCTTGCGATAGCTGCGTTCGACGCGCAGCGTGAAGTCGCGATCCTGCGACTCGATGCGCCCGGCGGGCAGTTCGATGTTCTCGCGGCGCAGCGCGTTCTCGGCATCGGCGGCGGTCAGGCCGCGAGCGGCCAGCGCATCGCGGTTGAGCCACACGCGCATCGCATAGCGCTGCTGGCCGCCGACGCGGATCTGCGACACGCCGTTGAGCGCGGACAGGCGATCGACGACATAGCGCTCGGCGTAATCGGTCAGCTGCAGCGTGTCCATCGCGGTCGAACTCATGTTCAACCAGAGGATGACTTCGGAGTCGCTGTCGGCCTTCTCGACTTCCGGCGGATCGGCTTCCTCTGGCATGCGGTCGAGCACGCGGCTGACCGCATCGCGCACATCGTTGGCGGCGGCTTCGATGTCGCGCTCCAGGGTGAACTCGATGGTCACCGACGAACGTCCGTTGACGCTGCGCGACTGCAGGGTCTCGATGCCCTCGATGCCGGCCAGCGCGTCTTCCAGCACCTGGGTGACGCGGGTCTCGACCACACCCGCCGAGGCACCGGGATAGGTGACGTCCACCGAGACCACGGGCGGGTCGATCGCGGGCAGCTCGCGCAGGGTGAGGCGCGAATACGACATCAAGCCGACCACGATCAGCATCAGGCTGAGGACCGTGGCGAAGACCGGGCGTTCGATCGAAACGTCGGAGAGGCGCATGGTCGGCTCCTCAGCCCTGCTTCGCCGAGGGCGGTGCGGGTGCGGGTGCGGGTGCGGACGCCTTCGCGTCGGCAGGCGCGGCGGCACCGGCCTTGGCGCCGGCTTCGCTGATCCGGTCACCGGGCTTGAGCTTGCCGGTGCCGTCGACCACGACGCGGTCGCCAGCCGCCAGGCCTTCGACGATCTCGACCTTGCCTGCGCTGCGCGATCCCAGGCCCACCTTCACCTGTTCGACCGCATCGTCCTTGCCGACGCGATAGACATAGCTGTCGCGACCGACCTGGGTGACCGCGATCTCCGGCAACAGCATCGCGCTGCGCGTGGCACCGGAGATCTCGACGTTGATCAGCATACCCGGGCGCAGCAGGCGCTGCGGATTGGGCAGGTCGGCGCGCACCTGCACGGCACGGGTGACCGGATCGATGCGTGCGTCCACGGTCTGCACCGTGCCCTCGAAACGCTGCTCCGGGTAGGCCACCGCACGCGCGTCCACGCGCTGACCGGGCCCCACGCGCGACAGCTGCGACTCCGGCAGCGGGAAGTCGACGTAGACGCGCGAGATGTCGTCGAGCGTGGCGATCGGCGTGCCCGGCGTGACCAGCGCACCGGGACTGACCTGGCGCAGGCCGAGCACGCCGGAGAACGGCGCGCGCACCACGCGGTCAGCCAGCTGCGCGCGGATCTGCGCAACGCGCGCCTGCGCGGCGTCGCGGGCGGCGCGCTGGTTGTCGACCTGGGCGCGGGCAATCAGCTGCTGCTGCACCAGCTCGGTCTGCCGGCGCAGCAGGCGATCGGCTTCGTTCGCGCTGGCCTGCGCTTCGCTCAGCGCGGCCTGTTGCTGGCGGTCGGACAAGGTGACGAGGGGCGCACCTGCGCGCACTTCCTGTCCGCTGTCGAAATGCACGGTCTGCACGATCTCGCTGACCTTGGCGGTCACCGTGACCGACTCGCGCGCCTTCACCGTGCCGATCGCAATGAGGGTGTCGGTGAAGGATTCCGGCTGCAGGCGCACCGTGGTGACCGGCACCGGGCGATCCCCGCCCTTGCCGCCACCCGGACCGCCCTTGCCGGGACCGCCGGCCGCCTCCTTGTCGCCGCACGCGGCGAGCGCGCAGGCCAGCAGGAGCAGCGTCGCCACGCGCGACGCGCGGGCAAGGGAAGCGCGGGCACGCGGCGCGAGGAACCGGGAAGAAGACACCGTGGAAGCGAGGCGTGGGGACATCGTGCGATCCGGAGGACAATCCCGGCCGATTGTAGCGGCAGCGCATGTCCCGAACCGGTGCCTTGCAGGCAGTCGTGACCTTTGGCCTACACGATGCCAAGATCGGGAACGATGCGTTCCGGACAGGGGGTCAACCGTGTCGTTTCGATTGCCTGCAGACACCTGGCGCGGTCCTTCCGCGCGCCATCTGGTGATCGCCAATGCGCTGACCCTGGTCGCGGCGATCATTCTCGACTGGTCGCCGGCCTGGCTGCTGTGGCCCTACTGGATCCAGAGCGTGGTCATCGGCGGGTACGCGCGCAAGCGGATGCTCAGCCTCGATCGCTTCAGCACGGCAGGCTTCACCTCGGGCGGCAGGCCGGTGCCCGAAAACGAGGCCGGGAAGCGTTCCACCGCGAATTTCTTCGCCTTCCACTACGGCTTCTTCCACGTCGGCTACCTGGTCTTCCTGCTCGACAGCCACTGGGTGGACGGCCTGTGGAACTGGCTGGCCCTGCTGGCCTGCGGCGTCTCGTTCGTGCTGTCGCAGCGCGCGACCTACGCGGTGCAGCACGCGGCCGACCTGCGCGGCGTGCCCAACCTCGGGCGGATGATGGCGACGCCCTACCTGCGCATCGTACCGATGCACCTGATCGTGCTGTTCGGCACCAGCGGCGACGGCGAAGGCAATGCCGGCGTGCTGATCCTGTTCACCGTGCTGAAGACCGCCGCGGACCTGGCGCTGGACGCCATCGACCGGCGATGGGCGGAAAAGAACGCGCTGCGTACCGGCGGCGCGCACGATTCCGGCAAGCCCTGACGCCCCGAAACGACAAACGCCGACAACTCTGTCGGCGTTTGCGGTGTTTCCGGCATTGATGCGCTGTGCCGAATCGGGCCAAACGGCTTGCGGTTCGTTCAGCGGAGCGGACGCCACCGGAGATGTCCGGCGGGCGTCCGCGCGCGGAGCATCAGCTCGACCATTTGCCGAGTGCGGCCAGACCGTTGTCGCGGGCGCGGGCGAAGACGGTTTCCTGCGCCTTGGCGACGTTGCCGACCAGGTCCTGCGACCAGATCTTCAGCGCGGCGGACTGCATGGCGCGGCCGTACGAGAACGACAGCGGCCACGGGTGCGGACCGAGCTTGTTCATGGCGTCGAGGTGCGCGGTCGCCGCTTCGTCGCTCTGGCCGCCCGACAGGAAGACGATGCCCGGCAGGATCGCCGGCACGGCAGACTTCAGGCACATCACGGTGCTTTCGGCGACTTCGTCGACCGAGGCCTGCTCGGCGCAGTCCTTGCCCGAGACGACCATCGAGGCCTTCAGGATGGTGCCTTCGAGCATGACGTTGTGCTGGTACAGCGCATCGAACAGCGAGCGCAGGGTGACTTCGGTGACTTCGTAGCAGGTCTCGATGTCGTGGTCGCCGTCCATGATCACTTCCGGCTCGACCATCGGCACGATGCCGCATTCCTGGCACAGCGCGGCGTAGCGCGCGAGGGCGTGGGCGTTGGCTTCGATGCAGGTGCCGGACGGAATGTCCTCGCCGATGTTGATGACCGCGCGCCACTTGGCGAAGCGTGCGCCGAGCTGGGCGTATTCTTTGAGGCGGTCGCGCAGGCCGTCGAGGCCTTCGGTGACCACTTCGCCGGGGCAGCCGGCGAGCGCGTGCGTGCCCTTGTCGACCTTGATGCCCGGGATGATGCCGTTGTCCATCATCACCTTGGTGAACGGCACGCCGTCCTTGGTGGACTGGCGGATGGTTTCGTCGAACAGGATGGCGCCGGAGATGTGCTCGCCGAGGTTCGGCGTGGTCAGCAGCATTTCGCGGTAGGCGCGACGGTTCTCTTCGCTGTTCGGAATGCCCACGCTCTCGAAACGCTTGGCGATGGTGGCATTGGATTCGTCGATGGCGATGATGCCCTTGCCCGGCGCGACCATGGCGCGGGCGATGTCGGCAAGCTGTTCGATGCTCATTGGGAGTCCTGGAAGGGGCGGCGGGAAAGTCGGCCATTATACCCCGACGGACCCGGCCCAAGAGCATGGAAAATCAATGACTTGGCCGGGAAAACCTGCCCGTCCGGGCCGAGACCCAGCCCCGGCCTGTCCTGTCGGACAGCGCGAGCCAGGACATGGAATGCGACGCAGGACCGGGCGCGCGAAGGCGCCCGGTCGGTCGAACGTACGCGGCCCGGATCAGATCGGGCAGCGCTGCTGCAGCTCGTAATACTGCAGTTCGGTGGAGACCACGCCCCAGCCCAGTCCCTGGGTGAGGCCGTTGGCGTCGACGTACGCCATCCGGATGCTCACGCCCGGGTATTGGCCGACCGAGATCGTCGCGAACAGGCTCTTGGCGCCCGCCGACTGCGCGTTGTACGCATCGACGGCGGTCTTGAAGCGCGAGTTGGCCGGCGCGTTGCTGACCAGGGTACGCAGCGCACTGACGTTGCGGTCGAAGACGAACTCGATGTTGTTCGTCCAGTACACGTTCACGGCGTCCGGGTAGTAGATCGGCTTCGAACTCCAGTAGTGGTTGATGACGCGCTGCTCGCACTGCTGGGGATCGGGCGTGGCGGTCAGCGCGTTGACGCGTCCGAGCGACTGCCAGCCTGCGGCGGACGCGGAACCGGAGAACAGCAGGGCGACCCACGCGATCAGGAGCGTTTTCTTCATGGAGGATCCTTTTCTCTTCGTTGTCTGGATGTCGCGTCTCTCGCGACGACGGGATGTCCCTGTGCGGAATTCCCGGGACTCGCGCGGCCTCTCGCCGGGCGAAGGAGATTGTCCCGCAGCGGCATCTCACGGGTCGCGACTGCGACGTTTCATCGGTGCGAATGCGTGCACGGCGGCACGCCGGGCGGCGTGCGCCCGAATGTCACTCGGCGAACGGCGTCGTCAGCAGGCCTGCGGCCATGCGCACGCCGTCGAGGTAATGGCCGATGCGGAGGTTCTCGTCGAAGCTGTGCTGGTTGTTGTCGCCGTTGACCGGCGGCACGATCACGAACGGCACCTGCAACGCGTCGACCAGTTCGTCGGTGGGCAGCGAGCCGCCCATCATGCGGATGCGCACGGGGCGCATGGCCGGCGCATAGCCGAAGCTGCGGCGCAGCGCGGCATGGGCCCAGACGCCGATCGGCGCATCCATCGGCGTACGCACCGCGCGACTGCCGCCACCGTAGGCGAGCGTGGCGAGGCGGTCGTAGGTTGCACGGTCGGCCTCGGTCGGCTCGCCGTCGACCAGATGCCAGCCCTGGCGCTGCACGTGGTCGCGGATCAGCGCGAACAGGCGCTCCGGGCCGGCCTCGGGCGTGGTGCGCAGGTCCAGTTCGGCGACGGCCTTGTGCGGCACGATGTTCGCGGCCTTGTCGCCGACGGCGGCGGACTGCAGGCCGCGCACGTTCAGCGACGGATACTGCATCGCCTCCTGGTAACTCGGCGCGACGGCATCGGTCTTCGCGACGCCGACACGCTTGCGCATCGCCGCTTCGTCGTCGCCCGTCTCGGCCAGGATCGCGCGCTCGGCCTCGGTCAGCACGATGCCGTCGTAGTAGCCGGGCACGGTCACGCGCCCCTGGTCGTCCTTCATCGTCGCCAGCAGCGCGGCGAGGCGCTGCGCGGGATTCGGCGTGTAGTTGCCGTGGTGGCCGCTGTGCAGCGGCGCGCGCGGGCCGTGCACGGTCAGCGTCGCCATCGCCACGCCGCGGTTCCCGAAGGCCAGCGTCGGCCGGTTGCTCGGATGCCTCGGGCCGTCGAAGAGCACCAGGCCATCGGCGCGCAGCAGGTCGGCATGCGCCTTCGCGACGGCACCGAGCGTCGGCGAGCCCTTCTCTTCTTCGCTGTCGAGCAGCACCTTCACGTGGATCGCCGGTTCGACGCCCGCCGTGCGCAGCGCATCCAACGCCGCCAGCAGCATCAGGATCGGTCCCTTGTCATCGGATGCGGAACGTGCAAAGACGCGCAGCTCCGGGTCGAGCACGGCGTCCTGCAACCGCGCCGTCGGCACGGATTCCCATGCGCCTGTCGCGTTGCGCTGTTTCACCACGGCCTGCCAGGGATCGGGTTGCGCCCACTGCTCCGGCAGCACCGGCTGGCCGTCGAAATGCATGTAGAACAGGATGGTTTTCCGACCCGGCACCGGCTTGCCGTACTCGGCGAACAGCATCGGCTTGCCGTCATTCGGCAACTGCCGGGCGCTGAATCCACGTCGCTCGAAGGCGCGCTGCAACCAGTCGGCGTTGCGGCGGATGTCGGCGGGCACGATCGCATCGTTCGGCAAGGCGAGCAATTCGAAGAGCTCCGGAAAGCTCGCCTGCGCCGCCGCCTGCAGCTGCGCATCGGACGGCGTGCGCGATTGCGCGGCCGCAGTCATCGCCAGCACCATGCCCATACCGATGCCCATGCCCAGTACCGCGCGCATCGCCGACAACCGCTTCGTCATCCCTGCACTCCCCGCGTCGTGCTGCGTGATGCCGACGACGCCATCGATGTGGTTACAGTTCGCCCAGACCCTCGGCCTTGCCGTCCTCGCCCACTTCCAGCAGGCGCAGCGTGTTGGTGGCGCCGTGGGTTTCCATGTGCTCGCCGCTGGTGAAGATCACGCGGTCGCCGGTGGTGAGCAGGCCCGCCTGCACCAGCGCGGCGATGCTGCCGCGCGCGGCCTGGCGCGGGGTCTGGCCGCGGCTGTCGTAATCCATCGGGAACACGTCGCGCATCATCGCCATGCGCCGGCGCGACGAGCCGTGGCGCGCGAATGCGAAGATCGGGGCGCGGCCACGGAAGCGTGACAGGAAGCGCGCGGTGCCGCCGGATTCGGTCATCGCCACGATCGCGCCGACGCCGATGTGCTCGGTGAGGAACATCGACGCCATCGCGATCGCCTGGTCCGCACGCTCCAGATTGCGCGGCGCGGCCTCGAAGTCGGTGTCGTGCTCGAACTGGCGCTCGGCGCCCAGGCAGATGCGGTCCATCGCCTCGACCGCCTTGACCGGATAGGCACCGGCCGCGCTTTCCTGCGACAGCATCACCGCATCGGTGCCGTCGATCACCGCGTTCGCCACGTCCAGCACTTCGGCGCGGGTCGGGATCGGGCTGCTGACCATCGACTGCAGCATCTGCGTCGCGGTGATGACGACCTTGTTGCGCTCCAGCGAAGTGCGGATGATCTTCTTCTGCAGGCCGGGCAGTTCGGCGTCGCCGATTTCCACGCCCAGGTCGCCGCGCGCGACCATCACCACGTCGCTGGCGTCGACGATCTCGACCAGGTTCTCGATCGCCTCGGCGCGCTCGACCTTGGCGACCAGCGCGGCATCGCTGCCGGCGGCGCGCGCGACGCGGCGCGCTTCGTTCATGTCCTCGGCATTGCGGCAGAAGCTCACGGCGATGAAATCGGCGCCGAGCTGCGCGGCGACCTGGATCAGCTCGCGGTCGCGCTCGGTGATCGCGCCGAGCGACAGGCCGCCGCCGAGCTTGTTGAGGCCCTTGCGGTTCGACAGCTCGCTGTCGTTGAGCACGGTGGTGATGATGCGCGGCCCTTCCACCGCCGTGACCTGCAGCTGCACCACGCCATCGTCGAGCAGCAGCACGTCGCCGGGCACGACATCGTTCGGCAGGCCGAGGTAGCTCACGCCGACCTGGGTCTCGTCGCCCGGCGGCGCATCGGCGCTCGCGAGCAGATCGAAGCGTTCGCCCGCGCGCAGCTTCACCTTGTCGTTCGCGAACTTCTCGATGCGGATCTTCGGCCCGGGCAGGTCGGCGAGGATGCCGACCTCGCGACCGACGCGTTCGGCGGCGGCGCGCACCGCTTCGGCGCGTGCGACCTGGCCGGAGGGATCGCCGTGCGAGAAGTTGAGTCGGACCACGTCCACGCCCGCGCGCAGCAGCGCGTCGAGCACGCCCGGGGCGTCGGTGGCGGGGCCGAGGGTGGCGAGGATCTTGGTGCGGCGGCGCTGTTCGGTCATCGTGAGGCTCTCTTCGGATCGCCCAACGCTACCACGGCCCATGGCGATTTTCGCGATGGAAACGTCGTCATGCGCAGCGTGTCGCGCATGTCCCGCGTGGACATGCGCGGGACATGTCCGCAGGCCCGGCGTCAGTCCGCGCGGTTGGCCATGGAGGACATCGCGACCAGCTCGCGCGGCGCCCGTGCCAGCGCATGCGCGCCGGCGGTGCGCAGCTCGTCCTCGTCGCCGAACCCCCAGAGCACGCCGATGCCGCGCATGCCGTGATGATGCGCACCGTCGATGTCGAGATGGCGGTCGCCGATCATCGTGCAGTCGCCGGGACGCAGGTCGAGCCTGCGCAGAGCTTCGGCGATCAGTTCGGGCTTGTGGCTGATGCGACCGTCGGGCGTCGCGCCGATGATGTCGTCGAAGCAATGCGCGAACGGCAGGGTCTCGACGATGCGTCGGGCATGCGGCTCGTTCTTGGCGGTGACCACCGCGAGCCGGTGACCGGCGGCATGCAGGGTGGCGACGGCCTCGCCGATCCCTTCGTAGATCGTGTGCTCGGTCCAGCCCACGAGTTCGAACCGCTCGCGGTAGAGCGCGACCGCGCGCTCGATGTCGACCGGATCGTCGAACAGCGCGCCGAAGCTGACGCGCAGCGCGGGACCGATCCAGCGGCGCAGTTCGGATTCGGGGAGGCCCGGATGGCCCATGCCGTCGAGGGCGTGGGCGACGCAGCGGGTGATGCCGACGGCAGAGTCGATGAGCGTGCCGTCGAGGTCGAAGAAGAGTGTGTTCACGCGCGGCACGATGCCGAGGGCGCTCCGCAAATGCAAGCCGGCGGCCCGTGCGCGACGGGCCGCCGGTTGCAGGCCTCGATCACAGCCCGGCGTTGGTGCGCACCCAGGCATTGAGGGTGCTGTTGGCCAGTCGCGTGTAGACACCCGGCTTGTTCTTGCCCGCGCAGCCGCGGCCCCAGCTGACGATGCCGACCAGGGTGTTGCCCTGGGCGATCGGACCACCGGAGTCGCCCTGGCAGCTGTCGATGCCACCGGCGAGGTAGCCCGCGCAGAACATGCGGTCGGTGATCGCGCCGCGATACACCTTGTTGCCGTTGCAGACGCTCGTCGAGATGCGCGGGGTCACGGCCTTGTACAGCTCGGTCGGATAGCTGGTGCCCGAGATGCTGGTGTTGCCCCAGCCGGTGACCAGCAGGTTGGTGCCGTCGGCGACGTCGGTGGTGCCGATGACCGTGGCGAGCGGCAGGCCGGTGGCCGAGGTCGACAGCGTCAGCACCGCGACGTCGTAGTCGAGCGTGCTGTTGTTGTAGCTCGGATGGATGCGGATGCTGGACACCGCATGGCGTGTGCCTCCGCTGCTCAGGCTGCGCGTGCCGGTGAGCACGTCGATCTGGCTGGCGCTCGTGCCGACCACGCAGTGCGCGGCGGTGACCACCACATTGGCCTTGACCAGCGAGCCGCCGCAGAACTGGGCGTCGAAATTGTTGGCGATGCTGCGGCTGAGCAGGGCGACCTGGAACGGGTTGTCGCCCGCGCCCGCCAGCGAGCCGCCGATGATCCGGGCGTTGAGCAGGCGATCGGCTTCGGCGGCGGTCATGGGACGTCCCGCGTGCTTCAGCGTCATCTGCATCTGGCGCAGGACGACCTGGTCACGAAGCGGGTTGTTGCTGGCAGCGACGACGGGCTTGGCCCCCGGCTTGGCGAGCGTCAGCTGCGAGACCTTGCCGGGGCCGGCGGCAACTGCGGCACCGATCGCGAGTGTGGACAGAATGGCGACGGCAAGGCCGGAAAATGCGCTGGATTTCATGGTTCGACTCCATTGGAACGTGATGGGATGCGTGGCAGGCACCGGTCGTTGCGTGGCGATCGCTGGATGGAACCACCATCGCACGCGGCACCCGGCAGCATGCGTCGCTTCGCCCCGGGGGAGGCGCGAGGCGGACGGCCTCGCCTGCGAAGGCGCTTCATGCGCAGGGACTTGGTAGCAGAACCGCAACGCAGCATTCAACTCCACCGGATCGAAGGACGGCGCTCATGAAAAACTCTCATCGGCTAACTCGTCGAAACGACGAAAAACGCATGAAAACAAAGCAAAACGTCGATTCATCATTGCATGAATGCGCATGCCATCGCATGCGAGACAGGCACTCGAGTGGATGCGCCGATCTCCGCAACGCACGAAGGCCCGGACGAACCGGGCCTTCGGGGACATCGCGCACGCCGCGAAGCGGGCGCATTCGAAACACGATGGCTCAGTAGGAGGCAGCGCAGCCCTGCGAGAAGGTCTTGTTCGCAGTGACGGCGCCCCAGCTGCCGTCGAGTTCACCGCAGCCGACGGTCTGGCCACCGACGAGGCGACCGTTGGCGTCGAAATAATGCCAGGTGCCCTGCAGGCAACCATCCGCGATCGCGACACCGGAGAGCAGCATCGAGGCGACCAGTGCGCACATCAGCACCGCACGACGCGATGCAACGACAGACTTCTTCATGACGGCATTCCTTCGCAAGCGCGGCAAGATCGCCGCGCGAGCAGCGTAACCAGCTCCGGTCGCTCGAAGCGAGACGCGGCACCCATCCCGGGAATATCCCGGGCATGGACGCCGCGTCGTTCATCCAGCGGTGCGCGGAGCGATCAGCCCGCCCGCGCCTGCAGCGCGGCCACCGCCGGCAGGGTCTTGCCTTCGAGGAATTCGAGGAAGGCGCCGCCACCGGTGGAGATGTACGACACCTCGTCCTCGATGCCGTACTTGTCGACGGCCGCGAGCGTGTCGCCACCACCGGCGATCGAGAACGCGCTGCTCGCGGCGATCGCGCGGGCCAGCGTTTCCGTGCCCTTGCCGAAGGCGTCGAACTCGAACACGCCGACCGGGCCGTTCCACACCACCGTGCCGGCGGACTTGATCAGCTCGGCGTAGCGCGCGGCGGTATCCGGGCCGATGTCGAGGATCATGTCGTCCGCCTCGACGGCGTCGACCGCCTTCACCGTGGCCGGCGCATCGGCGGCAAAGGCAGGGGCGACGACCACGTCGGTCGGCACCGGGATGTCGGCGCCGCGCGCCTTCGCATCGGCCATGATCTGCTTCGCGGTGTCGATCAGGTCGGTCTCGACCAGCGACTTGCCGACGCCATGGCCCATCGCGGCGATGAAGGTGTTAGCGATGCCGCCGCCGACGATGAGCTGGTCGACCTTCGACACCAGCGACGACAGCAGTTCGAGCTTGGTGCTGACCTTGCTGCCGGCGACGATCGCGAGCAGCGGACGCGCCGGATGTTCCAGCGCCTTCGCCAGCGCATCGAGTTCGGCCATCAGCAGCGGGCCGCCGGCGGCCTGCGTCGCGAAGCGGATCACGCCGTGCGTCGAGGCCTGCGCGCGGTGCGCGGTACCGAAGGCGTCCATCACGAACACGTCGCACAGCGCGGCGTACTTCTGCGACAGCGCCTCGTCGTCCTTGCCCTCGCCGACGTTCATGCGGCAGTTTTCCAGCAGCACGAGCTGACCCGGTGCGACCTCGACGCCGTCGACCCAGTCCTTCACCAGCGGCACGTCGCGGCCGAGCAGTTCGCCCAGGCGCGCGGCGACCGGCGCCAGCGAATCGGCTTCGCTCCACACGCCCTCCTTCGGCCGGCCGAGGTGCGACATCACCATCACCGCCGCGCCCTTCTCCAGCGCCAATTTCAGCGTGGGCAGCGAGGCGACGATGCGCTGGTCGGAAGTCACCTTGCCGTCCGAGACGGGCACGTTGAGATCCTGGCGGATCAGCACTCGCTTGCCGGCGAGGTCGAGGTCGGTCATGCGGACGATGGGCATTCGGGGCTCCGGAGGAACAGGTGCGCTGTCAGGGGGCGCGTATTGTCCCTGTTCCGGCGGGCCGGCATCAAACCGCGCGACCGGGCGCGGCGCCGAGGCCGTGCGGATGGTCTCGGAGGCATCGGCCTCGTGGTCGTCGCTGCCGGCGCGCTGGCGCATCAGCACCAGGGCGAAACCGCCCACGGCTGCCGCGCCGCCGACCAGCAGCGCCCACAGCAGCCAGCGCCGCCAGTCGATCGGCGGCTCGGGCACGACATAGGCCTGCTGGCCGGCCGATTCGGTGCGAGCACCCAGTGCGGCCGGCGGCGGTGCCCACTGCGCGCCGAGGTGCTGGCGCAGCGGCGCGAGGGCCTGCTCGACCGGGAGATCGTCGCGGCGCGAGACCACGCTGCCGGCCGCCAGCGTGTACGGTCCCGGCCCCTGGGCCAGGAAGACGAAGCGGTCCGGCTGGTAGAACACCTCCAGCAGCGGCGCCGGGGACAGGCTCACCGGGCTGCGCAGGCGCCATTCGCGCGCAGCGTGGGGCACGCTGAGCAGCAGCGGCTCGTTGTCGATGCGCATCCCGTCCTGGCGCAGGCGGAACAGCAGGGTCTCGCCGACCGGCACCCAGCCCTGCGCATCGCCCGGCTGTTCGGTGGCGGTGCCGCGCTGCGCGTCCACCATGACCCGCGCCGTGGCGTTGTCCGCGCCGAGCGTGATGCCGACCCGGCTCACCGGCAGCTTGGCCGGCAGGCGATAGCGGTAGACCTGGCCACTGCCGAACGGGTCCGGCGCGGCGTCGACGAACCGGGCGGTCTCGCGCTGCCAGGCAGGCGCGACGGCGCCTGCGCGGGTGCGTCGCGCGGTCACCTGCAGGCCTGGCATCGGTGTGCCATCGATCTGGCGCAGGCGCAGGTAGCGCAGCGAACTCGGCGCAAACTCGACGTCGCGTCGCTGCAGCACCGCATCGCCCCGGCGCAGCGAGACCACCGCGACCTCGGGCACCACCGTCTGCCAGTACACCAGGTCCTCGCTGCCTTCCAGCACGAAGCGCGCACGCACGTCGCCGCGCTCGGACCAGGAGAAGTCGAGTCGATCCACGCTCGACGGCCGTTTCGGATCGCGACGCATGTCGGCGTCCATGATGTAGTCGATCGCGAGCTGCGCCGGATCGGCGCCGGTCTCGACCTGCAGCACGCGCAGGCGGCCGTCTTCATCGCGTTCGATGCGCAGCGCCAGATCGTCCGGCGTCGCGGTCGCATCGGCAGCGCGGGGCAGCGCGTAGGCCGGCAACGACACCTGCGCGACGCCGGGTGTCGCTGCCGGGTCCACGGTCAGTCGCGCCACCGGGACCGGCTTGCCTTCGGCGTTGAAGACCTCGAAATCGCGCAGACCGGCATCGGCGAGTGCGGCGTAGACCTCGGGCGTCAGCGCGAACTGCCAGGCCGCGCTGTCGCCGTCGGTCTTCAGCGGCCAGCGATACGCGTAATCGCCGGGCTGCCCTGCGGATGCAACGGGAGCGGCGCCGAGGGCGCAGACCACGCCCAGGACGCCGCCGACGACGGCGCTGCGGATTCGATTCATGCGTTGATCTCCGGGGATGCCGACCTCCGTGGAGGCGCCGGCGCGAAATAACCTACCGCAGTGCAGAGCAGGCCGTATGCGAGGAAGGACACGATTCCGAACAGCGTGCCCAGGTGCTGGCGATCGATCAGCACCAGCTTGAGCAGCACCACGCCCATCAGCACCGCACCGGCGGCCCACAGCAGGCGGTCGCCGCGACGCGAGCCGAAGATCCAGCCGAGCACGCCCAGCACGCTCCAGACCACGGTCAGCGCGGTCTGCACCTCGGTGTGGCCGAACATCGACGGCGACCAGGCGATGTCGCCGATCTGGTGGACCGCACGCAGCGTGGCGAAGGTGATCCACGCGAACGCGCACAGCGCGAATGCGGGCACCCGCGAGGAGCCTGCGCGATCGCCGCGCCACGCCCAGTGCGCCAACAGCATCAGCGTCGCGACCTGCCACAGCTCCAGCGGATTGAGCAGCGGCAACCACGGCAGCGGCGCGCTCTCGCCCGGGAAGAACAGCGACACCGTCCACAGCAGGCCCAGCACCAGCGCAGCGGACACATCGAGCAGGCCGCGATAGTCGTCGAAGCCCTCCGCCAGCGGCGGCGCCAGCAGCGCCGGACGCAGGCGCAGCACCAGCGCGAACAGCAGCACCGGCAGGCCCAGCGCGAGGATGCGCCAGCCGTCGCCCATTTCCGCGGCGGTGCCATCGGTGCGGTAGACCAGATGGAACGCGGTCATCGCCAGCATCGTCACCCACGACCACCACCAGCCGGCATGCGCGATGCCGCGCAGGATCGACCCGGTCTCGCGCAGGCACATCAGCGCGCGGAAGCCCAGCACCGCGAACAGCGCCCACGTCGCCCCGCCCCACTCGCCCAGCGGATGATCGTGCTGCGCAGCCTGTCCCAGCGCGAACGGCACGCCCAGCGCCAGCGCGACCGCAGCGATGCCACCCAGCACCGACATGCCTTCGATGCGACGACGCCCTTCGGCCGCCAGCCAGCCGGTGAACAGCACGAAGGCGAAGCTGGCATCGATGCGATGCTTGCTTGGCACGAAGTCGAAGATCTCGCCGAAACCCGCCACGCACCACCACAGCAGCGACCACAGCGTGAACACGCCGACCACCACGCCCGGGAGTGCGCGGCGATAGGCCCAGGCGGTGACGAAGCCGGCGATCGCGATCAGCAGCGCGCTCATGCAGTGCGCATTGGCGATCGGCGTACGTACCGCTTCCGCCACGACCTCGAAGCCGCTCGACACCCCGCCGACACCGGCAACGAACGCCGCCGCCGCGCCGAGCTGCAGCAGCAGGCCGGCGAACTGCGGCAGGCGCTGCTGCTGGCGCAGGCCCAGCCAGACAAGGCCCGCACCTTCCAGCGCGAACACGCTGGCCGTGGCGTGCGCCGACAACGCCAACGGCACCGCGAGCGTGGCGAAGCCGACCGCCAGCACCGCATACACCAGCGCCACGCCGTCGTAGCGTTCACGGTTGCGCAGCAAGCCAGCGAGCGCCGCGTAGATGGCGGCGAGTCCCAGCGCCGAGAACGCCAGCGGCATGCGCTCGCCCTGGAGCAGGCCCGCCTGCAGGGCGAACGCGACCAGCGGTGTGCCGAACACCAGCGTACCGTCGACCAGCCGCTGGGTCGCGTCGTCGCCGTCGTCGCGGCGCGCATGCAGGAGGGGAATGAGCAGGTACAGCGCGAAGAAGAGGATCAGGAAGGGCTCGGTGCTGGCGAACTTGGCCGGCTGGTAATCGAGCACGCCCCAGATCGTGCCGATGCCGAAGGTGAAGACGAAGCCGAGCAAGTTCAGCAGGCGCCACGAGCGATGCCAGGCGATGCCGAAGATGCCGAGGTTGAGCACGGCGTAGTACGAGAACAGCGCGACGTGGTTGCCGCTGCCGGTGGACAGCCAGATCGGCGCGAGGAAGCCTGCGAGCAGGCCGAACACCGCCAGCGCCAGCGCGTTCTGCAGCACCGCGAGCACGCCCAGCCCCGCGACCAGCAGGATGGTGATCGCGAACGCAGGTCCGGCCTCGATGAAGCCGTACAGCTTGAACGCCGCGAACGTGACCAGCATCAGCACGCCGATCGCGCCACCCTGCAGCGACAGCGCGAACGAGCGGCGCGTCTCGCGCTGTCGCCACGCGAACACCAGGCCCGCGATCGCCGCAGCGGCGATGCCGCCCAGGCGCAGCTCCATCGGCACGCTCACCCAGCCCTGGTCGCTCGCGTACTTCAGCAGCGAGGCGACACCGGCCAGCAGCACCAGCATGCCAATCTTCACCGGGATGTTGCCTTCGGTGAACCAGGCTTTGACCTTGCCGAACAGGATCGACACAGGATCCGGCGTCTCGCGCTCCGGGCGCGGACGCGGCGCCTGCGGACGCGGCGCGGCCGGCGGCAGTGCGTCGGCGCGCGGCGGGGCGGGCGGCATGGGCGGCGGCGCGGTCGGACCCGGCTTCGCAGCCGGCGCGGTCGGCGGCAGGGGCGCATCAGGCACGTCGAAACGCGCGCGACCGGTGATCGGGCGCTCGGCTGCAGGTTCGGGGACTTCAGGGATGGACGTTGGCGGTGCAGCGGCCGACGGCTCGGGCGTTGGCACCGACTCCGACATGGGCACGCTGACGGTCGCCGGTCGCGCCGCAGCCGCTTTCGCCGCCACGCTCGCCGCCAGGGCTTCGGCTCCCGCATCGGCCCGCGTCTGCTCCACACGCGCCAGCCGGTTCTCCAGCTGCGTCACGTCGCGCTCCAGCGTCTCGATCCGCAACTTCGCGTTGCCGATCTTGACCAGCGCCATCACCAAAAGCAGCGGAACGGCGAGTACCGCCAGCCCCACAAGCAACAACAACCCGACGATGCCATCGTCCATATCGAGCCGTCCTCGTACGGCGTATCCCCGGCCGCGCAAGGCGGACATGACCGGAGCGTCGGCGATGCCCCCCGCTTTTGCAACCCGCAGCGGACCGGTTCAGCCCATCTGCCCCGGGGGTAGCGGGATCCGATACCCCACGGCTGCGTCACGCCTTCACCGCTCCCGAACACAGTCCGCGGATCACAGCACCCGCGTCGGCGCCTCGCGCGCGGCCATCGCCATGGCGGGCTCCTGCGTCCGGGCGAGTTCCGCCTGACGCGTCTGCTGCTGTTCGATGGTCTGCGCCTGCTGCAGCGACTGTTCGACCGGGCGCCCCACCGCATCGGCGGTGCCCATGTGCGCCAGGCGATTGGCCGGATCGGACGGGTCCTGACCCTGCACCAGGATCACGCGCGAACCCGCCGCATGCTCGCTGCCCTGGCGGTTGAGGAGCAGATGATCCACCGACGACAGGCCGCGCTCGGTCGCCAGCGCGTACAGGCTCATCGTCATCCGCGCATTGGTCTCGGCCGGCACACCGCCAGCCTGTGCGCTCAGTCGCTCCACGCCCTGCTCGATCTGGTTGTACATCGCGTGGCGCGGATGCGCCGGCATGCGCGGGTCCGACGGCGCGGGTTCGTTCTCGGCCAGCGTCCACGGGCTGCGCATGATCGGACGATTGCGGTTCGGGTCGTCCGGATGGAAGTCGTCGCGCATCTGCTGGCGCTCGATGCGCACCGCACGCGCGTCGTTCAATTCAGCGATGCGCGCCGGATCGGTCACCTCGCGGACATGCGGCATGCCCATGCCGCCGCCGGAGACCGAAGCCCAGCTGCCGTCGCGCGGGCTGTACATGTGGTAGACGCTCGTCGCGCCGATCACGTTCGGATCGGTGTTGGCGCGCGACACGGACGCTTCGGCGCGCGCCTGGCTGACATCGGCCAGATACGAAGCGGCATTGAACTGGGCGTCGTTGTAGCGATATGCCGCATCGCCCAGGGTGCCGATGCCGCGACCGATGCCGAGGTAGCTGTTGTCCATCATGCCCGTCCAGACGCGCTCGGCTTCGGCCTCGCCGCCATGGCGACGCGAGGCATCGAGCAGCAGGCGCGGCGTCCACGCATCGGGGCTGATGCCGTGCGCACGGAAGGTGTCGTCATGCACACGCTGCACGTCGCGCACCGGCAGGTTGAGGGCGAGGTCCGGGCGCCCTGCTTCCAGTTGGCGCTCGCGCGCGGCCAGGTCGGCGCGCACCAGGTCCACGCCGAACTGCTGCCACTGGCGTTCGCTCATGTTCACGCCGTCTTCGCGCGCCCGGTTCTGCGCGTAGACGTTGGCGACCTGGCCCGGCACGTTGTCGTTGCGCACCACGCCCAGCGCGAGCAGGCCGTAGCCGTCGTTGCCGCGCTGCTGCGCGAGGTAGTTCCAATACAGCTCGCGATTGCCCTGTTCGGCATAGTGGCGAAGGATGTCGAGGTCCTGGCGATTCAATCCGCTCATGTCGATCGGCTCGTGTGTCGGGTTGCTGGAATATGTCGAAATGGAGCGCGACGCGCGATGTCAGCGCGCAGCAGGCGCGGCCTTCGCCGCCGCCATCGCCTCGCGCAGGCGAGCGGCGAGGCGGGATTCGATGCCCCGCCACTGCGGCAGATGCACGCGCGCATAGCGCAGGTGCACCGCGAGATCGTCTTCGAGCAGGAAGGCGTGGTCGCAGGTCGCGATGCTGCCGCCGTCGCCCTGCTTCACCGCACGCCCGTCGACCAGCGCCACGCCATCCGGCTGCGCGCGCGGCGTGCATTCGATGAAGCTCGGCACCGGACGCTGAGACTCGGGACCGAGGAAGCGATCGCGCGGATCGCTGCGGGTGGCTGCACCGTCCGCGACCGGGAATGCGCGCAGCCCATGCACGGATTCGCCGGCGATGCGCGGCTCATCGCCGCCCAGGAGATCCGGCGACGCATCCGGCGGCGTCTCGCGCATCCAGAACGACAGCATGTGCGACACCGGCACGCCATCAATGCGCACCACCTCCACCGACAACAGCATCGCCTGCTCCACGCTGCCCGGCGCGGGTTCCACTGCCACCGGCGACTGCTCCGGCAGGCGCAGCATCATCTCGAAGCGCCGCCCGCCCTCCGGCGCGATGCCGTAGCGGAACATCTCCACCGGCATGCGGAAGCGGTGCGGGCCGAGGCGGGCTTCGGCCATTTCGACCTGCTGTACGGCCTGCGTCGCTTCGCTCGGTTGGGAAGAAGCACAGGCCGTGGTGGCCATGGCAAACACCAGGCACCACGCCAGGGAACACCGCTTCGGATCGATCATCGCCTTCCTCGCTGGCCGGACGGGGGATTCCGGGACGGGGCATGATGCGGAAGAAGGTGGCCGGCGACAAGCTTGCGCATGGCCGCTGCCTGCGGCATGGCGCTTGCCGACAACGGCACTCAAAGTTTCACGGTATCGATCGTGCACCGCTGGTAGTCACTGATCGCACAGCATGCAGGCATGTCAAGGTTTACGTCGCAACTCGCCCCAACTTTTGCAAGGAACATGAGCGGAAACTGGGCCTGTCACCGCTTGATCCTGCTGGAGAGATCTTTCATGTACTGGGAGGGTTGCGTGGCGGGGACCAGGAAGAAGTGCTGGTACGGCTCGGACTTGCCGTAGCCGTAGAAGAGGTAGGTTGCCCTGTCGGCGAGGCGGATTTCGTAGCTGCACGGGGACGCCTCGAAGGTGCGCCGCGTGGTGAATCGATCCCCCGAACGCCACTTGCCCTTCCAGGCGAGCAGCACTTCCCACATCACAGTTTCGCGAAAATCGCCGGTGTAGCGAAGGCTGGCCGCCTGCTTCGGACGAAACGACACCCCGACCGGCCTCGCCATCACCACGATGTCGCGCTGCGCGAACTCGTGATCGGGCGGAAACATGATGACGGCGCATGCACTGGCGGGGGCAGCGGTCGCAAGCAGGAACACCAGGGACAGGATACGTTTCATGCGACACCTCGATCGAAGACATCGGGTCCGATACAAGGAACCCGGCGATGCATCGCGGGCAAGCGAACGTGCAGCCGCCTACCCGCCACATCGGAAGATCATGCCACCTACTCGGCGGGATGCTTCATCACTTCGCAGCTTGTACGAGCGAGCCGCACTTCTGCCATTCATCCGTTGAATTGGATGCCTTCACGCAGGCCAGGTAAGCGGTGTTGTATTGCCCGGTCGCCAGACAATCCTGGGCCGCCCGGGTCACGAACCTCTCCTTCTTGCCAGCATCGATGTTGGGGATACGCCCCGCCTGAATGCTCAGGTCCAGTTCGAGCGTCGTGAGCTCACGACACTCGCTCGCGTTGAGCGGCCGATCCTCCACCTTCTCGGCACAGCCGGAAGCGGAGAGAACGAGAATTGCGGCGCAGGACAGGAAGATGGCTTTCATCAGACAAGTCTCTTTTTGGGGGAGCCTGCAGTCTATCGCATCACCATGATGACACTTGCACTCGTGATGATGCCTGCAAGCGATGCCATCCACAGACGTGAGCAGGATCGTGCGAATCCGGGCGCGGGGATGACCCGCGCCCGGTAAAGCATCACGCGGCGGCACCATCCAGCGGCACCAGCCGGTTGTCGCTGTCGTATTGCAAACCACACACCATCGCGGCCATGCCACGCAGCGCAGCCTGCGGGCTGGCGCCGCTGGCTTCGCACAAGGCGATGAACTGGGGCGGGACTTCGACGAGCAGAACGTTGGACGGCTGGAACTTCGGCTTGGACATGACGGCACTCCGTTTCGCCCGGCGCCCGGAGTGGGCGCCGTTGGCGATTCAGAGCCGCATCGCGCGCAGGCGCGTCAAGGTTTGCGCAGCAATTCACCTCGACCTTGACGCGCCGAGCACGGTGCGATGATGGGACGACAACGGGGGACACCTCACGACACTGTCCGCGCAAGCTTTTGCCTTTCGTAGGGCGCATAAGCCGAAGGCGTCATGCGCCGCCATAACTCACAGATGCCGGGCACCTAAAAGAAGGTGCATGACGCTTCGCTTATGCACTCTACGAAAGAGTCTAGCGGCCTTATTAGTACGCCTTACGGCCTTGATCTTTCACGACACAAGCCTGTCGATCTCATCGCGAGCTTTAATGTTAAGTGAGACAGGACCCTTAGTTGAGTCGCGCAGAACCAATCCACGCTCAACTAACTTATCCATCGCTGAATCAAGGTTCTTGACGCCCTTACAGAAATGGTTGCGCAAGGTCTCCATCGCGACAGTTTTCTGCCCCCAGAAATGCTTTGTATACAGCTTGAGGAGAATTTGTCGCCCCGAAACATCAATTGCCCCGATACTTTCAAGACCCTGAATAGACTCGTCGAGGCTTTCCAGAATCTTTTCGTAGTCTTCAATGCCGAAATAGTGACTGTGCGTTCGCCTTACGGTAGCAACGCGAGAGGAACCAATTAAAACAACCTCAAAGTTCTTCTCAACAGGAAATTGATTCTCGTAATGCACGTATGCAGCGATTGCTTCATCTGGAGTACGCCCGACAATATCCCAACTCACAAACTGTCCGGTATTCCAATCAAAAACGATAATCCAATTATTGATCGGACTTGCGCTCCTTTTTTCTTTTTCCGTGAGTGTCAGGATGATGTCTTCATTGACGTGACTGTCGAATGCTGGCGCCAACGCCCCCTCTCGAATGACCTTCTCGGCTTGCTGCTTAGCGACATCAATTTCAATACGCGCCCTAGCCGCGGGGGTTCGCCCCGACTCAATCTCAAAGAATGCATCCGAAAGACGCTGGAAGTAGGAAATGACTACGGGATCACCATCTCCTTCCTTGAGGTGATGCCCGTAGATCACGGATGTACGCTCGATACTCTCCGCCCAGTAGTGCTGAATTCTACTGCGCAACTGGAGCTCGAGCTTTCTTCCGTCTCGCTCTAACAAGAGGTGCACAGATCTGTATCCAGTTATGTCGCGTCCCTTTTCACGATAGTCAGTCACTCGATTCAACTTGAGCTCACTGGCCTTTCCAATCTTGTCACGAAAGAATTGGACCAACTGGTCGATTAGCTCGTTCTTTTCGACGATAATCCTGCAACCGCCAATATCTTGGAGCTGCGTTAGTCGAACACTCAATCGATTTAACTTTCTAACTATCTGAGGTTTTCGCTTGAGCCGCTGCGCAATGTAGTAATCGTGCCCATACTCATTCAGCCACGCCTGCAACTCAAGAGTGGTCTTCGAAAGCGGCTCTAAATGCGACTTCCGATATTCGTCGAATGCTTCCTCGAGCTCCATCAATTCTTCGACGTCGCGAAATGAATCCTTCGCAAGCGCCACTCCGGCCCTATCGATCTTGCTCTTAGTAAGCGCCAAAAAATTTCTCCCGATCAGCTAACGCCTGAATTAATCCGTGCCACGAAGCGGCATCGGCTTGAATGAATTTTTAGCGCCTACCATGCGCCAGTGATACAGAATGGGGACAGTGGAACCTTGCTAACTTGCCCGTGTTGATTGCCAATTTGTATGTGATCTTGGACCTTCTTTGGGGTCGGCTTGTACCACTGAAGGCAAATTTCAACGAAGTCGGAGTTGGCCGGCTTTTGAATGAAGTCAGCAAGAAGCTCTGAGCGCAATCCGTCGTCCCTGCTGTACCAGTGCGTGCCAGAGACAGCCATTTCCTCGATGCTCGCACTAGCCTGATCTAAGCGCTTCTGCATCATCTTCCGAGGCAGCACAACTGGGGACTCTTGCTTCGCAGCAAAATCCTTAAACAGCGGCGCCTGAAGATCAACTGCTACTCCGTCAGCTTCAATCCAGCAGTGAAAGCCCGTAGGTGTCGCTCGAATTGACTGTCCGTCGTTCTCGGCGAACACAATGACTTGACCATCTAGTCTATAAGCCGCCATGCCAAATACTGGCTCTGCCTTGACACGATGATGCCGGTCGAGAATCGCACAGCCAATCACGCTGAAATACATGCAGGCGCGAAGCGGATCGCCCCTCTCGTTGAGCAGCACTCCATGGATAACGCGGAACATGCGCTCGTAGTCGGGAAGCGTAATTAGAAGGTTCTTAGGTGTGGGCATGGCTGCTCATATGCGCTAACTACGATTAGACCCAAAATTGACGCATAACACGGGAATCGCACAACAAATCGGGCGCAGCTGTTCGCGCAAACAATGAGCAGCGATCTGCCATGCAAATTAAACAGATAGCAACAGCAGGCAACCCACGCGGCCTACCACTCACTCGTTTGTGCGGCATCAGCACAACCTATCGCCCTCGCCCCCACCCACCAACCTGTCAAATCCGACAGGTCCAACCCCCTCACTCCTCCACCCGCCTCCTCCTCCGCACCCACCGCCACATCCGGCGCAGCAGCCAGATGCCGATCACCAGCGCGATCACCACCGGAATCAGTGCCGCGATGACGCGGACGACGACGGCGGTGCTGGCTGCCATCATGCGGCCGGTGTCGGCGAGGGCTTCGGCAACTTCGCTGCGGCCTTCCTGGGTGGCGTGCGGGGAAAATTGAATCGTGAGCAGTTGGGTTTCGAGGCGACGGCGGTGGCTGGCGGCGTCGCGTTCGGCGGCTTCGAGTTCGGCTTCGACGCGGGAGAGCTGTTCGGACAGCGCGATGACGTCGTCGACCTTGAGATCCTTGCGATCCTGGAATTCGAGCAGGCGCGCGTGCTGCTTGCGCAGGCGGTCGCGCAGCAGGGTGTTGTCGCGTACGGCGACGGCGAGGTCTTCGGCGATGGTGTTGCGGGCGACGATCTCGCCGCCCTTGCCGCCGGAGGAGATCAGCGGTTCGATCGCGCGGGGCTCGGCGCGCATGCGGAGCGCGCCCTGCGGGTAGCGTCCGCCGCTGCGCTCGGCGGAAAGGATCTGGCAGGCACCGAAGCGCTTGCTCTCGCAGGCCGCGCGCACCGCGTCCAGGGTCGGCTCGATCCTGTCGGCGTCGAGGCGCACCTGGACATCATGTTCGTAGGCCAGCATCGAGGCCTCGCCGTCGTTGGCGGCCTGCGCGGGCTTGGCGCGCGGCGGCGAGTAGCTTGCATCCGCAGCCGGGGCGCGGGTGGAGAATTCGCTGAGCGCATGATCCGTGCCCATCGGCTTCAGCGCTGAAGCCGAATTGCCTGAGGCATCGGCCGCAGGCATCTCTTCGGACGCGTAATGGTCCGCGCTGCTGCAACCGGCCAACAACATCGCCACAACGAATCCCGACACGACGAATCGACGCATGATCTTTCCCTTTCGATGGACAGGCGACGGCGCACTGCGGCCCTGCCAACGTACCGCAACCGGGGGCGGGGTCAAGCGATTCGGTCTTCACAAAAGCCATGGGCCTAGTCCCGCTCCGCAATCAGATGCTTCCGCAAGCCCAGACTGGTGTTGATCTTGATCTACCGGTGCCCCTGGTTGCGGCGGGCTTCGCGGATCAGGCCCGCAGGGCACGCGACAGGACGTCGCGCGTTTTTCGACAAGACAAGGACGTCTTGTCGAAAAACCCCGCGAAGCCCGTGGACCCGGCGCGCAGCGCCGGGCGCAACCGATGGGGGTGAAGACGCCCGATTGTGCGCCACTGGCGCACGGGCGGCTGAACGCCCATGCGCTACGCGCGTGGGCCGGAAATGCTTTCTTTTGGTTACCTTTTCTTGACTCGCACCTGAGGTGCTCGCCCTTCGGGCCGGCTGCGCCGTTCGCGCCGCACGCGGCGCAGTGCACAAGCAAAGAAAAGTAACTCGCTCGCGATAGCGAGCGAAACACAGGACGGGCGGAACATCCTTCCGACTGCTTTGAAGAAGCAACAAGCAGGTCCCTCGCCTGCGGCTCGGGATGACAGGCATTTTTCCATCAACTCCATGTCGATCATCGCCCCCAGAAACACACGGGCCGCCCGAAGGCGGCCCGTGCGGACAACATGGAAACGCATCCAGCCGATCAGAATTCCTGGCTGAACTTGATGCCGATGGTGCGCGGCTGGGCGGTGGTGGCGTACACCTGCGCGCCGCAGACGGTTTCGGGGCACTGCACGCCGCGGTTGTACTGCGCGTTCTCGTCGAACAGGTTCTTGACGTACAGATCGACCGACCAGTTGTTCTTGCGAACGCCGAGGGCCATGTCGAACAGGGTGTACGACGGCAGGTCGCCGAGGATCTGGCGCTGCGCCAGGCGCAGGTCCGAGGTGCGGCGGCCTTCGTACACGAACGAGCCCTGCCAGTAGGCTTCGTACGAACCGATGTCGAAGGTGTAGCGCGCGTTGACGTTGCCCTTGTAATCGGCGGTGATCGGCAGGCGGGTGCCATCCGGGGCCTGCGGCGCGGCGCAGTCGGTGACCGGGTTGCCGCTGGCGTCGACCTGGCCGCAGTAGTTCTCGGTCAGTTCGGCGTCGTAGAAGCCCACGCCTGCGGACAGCTTCAGGTTGTAGGTCGCGGCCCAGTTGACGTCCATTTCCAGGCCCTGGATGCGCGCCTGGTTGGCATTGCGGATTTCGGTCAGGCCGTTCTGGCCGAGCACCGGGAACTGGAAGTCGTCCCAGATCTGGTGGAAGGCGGCGCCGTTGAAGGTCAGGCGGTTGCCCATCCACGCGGTCTTCCAGCCGATCTCGTAGTTGGTGAGGAACTCGGTGATGTACGGCGGCAGCGTGCCGCGACGGTTGATGCCGCCCGGGCGGTAGCCTTCCGACCAGGTGAAGTACAGCATCTTGTCGTCGGTCAGCTTGTACGACACGTTGAGCTTGCCGAGGGTGTCCTTCTCGGTGATGGTCTTGTCGAAGAACGAGCACGGCGCGCCGTTGAACGACGGCCAGTTGGCGGGATTGGCGCCGTACTGGACGATGCACGCGGCTTCGCCGTAGCGGTTCTGCGGCAGCTGGCTGCCCTGCGACGAGTAGCCGTTGGCGAAGCCGAAGAAGCCCTTCAGGCTGTTCTCGCTGCGGAAGTGGCGGAAACCGGCGGTGGCGCTGAGCTTGTCGGTGAAGTCGAAGCTGACTTCGCCGAAGATCGCCTGGTCCTTGTCGCGACGATCCTGCTTGGTCAGCCAGATGGTGTCTTCCCAGCCGGTCACGGACAGCACCGAAGCGAGGTCGTCGATGCGGTAGCGCTGCTGGATGTCGTGGAAGTGCTCCATCCAGAACAGGCCGGCGACGAAGCGGAAGCGCTGGTCCTGCGGCGAGGCGATGCGCAGTTCGTGGCTGGTCTTCTTGTAGCGGTCTTCGGCCTGGATGTACTGCGCCGGATTCACCAGGTCGCCATTGTCGTCGTAGAAGTACGCGCCGTAGCCGAACAGGGTGTCGTACCAGAAGCCGTAGTCGCTGTAGTCGGATTCGCTGTCGACGTCGCGCTTGAGGTGGGCGAAGGCGTAGGTCAGGTCGAAGTTGCCGATCTTGCCCTGCACGGTCAGCGCGGCCTGCGCCCAGCGGTCGTCGGACGACTCGGGGTAGGCGTGCAGGATCTTGTCCTGGCCGATCGTGGTGTCGTACGACCAATTGCCGGTGGTTTCCTGGCGCTGCCCCATGATGGTCGGGGTGATGGTCCAGTTCTCGCCGAGGTTGAAGCGCGCGGCGAGGCGGGCGCCGACGGTGTCGGCTTCGTTGTAGTTGTCTTCGGCGCGGTCGAAGTTGTCGTCGACGATGCCGGAGGTCGGATAGGTGCGGGTGCCGCGGATGTTGTCGATCCAGCCAGCGTCGCGCTTCTGCCAGCCGACCAGGCGGATGGCGGCGCTGTCGCTCATCGGGATGTTGACGAAGCCTTCGGCGACGTGGCCGATGCCGCCGCCGTCGACGCTGTTCACTTCGAGACCGTAGCCGGCGGCGAAGCCGGTCGGGTCGGGCTTGCGGGTGACGATCTTCAGCGTGCCGGATTCGGAGCTTGCGCCGTACAGCGTGCCCTGCGGGCCGGACAGCGCTTCGACGCGTTCGATGTCGTAGACATGCAGGTCGAGCGCGCCCTGGATGGTGGTGATCGGCTGTTCGTCGAGGTAGACGCCGACGCTGGGTGCGGAGGCCGAGTGGTTGCCGTCGCCGCCGCTGACCACGCCGCGCATGTAGACCTGGCCGAAGCCGGGGCCGGAAGGCGTGATCGACACGCTCGGCAGCAGCTTGGCGTAGTCGTCGAAGTCGTTGACCTGCAATTCGTCGAGCTGCTGCTGGCCGATCACGTTGAGGCTGATCGGCACGTCCTGCGCCTTTTCGGTGCGCTTCTGCGCGGTCACCGTGATGGTGTCCAGCGACGGCTGCTCGTCTTCGGCCTGCTGCGCCAGCGCGCTGCCGGCGAAGGCCATGCCGCCGAGCGCGACGCAGATCGCGGCGGTCAGCGGCATCCGGGCCATGACGCCCGGACGTTTGGATGGATGACGTGTTTGACGCATTGCACTCTCCCCAGGTTGTGGATCATCAGAACAGGTGGTGGAAGCTCCCCGCATCATGCGGCGGAACCGGTTTTGAAAGGCGGAATGTCGGGATACGCATCGAGCACGGGGCCGAGCGCGTCCTTCAACGGGCCGAGCCAGGCGTCGTAATGGCGCCACTGGTCGATGCCGTCGCGGTTGATCGGCCGGCGCACCTGCTCGGAGCTGGCGGTACGCACCGGGCGATCGTTCTCGTAGAAGCGCAGGCAGCCGTCCTCGAACGGCAGGCCGCAATGGTCGAGCAGGCGGCGCACTTCGGTTTCGGTGTCGTCGACCAAGTGCTCGTGGATCACGCGATGCACGCGACCGGGCAGCACGTCGTCGAAATGCGCCATGAGTTCGACGTAGTCGCGGTAGTAGCGACCGAGGTCGTCGAGGCTGTAGCTGAAGTTCTGGCCGCGTGCGAAATGCTGCTTGAAGCCGGAGAAACAGCAGGCCAGCGGATGCCTGCGCGCGTCGACGATCTTCGCGTTCGGCAGCATCAGGTGGATCAGGCCCAGGTGCAGGAAGTTGTTCGGCATCTTGTCGATGAAGAACGGTGCACCGGTCTTGCGCTGCACGCGGGTGCGTTCGAGGAAGCGCGCGCCCAGCGCGGCGAACTCCTCCGGCGGCAGCGCGGCGAGCGCGTCGTGATAGCTGGCCGAGGCATCGGCCGCACGACGGAGCGCGCGGGTCATCGCGATGATCTCGGGCAGCTCCATCGTGCCTTCGACCTGCGAATGGCTGGACAGGATCTGTTCGAGCAGGGTCGAACCGGAGCGCGGCAGGCCGACGATGAAGATCGGATCGGGCGACGGATCGCCGCAGCCGGCGCGTTCGGCGAAGAAGTCGCGGGTGTAGAGCTGCTTCGCCTTCGCCACGCGGGCGCTGGTGTCCGCGGCGCGGTACGGCACGGTCTTCAGGCGCAGGGCATTGCCGGCGGCGTAGTGCGCGAAGGACGCAGCGTGGTCCTTGCGGTCCTCCAGCGCCTTGCCCAGCGCGAAGTCGAAATGGAAGCGGTCCTCGGCCGACAGGTCGGTGCGCGCAAGCTGCGCGCGCATCGCGGCGATGTCGTCGTCGCCGAAGCGCACGGTCTTGAGGTTGGCGAGGCTCCAGTAGGCCTCGCCGAAACGCGGTTCCAGCGCGATGCTGCGCCGGTACGCGGCGATGGCCTCGTCCTGGCGACCGGCGGTCTTCAGCGCATGGCCGTGGCTCATCCAGACGCGGGCGTTGTTCGGGTATTCGCGCAGCACCGCGTCGTAGAGGGCGATGCCTTCGGCGTAGTCGCCGAGCCGGCAGAGGATCGCGGCCTTGAGCGTGCGGTTGCCGGGGTTGTCCGGATCGTCGACGAGCAGGATGTCGAGCTGCGCCAGCGCGCGTTCGGACTGCTGGTCGCGATGCAGCACCAGCGCGTAGTGCTGGCGCGCCTCGCGGAAGCCCGGGGCGAGTTCGAGGCAGCGTTCGAGCAGGCCCAGGCCTTCCTCGTTGCGGCCGACGCGCACCGCCAGTTCGGCGAGCATGCGCAGCGCGGCCACGTCGGTGGGCTGCTGGCGCAGCCAGTCCTTGAGCAGGGTCTCGGCTTCGGGCAGGCGGTTGGCGGCCAGGGCCTCGGCGGCGCGCAGCAGGCGCGGGTCGCGGGCGGAGTGGCGGACATAGGCGAGGTAGGCGGCATCGGCGCCATCGCCATCGCCGACCGCGCGGAGGTGGTCGGCCAGCGCCAGCCAGGCCTTGGCCATGTCGGGCTTGAGGGCGACGGCGCGGCGCAGCGCGGCCAGGGCCTCGTCGCCGCGACCGACGCGGGCCAGCGCCAGGCCGAGTTCGTAATGGACCGGCGCGGCGGCCTGCTCGGCGGCGAGCGGTTCGAGCAGGGCCAGGGCGGACGGCGCATCGCCGCGCAGGCGGTGCGCGGTGGCGAGGATCAGGCGGGCGGCGGGATGGCCGGGGACGACGCGGAGGATTTCGCCGGCCTGCTCGGCCGCCAGCGCAGGATCGGTGCCCAGCAACCGTGAGGCGTGGGACAGGGCGACTTCGAGGCTGGTGGTCACTTCAGACACGGACGATCCTGATGGAAGTGCATGCCGGCAGGTCGGAATCGCCGGGTGCGGCAGTGCGATAAGGCAGGATGACGTCGATGCCTCACCCCCCGTGAAGCGTCGCGCTGACCAATTATTGCAATAAATCCGCCAATGGATAGTTGCGATCTGCTCCGGGACGGGGGCTGTTTCGTCGAACCGACGAAATCCTGCGGCCATCTGCGTCCATGCCGCTGGTGTGCCCGGCCGACCGGCTCGTCGATGTGACGACTGCGATAGCATGCCGGGATGGCATCAGACCGCGACCATGCGCCGGACGGAAACGCCCCGATCCGGCCCTACGACAAACCGGCCGGCGGCTGGGACGCGCTCAAGTCCTCGTGGGACGCCCTGCGTCGCCAGGACGCCGTGCTGCGCGGTCCCGGCACCCTGCTCCGTACCAACCAGCCCACCGGCTTCGACTGCCCGGGCTGTGCCTGGCCGGACCGCAACCCGCACTCCACCTTCGAATTCTGCGAGAACGGGGTGAAGGCGGTCGCGAACGAGGCGACCTCGAAGCGCGTGGACCGCGACTTCTTCGCCGCACACCCGGTGACCTGGCTGGCGCAGCAGACCGACGAGTACCTGGAAGCGCAGGGCCGCCTGACCGAGCCGATGGCCTACGACGCCGACAGCGACCGCTACGTGCCGATCGGTTGGGACGAAGCCTTTGCGAAGGTCGCTGCGGCGCTGCAGGCACTGTCCTCGCCCGACGAGGCGATCTTCTACACCTCGGGCCGGACCTCGAACGAGGCTGCCTTCCTCTATCAGTTGTTCGTGCGTGCGTACGGCACCAACAACCTGCCCGACTGCTCGAACATGTGCCACGAGCCCTCGGGCGTGGCCATGACCGAACAGATCGGCAGCGGCAAGGGCTCGGTGACGCTGGACGACTTCGAGCATGCCGAAGCGATCTTCGTGTTCGGCCAGAATCCGGGCACCAACCATCCGCGCATGCTGGGCGAACTGCGCCGCGCGGCGAAACGCGGCTGCAGGATCGTGGTGTTCAATCCGCTGCGCGAACGCGGCCTGGAGCGCTTCACCGACCCCCAGTCGCCGGCAGAGATGCTCGGCGGTGGGTCGACCGCGATCGCCACGCACTATTTCCAGCCAAGGATCGGCGGCGACCTCGCCGTGGTGACCGGCATCGCGAAGGTGGTGGCGGAACGCGGCGACGACGCGCTGGACCGGGCCTTCATCGATGCGCACACCGTTGGCTTCGACGCGTTCGTCGCACACCTGCGCGCCACCGACTGGGACGCGATCGAACGCGAATCAGGACTGTCGCGCGCGCAGATCGAACAGGCCGCCGAGGTCTACATCGACAGCCGCGCGACCATCGCCTGCTGGGGCATGGGCCTGACCCAGCACCGGCGCAGCGTGGCGACGATCCAGGCGCTGGTCGCGCTGCTGCTGATGCGCGGCAACATCGGCAAGCCCGGCGCCGGCCCGTGCCCGGTGCGCGGGCATTCCAACGTGCAGGGCGACCGCACGATGGGCATCTACGAGAAGCCGTCGGAGGCCTTCCTCGACGCGCTCGCCGCCGAGTTCGGTTTCGCTCCGCCGCGCGCGCACGGCTTCGACACCGTGGACGCGATCCAGGCCATGCACGACGGGCGCGGCAAGCTGTTCTTCGCGATGGGCGGCAACTTCGCCGCCGCGACGCCGGACGCCGCGTTGACTCACGCCGCGCTGCGCAACTGTGCGCTGACCGTGCAGGTCAGCACCAAGCTCAACCGCTCGCACGTGGTGCACGGCCGCGCGGCGCTGATCCTGCCCTGCCTTGGCCGCACCGAGATCGACCAGCAGGCCGGCGGGCTGCAGGCGGTGACGGTGGAGGATTCGATGAGCATGGTCCACCTGTCCTCGGGCATGAATGCGCCGGCCTCGCGCGCGCTGCTCTCGGAACCGGCGATCGTCGCGCGACTGGGTGCGGCGACGCTGCCCGACTGCGGCATTCCCTGGCTCGAACTCGTCGAGGATTATGACCGCATCCGCGAACGCATCGCCCGCGTGGTGCCGGGGTTCGAGGACTTCAACGCACGCGTGCGCGCGCCCGGCGGCTTCCACCTGCACCATCCCTGTCGCGAGCGCGTGTTCCCGACGCCGGAAGGCAGGACGCGATTCTTCGTGCATGCGGTGATCGACGGAACGTCCGCGACACCATCAGCGTCGAAGCCCCTCCTGCGGTTGATGACGGTGCGTTCTCACGACCAGTACAACACTACGGTCTACAGCGCCAACGATCGCTATCGCGGCGTGCACGGCCTGCGCCGGGTCTGTTTCATCTCGCGCGCCGATCTCGATGCGCAGGGCTTCGCGGATGGCGAGCATGTCGACCTGGTCTCGGTCTGGGACGATGGCGAGCGTGTCGCCCACGATTTCCGCCTGGTCGAATACGACATCCCGGCAGGCTGCCTCGCCAGCTATTTCCCGGAAACCAATGCGCTGGTGCCGCTGGCGCACCATGCCGACCGCGCGCGCACCCCGGCATCGAAGTCGATCCCGGTGTACCTGCGTCGCAGCACGACCGCGCCAATACCCGCAGCCTCCGCATGAACGACACGCACGCGCTCGCCCTGCTGCGCCTGCTCGCCGAGGACGGCGAAGTGTCGCCTGCGCGCGCGGCGAAACGGCTGGGGCTCGGCGCCAGCGAACTGAACCGCCTGCTGGTCGCAATGGGCAACGATCCGCGCTACGACGGCCTGGACCTGGTCGAACGCGTCGCCACGCCGCATCGCGACGGCATGCGCGAGCAGTTGCGCCTCACGGCGCGCGGGCAGGCGCTGTGCACCGATGCGTCGCAGGGCGGGGGCGCGTGAGCGAGGGCCTGCGCAACGCGCGCGCGCTCCGCATCGAGTCCGGTCGCGCGCTCGAACACGACGAAGCCGTGATCGAGGAATCGCCGATCGCCCTGCTCTACAACGGCCTGCCGTTCGCGGTGATGATGGCGACGCCGGTCGATCTGGAAGACTTCGCCCTGGGCTTCGCGCTGTGCGAGGGCATCGTCGAAAGCACGCACGAGTTCTCGCTCGTCGACGTGGTGCGCGACGACGCCGGTGTCGCCCTGCACGCCGCGATCCCGCAGGCGCGCTTCGACGCGCTCGACGGCCGCAGGCGCACGCTCGAAGGCCGCAGCGGTTGCGGACTATGCGGCGTCGCCGAACTGCGCGAGGCGATCCGACCACCGCCGCGCGTCGGCGCAGGACGCCGGATCGCACCCGACGACATCCGTACGGCATTGCATGCGGTCGCGCAGCGGCAGCCGATGAACGCGCGCAGCGGCGGCGTGCATGCCGCCGGCTTCGTGCGCGGCGACGACGCCTGGGTGCGCGAGGACGTCGGCCGGCATAACGCGGTCGACAAGCTGGTCGGCGCGCTGCATCGCGCGAGTCCCGCCATCGACGCCGGCGACGGCATGCTTGTGGTGACCTCGCGCGCATCGTACGAGATCGTGCGCAAGGCCGCGTTCGCCGGCATCCCGGTGGTGGTCGCGATGTCGGCACCGACCGCGCAGGCGATCGCGCAGGCGGAAGCCGCAGGCATCACGCTGGTCGCCTTCGCGCGCGATGCGCGGATGACGGTCTATGCGGGGCGGGAGCGGATCGCGCCTCGTTAGCCTCAGGGCAAGGCTTTCAGTGCCGCGAGGATGCCCGGTCGCAATTTCGCGATGCCCGGATCCTGGCTCAGGCCAGCTTCGAGATAGAGGACGCGCAGGAACGCGGCCAGATCATGGCGCTTCGCAAGCCAGACCTCGTCCTTCCATGCGCGCGTCGGGTCATCCAGCGCTGTCGACAACGCCGCGAACCATGCCGACCATTCCGCGTCCGTGTGCAGGCCGCGCTTCGCGATGAACAGCAGTGGGCGCGCGAGGCGCTCCGGTTCACCGAAGACGTAGGCATGACCGACGGACGGCACGGCCTGTACGGCCACGGCATCACGCAGGCGATCCAGTTGCGGCCGCTCCAGCGCGGGGTTCATCGCCAGCTGCATCGTCCAGTCGGCGCCATGCGCAACGCCGTGGCGCCAGCCGATCGCCCTGTCGAAACCGCGATAGTCATCGACGGATGCCAGATACGCCGCCGCACGGTCGACCATCGCCGCGCGCTCGTCCGCAGACATCCATGGCGCGATGCGATCGGTACGCGCCACTTCGGACAGCACCAGCACGGCGAACGGACGCGCCACGCCCTGCGGATCGGGCGCATCGAGCATGGCCTGCAGGCGATCACGCAGCGCGCGCAGCCGTTCGTGATCGAGCGCGTTGCCGCGCATCAGGATCTGCAGGCCTTCGTAGCCCAGACCGTCGCGCAGGACAGGATCGGGCGAGGCCAGGCAATCGACCAGTGTCGATACCAGGGCATCGCGTCGACCGGTGTCCAGGCGCATGTCGCTTTCGGCCTTCCAGGTGGCCATGGCTTCGCGCGACCAGTCGGTGGACGGACAGGCGGCGTGCGCGCTGCCCGCGAGGACCAGCAGTGCCGCCAATCCCCATCGTGCGCGTGCAGAGGGCCGGCGGAGGTCGGGATCGTGCATGTGCGATACCTGTTCGATGGCGGATGCGAGGGTCCGGATGAGGCACTGTAGCGGTCTGCGGCACATGCGCGTCATGGCGTATACGTTTTATGCTTCGGCCTTTCGTCCCGCCGGATCCGATCATGCGCCTGACACCCCTCGCCGTTGCCCTGCTCACCGTCACCCTCGCCGCCTGCGGCGGAGACGCCACGCCCCCCACCGCTGCGCAGCCGGACAAGGCTGCTGCCGCACCGGCCGCCGATGCCGCCATCCAGGCGAAATTCGCCGAGATCAGCAAGCGCTGGCTCGACGGCTGGCTCAAGCGAAATCCGGTGACCGCGACCCAGCAGGGCGACCATACCTACGACGCCGAACTCGACGACCTCGGCGCCGCAGCGCGCGAGGAGTACGTGAAGTTCAGCAAGGGCATCCTGGCCGACCTCGACGGCATCGACGCCAGCAAGCTGTCGCGCGAGAACCAGATCGACGCGGCGATCCTGCGCAACCAGCTGCAGGGCGACATCTGGAACCTGGAGACGATGCAGAGCTGGGCCTGGGATCCGCAGGTGTACAGCGGCCTGGCCGGCGGCGCGATCTATAACCTGATGGCCCGCGACTACGCGCCGATGCCGCAGCGCCTCAACGCCGCCGCCGCGCGCATGGAGAAGATCCCCGGGCTGCTCGCGCAGGCGCGCGAGAACCTCGACCCGGCGCGCGTGCCGAAGACCCACGCCGAAACGGTGGCGAAGCAGAACAAGGGCGTGCTCTCGCTGATCGAGGAGTTCATCAAGCCCAATGCCGACAAGCTGCAGGGCGAGGAGCGCAAGCGCCTCGACGCGGCGGTCGCGACGCTGACCCAGGCCGTCGAGGAACACCAGACGTGGCTGGACAAGACCCTGGTGCCGAACGCGAAGGGCGATTTCCGCGTCGGCGCGGAGCTGTACGACCAGAAGCTGAAGTTCGCGCTGATGTCGTCGCTGTCGCGCGCGGAGATCAAGCAGCGCGCCGAGGCTGAAATCACCAGCGTGCGGGCGACGATGTACAAGATCGCGCAGCAGGTGCTGAAGGACAAGCCGAACGCGCCGGAACTCCCCGATGCGCCGAGCGACGAACAGCAGCAGAAGGCGATCGAGGCCGCGCTGGAACTGGCGTACGCCGAGAAGCCGGCGCGCGACAAGGTCGTCGACACTGCGAAGGACACGCTCGCGCAGGCCACCGAATTCACCCGCGCCAAGGACCTGGTGACGGTGCCGGACGACCCGGTGGAAATCATCCTGATGCCTGAATTCCAGCGCGGTTTCTCGGTCGCGTACTGCGATTCGCCCGGTCCGCTCGACAAGGGCCAGAAGACCTACTACGCCATCTCGCCGATCCCGGACGACTGGGACGCGAAGCAGACCGATTCCTTCCTGCGCGAGTACAACACGCGCATGATCCACCTGCTGTCGATCCACGAAGCGATGCCGGGCCACTACCTGGAAGGCGCGCACTCGGCGCGTCATCCGTCGGTGCTGCGCGGCGTACTGCGTTCGGGCATGTTCGCCGAAGGCTGGGCGGTCTACACCGAGACCGTGATGATGGAGAACGGCTACCTCGACAACGACCCGCTGTTCCACCTGATGCGCTACAAGTTCTACCTGCGCGCCGTGGCCAACGCGATCCTCGACCAGGGCGTGCACGTCGACAACTGGACCCGCGAACAGGCGATGGACCTGATGACCCGCCGCACCTTCCAGCAGGAGCGCGAAGCCGCCGGCAAGTGGATCCGCGCCCAGCTGAGCAGCGCGCAGCTGCCGACCTACTTCGTCGGCGTGCAGGAACACTTCGACCTGCGCAAGGCGGTGATGGCCAAGCGCGGCAAGGACTTCCAGCTCAAGGCCTACCACGACCAAGTACTGTCGTACGGCGCACCGCCGGTGCGCTTCGTGCGTTCGATGATGCTGGACGAGCCGATCAAGTAAGCCGGTCACTCGCACCCAGCGCCAATCGCCGAAGCCCCGGGCCCGCCCGGGGCTTCGCGCATCCGCCACCGCATGGATCGCAGCCAACTGTGCCGGACTTGGCCGTACGGACGCGCCGCCGCTATGCTTGCGGCCATCCGCACCGGGCCCGGAACATCGTATCCAGGGGGGACGTATCCGCAGGGATGCGCAAGGTCCGCACGCACGAGAGGTCGTCCAGGGTGAGCATTTTCGATTCCGTCAAACGTCTGCTGGGGCGCGACAGCGCACCGACCAGGCCCGCTGCCGCACCGTCCGCGCCGCGGCCGGCCGTGCCCGCCCCGGCACCGATGCCACCCGCACCGGTCGCGCCGCCGGCTGCCGCAGTGGACGCCACCGCACCGACCGCGATGCCCGTCCTCGCGCCCTCGCCCGACGATGTCACCGACAGCGCCATCGAAGCCGCCGCCGAGGCGCACGTCCCGCTGGACGACAGCTACCAGGGCCCGGAGCGCCGCGAACGCGGTCGCGTCAACGCCCGTCCCGGCACACGCGCGCTGATCGTCGACGACTCCAACGTCGTCGTCGCGGTGCTGCGCAAGATGCTGCAGCAGAACGGCTACCAGACCTACGAGGCCTACACTGCCGAGGAAGCGCTGGAGCTGGCCAAGGTACTGGTGCCGGAGATCATCTTCCTCGACATCGTGCTGCCCGGCATGGACGGTTTCGCCGCGCTGCGCGCCCTGCGCCGCGACCCGGTCACCAAGGACGTGCCGGTGATCATGATCAGCGGCAACATGCTCGCCACCGAGCAGTTCTACGTGCAGCGCATCGGCGCCGACGACTTCATGAAGAAACCCTTCTCGCGCCCGGAAGTGTTCACCCGCATCGAGCGCCTGCTCGACGACGAAGGCATCCCGCGCCGCCAGGGCATGCCCGCCCAGGCAGTCTGATCGCACATGCTTTCTGTAGAGCGGAGCTCGCTCCGCTCATGTTTTTGATCTTTGCAGGAAGGATTGACCAGCCATCCTGCGTGACGCGAGCGGAGCAAGCTCCGCTCTACAAGAATGCAGCTCAGCGCTTCTGGCTCATCACCACGCCGCCGAGGATCAACACGCCGGCGACGGCCATCGTCCAGGTCAGTGGTTCGCCGAGCAGCCACCATGCCCAGGCGACGCCGAACAGCGGCACGAGGTAGGTCGAGGTCGCCGCGCGCGGCGCGCCGATGCGCGCGATCAGCCGGTAATACATGACGAAGGCGATGCCGGTGCACAGCACGCCGAGCGCGGTCACCGACAGCCAGCTGCGCAGCGGCACCGGCGTGGAGGGCCAATCGGCGATCGCGAACGGTGTCACCAGCAGCGCCGCGCAGAGCAGGGTCGCGCCTGCGACCGCCGTCGTCGGCAGACCGGCGAGATGACGCTTCACCAGATTCGCGCCGATGCCGTAGAGAAATGCCGCCATGGTGCCGGCGGCGACCGCCGGGCCGATGTCGGCACCGGCGATCTTGCCGCTGGCGAGCACGACCACGCCGGCGAACCCCGCGAGCAGCGCGATCGCGCGGCGCGCGCCGATCTTCTCGCCGTAGAACAGGAAGGCGATCAGCGCGACGAACAGCACCGCCATCGAGTTGGTGATCGCGCCGACACCCGCTGGCGCACGCTGCGCGGCCCAGGCGAACAGCGTGAACGGGATCGCCGAGTTGATCGCGCCGATCAGCGCAAGACGCGGCCAGACCGCCGGCGGAAACGCATGGCGTGCCTGCCAGAGCAGCGGCAGCAGCACCAGCGCACCCAGCCACAGGCGCATCGCGACCAGCGGCGTGGCACCGAAGTCGGGCGCGGCCACGCGCATGAACAGAAAGGAGGCGCCCCAGATGGCACCCAGTGCGGTCAATTCGAGCGGCGTGAGCCATGCCGGGGCCGTGCGCACATCGAGTGCGCAGTCGGTGGTGACTGCAGTCATCGGAACTCCGTGGGGGAGGTTCGGAAAGCGGATCAGCCCTGCTGCAGGTGCAGCCGGCCGATGAGGACATCGGGATTGCCGCCGGCGCCGAGGAAGGCGTCGGGTTCGAGATGGAAACCGACCAGGCGCGCGCCGGTTTCGCTGCGCGGCCGATGGCGTCCGCCGGGGGAGATCACGACCTGGGTCCCGGCCGGATGGCGCACGCCGTCGTCGATGACTTCGCCCTGCAGCACGAAATAGGCCTCGCCGGTCTCGGCGCGGTCGATCCACGGCCACTCGCTGCCCGGCGCCATGTCGACCAGCCAGGCGCGCGCGCCGGGCGGCGCCGGGAGGGCGCGGCGGACGCAGCCGCTGCCGAGCAGCATCGGCGGCAGCGCCTCGGCGTCCACCCACTGCGAGGGCAGCGGGGTGACGGCTGCGACGCACTGGCGCGGGGGCTCGGCCAAGGGGCTGCGCCTGGCGGACCCGGGACGAGCCGGGCTCGAGTAGGTGTGTCGCGGCTGGGCTGGCATGGCGAATCCTCCCGAAGGCAGGGGCCGGCGGAACGCCAGCCGATCATCTGACCCGTGTCTGGCGTCGATTATGGGCTGCGCTGCAGCCCCCACAAGCGCATACTTTAGATCTCAGACACAAATCAGGCTTGAGGCTCGGCATGACCCTGCGCGCGGACTGGCTGCCGGCCTTGGCGGCGTTCGAGGCGGCGGCGCGACACCAGAACTTCGCGCACGCGGCCGAAGAGCTGCACCTGACCGCCAGCGCGGTCAGCCACCACGTCCGCAAGCTGGAGGAGCGGCTGGGCATGCCGCTGTTCCAGCGCCACGCGCGCGGCGTGATCCTGACCGCCGAAGGCCGGCGCCTGGCCGATGCCGCAGGGAGCGCGCTGAGCGATGTCGAAGGCACGCTGCAGGCGCTGCGCAAGGGACGCGACGACGACCAGCGCGTGCGCATCACGACCCTGCACTCGCTCGCCCACACCTGGCTGCTGCCGCGCCTGCAGGACTTCACCACGCGCCATCCCGGCGTGCGGCTGATGATCGACACCGAGGTCACCCTGACCCGCTTCGACGACGGCGGCCCGGACCTCGGCATCCGCCACGGGCCGGGGCACTGGCCGGGGCTCACCGCGCACCACGTCATGGACGACGCCCTGATCCCGGTCGCGGACCCGGCCACCGCCGCCGGCGTCAGCTGCGCCGCCGACATCGCGAAGCTGACCCTGATCGGCGACCACGCGCGCCAGGGCTGGGCCGACTGGTTCCGCGCCGCCGGCCTGCACGGCGTGCAGCTCAACCTCGGCCACAGCTTCAGCGACAGCACCGACGCGATGGAAGCCGCCGCGCGCGGCCTGGGCGTGGCGCTGTCGCGCGAGAAGATCGTCGGCCCGTGGTTCGACAGCGGCCGTCTGCGCCAGCTGCCCGGCCCGGTGCTGCCGACGCGCTGGCGCTACCACATCGTCTATCCCTCGCACCGCCCGCTGCGCCCGGTCGCGCGGCTGTTCGTGGACTGGCTGCTGGAGACAAGCGCCGGCGAGCGACAGCGTCGATAATGGCGCCCCTGCGCCATCCATCCGCATGCGTCATCCATCCGCACGAGACCCGCACCCGCCATGACCGACGCATCGGCAAGCGCCGCACGCACCCAGCGCACCGCGTGGTTCCAGATCCACTTCTGCGTGCTGCTGTGGGGCTTCACCGCGATCCTCGGCAAGCTGATCACGCTCAGTGCGATGCCGCTGGTGTGGTGGCGCATGACCATCGTCACCGCATTGCTGCTGGTTGTGCCGCGCGTGTGGCGCGGACTGCGCGGGATGACGCCGAAGCTGCGCCTGGGCTACGCCTGCGCCGGTGCGCTGATCGCGCTGCACTGGCTGACCTTCTACGCGGCGGTGAAGCTGTCGAACGCGTCGGTCGGCGTGATCTGCATGGCGATGGTCACGGTGATGACCGCGCTGATCGAACCGATGTTCACCGGCAAACGCATTTCCAAGCGCGAGGTGGCGCTGGGCGTAGTCGCACTGCCCGGCGTGCTGCTGGTCACCGATGGCGTACCCGACGGCATGCTGGTCGGCATCGCGGTCGGCGGTGTGTCCGCGCTGCTGGTCGCGATCTTCGCCTCGCTCAACAAGCGCCTGCTCGAACACGCCGACCCGCTGTCGGTCACCGCGCTGGAAATGGCCAGCGGCGCCTGCGTCCTCGCCCTGCTCGCGCCGCTGACCGGGCTGATCCTGCCGGCACTCGGCGGCAACCCGTTCGAGCTGCCCGACGGCCGCGACGCCGCGCTGCTGCTGGTGCTGGCGATCGCCTGCACCCTGCTGCCGTTCGTGCTGTCGCTGATCGCGATGCGCCACATGAGCGCGTTCGCCGCGCAGCTGGCGATCAGCCTGGAGCCGGTCTACGCCATCCTGCTCGCCATCCTCTTCCTCGGCGAACAGCGCGAACTCACGCCGCAGTTCTACCTCGGCGTCGCGATCATCCTCGCCTCGGTGCTGGTCTATCCGCTGCTGGCGCGGCCGAGACCGGCGAAGGGCGAGGCGGCGGCGCCGGAACATCCCGAGCTGCTGGCGGTCAGTGAGTCCAAGACCCTCGATTAGTCGCCCGGACCCCGCTGTGGCAGTCTAGGCGCCCCGCCATCCCGCCACGCCCGCCGCCGAAGCCCGCCATGTATCTGGAGTACTACGGCCTCGAGCAGACGCCGTTCTCGATCACCCCGGACCCGCATTACGTGTTCCTCAGCGAACACCACCGGGATGCGCTGGCGCACCTGCTCTACGGCATCCAGCAGGGCGGCGGCGGCGGATTCGTGCAGCTCACCGGCGAGGTGGGCACCGGCAAGACCACGCTCAGCCGCCTGCTGCTGAACCAGCTGCCCGGGAATACCCATGCGGCGCTGGTGCTGAACCCGCGCCTGGACCCGGTGGAGCTGCTGCAGACGATCTGCGAGGAACTGAAGCTCACGCCCGGCGAGCCGGCTTCCGACGCGGCGGAGACGCCGGACGCGAACGACGCGAGCGAGGACGCGACTTCGTCTGCGACGCCCGCGCCGACGGCATCGCCCGTGCCGGCCGGCGGCAAGGTCTGGTTCGACCGGCTCGGCGCCTACCTGCTGGACGCCTACGCACGCGGCGACCGCGTGGTGCTGATCATCGACGAGGCGCAGAACCTCTCCGCCGAGGCACTGGAGCAGGTGCGCCTGCTGACCAACCTCGAAACCGAGACCCAGAAGCTGCTGCAGATCATCCTGATCGGCCAGCCGGAGCTGCGCGATTCGCTGGCGCGCCCGGAACTGCGCCAGCTCGCGCAGCGCATCACCGCACGCTACCACCTGCGTCCGCTCGACGCGCACGGCACCGGCGCCTACCTCCGCCATCGTCTGACCACCGCCGGCGCGAAGCGCTTTCCCTTCACCGCCGACGCGGTGAAGCGCATCCACCGCCACAGCGGCGGCGTGCCGCGCCTGATCAACGTGATCGCCGAACGCGCCCTGCTCGGCGGTTACGCACAGGACCTGCTGGCGATCGACGCGAAGACCGTCGACCGCGCCGCCTCCGAAGCGCTCGCGCCCGGCGGCAGCGATATCCGCAAAAGCACGCAGGACCGCACGCCGCTGATGATCGGCGGCGGACTGGTGCTGGCGACACTGCTCATCGCCTTCGCGCTGTCGCGACGCGATGCCTCCGAAACCACCGTGCCGGTCGCCGAGGCGAAGGCGCAGGCATCCACGGCGACATCAGCAGCGCCATCCACGCCTGCGACGCAGCCTGCCGCCGCGTCAGTCACCACCGCGCTCGATGGCGAAGCCCTGCTGCTGCGCGTGCAGCAGGCCCCGCCTGAAGCCGCACGCGAGTGGCAATCGCTGCAGGCACGCTGGAAAGCGCCAGCGACGGTGCGCAAGGTGACCGCCGACGCCTGCCCCGCGCAGCCCGCGCCGGGCTGGCGCTGCCTGCGCAGCCGCGCGACGCTCGACCAGCTGCTGCGCGTGGATCGCCCGGTGCTGCTGCGACTGCGCGCCGAACCGAAGGCGACCTGGGCCTCGCTGCTCGGCGCCAATCCCGGTACCGATGCCGGCAGCGTGCGCCTGTCGATCGAAGGCAAGACCTTCGACGCCGATCGCGTCGCGCTCGCGAGCCTGTGGAACGGCGAATACCTCGCGCTGTGGCCGGCGCCGGACACGATCGAAGCCCGCTTCAATGCCGGCGACGCGCGCGCGGTCGCGTGGGTGCGCGCGCGCCTGCGCGACGACGGCATCGATGACGCCGATCCGGTCGTCGGCCTGCGCACGTTCAAGCTGCGCCACGGCCTGCGCAACGACGCCGCACTCGGCGGCGACACGCTGTTCGTGCTCGCCAGTCGCGGCAGCGGCCCGCGCCTGTCGACCGCGACCGGTACGGGAGGCTGATCGCATGTCCTTCATTCTCGAAGCCCTGCGCAAGTCCGAAGCCGAACGTCGGCGCAGCGAGACGCCGGACCTGTTCAGCGCGATGCACGACGCACCCGCGCCAGCGCGCGAACGCAGGCACGCACCGGTCTGGATCGTCGGCGTCGTCGGCGTGCTCTCGCTGGGCGTCGCGACATGGCTGGTGCTGCAGCGGGAGCCCGTGCCGGCGAGCACCACACAGATCGATCCTGCGCCGCAGGCCACGACCGCCGAGACGCAGGTCGCCGCGCCCGATGCGAATCAGGCACCGCCTCCCGCCACGGCGCCGACACCACCTGTAGCGCCGACCGCGATCGCACCGTCGCCGACGCCGTCCATCGCAACGCCACCGCCTGCGCCAGCACCGGTCGCAGCGACACCCGTCGCACCACCGCCCGCTCCCGCGCTGCCCGAGCCACCAACGCCGCGCCCGTCCGCAGCGCGCAGCGACGCGCCAATCGCGCTGTCCGAACTCGACGCCGGTTCGCGCAAGCAGCTGCCGGCGCTGAAGATGAGCATGCACATGTGGAACCAGGACGCGGGTCGCCGCTTCGTGATCCTCGACGGGCAGCGCCTGGGCGAAGGCGACCTCATCGGCGAGGCGCAGGTCGAAACCATCACCCGCGACGGCGTGATCCTGAACTGGCAGGGTGCGCGGCTGCGGCTCGATACGCGCTGAGCGTCGTCGCCGGGGATCCGGCTACCACTCGCCCTCGCAATCGTAGCCGCGCAGCATGTCCGCCAGCGTGCGCCCGGGCTCGTCGCGGAAACGCTCGGCGAGCACCTCGATCGCAACGATGCGATCGACGCGGAAGCTGCGGAAATCCTCGCGGGTCTCGCACCACGCCGACAGCGTCCACACGTTGCCCCAGAAGAAGCAGCCCAGCGGCCGCAGCGTGCGCGTGGTGCGTGCATCCTTGAGGTCGAGGTATTCGATGCGCAGCTTCTCGCGACGCTCGGTCGCCTGGCGCAGGGTCTGCAGGCGGACGCGCGTGTCCTGGTCCGGACCGACCGGCAACGCATACAGCGAGAGGCTTTCGGCCGCGGTGCGCTCCATCGCGGGCAGCACGCCGAGGATCTTGGCCAGCGCATCCTCGGCGCTGCGCGCGAGGTCGACATCGAGTCGCGACTGGGCGATACGCACGCTCGCCACCAGCGCCTGCGCCTCGCGGCTGTCGAACATCAGCGGCGGCAGGTCGAAGCCGCGCCGCATCCGGTAACCGACGCCCGCCTCGCCCTCGATCGGCACGCCCTGCGCCTGCAGCGCAGCGATGTCGCGATAGACCGAACGCGGCGAGATCTCCAGGCGTTCGGCCAGGAACGCGGCCGTCGTGAGACGTCGGCCACGGATGAGCTGGACGATCTGGAACAGGCGGTCGGCGCGGCGCATGGCGGGCATGGAAGGAATGCGGCGACTATGCCACGTCGCTCATTGCAGCGCGTGCAGTCCGACGCGATTGCCTTCGCTGTCGATCACATGGGCGAAGCAGCCCATGCCGGGAGGCAGTTCGGTGCGCGGCAATGCGACCGAACCTCCGGCGGCCTGGACGCGTGCCAGCACGATGTCGAGCGATGGCACCGCGTTGAGGTAGACCGTGGCGCCATCGGGCGAGGGCTTCGGGCCATCCGCCGTGCGCCGCAGGCAGCCGCCGACGCCGTACTTCTCGTAGGGAAACACTGCGAGCGTGCCCTCGCCATCGCCCGCATCACGCGACAGCGGCGTGGCGAACAGGATTTCGTAGAAGCGCTGCGCGCGATCGAGATCGAGGACCGGGATCTCGAACCAGTTCACCGCGTTGTGTCGGCTGTGCAGCATGCGTGTCTCCCGCCGGTCGGATGCGTACAGCGTGCGCCGAGGCTGCTGACAGCGTGGCGTCAGCAGCCAGGCAAGACAGGCTGCCGGATCACTCACCCATGTAGCAGCAGTTGAGCTTGTTGCCGTCGAGGTCGCGGAAGTACGCGGCGTAGAAGCCCGGGGAACGCTGCCCGGGCGCGCCTTCGTCGGTGCCGCCGAGTTCGATCGCCTTCGCGTACACGGCATCGACCTGCGCACGGCTGGTCGCGCCCAGCGCCACCATCGTGCCGTTGCCGACGGTGGCCGGTGCCTTGTCGAAGGGATAGGTGATGCCAAGACCCGCGCCGTCCTCGGAATTGCCCCAGGCGATGTAGTAATCGGGCTCTTCCATGAAGCGCTTCGCGCCAAGCTCGGCGAGCACGGCATCGTAGAAAGCGGCGGCGCGCGGGAGGTCGGCGGTACCGAGCGTGGTGTAGGCGATCATGGGCATGTCCTGTGCGGTTCGAGTGGAGGATGAACGCCGGCAGCGCCGACGCGACGACAGCATGCGCGGTGCCTGCTGACAACGGCTTGTCAGCAGGCGAGAGCGGCTCGGCTATGCTACGTCTCCTGCCCGCCCCGACCGGACGTCCCGATCGTCATGCCCAATCTCGTCTTCGACCTCGACCGCGACTTCGTCGAACTCAACCAGCTGCTCAAGCTCACCGGCGTGTGCGACAGCGGCGGCGCCGGCAAGCATCTCGTCGCCAGCGGCGCGGTGCGCGTCGATGGCGACGTCGAGCTGCGCAAGACCTGCAAGATCCGCGTCGGCCAGGTGGTGCAGGTCGGCGACACGCGCATCCAGGTCGTCGCTGGCTAGTCCGGCAAGCCCGCAGCGCGGGACCGACGACACCGCGAGGATCAGGCCAGCGGCAGGCGCTGGTCGGCGCGGCAGAACAGATCGTGGACCTCGCGCACCGCGATCGCTTCGGGCACCTCGCCGCCCTGCCCCAGCGTTTCGACGAAACGGCAGGATGCGAAACGGGAGGCTGCGGCGTCATAGCGCCTGATCCACTCGCGGCGTTCGCGCAGGTCGGCATGCTCGGCCCGCCACGTGGCGGCATACGGCGCATGCAGCCGCTCCAGTCCCATGCGCCACGGCTTCGGACTGATGCGCGCGCGGAAGCAGTGCTGGTTGAAGCACATCAGCGCATAGGTCGAATCGACGCCCAGCGCGTCGAACATCGCGGCCACCTCGGGATCGCGCGGATCGAAGGTGCGATGCATCGCGAGCAGCCGGAAACCCGCCGGCGTGCGATAGACGCGCAGGCACCAGTCGCGGCGGCCATCAGCGAACGCGCGGATGCGTGCGAGCGCCTCGGCATCCCAGCGCTCGCGGGCGTCGCGTGCGCGCGGACGTGCGACGAAACGCGTGTACGCGTGGTCAATGAACCACGACAAGGCCCAGGCGGATGCGAAACCGATGCCGACCGCCGGCGCGAGACGCTCCATCCCCGCCAGTTTCAGCGCAACCGTGAAGACGAACGTCAGCACGATGATCAGCAGGCAGCCGTGCCGGTAGGACAGATCCTGCTCGCCGGCATCGATGTCCGCGAACAGCACGTCCGGCGTGTTCAGGCACAGCGCGCCGTAGCCGTTTCGGGTGATGACGCTGTCGCCGTGCCGATCCACGATCTCCTCGCGGATCGGCACGCCCTCGGCACCGTTGTAGGCGACGCGGCGCTCGCGGCGCGGCAGCTCCTCGCCGGCCAGCACGCGGTCCATCGCCTCGCGCACACGCAGGTCGGCATGCGCCTGCGCAGCGGCATCGCTCTCGTCCGACCAGCCAAAACGCCGCAGGGTGACCTGACGACGGCCTTCGCGATGCTGCAGCCGGGCTTCGGCCCAGTACTTCGGAATGATCATGCGGGCTCAGCTCTCCGGTTCCGCCCCGTCCCGGCCGCAGCCTAGCGCGCAGCGCCATGACGGACAAGCGCGGAGCGCAGGCGTACACTCCGCGCACCCCAACGTTCCCGGCACGACGCCGGACACGCATGAACACCACCACGCAACTGCACTACCAGCAGTGGGATTTCGGCACGCTCGTCCTCAAGAGCCGCATGCTCGAGGCGATGAAGGATTCCGCTTCGCGCTATCCCATCTGCCGCTCGCTGCGCTTCGCCGCACGCGAAAAGCTGCCCGAGCTGTTCGATCGCTACGCGACCCAGCCGGACTGGCAGGCACAACGCCTGAATGCGACGTCCCTGCTTCTCGAAACCGAGGGCGTGTTCATCAGCGCCCACGGCAACTGGAAATCCGATTACTGCTCGTGCAGCTTCACGATCTGGGCCGACGGCATCGAGCGCGCCGAGGCGGCCATCGCGCGCCTGTCGGCACTGGCGGAATCGTCGCGCATCCACGACGCGATGTTCTCGATCGACTGGCACTTCCTCACCTCCAAGGGCGACCTGGAAAGCGCGGAAATCGAGGAACTGGCCGACGACCGGCTGCTCGAATGCGCGTATCCGGAGATCCCGGGCGGGGTGAACACCTTCATCGAGCGCTACCTGGCCGCGAACGAAACCGTGCTCGTCGTGCAAGGCCCGCCGGGCACCGGCAAGACGCGCCTGATCCGCGCCATCCTCGGCGCGATGTCGCGTCGCCGCAACGGCGCCTGTCGCGCGCTCTACACCGGCGACCAGAAGAGCCTGGAGAACGACGAGATCTTCGTGAAGTTCATCACCGGCTGGGACGATGCCTTCGTGGTCGAGGACGCAGACCACCTGCTCAAACCGCGCTCGGAAGGCAACGAACACCTGCACCGCTTCCTGACCATCGCCGACGGCGTGGTTCGCGCGCAGGGACGCAAGATCATCTTCTCCACCAACCTGCCGAACGTAGGCGACCTCGACGACGCGCTGATCCGCCCCGGCAGGTGCTTCGCGCGCCTGAACATCCGCGAATTGCACCCGGCGGAAGCAGCGCGCGTGGTCGACTCGCTGTGCCCGGACGACCCGGAACGCCAGGCGCGCGTACGCGCGCGGCTCGATGGTCTGCACCGCAGGACGGTGTCACTGGCGTCGGTCTACAGCGCGGTCGCGCGCGATGCCGAGGCGAATCCAGTCGTTTGACGCGCATCATCCCCGATCCCGTGCGCGGGATCGGGGATGGATATCAGGGAGCGGTCAGTCCTTCGGCTTGAAGCCGGCGCTCGAACCCTTGCGGTGCGGCGGCTTCTTGCCGGGTCCGCCGGGCTTGGCGCCGTGCGGACGCGGCGCGGACGGGCGGAAGCCGCCGCGCGGCTTCGCGCTGCCGCCGCTGCCGTCGTATTCGTCCAGCTTCTGCAGGCGCAGCGCCTGGCCGGCGACGCGCACCTTCTTCAGGTGCATCAGCAGCGGCTTGGGCATGCCTTCGGGCAGGTCGAGGATCGAGTGGTCGTCGTGGATGTCGATGCGACCGATGTACTTGCTGTCGAGTTCGGCCTCGTTGGCGATCGCGCCGACGATGTTGCCCGGCTTCACGCCGTGCATGTGGCCGACCTCGATGCGGAAGGTCTCCATGCCCGCGTCGGGCGGCTGGCGCGGACCCACGTCCTTCTTCGGTCGCGGCGTGAAGCCTTCGCGTTCCGGGCGCGACTCGCGCGGTTCGCGGGCCGGGCGTTCGCGACGTTCGGCGCCGCGCTCGGCACGCTCGACGTACTCGCGCTGCTGGCGGAAGTCCTGCGGCTCGCGCTTGCGCTCGGGCGCCAGCAGCAGCGGCGTGTCGCCCTGCAGCAGCTTGGCCAGCGCGGCGGCGACTTCGATCGCCGGCACGTTCTGCTCGCGCTCGAAGCGTTCGACCAGTTCGCGATAGAAACCCAGCTCGCCGCCGCTGCTCTCGTCCAGCGCCAGCGTTTCGCTGATGCGCGACAGGAAGCGGGTGACGCGCGCGTCGTTGACGCTTTCCACCGTCGGCAGCTGCATCTCGGCGATCGGTTGGCGTGTGGCGCGCTCGATCGCGCGCAGCATGTTCTTCTCGCGCGGGCTGACGAACAGGATCGCCTCGCCGCTGCGTCCGGCGCGGCCGGTGCGGCCGATGCGGTGGACGTAGCTCTCGGTGTCGTAGGGGATATCGTAGTTCAGCACGTGGCTGATGCGCTCCACGTCGAGGCCGCGCGCGGCGACGTCGGTGGCGACGAGGATGTCGAGCTTGCCGTCCTTGAGCTGCTGGATGGTCTTCTCGCGCTGCGCCTGCTGCACGTCGCCGTTGATCGCGGCGGCGGCCAGGCCGCGCGCCTGCAGCTTTTCGGCAAGCTCGTCGGTGGCCGACTTGGTGCGCGCAAAGATGATCATCGCGTCGTACGGCTCGGCTTCGAGGATGCGGGTCAGCGCGTCGAGCTTGTGCAGGCCGCTGACGAACCAGTAACGCTGGCGGATGTTGGTCGCGGTGGTGGTCTTCGCGGCGATGGTCACTTCCACCGGCTCGCGCAGGTAGGTCTGGGCGATGCGGCGGATCTGCGACGGCATGGTCGCGGAGAACAGCGCGACCTGGCGCTGCTCGGGCACCTTCTTCAGCACGGCCTCGACATCGTCGATGAAGCCCATGCGCAGCATTTCGTCGGCTTCGTCGAGCACCAGCGCCTTGAGTTCGGACAGGTCCAGGGTGCCGCGGTCCAGATGATCGATCACTCGACCGGGCGTGCCGACGACGACATGCACGCCGCGCTTGAGCGCCTGCAGCTGCGGGTAGTAGCTCTGCCCGCCGTAGATCGGCAGCACGTGGAAACCGGGGATCTTGTTGGCGTAGCGCTGGAAGGCTTCGGCGACCTGGATGGCCAGTTCGCGCGTCGGCGCCAGCACCAGCACCTGCGGCTTGCCCTGCTTGAGATCCAGGCGCGACAGCAGCGGCAGCGCGAACGCGGCGGTCTTGCCGGTGCCGGTCTGCGCCTGGCCGAGCACGTCGCGACCGTCGAGGAGGGCCGGGATGGTCGCGGCCTGGATGGGCGACGGGGTTTCGTAGCCGACCTCGGCCACCGCTGCCATCACGGGCTCGGCAAGGCCCAGGTCGGCGAAGCGCAGGGAGGGGGTTTCGGTCGACATGGGGATCTCGGTACGGCGGAGTGGACCGGATATTGTGGACGCCGGGGTTCGATTTGTCGCTCTAACCCGGACGCATGGCGATGTCGCGCCGGCAGCGAGGACTGGCCTCCCCGGCAGAAGTCAGCGATGAAACTCCATTGGAATCAGTTAGATAAATGGAAACGGCGGTGCGACGTGCCCGTCCGGCCTGATATCGGCATGGCCCCGAATCAGGGCCGGATCATGATCGGACAGGGACTTCGCGGCACACTATGCGCGCCAGTGCCCGCCATGTCGGGATCACCGGCTGAACGGAATCTTCACATGTGTGTCCTGTCGTGCGCTGCACCTGCGTTCAGAGCAAGCAGGTGGCCACGGCCATCGTCTTCCACACTCTCCAACGCCAAGGAACTCCGACCATGTTCAAACGCCTCTCCATCCTCGTCGCCGCCTCCCTGCTCAGCGCCAACGCCATGGCCTCCGACAACTGGACGGGCTGGTACATCGGCGGCAACGCCGGCTACAGCCGAGGCACCTCGGACGTCGAGACCACCCTCGGAGGCCAGTGGTCCAGCGAGTCCACCGGGCTGCGGGACTACGTCACCAACGAAATGTCGCCGAGCCTCGATCCGGACGGCGCGCAGTACGGCGTGCAGCTGGGCTACAACCACACCTTCGGCAGTTTCCTGCTCGGTGGCGAACTCAGCTACAACCGCATGAACATGGACGACAGCCGCCAGACCGGCGCGAAGCCGACCACGCCGTTCCCATCGCTGACCTACGATGTGGGCAACCGCGCCGAGATCGACGACGAACTGGCCCTGCGCATCAAGCTCGGCTACGCCGCCAACCGCCACGCGGTCTACGGCACGATCGGCATGGCCCGCGTCGACGCCACCTACACCGCCAGCATCGTCAGCAACGGCCTCTACAACAAGCGCAACAGCGAAGCCGACAACCTGCACGGCCTGCAGTTCGGCGCCGGCTACGAATACGACTTCGGCAACAACTGGTCGCTGCGCGCCGAACTGCTGCGCACCAACCTGGAAGACACCGACTTCGTGACCGAGTACCAGCCGGGCAGCAGCTTCGTGACGCCGGCCTACATCGAGAACGTCAACCAGGACCTGGACTACACCACGCTGCGCATCGGCGTGAACTACCGCTTCTGATCCGACAGGATCGCAGGCCCGAAACCGCCGGTCGCAGGACCGGCGGTTTTTTCATGGGCGCTTCTTGGTGAGCGGTCGCGCTCAGATCGCTTCTGATTCCACCACATGCCTGCCCGGCGCTGCCTCGATGGCGGCATCGAGCAGGCGACGTGCGATGGCCTCGGCCTCGACGACGCGCCAGCGCGCCGGAATGACCGGTGCGCAGGCGCGTCCGATGCGGACCGCCATGTGTTCCAGCGTGCGCTTCCGCGCGCGCTCGCCACCGATCATCGACGGCCGCACGATCGTGTACGACGGGTAGCCAAGCGCAGCCACGGCATCTTCCGCCTCCGCCTTGCAGCGCAGGTAGAAGCCGAACGAGGCCCGGTTCGCGCCCGCCGAGGAATTGAGCGCGAAGCTGCGCGCGCCGGCCTCGCGTGCGCGACGCGCGGCATCGACCACGTACTCGACATCCACGCGGCGGAAGGCCTCGCGCGAACCGGCGTCGCGGATCGTGGTGCCGAGCGCGCAGGCCACCGCATCCACGCGCCACCACGGCGCATCGCCGGGCAAGGCGTCGAAGTCGACCACCGGGGCTTCGAGCCTGGATGCCATGGCGCCGTGGGGCATGGCCAGGGCCCGCCGCACGGGCGCGACGACGCGCTCGACGCGAACGTCATCGAGCGCCAGGCGAAGGAGATGACCACCGACCAGGCCGGTGGCGCCGAGGATGAGCAGGGAGGCCATGCCGACAGGCTAACCGATCCATCGGATCGCAACGCATCGCTCGCGCTGTCGCTCCCGCTGCCGCCGAGGTGACGCGCTCATGCGCCGGCGGCATGAGCAAACGAGACTGATGTCGCAAAGCGCGGGCCGCCATGCCCAAGGACACGCTCGACCGATCGTCGCAAGCAGGTGCTGCAATGCAGCAGCGCGGCGCGTATACCGTTTGCGCGAGACATCGCCACCGACCGCGCGCAGCCGCGCGATCGGGGACCGTTCATCCTGCAAAAACAATCGCTTTCCACCAAACCGCGCAAGGTGCCCTCGCGCCATCCGTCCAAGTGCTCGCAGGCGAGCGCGTCCACTTTCGCGACGGAAGTCCGCGGATTTGCAAATCACCAACTTTCACGGCAAACACGCGACACCCCCGGCGCTTCGCCACACGCACGTGGCTTTTCTGCACACATCGCTGTTTGCACCGTTTCAGACAATTCAAACGAATGGAGACGTTATGAAAGCCCGCCTGTTCCTGGGAGCCGCATTGCCCGCGGCCCTGTTACTCAGTATCACCCAACCGATCGATGCCGCGCCGCATGCGATGGGCGACACCACCACCGCTGCGCAGGACGAACTGTCCTTCGTGACCATCCGCTACCGCGATCCGTCCCAGCTCAGGCAGGTCGGTGCGATGTTCCAGCACCTGATCGTCGACCAGGCCACGAAGACCGCCCGCGTCGAAGCCAGTGCCGCGGAAATCGCGCAGATGCGCGCGCTCGGCCTGCAGGTGACGATCGACCGCACCGCGACCGCGCGCATCCGCAGCGCCGAGCGCGCGATGCGCACCGGCATGTTCGGCACGCGCAGCATCAGCGGCTATGCCTGCTACCGCACCGTGGAAGAGACCTACACCTCGATGAACCAGCTCGCGAGCAGCAAGCCCGCGCTGGCGACGGTGACGAACATCGGGCCATCGTGGCTGAAGTCGCGCAACCAGGGCGGCTACGACATGAAGGTGCTGCGCCTGACCAACTCCGCGACGAACGCCAGTCGTCCGAACAAGCCGGCGATGGTGGTGTTCGGCTCGATCCACGCACGCGAGTACACGCCCGCCGAGCTGACCACGCGCTTCGCCGAGTGGCTGGTGAATGGCTACGGCACCGATCCGGAAGCCACCTGGCTGATGGACAACTACGTGTTCCATCTGGTGCTGCAGGCCAATCCGGACGGACGCAAGAAGGCCGAAGCCGGTTCGTCCTGGCGCAAGAATGTCAACAACACCAATGGCAGCTGCAGCGCGAGCAGCGTCGGCGTCGACCTCAACCGCAATTTCCCGTTCCACTGGAACACCAATGGCGGTTCGAGCAGCAATGCCTGCGCCGAGACCTACCACGGCCCGAGCGCATCGTCCGAACCGGAAACGCAGAACCTCGTGCGCCTCGTCGCGGGCACGCCCGGCGCCGGCGGTGCCTACAGCGGCGGCATCTTCCCCGATCGCCGCGGCGATGCGGCCAGCAGCGCGGCACCGGACGACTACCAGGGCCTGTTCCTCGACATCCACAGCTACTCGCAGCTCGTGCTGTGGCCCTGGGGCGACACCACCAACCTGGCGCCGAACAGCACTGCGCTGCAGACCCTGGGTCGGCGCATGGCCTATTTCAACAACTACAAGCCCGAGCAGTCGGTCGGCCTGTATCCCACCGACGGCACCACCGACGACACGATGTACGGCCTCCTCGGCGTGCCCAGCTACACGATCGAACTGGGCGTCGCGTTCTTCGAGTCGTGCACCACCTTCGAAGGCACCACGCTGCCGCGCAACCTCAACGCGCTGAAGTATTCCGCGCGCAACCTCACCGCACCCTACCGCTACCCGGCCGGGCCGAACACGGTCAGCGTGTCCGCGTCGAGCAGTTCGGTCGCCGCCGGCACGCCCGTGACGATCAGCGCGGTGCTGGACGACAGCCAGTTCAACCAGACCAATGGCACCGAAGCCACGCACGCCATCTCGTCGGCGCGCGTCTACATCGACACGCCGCCCTGGGAGTCTGGCGCCAGCGCCATCACGATGTCCGCGAGCGATGGCAGCTTCAACAGCACGCGCGAGACCGTCACGGCCAGCGTGTCGACCACCGGCCTGAGCGCCGGCCGCCACATCTTCTACGTGCAGGGCACCGATGCCTCGGGCAAGCTCGGCACGCCGAACGCGGTGCTGGTCAACATCACCAGCGGCGGTGGCGGCGGCAACGTCGCGCCTGTGGCGAACTTCAACGTCAGCACGTCCTCGCTGACCGCGACGTTCACCGACACCTCGACCGACAGCGACGGCAGCATCGCCTCGCGCAGCTGGAACTTCGGCGACGGCACCACGTCGACCCTGGCCAATCCGACGAAGACATACGCCGCAGCCGGCACGTACACCGTGACCCTGACGGTGACGGACAACGGCGGGCTGACCCACACGAAGACGCAGTCGGTCACTGTGAGCTCGGGCGGCGGCGCGCAGACGTACACCAACAGCGCCGACTACACGATCAGCGACAATGCAACGGTCGAAAGCCCGATCACCGTCTCCGGCCGCACCGGCAATGCGCCGGCCAGCACACCGGTCGCAGTCAACATCGTCCATACTTACAAGGGCGATCTGAAGGTCGATCTCGTGGCGCCGGACGGTTCGGTGTACGTGCTGCACAACCGCGCCGGCGGCTCCGCCGACAACATCAACCAGACCTTCACGACGAACCTCTCCAGCGAACCGCTCAACGGCACCTGGAAGCTGCGCGTGAACGACAACGCCGGTGGCGACACCGGCTACATCAACAGCTGGAGCGTCACGTTCTGACATCCGGCGACAAGCTGCGGATGACGAAGGCCCGGGCATGTCCCGGGCCTTTTTCTTTGTCGCACGGCCATGGCGCATGCGCTGCGACCGCATGAAAGCACGGCACGAACGCAGTGTTCCCCGGGCGACCGATGCCGGCGAGATGGGTCGCAACCCGTGCGAAGCCGATCCGGAGAATGGACGCCATCGAGACACCACAGACATTCGCGACCGACGGGATGCGTGCCCGCGGAGCCCTCGCGAATCGCCGGGAACGCGGCAGGACGCCGCGTTCCGCAAGGACGCAACCGAAGCGGGCGTCGTCGCCACGGAAGGCGACGACGCGGCGGAGGACGGCGCCACACGCAGCGGCGGTCGCCGAAAAGCCGCACACCACGAGTAGGCACATTCCCAAGGAGCAACACATGCCCAACCTCGTCCAGGAACTCAACAGCCTCGACTTCAGCGTCTACATCGGCGGCCCGCTGCAGGCCGCCGTGGATGCGCAGCATGCCGCGTCGATGTCCCAGGTCAGCTTCATCCAGGAAGTCGGCTTCAAGAACGTCGGCACCGCGCAGGCGCCGGACTACGAACTGCGCTACGTCGACTTCAAGTACACGAAGAAGGTCCCGAACCCGACCTACGATCCCGACGCGACCACCGCGCCGAACAACCAGCCGTTCAACGAAGCGGAAGTGCTGATCTCGGTGCCCTTCCTGACCATGCTGACCATCCCGGCGCTGCGCATCGAGGAAGTCAACATCGACTTCAACGCAAAGCTGACGTCGACCGAAACCAGCAACGTGTCCAGCGAATTCGCCGGCAGCGCGGAAATCAGCGCCAAGTTCTGGAAGGTGAACTTCAAGGCCTCGGCCTCGTACAAGCGCACCTCCAGCAGCGGCACGAGCACCGAGCGCACCTACACCCTCGGCGTGCGCGTCCGTGCGGTGAACGACGAACTGCCGGCCGGTCTGGACCGCATCCTGACCATGCTGGAAGACAGCATCGCCGCGCAGTAAGGACATCGCCTGCGTCACCGGGGCCGGCCATCCGGCCGGCCCCTCCCGTCCGCATCCATTCGCCACCTTCGTTCCCCTTTCGTTCCAAGGACACCGACATGCCCACCCTCAACGAATACCTCGGCGGCCTGATCGCCAGCGTCACCAATGCGCGCGTGATGGCCGATGCGCAGACCGTCGCGGTCGCCGAACAGTACGCGCGCCACGACCTGCTCAAGCACTTCGCCGTGCCGCGCATGCGCATCGGCGACATCGAACTGACCATCCCGGTCGCGATCGAAGGCCTGGTCGACCGCGTCGAGTACCAGCTTGCACCGATCGGCAACGATCGCTTCAGGACCGAGATCTATCGCGAGGTCTGCGCCAGCATCGGCGCGACCGAGCTGCCGCTGCTCGCGTCGAACGACCTGGTCGCCGCGCTGTCGGAGGAAACGCCTGCCCTGATCCAACTGTTGCGCGAGGATCCGTCCGACAAGAGTTTCTTCGCGTTCTCGGACAGGACCGCCCAGCGCTTCGCCGAGATCGCCGAACGCCACGATCTGTTCAAGGTCATGCCCGGCATCGAGTTCAGCCGCGAGCGGATGATCGAGCGCCTGACCAAGCGCTGCGGCACCCTGGTCACCGGCGTCGAGCAGAAGACCTCGCTCGACCAGCTCGAAGTCGTCGCCGAATCGCATCGCCTGCGCGAACAGCGCGCCGAGGACATCGTCCGCATCCGCCTGAAGATCGGCGAGGACGGCATGGAATGGCAGACGATCGAGAAGAGCGACGGCACCATCGAACGCCGCCTGCTGCCGGAGTGACGACATGTTCAGATCGACGCTGCAATTGACCCGGCAACTGTCCGATGCGCTGCTGCAGTTCCCGGCGCTGGTCCGTCTCTTCGAACGCAGGTCCACGCAGGCGCTGCCGCAGCTGCTCGCCTGGATCGACGCCACCGAGAACACGCTGTCCGGCCACCGGCTGGTCGCGGCGGCGGACATCGCCGGCTACAAGTCGCGCGTGCTCGCGCCGATGTTCGACGACGACAGGCGCGGCACACTGCGCCGTCGCCAGACCATCGCGGCAGCGACCCTGCTCCACGAACTGCAGCACAGCGTGCAGGACGCGCTGCAGCCGCACGCGATCAAGGTGGAACAGGCGCGCGGCCTCGCCCGCCAGCTGCTGCAGATCGTCGCGCAGAGCGGCGCCGTACCCTGGGATCCCGCATCGAGCTTCGAGGACATGGTCGAGCGCATCTGGCTGCTGTGCACCCAGCACGATCAGCTCAAGCCGCTGTCCGTGCAGCTGAAGACGCTGCTGCCGGCCAGCGACATCCGCCTGCTGCTGGCCGAGGAAATCGATCCTGCGGATTTCGTGCCGGTGCAGTGACCGGGATCGATGGCGCAGCCGGAACTCGCCTATGGCGCTGGCCTCCGGAGCGCGCATGTCGCATCGCGACGCGACGTTCGCCCCCTTTGAAAAAGGGGGCCGACGCGCGAAGCGCGGCGGGGGGATTTGACGTCCCGGAGCGTGGATCCATCCGCGCTGCCACGAGCGAAGGGAAGCAAATCCCCCGCGGACGCTGCGCGCCCGCCGCCCCCTTTTTCCAAAGGGGGCTTGCACGCCACGACTGCAACGTCGACGGTTGCGAGTTCACCCGTCGCGCCGCAGCGCCCAGAAGCCGATGTCGCGGCGCACCCGATAGCCGATGCGTTCGTACAACGCCTTCGCGCGCGCGTTGGCGTGACTGACATGCAGATACGGGATGCGGCCCTGCGCGAGGATGTCGTTGGTGAGCAACGCGGTGAGCCGGTGCGCGTGGCCGCGCCCGAGGTGATCGGGATGCGTGCAGATCGCGCTGACTTCCTGGAAGTCGTCGGTCGCCAGCCGTTCGCCGGCCATCGCGGCCAGCGCGCCATCGGTGTGGATCGCGAAGTAGCGGCCGAGCGTCATGGTGCGCGGCCGGAAGTAGTGCGGGTACACAAGCGCGGTCAGCGCCAGCACGTCCTCGCGATCGTCCGCATCCAGCAGGCGGACTGCCGCGCCATCGGGCACGTCGACCGGCGTTTCGCGGATCATCTGCGCGAGCGGTGCGAAGGCGTCGAGACGCCAGCCCGGCGGCACGCGGGCAGGCGCGACGCCGAGCAGGTAGACGCTGTCGCCGGGCGGCACAAGGGCCTCGAAGGCGTCGGTCGCGTCGATCTCGGCATGCGCCAGGCCGAGAAACGGGGCGATGTCCGCCGGGTAGCGCGCCACCTCGCCGTGGCGCAATGCCCGATCCGCGTGACGCGAGGCAAGCGCGGTCCAGAACGGATTGTCGAGGGCTGCGGTGTGCGCAGGATCGTGTGCGGACATCGCCGCAGGATAGCGCCGCTGCCGGCGATCAGGGCGCGCCGGTCGCCGACCAGGGCATGCCGCCTTCGGCCATGGCCCAGATCACCGCAGCGGCCAGCGCCGCGCCGAGCACGACGCGGGCGATCTGTTCGAGCTTCGCGGCTCGATTCGAGGAACGGGTACTGCTCATGCGACCTCCCCAGAGGGAAGCGATGAAACGCCGATTCGCCACGATCGAACGCGACGAACTTCACGCTTCCGGACATGCGCTGCGGTATGCCGCTCGCGCAACCTCCATCGCGTGACAGAAGGCCGTTTTCGACATGATGTCCGTCGCCCCTGCCGTTGGTTGGGTGACCAATGCCGCGTGGCGACGTCTGGTCGCGGGCGCATCATCCCCGCTCATGGCATTGGCCCTGCCCGGACGACCCGCCCTGATCGCCACTGCGGTGGCGCTGCCTGCCTATGCGCTGTCGCTGGCGGTGCTGGCACGGATGCCCGGCGCCAGCCTTGTTGAACCCCTCTTCCTGCTGGCCGTGCTCGGCGGCGCCTTCCCGCTGCTGGCCTGGCTGCTCACGCGCGGCCGCAGCCGTGGCCACGACGACCGGCCGCGCCTGTCGTCGCCCTCGAAACGGCTCGGCGGTCCCCTGCTCTACCTCGCCGTCTTCGCTGTCCTCGTGCTGGGTTGGGGCTTCACGGCATTGCAGTCGCAATGGCCGACCGAACCCGCGCAGTCGGTCGCCCAGACCCTGCTCAAGCTGGCGACCATGGCGGTCCTGCCCGCGCTGCTGTTCCTGCGCGGGAGCACGCTGCGCCCGCGCTTCGGCACCGCGCGACTGTGGTGGGTGTTCATCGGCATGGCCCTCGCCTTCGTCGCCTTCCAGGCGGTGTTCGGACGCGGCCTCACGACGCTGCGCGAACTCGCGCCGACACTGGGCACGCTGCTCTGTGCCATTCCGCTGTGCTGGCTGTGGCAGGTCGTCGAAGCCGGCCTGTGCGAGGAAGTGCTGTTCCGTCGCGTGCTGCAGCAGCGCATCGCCGATGCCACGCGTTCGCAGGTCGCGGCAGCGCTGTGGGCCTCGCTGCTGTTCGGCCTCGCCCACGCACCGGGCCTGTACCTGCGCGGGGCGCACGCGATGGAGGGCGTGGCCGAAGCGACTCTGCCCTGGGCCGTGGCCTATTCGATCGTGATGATCGCCCCCGCCGGCATCGCCTTTGGCGTGCTGTGGGCGCGCACCCGCTCGCTGTGGCTGGTGGTCGCCCTGCACGGCACCGTCGACCTGCTGCCGCAGCTCGCGCCCTTCATCCGTGCGTGGAGCGGCTGACGGTCGTCAACGCTTCGGCGGCCATGGCACGAAGGACGAGGTAGTCCGCAGGTATTCGGCATAGGCCGGACGCCGCTGCTTGAGGTCGGCCTCCAGCAACGGCACGCCCGAGACGCGCAGCAGCAGGAAGGTCATCAGCACCGGCGAGAACACCGTCCACGCGCCACCCAGGCTTGCCGAGGCGATCCACACGCCCCACCAGAACACCGATTCGCCGAAGTAGTTCGGATGCCGCGTGTAGCGCCACAGGCCGCGATCCATCACCTGCCCCGCCGATGCGGGATCGGCCTTGAAGCGCGCCATCTGCGCATCGCCGATAGTCTCGAACAGCAGGCCGAACAGCGCCACGACCATGCCCATCCAGGTCAGCAGGTTGGCGTCGCGCGCGCCGTTGAGCGCGGGCAGCAGCGGCATCGCGATCACGAAGGCCAGCACCGCCTGCAGCAGGAAGACCAGGTAGAGGCTCTTGAACTCGAAGTTCGGCTGGTTGCGCGCGCGGATGGCCTGGTAGCGCCGGTCCTCGCCATGGCCGTGGTTGCGCCAGGTGATGTAGATCGACAGGCGCAGCGCCCAGGCCGCGACCAGCGCCAGCATCGCCAGCGTGGCCGGCGAGCGGTCGCCCAGCCGCCAGGCGAAGACCAGCGCGAACAGCAGGAAGAAGATCGACCAGGCGCTGTCGACGATGCTCACATCGCGCAGCTTCACGCTGAGGAGCCACATGAAGACGGCGAGCGTCACCATCACCGCCGCTGGCCAGCCAAGATGATCGAGTCCGACGAAGTTCATCGCGCTTTGGCTCCCATGCGATTCAGGGCGAAGGCGATCGAGGACACGCTGCAAGTCAGCACGGTGCCCCAGGCCAGGTCCACAACCGTGATCAACAGCGGCCAGTCACGAATCAGCGCGAGGCTGGTCAAGTCGAAGGTCGCGTAGGTCACGAAGCCGAACGCCGCGCCGTTCAGGGCCGCCTGCTTGAAGGAATTCTTCTCGACCGCCGGCATCAGCACGAAATGCACGATCCCGGCGATGAACACGAGATAGAAGGCGATCGCCGCCGTCCAGTTCACGTCGGCCTTGAGCAGCGTGCCGATCTGCGCATCGTAGAAATCCTTGGCCAGCAGACCCAGCCAGAGCAGGTCGATGGCGAAGAACACGGGCAGGACGATCAGGTAGAGCTTGGCGAACTGTCTCAGGTGCATGGGTCGACTCCGGGTTCGTCCGCCCACAGACTCCTCTGCAGGCGATCCACGGTCAATGCCTACGGGCAGTCCCCGTGGCCGGATGCAGCGCCCGTGCAGGGCCCTCGGGGCGCATGACACAATCCCGCCCCCCTGCCCGTCGCCGTCCGCCCGAGCCCCGCATGTCCGAGCACGCCCCCTACGTCGCCAGCTTCAACCCCCTGGTCCGCCGCTACATGCTGATCTACGTGGCTTGGATGATGCTGATCACGGTGATCTTCAGCCCGCTGATCCTCGTCTGGGTGCTGGGGCCGGGCCAGTGGTGGGCCGCCGAGTACTTCCGCAAGCTCCGCTGCGAACTCGACGACCGCGTGCTGAGCTTCCGCAAGGGCATCCTGTTCCAGGTCGAGAAGACCATCCCGCTGGAAAACATCCAGGACGTCACCTTCATCGAAGGTCCGCTGCTGCGCCAGTTCAACCTCAGCCTGCTGCGCATCGAGACCGCCGGCATGAGCCAGGGCCAGGCGCACACCATGCAGCTGGTCGGCATCGTCGACGCCCACGCCCTGCGCGCCGAGATCCTGCGCCGCCGCGAACGCCTGCGCGCACAGCCCGCCCCGGCCAGCGATGGCGGCGACCGACAGACGCAGCTGCTGGAAGAGATCCGCGACCGGCTGGCGGAGATCGCAGGGTTGATGCGGCAGCGAGGTTGAGCCCTGCCGTCGCGCAAATCGCACCGGTTGCGCGTCCCGCATGGCGGCGATGCTGCAGGGATAGCTGCAACGGGATCAGGAGAGACGGTGCTTCTTCAACACGGCAGCACAGTGGATGTCGTACGTGTCGAGTACCGTGTCGAGCGATCCATCACGACCCAGCAGCAACAAGCGCTGTCGCCACTCTGCCAGCCGACGTCGATCGAGTACACGTGCCACCGCTGCACACAATGCAGCAACACGCCACGACTCCAGGAAAGGACCGCAATCGAACTTGCTTCCATCCTCTTCCATGATCTGTTCGCCTCGCAGCATGTGTGAACCGTTCCATGTCGCCTGTCGCGTCTCATCGCTGGCAGGCCACGCAACCGGATCATCGAACGCGTGCCCCGCATGGGCCAGCCAGTAGACGAAGCCAGCCCCCCAGGCCGGATCGTCGATCGCGACGACGCTGCTCAACCAATCCTCGATGCGATCGGGACGCAGGTACTTGGCCACCAGCCAGAAAGCCGCGTACAGATCGCTGTCGTCGGCTAGCCTGGCACCGACAGGCCATCGCTGCAGCGGCTGGAAAGCAGACCATGCAATGAGGTGGCCGCCATGCCAGAACCTTGCGTCCATCGGCAATTGCCCAAGCGTGGCCAGCACATCGTCGATGAATGCGGCGCCGTAACGTGAGGAGGCCCGATTCGGGCAATGCACCATCATGTTCGTGACCAGCCCGCCGTAGATCGATGAGGGCGACCACGGACCTACGTGCACGAGGCAGGTATGGATCAGGTACGGAAACCATTCGCTCCATTCGCGCATGTGGCCGAAGCAGACCGGACCGGAACTCGACTCGGACAAGGCCTTCTCGACCACGCTCACCGGCCATGTCGATACGTTCGGCGCCATGAGCGCATCGAACATCCGCCGCTCTTCGCCCATGAACCATGCTTCGCCCATCGGCGATCCGGGACGAGGGAACCGCTTGCGAAGCCGGGCCAAGGCGGCTTCGTTGGGGCCACGCCCGGGAATCCATTGAACAGTGGGGACGGCACGCTTTGACATCGTCAAAGCATGCCATGCCAGGGTAGACGGTCAATCGTCAGGTAGTCCCCAGCGAGAACAACAACCCACCCGCCACCGCATCGAACCGCCCCGACAGCACCAGGTCCTGCGCGGCCTGCAGGTCGGGGGCGAGGTAACGGTCCTCGGCGTAGAACGGCACGCGTTCGCGCAGGGCCGCGTGATACTCGGCGAGGGTGGCGGAGGTCTTCAGGCCCGCATGGAAATCGATGCCCTGCGCGGCGGCGAGCAGTTCGATGCCGACGATGTACGCGGTGTTCTTCGCCATCTCGGTGAGGCGCCGGCCGGCGAAGGTCGCCATGCTGACGTGGTCTTCCTGGTTGGCCGAGGTCGGCAGGCTGTCGACGCTGGCCGGATGCGCGAGCGACTTGTTCTCGGACGCCAGCGCGGCGGCGGTGACGTGGGCGATCATGAAGCCGGAGTTGAGGCCGGGCTCAGGCACGAGGAAGGCCGGCAGGCGCGACAGCGAGGCATCGATCAGCAGCGCGATGCGGCGCTCGGACAGCGCACCGATCTCGGCGATCGCCAGCGCCAGCGTGTCGGCGGCGAACGCGACCGGCTCGGCATGGAAGTTGCCGCCCGACAGCACCGACCAATCGCCGTCCTGCTCGAACAGCAGCGGGTTGTCGGACACCGCATTGGCTTCGGTCGACAGCGTGACCGAGACCTGGCGCATCAGGTCGAGGCAGGCGCCCATGACCTGCGGCTGGCAACGCAGCGAGTACGGATCCTGCACGCGGTCGTCGCCGACCAGATGGGAGCGGCGGATCTCCGACCCTTCGAGCAATGCGCGGTAACGCGCGGCGACCGCGATCTGGCCGGGCTGGCCACGCACCGCATGGATGCGCGCATCGAACGGGGCATCGGAGCCGCGCGCAGCGTCGACCGACAGCGCACCGGCGGCGAGCGCGGCGGCGAAAGTGTGTTCGGCGAGGAACAGGCCCTGCAGCGCCAGCGCGGTCGAGGCCTGCGTGCCGTTGATCAGTGCGAGACCTTCCTTCGCGGCCAGCGTGATCGGCGCGATGCCGGCGGCAGCTAGTGCCGAGGCGGCGTCGCGGAGTTCGCCGTTCACACGCACCTCGCCCTCGCCCATCAGCGCGAGCGTCATGTGCGACAGCGGCGCGAGGTCGCCGGACGCGCCGACCGAACCCTTCGCCGGGATGCACGGCAGGATGCCGGCGTTGTACGCGGCGATCATCGTTTCGAGCAGCTGCGGGCGCACGCCCGAGCAGCCGCGCGCGAGGCTGGCGATCTTCATGGCGAGGATGAGGCGCACGACGGCGTCGTCCATCAGCGCGCCGACGCCGACCGAGTGCGAGCGGATCAGGTTTGCCTGCAGCCGCTCCAGCTGGTCTTCCGGGATGTGCGAACTGGCGAGCTTGCCGAAGCCGGTGTTGATGCCGTACGCCGGCTTTCCGGCCGCGACGATGCGGCCCACGGCATCGGCGGAGGCGCGCACCGGGCCCCATGCCGAAGCATCAAGCGCGATGGCGACATCGCCTTGCCACACGCGGCGCCACTGCGCCAGCGAGACGGAACCGGGTACCAGAGTCAAAGTCGTGTTCATGTGTCGAAGTCTCCGGTGATCAGCGCTGCATCGGCAGCTTGAGGCCCTGCTCGCGCGCGCACTGCTGCGCGATCTCGTAGCCCGCGTCGGCATGGCGCATCACGCCGGTGCCCGGATCGTTCCACAGCACGCGGGCGATGCGCTTGTCCGCTTCTTCCGTACCATCGCACACGATCACCACGCCGCTGTGCTGGCTGAAGCCCATGCCGACGCCGCCACCGTGGTGCAGCGACACCCAGGTCGCGCCACCGGCCACGTTGAGCATCGCATTGAGCAGCGGCCAGTCGCTGACCGCATCGCTGCCGTCCTTCATCGCCTCGGTCTCGCGGTTCGGCGACGACACGCTGCCGCTGTCGAGATGATCGCGACCGATCACGATCGGCGCCTTCAGCTCGCCGTTGCGCACCATCTCGTTGAACGCGAGACCCAGCTTGTGGCGCAGGCCCAGGCCGACCCAGCAGATGCGCGCCGGCAGGCCCTGGAAGCTGATGCGTTCGGCAGCCATGTCGAGCCAGCGATGCAGGTGCGCGTCGTCGGGAATGAGTTCCTTGACCTTCGCGTCGGTCTTCGCGATGTCCTCGGGATCGCCGCTCAGCGCGACCCAGCGGAACGGGCCCACGCCGCGACAGAACAGCGGACGCACGTAGGCCGGCACGAAGCCCGGGAAATCGAAGGCGTTCGTGCAGCCTTCGTCGAAGGCCATCTGGCGGATGTTGTTGCCGTAGTCGACCGTCGGGATACCCTGCGCATGGAAGGCCAGCATCGCCTCGACGTGCACGCGCATCGAACGCTTGGCGGCGTCGCGCACGCCTTCCGGATTCGCCTGCTGTTCGGCGAGCCACTGCTCCACCGTCCAGCCGATCGGCAGGTAGCCGTGCACCGGATCGTGCGCGCTGGTCTGGTCGGTCACGCAGTCCGGACGCACGCCGCGACGCACCAGTTCCGGCAGGATCTCGGCGGCATTGCCGAGCAGCGCGATCGACTTCGCCTCGCCAGACGCCGTGTACTTCGCGATGCGGGCCAGCGCGTCGTCGAGATCGGTCGCCTGCTCGTCGACGTAGCGCGTGCGCAGGCGCATGTCGATGCTGCTCTGGCGGCATTCGATGTTGAGCGAGCTCATCCCCGCGAGCGCGGCGGCCAGCGGCTGCGCGCCGCCCATGCCACCGAGGCCGGCGGTGAGCAGCCACTTGCCGGTGAGGTCGCCGTTGTAATGCTGGCGGCCCATCTCGACGAAGGTTTCGTACGTGCCCTGCACGATGCCCTGCGAGCCGATGTAGATCCACGAGCCGGCCGTCATCTGGCCGTACATCATCAGGCCCTTGCGATCCAGCTCGTTGAAGTGCTCCCAGGTCGCCCAGTGCGGCACCAGGTTGGAGTTGGCGATCAGCACGCGCGGCGCGTCGGCATGGGTCGGGAAGATGCCGACCGGCTTGCCCGACTGCACCAGCAGGGTTTCGTTGTCTTCGAGGTTGCGCAGCGATTCGAGGATGGCGTCGTAGCTCTCCCAGTCGCGCGCGGCGCGACCGATGCCGCCGTACACCACCAGGTCTTCCGGACGCTCGGCCACCTCGGCATCGAGGTTGTTCTGGATCATCCGGTACGCGGCTTCGCTGAGCCAGCTCTTGCAGGTCTTCTCGCTGCCGCGCGGGGCGCGGATCTTGCGGGACGGGTCGTGGCGGTTCGATGAGATGCTCATGGCGGACTCCTTGCGCGGCGTGGCGCGATGACGATGCGGGAATTATCCCGCCGCGTGTCCCGCGCCCATCATCGGAACACCGGCCGCGACTAGTCAGTACGCCCGCAAGTCATTGATTCTCGATCGCCAAGCGCCGGATTGTGTACGCTGTAGACATGAGCCAGCCCGCCACCGCCGACCGCATCCTCCACGCCGCCCGCGTCCTGTTCGAGCGCGAGGGCGCCGCAGCCATGACCATGCGCCGCATCGCGCAGGACGTCGGCCTCACGCCGATGGCCATCTACCGACATTTCCCCAACCGCGAAGCCCTGCTCAAGCGGATCTGCGACGACAGCTTCCAGGAGATCGCGCACCACTGGCACGCCCGCAACAGCGGTCCCGACGTGATGAAGCGGATCGTGGCCCTGCAGGAGATCTACCTCGACTACGCCCTCGCCTACCCCCACCTGTTCGACCACGCCTTCAGCGCCCGCCGCGACGACGCCCGCCGCTACCCCGACGACTTCCGCGCCCGCCGCTCGCCCACCCTCAACGAAGTCGCCGACGCCGTCGCCGACGCCCAGGCTGCCGGCGCGTTGAAACAGGACGACCCATGGGAAGTCGCGCTGACGCTGTGGGCGCACTCGCACGGCCTGATCGCGCTGTATCGCGCCGGCCGGTTCAACTGCGATGCGAAGGAATTCCGCGCCCTGCACGCACGGGCGCTGCAGCGGTTGCTGGAGGGGTTGGCGGTGGATGCGTAGTTTCGTAGCCCGGGTAAGCGCAAAGCGCGCACCCGGGATGACGACACGCCTGTCTCTCCGAACAGCCCCGGGTGCGGCCTTCGGCCTTACCCGGGCTACTTGCTGTCGGTGAAACACATTGCCGACTCTATGACCAAATCTGCGGCCTCACGCCGACGACTTCGACATACTCGGCGCGAGCAGCCCCGCCAACCCGCCGATCGAGGCCGATCCGATGGCCACCAGCCCATCCGGCGCGGTGAGGTTCCATGAAGCGATCAGGATCAGTCCGATCACGGTCATCGCGGCGACGCCGCCAAGGATGTAGATCGCCCAGCGATAGGTCCAGCGATCGGCGGTGCCGGGGTTGTTCTTGCGAATCTCGTCGATGAGCACGCGCTTCTCCTCGGCGCTCAATCGCGCGTCGTGCAGGACCGCCAGGATGAGGTCGTTGACGGTGGTGGGTTTGCTGGTGCTGTCCATTGCGGTCCTTTCCCTTGAGTGTGGATCTCAACGCGGCGTCGACAATGCCGCCTGCAACTGACCGATCGCTTCGAGCGAGACGACGCGCCGCTGTTCCGGGGCGCTGAACATGGCTGCGCGGAGGGCGGTGATGTTCTGCTCCCGCTGCGCGGGGGTGAGTCGCGGGTCCTGCTGCATGCGGTTGCGCGCTTCGATGTAGCGCAGCACGCGGGCATCCCAATCGGCCTGCTGCGCATCCAGCACGGCCAGGCGCTCCGCCGCTTCGGGGCCCCACAGCGCGCTGCGCTCCGCCTGGCGCTGCGTCGCGGTCAGGCCGCGACGCTCGATGTCCTCGGCCTGGCGGGCGGCCAGCTCCGCGACTTCGGCATCACCTCGCGCATCGTAGCCGGCCTCGCGGTCCAGCGCGTCGAGCAGTTCGCGCTTGCGATCGGCGCTGAGTTTCGGGTCGGCGACGATGTCGCGCCGCTTGAGGCTCAATTCGGCCAGCGCTTCTTCCTCCGCGAAGAAGCCTTCCGCCATCGCGTCGCCGAGCAGGCTGCGACGCAGGCGCCTGGCTTCGGCCAGACGCACGGCAGGATCGGTCGACCGCGCGCCGGGCGCCTCCAGCAACGCACGCTGGTAGGCGACATAGCGATCGAAGACGGCAAGCACGCGCTCGGTCCGTGCCGTGTCGAAACGCGATTGCAGATAGCTGCGCAACAGGTTGCGGACACCGGCCAGGTCGGTCTCGCCCATCGTGCTCAGCACATGGTCGAACAGGCGACGCAGGCCGGCATCCGGAATCACGCTGCCATCGGTGGCGAAACGCACCTCGCCGTCGAACTCAGTGCCGCGCAGGGAGCCGGGTTTCGCGTTCGTCGCCGCGTTTGCGCCCGCATCGCGCGCGGCGTCGGCATCCGCCTGCGTCGACGCGTCCGTGCCTGCGAGCGCGTCGGCCTCGCTGCCGGTGGGCGTCGATGCCGACGCCCACCACAGCCCGGCCGCCAGCGCCGCCGAGAGGGCGACGCCGATGGCGCGTGTCGACCGCTTCACAGGCCGAGGTTCTTCAGGCGGTTGGCCTGGGCGCGGTACACCGCACGCGGGTCCGGCGTGAACAGCCCGCGCAGGCCGAGGAACTGGTTGACCTCGTCGAGGTGGTTCCACGGGTAGTCGTCGCGCAGCACCGTGCCCCAGCGCGACGAGCAGCGGCTCACCAGGCCGTCGTTCTGCTCAAAACCGAAGAACAGCCCGCCCGCGCCCAGCGCCGCGTCGGTGATGTCGAGCACGTTGCTCAGCACCCAGGTGCCGCCCATCGAGTAGTAGCGCACGCCGTTGACCAGGTTCGGACCGGTGCCGCAGGACGTGGTCGGCCTGCCCTGCGGATGCCGGCTGTTGAACGCATTGGCGCCCTGGGTGTTGAGCGAACCCAGCGCCGCCAGCGAATCCTGCGGGTCGAGATTGCCCGACAGCGCGCCGATGAAACCGGCGAACGCATTGACGAAACCGCTGACCAGCGGACGCAGCGGCGAACCGACCGGCAGCGTGTTGTTCACGCCGTCGGCCACCGGCGAGCCCAGGTTGGGCGTGCCGGTCATGGTGACCGAGGCCACCAGGTCCGGGCGCACCGAGGCCACGTAGCGGATGGTCTGCCCGCCATGGCTGTGGCCCAGCAGGTTGAACTTCGACTTGCCGGTGATCGCACGCAGGCGATCCAGGTCGCGGATCAGCTGTTCGCCGCGCACTTCGCTGGAATTGGCGGCGGACACGCTGGCGGTATAGACCCTGGCGCCACCGGCCCTCAGCTCGTCGCCGATGCCGTACCAGTAGTCGTAGACGCCGAGCACCGAATCGAAACCGAACAGACCGTGGACCAGCACGATCGGGTACTTGGTGCTGGTGTAGGTGGACTGCGCCTGCGCAGGCAGGGCAGCGAGTGCGAGCAGCACGAACGAAAACGCGAGACCGATGAATCCACGACGCATGACTCCCTCCAGTTGGACGCAAGTGGAACCGCAAAGGCCCACGGTGTCGCGGCGTTCCCCCCTAGGCGCTCCTGCGCGGACGGTACGCCACCGTATGGCCGGAGCGGACGTTAGCAGAGCTTTCGCGAAGGGCTGTTGTGCAGGGCAGCATGCGTCAGGTTCGGCTCGCAAGCCGTTGATTCGAGGCGGGGCTGTGGCATGCCTGCACACATCTGGAAATCCATCGGGTTTCGTAGGCTGGGTGCTCCGCACCCAGCCATTGCCGGCCAGGCAGATCGCTGGGTCGATGACCCAGCCTGCGGCCCTCCTTACTCCTTGCGATGAACAAGCTTGTTCTGGGTATTGCCAGACAGGAGGTCTTCAATCGTGGTGACGAAGGCAAGAAGGTCACTCGTCCGAGATGGTCCCATTTGTTGCAGGTAGAACGGGACTGCCGTCTTGAGATTGATGACCTCAGCCGGGATTTCATCCCCGTAACGAGAAATCCGCGATCTGTATGCCGCCAGGAAATCTCGGAATACCTTTATGCGCCGACCATCCAGGAGATGCGACTGCAGATCAAGATCGCAACAACCATTGGCGTGATCCGCCTTGTGCTCCAACCAGTAGATTTTCCAGTCCTGAAGCCAGGTTTCGCCCACGAACTCCGACGAGGAATCGAGAAACTCCGAGGCAAACGTCATGAACAGGATTTGGTCGGAGTCGTGGGCGTGCGCCCAGTATTCTCCATAGTCGATCATTGACCAGCCCATGCTTTCGGAACCTGTTCCCTAGTTGAGCCGAACCATGAAACAGCTTTTGCGGTGCGGCGAAGTGGACTCACACCTTTGTAGTCCGGCGATACGGATGCTACTGCCGTGTCGAGCGGTGTTGCAAAGCATACAGTTCAGTCGAGATTGAGAGCTTGCATAGAATAGATCGTTAATGCTCAGCGCAGCATCTGTAGGGCGGGCTCAAGCCCGCCATTGCAGCACACGATAGTCTGCAAGCAACTGAATGCGCATCTCGGGGCTGTATTGCCTCCTGCAGATCGCGACTTCGTTCCGGCGGGCTTGAGCCCGCCCTACGACGCTGTATGCTTTTACTTGCCCTCACATGAATTGCACAAGGGAGGATCGTCATATCGCGGACGGGATTCAAGACGCGTGCCGCATGCAGTGCATCTGAACATGCAATATCCAGGAATGCCATACCTGGACCACGCAACCTCATCGGTCGGCGCGTACTTGGAAACCTGGGGCATCTCGTCGATTTCCTCGAATTCGAAGATGCGTCCGTCTGCGGTTTGAACAGAGTCGATGTAATCCCACTCGTTCGCATCATTGAAAATGATGACCTGCCATCCATTGCTCGCCGCATAGCGCACGTTTCCCGCATAGACATACTGAGGCTCTCGTTCAGGGCGCAAGAGAACTTCGCCTTGCTCAATGGCCATGAGAAACGCCATCAATTCAGCTTCCGATACGTTGCAACTCATTGAGCGATCCACCTCTCCAAAGTCTGAATGACACCGCGCCAAGAATCAGCATCGGCTTGATGATGAAATGCAATGCGAGTCACCGAACCCCACCGTCACAGCCAGCACACTGATCGCACCTTATCCAGAGATAGTCGATCAATAGGGCTGTTGGACCGACGAGCCAGCATGCGGCCCTACCAGCTACGCCTCCGATCGATCGTGAATGAATTGAACAGCGACCCCCACACGTAACCATCACTTGCCACCAACGTGCAGTCCGTTTCCAGGACGCACTGATGAAGGTAGGCGACCGGGTCATCGAGAAGGGGAACTGCCAGTGCCTTCAGCAATCGCGCTTTTGCATCGGGGATTTCCTGCATGTCTTCATCGTAATCAACGGCGAGCACAGGCGCGGCACGACGCATTGCGCCGAGGTCGCCATTGCCTGAGAACTTGAGCACATCCCTCCAGTACGGCAGTTGGATGTGCAATGCCACGGCTTCTGCGAGATTGTTGGCGATCTTGCCCGCCAGTCCCTCGGATGTGGCATGCAGCACGGGCAGATCATCCGGCGAACCTTCTCCGTAGGCTAGGAAGACGCCGCCAGTACCATCACCCGCCAGCACGTGGAAATTCACCGATGGCCTGAGCGTGATCCATGCCGTATCCGTACCCGCTCGATCGAGGTCGAAGTCATAGGGCCAGGCCAGGTCATCGATGACCTGGCGATTCGCTCTGAGTGATGCGAGACGGATCATGTCGATGGATTGCGGGGCGATGACCGAGCCTACGACTCCGCCCCTCTCTCGGGCAACGCTGGCCGTCGAATTGACAACGGCGCCGGTCAAAGCGCCAGTGTTGCCCTAATCTGGTGCAGCGTTGCCAGTCGGAGGGTCGACGCCGCCCCGCGCAGGGCCGGCATTGCCGGCCGAAGAGGCAGCGATGCCGAGAAAAGCGCCATCGTTGCGCCTGTCACCGCGCATGCGCGCCCCTCGAAGGGCCGGCGCTGCCGGTTGCAGTGCCGGCATTGCCGCTGGAAAGGCCATGCATGCCCCAAGTTGGGGCAACGTCGGCGGTCGAAGGGCCAGCGCAGCCGGTCGAAGCCCCGACGATGCCCCTCCGAGGGGCATCGATGCAGGTCAAAGGGCCATCGATGACGAAAAAAGCGCCATCGATGGCGGTCCTGGCGGCAATGTTGCCGGTCGCAGGGGTGCAAGGGTGGCGGGGCGCAGTGGCGTCGGTAGGCGCCGGGCGGATGCCATCACTCGGGCGCGGAAGCGACCCGCGCCCGGGTGGTCACGCGGCTTCGAACTCCAGCGGCACCAGCCCATTGCAGTCGTCGTACTGCAGGCCATGCCGCGGAGAGCATTGCCGAAGGTCACTTGCTCAACTTGGACTTCCGGCCCGGACGTGTGGAGCGATAAGCGCCGATCGCACCGATCAGACCAATGCCGAACGCAATGTAGTAGATGACGAATGGCATCTTCAGGCCGACGCCCTCGATCTCCGCGTGCGCGCCGGGCGTCTCGGATCGACTGTCGTAAAGGACGGTGACGCGCTGGCCCACGCCGTATTTCATCGCGCTGAGGGCGACATTGGATTCAAACGCATGACTGGCGCCATCCGAAGTCGCGAATTCCACGCGAGGGAAGAACCTTTTCCTCTGCGGACGTCCTCGCCCGATCCCGACCTCGCGATAGCCGGCCACCCATCCATCGGTACGCGTGAGCAGGCTTTCGCGTTGGTTGTCGCGCCACGCCATCATCAGGCCCACCCCCACCAGGGATGCCGAGAAGAGCAGAAGCAGGATGGATGTCGATTTCCGCATGGGCTGTATGGTCTAACGCCTGATGGGTGCTGGCCAGCACATCATGTTCGATTTGAATGCTGAAATGGACTCCAGCCTACCGGAGTCAGCCGACACGGATGCTACTACCGTCGCGATCAACTTCGAAGCCGGAACGTTGTACTGCTGGCACCGGGATTCGGACATGACGGCACTCCGTTTCGCCCGACGCCCGGAGTGGGCGCCGTTGGCGATTCAGAGCCGCATCGCGCGCAGGCGCGTCAAGGTTTGCGCAGCAATTCACCTCGACCTTGACGCGCCGAGCACGGTGCAAGGATGGGACGACAACGGTGGACACCTTCCACCCAATCAAGCGACAACGCTCTTGCAGGATGGGTTGAGCGTAGCGATACCCATCATTGGCATCATGAAAAAGCGATGGTTCCGCATGGCGGAACCCATCCTATCGCGGTGGTTACTGAGGATACTGGATGAAACACGCCGCAACCTGCTCCTTGTAGGTCAAGGTCGCAACTATCTGTGCGAATTCCTTGTTTTGACTAGTCGTGCTTTTCCCCATGAAGTTCAGCATGGTATTCGTGGCTTGTTCCTTCTCGCCTAACGCATCATCCAACACCTTCTTCATTTGCTCCTTGGTCATGGGTGTGGGCATCAGGCCAGCGAGCGAAATCCGAAGATCGTTTACGACCTTGCGTAGGGCATCCGATGTGACATACGGTATTTCAATTTCCATATTTACAGCCGATGCCTTAAGCAATAAAGCAGCTGCCTTATTAGCGTCTGTTGCAGCTCCAGAAGCCACCGCACTGTCGAACATGTTTTGATTACTAAAGCTACTTATGCTTTGCCCTTGTGTTGCAAGGAGTGCCTGCTCTATACAAACGACACGCGCCTCAGCTTTACGAAATACTGATGCCTGCTCTGCCAGTCGATATCGACCAGTGAACAGGGTCCCCAGGCTTAGCGCACCGCTCCCACTGTTAATGAGCCCCTGCTTATCCAAAGAGAGCCCTAATACACCAATCAAAGTACCGTAGTAAGCGACCTCCGATGCCGCGATCTCAGTGTTTCTTCGCCTGTCGGCTGCAGTGGCCAAAAGATTTCTCATGCCTCGAACTTTCACTAGGGCCTGCGCCTTGTCTGACGCCGTATATGGGTCCTCCGTTGCAGCGCTATCAATTGTATTTGCATCCCAGCGAGGGACTACGGGATAAATCGTTTGACAACCCGTCATGAGCACAACCAAACACAAGATCAAAGTAGCCCTTTTGGTGTCCATAACAACCCCCTTGAATGAGATTTGACAACAGCCTCGAATCATCTGCATCCACTGCATTGGCATTAAAGATAAATTCTGAAATTTCACTCAAATTGGAATTTCTACTGGCGAACGATCTTACCTGTGATGCATCAAATGCAAGCACGAGAATTACCTGTAAGATCTTGCAGGTAAATCATCAAAAAAAATTGCAGGAAGATTCGATATACGTTGAATTTTAGCTCTTGGACCTGTCAATCGAAGTCAAGTTTCAAGGTAGTCGGACGCTAACCCAGTGGTATCACCCGGGCGCGGGAGCGACCCGCGCCCGGGTGGCGGTCACGCGGCTTCGACGTCCAGCGGCACCAGCCGATTGCAGTCGTCGTGCTGCAGGCCGCAGAGCATGGCGGCCATCCCGCGCAGCGCGGCTTGCGGGCTGGCGCCGCTGGCTTCGCACAGGGCGATGAACTGGGGCGGGACTTCGACGAGCAGGACATTCGAAGCCGGGACGCTGTATGGCTGGAACTGGGACTCGGACATGACGGCACTCCGTTTCGCCCGACGCCCGGAGTGGGCGCCGTTGGCGAGTCCAAATCGCATAGCGCGCAGGCGCGTCAAGGTTTGCGCAGCAATTCACCTCGACCTTGACGCGCCGAGCACAGTGCGAGGATGGGGCGGCAACGGGGAACACCTCTCGACACACTGTCGGCGCAGGCTTTGTTTTTCGTAGGGCGGAACCGCCGCAGGCGATTCCGCCATGAATCCCGCGTCGACTTCACGGCGGAATCTGCTTCGCAGGTTCCGCCCTACCAATTACACCTTACGGTCTTGAAAACAGCTCACTTTTCTTTCTCAATTGAATCGGGCACCCAACGGCGCACAGTTGACACCCATTTATCTGTCTCGACAGTGATGCTTACAGCGCATTCCTTTATATTCCGACCGCTGCATACACCCATGTGATTGCCAAGGTACATTTGGACGGGCTTTTCATGAAGAGTCTTCGCCGTCCACACCACAGAATAGACGGTGCGAATGCCTTGACCAGACGAGGCCTGGTCTGGATCTAGTGACACTAAATGAAGATCGACCATACTGTCTTTTTCGCTTTCAGCGACGCTCATTGATGAACTTCGTCTGATTTCCTCCTTAACCGCGAAAACGAGAAACCTGCCGACTGGATCGTCTGACGTGCCTGAGACGTGGACCTTGATCTGAGCGAACGCCGGCATAGTAAAAAACATCAACGCTGGAATCGCGATACGACACAGCATTTTCACATCTCCCATTTGAAATCAGCACACTGAACACTTTGGCTTTTAACACCTGAGTTTAGCTTTGCCGCAGCAAAAGCGGTGAGCCGAGGCACACCCTATGATGAAACCCGGGCGCGGGAACGACCCGCGCCCGGGTGGCGGTCATGCGGCTTCGACCTCCAGCGGCACCAGCCGATTGCACTCGTCGTACTGCAGGCCGCAGAGCATGGCGGCCATGCCGCGCAGGGCGGCTTGCGGGCTGGCGCCGCTGGCTTCGCACAGGGCGATGAACTGGGGCGGGACTTCGACGAGCAGGACATTCGAAGCCGGGACGTTGTAGGACTGGAACTGTTGTTCGGACATGACGGCACTCCGTTTCGCCCGACGCCCGGAGTGGGCGCCGTTGGCGATTCAGAGCCGCATCGCGCGCAGGCGCGTCAAGGTTTGCGCCGCAATTCACCTCGACCTTGACGCGCCGAGCACGGTGCGAGGATGGGACGACAACGGGGAACACCTTTCGACACACTCTCCGCGCAGGTTTTTTGCTTTCGTAGCGCCGCAACGCTTGACCGGGACCGGAAACCTTTGATGGTGCATGACGCTTCGCTTATACATCTTACGGACTTAATTTGCGATATTCTGGTTGAAATAAACAACAAAACCGAATGAAATTACCGACAAGAAGAACGCCATCCACATCATGACCCTAAACATGAACTCTGTTCGATTGATTGGACCATCGACAAGTTGCCCATACTCCTCTGCCGTTAAAAATCTGTAGAGTTTAGCTCTCCATTGCGACCTCATCGCTCGCTGCTGCTCAAGCGCTCTAGAGTTAATAAAAATAATGGAAAGAACGTATAGCAAACCAACAACAGCCATTACACTGATAAGCCACGGCTCAACTTTAGATACCATGCGTGCCGCAATAAGACCCAATGCATAAAACGCCGCACCAGCCAAACTCAACAACAACTGCCGTGAATTATCAAGAGACTTGTGAGTCTCCTCAACGACTACTTTTCTGAGATCAGAAAGTCCCTTGAGAGCATCCTTACTCATCTCTTGAAGACCAAATTCATAAGCAATTTTAGCTCCATCCAAAGCCATACTCAGGCGCTTTTCGATAACTGACGTAAGACCTTCATCGGGATCAATCAACCTACTCAATTCTTGCACAAGCAATGAGTGCCTGAGCTCCGCCTCCCGCTCTACGTCATAGACCCATTTCACCGCCATTTGCAATCCAGCGAAGCTAGCTTTCGTCAGCCCTGAAGAGTTTATTTTTGCATCGCGCTTTATTCTTACGCGCGGTTTCCCAAGAAACTCGATTTCGTTGGCAGCCGAAATTACATCGCTTGCCAGACAACAAGGGAGCACACGAAGAGCCACTTCAGCCCAAACAGAGAAAACGGCATCATCCCACTGGACTTTTTCCAGACTATTCTCAGTCAGTAAATAAGGGCGAACATCAACAGGAACCGCATTCGCCCCGCCATCTGTCCGAACTATCCTTGCTGGGCTTTTACGGCCGTTAGCAACATAACCTTCAACGCCAGCATCCCAAGAAGAAACAGCGAATGACTCGGTAACAAATGAAGATGCAGCGCAAGCGACTAAAACCAGACCGACTGAATCTGGCGATTCAAGCCAATCGGAAAGCGCACGATTTGAAACAAACCCAATCCCTGACTCAACCAAAGGCTTCTGAAAAACGACAGAAAATGGAGCCATCCCATCTTCGAATGAATCCATGCCCAAGCTTTGCTCCACCGCATCAGTGATCGAAAAATCCAAGCCCAGCCCATGAAGGATATCAACCAGGCTTTTCGCATCTTCCACTGAAAGATTATTCAAAGTGACTGGACGAAGATGACTCTCTGAGATGAATACTGAGCGTCCACTATTAAGTAGCGAGTTTACGAATATTCCCAATGCTTTCATTGACTACCTCGTCAACCTCAATACGCTGCGTCCTGATCGTGATGACAGCCGTCCCGTTTTCTTGATTCTTCTCAACATCCACTTTAACCCCATCAAGATCATCGGGATATTCAATTTTAATGTTTTCGACCGTCCTGATTTTTCGCTTAGCGGCGCTTCTAAACACAGAATCACTTGGCGGAAATGTCAATCCAAATATCTTTCTCTTTTTCAAAGCTTTTATCGCACTATTTCTTAGCATCGCGACAGTATCCGGATCCGCAGGCCTTCCAGCAGCAACCATAACAGCATCAACAACGGCATCATCACAAATGGAAACCGCAGTCCTTAACGACTCTCTCAATCTCGCAAAAATGACTCGGGGCGCTGCCCCCCAGACATTCTCTGGAATATCCTTAACGATATCGTGAATAGCCAGGTTTGCCGCAGCATTCAATTCGACATCATCACGCTGCCTGACCGCCCCGAGGAATCTAGTAAAAAAATCAGTAATTCCGGGTGACACAGCACCTCTATCAGTCGCCGAAAAATCCGTCTCAACACAACCATTAACAACACGAATTAATGCCGATTTCTGAAGAGCCTTTTTATCCTTGACGAAAGCATGCATTACTCGCCGCAGCTGCTCTCCGGCAGTGCGCCCGCGCAGAGTTACAACCTCGCTGTAATCGTATTTAAGAAATACATATATTTTTGTAGCAGGACTATAACATCTCAACTCAAAAACGAAAAAAGCGCCAGCCTTGCTTTGCCCTACGTGATAGCTGTCAAATTTCAATGCAAGACTAGCAGCTCCGTTTGCAAACCTAGTCCGCCCTAGAGCCATACTCTCTATGACAGACTTAGTCTCAGAATCCGCGTTGAAAGCAAATGCAGATGATGCGTCGATTTCGCGAATTCGCCCCAAAAAGAAATCAGATTGCTCAACAGACGCCATCGCCGGCCGGGGCTGAAAAGCCTCTTCGCCAACAACCTGAAAGTTCATCCTAGCAATAGAAATGGACGCTAGCTCTTCGTCATTGAAAAATCCCATCTCAGTCACGCCTCCCCTAGTTTTCTAGATGAAAGCATGCGGCAACGCATTCTTTCAACCACTGATCTCACAGGTCGAGACAAGGCAATAGGGAAGAATTTCATGCCCTCAATTGGGTGTCAGTCAACTGAAGATTCAGGAATACCCCTGTAACGCAGCACAGATCAGACCCTCATCGAGGCTTAAAGCCAGCAACTCCGAGCGCGGCGAAAGGAGAGAACCTGCCTGTAAGAACTGACAGGTATTCTTCATACCTCCGCTGGCGCCGTGGATATGTCGAAGTCGCAACACAGCCGACGACGCCGAACTGATCCCGATCTGATTCCGCTTGGCCAGTGCCGGCGTCGAACAGCAGGTCCCTCCCTCCGGTCGGGATGACATCCCGCCACCCCCAACACCCCCGTCCGAAAACGGCCAGTCCCCTCGGCGCCGCTGGTCTACGCTATCCCCATGACCACGGCCCACGACCACCACCCTGCCCTGCCGCCGCGCGATGTCTGCTTTCGCGCCATGGAGGCGAAGGATCATCGGTTCGACGGGGTGTTCTTCATCGCGGTGCGCAGCACGGGGATCTATTGCCGGCCGGTGTGTCCGGCGCCGCCGCCGAGGCGGGAGAACATCACGTTCCATCCGAATGCGGCGTCGGCGACGGCGGCGGGGTATCGGCCGTGCCTGCGCTGCCGGCCTGAGCTGTCGCCGGAGCTGTTCGCGCAGGTGCGGGAGGACAGCGTGCGGCGTGCGCTGGCGTTGATCGCGGAGGGCGCGTTGCAGGAGGAGAGCGTGGATGCGCTGGCGGCGCGGGTGGGGCTGAGCGCGCGGCAGTTGCAGCGGGTGTTCGTGGCCCAGGTGGGCGCGACGCCGCACACGGTGCATGCGACGCGGCGCCTGCTGCTGGCGAAACAGTTGTTGACGGAAACCGCGCTGCCGGTGACCGATGTGGCGCTGGCGGCGGGCTACAACAGCATCCGCCGGTTCAATGCGGCGTTCCGCGAGGGCTGCGGGATGGCGCCGAGCGCGATCCGCCGGCAGAAGTCCGCCGAGGCGGTGCCGCTGGGCACGCTGCGGCTGCGGCTGGGCTATCGGCCGCCGCTGGATGTCCCGCTGCTGCTCGCGTTCGTCGCGAAGCGCGCGATCCCGGGCATCGAGCATGTGGGCGCGGATCGCTACGAGCGTGCGATTCCCAATGCAGATGGCAGCGCGGGCTGGATCCACGTGCGTGCGATCGAGGGCAAGCCGGAACTGTCGCTGGAGATCGGCGGCGTGGCGCCGCAGATGATCCCCGATGTGGTGCGTCGCGTGCGGCGGCTGTTCGATCTCGACGCGGATCCGCGCGCGATCCACGACACGCTGGCGCAGGATCCGTTGCTGGCACGCGCGCTGAATCTGCATCCCGGGCTGCGCGTGCCCTGCGGCTGGGATGGCTTCGAGCTGGCGGTGCGCGCGGTGCTGGGCCAGCAGATCAGCGTGGCCGGTGCGACCACGTTCGCGCGGCGCATCGTCGAACGCTGGGGGACGCCGCTGCGCATGACCGCCGATGCACCGGACGGACTGGATCGCGCGTTCCCGTCGCCGGGCACGCTTCGCGATGCGCCGCTGGAGGAGATCGGCCTGCCGAAGGCGCGGGCGGCGACGATCCGCACGCTGTCCGCTGCGGTGGTCGAAGGGCGGCTGTCATTCGAGGGCGGGCAGCGGCTGGAGGATTTCGTCGAACGCGCGATCGCACTGCCGGGCATCGGCCCGTGGACCGCGCACTACCTCGCGATGCGCGGCATGGCGATGCCCGATGCCTTCCCCGCCGGCGACCTGGTGCTGCAGCAGCGCCTCGGCGTGGCGCAGGGCGTGACGCGCCTGACCGAACGCGCGACCGAGGCGCGCTCGCAGGCGTGGCGGCCGTGGCGTGCGTATGCGGTGCTGCACCTGTGGCATCTTCCCGCCGACCTGGCCGTGAGCGACGCAGCATGAGCACGCAGCACACCAACACCTTGTATGTAGAGACGCTGGACACGCCGATCGGCACGCTGGTGCTGGCCGCCGATGCCGAGGGCCTGCGCCACATCGAATTCCCCAGCAACCGGCATCCGGTGGATCGCGCGGGCTGGGTGCCGGGCGCGGAGGGCGCGGCGGCGGAGATCCTCGCGATCACTGCGCAACAGTTGCGTGAGTATTTCGACGGCGCGCGTCGCGACTTCGACCTGCCGCTGGCGCCGCGCGGCACGGCGTTCCAGATCAAGGTCTGGCAGACGCTGGCGACGATTCCGTTCGGTGCGACCTGGAGCTACGGCGAACTGGCGCGCGCGATCGGCAAGCCCGATGCGATGCGCGCGGTGGGCGCGGCGAATGGCCGCAACCCGCTGCCGATCGTGCTGCCCTGCCATCGGGTGATCGGCGCGGATGGCAGCCTCACCGGATTCGGTGGTGGTTTGCCGATCAAGGAGGCGCTGCTGCGGCTGGAGGGGGCGCTGCCGGTGTCGAAGCGGACGTTGGGGTTGTTCGATTGAGCGAATCTAGCGAAGCGCGAGCGCATCGCGGGTTCGTCATCTTCGCGCAAGCGAGGACTCAGGCATCTGTCGCGTTCAAGCATGGGTCCTCGCTTGCGCGAGGATGACGATGCTTTTTCTGCCGCTCATGTCATGCAGCGGGCCGTGTATGCGCTGCGCACAGGCATGCGAGAACCCGAAAACAAAACGCCCGGCGCAAGGCCGGGCGTCGGGTGGGACGTTCAACGATTGAATCAGCGGATCGAGGGATCGAGGGTGCGCAGGGCGTCGGCGATGTCGACGTGGCCGGTGCTGTCGAGGTCGCGCTGGGTGTAGACGCGACCGGCGGCGGCGATGCAGCGCTGGCCCTTGCCGTCCTTCGCGGCGCGCTCGTTGCGGGCGGCGAGGATGCGGGAGCCGGTGCTGCGCAGGCAGGTGCGGGAGCGTAGGGCGCGGTCGTCCTGTTCGGTCTGGCCGCTGACCACCATGTCGGGCTGGGCCTGGGCGGTGGCGGCAGCTGGCGCGGTCTGGGCGGAGGCGCTGGCGGCGGCAATCAGGAGGGCGAGGGATGCGGACGCGATGGCGGCGGAACGGATCATGACGGCGGCTCCTGGCGGGGGTGGCGGGTCGTGTCGATCGAGCGTGGCGGACACGATAGCGCGGCCCCGGGCGGCCTGCATGAACACGCGCAGCGCGGGTTCAGCCTCGTGTCCTCCTCTGAATCGGCGCCCCGAAATCGGGCGGCGGGATGCGCACGATGGCGGCTTCCGGCCGGCAGGGTCCGGGGCTCATGAACCCGCAACGGGCGGACGTTATGATCGGAGCATGCCCGTCGATCCCAACTCGCGCCCGCTCGCGGCACTCCTGTCCCGTGGCGGGGTCCTGCTCGCCCTGCTCGTCCTGCTGCTCCCGGGCTGCGCGACGCCGACACGCCAGTCCGCCATCGACGAGACCCCGGCGTCGCGGCAGGTCATCCTGGTCTCGATCGACGGCCTGCCGGCCTCGATGCTCGGCAACGGCACGCTGCCGACGCTGGATGCCCTGGCCGGTGAAGGTGTGCGTGCTGAGTGGATGACGCCGAGCTACCCCACCCTGACCTTTCCGAACCACTACACGCTGGTGACCGGCCTGCGGCCCGACCGCCACGGCATCGTCCACAACAACATGCGCGACCCGGCGTTGGGCACCTTCATTTCCAAGGAGGCGGGCGCGAAGGATGGACGCTGGTGGGGCGGCGAGCCGATCTGGGCCACGCTGCAGCGCCAGGGCGGGATCGCCGCGACGATGTTCTGGCCGGGCTCGGAGGCGGAGATCGCCGGTCAGCGGCCGGCGCACTACGTGCCGTTCGACAAGAGCCTGTCGCCGGACGCGCGCGTGGACCGGGTGCTGTCCTGGCTCGACCTGCCGGCAAGGACCCGGCCGCAGCTGCTCACCCTGTATTTCGATCAGTACGACGTGGCCGCGCACGAGCACGGCACGTCGGCGCCGCAATCGCTGCGCACGCTGCACAGGATCGACCATGCGCTGGCGCGGCTGCGCGACGGCCTGCGCGCGCGCGGGATGGACGACGACACCGACCTGATCGTGCTGTCGGATCACGGCATGGCCGACGTGCCGCGCACGCAGGTGCGATTCCTCGACGACCGGCTCGATGCCGCCGCCTACGACGTAGTCTGGTGGGGACTCTTCACCGGCCTGCAGCCGAAGCCGGGCCGCGAGGCCGAGGTGGAGCGCGCCTTCGTCGGCCGCCACGATGCCTACACCTGCTGGCGCAAGGGCGAGCTGCCGGCGCAGTGGCGCTACGGCACGCATCCGCGCATCCCGGCGATCCTCTGCCAGTCCGACACGGGCTGGCGCGTGCAGGCGCGCGCGAACCCGATCTGGCCGAACCCGGTGAAGGGCGAGCACGGCTTCGCACCGGAAGCACCGGAGATGCGCGCGGTGTTCGTCGCCGCCGGGCCGTCGTTCAAGCGCGGCGTGGTGCTGCCCGCGTTCGAGAACGTCGATGTCTATCCGCTGCTCGCGCGGCTGCTCGGCATTCAACCTGCGCCGAACGACGGCACGTTGGCATCGACGCAGCCGGCGTTGCGTTGAGGATTCGTGATGCAGGCAGAGATGCCGTGATGTTGCCTTTGTAGGAGGGCCTTCAGGCCCGAGCTTTTGACCTGATGACGAACATCAAAAAAAGCTCGGGCCTGAAGGCCCTCCTACAAAGCAGAAACAAAGCAAAGCAAAAGAAGCCTCGCGCTGCGATCACATCCCCTTGAAGCGGTGCAGGAACGCGGCGCTGACCGGCAGGGCATCGCTGCGACCGCGCAGGCTCAGCAGGCTCTTGCCGAGTTCGTCCCTGCGCACGCGGTCGATCGCGGACACGCGCACGACGGTGCCGCGATGCACCTGCCAGAAAATGTCAGGGTCGAGACCTGCGAGGATGTCCTTGATCGGTGTGCGGATGATCGCCTCGCCTTCGGCGGTGACCACGCGCACGTACTTGTCCTGCGCCTGGAAATACAGCACTTCGTCGATGCCGAGCATGCGCACGCTGTCGCCGACGGCGGCGCTGATCCAGCGGATCAGGCGCGAACCGGATGGCTTGAGCCGCGTTTCGAGCGCGTCGAGGTCGGTGTCGACATCGCCGCCGTTGCGTGCCGCCAGGCGCTCGCGCAGGCGTTCGACCGCGCGGCCGAGGCGCTCGGGCTGGATGGGTTTCAGCAGGTAGTCGACCGCGCCGGCCTCGAACGCGCGCACCGCGAATTCGTCGTAGGCCGTGGTGAACACCACCTGCGATTTCGCCGCGATCGCCGCGCGCGCCACGTCCAGGCCGGTCACGCCGGGCATGCGGATGTCGAGGAAGCACACGTCCGGACGATGCCCGGCGATCGCTTCCATCGCGGCGATGCCGTCCTCGCATTCGGCGACGATCTCCAGTTCGGGCCAGACGATGCCGAGCATCGCGCGCAACGCGTCGCGCAGCGGGGTTTCGTCCTCGGCAAGGATGGCGCGGATCGTGTCGCTCATGCGGTCACCTCGTCGGGCTTGCTGTCGTCAGGCCGGCTGTCATCCAACGGGATGTCGATCTGCGCGCGGGCACCCCCACTCGGCGCGCTGCGCAGGTCGAACGAGGCCCGGTGCGAATACAGCGCATCCAGTTGGGAACGCACGTTATCCAGACCCAGGCCGCCGCCGAGCCCCGGCTGCAGGCCGACGCCGTCGTCGATCACCGCGACGCGCAAGCGGTCGCCATCGCGCTCGGCGGCAATGGTGACCTTGCCCGCACCGCGCTTGGGTTCGAGACCGTGCTTGATCGCGTTCTCCACCAGCGTGATCAGCAGCATCGGCGGAAACGGCAGCTGGCGCAGCGCGGGATCGACGTCGAGTGCGTGGGTCAGGCGACCGTCGCTGCGCAGGCGCATCAGTTCGAGGTAGCTCGCGCACAGGTCGATCTGCTGTCCGAGCGTGGAATGCAGCTGTCGCTCGCCGTCGCGCAGCTTGGGGATCGTCGCACGCAGATAGTCGACGAGCGCATCCAGCGTGGCTTCCGCGCGTGCGGCATCCGTGCGCACCAGCGCGCGCACCACCGCCAGCGTGTTGAACAGGAAATGCGGTTCCACCTGGGCCTGCAGCAGGCCGAGGCGAAGTTCGGATTCCTGCTTCTGCGCCTGCAGGGCATCGAGTTCCTGCTGGCGCTGGTATTCCTTCCAGCGACGCTGGTAGCGGAAATAGGACCACAGCGCGTGCCCGCCGCCCATCAGGTAGAAGATCGCCAGGAACATGCCGTACTTGAACGTCATGTTGAAGGCGACGACCCATCCGGTCGCCTCGCGATGCGCCTTGGTCACCCAGGCCAGCGACGTGGACTTCAGCAGCAACTCCTTCTGGTAATAGGCGACTTCATGGATGGCCATCGACGCAAGGAAACCCACCAGCACCGCGGCCACGACGTATCGATTCACGTGCGGCGAGGTCTGCCAGCGCGTCCGCACCAGCGTCGCCAGGAGTGGCGCGATGGAATGGGCGGCCATCAGCGACACGAAGCTGAGCACGATCGCATCGCGCGCCACGTCGACCTTGCGACTCAGCAGGATGTAGCTCATGCCGGTGAACAGGGCCCAGCCGACGAGGACGATGCCCCACAGGATCGAGCGACGCCACAGCCACGACCACGAGAACACCGGATAGCGTCGATAGCGGAGCGGCCAGATGTCGGCCACCCAGGGCAGTTCGCTCATCGTGGGCGGCGACGCAGGCCGGGCAGCTGTGGAGGCGTGGGGTGCGGGGCTTGCGGTCATCGGGAATCCTGGTGGACATCATTTGCGGTGGACATCGATTTGCGGTGGACATCATTTGCGGAGTAACGGAAAGCGGTCTGCCTGCTGCGCTGCGCGCGAGCCGGGCGCTCAACGCGGCATCAGGCGGCGGGCGAGCGACGAGACCAGGCCGGAAGCATCGAAGTCCGCCTGCATGCCGGAGGCATCGCGCGCGATCCCGACCCGGAGGCCTGACACCGCGAGATCCGCTTGCCAGGTGGCGAGCGGCCGTGCCGCATGCAGGGCGATGTTGCCGGACAGGCGACCCCAGCGTCCATCGATGCTGGCGTCGACATCGACCAGCACGGTCGCATCGGAGGCCTGCGATGGCGCGGTGCTGCCAGCGACGGGAGACGCAGACAACAGCGCGAAGAGGACGGTGCACAGCAAGGTGGGATAGGCGGCGACGGCCATGGCGAATTTCTCGACTTCCGGTTTCGACAGGATTCCAGCGTGCCCGCCAGCGACCCGCCCTGCCTGGGTTTGCGACGAAACCGGCCCTGGCGGCGACGAACCCCCGCTGCCCCGGGGTGGGCCTTGTACCGGGCGACCCTGCGCCGCCCGGCTGGTGGCGCTTCGCTTCGACGACATCACCAACGACAACGGGCGCCTATTTGCATGGGCGCCCGTTGCGGTGTTGCCCGGCGTGTCGACTCAGGTCCCGGTCGAGGGCACCTTCGCCTCCGCGCATGGCATGAACATCATCAACACGAAGTAGATCACGATGCCCACGCCGTAGCAGAGCGCCAGCAGCACGAACAGCGCGCGCCAGAGCCATGCCGGCCACGACGTGTGCTCGCCCAGGCCGCCGCAGATGCCGTCGCACTGACGGTCCGTGGACGACTTCCGGAGCAATTCCAGATCATTCGACATCGTTTCGATCTCCATGGGTTCGAAAGCAGGCTGGCTCAGCGCTTCGCGTGCGACGCCATCGCCCTCGCTTAAGACAGGAACCGTTCCGGCATCGCGACGACCGCCACCGCGACCACGGCGCAGACGATGGCCGCACAGAACAGCAGGCGCCATCGCCATGACGGCTTCGGCAGGCGTGGCTCAGGCACGTCGGCGCTTGCGGCCGTCGCATCGCCGAGGTCGCGCGATGCGCCAGGCATCGAAGACATCGTTCACTGCCTCGCGGTGTCGCAACCGGTGCACACGCGCTCGACGCGATAGCCCTTGGCGCGCAGCTTCTCGACCACGCCATCGGCACCGAGCAGGTGCAGCGCACCGACCACTGCCAGGCTGTTGTCGCCCTTGCCGTGCCCATCCAGCCGCGCCTGCAGCTTCGGCACCCACCTGTCGTTCCGCGCGGTATTGAGCAGGCGGTAGCTTTCCGGCGATTCGACGGCCATCTTCTGGCGCAGCGAGCGGTCGAGTCCTTCGATGTTGCCGGCCTTCCAGTCGGCATGCATGGTGATGCTGGCCTGCGCTGCCTGCCTGGGATCGCTCAGGAACTTGTCGAGCATGCCGATCTGCTCGGACTCCGGCGACGCTTCGAACACCTCCAGCTGGTCCTGCAGGGTTTCCAGCGCAAGCAGGGTCTTGCCGGCCGCCTTCGCTTCCCGGGTCAGGTGCATGTCGATACCGGCCTGCGGATCGAAGCCCATGCCCATCATCAGGCCCATGGCCAGCTGCATGTTGATCGCCCACGGCTCGATGCCTTCCGCCGAGGAGAAAGGCGTGCCGGTCTTGGCGAACAGCGCTTCGAGCTTGGCCCGGGTATCGGCCGGCAGGACCTCGCCCAGCTTGCGGCCGTCCTCGAACGCGAAGCTCTGCTGCATCTTCGCCAGGCTGTCCGGCTTCATCATCGCGTCCATGTCCAGTTCGAAGATCACCGTCTTCGCATCGCGCATCGCCGCATCCACGTCGGGCGACAGCGGATAGTCGCTCTTCTTCAGCACATGGATTGAACCCAGCAGGTACAGGCTGTTGTCGCCATCCGACACCTTCCACAGCAGCGGCGTGTGCGTGGACGGCGCCTGCGCCGCAGGCGCATCGGCCGCCGAGGCCGACAGCGCGGCGGTGCTCGACAGCGCCAGCGCGGCGGCCACGGCGAGCGTCTTGAGGGAGAGGGTCTTGAGGGTGAGGGCCTTGCGCTTCATCGGGAATGCCTTTCGTCGTCTTCGACGTTCTGTTCAAGCCGCACCATGCGGCGACAGGATCAGGATGCCGATGCCGCAACCGGCCTGCCGACGCGTGCGACGAATGCCCGGTTGTGGCGGATGAAACGCGTCCGGCTGCGGATCAACCCGCCAGCAGTGCCTTCAGCGCCACCGCATACCGCGCCGCGATGGCCTCGCGGTCGACATGCCGGCCACCGCGCACGACCTCGCGACCAGCGACTTCGACGCGGTCGACGAGGCTGCGGTTGCCGCTGAACAGCCAGCGGTCGGCGATGTCGTCCGACGTGGCGCCGACCAGGTGCGGGGCATCGGCATCGAGGGTGATGCGGTCGCCGAGCAGCACGGCGTCGGCGAAGCCGCTGCTGCGCTCGGCGCTGGCGCGCACCCCGGCGAGCAGCACGTCGCCGACGCTGGGCATGGCCTCGGTGGCGACGATGTTGCGGTGCTTCGTGACCAGCCGCTGGCCGTATTCGAGCCAGCGCAGTTCCTCGACCGGCGACACCGAGATGTGCGAGTCGGAGCCGACGCCCCAGGCGCCGCCGGCGTCGAAGTAGTCGCGCACCGGGAACAGGCCGTCGCCGAGGTTGGCTTCGGTGGTCGTGCAGATCGCGACGTTGGCGCCGCTGTCGGCGACGCGGACCACTTCGTCGGTGTCGAGGTGCGTGGCGTGGACCAGGGTCCAGCGCGCATCGAGGTCGACGTGGTTGAGCAGCCAGCGGACCGGTCGGTCGCCGCGGATGGCGAGGCAGTCCTGGACTTCGCCGATCTGCTCGGCGATGTGGATGTGGATGCGCGCATCGGCGGGCAACGCGGCGAGCACGTCCGCCATCGCGCCCGGCTGCACCGCGCGCAGGCTGTGCAGGGCGCAGCCGACGCGCAGGGTGTCGTCCTGTTCGCGATGCAGGGTGTCGAACAACCTGAGATACGCATCGACGGTGTGGCCGAAGCGGCGCTGGCGCTCGTTGAGCGGCCGGGCGTCGAAGCCACCGGTCATGTACAGCACCGGCAGCAGGGTCAGGCGGATGCCGGTGTCGCGCGCGGCGGCGATCAGCGCGCGCGACATCGTCGGCGGATCGTCGTAGGGCCGGCCGTCCGGCGCGTGGTGCAGGTAGTGGAACTCGCAGACCGTCGTGTAGCCCGCTTCCAGCATCTCCGCGTACAGCTGCGAGGCCACCGCGTGGAGCTGGTCGGGATCGAAGCGCGCGGCCATGCGGTACATGGTCTCGCGCCAGGTCCAGAAGGAATCCGTGGGGTTCGTCATGCGCTCGGCCAGGCCGGCCATGGCGCGCTGGAACGCATGCGAATGCTGGTTGACGATGCCGGGCAGCTGCCAGCGGCCGTCGACGAGAGAGATGTGCGAGGTCATCGGCGGATTGTCGCATCGGGGTCGCCCCCACCCCAACCCTCCCCCGCTCGCGGGGGAGGGAGCGAAGCGGGATCGTTGCGCTCTTCTCCCTCCCCGCGATGCGGGGAGGGCCGGTGTAGGGGCATCACCGCAACGACAACGCCCGCCCGCTACACTGCCCACCTCCCCCGCCCGCCCACCGCCATGCCCGCACTCACCGGCCTCAAGGTCCTCGAACTCGCCCGCGTGCTCGCCGGGCCCTGGTGCGGGATGACCCTGGCCGACCTCGGCGCCGAGGTGATCAAGATCGAGCCGCTCGAAGGCGACGACACGCGGGGGTATGGTCCGCCTTTCCTCGGCGAGGGCGAGGCGCGGCTCTCGGCCTATTTCGCCAGCTGCAACCGCGGCAAGCGCTCGATCGCGATGGACCTGCGCCATCCCGACGCGCGGCCGCTGCTCGAAGCGCTGATCCGCGACGCCGATGTGCTGATCGAGAACTTCCGCACCGGCGTCGCCGAGTCGCTGGGCCTGGACGAGGCGACGCTGCGCGCGCTCAATCCGCGCCTGATCCTCTGCGCGATCTCCGGCTACGGCCGCAGCGGCCCCGGCGCGCTGCGGCCGGGCTACGACTTCGCGGTGCAGGCCGAATCCGGGCTGATGTCGATCACCGGTCCCGCCGAGGGCCCGGCGAGCAAGGTCGGTGTCGCCTCGGTGGACCTGACCACCGGCCTGAACGCCGCCATCGCGATCCTCGCCGCGCTGCACCAGCGGAACACCACCGGCGAAGGCCAGCGCATCGAGTTGAGCCTGTTCGACGTGCAGGTGCAGGCGCTCGCGAACGTGGCGAGCAGCGTGCTGTTCACCGGCCAGGACGCGAAGCGCTACGGCAATGCGCACGCCAGCATCGTGCCCTACCAGACCTTCGACGCCGCCGACGGTGCGTTCGCCCTGGCCTGCGGCAGCGATGCGCTGTGGCAGCGTATGTGCAATCTGATCGGCCGCGACGACTGGCGCGACGATCCGCGCTGCGCCACCAATGCCGCGCGCGTGCAGCATCGCGACTGGTTGATCCCGGAACTCGAACGATGCTTCGCTGCCGATACCGTCGCTGCGTGGCTGGCGTGTTTCGAAACCGCCGGCATTCCCGCCGCGCCGGTGAATTCGGTGCGCGACGCGTTGCACGGCGAACTCGCCACCGCGCGCGGGCTGCGAATCGAAGCCGACGGCGTGCCGATGGTCGCCAGCCCGCTGCGCATGAGCGCCTCGCCGATGATCGCTCCCGTCCGCCCGCCGCACCTGGGCGAACACACCGATGCGATCTGCGCGGGGCTTGGTTTCGATGCGGCCACGCTGCGCGCGAACGGTGCGTTGCGATGATCGACAGTGGCTCCTGTAGAGCGGAGCTTGCTCCGCTCGGCTTTTTTCTGGGAATGCGGGAAATGCGAGAAAGCAGCGGAGCAAGCTCCGCTCTACAAAGAGCAGCGGATCTTCGATCCGCGCTACAAAGCCCTGATGGCGATACACCGGACACACAATACCCATGAACGACACGACATCCTTCGATGGTCTTCTCCTCGGCGCACATCTCGTCACACTCGATGGTGCAGATTACGGCGTGATCGAGGACGGCGCGCTCGGTTGGACCGACGGTGTGCTGACCTTCGTCGGTCCGCGTGCTTCTCTCCCCGCCGATGCGGAATCGCTGGCCGGCGAAGTGATCGAGACCGATGGCGGCTGGGTCACCCCGGCGCTGGTCGACTGCCACACCCACGTCGTCTTCGCCGGTGACCGCGCGCACGAATTCGAATTGCGCCTGCAGGGCGCGAGCTACGAGGAGATCGCGCGTGCCGGCGGCGGCATCCTGTCGACCGTGCGTGCGGTGCGCGCCGCGAGCGAGGACGAGCTGCACGCGGAGTCCATGCCGCGCGCGGCGGCGCTGCTGCGCGACGGCGTGGCCACGCTGGAGATCAAGTCCGGCTACGGCCTCGACTTCGACAACGAGCGGAAGATGCTCCGCGTCGCCCGCCGCATCGGCGAGACGCTGGGCATCACGGTACGCACGACTTTTCTCGGCGCGCACGCGCTGCCGCCAGAATTTTCAGGGCGCGCCGACGACTACATCGACGCCGTGATCGACTGGCTGCCGAGGCTGCATGCCGAAGGCCTGGTCGATGCCGTCGACGCGTTCTGCGAAGGCATCGGCTTCACGCCCGCGCAGACGCGCCGTGTGTTCGAGACCGCACGTGCGCTCGACCTGCCGGTGAAGCTGCACGCCGACCAGCTCAGCGATCTCGGCGGCGCCGCGCTCGCGGCGGAATTCGGCGGGCTGTCCGCCGATCATGTCGAATACACGAACGACGATGCGGTACGCGCGATGGCCGAATCCGGTACGGTCGCGGTGCTGCTGCCCGGCGCTTTCCACTGCCTGCGCGAAACGAAACTGCCACCACTGGCCGCGTTCCGCGCGCACGGCGTGCCGATGGCCGTGGCCACCGACTGCAACCCCGGCACCGCGCCGGTGCTGTCGCTGCGCGAGGCGATGTCGCTGGCCTGCACGCATTTCCGGCTCACGCCCGAAGAGGCGCTGCGCGGCGCGACCGAACACGCAGCGCGCGCGCTGGGCCTGCACGATCGCGGCGTGCTGCGCGTCGGCCTGCGCGCGGACCTCGCGCTGTGGAACATCCGCCGCCCCGCCGAACTGTGCTACTGGCTCGGCGGCGATCTGTCGCGCGGTGTCTGGTCGGCGGGCGAACGGCGCTGAGCCGTCCGCCCGCGTCGATCCGATCGGACAGGAGGCCGATCAGGCAGCTGTTGGTCAGCGTGTTGCGGCCGCGATGTCCTCGGCCGTAATGATCTTCTGCGGGTTGCCCTTCGCGTCGAGGAACATGATCGCGCCCTCGCCTTCGGGCGTCACCTTGATCGCCAGTCGCGGCTTGCCGCTGGCGTCGCCCAGATGCAGTACCGCGTCACCGGACGGCGTCTTGCCGACGTAGAGGCGGCGCGTGATCGCCTGCGGACCCTCGCCCTGCTTCTGCTCGCCGCCGAACACCGGGTATTTCGTCCCGTCGATGACGTCGTTCACGGTCAGGCCCGCGAAATGGCGCCCGCCCTGGTCCAGCCCCATCAGTTGCAGCTGCTGGTCCTGCCGGTAGCGGTCGAAGGTCAGGCTCACGCCGCTGCTGACCTTGCCGTCGGCGCCCTGCTTGCCTGCGAAGATCAGGCCACCGTTTTCGCTGCCCTCGTCATCGAAGAACAACACGCCGGCCTGGGTGCGCGGATGCGGGTATTCCTTGCCGGCGATGATGGCACCGGGGAAGCGGCCATTGCTCGACAGCACCATGCGCAGCGTGCCGTCGGGCTCGCGGATGTTGATGCGCTGGACGTCGAGGGTGTCGAACTTCGCCGGTGCCCCGGAACGCGCGCCGGTCAGCATGGCCGCGACGAGGGCGACGGTCAGCACGCCGGCATAGGCGCCGAGGATCTTTTCGGAACGAGTGAACATCCAGTCTCCATGAGGTCGAGGGCAGAGGATCGTGTAGTGTGCCGAATCGGAAAGCCCTGCGAGAACAGGACACGCGGCGCCACTTCCCGCCCGCCCTGCTTCACGGGACAATCCCTCGAACCAGACAGGCCCGGAGGGCCCATGCGAACGACACACGCCCGCGTCCTTTCCGTGCCGCTCCTCGGCCTCGCGCTGCTCTCCGCGACGACGCAGGCCACCGATGCCACCCCCGCTGCGCGCAAGCTCGCGCAGGACGCGGTGATCGTCGACACCCACATCGATTCGCCGACCGAGCTGATGAAGCAGTGGAAGGATCTCGGCGAAACGCAGTCCGGCGAATTCGACTACCCCAAGGCGCGTGCCGGCGGCCTCGACGTGGCCTTCATGTCGGTCTACACCTCGCCCGGCCAGGACGACGACGGCAGCGCCTGGAACGTCGCCAACCGCATGATCGACGCCGTGGACTCGCTGGCGCTGCGCCATCCGGACAAGTTCGCGATCCTGCGCTCGCCGCGCGACGTGGACCGCCTGCGCGCGAACGACCGCGTGCTGCTGCCGATGGGCATGGAAAACGGGGCGCCGATCGGCGACGACCTGGCGAAGCTCGACTTCTTCTTCCAGCGCGGCGTGCGTTACATCACCCTCGCCCACAGCGCGAACAACCGCATCGCCGACTCGTCCTACGCGGCCGAGAAGCGCTGGAAGGGCCTGAGCCCGTTCGGTCGCGAGGTCGTCGCCGAGATGAACCGGCTGGGCATGATGATCGATGTCTCGCACCTCTCCGACGACGCTGCACGACAGGCCATCGACCTGAGCCGTGCGCCGGTGATCGCCAGCCATTCGGCGCTGCGCCACTTCACGCCGAGCTTCGAGCGCAACCTCAGCGATGAACTGGCCAAGGCCATCGCCGCGAAGGGCGGCGTGATCCAGATCCCGTTCGGCAACGCTTTCGTCGACCCGGCCTCGGCCGCGCAGACCCAGGCCTACTTCGTCGCCTATGCCGAATTCGAACGCGAACGCGCCGCCGGCCGCACCACGAAGACCGTCGCCGAATTCGACGCCGACTGGGACAAGGCGCATCCGCCGCTGCCGGTCGGCATCGATGCCGTGCTCGACCAGATCGATTACGGCGTGAAGCTCGTCGGCATCGACCACATCGGCATCGGCTCGGATTTCGACGGCGTCGGCGGCGCGCTGCCGCAGGGCCTGAAGACCGTCGCCGATTTCCCGAACCTCGTCGCCGGCCTGCAGGCGCGCAAGTATTCCGATGCCGACATCCGCAAGATCCTCGGCGGCAACCTGCTGCGCGCGTGGACGGCCATCGAGGCCGCTGCATCACGCTGATCCCGAACCCGACACCGTCAAGGAGACATGCGATGAAGATCCTCGGCATTTCCGGCAGCCTGCGCGCCGGCTCGTTCAACACTGCGCTGCTGCGCGCGGCCCAGGCGGAGGCGGGCGATGGCGTGTCGCTCGATGTCGCGACCCTGCACGGCATTCCGCTGTACGACGGTGATCTCGAACAGCGCGAAGGCATTCCCGACGCGGTCGCCGCGCTGAAACAGCGCATCGTCGACAGCGACGCGGTGCTGCTGTCAACGCCGGAGTACAACAACGGCATCCCGGGCGTGTTCAAGAACGCGATCGACTGGCTGTCGCGCCCGTCCGACGACACCGGCCGGGTGTTCGGCGACCGACCGTTCGCGGTGATCGGCGCCTCGCCCGGCGGCTTCGGCACGCTCCTCGCTCAGAACGCCTGGCTGCCGGTGCTGCGCACGCTCAAGGTGCGGTACTGGACCGGCGGCCGCCTGCAGGTATCGCGCGCCGGCGGCCTGTTCGATGCACAGGGCCAGCTCACCGACGAGGCCACACGCAAAGCGCTCGCCGACTTCGTCGCCGGCTTCGCCGCGTTCGCCGCACGCTGACCTCTTCCGGCGCGCGTCTCGCGATCCGAGACGCGCGCACGCGACAATCCCGTCCTTCACCCGACCCGACGCAAGACAAGGATCCCGCATGACCGTCAACGACACCCAGGCGCAGTACCAGGGCAAGCCCGTCGTCGAATTCCGCATGGGCGACACCATCGCCGACCCGGCCTCGGTGCGTACCACCGCCTACCGCCTGAGCCAGGACTACGATTCCGAGGAAAGCCAGCGCGACCTGCTCGACGCCTTCCTTGCGCAGGTCGACACCGCCGCGCTCGATACCCTGGTCATCGGCGCCTGGAGCGAAGCCCACGACGAAAGCCCGAAAGGCTTCCTCGATGGCCTGATCGAGCGTCGCGCCGAACTGCCTGCGTTGCGCCATCTGTTCGTCGGCGACATGACCTACGAAGACTGCGAGATCTCGTGGATCATCCAGGCCGACTACAACCCGCTGCTCGATGCCTTCCCGCAGCTGCAGTCGTTGCGCGTGCGCGGCAGCACCAGCCTGGCCCTGGCACCGTTCTCGCATGACGCACTGCAGCTGCTCGCGATCGAATGCGGCGGCCTGCCCAGCGGGATTGCCAAGGCCATCGCCGCTTCGCGCATGCCTGCGCTCACGCGCCTCGAACTGTGGCTGGGCGACGAGAACTACGGTTTCGACGGTGATCTCGCGCTGTACGCGCAACTGCTCGACGCCGTCGACGCGTCGCGCCTGCAGTATCTCGGACTGCGCAACGCGCAGATCAGCGACGCGCTCGCGCTGCACCTGGCCGCGCAGCCGTGGCTGGGCAAGCTCGACACCCTGGACCTGTCGATGGGCACGATCGGCGACGAAGGCGCGCTGGCGCTCTGCGACAGCCCGCACCTCGCCGGCCTGGGCACGCTCGACCTGAGCCACCACTACATCAGCGACGAGGTGCAGGCCCGGCTCAAGACGCTGCCGTGCAAGGTCGTTCTCGACGACCCGCAGGATGCCGACGACAACGACGGCGATCGCTACGTCGAGGTCGGCGAGTAAACAATGCTGTCGCGCATGGTGCTGGTCGGTCAGCCTGGGCAGCAGCCATCGGGGCATCGCCGCATGCAAGGCCTGCGTGCGGCGCTCGCCCGGCATGGATTGCCGCCGCCGCGGGTATTCGACTACGTGTCCGTGCTGGCATCGCCCGATGAATTCCTCGATGCTGCAGCGGATGCCATCGCGGTGAAACTCGACTCGCCCGGCGCAGACGACGTGGTCCACGATGCCTTCGTGCGCCGTGGCCTGACGTGTTTCGACGGTACGCAAGCCATGGCGCGGATGCGCGGCGAGCTGGTCGACATGCACCTGCGCTTCGCCGGATTCGCCGATCTGCTCCGACAGCTGGCGGAGACACTGCCTGGCGCGCGCTGGCTCAACGCGCCGGACGACATCCTGCGCATGTGCGACAAGTGGCACTGCCAGCAGGCGCTGGCCGCAGCCGGTGTCGAGACGCCCGCGATGCTCGGCCTCGTCGAAGGCCACGACCATCTGCAATCGATGCTCGACGCCAGCAGCCACGATCGCGTGTTCGTCAAGGCGCGGTTCGGTTCGTCTGCTGCCGGTGTGGTGGCGTATCGACGCCATCGCGATGGCCGCAGCGTCGCCTGCACCACTGCCGGGATGCAGGAGGTCGACGGGCGCCCCCGGCTGTTCAACCGGCTGCGACTGCAACGCTACACGCGCGCCAGCGATATCGCTGCCCTGATCGACGCGCTCGCGATGCAGGGAGCCTATGCCGAAGCCTGGGTCGCGAAGCCACGCGCGTCGAACGATGCCTCTCGGAATTTCGACCTGCGTGTGGTGTCGGGCAACGGCGAAGCGCGGCAGCGCGTCGCCCGGCTCTCGAACGGGCCGATGACCAACCTGCACCTGGGCAACCGGCGCGACGGCATCGATGCCCTGCTCGATGCGGACGCAAACGCGCGGGTCGAGCATGCGGTGCGCAGTGCATCCGCCGCATTCCCGCACAGCCGGAGCATCGGCTTCGACCTGATTCCGCTGCGCGAGCGCTGCGTCTTCCTCGAAGCCAATGCCTTCGGCGACGACCTGCAGGACGTCACATGGCAAGGCCGCGATGCCTGGGACGATCAGGTCGCCTGGGCCTATGCGCTGCCGTCGCCGCAACAGGTCTCACCCGCGAAGCGACATGCCCATGCCTGAGCCGAATCGCACACACGACACGCTCGACATGCACGGCATCGTCGGCAGCCACGACGTGCTGTTCATCACCCTGGACACCCTGCGTTACGACGCGGCGCAGCGCTGCTTCCGCGAAGGTCGCCTGCCGGTACTGTCGCGCCATCTGCCTGTGGACGGCTGGGAACTGCGGCACACCCCCGCCAGCTTCACCTATGCCGCGCACCAGGCCTTCTTCGCCGGCTTCCTGCCCACGCCGGCACGGCCGGGCCCGCATCCGCGTCTGTTCGCGCTGGCCTTCGCCGGCAGCGAGACCATCGACGCGAACACCTTCGTCTTCGAAGGCCATGCCGACATCGTGCACGGCTTCGCTTCGCTCGGTTACCGCACGCTCTGCATCGGCGGCGTCGGCTTCTTCAACCTCGCCAATCCGCTCGGCCGCGCCTTGCCCGGGCTGTTCGACGAAGCGCACTGGCGGCCGGGCTTCGGCGTCACCGCCCCGGATTCCACCGAGGCACAGGTCGCGCTGGCCTGCGAACGCCTGCGCAGCGACGACCTCCGCGACCGACGCTGCTTCACCTTCATCAACGTGTCCGCGCTGCACCAGCCGAACAGGCATTACCTGCCCGGCACGACCGAGGACAGCCTCGACAGCCACTGCGCCGCACTCGAATACGTCGACCGCGCGCTGGCGCCGCTGTTCGCCTGCGCGACCGAACGCGCGCCGACCTTCGTCATCGTCTGTTCCGATCACGGCACTGCGTACGGCGAGGACGGCTATCACGGCCATCGCATCGCCCACGACGTGGTGATGCACGTGCCCTACACCCACTTCCTGCTCACGCCTTGAACGCGATCACGTCTCCTGCCCTCCCAGCCGTCGCCGCGCCTGCGCTCGACGCACTGCTGCGCCTGCCGCCATACCAGGCCTATTCGTATTCCTATCCGCACAAGACCGCCTACCGCACGCTGGACATACCGCGCAGCCTGCGCGATGTCTGGCGCGACGAAGACCGGCGCGCGTTGTTTCTCTACCTGCACATCCCGTTCTGTTCGTATCGCTGCGGCTTCTGCAACCTGTTCGCGCTCGCGCGCCCCGCCGAAGACACCGTGGCACGCTATCTCGACCAACTCGAAGCGCAGTTCGCGACGACGCAGGAAGCATTGGACGAGCATGCGTTCGCGCGCTTCGCTCTCGGCGGCGGTACGCCGAGCTATCTTGACTTCTCGCAGCTGCAGCGCGTGTTCGCGATGCTGCGTGCCGGCGGCGTCGACCTGCGCGATATCCCCGCCGGGATGGAGGTCTCACCGGAAACCGTCGATGCCGAGAAAATGGCACTCTGCCGCGAGGCCGGCATCGACCGGATCAGCATGGGCATCCAGAGCTTCAGCGAAGCGGAAGTGCGCGCGCTGGTCAGACCGCAGCAGCGCGAGGTCGTCGAACGCTCGATCGATGCGATCCGCACCCAAGGTTTTCCGGCACTCAACCTCGACCTGATCTACGGCATCGCGGGTCAGACCGTCGCCAGCTTCATCGCCTCGATCGACAGCGCGCTCGCCTTCGCGCCGGAAGAACTCTATCTGTATCCGCTGTACGTGCGTCCGCTCACCGGCCTCGGTCGGATCTCCCAAATCGACGGCAAGCGCCGCTTCGCACTCCAGCCCGAACCGGTCGACGATCGCCTGTCGATGTACCGCGCCGGTCGCGACCGACTCCTGTCAGCCGGCTACACGCAGGTGTCGATGCGCATGTTCCGCGCACCGCATGCGCCCGCGACCGACATCGGCCCGGCCTACTGCTGCCAGGACGATGGCATGGTCGGCATCGGCTGCGGTGCGCGCTCGTACACGCGCGGCCTGCACTACGCCAGCGAATATGGCGTGTCGCGGCGCGGCGTGGTCGACATCCTCGACCACTACCTGTCGCTCTCGCGCGAAGACTTCGCACGCGTCGACCATGGCATCGTGCTCGATGGCGACGAGCAGCGGCGACGCTTTGCGATGCAGTCGCTGCTGGTCAAGCCCGGCCTCTCGCTGTCCGCCTGGCGCGCGCGCTTCGGCAGCGAGGTCTTCGACGAGCTGCCGCAGTTGCGCGACCTCGAACCAGCCGGCCTCGCGTGTCTCGACGACGACCTGCTCGCGCTGACCGACGAAGGCTTCGCGCGCGCCGACACCCTCGGCCCCTGGCTCGTTTCCTCGGCGGTCGCCGCGCGGATGGCCGAGTACAGTCTGCGCTGACATGGAGATCTCCCGCGCCACCATCGCCACGCTCGATGCCGACACCCCGGCGACGCAGGAACGCCATCTGTCGCTGCTCTACCGTGGCCGCTTGAGCAGCTGCAACTACGACTGCCATTACTGCCCATTCGCGAAGACCCGCGACAGCCGCGCGACGCTGCAGCGCGATGCCGCCGACCTGGCGCGCTTCGTCGACTGGGTGTCGCAGCGCGACCATGCGGTGTCGATCCTGTTCACGCCCTGGGGCGAGGGATTGGTGCGCAGGCACTACCGCGACGCGATGATCCGGCTGAGCCATCTGCCGCAGGTGCGCCGGGTCGCGATCCAGACCAATCTCTGCATCGGCACGCACTGGCTCGACCGCGTCGACACCCGCAGCTTCGCGCTGTGGTGCACCTGGCATCCCAGCGAAGTGTCACTGGAAACGTTCGTCGCGCGCTGCCGCGAGCTTCAGCGGCGCGGCATCCGCTTCAGCGTCGGCATGGTCGCGATGCGCGAGCTGTTCGACGACATCGACCGCCTGCGTGCCCGCCTGCCCGACACGGTGCCACTGTGGCTCAACGCCTACGACGTGCGCCCGCCCGATTACTACGCCGATGCCGATGTCGCGCGGCTGTCGCGCATCGATCCGCATTTCCGCTGGAACCTGGCGCCGCCGCCCAGCCTCGGCGCGCCCTGCGCGACCGGCACGCGCGTGGTGTCGGTGAACGGCGACGGCGACGTGCGCCGCTGCCACTTCGTCGCCGAGCCACTGGGCAATCTCTACGACGGCAGTTTCGAATCCCGCCTCGGCCCGCGCCCCTGCCCGAACCGGACCTGCGACTGCTTCATCGGCTACGTGCACCGCGAGGACCTGCCGTTCGCGATCGACTATGCCGGCGGTCAGCTCGAACGCGTGCCCGTGCGCCTCGCGCCCTGAAATCCCGCGTTCATGTCGCCTGAAACGCGAAAGCCCCGCTTGTGGCGGGGCTTTGCGGGCGGTACTGCGGAGGCGATCAGGCCTTCGCAGCGACCTTCTTCACGGCGGTCTTCTTCGCGGCCGGCGCGGCCTTGACGGCCTTCTTCACGGCAGCAGTGGCGGTGCCGGCAGCCTTCTTGGTGGCCTGCGGACGGGCGTTGCCGTAGCTGGAGTTGTAGCGCTTGCCCTTGGCGGTCTTGCGGTCGCCCTTGCCCATGTTGGAAATCCTCTAGGAATCGATGTCTCTGGAAACCGGTCGCGGAACGCGCTCGGTCATCTGCGATGTGTAGCCGCGGCGGAGCCGCGAGGACGCGCATCCTACCATGCGGGGCCGTTCCCCGCGCGCAGCAGCGCCCCGGGCGCCATTCAGGCCTGCGCGGCGGCGGCCGAGTGGGTGAGGCGCAGGTTGACCAGATGGGCCAGGGCCAGGAGCAGGCCGCCGACGGTCATCACGATGGCGTGGATCACGGAGTGATCGTGCAGGGGCGAGAACGCGCCCAGCCAGACCAGCACCAGCCCGGGCACCAGCAGGGCCCAGGCATGGAAGGCGCGGTGCCGGCGCCAGCCGAGGCTCAGCGTGGACACGCCGAGCAGGCTCGCGAACACCACGAACGCCTGGTCGAGGTCAATCCAGCCGCCCACTTCGAGCCCGAAGGCGGGGGCCAGCGCGAGCAGCCAGGGCCACAGCGCGCAGTGGATCGCGCACAGGAAGGAGGCAGCGAAACCGACGCGGTCGGCCTTGTGCAGGGTCATCGAGGCGGGGGGCATGACTTCCGGGGGGTGGTTTTTGTTCTGGAACATTATAACATTTCCACTTCGCCCATCAGTGTAACCCGTCCACCATGGCCTTACCGCAGTCCCCTCGCGCCGTCCGTCGCCAGACGCCCCGCTCGCTCCGTACGCCGTTGTTCCTCGCACTCGCGCTGGCCCTGCCCGCCGTCGCGATGGCACAGGACGGTGGCCAGGATCCGCGCCATGACGAGGTGAAGGACCTCGACCGGGTCGTGGTCAGCGCCAGCCCGCTGCGCCGCAATGCCGAAGACCTGATCCGCCCGGTCGAAGTGCTCGGCGGCGAGGCCCTCGACAACGCCAAGGCCAATTCGCTGGGCGAGACCGTCGGCCGCCTGCCCGGCGTCCAGGCCTCGTACTTCGGCCCGGGCGTCGGCCGCCCGATCATCCGCGGCCTCGACGGCGCGCGCGTGCAGGTGCTGAGCGACGGCCTGAGCGCCGGCGACGTGTCGACGGTGAGCGTCGACCATGCGGTGAGCATCGAACCCTTCCTGGCCAGTCAGATCGAAGTGCTGAAGGGTCCGTCGAGCCTGCTGTACGGCAGCGGCGCGATCGGCGGGGCGGTGAACGTGGTCGAAGGCCGCGTGCCCGATGCGGTCACGGCCGAGCCCATCGAGGGCCGCGCCGAGGTCCGCTTCGGCACCGGCAACGACGAGAAAACCGCGATGGCGCGCATGGACGCGACCGCTGCGAACGGCAAGCTGGTGTTCCACATCGACGGCCTGCATCGCGAGACCGGCGACTACGACATCCCGGGCTACGCCGAGCATGCGCACGACGGCGATGCGGACCATGAACCCGGCGCGCGCGGCCGTCTGCCCAACAGCTTCGTGCGCACCGACGCCGGCGCCTTCGGCATGTCCTATGTCGGCGAGCGCGGTCATCTGGGCATGGCTGCGAGCCTGTTCAACACCCGCTACGGCATTCCGGGGCACGCGCATGCCCACGAGGACGACCACGGCGGCGGCGAGGAACACGGCGAGGAAGGCGTGAGCATCCGCATGGACCAGCGCCGCACCGAGCTGCGCGGCGGCCTGCGCGGGCTGGGCATCTTCGACAGCCTGCGCGTGAAGCTGTCGAACACCGACTACACGCACACCGAGTTCGAAGGCGATGAGATCGGCACGGTGTTCGAGAACGACACCCTCGAGGCGCGCGCGGAACTGGTGCACCTGGACTGGGCCGGCTGGGACGGCGCGTTCGGCCTGCAGGCCTCGCAGCGCGATTTCGTGGCGATCGGCGAGGAGGCCTTCGTGCCGGCCTCGAAGTCCCGCGACACCGGCCTGTTCTGGGTCGGCGAACGCGAATTCGGTGCGCTGAAGCTGGAGCTGGGCGCGCGCTACGACCGCAACACCATCGACGTGGACAGCAGCGAAGCCATCGGCCCGTCGCGCGATTTCGATGCGAGCAACCTCTCGGCCGCGCTGCGCTGGAACCTCAGCGACGACTTCCACCTGTCGTTCGGCATCGACCGCGCGCAGCGCTCGCCGACCTCCGAAGAACTGTATTCGGATGGCCTGCACGTGGCGACGAACAGCTTCGAGTTCGGCGACCCGACGCTGGATGTGGAAACCGCGAATCGCGTGGAAGCCGGCCTGCACTGGCATCGCGGCAACCTGTCGCTGGGCGCATCGCTCTACTACGTCGGCTACGACGACTTCATCTACCTGGCAGACACCGGCGTGACCGACGACGACATTCCCGCACGCGTCTGGACCCAGGGCGATGCGCGCTTCACCGGCGCCGAGTTCGACCTGAAGTGGACCTTCCTGGAGAACGCCGGCGGCGACTGGATGCTGCACGCCTACGGCGACATCGTGCGCGGTCGCCTCACCGGTTCGGGCACGCGCAGCGTGGCCTTCTCGGTGCCGCACGACGACCACACCCACGATTACACCGCCGACATCGCCCTGAGCGGCGACCTGCCGCGCATCGCGCCCGCACGTTTCGGTGCGGAACTGCGCTGGTCGAACACGCACTGGCGCGCCGGCCTGGGCGCGGTGCGTTACTTCGACCAGGACCGCGTCGCCGAATTCGAGGAAACGACGGACGGTTACACGCTGGTCAACGCCGACATCGCCTGGCACATCGATCGTGCGAACGGCAATGCCTACGAGCTGTTCGTCAACGCCAACAACCTGCTGGACGAGGAAGCCCGTCCGCACACCTCGTTCCTGAAGGACCTCGCACCGCTGCCGGGACGCAACGTCTCGTTCGGCGTCCGGATGTTCTTCTGACGGTGCCCCCGCACGCACCGCGCGACCGTTCACTCTCCCTGGCGGTCGCGCGGCGCGTGCAACTTCATTTCCCTCGGATCAGCGCGGGGTTTTCTTCTTCGCCGCCTTCGCCTTGCGCACGGGTATCCGGCCGGGCTTGATGGCCTGCGCGGCGAGCCGCTTTCGGTTCGCGGTCACGCTCTGCACGACAGGACGCTTGCCGAGCAACGAAACGTCACTGCCGGCCTCCCTGAGCGCACGCTCCAGTTCCACTGCGATGGCGGCCTCCGCTGCCTGCAGGCTTTCGCCGATCAGATCCAGCGCGATGCGATCGTGGTCCTTCATGATCGCTTCGAGCTCACGTTCGTTCCTCGGGAGCTTGTCCGCCAGCAGGTTGACCAGGCTCGCGAACACCGCGCGACGCATGTCGGCCACCGGCAGCAGGTTGAGGACGCCTTCCTTGCGCTGCGACAAACTGCGGCTGTCGAGCAGCGCCGCAAGCCCCGAGCCTTCACCGAGCGTGGCGAGGATGTCGTCCACGACCGAAGTGACCGTACCGGCGCCGAACTGGCCGTCGATCACGTCCTGCATCGTCCTGCCGATCTTGATGAGCGGATCCCAGGGGCAGGGATGGGGATGCGGCAACTGCAGCTCCAGCGCTTCCATGTCGAAACGAGCGATCGCCGCGATCAGGAACGGCCAGCAATAGCGACGGTTGCGCGGCGCCAGCCAGCGCACGGTGTTGCGGTAGTAGGCCTGGATCTTCAGGTATTCCGGTGTCGGCACGCCACCGGGTTTGAGCCCCTGGCGCGGCAGGCCGGTCAGCGGATCGTTGCCGGCGCCCGTGCCATTGAGGTTGATGTTCACGAAGTGGTGCCAGGTCGCATCGCAGACGATGCGGCCGACCTGCGCAGGATCGCCGTCGTAGGCCGAGATCGCGCCGAAACTGCGCGGATACACCGGCGGTTTCAGGCTGTCGGTGACGAAACGACCGGCGGACATCGATACGGCGGCCACCACCGGCGCGATGCGGCTGCCGCCGCCGATCGGTGCAGGCCACTCTTCGAACGCGGAGAAGTTGCCCGGGCCCGGCGTCGGCGCGAGGCATTCGCTTTCGTGCGGATGGTCGGGCAGGAAATCGACCGCCCCCGACGCGTGCCGCAGCACCGGATGCACAGCCCAGGTCGACGGCGACGAGTCAGGCCCGCCATTGGAGAAGAACACCGGATAGATGCGCTGCGCGATCGCGTCCGCCTGGTCCTGGAACTCCTTGATGTTGTTCGTGCCCGGATCGATCACGGTGTCGAGCCGCTGCGGCGACGTCATCGGGATGGTCGACCAGTTGCGCATGCGCCGGACGCGAGGGATGTGCGCGCCCATGCCGAAACCGAGGCTGGAGTGATCGCCGGTGGCGAACACACCCCCGCCGGCCTGCATGAAGGCTTCGATTCGTGTCTGCTCGGCAGCGAGCAGCGGTGTGCCGCTGATCCCGAACATCCAGATCTGGTCGTAGTTGGCGGTGGTGACCGCAGTCGCGGCGGTATTGAAGTTGAAGTTGCCCGGGATGGTCGCGAAAGGGTCGCCGGTGCGATGCGCGGTGCTGATGGTGTGGCCGCTGGCCTGGATCACGGAAATGAATTCGGTGAGCCCGAAGTCGTCCGCAGGATTGAAGCCCAGGCCGCCGTCGGCCACGATCAGCACGCGCTGCGGGCATGGGTACCTGAAGATGATCTCGGTGAACCGATTCCTGTTGAGGAAGATGTCGCCTGGCATGTGTCGCTCCTTGTCGCGTTTCCGTCACGACATCCTTGCGCTGCAGGTGGCGGGTGAATGCGCAGCATCGTGTCGGCGTGCCTGCATCGCAATCAACGTGCGCATTCGAACCGATCGGACAGGCGTATCCGACGGACGGCCGTGCAGGCACGCCCGCACGGCCAAGGCGCCCCGGAGATGGCCGGGGACGCGGATTTCATGCGTTGTGCGCGTTTTCCTCGCGGATCAGCTTGCGCCGGCGCAGCGCGCGCAGAGGCCGTGGACTTCCAGGGTCTGCGTCTGTGGCACGAAGCCCAACGCGCGGGCACGCGCATCGAGCGCGGCGACGATCTGCATGTCTTCCAGTTCCACCGCGCTGTGGCAGCGGTTGCAGATCAGGAACGGCACCGAGTGCTGCGCGGTGTTCGGATGGTGGCAGGCGACGAAGGCGTTGACCGATTCGAGCTTGTGGATGAAGCCGTTGGCGAGCAGGAAATCCAGCGCGCGGTACACCGTCGGCGGCGCGGCGGCGCCGGCGCCATCCTCGTCCGCCTCGCGATCGGCGCGCAGGTGGTCGAGCAGGTCGTAGGCCTTGATCGGCTTGCCGTGCCCGGCGATCAGGCCGAGCACGCGGGCGCGGATCGGCGTCAGGCGCAGGCCACGCTCGCGGCAGGCGCTCTCGACCGCCGCGATGAAGCCGGCGGCATCGTGGACGTGGTGCGACGGGTCGGTGCAGGTGTGCGGCATGGCCTTGTCCGGTGTGACTCGATGATGGCGCCGTCGTCGGCCCGACTCAAGCCGACGCGATCTTCGCCAGCGCGGCGTCGATGCGCGCCACCGCCTCGCCCTGTCCGGCCAGGTAGACCGTGTGCGAGATGTCCGGGCTGACCTGGGTGCCGGTGATCGCCACGCGCATCGGCTGCGCGACCTTGCCCATGCCGATGCCCAGCGCCTCGGCGGTCGCATGCAGCGCGGCGGACACGGTCTCGGCCGACCACGTCGGCAGCGCGGCGAGGCGATCGCGGGCGTCGGCCAGCGGCGCGGCGGCTTCCGGCTTCAGGTGCTTGGCCACGGCCGCGTCGTCATAGGTCGTGAGCGGACCGAACCACACCGCCGACTTCTCGGCCATTTCCTTCAGCGTCTGCGCGCGCTCGCGCAGGGCGATGACCAGGTCGACCGGCTTCGGGCCGTTCGCGAGGTCGTAACCGGCCTTCTCCAGATGCCAGACCAGGTGCTTCGCCACGTCTTCCGGCGCATCGTTCTTGAGGTACTGCTGGTTGAGCCAGCCGAGCTTGGCCATGTCGAGGCGCGAGGCAGCGGGATTCACGTCGTGCAGCTCGAACAGCCGGATCATCTCCTCGATGCTGAAGATTTCCTGGTCGCCATGCGACCAGCCGAGGCGCACGAGGTAGTTGAGCAGCGCATGCGGCAGGTAGCCGCCGTCGCGGTAGGTCATGACGTCGGCCGCGCCATTCCGCTTGGACAGCTTTTCGCCCTTCTCGTTGAGGATCATCGGCAAGTGCGCGAAGTTCGGCACCGGGGCACCGAGCGCCTGGTAGATGTTGATCTGGCGCGGCGTGTTGTTGACGTGATCGTCGCCGCGCACGACATCGGTGATGCCCATGTCGAGATCGTCGACGACGACGGCGAAGTTGTAGGTCGGGTAGCCGTCGGCGCGGAAGATCACCAGGTCGTCGAGTTCGGTGTTGTCGAACTCGATGCGGCCCTTGACCTTGTCGTCCCACGCGACCTTGCCGTCGAGCGGGTTCTTGAAGCGGATCACCCGGTTCGGGTCGTCGCGGAAGCCGGCGTTGGCCTCGCGATACGCGCCGTTGTAGCGCGGCTTCTCCTTCGCGGCGAGCGCGGCTTCGCGCACGGCCTGCAGCTCTTCCTTGGTCTCGTAGGCGTAGTAGGCAGTGCCGGCGGCGACCATCTGCTCGGCGACCTCGCGATAACGGTCGAGGCGCTGGGTCTGGTAGATCGGGCCCTCGTCGTAGTTCAGGCCCAGCCAGTCCATCGCGTCGAGGATGGCGTCGATCGCGCCCTGGGTGCTGCGTTCGCGGTCCGTGTCCTCGATCCGCAGCACGAACTGGCCACCGGCGTGGCGCGAGGCCAGCCAGCAGTAGAGCGCGGTGCGGGCGCCGCCGATGTGCAGGTAGCCGGTGGGGCTGGGGGCGAAGCGGGTACGGATGGTCATGCGCGGGGCCGGATCACGGGAAAGGGGATGATTTTACCCGGTCGGCCGGGGTCACCGGGTCGCCCGCGGGTCCAATGACCGGGTCCACTGGCCGGGTCGCGGACCGCCGCCCTCCCCTACAATTCCGCCCCATGACCACCCTCTTCATCTCCGACCTCCACCTCGATCCCGAGCGCCCCGAGGTCACCCGCCTGTTCGGCGACTTCATCGACGGCGAGGCGCGCGGCGCCGATGCCCTCTACATCCTCGGCGACCTGTTCGAGGCCTGGGTCGGCGACGACGACCCGGCCGAGATCGGCGCCTTCGTCGCGGCCAGGCTGCGCGCGCTGTCGGACGCAGGCGTGCCGGTGTTCTTCCAGCACGGCAATCGCGACTTCCTGGTCGGCCGCGACTTCGCCCGGCGCGCGGGTGCGACCCTGCTGGCGGAATCCGCCGTGGTGATGCTGTACGGCCGACCCACCCTGCTGATGCACGGCGACAGCCTGTGCACCGACGACCTCGCCTACCAGGCCTTCCGCGCGCAGACCCGCGACCCGGCCTGGCGCGCCGGCTTCCTCGCCCAGCCGCTGGCCGCGCGACTGGCCTTCGCCGCGCAGGCACGCGCCGCCAGCCAGCAGCGTCAGCAGGCGCTGAAGCACGACGATCGCACGCAGTTCGAGACCGTCACCGACGTCTCCCCCGCCGCCGTCCACGCGACCCTGGCGCGCTACGGCATCGACACACTGATCCACGGCCACACCCATCGCCCGGCGATCCATGCCCTCGACATCGATGGCCGCCGAGCGCGCCGCGTCGTGCTCGGCGACTGGTACACCCAGGGCTCGGTACTGCGGGTGGATGCGGACGGGATGATGCTGGATACACTGCCACTCTGACCCGACCGAGGAATCGCGCATGCGCAGACTGATTCGGCATCCTATTGCGGCACTCGCAATCGCAGGCCTGCTCACCGCCTGCACCCCCGAAGGGGATCCGATGCCCATCGACGGTCGCACCGTCGAGGTCCCTTCGGGTCCGATCGATGTGGCCGAAGGCGACCCCCGCCACGCACCTCTGCTCGCGGTCATGCATGCCGCGTTCGCAGAGGATCTGGAGCAGCCGGTCCTGCTGGATGTGCAACGCCTGCGCGAACGCAGCGGCTGGGCATTCGCGGAGGTCTATCCACGCACCCCGACAGGCCAGCAGATCGACTATCTGCGCACGCGCTACGAGGACGAACGCCGCTCGGGCATTCTCGAAGACGACGCCGCCTTCATCCTGCTGCGATACGACAACGGCGTCTGGCGTGTCCGCGAACTCAGCCTCAACATCCCCGGCAACGCGTGGGATACCTGGGCGCGCGAGCATGGCGCGCCACCGGAGATCTTCCACCTCGCAGGGGGATGAAGCGACGCGACACGGCGCCTGCTCCGCCAGCGCAAGCCTGATGACAGAGGAACGCCGCCGAACTTGCATGTCGTAGAGCGGAGCTTGCTCCGCTCATGCATCGAATCCTTGTAGAGCGGAGCTTGCTCCGCTCATGCATTTCATGAAAAGCGAGCGGAGCAAGCTCCGCTCTACAACACCTGTGGATCAACGCGACGCCAGATCGGTGAGCGCCAGCGTCTGTCGTATCAATTCGCCGCCGCGTTCGTCGCGCAGCACCAGCGCCACGTTGCGTCGCACCCAGTCGATCTCGACCATGCCGAAGTTCGCCTGGCGGAAATACTTGCCATCGATGCGCAGCGCGTTGGGCACCGGCACGTGCCAGACCTGGGTCAGGCCGCTGCTGGTGATGTCGTACAGCGGATAGGGTACGTTCTCCGCCTGCCGGGTGATCTCGCCGTAGTGCGTGTCGCCGCTGAGCATGACCACGCCGCGTGCTTCCGTCTCGCGGATCAGGCGGAACAGCCGCTGCTGGTCGTTCGGGTAGTTCACCCAGGCTTCCCAGCCCGGGAAATCGGCCAGCACCTGCAGGCTGGAACCGATCAGGCGCACGTCGGCCGGCTGGCGGAGTTGTTCTTCCAGCCAACGCCACTGGCGTTCGCCGAGCATGGTCGCGGCCGGATCGGGATTGCGCGCATACGGGCCCGGGACGTCGCGGCCGGCCTTGCCGGCACGCTCGGCCCACTTGCGATACGCGGCTTCGTCTGCGAGAAACGGCGAGGTCGCGATCGGCGTGCGGTTGTAGCGCAGGTCGAGCAGGATCAGCTGCACGCGACGACCTTCCGGGCCGAAGGTGTAGCTGGTGTAGACGCCATCGCGTTCGCGGCGCGGCGAATGGGCCGGCTCGCCCCAGAAGTCGAGGAAGATCTGCCGGCTCTGTTCCTTCATCGGATACTCGCCGCCGGCGTCGTCCTCGCCGTAGTCGTGGTCGTCCCAGGTCGCGACCACCGGCACCTGCGCGCGCAGCGTTCGGAAGCCGTCGATCGCGGCGAGCTTGTCGTACTTGCCGCGCAGCACGTCCATGTCGCGGGTATCGCCGTAGATGTTGTCGCCGAGGAACACGAAGAGTTCGGGTTTCTCGGCCAGCACCGCTTTCCAGATCGGCTGCGGCAGGGTTTCCTTCGAGCACGAGCCGAAGGCGATGCGGGTGAGTTCGACATCCTGTGCAGGCAGCGGCGTGGCGGCGATGGCGGGACTTGTCATCGCGAACATCAGGCACAGGGCGACGATGCGATGCAGGGAAAACAGCAGGGATTGCATGCAAGACTCCACGCGACGCGGCCCGGGAATACCGGGCCGCGCGCGACTGGCAGGAATGGAACGAAGGCTCAGAACCGAATATCGGCGGTCAGGAACACCTGGCGCGGCGCACCGGCGTTGAGCGTGTAGTTCAGGCCGTTGGGATCGGAGACGACGAATCCGTTCGTGCCGACGCTGGAGAAGTATTCCTTGTCGAACAGGTTGGTCACGTCGAGCTTGAGCTTGAAGGACTTGGCCCAGCCCAGCGAGGTCCATTCGTACGAGGCACCGGCATCGGCAACCCAGAAGCCCGGCACGGACGAGTCGTTGAGGTAGCTGATGTAGCGCCGATCGGTGTACTTGGCGCCGAGCTGCAGGCTCAGGCCATCGCGCTGCCAGCTGATCTCGCTGGCGAACAGCTTCTTCGGCGCATCGACGACCTGCTTGCCCGAGGTGCGGATCACGTTCACGCCGTCGATGTAGTCGGAGGCGTACTCCGAATCGTTCCACGACAGCGAGTTGTACCAGACCAGGCCTTCCATCGGCTTGAGCTGGAACACCGCCTCCGCGCCGCGCGTCTCCACGTCACCGACGTTGGCGAACGCGGCGGCGCAGCCGACGATGCCGGCGCACTGGGCGATGGCGAGCAAGCGGTTCTCGAAGTCGACGCGATACAGCGCCAGCGACGCGTCGAACCAGTCGCGGCTGCTGCGCAGGCCGATCTCGAAGGTGCGCGAGGTCTCGGGCTCGATGCGGTCCTTGACCGCGTCGAACGCGACCTGCGTGGTCGAATGCGGGCCGTTCACGCCGCTGCGGAATGCGGACATGGTCTCGGCGTACGAACCGAAGATCTCCTCGTGGTCGTTGAAGCGCCAGCGCGCGCCGAACTGCGGCTGGAAGTTGTCCTGCGCGACCAGCTTGCCGCCGGCGCGGGTACCGATGATGCGCTTGCCGTCGATCTCGACGCGCGTGCCCTTGAAGCCGGCATCGATGGCGAGGCGGCCGTCGGCGAACTCCATGCGGTCGATCACGTAGAACTGCCGGGTGTCGGTGTCGAAGCGCTGGCGGAAGACGCGCTGGTCGGGATTGCGATAGAAGAAGATGTCGTCCGGCGGCGTGTCGCGGCGCAGGTCGTAGAAATTGCGCTGCACGCCGTGCGCGTTCTTCTCCAGCCACAGGCCGGCGCTCAGCTGGTGGTCGCCGATGCGCCAATCGAAGCTCGGCATGAGGCCGGTGCGCTCGATGTCGTATTCGGTGGTACGCATGCGGATCGGCACGTCCGGCGAGGCCGAGTACGGCGTGGCCCAGTGACCCTGGCCGGCATTGCTGTGGTAGTAGGTGGTGGCATTCAGCGCGAAGTCCTCGCTGGCCTGCCATTCCACGGCCAGCGACAGCAGGTCGTCGTCGCGCACGCCGCGCGCGATGTAGTACGCATCGTCGAGACTGGTCACGCCACCGGTGAAGATGCCGTTCGCGGCGTCGATCGCGCGCTGCCAGTCGCCGGCATAGTTGTCCCAGTCGTAGCCGAGGCGGCGCGCGGATTCGAGCGAGAGATCGGCGTAGTCGGTCTCGCGACGACGCGAGGTCGCGGCGTAGCCGGTGATCTCCAGCGTGTCGGTCGCATAGACCGCCTTGCCGTTGAACTGCGCGTTGCGCTGCGGACCCTCACCCTTCCACTTGTCGCCGTCGTGCCAGGCGCCGCTGACGTAGGCCGAGAAATCGCCCTGGCGACCGCTGTCCATGCGCACGAAGGTGCGCGTGGTCGACTCGGTGCCGATCGTCTGCGCGACGCGCACGCCGAAGTCCTCTGCAGGATTCGAGGTGAAGAAGCGCAGCGTGCCGCCGAGGTTGCCGGTGGACGCGGTGTCGATCGCGCCGCTGCCCTGCGACAGCTCGGTGCCGTTGAGGTTCTCGCTGATGACCGCGCGGCTGACGTGCAGGCCGTTGTGGTTGCCGTAGCTCATGTCGCCCAGCGGGATGCCGTCGAGCGTGAAACCGAGCTGCTGCTGCGAGAAGCCGCGGATGCTCAGCTTCGCCGACCACTCGTAGTTGCCCCACGGATCGGAGCTCTGGAAATTCACGCCCGGCAGCTTCGCCACCGCCTTGAGCGGGCTGGCGCCGGCGGCTTCACGCGCGAGGTCGTCCTTGCCCAGCGACTGCACCTGGCGCGTCTGGCCGGTGCCGACGACGGAAATGGTGTCGAGCGTGGAGGCCTCGGCATCGGTGCCGCCATCGGGTGCGGTCTGGGCGGATGCGGTTCCGGCGTGCAGGCACAGCAGGATGGAGGCGGCGAGGATCGTCGTCTTCGTCATCGAAATGGTAATCCGTGGGAGTGGGTCGCCGTTCGGAGGTTGCGCCCCGCGGCGACCGTCGGGGCAGTCCGGCATACTGCGGCGCATGTATGTACGCGGCGTTGCAGCGACGTTGCGTTTCGTCGCGCAAGGCTGTGTTGACGACGATCAGCGAAACATTGTTTCGGCCACATGCTCGACGTTGTCGGTCACGTGCTCGACGTTGTAGGAGGGCCTTCAGGCCCGAGCTCTTGATCTTCAGCAAAAGCAAAAGCTCGGGCCTGAAGGCCCTCCTACAAGAGCGCAGCGCTCGTGGTACGTGCTTTTTGTAGAGCGGAGCGAAGCTCCGCTGGATCGTTTCCGGGCAAGCGCTTTTGTAGAGCGGAGCTTGCTCCGCTCATGCCTCACCGCGAATGTTCGAGCGGAGCAAGCTCCGCTCTACAAAAAGCGTCAGCCGAGCTCGGCGACCGCGCTCTGCAGCGCCTGCAGTTCTTCTTCGCTGAAGCCCGCGGCGCCGCGCGCTTCGAGATTGAACGGGCCGTAGAGCACGCCGCGCCCGTATTGCACGAGCAGGCGACGGAAGGTCGCTTCGGGTTCGACACCTGCGCGTTCGCAGTGCCAGCGGAACCAGCGCGACCCGGCGGCGACGTGGCCGATTTCCTCGCGCAGGATCAGTTCCAGGATGTCGGCGGTCGCGTGGTCACCGAGCTGGCGCAGCTTCACGATCATCCCCGGCGTGACGTCGAGCCCGCGCGCTTCCAGCACGCGCGGCACCAGCGCCATCCGCTCCAGGCCGCTGTGCGCGGTCTTCTCGGTCATTTCCCACAGCCCGTTGTGGGCGTCGTAGTCGCCGTAGTCGCGACCGAACTCCTTCAGCCGCGTGCGCAGCAGCGTGAAATGCCGCGCCTCGTCGTGCGCGACCTGCGCCCAGTCGGCGTAGTAGTCGGGGGGCATGCCACGGAAGCGGTAGATCGCGTCCCAGGCAAGATCGATGGCGTTGAATTCGATGTGCGCGATCGAATGGATGAAGGCCGCACGGCCCTCCTCGTTGCCGAAGCCGCGCCTCGGCAGATCGCGCGGATGCACGAGTGTCGGCCGTTCGGGGCGACCCGGCATGCGGATCGGCTCGGGCGGCGGCGCGTCGTCATCGATCGACAGCTCGCCCCGCGCGAAGGCCTCAGCAGTCGCGAAGGTCAGCGCGAGCTTCTCGTCCGGCGATGCGGCACGGAGGCAGGCGTGGGCGGCAGAAAACAGCGACGGGATCATGGCCCCGCCAGCAGGATCCCGCGCGCGACCTCGTACTGCCGCAGGCGCTCGAAGTCGCGCTCGGTCGGGTTCGGGATGCGCGCCAGGTCCATGTTGTCGGCGATGTCGGCGAGCTTCACGGCGCGGGCGATCGGGTTGCGCACGATCCGCCGCGCGGCCTGCTCGCGGGTCTCGCCGTCGAACTTGGTCAGGGCACGCACGGCATCGACGACTTCGATGGAGAATCCCTCGACGAGCAGATCGTCGAAGGTGATCGCGGTGTCCTCGACGATGTCGTGCAGCACCGCGGCGATGCGCTCCGCCTCGCCGCTCACGGCCTGCATCACGCGCAGCGGATGCAGGATGTAGGGATGTCCGCCCTTGTCGCGCTGCCCGGCGTGGGCGCGCGCGGCCAGTTCGATCGCGCGCTCGAGGGTCGACATCGCCGTGCGCCTCAGCCCGCCAGACGCCGCTTCTTCTTGGCCTCGTCCGAGCGCAGCTGGTTGAGGCGCTCGAAATAGCCGGGCTCGATGCCGGTGACGTATTCGCCGTTGAAGCACGAGGAATCGAATTTGCGGCCGGGGAATTTCGGGCCGGCGACGGCGGCTTCGAGGTCGGCGAGGTCCTGGTAGATCAGCCAGTCGCAACCCAGCAGCTCCTGCACTTCCTGCTCGGTGCGGCCGTGGGCGACCAGTTCCTCGGGCGAGGGCATGTCGATGCCGTAGATGTTCGGATGGCGCACCGGCGGCGCGGCGGAGGCGAGGTAGACCTTCTTCGCGCCGGCGTCGCGCGCCATCTGCACGATCTGCTGCGAGGTGGTGCCGCGCACGATGGAGTCGTCGACCAGCAGCACGACGCGGTTGCGGAATTCCAGCGGGATGGGATTGAGCTTGCGACGCACGGATTTCGCGCGCTCGCCCTGCCCCGGCATGATGAAGGTGCGGCCGACGTAGCGGTTCTTGTTGAAGCCTTCGCGGTACTTCACGCCGAGCACGCTGGCGATCTCCAGCGCGGCATCGCGCGAGGTGTCGGGGATCGGGATGACCACGTCGATGTCGTGGTCCGGGCGCTCGCGCAGGATCTTCTCGCCGAGGGTCACGCCCATGCGCATGCGCGCCTTGTGCACGGAAATCTCGTCGATGAGCGAGTCGGGACGCGCGAAGTAGACGAACTCGAAGATGCACGAACGCAGCTCGCCGTCGGCGCACTGGCGCGAGTGCAGCTCGCCGCGCGGTGTGATGACGACGGCTTCGCCCGGCGCGATGTCGCGCACGCGCTCGAAGCCGAGCACGTCGAGCGCGGCGGATTCGGACGCGATGATGTATTCGCTGCCGGCATCGGTGTCGCGCTTGCCCAGCACCAGCGGACGGATGCCGTGCGGGTCGCGGAACGCGACCAGGCCCAGGCCGAGCACCAGGGTCACCACCGCATAGCCGCCCTTGGCCCGGCGGGCCACGTTCTCGACCGCGCGAAATGCGGCGTCCGGGGTCAGCACGCGCTGCTTGTCGAGTTCGTGCGCGAACACGTTGAGCAGCACTTCGGAGTCTGATTCGGTGTTGACGTTGCGGCGGTCCTGCTCGAACACCTCGCGACGCAGGGTGTCGGTGTTGATCAGGTTGCCGTTGTGCGCCAGCGCGATGCCGTACGGCGAATTGACGTAGAACGGCTGCGCCTCGTCGCTGCCTTCGCTGCCGGCGGTCGGGTAGCGGCAGTGGCCGATGCCCACGCGCCCCTGCAGCAACGCCATCTCGCTCGCGCGGAAGGCGTCGCGCACGAGGCCGTTGCCCTTCACGACGCGCAACTGCGTGCCGTTGGCGGTGGCGATGCCGGCGGCGTCCTGTCCGCGATGCTGGAGAACGGTCAGGCCGTCGTAGAGGGAGGCCGCGACGTCCGAGGTGCCGACGATGCCGATGATGCCGCACATGATGGTGACTCCGGTGAAGCGCTTGTTGAAGCGAATGCGTTGCGAACAGCAGTGCGGCGCCACGAGGGCGCCGCGCGATGGATCAGGGATGCGGGCGGACGATGCCGTCCACGCCGGCTTTCGACTGGATCTGCGCCTTGAGCTGGTCGGCGGCGGCGCGATCGAGCACGGGGCCGACGCGGACGCGGGTGAGCTTGCCCTGGTCGGTCGTCACCGTTTCGGTGAAGGCGGTGAACCCGGCGGCGCGCAGGCGTTCGCGCATCGCACCGGCTTCGGTGGCGTCGCTGAAGGCGCCGACCTGCACGGCGAAGCCGATCTTGGCGGCGGCCGGCGGCGCCGGCTTCGGCGCGGCCTGCTTGGGCGCATCTGCGGGCTTCGCCGGGGCCGGCTTGGGCTCGGCGGGCTTGGTCGCGACCGGCTTGGGCGCTGCGGGCTTCGGCTCGGGCTTCGCTTCGGCAGGCTTCGTTTCCGCTGGCTTCGGCGTGGCCGGCTTCGGCGGCTCGGCGGCGGCGACCGGAGTCGCCACGGGCGTCGCGGCCGCAGGCGCGACCGGCGCCGGTTCGGCGTCAAGCGCGACCACGCGGACCGGCACGTCGCTGCGCACTTCCAGCGCCTTCAGGCGCGCGGTTTCGGCGTCGGCGCGGGTCGCGTACGGACCGATGCGCACGCGGAATGCGGGCTTGCCGTTGATCGTGGTGGCTTCGGTGTAGGCCGGCAACTGCGCGGCGGTCGCCAGCGCGGCGACGGTGTCGGCACCCTTCTGCGTGGCGTAGGCGCCGAAATGCACGGCGTAGTTGCCGCCGGCGGCGGTGGCCGGGAGGGCCGAAGCAGGATCGACCGGCGTCGTTGCCGTCGCGGCGGCGGGATCCACGGCCGCGCCGTCAGTCGTCGTCGGCAGGGCCTGCGCACCGGGCTTGTCCAGCGGCGTGGCGTTCATGCCCACGGCGCCGCCCTTGGGCACGTCGCCGGGCATCACCAGCGGCAGTTCGCGCGTTTCGGTCTCGCCATCGGGAGCGTCGGGCATCTTGATGGAGACATCGGAGACGCCGCTGTCGGGCGCCGGGCCCTTCACCAGCATCGGCAGGAAGATCACGGCCAGCGCGATCAGAACGGCCGCGCCGATCAGGCGCTGCTTCAGTCCAGTGTCCATCGACATCCTGATAGTGGGAGGAGGCTGGGGGGGCGGGCGGATTATACCCCCGCACCGGGGCGGCCCGTCCGCGATGCCCGCCCGGTTCAGGGCCCGGGCACGCGGATGAACGGCACGGCCCCGCGTCTCAGCCGCCGAACCTCGACAGCGCGGCGGCGGCGGTGTGGAACGAGCCGAACACCAGAATGCGCCCGCCCGCCGGGGTTTCGCGCAGCGCGGCGTCGATCGCGGCGTCGACGGTGGCGCAGCGCGCGCCCGCCCCGGCGGCGGTGTCGCACAGGGTCTCGGCGAAGGCGTCGACATCGACCCCCCGCGCGGCCACGTCCGCCAGGCCGGCCAGCCACCAGCGGTCGATCCGCGCCGACAGGGCCTCGACCACGCCGGCCACGTCCTTGTCGCCGAGCACGGCGAACACCGCATGCGTCGGACCCTCGACGGGCGCGGCGGCCAGCCAGTCCGCCAGCGAGCGCGCCGCCTGCGGGTTGTGGCCGACATCGACGACGACATCGACGCCCTCGTGGACGAAGCGCTGCAGCCGCGCCGGCACGCGCGCAGCGCGCACGCCTTCGGCGAACGCGGTGTCGGGCAAGTCGATCGGCAGCGCGCGCAGCGCGGCGATGGCGACGGCGGCGTTGCGCAGTTGCACGGGTGCGGCCAGCGCCGGCATCGGCAGCTCCAGTTCGCAGCCGACTTCACGCCAGGTCCAGTGCGCGGCGCCGTCGACCGGCGGCTGGACGAAGAAATCGCAGCCGATGCGCAGCGCGGACGCGCCGATGGCATAGGCATGGCCGAGCACGCTCGACGGCGGATCGTCGTCGCCCAGCACCAGCGGCTTCCAGGCCCGGGCGATGCGCGCCTTCTCCGCGCCGATCGCCTCGATGGTGTCGCCCAGCCAGGCCTGGTGGTCGAGGTCGACGGTGGTGATCACGGCGACATCGGGATCGACCATGTTCACCGCATCGAGCCGCCCACCGAGGCCGACTTCCAGCACCACGAGGTCCAGGTCGCGGCGCGCGAACAGCCAAAGCGCGGCGAGCGTGCCGTATTCGAAATAGGTCAGCGACGTGGACGTGCCGTCGGCATCGCGGCGCGCGGCCTCGACCGCCTCGAACGCGGCGACCAGCGACGCGTCGTCGGCTTCGACGCCATCGATGCGCACGCGCTCGTTGTAGCGCAGCAGGTGCGGCGAGGTGTAGGTGCCGACCGACAGCCCGGCGGCGCGCGCGATGGCCTCGACGAAGGCGACGGTCGAACCCTTGCCGTTGGTGCCGCCGACGGTGACGACATGGCGTGCGGGCCTGGGCAGGGCCATCCGCTCGGCGACCGCGCGCAGGCGGTCGAGGCTCATGTCGATGGACTTGAAGTGCTGGCGTTCGATGTAGTCGAGCCAGTCGGACAGCGTGCGCGAGGTCATGTCGCCATTATCCGGCCGCGGCGCCGCCGGCTCCATCGCATCCGCCGTCACATGCGACGGCGGATGGATGGCAGTGCCGGGCGGTTCTCACAGCGCCCGGTGCACCGCTTCACCGAACAGCGCGGTGTGGTGCGCGCAGTCGTTGAGGCGGACGACCTCGATGCGGTCGGCGGACGGGCCTTCGAGCAGGTTCAGCGTCGCCGGGGCCTGGCGGAAGCTCCACAGCCTGTTCAACGGAATGCCGAGGATCCGGCACAGCAGCACGCGGTTGACGGCGTCGTGGGCGACGACCAGAAGCGTGTCGTCGTCGCCGAGGCCGGCGGTGGCGCGCTCGAAGGCCGGCCACGCACGGTCGAGCACGCCCTGCAGGGTTTCGCCGCCGGTGCCGGGCATCAGCACGGTGTCGGGCGCATCGCGCCAGGCCTGCAGGCGTTCCGGGTCGCGCTCGCGGATCTCGCTGGCGAGCAGGCCTTCCCATTCGCCGTGGCCGATTTCCATCAGTCCGGGATCGGTGGCGAGGAGGTCGCGACGCGCGTCGCCGAGCGCAAACTCGGCTGTGGTGCGCGCCCGGGTCAGCGGCGAGGCGACCGCGCGGTCGATGCGGGCGTCGGCGAGACGCGCGCCGAGCGCGCGCGCCTGGCCTTCGCCGACCGGCGACAGCGGGATGTCGATCTGGCCCTGGTAGCGGCCTTCTGCGTTCCACGGCGTTTCGCCGTGGCGTGCGAGGAGGATCTTCATGGCTCAGACCTGCTGCAGCGACAGGATGCCCGGCGCGGCCTTGATCGTCGCGATCTGCGCATCGCCGAGCGGCTTGTCGATGGTGATCGCGGCGCGGGCCTGGCCGTCGCCGGCGGCACCGAGCGCGAAGTTGATGATGTTCACGCCGGCCTCGCCGAGCAGCGTACCGACGCGGCCGATCATGCCGGGACGGTCTTCGTTGCGCATCAGCAACACGTGCGCCAGTGGGTCGAACTCGATCTCGACGCCGTCGAGGCGGACCACGCGCGGGCCGCGATGCAGGGTCGCCTCGATCTCGCGGGTGCGGACCACGCCGGCCGCGTTCTCGCCGATCACGCGCACCTTCAGCAGGCGGTCGAAACCATCGCCGTCGCCGCCGACGGTTTCGGCGACCGTCAGCCCGCGCGCGGCGGCTTCCTGCAGCGCGTTCACCGGGGTGACGCGACCGGACGAAGTGCCGAGCAGCGCGGCGACCAGCAGGCGGGTCAGCGGACGGGTATCGAGCGCGTCGGTGCGGCCGGCATAGGTGATCTCCAGGCGGGTCGGCGCCTGCACCAGGCGCACCGCGAGGCGGCCGAGCGCGGACATCAGCGGCATCCACGGACCGACTTCGCGCGCGGCTTCGGCGGTCAGCGGCGGCAGGTTGACGCAGCCGGCGACCGCGCCGGTCGCGGCGAAATCGATGATCTGGCGGGCCAGGATCGTGCTCACCGCCTGCTGCGCTTCGCTGGTGGACGCGCCGAGGTGCGGGGTGAGGATCAGCTTGGGATGCGCGCGCAGCGGCGAATCGGCCTGCAGCGGCTCGGTGGCGAAGGTGTCGAGCGCGGCGCCGGCGAGATGGCCTTCGTCGAGCACGACGCGCAGCGCGTCTTCGTCGACCAGGCCGCCGCGCGCAGCGTTGATCAGGTAGGCGCCCTTCTTCATCTGGCGCATGCGCGCCTCGGAGATGAGGTTGGTGGTGTCCTTGGTGCGCGGGATGTGCAGGGTGACGATGTCGGCCCAGGCCAGCAGGTCGTCGAGCGTCTTCAGCGGCACGCTGCCCTTTGCAGCGGCGGCCGGCGGCAGGAAGGGATCGAACGCGGCGACCTCCATGCCGATGCCCTGCGCCTTGCGCGCGACGGTGCTGCCGATGCGGCCGAGGCCGATCACGCCGAGCTTCTTGCCTTCCAGTTCGAAGCCGGTGAGGCCGGCCTTCGGCCACTGCCCGGCCTTCATCCCGGCGTCGGCCTTCGGCACGTGGCGGGCGAGCGAGAACAGCAGCGAGATCGCGTGCTCGGCGGCTGCGAGCGTGTTGCCGTCGGGCGCGTTCATCACCGCGATGCCGCGCGCCGTGGCGGCGTCGACATCGATGGTGTCCACGCCGGCACCGGCACGGCCGATCACCTTGAGCTGCTTCGCGCCCTCGATGGCCTCGGCGGTCACCTGGGTGGCCGAACGCACGAGCAGCGCGTCCACGCCTTCGAGCGCGGCGGAGAGCTTCGCGGGGTCCTTGATCGGATCGGAGATTTCGATGGTCCAGCCGGCGTCGCGGAACATCGCCAGGCCGTCTTCGTGGATTCCATCGCATGCCAGCACTTTCATTTCGTCAGCTCCAGGTGAGGGAAAGGAATTCCCGCGGAGCCCATGCTCGGTGTGGCTGGCCGGCACTGCACAGAACGCGAACTGGGTCGGGATGGAACGCACCCTGGGCGGTTCGGAAGGACCGATGACGCTGGCCCGGTGAGGCCTCCCTCGTGCCTGGGGCACGGGAGACTTCACCTGCGGGTCGGGAGACGGGGCCGGCTGGCATGGGAATCCGCGACGCCACGGAGCGTAGCAGACATCCCGGAGTTGGCAAACCCCGTGTCCGCGACACTCGCGGCCTGCGCCGGAACGCGCGATGCTGGCGCCCCGCCTCCATCCGTCCACCGAAAGGCACGCCCATGCACCAGGCCAAGGGAACATTCGACATCCGCCGCACGCCCGAGCCCGGTGCGGACTTCGGCGACGGCGTCCAGGCCATGCGCCTGCGCTTCGACAAGACCTTCCATGGTCCGCTCACCGCCACGTCGGTCGTCTACATGCTCGGCGTCATGGATCCGACCACCGGCTCCGGCGGCTACGTCGCGCTGGAGCGCATCGTCGGCACGCTCGACGGCCAGGCCGGCAGCTTCATGCTCCAGCACAGCAGCCTGATGGACCACGGGATTCCATCGCAGTCGATCCAGGTGATCCCGGGCTCGGGCACCGGTGCGCTTGCGGGCCTGCGCGGCACGCTGACCATCGACATCGTCGACGGCGCGCACTTCTATACCTTCGACTATGCGCTGGCCGGCTGATCCGCCATCGCGCCACGCGCGATCCGTCACACCTTCACGGCTTCTTCACACCGGCGTCCCGGACGGCGAGACGCGAAGGCGATAGCGTCATGTTGCCGGCAATGACGCCGGCGTCGTTTGCACGCAAGGAGTGATGCATGCGCAAGATCGCACTCGCCATCGGCCTGGTCGCGGCCGCCGTGGCCGGCTACGCCATCGCCGCCATCGGCCCCACCGGCCCGGGCCAGTTCTATTACTACTACGACAGCGCCGGCAAGGTGGTCGGTTACCAGGCCATCGATTGCCACGGCAACTACACCGCGTGGGGCAGGTTCACGAAGCAGTACGCCGACGGCGTGTTCATCTGCGACCCCGATCCGATCTGACGACGGCACCGCCGCCCCGCTCCCCCCTGCGCGGTCCGATCGTCGTCGCGGCCCGTGCCCCCTATTCCGACGACACCCTCAAGGAGATTTCCATGCGCAAGATGATCGCACTCACCCTCGGCATCGCCCTGTATGCAGGCGTCGCCCTCGCCCGTCCGCCGGGCCCGGACCAGATCGGCGAGTTCTACGTCTATTTCGATGCAGCCGGCCAGGTGGTCGGCGAGGCTTCGATGGATTGCCAGGGCAACCTGCACGAAACCGGCGTGCGCACCAACCGCTACAGCGTCGGCTACGCGATCTGCCTGCCGGCCGCGGACTGAAACGCGATTGCGATTCACGAACGAAAACGGCGGCCGAGGCCGCCGTTTTCTTTGGCACGCTGGATTGGCGTGTCTCGCTGACGCGTTTCGATCGCACCGTCCGATCGCGCCGTGGGCGACGCTTACTTCTTCGGCGCGACGCCCATTTCCTGCAGCAGGTGCGGCGCCGGATAGACCTCCTGCATGATCCAGCGCATGTAGCGCTGGTCGACCGAGATCATGCGCGTCACCGAGGCGTCGAACACCCAGTTCGAACTGACCGATTCCCAGTTGCCGTCGAAGGCCAGGCCGACCAGCTTGCCCTCGGCATTGAGCACCGGCGAACCGGAGTTGCCGCCGGTGATGTCGAGATCGGACAGGAAGTTGACCGGCACGGTGCCGAGCTTCTTGTCGACCAGACCGCCGTAGCGCTTGGCGCGGATGGCGTCGAGCAGCGACTGCGGCGCGTCGAAGGGCTCCTGGCCGGTGGCCTTGGCCGCCACTTCCTCCAGCAGCGTGAACGGCTTCTGCTTGCTGCCGTCGCGCTTGCTGTAGCCGGTGACGTTACCGAAGGTGATGCGCAGCGAGCTGTTGGCGTCCGGATACACCGCTTCGCCCTTGCTCTTCTTGTAGTCGATCACCGCCTGCAGGTAGACCGGACGCGCGCGCAGGGCATCGCCGGTGCGCATCTTGCGGGCTTCTTCGAGCTGCAGCACGGTCGGCATCATCGCCACCGCGTAGCGGATCGCCGGATCCTTGCTGCGCTCGAATTCCTTGCGATCGGCCTTCAGCCAGCGCAGGCGCTCGGCGGTGTCGCCCAGCTTGGTGCCGCCCAGCGACTTCAGCGCGGCGGCGATCGCCTTGTCGTCGTTGCCGCCAAGCCATTTGTCCATGGCCTGCAGGCGCTGCTGCTTCGGCAGGGCCACGTATTCCTTGAGCCAGTAGCGCATCAGCTCGCGGTCCATGGTCGGATGGTAGCGGCGCTCCATCTGTCGCATCGCGCCTTCGAAGGCAGGCAGGTCGCGTTCCTGGTAACCGGGCTCGCGCTCGGCATCGGGCTTGGCGCGCTCGATCGACAGGCGATACAGCGACAACGCGGTCCCGACGACGCCACCGCCGTTGAAGCGGCCCAGGACCAGGTCGCGCTCGCGCGTGGCCGCGGTCTGCGCCGACAGGTTGCGCAGGGTTTCGTGCGCTTCCAGCGCCGCGGTGCCGGCCTTGCCGCGCTTGCGCAGCCAGGCCAGCACGGCCTCTTCCTGCTTGCGCTTGATCTCGCTGGCGCCCATGCGCTCGAAGCCTTCGAGCTGGCCGTCATAGTTCTTCAGCACGTTCTCCATGCCGCGCACGGTGTTGGCGTACTTCACCGCGATGTCCGGGACCTTCCTGCCTTCGGCATCGACCATCGCCACCGTCGCCTTGTTGTGGCGGCTGATCGTCGGGTAGGTCCAGTCGACCGTGTTGCGGAAATCGTCGGCCAGCGCGTAGCGGTTGGTCGAACCCGGATAGCCGGCGACCATGACGAAATCGCCGACGCCCAACGGCTTGTCGGCGATCTTCAGCCAGCGTTTCGGACGATACGGCACGTTGTCCTTCGAGAAGGCCGCAGGCTTGCCGTCGGGGCCGACGTAGGCGCGGTAGAACGAGAAATCGCCGGTGTGGCGCGGCCACATCCAGTTGTCGATCTCGCCGCCGTAGTTGCCGACGCTGCCCGGAGGCGCGTAGACCAGGCGCACGTCCTTGATCTCGATGTTGCGGAACAGGCGGTACTGGATGCCGCCGAAGAAGCTGTACAGGCGGCAGTTGTAGCCGGGATCGGATTCGCACTCGGAAATCAGCTGCTTCTCGACCGTGTCCAGCGCGCGGCTGCGCGAGAGCGAATCGGGGGAGGCGTCGATGGCGGCGCGCACGCGCGTGGTGACGTCGTCGATGCGATCCAGCACGTAGATGCGGGCGTTCGGGCCGGCGCTCAGCTCGTCGGCGCGGTTGGCGGCGCTGAACCCGGTCTTCATCAGGTTGCGCTCGGGCGTCGAGTTCAACTGGATCGCGCCGTAGACGCAGTGGTGGTTGGTGGTGACCAGACCCTCGGGCGAGACGAAGCTGGCGGTGCAGCCGCCCAGCGACACCACCGCGCCCAGCGGGTCGCCGGTCAGGTCGCTCAGTTGCTTCGCCGGCAGCTTCAGGCCGGCGGCCTTCAGCGGCGCGGAGATCTCCGGCAACTGCTGCGGCACCCACATGCCTTCGCCGGCATGGGCGACGGAGATGGCGGCGGCGAGCGCGGCGATGGCGAAAGCAGTGCCGCCGGCGGCGAGGCGACGGACGGGTCGGAGGGGCTGGTCGTGCATGGGGGCTCTCTCGGGGGCGGCGCAAGGCGCAATGGCCGGCCAGTGTAGGCGGCGGCCGGCGTCGCCACCATGTCCGGATGGTCATGGTCAGGCCGCCAGATCCGGTTCTCTGTCCAGAGAGCCCGGGCGTTTATAATCCGCGTCCCGTTCCCTACCCCCGTGCAGGCGCCCCGATGGCCGCAACGATGATGAAAGCCCTGGTCAAGCGGGAAGCGACCAAGGGGATCTGGATGGAAGAGGTGCCGGTGCCGACCCCGGGCCCGAACGAGGTCCTGATCAAGCTCGAAAAGACCGCGATCTGCGGGACCGACCTGCACATCTACCTCTGGGACGAATGGAGCCAGCGCACGATCACGCCGGGCCTGGTGATCGGCCACGAATTCGTCGGCCGGATCGTCGAGATCGGCCCCGGTGTGACCGGCTACACCCTGGGCCAGCGCGTGTCGGCCGAGGGCCACATCGTCTGTGGTCACTGCCGCAATTGCCGCGCCGGCCGCCCGCACCTGTGCCCGAACACCATCGGCATCGGCGTGAACCGCAACGGCGCCTTCGCCGAGTACATCGTGATGCCGGCCAGCAACCTGTGGCCCATCCCCGACCAGATCCCCAGCGAACTGGCCGCGTTCTTCGACCCCTACGGCAACGCCGCGCACTGCGCGCTGGAGTTCGACGTGATCGGCGAGGATGTGCTGATCACCGGCGCAGGCCCGATCGGCATCATCGCCGCCGGCATCTGCAAGCACATCGGCGCCCGCAATGTCGTGGTCACCGACGTCAACGACTACCGCCTGAAGCTGGCCGCCGACATGGGCGCGACCCGCGTGGTCAACGTCAGCAAGACCTCGCTCAAGGAGGTCATGGCCGACCTGCACATGGAAGGCTTCGACGTCGGCCTGGAAATGAGCGGCAACCCGCGCGCCTTCAACGACATGCTCGACTGCATGTACCACGGCGGCAAGATCGCGATGCTCGGCATCATGCCCAAGGGCGCCGGCGCCGACTGGGACAAGATCATCTTCAAGGGCCTGACCCTGCACGGCATCTACGGCCGCCGCATGTACGAGACCTGGTACAAGATGACCCAGCTGGTGCTGTCGGGTTTCCCGCTGCAGAAGGCGCTCACGCACCAGCTGCCGATCGACGATTTCCAGAAAGGCTTCGAGCTGATGGAATCGGGCAAGTCCGGCAAGGTCGTGCTGAGCTGGAATTGAAGCAGGTCGAGCTGGGTCGACGCGGCGACACCCGGACGGGTGCCGCCGCATCCAGGAGACCGCGTCGTCAGAAATCGACGCGCAGGCCCACCGACACCGGATACGACACGCGCTTGCCCGTATCGTTGATCGAACCCAGGCCGAGGCCGCCGATCGCGGCATCGTCGCCTTCCAGGTCCGCCACGTAACGCACGCCGGTCTGCGCGGTGATGCTCACCTTCTCGCTGACCGGGAACAGCAGGCCGACATCGACGCCGCCGCTGACCGACCACTTCGCTTCGGTGAACGGCACGTTCGCGATGGTGATCGCCGCATCCGGGATCACGAAGGTCGCGCGGATGTCGTCGGTGCGGGTCGCACCCAGGCGACCGGCGACGAACGGACGGGCCGGACCCAGCTCGCCGAAGTAGTAGCGATAGCCGGCTTCCAGGGTCAGCGCCTCGTAGTCGCTGAAGGTGCCGCGCACCGGCAGGGTGGTCGACAGCGCCGGGACGAACGCGCCGCCCACCTGCACCGAGCCTTCGTCCGCCTGGGTCTGGCGGATCTGGCCGAAGACCTCGGACCGGTCGTTGATGCCGTAGCTGAATTCCATGCCGTAGGACATGGCCGAGCCGTAGATGTCGTCATGCGAACGCGAGCGGATGCGCAGCTCCGCGCTGACGCCGGCCAACGCCGGATTCAGCGGACCGAGGTCCGGAACCGCCGCGGTGGCGCCACCGTGGACGTCGCCGCTCAGCGGCTGGTCGATGCCGCCGAAGACGGACCATGAGAACTTGCCTTGCTGCGGGCCGGCGGCGAAGGCGGCCGGGGCGAACAGGCAGAGGACCGTGGCGGCGGCCAGAATCGACTTCTTCATCTTGACTCCTTGAGGGTTCGGGGGAACGCATGCGCGTGTGCGCAGCCTTTCGCTTACGTCGCCCTCCCGCGCCCCGGATGCGGGCACGGATGGAACGCTGAAGCGCCGCAACCGGCACGCTCGCCCACCCGTCCGCCGGATGCCCCTCCGCAACGAAGAAGGGCGCCCTCGCGGGCGCCCTTCTCGTGGGCCGTCCTGGTCGTCGACGAATCGACTCAGTGCTCGTAGCTGACGGTCAGGACGAAGCGGCTGTCGGCGAGCTCGCCGAAGTTGTCGCGACCGTTGCCGTCGTTGCCGACGTAACCGAAGCTGCCTTCCAGCACGCCCAGCGGGAAGCTGACGTGCGCGCCCCAGTCGGTGTAATCCTCCAGGCCGATCTCGTCGGTGTCGAACTGCGTGCGACCCGCGTTGGCGTGGACGCCCACGCCGTTGGAGAACTCGTGGTCGTAGCCGACGCCGTAGTAGAGGCTGTTGGTGCCGCTGGCGTAGACGTCGTTGGTGTAGGCCAGCGTCGCGCTGAAGTCCTCGACGAAGGTGCCCTTCACGATCAGCTCGTTGTAGGCCGGGTTGCCGTACTCGCTGCCGTAGTCGAGATAGTTGTAGCGCACCAGCTGGAAGTCGAGGTTCACCGCATCCGAGACATCCCAGGAGTAACCGACGTAGGTGTCGATCTCGGTGTTCGGGGTGCCGGGGGCATCGAAATCGACCTGCGACGCCCAGGCGCCGACATAGAACCCATTGGTCCAGCTGTAGTCGATGCCGCCCTGGATGGCCGGCACCTCACTGTTCTGCGACACGCCGCGGAACACGTAATCCGACGTCACGGCCGCGTTCCAGCTGAATCCCGAATCGTCTTCTTCCTGCTCCTGTGCCGACGCCGCGAACGGCAGCAATGCGAGCAACGCCAGCGCAATCATCTGTTTACGCACGAGAACCTCCTCGGTGGTGTGGAATCGTGTATTGCATGGGGGGGGGAGATGCCGTGACGGCCATCGCCCCGAGCTTAACCCATTGTTAAAGTTCTGTTGCAACCTGCGGCCGCATGCCGTTCCCCGGGCACCGGCCGGTGAATTTCAGAATACACGCCGCTCGATATATTGCACACCCGGCCCGCCCCCGGAGCCGGGACCGCCACGCGTCCGGTTCGAACACGCCGACGGGCAGCGCGGGCTCTTAGACTATGCGCCCGCCCACCGCCGCCGATGCCGCCATGACCCAGCCCGCTTCCCCCGCCCGTGCCGACCTCACCCGTCGCTATGCCGACGAACTCGAGGCCATCCGCGCCCAGGGGCTGTTCAAGGCCGAGCGCATCATCACCAGCCCGCAATCGGCCGAGATCACCCTCGCCGACGGCCGCACCGTGCTGAACTTCTGCGCCAACAACTACCTGGGCCTGGCCGACCATCCGGACATCATCGCTGCCGCCAAGGAGGCGCTGGACACCCACGGCTTCGGCATGGCCTCGGTCCGTTTCATCTGCGGCACCCAGGACCTGCACAAGCAGCTGGAAAAGACCATCGCCGACTTCTTCGGCACCGAGGACACCATCCTCTACGCCGCCTGCTTCGACGCCAACGGCGGCCTGTTCGAGCCGCTGCTCGACGAGCACGACGCGATCATCTCCGACGCGCTGAACCACGCCTCGATCATCGACGGCGTGCGCCTGTGCAAGGCGAAGCGCTACCGCTACGCCAACTGCGACATGGCCGATCTCGAAAAGCAGCTGCAGCAGGCGAAGGCCGACGGCGCGCGCACGATCATGATCACCAGCGACGGCGTGTTCTCGATGGACGGCTTCATCGCCCCGCTCGACGAACTGACCGCGCTGGCGGAGAAGTACGGCGCGCTCGTGCACATCGACGAATGCCACGCCACCGGTTTCCTCGGCGCCACCGGCCGCGGCTCGGCCGAAGTGAAGGGCGTGATGGACCGCATCGACATCTTCACCGGCACGCTCGGCAAGGCCATGGGCGGCGCGCTGGGCGGCTTCACCACCGGCAAGCGCGAAGTGATCGAAATGCTGCGCCAGCGTTCGCGCCCCTACCTGTTCTCCAACTCGCTGCCGCCGCACGTCGTCGCCGCCGGGATCAAGGCCTTCGAGATGCTGGCCGCCGCCGGCGACCTGCGCGAGCGCTTGGTCGAGAACACCCGCTATTTCCGCGAGAAGATGACCGCTGCCGGTTTCGACATCCGCCCGGGCGTGCACCCGATCAGCCCGGTGATGTTGTACGACGCGCCGCTCGCGCAGAAATTCGCCGAGCGCCTGCTGGAAGAAGGCATCTACGCCATCGGCTTCTTCTTCCCGGTGGTGCCGCAAGGCAAGGCGCGCATCCGCACGCAGATGAGCGCCGCGCACACCCGCGAACACCTCGACCGCGCGATCGACGCCTTCACCCGCATCGGCCGCGAGCTGGGCGTGATCAAGGCCTGACTTGCGCCCTGCGCTTCGCCGCCTGTTCCTCCGCGCGCTGTCCACGGACAGCGCGGCCGTGCTGCGCGACGATCACTGGGAAACCCGCTGCCTGCACTGCCGCAAGCGGCTGCAGGTGCGCGGCGATGGCGAAGCGCTCGGCCAGGCCACGCTGGAGCACGTCGTGCCGCAGGCGTGGTTCGGCAAGCGAGCGGCCATCCCTCTGTGCGAACGCGTCGGCGACGACGCCAACGACCCGCGCAATCTCGCCATCGCCTGCGCCGGCTGCAACCACGGCAAGGGCGTGAGCCACGACGCGCGTGGTCCAAGCGACGCGCGCGCCTTCGAGGTGGTCTCGCAACTGCTCGACAGCCGCCTCGCGCGCTGGCGCGAGCCCGACGTCGCGGCGGACTGACTCAGCGCCGCTTCGGCTGCGGCTTGGCCTTCGGCTTCGGCGCGTCGGCGCGCACCTGCGCGCGGGCGCGCTGCGGGCCCTTGGCGATGCGGATGCCGCGCGCCTTCATCCAGGCGTCGAAATCCCCGGCGCTCATGCGACGCCCGTTCTGGGTCATCGCGAACCGGTTCACCTTGCCAGCGGGCGCTTTGACCACCGGGGCCGGCGGCGTCGGGGCATGGGCGGTGAGCGCACGATCCGTGGCGCAGCCGGTCAGACCACCGGCGGACAGCAACAGGGCGGCGCAGACCGACGCCAGCAGCACAGGACGCATGATTTCCGGACCTTCGAAGACAGGGCATTTCCCCGGCGGCCAGTGTATTGAGACGGAATTCGCATGTGACTGAACGCGGACGTGCGTCAGGCCACAGAACCGAGAGACGCTGGAAAAATCGCGTGAATCCTGTCTCAATTCAATCCGAAATCGGAGCCGATCGCCATCAGATCCTCCGCGCCGAGCGGGCGCCACGCGCCCTTCGCCAAGGTGCCGAGCTGCAGACCACCGATCGCCACGCGCAGCAGACGCAGGGTCGCCACATCGAAGGCATCGAGCAGGCGCCGGATCTGCCGGTTCCGCCCCTCGTCGAGCACGATCTCCAGCCAGGCATTGCGCTCACCGCTGCGCAGCAGACGGGCCGACACCGCCGACAGACGCTCGCCATCGAACTCCACGCCCGCCTGCAGCGCCGCCAGCAGGGCCTCGTCGGGAATGCGGTCGATCTGGACGTGATAGGTCTTGGACGGCCCGGTCGCCGGATCGGTGATCCGCGCCGCCCAGGCGGGGTCGCTCGAAAACAGCAGCAGGCCCTCGCTGGCCTTGTCTAGGCGCCCCACCGGCGCGATCCACGGCAACGGCGCGCCGTCGACCGTGGCGCCATCGAAGCAGCGATACACCGTGTCGCGCCCGCGCTCGTCGCTGGCGGTCGTCACCAAGCCGCGCGGCTTGTTGAGCATCAGCACGAGCGGTGCGGCGGCACGCAGCGGCACGCCATCGACGCGGATGTCGTCGCGGTCCAGCGTCGTCGGAAATTCCGGATCGCGCACCACGCGTCCGCCCACGCTCACCCGCCCCGCGCGCACCCACTCGGCCGCCTGCGTGCGCGAGCAGACACCGCGCTTCGACAGCACGCGCGCGATGCCATAGCGGGGGCCACGCGCTGCAGTCAGCGCTTTTTCTTCTTCGGCGGCGTCGCGGGCGCCGGTTCCGGCGCAGGTGCGGGCTGTGCCGGCTTCGGCGGCCCCTGCACCACGCGCACGCCGCGCGCCTTCATCCAGGCGTCGAACTCGTCGGCGGTCATTCGCTTGCCGTTCTGGGTCATGTCGAAGCGCCAGGCGCTCGCGTCGCCCGGCTTCGGCTGGTAACCGCCTGACGCTGGCAGCGGCTGCGACACCGCCGCCATCGCGCGGCACTCATGGAGCTTCACGCGGGACATGGCCAGGTCCACGGTCACGGCATCGGAAAAGAGCTGCGAAAAACCGACACCACTGCCGATCTGGGCGTTGGGCGCAGCCAGTTCCTCGGCGATCGGATTGAGCTGCAGCGCATTCGTCTGCGCGGGCGCCACCGGCTTGAGCGCCGCGCAATCCACGGCGGCCGACGCGGTCGTCGACATCAGCAGTCCCGACGCAGCCAAGGCGAACAGCGCGCCTCCGGACGACAGGCTCATGGCGACGGAACGGATGCGCATGCGGACTCTCCTCGACGAACGTGCCCGGAGTGTAGGCCCGCACGCAGACGCGGACAACCGATTGTGATGCCGCAAGGCGAGGAACGTGATCGCGCGCAGGAATCGCCGCGCCATGCAGGGACGGCATGCAGAGACCGCCATCCCCGACAGACCTCGCCGGACACGAAAAAACGAAGCCCGGCACTAGGCCGGGCTTCGTGGAACGCTGCGGAACGACCGGAATTACTGGACGTTCAGCTCGGTGCGACGGTTGGTCTCGTTGCGGCAAGCCGGCGAGGTCTGCTCGGTCTGCACCAGCGGACGGCTCTCGCCGTAACCGTTCGGGCCGGCCAGACGGCTGCTGTCGATGCCGTTGCTGGTCAGGTAGTCGTACACGGTCTGCGAACGACGCTGCGACAGCGACTGGTTGTAGCCGTCGTTGCCGCACAGGTCGGTGTGACCGGCGACTTCGACCTTCAGGTCGGGGTAGCGCTTCAGGATTTCGACGGCCTCGTTCAGGATCGCGACGGCATCCGGACGCAGGGTGGCCTTGTCGAAGTCGAAGTTCACGCCCTTCAGGTCGATCGCGATGGCGACCTTGCAGCCGTCGGGACCGATGGCTTCACCGGCCTGCGAGTTCGGGCACTTGTCGTTGCAGTCGTTGACGCCGTCACCATCGCTGTCCTTGTCGGCGCAGTTCGGGGCCGGCGGCGGGGTCGGCGGCGGCGGAGCTGCTTCTTCGGCTTCCGGACCCAGCGGGATCACGAAACCGACCGAGGCGAGCACGTCGCCGAACCAGCTTTCGTCGGGGTTGGCGACGCTGCTGTCGTCGAAGTCGGCGCGGTAGGCCAGCTCGAGACGGGTGCGGACCGGACCGAGGTCGCCCTCAAGACCGCCACCGATCTTGGCGGCGAGGTTGCCGTCCTTGCGCTCCCCCGGGGAGACCGGGCTCGGGTAGGCGTCGAATTCTTCCTCGGAACGCTGGTAGCCCAGGCCCATCAGGATGTAGGGGTTCCAGTTGCGGCCTTCGGCGCGGAAGTGGCGACGCAGGTCGAGCGAGACGCCGTACTGGCTCCAGTTCTGGTCCTGGGCGAAGCCGCTGACGGCGCCGGCGGTGGCCGGGTTGCGCAGGTTGTTGCGCTGGTTGCCGAAGGTCGGCTTCTGGTAGTTCAGCTGTGCGTCGAGCGACCAGGTCGAGCTGAGGTTCTTGCCGAAGCCGAGGGCCACGAACGGGGCATTGTTGGTGCCGCGCTGGTTGTCCTGGACGTTGAAGCCCACGCCCGGCGTGAGGTACCAACGGTCATCGTAGTCCTGCGCGGAGGCAGTCTGGGCCACGGCCAGGCCGCTCAGCAGCGCAGCGCAGAGGAGTTTCTTGTTCATGTACTCAATGCTCCTTGGAGGAATTGAAAGACTCGGTGGTTTCGATCGTGAACTGGACCGTGGCCATCTTGGCACGCATCTCGTTCATTATCATCCGGCCGCGTCATGGCCTTGTTAACACTAGCATAACAGTTTTGGGAAGCCAAGCACGGTTCGGTGACGTCTGGTGCATCGCAACATCGACATTTCACCGCATAAAACAGACATCCGCTCCCCCTGGCGCATCAGTCCCGCTGACGCTTGATCACGGCCACGGGCTCGGCCCACTGCCCGCCCGGACGACGCTTGCTGGTGGCCAGCACGAGGTCGGAGGGTTCGTAGACGTTGAGGTTGTGGGTGATCGGCGTGGTGAGAATGTACTGCGCGTCGGTGGCGCGGAGGAAGCGGCCGACCTTCTCGATGTTGAACACGTCGAGATGGGCGAACGGCTCGTCGATGAACACGAAGCCGCCGGGCTGGTCCTCGTCGCGCAGCAGGGCGACGAGCAGCAGCAGCGATTTCATGACCTGCTGGCCGCCCGAGGCTTCGCCGTCGTCGAGGCCGATCCAGCCCTTGCGGTCGAAGTCGAAGCGGACCGACAGGCCGGCCTGGGCGAGTGCGACGTCGTCGTTGACCAGTTCGGGCATCTCGGCGTCCACGGCGATCCCCGCCAGCTCGCCCAGGGCGATGAGGTTCTTGCGGTAGCGGCGGACGGTGGCGCGCAGCACGTTCAGATAGGCACCGCGCGCTTCCTCGGTGAGGCGCTTGGCGCGGTCGAGATGCGATTCGCGACGGGCCAGCGTGGTTTCCATGTCGTGGTGATCGGCGCCGATCTTGTCGCGCAGGGCGACGCAGGCGTCGTCCTCGACGTAGCGGTCGCGGGCGATGCGTTCGCCGATGCGCTCGATCTCCTTGCGCACCGCATGCAGGCTCTCGTATTCCTCGCGCGCAGCGGCCAGGGCGTCGGGAGAGCGCCAGGCGGCGGGCATCTTCGCGCGACGGGCGCGGAATTCGACGACCCGACGCGCCAGCTGCCGGCGCTGGTGGTCGATCTGCGTGCGGGCCTGTTCCAGTTCGCGTTCGAGGCGCTCGGCTTCGTAGGCGCTGGTCGCGACGGCGGTGTCGGCGCGCTTGTCGTCCTGCAGGGTGGCGTCGAGCCGGGCCTTCGCGGCCTGCATGGCCTCGGCGGCATCGGCGGCGGCCTGCGACAGCTCGGGGAACCGCGCCTTGGCTTCGGCGAATTCGGCGGCGCGCGAGACCAGTTCCTGCGCGCCGTCGAGGCCGCGCAGGCGGGCTTCATCGGCGGCCAGATGCTGGCGCAGGGTCTGCAGTTCGGCTTCGCGGGCCTGGGCGCGCTGGATCAGCGTGGCCTGCTCGACGCGCAGTGTCTGGGCCCGCGCTTCCTTGGCGCCGGCGCCGAACACCTGCGGGCCGCCGCCGATGTGGCGACCACCGCGATGTTCGCGCAGGTAGCCATTGCGGGTGATCCAGTCCTGGTCCTTGGGCAGCTTCGCGCCGTGCTCGATGTCGGCGACACGGCGGATGCGGTCGAGCTGGCGCGGCAGCCAGGCCGGCGGGTCGGCGGCGAAGCGCACGACTTCGAGCAGCGTGCCGGCGCTGGCCTTGCCGGCGGGCGCGCGGTCGGCGACGACGAAGTGACGGTATTCCATCTGCTCGCCGAGGCGCCAGGCATCGCGGGCATCCTTCGGGTTTTCGAGCACGATCAGCTGGCGATACGGACGCAGCACCGCTTCGACGGCGACGGCCCACTCCGGGTCGCGGATGTCGACCAGCTCGGTCAGCGCGCGATGGCGGATGCCGGCGGCATCCAGCGCCTGGCGGAAGGCGCGCTCGTCGGCGGGCACCGGATTCTCGCCACGGCCGTGCGCGGCCAGTTCGGCGGTGAGTTCGGCGGCACGCTGGCGGTCGCGCTTCTCCTCGAAATGCAGTTCGGCCTGGCGCGTGCGGGTCTGCTCGATGCGCGCGGCGAGCGTGTCGGCGTCCACGGCGCCGCGTTCGGCGTCGGACACCAGCAGTTCGTCGTGGCGCTGGATCAGCTTCTCGGCGTCGCGGGCGAGGTCGCGCGCCTGCTGGAACTGCGCTTCGGCCTGGCGGGCGTCGCTGCGATCCTGCTTGAGGCGCTCGCGCAGCTGTTCGACGGCGACCAGCGCTTCGGCATGCTTGGCGCGGGCGGCGTCGCGCAGCGCGGCACGTTCGAACAGGCTGCGGCGCAGGCCGACGAGGCTGGCGCGCGCGCCGAGGGTTTCCGTGCGCAGTTCGGCCAGTTCGACCTTCGGCGCGATCTCGGCCTGCAGGCGCTGCAGCTCGTTGCGGAGCGAGCGACCTTCCTCGTACGAGCGCACGTCGGCGCGCGCGGCTTCCAGGCGCACGTGCAGGCCGGCGAGGTCCTGGCGCAGCTGCACGATCTCGCGTTCGACGTCGAACTGCTCGTTGCGCGCGCGCTGGTAGTCGTCGAGCACGGCCTTGTCCTCGAACACGTCGAAGACCAGCTGCAGCAGTTCGCGCGGCGAATACTGGCAGAGCTTGTCGGTGGCGCCCTGCTCCAGGGTGAGCACGCGGCAGATCGCTCGGGTGAGGCCGGCACCCGCGAGGCGGACGCGATAGTCGCGCACGCCCATCCAGTCGCCGCCCTGCTCGTTCTCCTCGATCGGCACGTCGCCGCCGGCGATGCGGTAGTCGCGCACCCATTCGCCGCCCTTCTTGCGGATGCGGCAGAACAGCGTGACCGTTTCGTCCTTCAGCGGAAAGAACGGGCGACCGCCGCGGCGGTCCTGGCGATTGCTGACCACGGCGCGCAGCCAGGCGTGGGACTTGCCGTTGTGGCGCAGGTAGGTCTTGTAGTCGCGCGCGGTGTCGCGGTCCTCGATGGCGAGGATGGTGCGCAGTGCGTCGAGCAGCGTGGTCTTGCCCGAACCGTTCGGGCCGACGACGGTGACGATGGTGCCGTCCAGCGGCAGCTCGAAGCGCTGCCAGTAATCCCAGTGGACGACTTCGAGGGAGCGGAACTCGAACATCAGTGGTCCTCCCCGTTCGCATCGTCGGTGACGACATCGTCCTGCACGACATCATCCTGCATGACGTCATCAGGCAGGGCGTCGTCGGACACGACCTCGTGATGCGCGACCTCGTCGGTCACGTACACGTCCTCGACGTCGCGCGCATGCATCACGCTCTCGCGGGCGCGCTCGACCACGAAGGCCAGCGCGCCGCCCATGATCCGGCCGGCGATGCGTTCGTAGTCGAAAGCGAGGTCGAGCAGCGGGCCTTCATGCACGCGCTCGCGGCGACGGAGGATGAAACCGTGGCGGGCGAGGATGCCGAGGTTGAAGCTGATGCGGGTCTTGCCGCCGAGCTTGTCGCCGAAGTCGGCGATCAGCGTACGCTCGCTCAGCGGCTCGACGATCTCGGCGCCGACCGGTACCGGCTTGAGCTCGGCGAACATCTGCGACTGGTCCTGGGCGCGGTCGCTTTCCTGCCGATCGAGCTGGCGCTGGCGCTTGGGCAGGATCAGCTGCGCCCAGATCACCACGAGCAGGGCCAGTGCATCGCGATCGAGCTGCAGGTTGCTGGCGGCCCAGGCGCGGCCGCCGCCGAACACGTCGGTTTCCTGCGCTTTCGCGATGCCCAGCGCGACGTGCGCGGCATACGGATGTTCGAGCAGGCGCAGGCCGGATTCGGCGAGGCGGCGGTCGAGCTCGGCGCGCGGGCCGGCGTCGACCAGCATCTGGCGGACGGCGTGGTCGTCGCGCGGCAGCCAGCGTTCGGCCAGCAGGCGTGCGATCAGCGATGCAACGGGGTCGGAGGACGTCATGCGGTCTTCTTGCGTTTGGCGGGCGCCTTGCCGGCGCCGACCTGTTGTTTGCGTTTGCGCGGTGCGGCGGCCGGGACCTCGGCATGCGCATCGTCAGGCGCGTCGCCGGACGGTTCGGGCGCCGGCTCGTCGCCGTCGTAGGGGACGAGTTCGCTGCGACTGATCATGGCGACACCGGCGCGGCCGACGGGTTCGAGTTCGCGCGTGGTGCGCCAGCGCAGCGGGATCCGCGCCAGTTCGGCGCTCACGCCGCTGCGGTTTTCCGCGCCGGGGTCGCCGAGCAGGCCGAGCAGCGAGAAGCGGTAGGCGCTGCGCACGAAGTCACCATCCGGCACGAGGTCGGCGAGGCGACCGCCCTCGGCGAGCGCGCCGAGCTGATCCAGCCAGTTGCGGGCCACGGTCTCGTCGGACTCGGGCAGCGGGATCGCGGCGTCGGTGGGCACCGCCTGGGCGTTCGGCAGGTCCTCGTTTTCGGCGGCCTCGCGCTCGCGTTCGATCAGCTCGAACTCGGCGACGTCCAGCGCGATCGGGGACAGCGCGAAGGCCGGTGCCGGCACCGTGGCCAGCGCGTCGTCGGCATGCGCGCGCAGCGCCTTGGCGTCGATCGCGCGCAGATAGCGGTTCACGTCGGACGAGGACAGGCCGCTGGCGCCGAGGTGCACGCGATGCCGGTCGAGCTGGTTGAGCGCGCGCTGGAACACGCTGGTCTGGCGCAGCATTGCACTCTGCGCGCGGCCGATCTGCTGGGCGACGCGGTGCGTCGCGGCGTCGAGCATGTCGTCGGCGGCGATGCGGTTGACGATCTCGGTGCCCTTCTCCACCCAGCGCCACACCGACTGCAGGGTGTTCGCGGCGCGATGGATGCGGTGTTCCGAGCCACTGAGCACGGCCTCGTCGAAATCCGCGCGCAGCTCGTTGAGGCGCGACAACAGATGTTGCAGATCGTCGGCGCCGACCTTGCCGACTGCCTGGCCTGCGGCGATCTGCGCGGTGACGTAGGCCAGCTCGTCGCCTTCCCGGTTGAACTGCAGCAGCATGCCGATCGCGGCGAGCGCCTGGCGGCCGACCGGGCTGATCCGGTAACGCTGGGTCGCGCCGTCCCACAGCAGCAGGTGGTTGTCGCGCAGGCGCTGCAGCACCGTGTCGCACTTGACCGGGTCGAGATAGGAAAAGGTGTCGCGCAGTTCCTGCGGCGACCAGTCCGGCGCCTCGCCGCGTTCGCCGATGGCGCGCAGCACCAGCAGGCGCAGCATCACCGCTTCCTCGCCACCGTGGAACAGGGTAGAGAAGGCGCGCAGCTGGTCGCGGGCGGCGAGCAGCGGGTGGAGCTCGGGCAGGTCCTCGGCGACGATGCCCGGGCGGAGGAAATCCCGCATGGGCGCGCTGTCGGGGTGGTCGCTGGGCTCCATCAAGGCGTCGGGGGACCGGGGTCTGGCAAAGGGCGGCCATGGTCGGCGATGCGGGGGCGGATGGCAACGGGGCGGGTGTGCCGTCTCCATGCCCCCACCCCAACCCTCCCCCGCGATGCGGGGGAGGGAGCAAAAGCGGCGGCGATCTTCTCCCTCCCCCGCGTGCGGGGGAGGGTCGGGGTGGGGGCATGCGCAAGTGCATGCCTGCAAGCGCCTCCCCGCCACTGACGCATGCCATGCTTGAATCCGCCGTGCATTCCCGGCACCCTCCCCACTCCATACGCTAACGTATTGACCCATGGCCGCCATCGCATCCGCCGAGCCCGCTCCTGCCTATCCCCATTTGTTCTCGCCACTCGACCTGGGCTTCACCACCCTGCGCAACCGGGTGTTGATGGGATCGATGCACACGGGACTGGAGGATCGGGCAAGCGACTTCCCCAAGCTGGCGGCCTATTTCGCCGAGCGCGCGGCGGGCGGCGTGGGCCTGATCGTCACCGGCGGGTTCTCGCCGAACATGATGGGCTGGCTGGCGCCGTTCGGCAGCAAGCTCAGCTGGCCCTGGGAGGCGCGCAAGCATCGCCAGGTCACCGGCGCCGTGCATGCCCATGGCGCGAAGATCTGCCTGCAGCTGCTGCATGCTGGGCGCTATGCCTACCACCCCCTGCAGGTGGCGCCGTCGCGGATCAAGTCGCCGATCAACCCGTTCACGCCGCGCGCGCTGACCGGCTTCGGCGTCGAACGCACGATTTCGGCCTATGCCAGCGCCGCGAAGCTGGCCCGCGACGGCGGCTACGACGGCGTCGAGATCATGGGTTCCGAGGGTTACCTCATCAATCAGTTCCTGAGCGCGCGCACCAACCGCCGCAACGACTGCTGGGGCGGCACGCTCGAGAAGCGGATGCGTTTCGCGACCGAGATCGTGCGCCGGGTGCGCGAGGCCTGCGGGCCGGACTTCATCATCGTGTACCGGCTGTCGATGCTCGAACTGGTGCCGGACGGCTCGTCCTGGGACGAGATCGTGACGCAAGCCAAGGCGATCGAAGCCGCCGGCGCCACCATATTGAATACCGGCATCGGCTGGCACGAGGCGCGGGTGCCGACGATCGCCACCTCGGTGCCGCGCGCGGCCTTCGCCGGTGTTACCGCGAAGCTGCGCCCGGAAGTGAAACTACCGCTGGTCGCGACCAACCGCATCAACATGCCGGACGTGGCCGAAGGCATCCTCGCCTCGGGCGGCGCCGACCTGGTGTCGATGGCGCGCCCGCTGCTGGCCGACCCGGAGTGGCCGAACAAGGCCCGCGCCGGCCGCGCCGACCGCATCAATACGTGCATCGCCTGCAACCAGGCCTGCCTGGACCACGTGTTCGAGCAGAAGAAGGCGAGCTGCCTGGTCAACCCGCGCGCCTGCGCCGAAACCGAACTCATCTATAAGCGTGCCGCGACGCCGAAGCGCATCGCGGTGGTCGGTGCCGGCCCGGCCGGCCTGGCCTGTGCCACGGTGGCGGCCGAACGCGGCCACCGCGTGACCCTGTTCGACGCCAGCCACCGCATCGGCGGCCAGTTCAACATCGCCAAGACGATCCCGGGCAAGGAGGAGTTCCACGAAACCCTCCGCTACTTCGAGCACAAGCTGCGCGACACCGGGGTCGAGGTACGGCTGTCGACCACCGCCGACGCGGAATCGCTGAAAGGCTTCGACGAGGTCGTGCTGGCCACCGGCATCGTGCCGCGCACGGTGCGCTTCCCGGGCTCGGACCACGCCAGGGTCGTCGGCTATCTCGACGTACTCGGCGGCCGGGTGAAGCCGGGCGCGAAGGTGGCGATCGTCGGCGCCGGCGGCATCGGCTTCGACGTCGCCGAATGGCTGGTGCACCACCCATTGGTCGATGCCGGCGTGCTCGACGTGGCGCCGACCTCGGTCGACGACACGCACGCCACGCCCGCGCTCGATCCGCAGCGCTGGATGGCAGAATGGGGCGTGGACCCGACCTTCTCCTCGCCCGGCGGCCTGCGCAAGCCCGAACCCGAGGCGCCCGCGCGCGAGGTCTGGCTGCTGCAGCGCAGTCCCGGCAAGCCCGGCGCGAAACTGGGCAAGACCACCGGCTGGATCCATCGCGCAACGCTGAAAGCGAAGCAGGTGACGATGCTCGGCGGCGTCGAATACCTGGGCGTGGACGACACCGGCTTCCGCATCCGCGTCGATGGTCAGGAACAGACGCTGCCGGTCGACCACGTGGTGGTCTGCGCCGGGCAGGAACCGCGACGCGATCTGCACGAGGCGCTGAAGGCGCAGGGCGTGCATGCGCATCTGATCGGTGGTGCGGACATCGCCGCCGAACTCGACGCCAAGCGCGCGATCGACCAGGGCAGCCGGCTGGCGGCATCGCTGTAACTGCCGCATCCGCAGCTCGCGATCGACACGAAAACAGGTCCCTTCGCCTCGTGGAACATGAAAATCATGTTCCACGGGCCGTTTCGACCCCGAAATCCGCGCATTCCGTGACCCGGATCGCGGCTTCGGCTGCTGCACCGCAGCGCCTATGGCATGACTCAGCACGGGCTGATACGCCTGCGAGAACAGGGGCTTACGTGGCCTTCTGAACAAAAACTCCAGTCAAATCATGAAGTTCTGATTTTGCATTCAGCTGGCATTATGTTTCGCCGGCTACGATGCGCCCGCTTTCCCGCCCTGGCCAGTGCGGGACCAGCGCGAGATCGCGGCAGGCGATGCTCCACCCGAAGAGGTGAAGCCCCTGTTCCCGGTCCACGTTCGGGCAAGGGTCTGATTCCGGTGACAGTGCTCCGCAGAGAGCGCCCGGCAGACGCCAAGCGACCACAGAGTCGCTCGCCCTCCCCAGTACGCCAACTCGTCCCGCCGATCACGAAGCCCTGTCAGGCCTTTGCCATGCGACAGCGCCCCCGTACGGCCCGAAGCAACGGAGCAAGGAGTCTCAATGAAACTCGCATGGATCCTCTGGATCGCGTCGGTGTTGCCGCCCCAGGCCGCCGACTCGCTGTGTCTCAGCACCACCCTCTACCTCGAAGCCCGCAACCAGCCGGTCCGCGGCCAGCAGGCCGTCGCCGAGGTCGCCCTCCGTCGCGAGGACAGCGGCCTGTGGGGCGACTCGATGTGCGAGGTCGTCACCGCACGCAAGCAGTTCGCGCCGACGCTGGTCTCGCCCGGCACGCGACTGGGCAATGCCGAAGCCTGGTCGCAGGCGGTCACCATCGCTCTCGAATCGGAGCGCAACTGGGCGCTGCCCGATGGCGAGCGCAAGGAGATCGTCCCCGGCGCAAGCCACTTCGCCGCGCTGTCGATCGCGCAGCCGAGCTGGCGCAACGCCTACCAGGTCGCCACGATCGGCGATCACACCTTCCTCAAGGTGCAGTCGCTCAAGCCGAAGGAACGCAAGCCCGCGCGCGGCTGAGTCGCGCAGGCCTCGCACCTGCATCACCGCAACATTCCAGGGCCGCCTCGTGCGGCCTTCGTTTTTTCCGCGCGACGACACTGCGTTCCACCGGCCGCGATTGAGCGGTGTGCATGCGCCCACCATGATCGCGGCTCACTCTCCCAACCAGGAACGGAGTCGCTGATGAAACTGTACTACTCGCCCGGCGCATGCTCGCTCGCCGATCACATCGTGCTCGAATGGATCGGCAAGCCGTACGAAGCCGTGCGTGTGACGCGCGAAGACCGCCAGAAGCCGGAATTCCTCGCGATCAATCCCGCCGGCGCCGTGCCCGCGCTCGAACACGATGGATGGGTGCTCACCCAGAACGCGGCGATCCTCAACTATCTCGCCGACCTGCATCCCGAAGCCGGCCTCGGCGGCGACGGCAGCGCCAAAGGCCGCGCCGAAGTGAACAAGTGGCTGGCGTTCGCCAATTCCGACGTGCACCCGGCCTTCCATCCGATCTTCGGCAGCACCGCCTATCTCGAAGACCCTGCGCTGATCGACAAGAGCAAGGACGCCGCGCGCGCGAAGGTGCGCAAGCTCTACGAGCGCGCCGACGAACAGCTGAAGTCGCGCGACTGGATCGCCGGCGACACGCGTTCCATCGCCGATCCGTATCTCTACGTCACGTATCGCTGGGCGCGCGGCACGGGCGTCGATCTTTCCGGCCTCGACCACCTCGCCGCGTTCGCTGCGCGCGTGGAAGCCGATCCGGCGGTGCAGAAGGTGCTGAAGGAAGAGGGCTTGGCGTAATCACTTCAGACGAAGGCCTTCGCTTTCCGAAGCAAGGCCTTCAGTCTTTGAAGCGACGCAGCGGAGCAAGACGTCGCAGTTCGGCCAGCATGTTGCAAAACAGTGCTCCTTGCTCGATCGCATCGTCAAGCGCGACATGCGTATGCGGCAGAGGATCAAACCATCCTGCAGGCATGTTTCGCTTCGTCGCATCTCGATAGCCGCAGCCGAGGAGGGTCATCGCAAGCGTCTTCATGTCCAGCGCCGAGTGGCCGAAAGGATCCTCCCCCGCAAAACGCACCAGATACCAGTGCACGAACATGAAGTCGAATCCGACGGGATAAGCCACGAAGACCGGCTTTCCGGGAAGTTGCCGCAACCAGTCACGATATCTCGGCAGTGCCACTTCCGGGCTTTCTACCCCTTGTCGACATGCAGCCCAGGCTTCCGGCTGCGTTCTCCACCACGCCGCCGTGGCCGGGTCCGGCGAAGCGCCGGGGAGCTCGGCAAGATTGACCGAAAAGGTCGCAATCAACTGCTTGTCAGCGGTGTACGCAGCGGAACCGAGGCTGAGCATCGAATGCGGCCCGGGAATCGGACCATCGGTCTCGACATCGGTGCTGACGTAGATTTCCTGAGGCATGCTCAACTCTCCCGTCGCCAGTATCGCGACATTTCCAGATAGGTGAACGAGGCCGACCAGGTCACGAGCAGGAGACCGGTCAGCGACTCGATGCCGGCAACGAGGCGGATGGCGCCGACGGGTGCGAGATCGCCGAAACCGAGCGTGGAATAGGTCGTCGCGGAGAGATAGATCGCGTCGAACAGGTTGTCCAGCCCGTGCTCGCCGTGGACGAAACCGGTGTCGGGAATCTGCAGCAGGACCCAGTAGGCCACGCCGTAGCACCAGATCTCGACGATGTGCAGCGCCAGCAGCGCGAACATGATGCGCAGCATCACCGCGCGACTGCGGGTCGGCGCGCGACCGGAGAAATGCTTCGCCAGCCAGTGCAGGCCTTCGTAGTGCAGGACCACGACGAGCGCGGTGACGCCGATGGCCACGAGCGCGACGAGCACGTGCTCCATCCATTGTTCGGACGGGATCAACCAGGAAGTATCCATTGCGATATGGCGTGAGTTCGACCGGCGCACGATACCCCAGGCCAGAGAGGAATGCTCACCGGAATGCGCGATCGAAATGCATCGGGGCGCCCGAAGGCGCCCCGATGGGGTGTCGCAGGACCGCTTGTCGCGATCAGCCGCGCTTGTCGATCGCGACGTATTCGCGATCTTCCGGACCGGTGTAGTTCGCGCTCGGGCGGATGATCTTGCCGTCCTCGCGCTGCTCGATCACGTGCGCGCTCCAGCCGGTGGTGCGCGCGATGACGAACAGCGGGGTGAACATCGGCGTCGGGATGCCCATCATGTGATAGGCCGAGGCGCTGTACCAGTCGAGGTTCGGGAACATCTTCTTGGTGTCCATCATCAGCGTCTCGATGCGCTCGCTGACGTCGAACAGCGTGTTGTTGCCACCGTCCTTGCAGAGCTTGCGCGAGAGTTCCTTGATGATCGGGTTGCGCGGATCGCCGATGGTGTACACCGGGTGACCGAAGCCGATGATGATTTCCTTGCGCTCCATGCGAGCACGAATGTCGGCTTCCGCCTGATCGGCGCTGCCGTAGCGGCTGATGATGTCCATCGCGACTTCATTGGCGCCGCCATGCTTCGGACCGCGCAGTGCGCCGATCGCGCCGGTGATGCACGAATGCATGTCCGAGCCGGTGCCGGCGATGACGCGCGCGGTGAACGTCGATGCGTTGAACTCGTGCTCCGCGTACAGGATCAGCGACTTGTCCAGCGAATCGGCGTGCAGCGCGCTCGGCGGTTCGCCGTGCAGCAGGTGCAGGAAGTGCGCGGCGACCGAATCGTCGTCGGTCTCGACATCGATGCGGCGGCCGTTGCGGGTGAAATGCCACCAGTACAGCAGCATGGAGCCGAAGCTGGCGATCAGCTTGTCGGCGATGTCGCGCGCTTCGCTGGCCGGATGGCCTTCGCGCTCGGGCAGCACGGTGCCGAGGACCGAGCAGCCGGTGCGCATCACGTCCATCGGATGCGCGTTCGCGGGCACCAGTTCCAGCGCTTCCTGGACCAGCGCGGGCAGGCCGCGCAGGCGCTTGAGCTTGGTGCGGTAGGCCTTCAGCTGCGAGGCGGTCGGCAGGCTGCCGTGCACCAGCAGGTGCGCGACTTCCTCGAAGGTCGACTGCGTGGCGAGGTCGTGGATGTCGTAGCCGCGGTAATGCAGGTCGTTGCCGCTGCGGCCGACGGTGCACAGCGCGGTGTTGCCCGCTGCGGTGCCGCTCAGCGCGACGGATTTCTTGGCCTTGGGAAGCACTTGGTTGGCGTTGTCGCTCATGGTCCTGTCCTTTCGTCTCGTGTCTTCTGCGTCATTTCTTCGCGGCGAACAGCGCGTCGAGCTTGCCTTCGAACGCGTGGTAGCCGATGCGGTCGTAGAGTTCCTCGCGCGTCTGCATCGTGTCGACCACGGCCTTCTGGTGGCCGTCGCGACGAATGCTGGCGTACACGTTCTCGGCGGCCTTGTTCATCGCGCGGAACGCGGACAGCGGGAACAGCTGGATGGCGACACCGGCCGAGGCCAGTTCGTCGCGGCTGAACAGCGGGGTCTTGCCGAATTCGGTGATGTTGGCGAGCACCGGCACCTTCACCGCGTCGACGAAGCGGCGGTAGGTGTCGAGGTCGTAGGCGGCCTCGGCGAAGATGCCGTCGGCGCCGGCCTCGACGCAGGCGATGGCGCGTTCGATCGCCGCATCGACGCCGTCGACCTGGATCGCGTCGGTGCGCGCGATCAGGAAGAAGTCCGGATCGGTCTTCGCGTCGGCGGCGGCCTTCACGCGGTCGACCATCTCACCCTGCGACACGATCTCCTTGCCCGGACGATGGCCGCAGCGCTTGGCGCCGACCTGGTCCTCGATGTGGCAGGCGGCGGCGCCGGCCTTGATCAGCGATTTGATCGTGCGCTCGATGTTGAAGGCGCTGGGGCCGAAGCCGGTGTCGATGTCGACCAGCAGCGGCAGGTCGCAGACATCGGTGATGCGGCGCACGTCGATCAGCACGTCTTCGAGCGTGTTGATGCCGAGGTCGGGCAGGCCGAGCGAGCCGGCGGCGACGCCGCCGCCCGACAGGTAGATGGCGCGGTAGCCTGCACGCTTCGCAAGCAGGGCGTGGTTGGCGTTGATGGCGCCGATCACCTGCAGGGGGCTTTCTTCGGCGAGGGCGGCCCGAAACATCGCACCTGAAGAGCGAGCGGCGCCGGGGGAAGCGATGGACATGGAATCCTCCTGAAACACCAGCGGGCCATCCCGCCGGAATCGACGGCTGCGGCCATCGGGGGCGCCAATCTCGCACCAAGCCCGGGGTTGATCAATCTTGATTGAATCGATCAATCTGTCGCCATGGCCGACCTCCTCACCGCCCGCGAGACCTGCGCCCTGCTCGGCATCAGCCAGGCCACGCTCTATGCCTACGTCAGCCGGGGCCTGATCGAATCCCGACCGGGCCCCGACCATCGCACCCGGCTGTACGCCCGGCTCGATGTGGAGCGCCTGGCGCAGCGCAAGCAGGTAGGCCGCAGCGCGGCGGCGGCGGCCGCGCACAGCCTGGACCGGGGCCTGCCGGTGCTGGAGACACGGATCTCGCTGATCCGCCCCGACGGGCCGTACTACCGGGGGCGTTCCGCCATTGCCGCCGTGCGCGTCGGCGCGACGCTGGAGGACGCCGCCCGGCTGCTGTGGGACTGTGGGAAGCACGATCCCTTCGCCGCGCTTCTGGGCGGCGCCTGGCCCGCCCACGTGGCCGGGCTCGCCGCCGACGCCACGCTGCCGCCGCTGGAACGCGCGATGGCCGCGATCCCCCTGCTGGCGCTGGGCGCACGCGGTGCGCTGAATTCGACCACGCGCGCGCGCCACGAGATCGCCGCCGCCCTGCTCCGCCAGACCGCCGCGCTGCTGGTCGGCCGCGCGCCACCGGACGGGCCGGTGCATGCGCTGCTCGCCGACGTGTGGAAGCCCGACGACGACGACTTCGCCGATCTGGTCCGCGCCGCGCTCGTGCTGTGCGCCGACCACGAACTCAACGTCTCCGCGTTCGCCGCGCGCGTGGTCGCGTCCACCGGCGCGCACCTGCACGCGACCGTCTGCGCCGGTCTCGCCGCGCTCTCAGGTCCTCGCCACGGCGGCGCCACCGCACGCGCGTATGCGCTCATTGCCGACGCAGGCGCCTCCGCATCGCCGCGCGAGTTCATCGAGGAACGCCTGCAGCGCGGCGACGATCTACCCGGCTTCGGCCACGCGCTGTATCCGCACGGCGACCCACGCGCCGCCGAACTGCTCGCCCGCCTGCGCATGCGGCACGCAGGCGAGCCCGCACTGCGCGAACTCGACGCATTGATCACCGCGACCGAGGATGTCAGCGGCCAGCATCCCAACATCGACTTCATGCTCGCCGCGATCTGCCACGCGAATGCATTGCCCGCGACACCCGCACTGGTGATGTTCGCCGCAGGCCGCCTCGCCGGTTGGCTCGCGCATGCGCTGGAGCAGCAGGCGGAAGGGAAACTGATCCGGCCGAGGGCGAGATATACGGGGGTGGAGCCGGGGGCTGATACATGAGCAGGCGCCGACAGCAGAACGTGCAGCAGCAGGCCAATAGTCGACTGGAAGCCATGCTGGAGACTGCGCAGGCGTTTTCGCGCCATCCCGAGCGATACGAATGGCTGCGCGCACTGCTTGCCACGTACGCGCTGGACTCGCATGACGGCGTCCTGGTCGAATTGAAGTCGGTCCCGGACCAGGGGTGCTGGGCTCACTCCGGCCTCTGGCTGACCGCAGACGGGCGCTTCATCCGCTTTGCCGCGGATGAGACCTATGGCGCTCGGCCGCTCGACGGTTCCGGGCGGATCGAATTCACGCGCATCGAGGACGTGACGACATCCACATCCGTGAGTCAGCATGTCCCGGGCGTGGGCATGTCCGATGGATATCTTGCGTTTGAGGCATTGAAACTTGTACGCGAAGCGAGCGAGGCCATCTGATGCATGAATTCGGACTTCTTCTGCCCTGGCTCGACATCGCCGGACTCGCCGTCTTCGCGGTCTCCGGCGTGCTCGTGGCGGTACGCAAGCGCGTCGATTTCGTCGGCGCATGCTTCTTCGCCATCGTCACCGCCGTCGGCGGCGGCACGCTGCGCGACATCCTCATCGACGCACCGGTGTTCTGGATGCAGGACCCGACACCGATCCTCCTGTGCGTGGCCGTCGCGATCGCGGCCTGGCTCGTGCCGCTGCGCTGGTGGCCGGAACGCGCGCTGGAATGGTTCGACGCCGCCGGGCTGGCGGCGTATGCCGTGTATGGCGCGAGCAAGGCGCTGAGCTTCGGCGTGTCGCCGGTGTCCGCCGTCGCCGCCGGTGTCATCACCGCCTGCATCGGCGGGGTCATCCGCGACATCACGGTCGGCGTGCCCTCCATCCTGATGCGCCACGAGCTGTACGTGACCGCCGCGCTCGTCGCCTCCGCGCTGTACGTCGGCCTGGCGAGCGCCGGCTTCGCCTCACCCTGGCCTGCAGCGATGGGCGTCGTCGCGGGGTTCGCATTGCGCGGCGCCGCGATCCGCTGGAAGCTGAGCCTGCCGGCGCATCGGGGGAGTTGAACCATGGCTCCAGACATGGCATGCCCTGTTACGCCGCACCAGGATTGGACGTTCGTGTACGTACGCCACGCTTGCCGTCTTCCGGAAGGACAGGAGTGAACAATCCATGGATCCCACGCTCTGGAACCTGCTTCACGACGGCAAGATCGAGCGCATCGAAGGCACGCTGCCGGGCGATGTTTCCGTGCATGTGCGCATTGGTTATCTGCGCAAGGGTTTCCCGGGCGCAGGCACGGGATTCGTCGTGCATCTGTCGGATTGTTCGCAGCTCACCTTCACGCCGCATGACCAACCGGGAATATCGGATTTCTCGGACATCGCCGCGTTGAGGCCTTGGATCGTGGATTGCGAGCCGAGCAATCCGATCGAGGTGCACTGCGCAGAAGGCACGCTCACATTGCGCTACGACACCGCCGCGCTGTCGCTGGACTCCGGCGAAACGATCACGCTGTCGCAGCTGGATGCAGCAGCGACCGCCTATTGGGATGCATGGTCAGCGCGCCACAAGGCGACTCGCCAGACGGACCAGTGATCGGCAGCCACGCACCTCGTGCACGCACCTGTCATTTCCGACAGGTATCGAAAGCAGATCGCAGCGATCTCATTCACCTGACGATCATCGATCATCGCTGCCATGCGGCATTGCGCCAATCGCTGCAAAGCAGCGCGTGATTTCGCCTTGCGAATGCATTGACCGGTCACCTGCCGCGCATACAATCCGTCCGGGTCGCAGGCGCCACGGCGCATCGATTCCGTCCAGAGCGCAATGCATACGGCGCCGACGCACGGCCCATCCTTCATGCCCATCAAGAATTCCGAAAAGGAGATTTCAGGAATGACACAGGATTGCAAGAAGCACCTTCACCTCGCCGCCGGCACCGTGGCGATCGCCCTGCTGGCAGCGGCATCCGTCGCGATGGCCGCCGGGCCGAAACCCCGCGTCGATCGCACCGCCGGAACGTGGAAGACCAGCCAGGCATTCGGCAAGCAACGCAATGGACGCATCGTCGGCGGCATCCCCGCCGTGGGTGACCGCTCGTTCACGGTGCGCACGTCCGGATGCGGCGGCACCATCATCGCCGACAACTGGGTGCTGACCGCCGCGCATTGCGGCCCCCAGAGCACGGTGTGGGCGGGCTCCAACAACACCGGCAGCCAGACGGCCTATTCGGTCGCGCAGTACATCCAGCATCCGAACTACAGCGTGAATGCCACTGCAGGCAGCTACACCAACGACTTCGCGCTGATCCGCATCAACGGCACGTTCCCGGCCAACCTCATCCGCGCACGGCTGCCCGATGCCGCCGTCATGCAGGCAGTTGCGAAGCCGGGCGATCCGGTGACCACGCTGGGCTGGGGCGCGACCTCGGAAGGCGGCAGCGGCACGACCAGCCTCCGCGAAGTGACCGTGCCGGTGGTGTCCGATACGACCTGCGCTGCGTCCTACAACGGCAGTTCCGCGGCCGCCGGCCTGCGACTGAACCCGGCGGTCTCGATCTGCGCCGGCCTCGCAACGGGTGGTCAGGACTCCTGCCAGGGCGACAGCGGCGGTCCTTTGGTCGCGCCCTACAACGACTCGATCTACAGCATCGGTGTGGTCAGCTATGGCCTGGGCTGCGCGCGACCGAACTATTACGGCGTGTACTCGGAAACCGTGGCCGTCATCGGCTGGATCCAGGGGCACATCGGAGGCGGTGGTGGCGATGGCAGCACCAAGCTGTTCGAGCAGACCGACGTCAGCGGCAAGGTGACGATCGCGGTGTTCGAGCGCACTTCGAACGTGGCCCAGGGCCACAACGCCGATTTCGCGATCGCCGTGCCTGCCGACTACGTGGTGATCGGCGGCGGCGGCGTGGGCAAGAACGCGCCCGAAGGCAACCTGCTGACCGCGTCCTATCCCAACGCAAGTCTGTCGGCGTGGCTGGTGTCCACCAAGGATCACATCAAGGCGGATCCGGTCGCGGTGCGCGGCTGGGCGATCGGCCTGAAGATCGCCGGCCTGACCGCCAACCAGCTGCGTAGCCACCTCGCAGTGAGCACAGCGACCAGCGTATTCGCAGTGCATCCGGACGTCACTGCCACCGTGCCCGCCGGCTTCTCGCTGGTCGGCGGCGGTTTCAAGGTCAACTGGAGCGGCGCGGGCAACCTCGCCACAGCATCCGCGCCGTCGGGCAGCAACGGCTGGCGTGCACGCTCGAAGGACCACATCCAGTCGTCGCCAGCCACCACCGTCGCGTACGCCATCGGCCTGCGCTCGGACATCGCCGGCATCGGCAGCTTCACGTCGCAGGTGGGCTCCGCCCTGTCCGGTATCGCCGGGCATCCATCAACCACCGCCAGTGTGCCGGCCGGCTTCGCGCTGTCTGGTTGCGGCGCCTTCGTGAACTGGAGCGGCTACGGCAACCTGCTGTGGCGTATCCAGCCGACCATCCTCGGTGGTACGCAGACCGCCTGCAGCGTGGCTTCGAAGGACCACATCGAAGCCAGTGCCGCGTCGATCCATGGATACGCGATCGGCGTCCGAGGGTACTGATCACGCAGCAGGACGCGCATATCGTTCTCGCATGGCCCACTCCATAGACGCATCAGGAATTCCGAAAAGGAGATTTCAGGAATGACACAGGATTGCAAGAAGCACCTTCACCTCGCCGCCGGCACCGTGGCGATCGCCCTGCTGGCAGCGGCATCCGTCGCGATGGCCGCCGGGCCGAAACCCCGCGTCGATCGCACCGCCGGAACGTGGAAGACCAGCCAGGCATTCGGCAAGCAACGCAATGGACGCATCGTCGGCGGCATCCCCGCCGTGGGTGACCGCTCGTTCACGGTGCGCACGTCCGGATGCGGCGGCACCATCATCGCCGACAACTGGGTGCTGACCGCCGCGCATTGCGGCCCCCAGAGCACGGTGTGGGCGGGCTCCAACAACACCGGCAGCCAGACGGCCTATTCGGTCGCGCAGTACATCCAGCATCCGAACTACAGCGTGAATGCCACTGCAGGCAGCTACACCAACGACTTCGCGCTGATCCGCATCAACGGCACGTTCCCGGCCAACCTCATCCGCGCACGGCTGCCCGATGCCGCCGTCATGCAGGCAGTTGCGAAGCCGGGCGATCCGGTGACCACGCTGGGCTGGGGCGCGACCTCGGAAGGCGGCAGCGGCACGACCAGCCTCCGCGAAGTGACCGTGCCGGTGGTGTCCGATACGACCTGCGCTGCGTCCTACAACGGCAGTTCCGCGGCCGCCGGCCTGCGACTGAACCCGGCGGTCTCGATCTGCGCCGGCCTCGCAACGGGTGGTCAGGACTCCTGCCAGGGCGACAGCGGCGGTCCTTTGGTCGCGCCCTACAACGGCTCGATCTACAGCATCGGTGTGGTCAGCTATGGCCTGGGCTGCGCGCGACCCAACTATTACGGCGTGTACTCGGAAACCGTGGCCGTGACCGACTGGATCAACGGCGTGATCGGCGGCGGCAGCACCGGCACGGTCATCACCGATGTGGTGCTGGTCGCGTCCAACGGCGGCACCGCACCGGCAGGCCCGGCCGGCTATTCGCTGGTCGGTTACTGGGATGTCGACAAGGGGGGCGCACAGGGCACGTTCGGCACCACCGGCAGCTTCATGTCGGCGTTGTACGTGCGTCGACAGCTTCCATCGGAGTCGTCGACCTGCATCGGCGGCATCGGCCTGTACAGCTCGGCGGGCAGCACCGTGCCCGGCAGCATCGCACCCAGCTGGAGCTATCGCGGCATGTGGGATGTGGACAAGGGCGGTGGCGTCGGCAACCTCAACGGGCAGTGGCAGGAATACATGATGGGCCTGTACACGACCCCCGCCGCGACCGGCCAGGGGGCATGCCTGACCGATGTCGCGCTGTTCGCTTCGAACGGCTCCACGCCGATCACGCCCTCGGGCTTCACCCAGGTCGGCTGGTGGGACGTGGACGCCGGCGGCGCGTTCGGCACGCAGGGTTCCAGCGGATCGTACGTGGCCACGCTGTCCACGAAGCGCGAATGATGCACGCCTGAAACGGGCACGGTCCGGCTGTCGCGGAGACAGCCGGACCATCACGCACCACAGCCGCCGATGTCTGTCGCGCCTGCGCACCAGGGCGATCCCCGCGCTGCAATCGTTGCAAAAAGGGCATCGCGAATCGATGGTCGCAACAGATTCTGATCCCGCACTGATCCCGTCACGCCGGACCGATTCCGTACCATCGCGGACAGGGCCGTCGTCGCGCACGCTTCGCGTCGACATGGGGAGCACCGGCGATGCCGCGTCGCGCATGGACTGCGTGCCGTCGAGCGTACCGGGCGCGATGCCGGCGGCACCCGCCGAGGACGGCCCGCCCACCCCAACCCGCAAGGAGTGCACGATCATGCAGATTCCCACCTTCCCGACGCCGCCGTATCCGGAATACACCGATGCGGTGCTGGACCAGCCCGCGAACTACGGCATCCTCGAACAGCTGTTCGGCACTTGGGTGAACGTCAATCCGAACAACCAGGCCGTCAACCTGGGCCTGCACACGACCTGCATGCCGTCGCCGGGCACGAATTCCGAGACGATCTTCGGCATCTTCCATTTCCTGTGCGAGGACTACGTCGAGGAACTGACGTTCGCCCCCGTGGAAGGCAGCGTGCGCAATCGCGGCGGCGCCAACGAGCAGTTCGCGGGCGCGGTCGAGTACCGGCAGAGCATCCAGCGCGCCAGTGACGGCGTGGGCCTGCACGAGGAAGTCGGGATGTACCTGTGGTTCGACCAGATGTACAACCACGCGGCGACCGAGCAGTCGGTGATCGAGGACAACGGCTATCCGGGTATTTCGGTCGGCGCCGGCGCCAATGGTCCGAACCACGTGCCGCCCTACCCGATCGCGCGCAGCGGCACGATTCCGCACGGCAGCACGATCATGCTGATGGGCAGCTTCGCGCAGGACGTGGCCGGTAAGCCGCCCTTCCCGACGGGCACCGACAGCTGGACGAATCCCTTCGTCGCATCGTGGCCCGCGCTGCAGGTGGCCAACGCACCGAATCTCGCGGCATCGCCGCTGGCGATCTCGCCGAGCATGGGCGCGACCGCATTCCTGACCGCGCCCGGGAGCACGACCGCCGCACCGCTGAACCTCGACGAGCCGGCGCCGGCCTGGGCTTTCGACAAGGCGCTGCCGGTCACCGATCCGGACGGCAACCTCACCTACTTCCAGCGCATCGTCGCCGATCCGCATTACCCGTACTCGGTGCGCCCCAACCTGCGCCTGCGCGACGTCATCAAGGACCAGAACATCAGCAGGTACACGCTGATCCAGCTGACGACCAAGCACGACGGCGGTCCGCAGGGCGGCATCCTCAATACGCCCTTCGTCACGCAGTTCGCACGACCGACCGAAATGACCATGAACATGTGGCTGGAAACCGTGGTCGAGGAGGACGGCACCGAAGTCCTGCAGCTGCAGTACGAGCAGATCATCTTCTTCGAGTTCATGTTCGGCTCGAACGGGCAGACCACGCGCTGGCCGCACATCCAGATCAACACGCTGCGCAAGAAGGCCTGAAACCGCCATTCGCGATGCCGCCGGGATGCACGCACGCATCCCGGCGAAGCATCAGTCGGCAGGCGGATCCGCGTCGCCGATCTGGTCGCGGAAGCTCAGCCAGTTGTCGTCGCCGACCTGACCACTGGCCTGCACCACCCCGTCCGCACCGACGAAGATGTAGAACGGCGCGGAATACTTCGGATTGAGGCGTCGCATGTCGCGATCGCCCACGCGCAGAACGCGAGGCAGCAGCACCGTCGATGCGAAGTAATCGCGCAGGCGCTGCGGCCGGCCCTGCGCGACTACCCACAAGGCCACGCCCGCCTCGTCCATCAAGGGCCGCATGCGATCGAGCTCCGGCTGGCGCGCGAGGCAGGCCTTGCAGCCCGGGCTCACGAACACCAGCACCGCAGCCTCATCGCCGAGCAGCGCATCGCTGCGCACGCGGCGTCCATCCACGAGCCGACGCGCACGGAACCTCGGCAATGGCTCGCCGATCGGCACGGTGTCCGGCAGTCGCGCGCGGGCCAGCGCATTCACCATCCGGGCGAGGCGCAGGGTCAGGAAGAGGTTGAACGCGAGCAGCACCGACAGGGCGGCGAACAGCGACAAGAGCAGCGTCGGATCGAGCGTCATGGGCACGATGGCGTGTCTGTGGGCATGGCTTTGGGCGTATCTCGATGCGCGTCGGCGAAACCGTCAGAGATCTTCGACGCGGATCTGCATGAAGTGGGCGAGATCGCGCAGGTGAAGGCTGAGCAGCAGGAGCATCGCCGCGACCGCGACGATCGCGAGGGTCGCCGGCAACGGCCATCCACCAAGCACACCGGTGCCGCCCGAGAGCGATGGCCCGAGCAGGCCTGCCAACGCTGCGGCGATGAACACCAGGTTGCGCGCCAGATCGAAGCCGGACAGTCGCTGTTCGCCCGCGCCGAAACAGTTGCAGCGCACCGAGTCGCCCTTCGCGAGCACGCCGACGACCACCAGCGTCAGCGACACGAACAGCACGAGCGCGAGCAGCAGGCCGATGCGAGACGCATCGCCGCCAGCGAGCATCAGCAGACCCGCCGAGCCTTCGCCGATGAGGATCGCAGCGGCCGCCAGCGTCGCCCCGCTGCGGCCAAGCGCCGAGAACCCGCTTTCGAGGCTTTCGCGGAAACGCCTGACATGCAGGCTCTTGCCCACCGCGGCGGCGAGCAGCGCCAGCAGCACGAGCCAGCGACACAGTTCGGAGAACATGGCCTCGACCATCACGACGCGACCTCGAAGGCCTGCCAGTCGCCCGGCAGCATGTCCTGCTGGCGCGTCCGCACCATGCCGCCATCGCGGGTGGCGATGAGGGCGTCGCACCAGCCGCGCGGATGCGTCTTGCGCGTTTCCGGGCCCATGCGCGTGCGCAGTTCGCGCGCGATCTCCCAGGCCGCATCTTCAAGGCCTGGATCGCTGCGCACCTGGAGGCCGAGCGCAGCCAGGTCGTCGCCGGTCAGCGTGTAGTCGTGCGCGTGGTAGCCGAACAGCAGGGCATCGACGATCGCGCTGCGCTGCACGTCCTGCGCCATGTGCAGGGCCAGCAGCTCCTCACCGATCTGGCGCACGGCCTGGGTGCTGCGATAGAACGTGGTCAGGGCGGCGGGCGCGATGCTGTCGCACAGCAGGGACAGAGCGCGTTCGCGCGCGGTGGCCTCGTCCAGGCCGAACCAGTCCTGCGCCAGCTTCGGGAACATGCGGATGTCCAGGGCCGACATCGCGGTCGCCTCGCCCGAGGCATCGCTGCCGGTCAGGTGCGGATCAATCGGCGAGAACATCGCCAGCGGCCCGGCCACGATCTCGTGCGCGGCCAGCGCCATCACCGTGCCGGCGGACTGGCAGTGATACGGCACGACCAGGCGCACGCGGTCGGCGAAGCGGTGCAGCAGCAGGCCGATGCGCCGCGCAACGGCGACCTCGCCGCCACGGCAGTAGGCGATCACGTCGAGGCGCTGCACGCGGCCGAGACGGCGCAGCGCCTCGTGCAGTACCGGCAGCAGCTCGATGTCGAGATGGGTGGCGCCGAAGACCAGTGCGCGCGCGCCTTCCGTGTCTTCGAACCGCGCCAGTTGCGGGAATGCCGTCATGGTGTCAGCCCTTGCGTCGCGCGCCGTCAATCAGGCAGTCGGCCACCGCGTCCAGCATGCGCAGCTCCGGCACCAGTTGTTCGACGAACAGGAATTGCCCGGCGGGATTGTTCTCCAGGAACACATAGTCGCCAGCGGGCGTGCAGATCAGGTCGATGGCGCCGAAGCGCAGGCCGTAGGCGTGGACGAACGCGTGGCACATGCGCTCGACTTCGGCCGGCAGGCGTTCGGCGCGGTAGTCGATTTCGGCGGAGAAATCGCGATAGTCGATGCGCGTGCGCTCGTCGCCCTGGGATTCGATCCGCGCCGCGAACACGCGGTCGTCGATCACCGTGACCCGCAGCTCATGGCGTTTCGCGATGTACTGCTGGAAGAACCCGGGGATCTCGCGCACCGAATCGAGCATGTCGTCGTGCGCATCGGTGATGAGGGTGGTGGCGAGACTGGGGACGATGCGATCGGCGGGATCGACTTCGTCCGCGCCCAGGCTGGGCGAGGACAACGGCTTGAAGATGATGTCGCCACCGGCGTCCACACGGAACCGTCGCACGGCATCGGCATCGTTGGTCGCCAGCGAGGAAGGCACGCGGAACCCGAGCCGGGCCGCGCGCCGCAGCTGCTCGCCCTTCCACATCGCGGACTGCGAGGCCATCGGATGGTTCATCCAGTACGCATCCAGGCTCAACAGCGTGCCGGTGAGGATGTGATGCGTCTCTGCGGTCGCGAAGGCGCGCTCCTGGGGACCGAGTTCTTCGCCGCTGACGAAGCGGAATTCGCCCGACTTGCGTGTCCACACGGCGCCGATATTCGCCAGCGATGTTTCGCGCTGCGAAGGGAGGTGATGCAGGATGCCGCCGGTCACGCCATCGCGCTGCCGGATATCGAGCCGGTACTGCGCCGGGAACTGGTCGAGGTCGAGGCGGAAGGGGCGTGCGCCGCGTGCGTGCAGGCGCTCGACGACGAGATCGGCGTGGAGATCGCCACTGTGGGTGACGATCAGAATGTCATTGTTCATGCAGGACGGATGCGGATCTCGCCAAGGGAAGGTCCCGGCAATGGGCGCTCATGCCGGCGGACACGCCTGCGCAATCGCGGTGCGGCGCGGCGGAAACGCACAGGCCCCGCGATGCGGGGCCTGTGGTCGACATTCGTCGTCGGACGAACGGCATCGACCGGATCAGCAGTAGATGCCTGCGTCGCGCGCATACGGGAAATAGCGGTCGGCACGTGCGTCCGGGCCGCTGCAGCCGGCGACGGCCACGCCATCGCGCGCCTGCCAGACCTGCTTCCTGTCGTCTTTCTTCTGCGTCTCGTTCGCCAGCTTGAACGCGAAGGATTTGGCCTTGTCTTGCGTTTGCATCTGTCGCTCCTTGAGGATGGAAGTGACCGCGCATCGGCGCGGCGGTGTCCCCGCACGCAGTGCGGAGACGATCATGTCACTGACGATCATGTCACTGACGATCATGCCTCTGGTGATCATGCCACTGACAATCATGACGTCGACGACGAGGGCGTCGACGCGTGGATCAGCACCAGTAGCCCTTGTCGCGGCCGCGGAAGTTGCCCCAGATGTCGGTGCTGGCGCGATAGTCGCCATCGCCCGTCGGATCGGTGCAGCCAGCCACGGCGACACCGTCGCGCACCTGCCACTGCTTGTCTTCGGTTTTGGCGGCGGGCTTCTGCACCGATGCCAGCTGGAATGCGAACGACTTCTTGTTCTGCATGACGATCATTCCTTGTTCCGTGTCGAGAGGAGGATGTCGCTGTCGTGAATGCGGCGCCTGGAAATCCGTTGCTGCGATCCTTGCCGTTGCCGCCGCCGGCAATGCCGGACCGTGATAGCACGCGGCCATGGCTTGGGCAAGCAGGCCGTCGCACAGTCCGCCGAATGGTCGATGGGCATCGGCGCGCGTGCCCACCGGCAGAATCCGACAGCCATCACACATGCTGCGTCGCAGCACTTCCGCGCCGCCTTGTCATGTGCGGGTGGCGCAGGCCACACTCCCGGCCTCCATCGTCAACGCCGGATGCGATGACCCACGACGACAACCGCGAGGCGCGCGAGGCCGCGCCCGCAGGCAAGGGCAGCCTGCGCGCACTCTGGCCATTGATCGGCGCACACCCGTGGCTGTTCGCGATCTGGCTGATGTCACTCGCCGTGGCGACCGGTGCGACCCTGCTCCTGCCCACGGCGATGGCGTCATTGATCGATGGCGGTTTCGCGAAGGGCGACGCCGCACAGATCGATCGCGACTTCCTCGGCATGCTCGGCATCACCCTGCTGCTCGCGGTCGCCGGCATCGCGCGTTACATCTTCGCGTCGCTGCTCGGCGAGCGCGTGGTCGCGACCCTGCGCGAACGCCTCTACCTGCGCCTGCTCACCCTGGACGCGGCGTTCCACGACGGCAATCGCAGCGGCGAACTGATGTCGCGGCTGACCTCGGACGTGGAGTTCCTGCGCTACCTGCTCACCTTCGCGATTTCGGGCCTGCTGCTGGGCGCGACCACCGTGGTCGGCGCGATCGCGATGCTGTTCGTGACCAATCCGCGTCTGGCATCGTTCGCGCTGGTCGCGATTCCGCTGGCCGTGCTGCCCAGCGTGCTCGGCGGACGACGCCTGCGCGGCCTCGCCCGCGCGGGGCAGGATCGCATCGCCGATGCCAACGCGCTGGCCAACGAGACCCTGTCGGCGGTGCGCACGGTGCAGGCGCATGTCCGCGAGGCGCACGAGCATGGTCGCTTCGCCACGGCGCTGGAGGCGGCGATGACGGCCGCGCGGCGCAGGATCCAGGCGCAGGCGACACTCAACGGCGCGGGTGCGGTGATGGGCGGCGGCGCCGTACTCTGCCTGCTCTGGCTGGGCGCGCACGATGTCGCGGCCGGACGCATGAGTCCCGGCACGCTTGCGCAGTTCGTCATGTACGCGTTGCTGGGCGGCAATGCCGCGACCAGCCTCGCCGATGTCATGAACGACCTGCAGCGCGCGACCGGCGGCATGAGCCGCATCACCGAACTGCTGGCCCGGCAACCGGAGGTCCGCGCGCCCGCGCAGCCCGTCTCCCTGCCCCGCCCGCTCCTCGGCGAGATCGAATTCGAGGGCGTCGGCTTCCACTACCCGCAGCGACCCGATACGCCGGCGCTGTCGGATTTCCGCCTGCGCGTGCGCCCGGGCGAGACCGTGGCCCTGGTCGGCCCGTCCGGTGCCGGCAAGAGCACCGTGTTCTCGCTGCTGCTGCGCTTCCACGATCCCGACCGGGGGACGATCCGCCTCGACGGCGTGCCGCTGGCGCGACTGGATCCGGCCGAGCTGCGCACGGCCGTGGCGCTCGTGCCCCAGCAATCGACGCTGTTCTCGGTGTCGGCGCGCGAGAACATCCGCTACGGCAATCTCGACGCCGACGACGCAGCGCTCGACGACGCGGTGCGCGCGGCCCAGGCGCACGACTTCATCGCAGCCTTGCCGCAGGGGCTGGACACCGACCTCGGTGAACGCGGCACCCGCCTGTCCGGCGGGCAGCAGCAGCGCATCGCGATCGCGCGCGCCCTGCTCAAGGATGCGCCGATCCTGCTGCTCGACGAAGCGACCAGCGCGCTCGATGCGCACAGCGAGCATGCGGTGCAGCAGGCACTGGAATCGCTGATGCGCGGGCGCACCACGCTGGTGATCGCGCACCGGCTCGCCACCGTGCTCAAGGCCGACCGCATCGTGGTGATGGATCGCGGCCGGATCGTCGCGGAAGGCACCCACCAGAGCCTGATGGCGCAGGGCGGACTCTACGAGGAACTGGCGCGCCTGCAGTTCATCGATGGCGGCGAGACGATCGCCTCGACCGGGAAGCGCGCCGAAGCGATCGGATGAGGGCGGCCCGGACGCGCACATGCGCCCGGGCATTCCGCAGCGTCGATCAGGGCTGCTTCGCCTCGCGCGGCGGCGCGCTGCTCGACGGCGTGCTCCTGGACGGTGCGTTCTTCACCCAGCGATCGAACCACATCAGCATTTCGGCGGCGAAGTGTTCGTTGGTTTCCTTCGCCGTGTACCAGTGCGGCTCGAAGGGCAGCATCACCAGGCGCGCGGTGCCGCCATTGCCGCGGATCGCCTGGAAGAGCTTCGGCGACTGCACCGGCTCGGTGCCCGGATTCGCATCGTCCTCGCCGTGCACGATGAGCAGCGGCTCGTTGACCTTGTCGGCATAGAAATAGGTCGAGGCTTCCTCGTACACGCGCTTGGCGTTCCACAAAGAGCGGCGCTCGTTCTGGAAACCGAAGGGCGTGAGCGTCTTGTTGTAGCCGCCGCTGCTGGCGACACCGGCACGGAACAGGTCGGAATGCGCGAGCAGGTTCGCGGTCATCAATGCGCCATGACTGTGCCCGGTGACGCCGATGCGCTCGCGATCGACCACGCCCAGTTCGACGGCCTTGTCGACCGCCGCCTGCGCGTTGTCGACGAGCTGCTGCAGATAGGTGTCGTACGCGGTACGCGGATCGCCGACGATCGGGAACGAGGTGTTGTCGATGATCGCGTAGCCGGCGAGCAGCAGCAGGCGGTATTCGGGGAAGCGGGTGAAGGTCTGCTGCGACCCGGTGACCTGCCCGGCCTTGCTCGGGTCGGCGAAGTCGGCGGGATAGGCGTACAGAACGGCCGGGACGCGCGTGCCGGGCTGGTAGCCGAGCGGCAGGTAGAGCGTGAACGACAGGTCGACGCCGTCCTTGCGCTTGTAGGTCACGAGCTGGCGCTGGATGCCGCGCACTTCCGGCGTCGGATCGGCGTAGGCGGTGACCTGCTGCGACGTCGATACGACACCCGCTTCGCCAGCCATGAGATCGCCGACCGGCGCGCCGAGCGTGCGCAGGTGCACGTTGGGCGGATCCTTCGGCGTCTCGCGCAGGGTGAGCAGGCGCTGGCCATCGTCGGACACCGAGATCACGCGCTCGAAGGCGTCGGTATCGCTGCGGAACAGGCGTTGCGTGCTGCCGGTCTTCAGGTCATGGCGATCGAGGAACGGACGGTCGCCCTGCTTCGTCGCGCCGCTGCCGCGCAGATACACCGCATCGCCGTCGCGGCGCACGACCACGCCACCGTTCGGCAACACCTTGAACATCGGCGAGCCCGGATTGCCGTAGCGCTCGTCCATCGAGTATTCCCACACCGTCACCGGCGGCGTCGCAGGCGCGGCGAGGTCCATGCGGGCGATGCGCACCCAGCGTTTGTTCGCGTCGAACTCGGTCAGCAGCGCCTCGCTGGAGGCCTCCAGCGGCATCAGCCCGGCGAAGCGCTGCGCGGTGCGCGCGATCTCCTCCGGCTGGCCGGTGAACGGCGCGCGCAGGCGCATCAGCTTGTCGCGCTGCGGGACTTCGACCTTCCAGTCGCCCTTGTCCAGGGCCTCGGGCCAGACCAGGGTGGCGGGCTCGCTGCCGACCCAGCCATGGTCGCGCGGACCTTCCGGCACGCCGCGGACCGGCACGCGATCTGCGACCGGCAGCTTCGCGATGTTCGTCGCGCGGCCGCTGTCGATGTCCAGCACGTCCACGCTGCGCGCGAAGCGCTGGTAGGTGGTCACGTACGAATACGGGCGCTGCAGGGTCTCGACCAGCGCGTGCACGCCATCGGGCGCCATGCCCACTTCGGCGATCGGACCGGGCTTGCCCAGCGGCACGACCTTGCCGGACGGCAGGTCGACGCGGACCAGCTGTGCGGTGACGTAGTGGTCGAACAATGCCTCGTCGTAGGCGTTGCCGAGCGTGTCGCGAGCTTCGTAGGTGCTGCTTTCGCCTTTGCCGGCGATGGCCTCGCTGATCTTCGGCCCGGCCACGGCCGGCGACTGCTTCGGCGCCGGTCCGAGATTCGCGGGCAACGCCTTCACCAGCAGGCGCGCGCTGCCGCCGGCCCACTGCAGGGTGTCGCCGAGGATCGTGTTGAGGCGCACGCCGGGAATCTGCCGGACCTTGCCGGTGTCGACATCGCCGACCCAGAGCTGCACGTGGTCGTCGACGGTAGTGTCGAAGGCGAAGCGCTTGCCGTCCGGCGACCACGCCGCGCCACCGACGCAGCCCTTCGCCGGCAGAGCGATCTTGCGCGCCTTGCGGGTCTCGACATCGACGAGGCTGTAGCCGGCGACGCAGGTGCGGATGCCGTAGCCGCTGGAGACATCGTGGCGCGCATGCGTGCGCGGCTCGATGCGCACGCCACCGAGCTTGAGGTAGGGCTCGGCGACGCGCTCGATGCCCGGGTAGGGATCGGTCTCGACGCGCAGCAGCGTGCGCCCGGTCGGATCGAGCGAAGTGCCTGGCGGCGGCGGTGCGCGCATCACCTTGAGCAGCGGCTCCGGAGGCGTCAGGTAACCGCCCTCCAGCGCCATGACCTGGCCGCTCAGCAGCAGCCCCCCGCAGACCCACAGCAACGACTTGCGCATCACGCTCTCCCCGGACTGACCAGGCACCCAGCCTAGTCGCCCGCCGTGGCGCGCACGCCTGCCGAAGGTCACCAGCACACCCCCGGTTGCGGCGGACGCCGTCTCAGAACGGGGCGGCCGACACCCATGCCTGCCAGGCGCCGGTGGCCGGGTGCGCGAACCCGAGCCGGGCCGCATGCAGGCACACCCGGGCTGCGGGCACCGCGCCGTAGAACGCGTCGCCGACGATGGGATGGCCGATGCTCGCCAGATGCACGCGCAGCTGGTGGCTTCGGCCGGTGACGGGCTCCAGCGCGAGCCGGGTCGTCGACGCCACGGCATCGCGAGACAGCACCCGCCAGCGCGTCAGGGAGGGTTTGCCGATCTCCATATCCACCTTCTGCCGCGGCCGGTTCGGCCAGTCGCAGATCAGCGGCAGGTCGATCTCGCCGGCATCGTCACCGACCAGCCCTTCCACCAGCGCCTCGTAGCGCTTCTCCACGGCGCGCCGCTCGAACTGCATCGACAGCGCGCGCTGCATCGCCGCACCGCGCGCGATCGCCACCAGCCCGCTGGTGACCTGGTCGAGACGATGCACGGTCAACGCATCCGGATACTCGCTCTGGATGCGCGAGATCAGGCAGTCGCGAAGTTCCGGGAGCCGACCCGGCACCGACAGCAGACCGGCCGGCTTCTCGACGATCAGCAGGTGGTCGTCGGCGTGGTGGACGGTGATGGCGTGCATGGGTGACATCATCGCAACGGAACGCTTCGAAACGAAAACGGGAAGGCCGAAGCCTTCCCGTCGTTTGCAGCGTCCTTAGTGGGTCAGGCAGCAATCAGAGCAGATGCGCCACGCCGGCGCGCTCTTCTTCCAGCTCGGCCAGCGTCTTGTCCATCGCGGCGCGGCTGAAGTCGTCGACCGGCAGGCCTTCGATGCGGGTGTATTCGCCGTTGGCGCAGGTCACCGGCACGCCGTACATCACGCCTTCCGGGATGCCGTAGCTGCCGTCGGACGGCAAGCCCATGGTCACCCACTTGCCGTCGGTGCCCAGCGCCCAGTCGCGCATGTGGTCGATGGCGGCGTTGGCGGCCGAGGCAGCCGAGGACAGGCCGCGGGCTTCGATGATCGCGGCGCCGCGCTTGCCGACCTTCGGGATGAAGTCGTTGGCGTTCCAGTCGGCGTCGTTGATCCTGTCCTTCAGCGATTCGCCGTTGACGGTGGCGAAGCGGTAGTCGGGGTACATGGTCGGGCTGTGGTTGCCCCACACGACCAGCTTCTCGATGTCGGCGACGGCCACGCCGGCCTTGTTGGCCAGCTGCGACAGCGCGCGATTGTGGTCGAGGCGCAGCATCGCGGTGAAGTTCTTCGCCGGCAGGTCCGGCGCCGACTTCATGGCGATGTAGGCATTAGTGTTGGCCGGATTGCCGACCACCAGCACCTTCACGTTGCGGCTGGCGACGGCGTTCAGCGCCTTGCCCTGCACGGTGAAGATCTCGGCGTTCTTGAGCAGCAGGTCCTTGCGCTCCATGCCCGGGCCGCGCGGCATCGCGCCGACCAGCAGGGCGTAGTCGGCGTCCTTGAACGCGACGTTCGGATCGTCGGTGCCGACCATGCCGGCGAGCAGCGGGAACGCGCAGTCTTCCAGCTCCATCATCACGCCCTTCAGCGCGGCCTGGGCCTTCTCAAGCGGCAGTTCCAGCATCTGCAGGATGACCGGCTGGTCCTTGCCGAGCATTTCGCCGGAGGCGATGCGGAACAGGAGGGCGTAGCCGATCTGGCCGGCGGCGCCGGTGACTGCGACTCGAACGGGTGCTTTCATGGGGATGTCCTTCACGGAAAGGTCTGTCGGGTGGAGCGAGTGGTGAGGAGGGTTGCGTCGGGAGGGTGTATCGCGATCAAGCCATCAGAAGACCCGGTAACCCAGCGGCGCGAGCAGTTCGCGGGTGCGGGTCTCGTCGTAGCCGTGGACCGGCGTGCGTCCGACCACCAGCACCGGGATGCCGCGCGCGTTGAGCGCCTCCATGGCGCGCGCGCCGGCTTCGGTGTCGACGTCGATGGCGTGGTAGCGCACGCCCTTGCGGTCGAACTCGGCCTGCAGCTTGCGGCAGTAGCCGCACCAGTCGGCGCGCAGCATCGAGATGCTGCGCTGGTGCCGGGGATCGCCGGCATCGCGCGTCGCAGAGGCAGCGCGGATCGCGGCGACCTGGTCGTCGCCCAGACCCGGCACGCGCGTCCACGTCGCGGACAGCAGGTGGTGCAGTCCACCGGCGAGAGCCAGCGCGAGCAGGAGCCAGGCGAGTCGGTTCATCGGAAAGGATCCGGTCCACCGGGCGGACGGGCCGCCCGGTGGACCTTCAGGCTCATTGCAGTTCGGAGAAGAACTCGACGATGCGCTGCAGGCCCGGGGCCAGCTGCGGCGTCGGGCAGGTGTAGCTGATGCGCAGCGCGCGCGGCTCGCCGAAGGCCGAACCCGGCACGCAGGCGACGCCCTTGGCGTCGAGCAGCGCATTGCACAGGTCCATGTCGTTGGCGATCGTCTGGCCGGTCGGGCCGTGGGTCTTGCCGAAGTAGGCGCTCACGTCCGGGAAGACGTAGAACGCGCCCTGCGGCTTCGGGCAGACCACGCCGGGGATCGACGTCATCGCCGCCATCACCTGGTCGCGCTTGGCCTGAAACTCCTCGTTCTTCTGCGTCGGCACGTCCTGCGGACCGGTCAGCGCCGCGATCGCGGCGGCGGTGGTCAGCTCGGGGATGTTGGTGATGTGGTTCGAGTTCATCGTCACCACGGCGTTGGCCACGGACTCCGGGCCGACCATGAAGCCGACGCGCCAGCCGGGCATGCCGTAGGTCTTCGACAGCGAATCCAGGAAGATCACGCGGTCGCGCAGTTCCGGGCGGAAATGCACGAAGTTGTGGTAGCCCAGGCCGTCGAACACCATGCGGTTGTAGATGTCGTCGGTGATGATCCAGGTGTCCGGATACTTCGCGACCACGTCCGCCAGCGCGGCGATCTCTTCCTTCGTGTACACCATGCCCGTCGGGTTGGACGGGTTGTTGAACAGGAAGACCTTCGGCTTCTTCGCCAGCGCGGCGTCGAGCTGTTCGGGCGTGAGCTTGTAGTTCTGCTCCGGCGGGCACGGCAGCAGGTCGACCTTGGCGTCGACGATCTCGGCGATGTCGAGGTAGCTGGTCCAGTACGGGGTCGGGAAGGCGATGGTGTCGCCCTCGTCCAGCAGGACCTCGGCCAGGTTGTAGATGATGTGCTTGGCGCCGATGCCGGTGGCCACGTTGCTGCGTTTGTAGCCCGTAAGCCCGATGGCTTCGATGTGTTTCAGGAAGGCATCCAGCAGCGCGTCGGCGCCGCGGTTGCTGCCGTACTGGCCCGAGTCCTTGCTCAGGGCCTCGCGGACCGCGTCGTAGACGTGGCCGCCGGGCAGGAAATTCGGGACGCCGATCGAGAAACTGATGATGTCGCGCCCTTCGGCCTTGAGACGCTTGGCCTTTTCGGCGACAACCATGATGGCACTGGGCTTGGCGCGACCAACGCGCCGGGCAAGCTGCAGCATCGCGGAACCTGTCGTTGTGGAATGGGGTGTGGGGACCTGCGGGGGGCAGGAGATGGATGCCCGCGGCACGAACCTGTAAAACAACCCCGTCAGGCTGTCGATCACAGGTCGGGAGGGAGCACGAAATGCTAACACAGGGCATCGTCCGAGCCGCCGCCGGAACGCTGTTTTCCCGGGCTTCGCGGCATTCCAGCTCGTTATGGCCGCGCGCGCTGACGCTGGCTTTCGCCTGCCTGCTGCTGAGCGCCTGCGCCTCCACACAGGTCCGTACGGCCAGGGACGACAGCGGCCAGCCGGTCGGCCTGGCCGGCAGCGTGGTCCTGGTCGAACCGGACATCGAGCTGTACGAGGTGCTGGCCGGCGGCGCGCAGGAGCCACGCAAGGCCTGGACCGACAGCGCCCGCCAGCTCTACCCGCAGATGGCCCGCGAGATCCTCGCCAGCCGGGGCCTCACCGTGGCCCCGGAGTTCGCCCTGCCCCCGGCGGACAGCAACGACGACCGCCTGCGCCAGCTCTACCTGCTGAACCAGGCGGTCTCGATCAGCATCCTGCAGTATTCGCGCGCCGGCACCAGCCCGAACGCCGGCCTGCGCAACAAGCGCGGCCGCTTCGACTGGACGCTCGGCCCGGGCGTCTCCGCCCTGCGCGAGGCCACCGGCGCCGACTACGCGCTGTTCACCTACATCCGCGACAGCTACACCAGCGGCGGGCGCGCGGCGATGCGAGTGATCGGCTTCCTGCTGCTGGGCGGCGACATCGGCGGCGGCTACCAGGTCGGCCTGGCCTCGCTGGTGGACCTGCGCACCGGCCAGGTGGTCTGGCACAACCTGCTCTTCGACCAGGCCGGCGACCTGCGGGACCCGGCCGGCGCGCGCGAAACCGCCGACGACCTGCTGCGCGGCCTCAACGCGCAGCGCGGAGCGCGGCCATGAGGCGCCGGTCTGCCGCAAAAGGGCTTTGGCCTTTCGCAGGAGGGCCTTCAGGCCCGAGCGCTTGCTTCGAACCCGACGAAATCGCCCTCGTGCAAAAAAGCTCGGGCCTGGTTTTCAACAGCCGAATGGCTGGTCAGGCCCTCCTACAAGAGCCGTCGCGCCTGCAGGCTGCGTTGCGAACCGCAGCGATCGCCGCGCTCTGCATCGCCCTCGCCGGCTGCGCGACCAGCCAGCCACTGCGCGAGCACCGCCCGGGCGACGCCCCGGTCGCCGGGACCGACGAGGACGAACTCTGGTACGCGATGCAGCGCGCCGAAACCGAACTGCAGCGTTCGCCGCAGCGCGTGCGCGACCCCGCGCTCAACGCCTACGTGCGCGAGCTGACCTGCAAGGTCGCGGCCGAGCATTGCAGCGACCTGCGCGTCTACATCATGGATGTCCCCGAATTCAACGCGTCGATGGCGCCGAACGGGATGATGCTGGTCTGGACCGGCGCCCTGCTCCGCGCCCGCGACGAGGCCGAGCTGGGCTTCGTGCTCGGCCACGAGGCCGGCCATTTCCGCGCCCAGCATTCGCTGCGCCAGTGGCGGCGGCTCAAGGACACCAGCGCCGTGCTCAGCGCCTTCCAGCTGGTCGCCTATGGCGCGGGCGTGCCCGACGCGGCGCTGCTCGGGGCGCTCGGCGCGTATGCCGGCATCTTCAAGTTCAGCCGCGACCAGGAGCGCGAGGCCGACACGCTGGGCTTCGAGGCCGCCGTCGCACGCGGCTACGACCCGGAGGCGGGCGCCGACCTGTGGGCGCGGCTCAAGCGCGAGGAAGAGACGCGGAAATACGAACGGCGCGGCGTGGTCTTCGCCACCCATCCGGCCACCGAGGAGCGCCTCGCGGACATCCGCAGCGCCGCCGCAGCCCTGCCCTCGCCACCGCGCGAACGCAACCGCGACGCCTACCGCGCCGCGATGCGGCCCTTCCTCGAAGGCTGGCTGGCCGAGGAAGTCTCGCGCCGCCGCTACGCCAGCTCGCTGCTGGTGATCGGCGACCTGCTCGCCGATGCGCCGCAGGAAGACCATGCGCTGCTGACCTTCTACCTCGGCGAGGCCCATCGCCGTCGCAACGCCGCCAGCGATCGCGCGAAGGCCGCCGAACTGTACGCGCGCGCAGTGGCCCTGCCTGGCGCACCGGTCGCGGCCTGGCGCGAGCACGGCTTCGCCCTGCGCGACGCCGGGCGCAAGGCCGAGGCCAATGCGGCGCTGCGCCGCTATCTCAACACCGCCACGCAGGCCGAGGACCGCGCCTTCGTGCAACGCGAACTCGATCGACTGGGAGGCACGCCATGATCGTCCGTCGTCTGCGCACGCTTGCGCTCATCGCCCTGATGCTGACGCTCGCCGCCTGCGCAGGCGGCGGTGGCCGCTTGGTCAAGCCCGGCCCGAACCCGGCCGGCGGCAAGCTCATGATCGACAGCGAAATGGAATGGACGCGGATGAGCGCGTCGCGCTACCAGCTCTGGACCATGGACGGCGAACTGCTCAACCGCCTCTATCTCATTCCGCGCGTCCGCGAACGCGAATTCATCTTCCTCGGCCAGCGCCAGACCAGGCGTCGACCCGACGGCGCCTTCTACCAGCGCGGCCTGCGCGCCGACGAACTGCGCGATCTCATCCTCGACGGCCTGCGCGCATCGGGCACCGCCGATGTCGAAGCCACGAACCTGCGCCCCGCCCGCTTCGGCAACCGCGACGGCCTGCGCTTCGAATTCTCGCTCGCCAATCCGGAAGGTCTGCGTTACCGGGGCATGGCCGCCGCGTTCGAGCACGAGAAAGGCCTCGCTCTCGCGATCTTCCTCGCGCCGGCAGAGCACTACTACCCGCGCGACGCGGAGAAGGTGTCGAAGATGCTGGACACGCTGCGCATGCGCTGAGCCACGAGGCATCGACGGACAATCGTCAATCCACCATCTGCTGGCCCGGATAGTTGTCGTCGAGATAGCGCGACCAGGTGTCGATGCCCTTCGCGACGCAGGCCTTGTCGGTGCAGGTGTCGAGATCGCGGATCGCGGCCTGGTAGGTCCGGTGGCTGTCCGGGTATTCGCCGCCGATCGCCATGAACTGTTCCATCAGCTCGAAATGCCGGTGGCGCAGAGCGGTGTCCTCGCAGAGGATGCGATGGCGCAGGCTGGCGTTCTCGCCGCAGGCGATGTTCTCGACGCGATGCACGCCACGACGCCCGCGCGCGCGGACGGACTGGATCACATCGTTGCTGTAGGCCTCCGGATCGGTCGGCAGGGCGCCGCCGGTCAGCGTCCAGCGCACGCCATCGTCCCAGGCCAGCAGGACATCGCGCTTCACGGAATCGACCGAGGCGCTCACGTCCAGCGGCGTCATCGTCAGCGCCACGGTCCCGTCCGGAAGGGTTTCGACCAGGGAAAGCGCACCGGTCGCGGGATCGAAGGACGCGATGCGCACGTCCAGTTCGCGGATGCCGCCTTCGAAGATCGCCAGCGCGTCGCCTTCGCGGCGGATGAACACCGAGATGCTTTCGTCCGCATCCGTCGGCACGGCCTTCGTGACCATCCAGTCGCCGGCGAAGCGGTCCAGCGCCTGCTCGCGCGTCAGCGGGACCGGCGCGGGCGCAGGCATGGACGCGGGCGCGGGATCGACGGCCTTCGCCGCTGGCAGCAGCGCACCGGTCGTGCGATCGGCAGGCGGTGCATCCCCGGCGCACGCGGTCACGAGCGCGACGCACAGCGCCAGCGTGCAGACCGGAGGCAAGACGGCGCGGCGTCGCGAGGATCGAACGCCGTCAGTCTCCGCCACCACCGTCCCCGCCTCCGTCACAACTGCTGTCTCCACTATCTCCACTGTCGCCACCGTCGTCTCCCGGATCGCAACGATCGTCGCTGCGATCATCGCCGTACCCGCGGTCGCCGCTACCGGACGACCAAGAGGACGCGCCGACATCGCCGATCACACCTTCGTCATTCGAGGCGCCTCTGCGGACATGCTGCGCGGCGAAGACCAGCACGCCGAAGACAGCGAGGAGCAATGCAGGCACCAGATATCCCTGCAACAGCAGAGCGCCCGCCAGCAACAGGATCACGACGGCAAACACGCGGCCCGGGTTCATGCTGTGTCCTTGGAAGTTGTGCGCTCGAAACGAAAAACGCGGCCAATGGCCGCGTTTTCTTCAGGGTTGCCGCAGATCGATCACGCCGCGAGGATCTTGTTCCACTCGGCGACGCGGTCGGCCTTGGCGTCGAGCGCGGCCTGGGCATCGCCTTCGATCTTGATGCTCTTGATCGTGTCGCCCTGGCGGATGCTGTCGACCACGTCCAGGCCTTCGAGCACCTTGCCGAAGACGGTGTGCTTGCCGTCCAGCCAGCCGCAGGGGACGTGGGTGATGAAGAACTGGCTGCCGTTGGTGTTCGGGCCGGCGTTGGCCATGGACAGCACGCCGCGCTCGTGGCGCACGCCGTTGTTGGCTTCGTCCTCGAAACGGTAGCCCGGGCCGCCGGTGCCGCGACCCTGCGGGCAGCCGCCCTGGACCATGAAGTCGGCGATCACGCGGTGGAAGATCAGGCCATCGTAGAAGCCGCGCTGGACCAGGTTGACGAAGTTGGCGACGGTCAGCGGCGCCTTGTCGGCGTGCAGCTCGATGCGGATCGGGCCGCGGTCGGTGTCGAAATGGGCGATGAGGCTCATGCTCGGGCTCCGGGAGGGGGCGAATGGGGGCCACACCCTACCATGCGCCCCGGCGGATTGCCCCCGACGCGGCCAGCGGCCGCGCCGGGCGACGGGTCACAGGCGCTCGTCGGCCACCTCGCCCGCGCGGTAGGTCACGTAGACGAAGACCGGAATGCCGGCATCGGCCAGGTGCTCGTGCACCAGCGGACGCACATCGTCCCACGCCAGTCCGCCCACGCCGGTCGCCAGGCGGGGCAACGCCAGGCTGGTGATGCCCTGCTCGGCGATCTCGGCACGCAGGGCCTTCAGGGCATGGCGCACGTGCTGCAGGCTGGCCTTGCCGGGTTTGCCGCCGTGATGGCCTTCGGCGCCATCCTGGGTGAACAGATTCACGATCCGGCGGCCGTCGGCGCCGGCCCAGGTCCACAGGCCGCCAGGTTTCGGATGGGTGGACTGGCAGTAATGCCGGAAATCCTTGTAGAGGGCCGGGGCATGCTCGCGCAGCGAGAGCGCCAGGCCGGTATGGAAATCGTCGTTCGGCGCGACACCGTGGGCGATTGCCTGGGCGCGGGTCTTGAGGATGTCGCCGGTCACTTCGTGGATCATGCATGCCTCCGTCGGGGCGTTCTGGAATGGCGCCAGCCTCCCACGGGCGACACCCGACCGCCTTGTCCCGCGACAGGCGCCGGAATCGGCTTTTCCGCTAGAATCGAAGGATATCTGCGCGCTCAGGGCCTGCGCCGGCGGCGGTGATGGTCCAGCACCGAGCCCATCAGCAGCGCCCAGCAGACCGCGAACAGGCCGCCGCCGACCACCAGCACCGCCAGCCGGGCGGATTCGGGCAGGCTCCGGGCCAGCGGTCCCTCCGGGTCGAAGCGCATCCACAGCCCCAGGCCCAGCAGAACCATGGCGATGACGTCCAGGCCGATCAGCCAGACGGGCGGTTTCCAGGGAGCGTTCGCGGGCGGGGTCGGGGTCATCGGGAGTCCTCGGGACAGGGTCGTGAATGTCGGAAATGGGGCGACTGCGGGTATCCGACAGGCGTATGGAGCCATTGCTCCGCCCCGACGGCTATACTAGTGGGCTTCCTTCACGAAAATCTCAGCGCCCGACCACCCCGGGTGCCCATCGCCATGTCCGCATCCAATTCCGTCGAACGCCTCCGCAACATCGCCATCGTCGCCCACGTCGACCATGGCAAGACCACCCTCGTCGACCAGCTGCTCAAGCAGTCCGGCACCCTGAACGAGCGCGCCGTGGTCCCCGACCGCGTGATGGACAGCAACGATCTGGAAAAGGAACGCGGCATCACGATCCTCTCCAAGAACACCGCGATCCGCTGGACCAACCCGAAGACGGGCGAGGACTGGCGCATCAACATCGTCGACACCCCCGGCCACGCCGACTTCGGCGGCGAAGTCGAGCGCGTGCTGTCGATGGTCGATTCGGTGCTGATCCTGGTCGACGCGATGGACGGCCCGATGCCGCAGACGCGCTTCGTGACCCAGAAGGCGTTCGCGATGGGCTTCAAGCCGATCGTCGTCATCAACAAGGTCGACCGCCCGGGCGCGCGCCCGAGCTGGGTGCTGGACCAGACCTTCGACCTGTTCGACCGCCTCGGCGCCAACGACGACCAGCTCGACTTCACCACCGTCTACGCCTCCGGCCTGCAGGGCTTCGCCGGCATGACCGAAGACGTGCGCGACGGCGACATGACCCCGCTGTTCGAAGCCATCTGCGAGCACGTGCCGGCACCGCCGGTCGATCCGGACGGCCCGTTCCAGATGCGCGTCACCTCGCTGGACTACAACAACTACGTCGGCATCATCGGCGTCGGCCGCATCCAGCGCGGCAAGGTCAAGACCAACCAGCAGGTGGTCGTGATCGACCGTGAAGGCAAGACCCGCAACGGCAAGGTGCTGCAGGTGCTCGGCTTCATGGGCCTTGAGCGCATCGAAGTGCCCGAGGCGCAGGCCGGCGACATCATCGCGTTCAGCGGCATCGAAGGCATCGGCATCTCCGACACCCTGTGCGCGCCCGACGCGGTCGAGCAGCTGCCGGTGCTCGCCGTCGACGAACCCACCATCTCGATGACCTTCCAGGTGAACGATTCGCCGTTCGCCGGCGTGAAGGACCGTTCGGGCGGCAAGTTCCTGACCTCGCGCCAGCTGCGCGATCGCCTGACCCGCGAGACGCAGCACAACGTCGCGCTGAAGGTCGAGGACACGCAGGACGCCGACAAGTTCAAGGTCAGCGGCCGCGGCGAGCTGCACCTGTCGATCCTGATCGAAACCATGCGCCGCGAAGGCTACGAGCTGGCCGTGTCGCGTCCGGAAGTGATCATCAAGGAAATCGACGGCATCATGCAGGAGCCGATCGAATCGCTGGTCGTCGACATGGAAGAGCAGTTCCAGGGCGGCGTGATGGGTCGTCTCGGCGAGCGCAAGGCGCTGCTGCAGAACATGGAACCCGACGGCAAGGGACGCGTGCGCCTCGACTACCTGATTCCGGCGCGCGGCCTGATCGGCTTCCAGACCGAATTCCGCACGCTCACCGCCGGCACCGGCCTGCTGTTCCACGTGTTCGACCACTACGGTCCGAAGACCGAAGGTGCGATCGGCCAGCGCCAGAACGGCGTGCTGATCTCCAACGGCACCGGCCCGTCGCCGGCCTACGCGCAGATCGCGATGCAGGAGCGCGGCCGCCTGTTCATCGAGCCGGGCGAGGAAATCTACGAAGGCCAGATCGTCGGCATCAACAGCAAGGACAACGACCTCACGGTCAACGCCCTGCGCGGCAAGCAGCTGACCAACTTCCGCGCGTCCGGCAAGGACGACGACGAAGGCCTGATCCCGCCGATCAAGTTCTCGCTTGAGCAGGCGCTGGAATTCATCGACGACGACGAACTGGTCGAAGTCACGCCCAAGCAGATCCGCCTGCGCAAGAAGTTCCGTCTCGAAACCGACCGCAAGCGCGCCTCGCGCTCGGCGTAAGCACAAGGGCGCGTCGCGATGGCACCCGACGCGCAGGATGCGCCCGTCCCGCAGGTCCGCACGGGCCTGCGGGCGGCACGTGCCATCGCGCTGTTCGAACTGGCCAAGGGCGCGTTCGCGCTGACGGCCGCCAGCGGCCTGGAGATCCTCGGGCCAGCGCCGATCCGGCGCTTCGTGCACTGGCTGATCGAAGTCTTCCGCTTCGACGCCCACCACAGCGCGCTGGCCAGCTTCACCCGCCGCATCGATCCCGAATCCGTCCATCTGGCCGCCGCCGTGGCCGCCGCCTACGGCCTGCTGCATCTCGTCGAAGCCTGGGGCCTGTGGCGCAGCCGGCGCTGGGCCTCGTGGCTCGGCTGCATCGGCGCCGCGATCTACCTGCCCTTCGAAGGCTTCGCCCTGGTCCGCGACCCGGGCTGGGTGCCGCTGGTGGTGGTGGCGATCAACCTGAGCATCGTCGGGATCCTCGCCCGCGACCTGATAGTCCGCCATCGCGCGGAACTCGAGTCCACGGCACGCTGAGAGCCAAACGCCGCGCTTGTGCCCCGGACGCGCGCGGGCAATGCTGGGCGCCCGCCCTATCCCGAACGCATCGCATGTTCCGGCGCTCCCCGCTCCTGCTGGCCTGCCTTCTTGTCCTCACCGGCTGCACAGGCAGCGACGCGCCGACAGCGCAGGGCAAACCGTCTTCGACGACGCCCCTGCCCGCCTTCGCCTTCGAGGAATCCAGCGTCGAAGACCTGCAGACACGGATGCGCGACGGCCGGCTCGACAGCGCAACGCTGACCCGCGCCTACCTCGATCGCATCGCCGCGATCGACGATGCCGGGCCGACGCTGGGCGCGGTGATCGAACTCAATCCCGAGGCGATGCGCGAAGCACAGGCGCGCGACGCGGAGCGCAAGGCCGGCAAGCTGCGCGGACCGCTGCACGGCATCCCGGTGCTGGTGAAGGACAACATCGATGCGACGCCGATGATCAACTCGGCCGGCTCGCTGGCGCTGGCGATGCATCGCCCGAAAGCCGACGCCTTCCTCGTCGCGAAACTGCGCGCGGCCGGCGCGGTGATCCTGGGCAAGACCAATCTCAGCGAGTGGGCGAACTTCCGCTCGACGCGCTCGACCTCGGGTTGGAGTTCGCGCGGCGGGCAGACGAAGAATCCGTACGTGCTCGACCGCTCGCCCTGCGGCTCCAGTTCCGGCAGCGGCAGCGCGATCGCCGCGAATCTCGCCACCGTCGCCATCGGCACCGAGACCGACGGCAGCATCCTCTGCCCGTCGGCGGTGAACGGCCTGGTCGGCCTGAAACCGACCGTCGGACTGGTCAGCCGCAGCGGGATCATCCCGATCTCGGCCTCGCAGGACACCGCCGGGCCGATGGCCCGCAGCGTCGCCGATGCGGCGCACCTGCTCGATGCGATCGCCGGCAGCGATCCGGCCGATGCCGCGACGGAAACGGCACGCATCGCACCGTATGCCGCCGCGCTGAAGCCCGGTGCATTGAAGGGCGCGCGCATCGGCGTGCTGCGCGCGGCCACCGGCTACCAACCGGGCGTCGACGCCGCGTTCGAGCGCGCGCTGCAGGCCCTGCGCGACGCCGGTGCGGACGTGCAGGATGCGAGCATCGCGAAGGCCGGAAGCTGGGGCGATGCGGAATTCGAGGTGCTGCTGCACGAGTTCAAGGACGGCCTGAACCGCTATCTCGCCGACAGCGGCGCGCCGGCGGCCTCGCTCGCCGCGCTGATCGAATACAACAAGACCCACGCGGACAAGGTGATGCCGTGGTTCGCGCAGGAGCTGTTCGTGATGGCCGAGGCGAAGGGTCAGCTGAGCGACAAGGCCTATCTCGACGCCCGTGCGAAGGCGCGTCGGCTCGCCGCGACCGAAGGCATCGAAGCGACGCTGGCGGACGGCGGCTTCGACGCCCTCGTCGCGCCGACCACGTCGCCGGCCTGGCCGATCGATCCGGTCAACGGCGACCACTTCACCGGTGCCGGCTACGGCGTCGCTGCGGTCGCCGGCACGCCCAGCCTCACCGTGCCGATGGGCGATGTCGCAGGCCTGCCGGTCGGCATCGCCTTCCTCGGCGGCGCGTGGAGCGAAGCGCGGCTGATCGCGCTGGCCTACGACTACGAACGCGCGACGCGGCATCGCAAACCGCCGGGCTTCCGCGCATCGCTGTCGTTGAAATAAGCCGCCGCCCATGTCTATCGAACTCGACGCCACGTTGTGGCTGCTCACTGCGCTCGCCGGTTTTGCGGCCGGGCTGATCGACAGCATCGTCGGCGGCGGCGGGCTGGTCCTCACGCCGGCGATGCTCAACCTGCACCCGCAGCTGCACATCCTGCAGGCGATCGGCACGCAGCGCACCAGCTCGATCATGGGCACCAGCGTCGCGGCCTGGAACTACCTGCGCAGGATCAAGGTCGAGCGCCGCATCCTCGTGCCGGCCTGCATCGCCGCGCTGTCGGCATCGGCGGTCGGCGTGCAGCTGGCCAAGCGCATCGACGGCGAGGTGCTGAAGTGGACGGTGCTGGCGATCTGCGTCGTGCTCGCGATCTACACCGTGTTCCGCAAGGATCTCGGCCTGCGCGAGGACCGTCGTTTCCATCCCAAGCACGAGACGATGGCGGCCGTGGCGATCGGCGCCGCCACCGGCTTCTACAACGGCCTGATCGGCCCGGGCACCGGCACGCTCATGGTCTTCGCCTTCGTCAGCTTCCTCGGCCTGGATTTCCTGAAGTCCTCGGCGGTATCGAAGACGACGAATGTCGCGGCCGACCTCAGCTCCTGGACCGTGCTCGCCCTGGGCGGCTTCGTGCTGTGGACGCTGGCAATCCCGCTGATCATCGGCAACATGATCGGCAGCTACATCGGCAGCCACATGGCGATCAAGCGCGGCCAGGGTTTCGTGCGCGCGGTGTTTCTGGTGATCGTGCTGGCGCTGATCGCGCGCCAGGCCTGGCAGCTGGCGACGCAGCCCTGAGCGCCTGACGTCCCGCCCTTGTGGAACAGCGGTCTAGCCAGCCGACGGTGGCTCGACGTCCCGCGCCTGCACCAGCGACAGCAGGTCGCCGATGCGGCAGTGCGCCTCCAGCGGATGGCGCAGCGGCACTTCCGCATCGATCCGGTAGCGGTTGCGGCGACCGTCGCGCTCACGGGTCAGCACGCCTGCCTGTTCCAGCTCGGACACGATCCGCAGCACTGCGCGCTCGGTGATGCCGACCTGCTGGGCGATGTCGCGCACGGTCGGGTCGCCCTGGCCCGCGAGGCAGACCAGCACATGCGTGTGATTGCTGAGGAAGGTCCACCCCCCCGGCGCGGTTTCTTTCCCAGACATGCCAGATTCTCCACTTGACATCGGCATTCTAGCGACAAAGAATACATGACACTAATTTCATGTATTTCGAGTCATGAAAATGAATGCCCAGATCAAACCCGAAGCATCGCAAACCGCCTACCAGCCCGCCGTGCTGCCCGCCCGCACCATCCCGGTCGCCCCCGGCGACGGCATCGGCCCGGAGATCATGGACGCCACGCTCGCCATCCTGAAGGCGGCGGACCCGGCGCTGGCCTTCCACCCGGTGACCGTCGGCCTGAAGGCCTACGAGGCCGGGCTGATGGCCGGGATCGGCGAGGACACCTGGCAGGCGATCGACGCGCACAAGGTCATCCTCAAGGGCCCGATCACCACCCCGCAGGGCGGCGGCTACAAGTCGGTGAACGTGACCCTGCGCAAGACCCTCGGCCTGTACGCGAACCTGCGCCCCTGCGTCTCCTACCACCCCTGGGTGACCGCGCTGCATCCGAAGATGGACGTGGTGATCGTGCGCGAGAACGAGGAGGACACCTACGCCGGCATCGAGCACCGGCAGACCGATGAAGTCGTGCAGTGCCTGAAGCTGATCACGCGGCCCGGCTGCGAGCGCATCGTGCGCTACGCCTTCGAGTACGCCCGCGCGCACGGGCGGAAGAAGGTGACGTGCATGAGCAAGGACAACATCATGAAACTCACCGACGGCCTGTTCCATCGGGTCTTCGACGAGATCGCGGCGGAATATCCCGACATCGCCGCGAACCACATGATCATCGACATCGGCACCGCGCGCATGGCCAGCCGGCCGACCGATTTCGACGTGGTGGTCACGCCCAACCTCTACGGCGACATCCTGTCCGACGTGGCCGCCGAAGTGGCCGGCTCGATCGGCTTGGCCGGTTCGTCCAACATCGGCCGCGATGTCGCGATGTTCGAGGCCGTGCACGGCTCGGCGCCGGACATCGCCGGCCAGGACATCGCGAACCCCTCGGGCCTGCTGCTGTCGGCGGTGATGATGCTGGTCCACCTCGGCCGCGCGAAACCGGCCACCGACATCCACAACGCCTGGCTGTGTGCGCTGGAGGACGGCATCCACACCGGCGACATCTTCCGCGACGGCACCAGCCGCCAGCGCGTCGGCACCCGTGGCTTCGCCGAGGCGGTGATCGCGCGCCTGGGCCAGCGCCCGAGCCGCATGCCGGCGGTCGACTATCCCGAGCAGGCGCCGACCGCCCTGCCCGCCGAACGCAGCGACGCGCCGGTGCGCACCCGCGCACGCAAGACCCTGGTCGGCGTCGACGTCTTCCTGCACTGGGACGCCGAAGGCCGCGACCCGAACGCGCTCGGCGCGGCGCTCGAAGGCCTCGCCGGGCCGGACTTCCGCCTCGCGCTGATCACCAACCGCGGCGTGAAGGTCTACCCCGAAGGCAATCCGCAGACCCTGCGCACCGACCACTGGCGCTGCCGCTTCCCGGCGGTCGGCGAGACGGTCGATGGCCGGGCCATCGCGCACCTGCTGCTGCGCATCGCCGAAGCGGGCTTCGACGCGATCAAGACCGAACACCTGCATGCCTTCGACGGCGTGCGCGGCTATTCCCAGGCCCAGGGCGAGTGAGCACAGCGATGACCGACGCAGGACATCCCTACGCCGGCACGGCCATCGCACTGGCGACCCTGCATGGCAAGGCCGAGGCCCTGGCCCCGGCCTTCGCCGCCATCGGCGCGCGCGTGATCACGGCCGAGGGCGTGGACACCGACGCCCTCGGTACCTTCAGCGGCGAGATCGAGCGTCGATTGCCGGCGCTCGAGGCGGCGATCGCCAAGGCCCGCCTGGGCATGGCCGCGACCGGGCTGCCACTGGGGCTGGCGACCGAGGGCAGTTTCGGCCCGCACCCGGTGGTCGGCTTCCTGCCCCTGCATCGCGAGATCGCCGTGCTGGTGGACGACACACGCGGGCTGGTGATCGCGGAATGGCTGGACAGCCACCAGGCGCGCTACGGCGGTTGCCTGCTGAAGGCCGGAGACACGCTGGATGAGGCGGAGCTGCGCCGTTTCGGCTTCCCGGAGCATGCGCTGATCGTGCGCAGCGAGCCGTTCGTGCCCGGCAGCACGATCCACAAGGGGCTCCGCGACGGCGCAGCCCTGGACGCAGCGATCGACGCATGCCGGCGCGCCTCGCCCGATGGTCAGGCCTGGGTCGAGAGCGACCTGCGCGCGCACATGAATCCCACGCGCATGCAGCGGATCGCGCTGCTGGCCGAACGCCTGGTGGCCCGCGCCGGCACCTGCTGCCCGCAGTGCCGATCCCCGGGCTTCGGCCAGACCGGCGCCCAGCCCGGGCTGCCCTGCGGCGACTGCGGCGCGCCCACGGCGGCGACGCTGTCGGAGGTCGCGTCCTGCAGCGCCTGCGGATTCCGCGACGTGCGCGGCCGCAGCGACGGCCTCACCGAGGCCGACCCGGCGCAGTGCGATCTGTGCAATCCATGAGCATCGGCGCGCGGGCCCTGCACGATCCGGATCGGGAGGGACCGCCCCCACCATGACCTGTGGCGCTTGCCGCCAGCGTGGCATCCGCGATCATGGCGACCCGTGCCATCGGTCATGGTCACATGCAGGCCGACCGCCTCGTCCTGACGGCATGAAGACCGGCACCGCGCCGGTCGCCGCCCCACCAGGACCGTCCCCAGGAGTGCCTCTGCAATGAAACGTCCCGTCCTTGCCCTGCTCGCGATCGCGCTGTCCACCAGCGGCGTCGCCGGCGCGGACACCGCGCCCCGTGTCGACGCCAAACCCAGGGAAACCTTCGCCGTCGTCTGGGACCGCCTGCAGAACAGCGGCTTCAAGGGCGAGCACGAAGGCCTGGACTGGGCCGCGCTGAAGGCCGAGCACCAGCCCGAGATCGAGGCGGCTGCCGACATCCGGCAGCTGCGCAAGGAGATCAACGAGCTGCTCGAAGATCTCAAGGCCTCGCATTTCTCGCTGATCCCGTCCGAAGCCATGCCCGAATCGGGCAAGGCCCAGGCCCCCGGCCTCGCGGACACCGGCCTGCGCTTCGCCCTCGTCGGCAAGCAGATGCTCGTCGAACGCGTGCTGCCCGGTTCCACCGCCGAAAAGGCCGGCATCCGCGCGGGCTGGTCGGTCGACGCCGTCGATGGCACCGACGTCGCCGGCGCGCTCAAGGCGATGGTCGAACTCGACGCCAACGCACGCAGGCAGGGCGAAGCCATCCTGCTCTCCCGCGCCAACAAACAGGTGATGGGCATCGCAGCGGACAGCCGCGTCGCCCTACGCCTGCGCGACGGCGCAGGCAAGCCGCGCACGCTGGAGGTGGGGGCGACAGCGGATCCGACCCTGCAGAGCATCGCCCTGCCCGGCCTCCCGCCGATGCCGCTGCGCATCAGCCATCGCCGCATCGACCGCGCCGGCACCGGCTGCACGCTGCACTTCGAGTTCAACCAGTGGGCCATGCCGGTCTACGAGAAGCTCTCCGACGCCCTGCGCGACAATCCCGCCTGCGACGGCGTGGTCCTAGACCTGCGCGGCAACAGCGGCGGCCTGATCCCCAGCCTCACCGCCGTCAGCGGCCTGTTCTTCGAGAAGCCGACCTCGCTCGGCACCATGACCCTCGGCGACGGCCAGACGCTGCAGCTGATGGCCCTGCCGCGCCAGGTCAGCGACGACGGCCGCGAGATCCGCCGCCACACCGGCAAGCTGGCGATCCTGACCGACCGCAGCTCGATCAGCTGCTCCGACATCTTTCCCGCCAGCCTGCAGGCCGTCGGCCGCGCCCGCATCTTCGGCAGCACCAGCGCCGGCATGGCCCTGCCCGCCGCCGCCGTGCCGCTGCCCTCCGGCGACCGCCTGATGTACCCCACCGCCGATTTCGTCGACCCGCTCAAGCGCCGCATCGAGGGCGTCGGCGTGATCCCCGATCAGCCGATCAGCCCGAGCGCAGCCAGTCTGGCCAAGGGCGGCGATCCCGTGCTCGACGCCGCCATCGACTGGCTGGGCACCGCCGGCTGACCCGCCTTTCGCGCACAATCGACAACACGTCCCGCATCCACCCGATCCCCCAACGACGTCTCAGGACTCCGACATGACCCGACACCTCGCTCTCACCGCCCTCGCCCTCGCCCTGCCGTTCACAGCCTCCGCCGCCGACCTGCCCAAGCCGCAGGCCCTGTTCGATGCCCACATCAAGGCCATCGGTGGCCGCAAGGCGGTCGAAAAGGAAAGCGACGGCACCCTCACCGGTTCGATGGAAGTCGTCGAGAACGGCATGAAGGCCGACATGCGCATGGCCAGCCTCGGCAAGAACCGCGCCCTGACCATGACGATCCCCAACGTCGGCGAGTTCCGCAGCGGCCGCAACGGCGACATCGTCTGGTCGATGGACCCGATGAGCGGCCCGCGCATCCTCGAAGGCAAGGAGCGCCAGGACCAGATCGAGCCGTTCGAGCCCAAGTACGTGATGCGCGACGCCAGCCTGATCGAATCGGCCACCACCACCGGCCTGTCCGACTCCGAGGGCCGCCCCTGCCAACGCGTCGAGATCACCTGGAAGAGCGGCAAGAAGACCGTCGACTGCTACGGCGTCGAGGACAAGCTGCTGCTGTCCACCGAATCGACCGCCAGCACGCCGATGGGCGAGCTGAAGCAGACCTCGCACTTCCACGAGTACAAGCTGTTCGGCGCCGTGAAGGCCGCCACCCTGACCCGCGCCAAGGTCGGCGGCATGACCCAGGTCTTCCGCCTGTCGGCCTACGACGCCACCCCGCCGTCGGCCGACGCCGTGGCCCTGCCGGCCGCGATCCAGACCCTGGTGAACAAGGCGGCAGCGCCCCAGGCCGCCGCGCCGAAGCCCGGCGACGCCAAGCCCGCCACCAGCCAGGCCAGCGAGTCGAAGTGATCCGCCCAGTGCTGCCCTGACCGATCGCTCGGCAGGGCAGCGCAAAAAAAGAAACCCGCGTTTCCGCGGGTTTCTTTTTGCCTGTCGAAGCGCGCTCCGGTCAGAACTCGGCCGGCGCGTTGATCTGCGCCTGCTTCCGCACGATCAGCATCGCGATCTCCAGCGCCTGCTCGTAGTTCAGGCGCGGATCGACGGTGGTGCGGTACGCACGTTCCAGATCCTTGTCGGTCAGCTCGCGGGCGCCACCGGTGCACTCGGTCACGTCCTCGCCGGTCAGCTCCAGATGCACGCCGCCCAAGCGGGTGCCGGCTGCGGCATGCAGCTCGAACGCCTGTTCCAGCTCGCTGCGGATGTTCTCGAAGCGGCGGGTCTTGTAGCCATTGCTGGTCGCCTCGGTGTTGCCGTGCATCGGATCGCAGATCCACAGCACGCGACGACCTTCGCGCTTCACCGCCTCCAGCAGCGGCGGCAGCTTGTCGGCGATCGAAGTCGCGCTCATCCGGTGGATCAGGCACATGCGACCCGCCTCTTCGTGCGGATTGAGCGCATCGATCAGGCGCAGCAGCTGGTCTGGCGTCACCGACGGGCCGATCTTGACCGCGATCGGATTGCGGATGCCGCGGAAGTACTCCACGTGCGCGCCGTCGACCGCCGCCGTGCGCATGCCGATCCACGGGAAATGCGTGCCGAGGTTGAACCAGCCCGACTGGCGCGGCACCTGGCGGGTCACGCCTTCCTCGTACGGCAGCAGCAGGGCTTCGTGCGAAGTGTAGAACTCGACGCTGCGCAGGTTGTGGATCGGCTCGCCCGACAGGGTTTCCATGAAGCGGACCGCATCGCCGATGCCCGAGACCATCTTCTGGTACTCGGCCGCCAGCGGCGAATGACCGACCCAGTTGAGGTTCCAGTATTCCGGGTGGTGCAGGTCGGCGAAGCCGTCGTCGATGAGCGCGCGGATGAAGTTCATCGTCATCGCCGAGCGCGCATGGCCCTTGATCATCCGGCGGGGGTCCGGGATGCGGGCCTCGGCGGTGAAGGCCGGGCCGTTGACCAGATCACCGCGGTAGCTCGGCAGGGTCACGCCGTCCTTCGTCTCGGTGTCGGCCGAACGCGGCTTGGCGTACTGGCCGGCGAAGCGGCCCACGCGCACCACCGGCAGGCGCAGGCCGTGCACCAGCACCAGGCTCATCTGCAGCAGCACCTTCAGGCGATTGGAGATCACCTCGGGCGTGCAGTCGTCGAAGATCTCAGCGCAGTCGCCGCCTTGGAGCAGGAAGCGCTTGCCTTCCTGCGCCTCGGCCAGCTGGTGGCGGAGGTTCATCACCTCGCGAGAGGTCACCAGCGGCGGCAGCGCATGCAGTTCGTTCAGGACGCCATCGAGCTCTTCCGCGTTTCCATACGTCGGCTGCTGCATCGCCTGATAACCGCGCCAGCTGGCGGGTGCCCACCCTTCCGGTGGAGAAACGACGGCTTGCAGATGATCGGAGCGGGACATGGCGTGTTTCCTGAACGAAGTCATGGTCGTGTCATCGTGGTGTCGAGGGGGACGGCTTGAAGGCGGCGTAAAGGGCGAACAGGGTGAGCAGGATGAACCAGACGAGGCTCCACGCCGGCATCGAGAGCCCCAGGAAGGTCCAGTCGACCTTCGCACACTCGCCGGAACCGTTGAGCACCGTGCTGAAGACCTGCAGGTAGGAATTGTTTTCCAGCAACCAGCTCAGCGTGGGCCCGCAGGCCGGAACCTGGTCGGGCGGCAACGTGGTCAGCCAGACATGCTTGCCGGCGATATAGATGCCGACTGCGCCAGCAAGCAGCGCGAGCATCCCGAAGCTGCCGCGACCGAACCGACCCTTCGGCGCGAACGCCGCACCGAACAGGAAGACCACGCCCAACGCAGCGAAGGCAACGCGCTGGAAGATGCAAAGCGGACATGGCACCAGTCCCCAGACTTCCTGGGAGAACAGGGCGAAACCGATCAGCGCCGCGCATGCCAGAAAACCCAGCAGGAACTGGAGGCGGAAGGACCAGCGGAGAGGATTGGCTTGCATGGGCATGGAATGGGCGATGGACGGGATGACGGACTGACCGGCGCGCGCGCTGCGAAGTTCCGGCGGCCTTGCAGAGTCGCGCCCTGACGCCGCTCCGTCAACCATGTTGCGATGCCACAATAACAAAAACCCCGGCTTTCGCCGGGGTCATGCTTAGAACGTTTGCGCATCTGCCTCTGCGCTGGCCAGGCGATCGCCCGGCCGGCACCGGAGCGATCAGGCGGCGGCTTCGGGACGGTCGACCAGCTCGACGTAGGCCATCGGCGCATTGTCGCCATCACGGAAACCGCACTTCAGGATGCGCAGGTAACCGCCCGGACGCTCGCGATAACGCGGGCCGAGGGTGGTGAACAGCGTGCCGACGGCTTCCTTGTCGCGCAGGCGCGAGAAGGCAAGACGGCGGTTGGCAACGCCATCGATCTTCGACAGCGTGATCAGCGGCTCGGCGACGCGGCGGAGTTCCTTCGCCTTCGGCAGCGTGGTGCGGATCAGGCCGTGCTTGATCAGCGAGGCCGCCATGTTGCGGAACATCGCTTCGCGATGGGCGCTGGTGCGGCTGAATTTGCGTCCGGACTTCTGGTGGCGCATGGTCGTGTTTCCTGGGTTATCCCCGACAGCCTGTGCCGGGATCGATGTTCAAAGTGGGAACGAAACTCAGCCCAGCATGCCGTGGGTGGCGATGCCGGCCGGCGGCCAGTTTTCGAGCTTCATGCCGAGCGAAAGGCCGCGCTGGGCGAGCACTTCCTTGATCTCGGTGAGCGACTTCTTGCCGAGGTTCGGGGTCTTGAGCAGCTCGACCTCGGTCTTCTGGATCAGATCGCCGACGTAGTAGATGCTCTCAGCCTTGAGACAGTTGGCCGAACGCACGGTCAGCTCCAGATCGTCGATCGGGCGGAGCAGGATCGGATCCACACCGGTGGTCGCCGGCTTGGATGCGCCGCGATCGCGGTGGGTGAAGTCGCCGAAGACCGACAGCTGGTCGGTGAGGATGTCGGCGGCGGTGCGCACGGCTTCCTCGGCGTCGATGGTGCCGTTGGTCTCGATGTCGAGCACGAGCTTGTCGAGGTCGGTGCGCTGTTCGACGCGGGCCGCTTCGACTTCATAGGCCACGCGGCGGACCGGCGAGAACGAGGCGTCAAGCATCAGGCGGCCGATGGCGCGGGTTTCCTCATCCGGACGACGACGCGCGGCGGCCGGCTGGTAGCCGAAGCCACGCTCGATCTTGACGCGCATGTTCAGCGCGGCATCCTTGGTGAGATGCGCGATCACGTGCTCCGGATTCAGGATCTCGACGTTGTGGTCGGTCCGGATGTCGCCGGCGATGACCACGCCCGGACCCTGCTTGCTCAGGCTCAGGGTCGAAGACTCGCCCGTGCCCATGCGGATCGCGACGTCCTTGAGGTTCAACAGCACTTCCAGCACGTCTTCCTGCAGGCCTTCGACCGTGGTGTACTCGTGGAGCACGCCGTCGATCTCGACCTCGGTGATCGCGTAACCGGGGATCGACGACAGCAGCACGCGACGCAGTGCATTGCCGAGGGTGTGGCCGTAACCACGCTCCAGCGGCTCGATCACCACCTTGGCGCGATTGCCGGCAAGGCGCTCGATCTGCGGAGCGCGCGGACGCAGGACCTGATTGGCGGATACCGTCATCTTGTGGTGTCTCCTGGAGCCGGGGCCTCGCGGCCGCGGCGGTGTTTCTGGGGGCCTCCCCGGGCAAGGGAGGCGACCGGGGCGACGGGCGCCGCGGCCGTGGGGGTCTGGAGCCGCGCCCCCGCACGTGGCGGAGGCGCTTCACCGTCGCTTACTTCGAGTACAACTCGACGATCAGCGCTTCGTTGATGTCGGCCGGCAGGTCGCTGCGATCCGGAACGGCCTTGAACACGCCGCTGAACTTCTTGCTGTCGACTTCGATCCAGCCCGGCGCCAGGTCCATCGTCGAGGAGACGTTGAGGGCTTCCTGGACGCGGAGCTGCTTCTGCGCCTTCTCGGACAGGGTGATCGCGTCGCCGGCCTTGACCTGATACGACGGCAGGTTCACCGACTTGCCGTTGACCAGGACGCCGCGGTGCGAGACCAGCTGGCGGGCGGCCGGACGGGTGACGGCGAAGCCCATGCGGTAGACGACGTTGTCCAGACGGGTTTCCAGCATCTGCAGAAGGTTCTCGCCGGTGTTGCCCTTCTTGGTCGAGGCCTTCTTGTAGTAGTTGCGGAACTGACGTTCCAGCAGACCGTAGATACGCTTGACCTTCTGCTTCTCACGCAGCTGGGTGGCGTAGTCGGACAGCTTGCCCTTGCGGGCCGCGCCGTGCTGGCCGGGCTTCTGCTCGAGCTTGCACTTCGAGTCGAGCGCGCGCGCCGGCGACTTCAGACTGAGGTCTGCGCCTTCGCGACGGGCGAGTTTGCAGGTGGGACCGATATAACGAGCCATGGTGTTCTCTGCTCCTCAGGCCGCGTCAGACGCGACGCTTCTTCGGCGGACGGCACCCGTTGTGCGGGATCGGCGTCACGTCGATGATGTTGGTGATCTTGTAGCCGACGCTGTTGAGCGAGCGGACGGCCGATTCGCGACCCGGGCCCGGGCCCTTGATGCGCACTTCGAGCGCCTTCAGGCCGTAGTCGAGGGCGGCCTTGCCGGCCTTCTCGGCGGCGACCTGCGCGGCGAACGGGGTGGACTTGCGCGAACCGCGGAAACCCGCGCCGCCCGAAGTCGCCCACGACAGCGCATTGCCCTGGCGGTCGGTGATGGTCACGATGGTGTTGTTGAACGAAGCGTGGACGTGCGCGATGCCGTCGGTGACGACGCGCTTGATCTTCTTCTTCGTCTTGGTAGCTGCCGGCTTGGCCATGGTCTATGCCCCTTACTTCTTGATGGCCTTGCGCGGACCCTTGCGGGTACGGGCATTGGTCCGGGTGCGCTGGCCGCGGAGCGGCAGGCCACGACGATGACGCAGGCCGCGGTAGCAGCCGAGGTCCATCAGACGCTTGATCGCGATGCCGACCTCACGGCGGAGGTCGCCTTCGACCGTGTACTTGCCGACTTCGGCGCGGAGGCGCTCGACTTCGACTTCGGACAGGTCGCGGATCTTGGTGTTCGAAGCCACGCCGGCGGCGTCGCAGACGAGTTTCGAACGGGTACGGCCGATGCCGTAGATGCTTTGCAGCCCGACCCAGACGTGCTTCTGGGCAGGCAGGTTGACACCTGCAATACGCGCCATGCGCGGATCTCCAACTGGTTTGACGGCCGGGTCACCCCGGCTCATGGGGCACTTGGTCTAAGTGAACTCGAAATTCTAGCAAGGTCTCGTTCAACAAGGAAGGGGTTCGGCCGTAGCCAAACGCCGCCGGCCCCCTTTCGGGCGCCAGCGGACCTTCCTGGCATGGGGAGAGTGCCCATGCTCCGGCGATGGACCCGGGTTGGCATGACCAACGCATCGCGACGATGCCTTTGAGCATACCGACCGACACTCCTCAGGTGTCGGCACCACCCTGACCCACCCGGACGCGAGACCGCCGCCCGGGTCGCCCCTGCCCCGGTTTCCGACCGAGGCTCGAACACCGACCCGAGGCGGGCTGGCGTTCGTTGCGCGGACCGGCGTAAAGCGCCGGGCCCACGCGGCGGAATGGCTTGGCCACTCCGCCCGCTAAGTTTACCGCGTCAGACCGCGATTGCCGCCCTTGAGATTGGCCTTCTTGAGCAGGCTCTCGTACTGGTGCGACATCAAATGCGCCTGGATCTGGGCGATGAAGTCCATCACTACGACCACCACGATCAGCAGCGATGTGCCGCCGAAATAGAACGAGGTGCCCAGCTCGGTCTGCATGATCGTCGGCAGGAGGCAGACGATGACCAGATACAGGGCGCCGGCGCCGGTCAGGCGGGTCAGCACGCCGTCGATGTAGTCGGCGGTGGCCTTGCCCGGGCGTATGCCGGGAATCAGCGCGCCGGACTTCTTCAGGTTCTCGGCAGTTTCCTGCGAGTTGAAGACCAGTGCGGTGTAGAAGAAGGCGAAGCCGATGATCAGCGCCGCGAACAGGATCATGTACAGCGGCTCGCCCGGCGACAGCGCCTGCGCGACCTTCTGCAGGGTGCTGACGTTGCCGGTCTGGCTGAACCAGGTGGAGGCTGTGGCCGGGAACATGATGATCGACGACGCGAAGATCGCCGGGATCACGCCCGCCATGTTGAGCTTCAGCGGCAGGAAGGAACTCTGGTTCATGTACGCATTGCGGCCGCCCTGGCGTCGCGCGTAATTGACCGTGATCCGGCGCTGACCACGCTCGACGAACACCACGAAGTAGGTGAAGACAAGCACGATGGCGAGGATCAGGATGACCGTGATCCACTGCATGTCACCGCTGCTCGCCTGCTGCAGCGTGTTCAACACCGCGCCCGGCAGGCCTGCGACGATGCCGGCGAAAATGATCAGCGAGACACCGTTGCCGATGCCGCGCTCGGTGATCTGCTCACCCAGCCACATCAGGAACATGGTGCCAGCGGTCAGCGAGACCACCGCCGTCAGGATGAAGCCCATGCCGGGGGCATAGACCACCGGGATCGAGCTGTTCGCGCCCTGCGCCTGCAGCGCGGTCGCGATGCCGGCCGCCTGGAACACCGCCAGCGGGATCGCGCCGATGCGCGACCACTGGGTGATCCTGCGGCGACCGGACTCGCCTTCCTTCTGGATCGCCTTGAGGCTGGGCACGATCTGTACCAGCAACTGGACGATGATCGACGCGGAGATGTACGGGACGACGTTGAGCGCGAACAGGCTGAAGCGCTCCAGGGCGCCACCGGAGAACATGTTGAACATGTCCACAATGGTGCCTTCCTGGGTCTTCATCAGTTCCAGCATCGCCTCGGGGTTGACGCCCGGCACCGGTATGTAACACCCGATGCGGTAGACGATCAGCGCCCCGAGCACGAACAACAGCCGCTGGCGCAGCTCGGTGAATTTGCCGAGACCGCCGAGACCACCCATTGCGTTCGCGCTTGCCGCCATGCCCGGATTACTCCTGCCTTATGCTTCGATGCTGCCGCCGGCCGCTTCGATCGCGGCCTTGGCGCCGGCGGTCGTCGCGATGCCCTTGATCACGAGCTTCTTGGTCAGCTCGCCCTTCTTCACGATCTTGACCTTCTTCGCGGTGCTCGGCACCAGCTTGGCGGCGCGCAGCGCAGCCAGGTCGATCGTGCCGTCCAGCTTGTCCAGCTGGTACAGCAACACTTCGGCGGTGTCCTTGGCGATCGGCGAACGGAAGCCGATCTTCGGCAGACGACGCTGCATGGGCATCTGGCCGCCTTCGAAACCGGCCTTGATCTTGCCCTTGCCGGCGCGCGCGAACGAACCCTTGTGGCCGCGACCCGCGGTCTTGCCGAGGCCGGAACCGATACCGCGACCGACACGGGTGCGCTCCTTGCGGGCGCCGTCAGCGGGCTTGAGAGTATTGAGACGCATATGATTACTCCTCCACGCGGACGAGGTAGTGCAGCTGCGTGATCAGGCCACGCACCTGCGGACTGTCCTTCAACTCGCGGACATCATTGAGTTTGTTCAGGCCCAGCGCCTTCACCGACAGGCGATGACGCGCCTGGGTGCCGCGCAGACCCTTGACCAGGCGGACCTTGACGGTGCCGTTATTGGAATCAGCCATTGAGGATGTCCTCCGTCTTCTTGCCGCGCTTGGCCGCGATGCGGGCCGGCGACTGCATGGACTCGAGGCCCTTGAGCGTGGCGCGCACCAGGTTGATCGGGTTGCGCGAACCGGTGGCCTTGGCCAGCACGTTCTTCACGCCGACCGCTTCGAGCACGGCGCGCATCGCGCCGCCGGCGATCACGCCGGTACCTTCCGACGCCGGCTGCATGAACACGTGGGCAGCGCCGTGGCCCGACTTGACGGCGTGCCACAGAGTGCCGTTGTTCAGGTCGACGTTGCTCATGTTCTTGCGGGCGTATTCCATCGACTTCTGGATCGCGACCGGCACTTCGCGCGCCTTGCCGTAGCCGAAGCCGACCTTGCCGGAGCCGTCGCCCACCACCGTCAGCGCGGTGAAGGTGAACTGACGACCACCCTTGACGGTCTTGCTGACGCGGTTGACCGCGATCAGCTTCTCGATCATGCCGTCATCGACCTCTTCGCGGTTGCGATCACGATCGCGGCCGCGCGATTCACGTTGTTCTGCCATTTCGATATCTCGGTTGTTTGAGGGATTTGCGGCGTGGCCGCTTATCGTTGTGGTGTGTTTCGGGTGTTCCGCAGGTACCGGAATCGATACATGCGTCCGGCGCAGACCGCGCCGGCGGCAGAGGAGACTCGATGTGGACCGCGGCGGCCCGCTTCAAGTTCCCGGCAGTCGTCCGTGCGCCATGGGGCGCTGCGGACGAGGAACGGGACGGCCCGGGCATACACCCGGGCCGTCGTGACTCAGAACTGCAGGCCACCCTCGCGGGCGGCTTCGGCCAGGGCCTTGATGCGGCCGTGGTAGCGGTAGCCCGAGCGGTCGAACGCGACCTTCTCGACGCCTGCAGCCTTGGCCAGCTCGGCAATGGCACGACCCACCTTCGCGGCGGCGTCGCTGTTCTTCTTGCTCTTCAGGCCCTCACCCACGGCAGCCTGCATGGTGTTGGCCGCAGCCAGCACCTTGGAGCCGTCGGCGGTGAACACCTGGGCGTAGAGATGCTGACCGGTGCGCAGCACGGTCAGGCGCGGCACGCCGAGTTCGCGGATATGCGCGCGCGTGGACTTGGCGCGGCGCAGGCGGGCGGTGTTCTTGATGCTGCTCATGATCTTGATCCTCAAGAAGCGGATAGGCGCGATTAGGCCTTCTTGGCTTCTTTGCGAATGATGGTTTCGTCGGAGTACTTCACGCCCTTGCCCTTGTAGGGTTCCGGCGGACGGAAGCCACGGATCTTGGCGGCGACTTCACCGACGCGCTGCTTGTCGGCGCCCGAGATCAGGATCTCGGTCTGCGTCGGCGTGGCGATGGTGATGCCTTCCGGTGCCGGGAACACGACCGGATGCGAGAAGCCCAGGGACAGGCTGAGGTCCTTGCCCTGCATGGCGGCACGGTAGCCGACGCCGACGAGCTCGAGCTTGCGCTCGAAGCCCTGGCTGACGCCGTGGACCATGTTCGACAGGATGGCACGCAGGGTTCCGGTCAGCGGAACCAGCGAATCGTCGTTGGCCGAGAGCAGCGCATTGCCGTCTTCGATCTTCACTTCGATGCCGGCCGGCTTGGCGATCGACAGGGTGCCCTTCGGGCCCTTGACGCTCACGTTGTCGGACTGGATGTTGAATTCGACACCCTTCGGGAGGGCGATCGGCTTTTTGGCGACGCGAGACATGGGATCGTTCTCCTTACGCCACGAAGCACAGGACTTCACCGCCGACGCCCTGCTGGCGCGCCTGCGCATCGGTCATGATGCCCTTGGAGGTGGAAATGATGGCGACGCCGAGACCGCCGAGAACCTTCGGCAGTTCGTCCTTGCCACGGTACTGGCGCAGGCCCGAACGCGACACGCGATGCAGGCGCTCGATGACCGGCTTGCCTTCGAAGTACTTCAGGACGATCTCGAGCTCGGCCTTGGCGCCGTTCTCGGTCACGCGGATGTCGCCGATGTAGCCTTCGTCCTTGAGGACGTTGGCGATCGCGACCTTGATCTTGGACGACGGCATTTTCACCGTCTGCTTGCCGACTGCGGCCGCATTCTTGATGCGGACCAGCATGTCGGCGATGGGATCAGTCATGCTCATTGCAGAGTCACCTTGATGAGTAGCACCGATATCCGCTTTCGCGAAATCTGTCTTGGGTTGTGAACCGGACGGGAGTCCGGGTGACGCCCGGCGAACCGGGCCTGCCGTCGGAGACGGCTGCAGGCCGGACAAGTCCGGCCTGCAGGGTGCCGCGTGTAGCAGCCGCCTAGTCTATCAGTCCCTAAGGACCGATTACCAGCTGGCCTTGCGCAGGCCCGGCACGTCGCCACGCATGGTGGCTTCGCGGAGCTTGTTGCGGCCGAGGCCGAACTTGCGGTAGACGCCGCGCGGACGACCGGTGAGGGCGCAGCGCAGGGTCTGGCGGGACGGCGAAGAATCGCGCGGCAGCTTCTGCAGCTTGGCCGCAGCCGCCATCTTCTCGTCGAAGTCGCCGTCCTGGCTGTTGATGATCTTCTTCAACGCTTCGCGCTTGGCGGCGTACTTCTTCGCCAGCTTGGCCCGCTTGACTTCGCGGTTCACCATCGAGGTCTTTGCCATGGAATGCGTGTCCTGATTAGTTGCGGAACGGGAAGCGGAACGCTTCCAGCAAGGCCTTCGCTTCGGCGTCGGTCTTGGCGGTGGTGGTGATGGCAATATCCATGCCGCGGATCGCGTCGACGGCGTCGAAGTCGATTTCCGGGAAGATGATCTGTTCCTTCAGGCCCATGTTGTAGTTGCCGCGGCCGTCGAACGAGCGACCCGACACGCCGCGGAAGTCGCGGACGCGGGGCAGCGAGATGTTCACCAGGCGATCGAGGAACTCGAACATCTTGGCGCGACGCAGGGTCACCTTGCAGCCGATCGGCCAGCCATCGCGGATCTTGAACGAAGCCACCGAGACGCGGGCCTTTGTCACCACCGGCTTCTGGCCAGTGATCTTGGCCAGGTCGGCGACGGCGTTCTCCAGCACCTTCTTGTTCGCAGCGGCTTCGCCCACGCCCATGTTGAGCGTGATCTTCTGCAGCTTCGGCACTTCCATCGGATTGGTGTAGCCGAACTGCTTCATCAGCTTCGGCACCACTTCATCCTTGTAGAACTGTTCCAGACGAGTCGTCATTTTTGCATTCCTCAGGCGTCGACCGCCTCACCGCTGGAGCGGAACACACGCAGTTTGCGTCCATCCTCCAGCTTCTTGATTCCGATGCGCTCGCCCTTGCCCGAGGCAGGGTTGAACAGCATGACGTTGGAGATGTGGATCGAGGCTTCGCGCTCGATCACGCCACCGGGCTGGCCCGCCTGCGGGTTCGGCTTGGTGTGGCGCTTGACGATGTTGATGTTGGAGACGAACACGCGGTCGCCTGCAACGTTCACGACGTCGCCCTGCTTGCCCTTGTCCTTGCCGGCGATGACGAGAACGCGGTCGCCTTTCTTGATGCGATTCATGTCTTTTCCTCCGCTCAGAGCACTTCGGGCGCGAGCGAGACGATCTTCATGAACTTCTCGGAGCGCAGTTCGCGCGTCACCGGTCCGAAGATGCGGGTGCCGATCGGCTCATGCTTGTTGTTGAGGAGCACGGCGGCGTTGGCGTCGAAACGGATCAGCGAACCGTCGGCACGGCGCACGCCCTTGCGGGTGCGGACCACGACGGCGTTGTAGACCTCGCCCTTCTTCACCTTGCCGCGCGGAATGGCGTCCTTGATGGACACCTTGATGATGTCGCCAATGTGCGCGTAGCGGCGCTTGGAGCCGCCGAGCACCTTGATGCACATCACTTCCTTCGCACCGGAATTGTCGGCCACTTCGAGGTGGCTCTGCATCTGGATCATGATTCAGCCTCCTCGTTATTCGGCCGCGCGTTCGACGATTTCGACGACGCGCCAGTTCTTGGTCTTGGACAGCGGGGCGCACTCGGCCACGCGCACGACATCGCCTTCGTTGCAGCTGTTGTCGGCGTCATGGGCGTGCAGCTTGGTGGAGCGGCGGATGTACTTGCCGTACAGCTCGTGCTTGACCAGGCGCTCGACCAGCACGGTGACGGTCTTGTCCATCTTGTTGCTGACGACGCGGCCCTGGACCGTGCGCTGCTTCTTTTCGGAATTGTTCATTGTCGTCAGTCCTTACTTCTGCTGACCGAGCAACATGTTGACGCGGGCGATTTCACGGCGCACGCGACGGATGTCGTGGGTCTTGGCGAGCTGGCCGGTAGCCTTCTGCATGCGGAGCGAGAACTGCTCCTTCTGCAGGTCGGTCAGATGGGCCTTCAGCTCGTCGGCCGACTTGGCTTTGAGTTGCTTGAGTTCCATCAGCGCACCGTCCGGGTCACGAAAGTGGTGGTGACCGAGAGCTTGGCGGCGGCCAGACGGAACGCCTCGCGCGCGGTCGCCTCGTCGACGCCCTCGATTTCATAGATCATGCGGCCGGGCTGGATCTGCGCGACCCAGTACTCGACGTTGCCCTTACCGGAGCCCATTCGGACTTCGATCGGCTTCTGCGTGATCGGCTTGTCGGGGAACACGCGGATCCACATCTTGCCGCCACGCTTCACGTAGCGGCTGATCGTGCGGCGCGCGGCCTCGATCTGACGCGCGGTCAGACGGCCCGTCATGGTGGCCTTGAGGCCGTATTCGCCGAAGCTGACCTGGTTGGCGTTCCAGCTCAGACCTTCATTGCGGCCCTTGAAGACCTTGCGATATTTGGTTCGCTTGGGTTGCAACATGATTAGTCCCTCGCTTCACGGTCACGGCGCGGGCCGCGCGGGCGATCGGCACGATCGTTACGGTCGCCACGCTCACCGCGTTCGCGCGGCGTGTCGTCCTGCTTTTCCTGGCCCACCTGGGAGAAATCGAAGATCTCGCCCTTGTAGATCCAGGTCTTGATGCCGATCACGCCGTAGGTGGTGTGGGCTTCGGCGAAGCCGTAGTCGACGTCGGCGCGGAGGGTATGCAGCGGCACGCGGCCTTCGCGGTACCACTCCGAGCGGGCGATTTCGGCGCCGTTGAGGCGGCCGGCGACGTTGACCTTGATGCCGAGCGCACCGAGACGCATCGCATTGCCCACGGCGCGCTTCATCGCGCGACGGAACATGATGCGGCGCTCCAGCTGCTGGGCGATCGATTCGGCCACGAGCTGGGCGTCGAGTTCCGGCTTGCGGACTTCGGTGACGTTGATGTGGGCGGGGACGCCCATCACGTCACTGATTTCCTTGCGCAGCTTCTCGATGTCCTCGCCGCGCTTGCCGATCACCACGCCCGGACGGGCGGTGTGCACGGTGACGCGCGCGGTCTTCGCAGGACGCTCGATCAGGATCTTGCTGATCCCGGCGGCGGCCAGCTTCTTGCGCAGCATCTCGCGGACCTTCAGGTCGGCGGCCAGGTACTCGGCGTATTCCTTCTTGCCGGCGTACCACTTGGAGTTCCAGTCCTTGGCGATGCCGAGGCGGATACCGGTCGGATGAACTTTGTGACCCATACTTATTTGCCCTCGCCCACGACCACGGTGATGTGGCTGGTGCGCTTCAGAATGCGGGTACCGCGGCCTTTGGCGCGGGCCATGAAACGCTTCAGGGACGGGCCTTCGTCGACCGTGATGGTCTTGACCTTGAGCAGGTCGATGTCGGCGCCCTGGTTGTTCTCGGCGTTGGCGATGGCGGACTCCACGACCTTGCGGATCATGGCGGCGGCCTTCTTGTCCGAGAAACGGAGCAGATTCACGGCACGCTCGGCGGAGAGACCGCGCACCTGGTCGGCGACCAGGCGGGCCTTCTGCGGGGAGATGCGCGCGGTGCGCAGGATAGCTTTGGCTTCCATGGTCATCTCCTTACTTGCCCTTCTTGTCGCCGCCGTGACCCTTGAAGGTCCGGGTCAGAGCGAACTCGCCGAGCTTGTGGCCGACCATGTTCTCGTTGACGAGCACCGGGATGTGGTTCTTCCCGTTGTGCACGGCGATCGTGAACCCGATCATTTCCGGCAGGATGGTGGAACGACGCGACCAGGTCTTGATCGGCTTCTTGTTGTTGCCCGCAGTCTCCACCTTCTTGATGAGGTGGTGGTCGACGAACGGACCCTTCTTGAGTGAACGTGCCATGGTCGATTAGCTCCTGCGGTCACGCACGATGAACTTCTGCGTGCGCTTGTTCTTGCGGGTCTTGTAACCCTTGGTGGGGACGCCCCACGGGGTGACCGGGTGCGGGTTGCCCTGACCGGCCTTCGCTTCACCACCACCGTGCGGATGGTCGACCGGGTTCATGGCAGCGCCGCGGACGGTCGGCTTGACGCCGCGCCAGCGAGCAGCACCGGCCTTGCCGAGCTTCTCGAGGTTGTGTTCGGTGTTGCCGACTTCGCCGATGGTGGCGCGGCACTCGGCCGGCACCTTGCGCATTTCGCCCGAACGCAGGCGGAGCATCGCGTAGATGCCTTCGCGGGCGACGAGCTGCACGCCGGCGCCGGCGGCGCGGGCGAGCTGGGCGCCCTTGCCCGGCTTCATCTCGATGCAATGCACCGTCGAACCGACCGGGATGTTGCGCAGCGGCAGGGTGTTGCCCGCCTTGATCGGCGCATCGTTGCCCGAGATCACCTGGTCGCCGGCCTTCAGGCCCTTCGGCGCGATGATGTAGCGACGCTCGCCGTCGACATAGCACAGCAGCGCGATGTGCGCGGTGCGATTCGGATCGTATTCGATCCGCTCGACCTTCGCCGGAATGCCTTCCTTGTCGCGCTTGAAGTCGATGATGCGGTAGTGCTGCTTGTGGCCACCGCCGATGTGGCGGGTGGTGATGCGGCCGTGATGGTTACGGCCGCCGGTCTTGCCCTGCTTCTCGACCAGCGCGGCATGCGGGGCGCCCTTGTGCAGGCCCGGCGTGACCACGCGGACCGCGCTGCGGCGGCCTGCGGAAGTGGGTTTGAAAGTCATCAATGGCATCGGTGATTCCTCAGACCTTGACCGCGGTGACGTCGATCGTCTGGCCTTCGGCCAGGGTCACGTACGCCTTGCGCGAGTCGCCGCGGCGACCATTGCGGTAACGGAACGCCTTGTTCTTGCCCTTCACGTTCACGACGTTGACCGACTTGACCTGCACATCGAACAGCTTCTCGATGGCGACCTTGATGTCGGCCTTCGTCGCATCGGTGGCGACTTCGAAGGCGTACTGATTGTGTTCCTGGCCGCGCACGGTCTTTTCGGACACGCGGGGTGCACGGATCACGTTATAGAGCTTGGCGTCGTTCATGCCAGCCACTCCTCGATCTTCTTGACCGCATCGGCGGTCATCAGGACGCTGTCGGCGCCGACCAGGGCCACCGGATCCAGGCCCTGCACGTCACGGACCTGCACGTACGGCAGGTTGCGCGAGGACAGGAACAGGTTCTCGGAGGCGTCTTCGGTGACGATCAGCGGGCGCTGGCCGAGCTCGAAGCCCTTGAGCTTCTCGACGAGGCCGCTGGTCTTCGGGGCATCTATGTCGAAGGCTTCGACGATCTTGATGCGGCCCTGGCGGTTCAGTTCGGACAGGATCGCGGCGATCGCGGCGCGGTACATCTTGCGGTTGACCTTCTGCGCGAAGCTGCGCGGCTTCGCCGCGAAGGCGCGACCGCCGCCGACGAAGATCGGGGCCGTCAGGGCGCCGTGACGCGCGCCGCCGCCCTTCTGCTTCTTCGACTTCTTGGTGGTGCCGTTGACTTCGGCGCGGGTCTTCTGCGCCTTGGTGCCGGCACGACCGGCGTTGCGGTAGGCAACAACCACCTGGTGCACCAGGTTTTCATTGTATTCGCGGCCGAAGATCGCGTCGGAGACGGTGATCTTGTTGCTGCTGTTGGTGATGGCGAGTTCCATTGTCGTCTCCCTTACTTCGTGGTCGGACGGACAATGACGTCGCCGCCCGGCGCGCCGGGGACCGCGCCCTTGATCGCGATCAGGCCGCGCTCGGCGTCGACCTTGACCACTTCCAGGCGCTGCGTCGTCTGCGTCTCGGCACCCATGTGGCCGGACATCTTCTTGCCCGGGAACACGCGACCCGGCGTCTGGCGCTGGCCGATCGAACCCGGCGAGCGGTGCGACAGCGAGTTACCGTGCGTCGCGTCGCCCATGGTGAAGTTCCAGCGCTTGATCGTGCCCTGGAAGCCCTTGCCCTTGGTGACGCCCTGGACGTCGACGATCTGGCCGACTTCGAAGATGTCGGCCTTGATCTCGCCGCCCACCTGGAAGTCGCCGATCTTGTCGGCTTCGACGCGCAGCTCCCACAGGCCACGGCCGGCTTCGACCTTCGCCTTGGCGAGGTGACCGGCTTCCGGCTTGTTGATCAGCGCAGCGCGCTTGACGCCAGCGGTGACCTGCACGGCGCTGTAGCCGTCGGTGTCCGGGGTCTTGACCTGGACGATGCGGTTCGGGGTGGCTTCGATCAGGGTCACCGGGATCGACTTGCCGTCCTCGGTGAACATGCGGCTCATGCCGGCCTTGCGGCCGACGATGCCCAACGAATATTTCTTCGCGGTCATGGTCCGGGCCTCAGGTCAGCTTGATCTGGACGTCGACGCCGGCAGCCAGTTCGAGCTTCATCAGCGCGTCCACGGTCTTGTCGTTGGGGTCGACGATGTCGAGCACGCGCTTGTGCGTGCGGGTCTCGTACTGGTCGCGCGCGTCCTTGTCGACGTGCGGCGACACCAGGACGGTGTAGCGTTCGATTTTGGTCGGCAGCGGGATCGGGCCGCGCACTTGGGCGCCCGTCCGCTTAGCCGTCTCGACGATCTCGCTGGCCGAACGGTCGATCAGACGATGATCGAACGCTTTCAGCCGGATCCGGATTTTCTGATCCGCCATGACGGAAATTCCTCGTAGAAAGAGCGACAGGCCCGGCGGCTAGGTGCGCCGAACCCCCTTTTGTACCGCTGGATACCGCAACTCATTGAAGCGATTGACCTTCCGGAAAGAGTCAAGCCCCGGGAGGACGCCGAAACACTACGCTCGGCAAGCAGAACATCAATATTGGAGCGGCAAAAACAAAGGCAGGCCGGTTGCCCGGCCCGCCAGAATGAAATCCGAAGACGCGACAACCTGCCCCGCCACTGTTGCCCCGAACAATTTCGGGACGGGCGGAGCGATGCCATCGCGACGATTCCATGTCCGGCGAAGACGAGCCGCATCCCGCGCCTCATTTCGCTTTTTCGCGCAGAACCTGAACAGGCTGTGCGCGAAAGGTCGTGCATTGTAGGGGACGTCGGATGGTCTTGCAAGCAAGGCCACCCGCCCTCCTTTCTCTTCCACCCCGCCAGCCGATAGGCGGCGGGGCTTGGAGGCCTGCCCCGGAAATGCCGGAGCAGGAACCGCGCTTCAAGCAGGATCCCGACCTGCGCCGGGACGATCGATCACCTGCGGCAATCGATCACTTGATGATCTTGGCAACGACGCCGGCGCCGACCGTACGGCCGCCTTCGCGGATCGCGAAGCGCAGGCCTTCGTCCATCGCCACCGGGTTGATCAGCTGCACCGTCATCTTCACGTTGTCGCCCGGCATCACCATCTCCGTGCCTTCCGGCAGCTGGCAGGCGCCCGTAATGTCCGTCGTGCGGAAGTAGAACTGCGGACGATAGCCCTTGAAGAACGGGGTGTGACGGCCGCCTTCGTCCTTCGACAGCACGTACACTTCGGCTTCGAAGTCCGTGTGCGGCGCGATCGAACCCGGCTTGCACAGCACCTGGCCGCGCTCCACGTCGTCACGCTTCGTGCCGCGCAGCAGCAGACCGGCGTTGTCGCCTGCCTGACCCTGATCCAGCAGCTTGCGGAACATTTCAACGCCCGTGACCGTCGTCTTCTGCGTCGGACGGATGCCGACGATTTCGATTTCGTCACCGACCTTGATGATGCCGCGCTCGATACGGCCGGTCACGACGGTGCCGCGACCCGAGATCGAGAACACGTCTTCCACCGGCATCAGGAAGGTCTTGTCGATGTCGCGCTGCGGCTCCGGAATCCAGGTGTCCAGCGCCTCAACCAGCTTGATGATCGCCGGCACACCGATCTCGCTCTGGTCGCCTTCCAGCGCCAGACGGGCCGAGCCGTGGATGATCGGGGTGTCGTCGCCCGGGAAGTCGTACTTGCTCAGCAGCTCGCGCACTTCCATCTCGACCAGTTCGAGCAGCTCGGCGTCGTCCACCATGTCGGCCTTGTTCAGGAACACGACGATGTACGGCACGCCGACCTGACGCGACAGCAGGATGTGCTCGCGGGTCTGCGGCATCGGGCCGTCAGCGGCCGAGCACACCAGGATCGCGCCGTCCATCTGGGCGGCACCGGTGATCATGTTCTTCACGTAGTCGGCGTGACCCGGGCAGTCCACGTGCGCGTAGTGGCGCGTCGGGCTTTCGTATTCCACGTGCGCCGTCGAAATCGTGATGCCGCGGGCCTTCTCTTCCGGCGCCGCGTCGATCGCGTCGTACGCCTTGAACTCGCCGCCGAAACGCTCCGCGCCGATCTTCGTCAGCGCCGCCGTCAGCGTCGTCTTGCCGTGGTCAACGTGACCGATCGTGCCCACGTTCACGTGCGGCTTGGTGCGCTCGAACTTACCCTTTGCCATGGTGATGTCTCTCTAGAAATGACTGGATTGTTGATTCGGGATTCCTGATCCGGAAGGCCGGAACCGCGCGCATGGCGGGCCCCGGCTTCCGTGTCACGAACCTCAGCTCTTCTTGATGACCGCTTCGGCGATGTTGGTCGGCGCTTCGGCGTAGTGGTCGAATTCCATCGTGAACGTCGCGCGACCCTGGGTCAGCGAGCGGATGGTGGTCGCGTAGCCGAACATTTCGCCCAGCGGCACCATCGCATTGATGGTCTTGCCCGACGGCGTGTCGTCCTGGCCCTGGAGCAGGCCGCGACGACGGCTCAGGTCGCCCATCACGTCACCGACATACTCTTCCGGCGTCACGACTTCGACCTTCATCATCGGCTCCAGCAGGACCGGATCGGCCTTGCGGAAGCCTTCCTTGAAGGCCATCGACGCGGCGAGCTTGAACGCCATTTCCGACGAGTCGACGTCGTGGTACGAACCGAAGACCAGCTTGACCTTCACGTTCACCACCGGGAAGCCGGCGAGCGGGCCGCTGGTGATGGTTTCGCGCAGGCCCTTTTCGACGGCCGGAATGAATTCCTTCGGGATCACGCCGCCGGTGATGTCGTTGATGAACAGGAAATCGTTCTTGACGTCGGAATCGGCGCGGTCCGCTTCGGTCATCGGCGACAGTTCGATCACGACGTGACCGTACTGACCCTTACCACCCGACTGCTTGGCGTGCTTGTAGTCCGACTTCACGTCCGACTTGCGGATGGTTTCGCGGTAGGCCACCTGCGGCTTGCCGACGTTCGCTTCCACGTTGAACTCGCGGCGCATGCGGTCGACGATGATGTCGAGGTGCAGCTCGCCCATGCCGGCGATGATGGTCTGGCCCGATTCCTCGTCGGTACGGACGCGGAACGAGGGATCTTCCTGCGCCAGGCGACCCAGGGCGATACCCATCTTTTCCTGGTCCGACTTGGTCTTCGGCTCGACGGCCATCGAGATCACCGGCTCCGGGAACGTCATGCGCTCGAGCGTGATGATCGCGTCCTGCGCGCACAGCGTGTCACCGGTCGTGACGTCCTTCAGGCCGACCGCAGCGGCGATGTCGCCGGCACGGACTTCCTTGATTTCCTCACGATTGTTCGCGTGCATCTGCAGGATGCGGCCGATGCGCTCCTTCTTCGACTTGACCGGGTTGTACACCTGGTCGCCCGAGTTCAGGGTGCCCGAATAGACGCGGAAGAACGTGAGCGAACCCACGAACGGGTCGGTCATGATCTTGAACGCCAGCGCCGAGAACGGCGCGGTGTCTTCGGCGGTACGGCTGGACTCCTTGTCGTCCTCGTCGATGCCCTTGACCGGCGGACGATCGATCGGCGACGGCAGCAGCTGCACGACCGCGTCGAGCATCGCCTGGACACCCTTGTTCTTGAACGCGGTGCCGCAGAAGACGGGAACGATTTCGACCTTCAGCGTGCGGGCGCGGATGCCGGCGATGATTTCCTCTTCGGTCAGCTCGCCCTCATTGAGGTACTTGTCCATCATCTCTTCGCTGGCTTCGGCGGCAGCCTCGACCATGAACGCGCGCGCTTCGGCGGCCTTGTCGGCCAGGTGCGCGGGGATGTCGCCGTAGACGAAGGTTGCGCCCTTGTCTTCCATGTTCCAGATGATGGACTTCATCTTGAGCAGGTCGACGACGCCTTCGAAGCCTTCCTCGGCGCCGATCGGCACCTGCATCGGCACGGCGTAGGCACCGAGACGGCTCTTCAGCTGTTCCACGACCTTGTCGAAGTTGGCGCCAGTGCGGTCCATCTTGTTGACGAAGGCCATGCGCGGCACGGCGTACTTGTTGGCCTGGCGCCACACGGTTTCGGACTGCGGCTGGACGCCGCCGACCGCGCAGAGCACGAACACGGCGCCGTCGAGCACGCGCAGCGAGCGTTCGACTTCGATGGTGAAGTCCACGTGCCCGGGGGTGTCGATGATGTTGAAGCGATGCTCCGGCATCGACTTGTCCATGCCCTTCCAGAACGCCGTGGTGGCGGCGGAAGTGATGGTGATGCCGCGCTCCTGCTCCTGCTCCATCCAGTCCATCGTCGCGGCACCTTCGTGCACTTCGCCGATCTTGTGGTTGACGCCGGTGTAGAACAGGATGCGTTCGGTCGTCGTCGTCTTGCCGGCATCGATGTGCGCCATGATGCCGAAGTTGCGGTAACGCTCGATGGGAGTGGTACGGGCCACGGTGATTCTCTCGTCTGGGTGCCCGGAATCCGGATGGGACGAATGCCCGGGCCTGAATGGCCGGATGCCGCCTTGCGGCGGCCTCCGGGGTCTTGATGTCGATGCGGCGGGAAGGCCGCCGCATCCGCTTCGGCGTTCCCGGAAGGGAACGCTAGCGCCGCCGGATTACCAGCGGTAGTGCGCGAAGGCCTTGTTGGCCTCGGCCATGCGGTGGGTTTCTTCGCGCTTCTTGATCGCGCCGCCGCGGTTTTCCGAGGCGTCGATCAGCTCGGCGGCCAGCTTGCGCGGCATCGAGTTCTCGCCGCGCTTGCGGGCCGAGTCGATCAGCCAGCGCATCGCCAGGGCCATGCGGCGCGAGGCGCGCACTTCGACCGGCACCTGGTAGGTGGCGCCGCCGACGCGGCGCGACTTCACTTCGACGGCCGGGGCGACGTTGCCGAGCGCCTTTTCGACCAGTTCCAGCGAATTGCCGTTCTTCTCGTTGATCACGTCCATCGCGCCGTAGACGATCTTTTCGGCGATGGACTTCTTGCCGCTCTGCATGACCATGTTGATGAAGCGGGCGATGGTTTCGCTCCCGTGCTTCGGGTCGGGCAGGACGGAACGCTGCGGAGTATTGCCTTTGCGGGACATGTTGATTACCGGTGTGTAGGGCGGGCCCCGGGCCCGCCGTTATTTCGGAGTGGTGGGCCAGGGACCCACCCCACGCAATGCTGACGGGTGTCGATTACTTCTTCGGACGCTTGGCGCCGTACTTCGAACGACCCTGGCGACGCTTGGCGACACCGGCGGCGTCGAGCGAGCCGCGCACGGTGTGGTAACGCACGCCCGGGAGGTCCTTCACACGACCGCCGCGGATCAGGACCACCGAGTGCTCCTGCAGGTTGTGGCCTTCGCCGCCGATGTACGAAATGACTTCGTAGCCGTTGGTCAGGCGGACCTTGGCGACCTTGCGAAGGGCCGAGTTCGGCTTCTTCGGGGTCGTGGTGTACACGCGGGTGCACACGCCGCGACGCTGCGGGCAATTGGCGAGCGCCGGCGAGGTGCTCTTGTAGACTTCGGGGCTGCGCGGCTTGCGCACGAGCTGGTTGATCGTTGCCATCAGTAGGTTGTCTGCTGGTTGGTTCGAAGGGCCGCACCGCCCGCAAGGACGACGCGACGACAAAAAACGCCGGCAGACCGGGAAGCCCCGATCTGCCGACACGCATTCTTTGCCCGCCCCGGCTTGGTGAGCCGTCGCGGTCCCGGGAAATCACCTGCGAACAGGCGGCTTCTCCGGACTTTCCCGTCCTCCTGGACCGAATACGAGGCACATCCTGTAGCCTCATTTCGTGATCTGGGCAGCCGAGGCCGCCAAAAGAGGCGCGAAGCTTACTCCACTCCGCGCGTCTTTGCCAGTCGGGCGGCCTGGACCGAAGCCCCGGCCGACGACCGGCGGTCCGGCCTTACTCGGCCGAGTCGCCTTCGATCATGTCCGGGACCGGGTTGACCGGGGCCTGGACGGGAGCCTCGATCGCCACCGGGGCTTCGGCCACGACGGCAGGCGCCGACAGGGCTTCCATCTCGGAGTCGGTCAGGCCCGAGGCGCGCTTGCGGCGCTGGCTGTGGTAGGCCAGGCCGGTACCCGCCGGGATCAGGCGACCCACGATCACGTTCTCCTTCAGGCCGCGCAGGGTGTCGCGGGTACCGCGCACCGCTGCCTCGGTAAGGACGCGAGTGGTTTCCTGGAACGACGCCGCCGAGATGAACGATTCTGTGGCGAGCGAGGCCTTGGTGATGCCGAGCAGCACCGGGTCGCCCTTCGCCACGATCTCGTTCTTGCCGGCCAGACGGACGTTTTCCTCGATGAAGCGCTGGCGTTCGACCTGCTCGCCGTTGAGGAACTTGCTGTCGCCCTGGTCGGTGATCTCGATCTTGCGCAGCATCTGGCGAACGATCACCTCGATGTGCTTGTCGTTGATCTTCACGCCCTGCAGACGGTAGACGTCCTGGATTTCCTTGGTCAGGTACGAGGCCAGCGGCTCGACGCCGAGCAGGCGCAGGATGTCCTGCGGGCTGGGCTCGCCGTCGACGATGGTTTCGCCCTTCTGCACGTGCTCACCTTCGAACACGATGATCTGGCGGTACTTCGGGATCAGCTCTTCGTGCTCCGAACCATCGGTGTCCTTGATGATCAGGCGCTGCTTGCCCTTGGTGTCCTTGCCGAAGCTGATGATGCCCGAACGCTCGGCCAGGATCGCGGGATCCTTCGGCTTGCGCGCTTCGAACAGGTCGGCCACGCGCGGCAGACCACCGGTGATGTCGCGGGTCTTCGAGGCGGCCTGCGGGATCTTGGCGACCACGTCGCCCACGCCCACCGGCGCGCCGTCCTGCAGGTTGACGATCGAGCGCGGCGGCAGCATGTACTGCGCCGGCAGGTCGGTCCCGGGGATGGTGAGGTCCTTGCCGTTCGCGTCGACGATGCGCACCAGCGGACGCAGGTCCTTGGCCTGGGTGCCGCGACGCTTGGGATCGGTGATCTCGCGCGAGGCCAGGCCGGTCAGTTCGTCGGTCTTCTCGACGACCGTCACGCCATCGACGAAGTCGATGAAGCGGATGAAGCCGGCGACTTCCGACATGATCGGATGGCTGTGCGGATCCCAGTTGGCGACGGTCTGGCCGGCCTTCACTTCACCACCGTCCTTGACCTGGATGGTGGCGCCGTAGGGGACCTTGTAACGCTCGCGCTCGCGGCCGTGGGCGTCGAGCACCGAGATGGCGCCCGAGCGCGACACCGCGACCAGATGGCCTGCGGCGTGGCTGACGTGCTTGAGGTTGTTGAACTTGACCGAGCCATTCGTCTTCACGGTCACGTTGTCGATCGACGCCGCACCGGAGAACGTACCGCCGATGTGGAAGGTACGCATGGTCAGCTGGGTGCCGGGCTCGCCGATCGACTGCGCGGCGATGACGCCGACCGCTTCGCCGATGTTGACGGTGTGACCACGGGCCAGGTCGCGGCCGTAGCACAGCGAGCAGACGCCGAACGACGAGGCGCAGGTGATGGTCGAGCGGACCTTGATGGTCTGCACGCCGGCGTCTTCGAGCTTCTGCACCCAGGCTTCGTCGAGCAGGGTGTTGCGGGTGACGAACGGATCCTCGTCGTTGCCCGGCAGGAACACGTCTTCGGCCACGATGCGGCCGAGCACGCGCTCGCGCAGCGGTTCGACCACGTCGCCGCCTTCGACGATCGGGGTCATGATCAGGCCTTCGTGCGTGCCGCAGTCGACTTCGGTGATCACCACGTCCTGGGCCACGTCGACGAGTCGGCGGGTCAGGTAACCGGAGTTCGCGGTCTTCAGCGCGGTATCCGCGAGGCCCTTACGGGCGCCGTGGGTCGAGATGAAGTACTGGAGAACGTTCAGGCCTTCGCGGAAGTTCGCGGTGATCGGCGTTTCGATGATCGAGCCGTCCGGCTTGGCCATCAGGCCACGCATACCGGCGAGCTGGCGGATCTGGGCCTGCGAACCACGCGCACCCGAGTCGGCCATGATGTAGATCGAGTTCATCGACTTCTGGTCGATGGTCTCGCCCTTCGCGTTCTGCACCTTCTCGGTACCGATGGTGTCCATCATCGCCTTCGCGACGCGTTCGTTGGTGCGCGACCAGATGTCGACCACCTTGTTGTAGCGCTCGCCGGCGGTCACGAGACCCGACTGGTACTGCTGCTGGATTTCCAGCACTTCGGCCTCGGCTTCGCCCAGGATGGTCTTCTTGGCCGCCGGGATGGTCATGTCGTCGATGCCGACCGACACGCCGGAACGGGTCGCATAGGCGAAGCCGGTGTACATCAGCTTGTCGGCGAACACGACCGTGTCCTTCAGGCCCAGCTGGCGGTAGCTGCTGTTGATCAGCCGGCTGATGTTCTTCTTGGTCAGCTCGGTGTTGACCAGCGCGAACGGCAGGCCGACCGGCAGGATCTCCTGAAGCAGGGCGCGGCCGACGGTGGTGTCGACGATCGCGGTCTTCTGCTCGCGCAGGCGCTTGCCGGTATCCGGGTCTTCGCTGATCACGGTCTCGGTGATGCGGACCTTGACCTTCGCGTGCAGCTCGACGACGCGGTTGTCGTAGGCGCGCTTGACTTCGGCGATGTTCGCGAACGCCATGCCCTCGCCCGCCTTGTTCTCCAGGGCGCGGGTCATGTAGTACAGGCCGAGCACGACGTCCTGCGACGGCACGATGATCGGCTCGCCGTTCGCCGGCGAGAGGATGTTGTTCGACGACATCATCAGCGCGCGCGCTTCGAGCTGGGCTTCCAGCGACAGCGGCACGTGGACGGCCATCTGGTCACCGTCGAAGTCGGCGTTGAACGCGGTGCAGACCAGCGGGTGCAGCTGGATCGCCTTGCCTTCGATCAGCACCGGCTCGAACGCCTGGATGCCGAGTCGGTGCAGGGTCGGGGCGCGGTTCAGCAGCACCGGATGCTCGCGGATCACCTCTTCGAGGATGTCCCACACGATCGGCTCTTCGCGCTCGACCAGCTTCTTCGCCGCCTTGATGGTGGTGGCGAGGCCGCGACGCTGCAGCTTGGCGAAGATGAAGGGCTTGAACAGTTCCAGCGCCATCTTCTTAGGCAGGCCGCACTCGTGCAGGCGCAGGGTCGGACCGACCACGATGACCGAACGGCCCGAGTAGTCGACGCGCTTGCCGAGCAGGTTCTGGCGGAAGCGGCCCTGCTTGCCCTTGATCATGTCGGCCAGCGACTTGAGCGGGCGCTTGTTGGTGCCGGTGATGGCGCGGCCGCGACGGCCGTTGTCCATCAGCGCGTCGACCGATTCCTGCAGCATGCGCTTCTCGTTGCGCACGATGATGTCGGGCGCGTTGAGCTCGAGCAGGCGCTTGAGGCGGTTGTTGCGGTTGATGACGCGGCGGTACAGGTCATTCAGGTCGGAGGTCGCGAAGCGGCCACCGTCCAGCGGGACCAGCGGACGCAGGTCCGGCGGCAGCACCGGCAGCACGGTCATGACCATCCACTCCGGACGGTTGCCGGATTCGAGGAAGGCTTCGACCAGCTTGATGCGCTTGGTGAGGCGCTTGAGCTTGGTTTCCGAACCGGTGCTGGCGATTTCCTCGCGCAGGGTCACCATTTCCGACTGCAGATCGATCGTGCGCAGCAGGTCGTAAACGGCTTCGGCGCCCATCGCGGCCTCGAAGTCGTCGCCGTGCTCCTGGCGCGCCTGCATGAACTGCTCTTCGGTCAGCAGCATGCCGCGCTCGAGCGGGGTCAGGCCCGGCTCGGTCACCACAAACGCCTCGAAATACAGGATGCGCTCGATGTCGCGCAGGGTCATGTCCAGCATCAGGCCGATGCGCGACGGCAGCGACTTGAGGAACCAGATGTGGGCGACAGGCGAGGCCAGGTCGATGTGGCCCATGCGCTCGCGGCGGACGCGGGCCAGGGTCACTTCGGTGCCGCACTTCTCGCAGACCACGCCGCGGTGCTTCATGCGCTTGTACTTGCCGCACAGGCACTCGTAGTCCTTGATCGGGCCGAAGATGGCGGCGCAGAACAGGCCGTCGCGTTCCGGCTTGAAGGTACGGTAGTTGATGGTCTCCGGCTTCTTCACTTCGCCGAAGGACCAGCTGCGGATCATGTCCGGCGACGCGAGCGCGATCTTGATCGCGTCGAAGTCGAGGGTCTGGCGCTGCTGGTTGAAGAGGTTGAGCAAATCTTTCATGTGATTTCTCCGGGAATCTGGAAGAGGTGACTGAGCGTTGGGGGCGGATTCCGGTGAAGCGGCGGGCGACGATCCTCGGGATCAGTTCGCCCGCGCCACGCCGGTTTCCCGGACTCAGTGCTCTTCCAGCTCCATGTTGATGGCCAGCGAGCGGATTTCCTTCACCAACACGTTGAAGGATTCCGGCATGCCCGCAACCATTTCGTATTCGCCGTCGACGATGTTCTTGTACATCTGGTTGCGGCCCTGCACGTCGTCGGACTTCACCGTCAGCATTTCCTGCAGGGTGTAGGCCGCGCCGTAGGCTTCCAGCGCCCAGACTTCCATTTCACCGAAGCGCTGGCCGCCGAACTGCGCCTTGCCGCCCAGCGGCTGCTGGGTGACGAGCGAGTACGGGCCGGTCGAACGGGCGTGCATCTTGTCGTCGACCAGGTGGTTCAGCTTCAGCATGTGCATGTAGCCGACCGTGGTCCTGCGATCGAACGCTTCGCCGGTGCGGCCGTCGAACAGCTGCGTCTGGCCGCTCTGCGGGAGGTCGGCGAGTTCGAGCATGCGCTTGATCTCTTCTTCCGCCGCGCCGTCGAATACCGGGGTCGCCATCGGCACGCCATCGCACAGGTTGTGCGCCAGGCGCAGCAGTTCGGCATCGCTGAACTGCGCGAGGTCGACGCGCTGGCCGTGGGCCACGGTGTCGTGGTTGTAGATGTCGTCGAGGAACTTGCGCAGGTCGGCGAGCTTGGCCTGTGCGTCCAGCATGCGCTGGATCTTCTGGCCCAGGCCCTTCGCGGCCCAGCCCAGGTGCACTTCCAGGATCTGGCCGATGTTCATTCGCGACGGCACGCCCAGCGGGTTCAGCACGATGTCCACGGTCTCGCCCGAGGCCATGTACGGCATGTCCTCGACCGGCACGATGTTCGACACCACGCCCTTGTTGCCGTGGCGGCCGGCCATCTTGTCGCCCGGCTGGATGCGGCGCTTCACCGCAAGGAACACCTTCACCATTTTGAGCACGCCCGGAGCGAGATCGTCGCCCTGGGTGATCTTGCCGCGCTTGTCGGCGAAGCGGCGCTCGAATTCCTTCTGGTGCGCGTCGATCTGCTTCTGGGCGCGTTCGATCGCATCGGCGTCGACGTCGTCCTTCATGCGGATGGTGAACCAGTCGGACTTCTTCAGGCCGTCGAGGATGGCGTCGGTGACGGTGTCGCCCTTCTTGAGGCCGGCGCCGCCGTTGACGACCTTGCCGACGATCTGCGCGCGCAGACGGGCATAGATCGCCGATTCCAGGATGCGGAACTGGTCGTCGAAGTCCTTCTTGACCCGACGGATTTCCTCTTCCTCGATCTGGCGGGCGCGCTTGTCCTTCTCGATGCCGTCGCGGGTGAAGACCTGCACGTCGATGACGGTGCCGTCCATGCCCGGCGGCACGCGCAGCGAGCTGTCCTTCACGTCCGAAGCCTTCTCGCCGAAAATCGCGCGCAGCAGCTTCTCTTCCGGGGTGAGCTGGCTTTCGCCCTTGGGCGTGACCTTGCCGACCAGGATGTCGCCGGCGCGCACTTCGGCGCCGATGTACACCACGCCGGACTCGTCCAGACGCGACAACGCCTGTTCGGAGACGTTCGGGATGTCGGCGGTGATTTCTTCCGGACCCAGCTTGGTGTCGCGCGCGACGCAGGCCAGTTCTTCGATGTGGATGGTGGTGTAGCGGTCTTCCTTCACCACGCGCTCGGACAGCAGGATCGAGTCTTCGAAGTTGTAGCCGTTCCACGGCATGAACGCGACCAGCATGTTCTGGCCCAGCGCCAGCTCGCCGATGTCGGTCGAGGGACCGTCCGCCAGCACGTCGCCGCGCTCGATGCGATCGCCCACGTTCACCAGCGGACGCTGGTTGATGCAGGTGTTCTGGTTCGAGCGGGTGTACTTGATCAGCGTGTAGATGTCGACGCCGGCATCGGTGGCATCGGTGATTTCGACTTCGTTGACCTTGACCACGATGCGGCCGGCGTCGATCTGCTCGACCACGCCGCCGCGACGGGCGTTCACGGTCACGCCCGAGTCGCGCGCCACGGCGCGCTCGATGCCGGTGCCGACCAGCGGCTTCTGCGAACGCAGCGTCGGCACGGCCTGGCGCTGCATGTTCGCGCCCATCAGCGCGCGGTTCGCGTCGTCATGCTCGAGGAACGGCACGAGCGCGGCCGCGACCGACACGGTCTGCATCGGCGACACGTCCATGAAGTGGATTTCGCTCGGCGGACGCAGCATCGACTCGCCCTGGAAGCGGCAGGCCACGAACTGGGCGGTGATCAGGCCCTTGTCGTCGCGCTGCGCGTTCGCCTGGGCGATGACGTACTCGTTCTCTTCGATCGCCGACAGGTATTCGATCTCATCGGTCACGCGGCCGTCGATCACCTTGCGGTACGGCGTTTCGAGGAAGCCGTAGCGGTTGGTGCGGGCGAACACCGCGAGCGAGTTGATCAGGCCGATGTTCGGGCCTTCAGGCGTTTCGATGGTGCAGACGCGACCGTAGTGGGTCGGATGCACGTCGCGCACTTCGAAGCCGGCGCGTTCGCGGGTCAGGCCGCCCGGACCCAGCGCCGAGACGCGACGCTTGTGCGTCACTTCCGACAGCGGGTTGTTCTGGTCCATGAACTGCGACAGCTGCGAGGAACCGAAGAATTCCTTGATCGCGGCGGCCACCGGCTTGGCGTTGATGAGTTCCTGCGGCGTCAGGCCTTCGGACTCGGCCATCGTCAGGCGTTCCTTCACGGCGCGCTCGACGCGGACCAGGCCGACGCGGAACACGTTCTCGGCCATTTCGCCGACCGAACGCACGCGACGGTTGCCCAGGTGGTCGATGTCGTCGACGCCGGTGCCTTCGTTGCGGATCTGGCACAGCACGCGGATGACGTCGAGGATGTCCGACATCTCCGGACCGCAGGCCTCGCGCAGGCGGACGGACTCTTCGTCCTTGCGATCGGCGAAGTACTTGTAGTCGTACAGCACGGGGCTGCCTTCGACTTCCTTGCGGCCGATGCGGCGGTTGAACTTCATCCGGCCCACGCCCGACAGGTCGTAGCGTTCGAAGGTGAAGAACAGGTTGTGGAACAGGTTCTGCGCGGCGTCCTTGGTCGGCGGCTCGCCCGGACGCATCATGCGATAGATCTCGACCAGCGCTTCGAGCTGGGTCTTGGTCGGATCGATGCGCAGCGTGTTCGAGATGTACGGACCGCGATCGAGGTCGTTCACCCACAGGGTGCCGACGCTTTCGATGCTGAACTTGCGGAACTTGGCGAGGTGGTCGTCGCCGATCTCGTCATTCGCGCTGGCGATCAGTTCGCCGGTGTTCGGATCGATCACGTCATGGGACAGGATGCGGCCCACGAGGTAGCTGTCCGGCACGGCCAGGGCGGAGATGCCCGACTGTTCCAGCTGGCGGATGTGGCGCGGGGTGATGCGCTTGCCGGCCTCGACGATGACGCGGTCGCCGTCGGCGAGGTTGAAGTCCAGCGTCTCGCCCTTGAGGCGCTCCGGCACCAGTTCGAGCTGCACGCCTTCCTGCAGGATGTGGAAGGTGTTGACCTCGAAGAACTGCTGCAGGATTTCCTCGTTCGAGTAACCGAGCGCGCGCAGCAGGATGGTGACCGGCAGCTTGCGGCGGCGGTCGATACGGGTGAACACCGCATCCTTGGGGTCGAATTCGAAGTCGAGCCAGGAGCCGCGGTAGGGAATGATGCGGGCGCTGTACAGCAGCTTGCCCGAGCTGTGCGTCTTGCCGCGATCGTGGTCGAAGAACACGCCCGGCGAACGGTGCAGCTGGGAGACGATGACGCGCTCGGTGCCGTTGACGATAAAGGTGCCGTTGTCGGTCATGAGCGGGATCTCGCCCATGTAGACCTCCTGCTCCTTTACGTACTTCACGGCCTTGCTCGACGATTCCTTGTCGTAGATCACCAGGCGCACGGTCACGCGCAAGGGCGCGCCGTAGCTCAGGCCACGGTTGCGGCACTCGCGCTCGTCGAACACAGGCTCGCCGAGCTTGTAGCCGACGTATTCCAGCGCGGCATAGCCGTTGTAGCTGGTGATCGGGAAGACGGATTTCAGAGCGGCGTGCAGGCCGCGATCGTCACGGCGGTTCGGCTCGGCGTCGGCCTGGAGGAATTCGCGGTACGAATCCACCTGGATCGCGAGCAGGAACGGCACTTCGAGAATCGAGCGGCGCTTGCCGAAGTTCTTGCGGATGCGCTTCTTCTCGGTGAACGAATAGTTCGTCGAATGAGCTGTGGTCATGGGAGATTAGGCCTCTCAGCTTGGATTGCGTTGTGTCCGGCGCGGCGCAGGTGCGCGGCGTCGCCAGTCGGGCAGGCGCGTGGCGCCCGGGCCCGGATGAATCGACAGTGGGAAGTCGCTGGTATTGCCGGCACCAGCACGCCCTCTCCCGCTACTTCCGACTGTCGACTTGCTTCGGTGGAACGTGTTTCGGTAGAACGTCTTGCGATGTCGCGTGTTGCGATGGAACGTGCTTCCGTAGAACCCGGGGCACGAAGAACGCACGCCCCGTCAGAACGACCGAAGGCCGGGGGCTTCCGCCCCCAGCCTTGGTGCTGTCGCCCCCGCTTCCGCGAGGACCCAGCGTCCTTCTTCAGGAAAGACGCTGGATCCCGGATCAGCACGCTGTCGCGCGCTGTCCGGGATGACGTCAAGAAGATTACTTGAGCTCGACGGACGCGCCGGCGGCTTCGAGTTCCTTCTTGAACTTCTCGGCGTCTTCCTTCGACACGGCTTCCTTCAGGACGCCGCCGGCCTCGGTGAGGTCCTTGGCTTCCTTCAGGCCGAGGCCGGTGATGGCGCGGACAGCCTTGATGACGTCGACCTTCTTCGCGCCGGCATCCTTCAGGATGACGTTGAATTCGGTCTGCTCTTCCTTCACTTCGGCAACGGCGGCCGGGCCGGCCATCATGACCGGAGCGGCGGCGGTGACGCCGAACTTCTCTTCGATGGCCTTGACCAGCTCCATCACTTCCATCAGGGTCTTGCCGGCAACGGCTTCGACGATCTGTTCGTTGGTAAGGGACATTGTGTGTTTACCTTCTGGATTCGATTGTGTGTGGACTACGCGGCATGCGCCCCGCAGTCATCGGTGACGTAGGACTCAGGCTTCGGCGGCGGCCTCGGCAGGGGCTTCGGCGGCGACGTCGCCACCCTGCTTGTCGGCCACGGCCTTGATCGCGCGGGCAAACATCGTGGCCGGCTCGGCCAGGACGCGGGCCAGCATGGCCAGTGCCTGATCGCGGGTCGGCAGCGAGGCCAGCACTTCGACGTGGCTGGCCGGGTAGGACTGGCCGCCGACGGCGACCACCTTCGGCTGCAGCTTGTCGTTGCCTTTCGCGAATTCCTTGATCAGTCGACCGGCGGCGCCGGGCTCCTCGAGCGAGAACGCATAGAGCAGCGGGCCGACGAGCTTGTCCTGGACAACCTCGTATTCGGTTCCCGCCACGGCGCGCGCGGCGAGCGTGTTCTTGACGACTTTCAAGTACACGCCGTTTTCGCGGGCCTTCTTGCGCATCGCGGTCATCTGGGAGACCGTGGTGCCTGCGTATTCGGCAGCGATCAAGGAGTGGGCCTTCGCGGCGATTTCCGCCACTTCGGCCACTACGTCTTGCTTCTGGGTGAGATTCAGAGCCATGTGCACTCCTCTTGTGAACTCCGCTCGCGGCTCCTGCCGCTAACGGTCCCGGACGGCATTCCTCCTGAACGCCGGGGACGCGGGATGCGTCCCGGTGGCGGCCCTTCACAGAGATTTCGAAATCGAAACATCCAGAGGGGGCGGCACCATCTGCGCAGGTCGACCCTTTCGAGTGCGATTAAGCGATCCCGCTTGCGACGGCACGATTCCATGCCTTGACGAGCGCTTCCCTGCCCGTGCGCGTCGCGCGCTGACCGCACCTGCGGTCTTTGACGGCGATCGCTCCGGAGCGGACTCCTCGGCGATGCCCTCAAAATTTCTTGCACGATGCCGGGCACAGGCCCGACGCCTTTGAACTGTCATCCCGGCGAAGGCCGGGACCCAGCTCTTGGTTTTGCTTCCTACCGTCAGCACAGGTGGCACTGCACTGGCGACTGGACCCCGGCCTACGCCGGGGTGACGCCATGGCAAAGGCGTTCGCGCGATGCGCGAACGCGCCATTGCGTCACTTGAGCTGCAGCGACGCCTGGTCGACGGTGACGCCCGGGCCCATCGTCGAGCTGATCGAGATCTTCTGCAGGTACGTGCCCTTGGCAGTCGCCGGCTTGGCCTTGATCAGGTCGAGCAGCAGCGCCTCGAGGTTGCCCTTCAGGTCGGCATCCTGGAAGTCGGCCTTGCCGATGGTGCAGTGGATGATGCCGCCCTTGTCGGTGCGGTAACGGACCTGGCCGCCCTTGGCGTTCTTCACGGCTTCGGCCGGGTTCGGCGACACGGTGCCGACCTTGGGGTTCGGCATCAGGCCGCGCGGACCGAGGACCTGGCCGAGCTTGCCGACGACGCGCATCGCGTCCGGCGTGGCGATGACCACGTCGTAGTTCAGGTCGCCGCCGAGCATCTTCTCGGCGAGATCGTCCATGCCGACGATGTCGGCACCGGCAGCCAGGGCTTCATCGGCCTTGGCACCCGCGGGCACGAACACCGCCACGCGGACGGTCTTGCCGGTGCCGGCGGGGAGCACGGTCGAACCGCGGACCTGCTGGTCGGACTTCTTGGCATCCACGCCGAGACGCACGGCCACGTCGACGGACTCGACGAACTTGGCCTTGGTCGCGGTCTTGATGATCTTGATCGCGTCGTCGAACGCATAGGCCTTGCCCGGCTCGACGGCATTGAGGATCGCTTTCTGTCGCTTGTTCATCGCCATGGGATCAGCCCTCCACCACGAGGCCCATCGAACGGGCGGAGCCCGCGATGGTGCGAACGGCCGCATCGAGATCGGCGGCCGTCAGGTCCGCTTCCTTCGCCTTGGCGATGTCTTCGAGCTGCTTGCGCGTGACCTTGCCCACCTTCTCGGTGTTCGGACGCTTCGAGCCCGACTGGATGCCGGCGGCCTTCTTCAGCAGCACCGAAGCCGGGGTCGACTTGGTGACGAAGGTGAAGGTACGGTCGGAATAGGCGGTGATGATGACCGGCGTCGGCAGACCCGGTTCCAGCTTGGAGGTCGCGGCGTTGAACGCTTTGCAGAACTCCATGATGTTCAGGCCGCGCTGACCGAGTGCGGGACCGACCGGCGGCGAGGGGTTGGCCTGACCGGCCTTCACCTGCAGCTTGATGTAACCAACTACTTTCTTAGCCATTGAGAGTCTCCTGGAGTCTTATCGCCTGCACGTCTCGCGACTGCGGGGCTCCTCCGTGGGTTGAACCTGGAAGACGCGGAAAGGAGAGGCCGCTTGCGCGACCTCTCCCGTCAGCGGTCTTCCCGCTTGGGTCAGGCCTTTTCGACCTGACCGAATTCCAGCTCCACCGGCGTCGCGCGGCCGAAGATCAGCACAGACACGCGCAGGCGGCTCTTTTCGTAATTCACTTCCTCGACCACGCCGTTGAAGTCGTTGAACGGACCATCGGTGACGCGCACCATCTGGCCCGGTTCGAACAGCACCTTCGGCTTGGGCTTCTCGACGCCTTCCTGCACGCGCTGCAGGATCGCATCGGCTTCTGAATCGCGGATCGGCAGCGGGCGGTCGGCGGTACCACCGATGAAGCCCATTACCTTCGGCGTCTCCTTCACGAGATGCCAGCTTTCGTTGTCCATGCGCGGGATGCCGGCTTCGTCATGAGTCGCGATCTGCACCAGGACATAGCCCGGGAAGAACTTGCGCTCGGAACGGCGCTTCTGGCCGGAGCGCATCTCGATCACTTCTTCGGTCGGCACGAGCACTTCGCCGAACCTGTCCTCCATGCCGGTGCGGGCGATGCGGTCGCGCAGCGCCTGGGCCACCGACTTCTCGAAGCCGGAGTAGGCGTGGACGACGTACCAGCGTTTCTGGACTTCGGAATTGCTCACTTGGATCTCCATCAAGTTCCGAGCAGGGCTTTCACGCCCCACTGGATTACCACGTCGAAGCCGGCCAGCATCAGGCTCATGAGGATCACGGCCACGATGACGACCCACGTGGTCTTGGTGGCTTCCTGGCGCGTCGGCCACACGACCTTGCGCAGCTCGAAGCGCGACTCGCCGAGGAATTCGCGGGTCTGCACGCCCTTCGCAGTGGTCATGAACACGGCACCACCTGCCACCAGGCCGGCGATCACCGACAGCACGCGGGCCACGGTCGGCCACTGGCCATTGAACCAGTAGAAAGCGAAAAGGCCGGCAGCCACGAGCAGCAGCGCCAGCGCGTACTTCACCAGGTCGCCTGCGGAACCGCCGGCATTGGGTTGTTCGACTCTGCTATTCAAGTCTGTGTGCCTGCTTCGCGGGTCGCCGCCGGCAAATCGGCCGGAACGGCCGGAGTGGTCGCGGCGCGATCCGCTCGAGAGTGGCACGCCAGGAGGGACTCGAACCCCCAACCTGCGGTTTTGGAGACCGCTGCTCTGCCAATTGAGCTACTGGCGTGTATTGGTTTGATTACTTGCCTGACCGCTGCCCTGAGACAGCGACGGCGAGCCGTCTCCGACTCGCCTGTCGCCTGACCTCAAGTTGTGACCATCCGCCGAAGGATGAAGTTCCGCCAGCGGAGGTCAATTCATCACTTGATGATCTTGGCAACGACGCCGGCGCCGACCGTACGGCCGCCTTCGCGGATCGCGAAACGCAGGCCTTCGTCCATCGCCACCGGGTTGATCAGCTGCACCGTCATCTTCACGTTGTCGCCCGGCATCACCATCTCCGTGCCTTCCGGCAGCTGGCAGGCGCCCGTGATGTCCGTCGTGCGGAAGTAGAACTGCGGACGGTAGCCCTTGAAGAACGGGGTGTGACGGCCGCCTTCGTCCTTCGACAGCACGTACACTTCGGCTTCGAAGTCCGTGTGCGGCGCGATCGAACCCGGCTTGCACAGCACCTGGCCGCGCTCCACGTCGTCACGCTTCGTGCCGCGCAGCAGCAGACCGGCGTTGTCGCCCGCCTGACCCTGGTCCAGCAGCTTGCGGAACATTTCAACGCCTGTGACCGTCGTCTTCTGCGTCGGGCGGATGCCGACGATTTCGATTTCGTCACCGACCTTGATGATGCCGCGCTCGATACGGCCGGTCACGACGGTGCCGCGACCCGAGATCGAGAACACGTCTTCCACCGGCATCAGGAAGGTCTTGTCGATGTCGCGCTGCGGCTCCGGAATCCAGGTGTCCAGCGCCTCAACCAGCTTGATGATCGCCGGCACACCGATCTCGCTCTGGTCGCCTTCCAGCGCCAGACGGGCCGAGCCGTGGATGATCGGGGTGTCGTCGCCCGGGAAGTCGTACTTGCTCAGCAGCTCGCGCACTTCCATCTCGACCAGTTCGAGCAGCTCGGCGTCGTCCACCATGTCAGCCTTGTTCAGGAACACGACGATGTACGGCACGCCGACCTGACGCGACAGCAGGATGTGCTCGCGGGTCTGCGGCATCGGGCCGTCAGCGGCCGAGCACACCAGGATCGCGCCGTCCATCTGGGCGGCACCGGTGATCATGTTCTTCACGTAGTCGGCGTGACCCGGGCAGTCCACGTGCGCGTAGTGGCGCGTCGGGCTTTCGTATTCCACGTGCGCCGTCGAAATCGTGATGCCGCGGGCCTTCTCTTCCGGCGCCGCGTCGATCGCGTCGTACGCCTTGAACTCGCCGCCGAAACGCTCCGCGCCGATCTTCGTCAGCGCCGCCGTCAGCGTCGTCTTGCCGTGGTCAACGTGACCGATCGTGCCCACGTTCACGTGCGGCTTGGTGCGCTCGAACTTACCCTTGGCCATGATTGCTTCTCTTTGAACTCAACTGGGTTGAAACGATGGGGTGGTGCTCACGAAAGGAATCGAACCTTCGACCTCCTCCTTACCAAGGAGGTGCTCTACCGACTGAGCTACGTGAGCAGCGATGTGGTCATCCGGATTTGGTCGATCCGGATCGAGTTCCGCAAGCGGAGGTTCCATGGCGCCGCATTGGAGCGGGAGACGGGAATCGAACCCGCACCATCAGCTTGGAAGGCTGAGGTTCTACCATTGAACTACTCCCGCATCTTGCGGAACGGACTTTCTTCAGCGCATCCCGGCGACGAACGCCTTGGAGATGGTGGAGGGAGGTGGATTCGAACCACCGAAGGCGTAAGCCAGCAGATTTACAGTCTGCCCCCGTTGGCCGCTTGGGTATCCCTCCGGCTGAACAACGTCCGGTAAAACGCAACACGGTGAAAACAGCCCGAAATTCTGACCGGGGATCGGACGGATGTCAACGGAAAAATGTCGCTGCCGCATCCATTCCGGGCCGGGCGTGCCGCCTGACCGGCGGCCCGCGATCACGGGGCCGCAAATGATACGTCAAAGCCGCGCGGGGGAACACCCGCCATCGCAGGCAACGCCCCGCGCCGCTGCGGGATCAGACGTTGAAGCGGAAGTGCAGCACGTCGCCTTCCTGGACCCGGTATTCCTTGCCTTCCAGGCGCAGGCGACCGGCATCGCGGGCGCCGGCTTCGCCGCGGTACTTGATGTAGTCGTCGTAGGCGATGGTTTCGGCGCGGATGAAGCCCTTCTCGAAATCGGTGTGGATCACCGCCGCCGCCTGCGGCGCCGTGGATCCGGCGCGGACCGTCCAGGCGCGGACTTCCTTCACGCCGGCGGTGAAGTAGGTCTGCAGGCCGAGCAGCTTGTAGGCCGCGCGGATGACCCGGTTCAGGCCCGGCTCGTCCAGGCCGAGGTCGGCCAGGAAGGTGTCGCGGTCGGCGTCGTCGAGCTGGCTCAGCTCTTCCTCGATGGCCGCCGAGACCGGCACCACCTCGGCGCCCTCGCCCGCCGCGCGGGCGCGGACGGCGTCGAGGTGCGGGTTGCTCTCGAAGCCGTCCTCCAGGACGTTGGCGACGTACATGACCGGCTTGAGGGTCAGCAGGAACAGGTCGCGCACCGCCAGCTTGTCGTCATCGGACAGGCCGAGCGAGCGGGCCGGCTTGCCGTCGTCGAGGCCGACACGGATGCGGCCGAGGATCTCGGCGCGGGCCTTGGCGTCCTTGTCGCCGGTCTTGGCCGAGCGCTCTGCGCGCTGCAGTGCCTTGTCGACGGACTCCAGGTCGGCCAGGGCCAGCTCGGTGTCGATCGTCTCGATGTCGGCGATCGGGTCGACCTTGTTGTTGACGTGGATGACGTCGGGATTCTCGAAGCAGCGGACGACGTGGGTGATCGCGTCGACCTCGCGGATGTGGGCGAGGAACTTGTTGCCGAGGCCCTCGCCGCTGGCCGCACCGGCGACCAGGCCGGCGATGTCGACGAACTCGACCGCGGTCGGGATGCACTTCTGCGGCTTCACGATCTCGGCCAGCGCGTTGAGGCGCGGGTCCGGCACGGGCACGACGCCGACGTTCGGCTCGATCGTGCAGAACGGGAAGTTGGCCGCGGCGATGCCCGCCTTGGTCAGCGCGTTGAACAGGGTCGACTTGCCGACGTTCGGCAGGCCGACGATGCCGCATTTGATGCCCATGGTATGTGTCCGGTCCGGAATGCAGACGTCGGCGGCCAGGCAGGTGCCGGGCCGCCGACGTCTGGACTCACTTGGGGGTATGCAGCTTCGTCATCGCATCCATGAAGTTACCCTGCACCGCCAGCGGCAGCGCGGACAGCGCATCGTCGATCGCGCGCAGGATCAGGGCTTCGTCGTCCTTGCCCGGGCGACCCAGCACCCACGGGGTGACCTTGTCCTTGTGGCCGGGATGGCCGATCGCGACGCGCAGCCGGTGGAACTTGCCGTGGCCGAGCAGCTTGATGGTGTCGCGCAGGCCGTTCTGGCCACCATGGCCGCCGTCGAACTTGAAGCGGGCGACGCCGGGCGGCAGGTCCAGCTCGTCGTGGGCGACCAGCATCTCCTCCGGCTCGATCTTCCAGTAGCGCAGCGCGGCGGTGATCGACTTGCCGCTGAGGTTCATGAACGTGGTCGGCTTGAGCAGCCAGACCGACTGACCGGCGATCTCGACCTTGGCGGTCTCGCCGAACAGCTTGCTCTCCAGGCCGAAACGCGCCCCGCACTGCTGCGCGAGGGCGTCCACAAACCAGAACCCGGCGTTGTGCCGGGTTCGGGCGTGTTCGGGGCCGGGGTTGCCGAGCCCGACGATGAGGCGCAGGCCTGCCATCGGAAGTCGCGAAGATCGCGGCGGCGGAACGCCCGGGGGCGCGCCGTCGCCGGGCGATTACTTCTGGTCCTTCTTGGTGACCTTGGACGCCGGCACTTCGGCTGCGGCCGGAGCGGCCGCTTCGGCCTCTTCCTTGCCGTGCTTGGCGATCACGACGGCGAGGTCGTGTTCCTTGCCCAGCTTCAGTTCCGGGATCGACACGCCGGCCGGCAGCTTGAGGTCGGACAGGTGGACGATCGCGCCGACGGCGAGGTCGGACAGGTCGATCTCGATGAACTCCGGCAGGTCCTTCGGCAGGCACTCGACCACGACTTCGTTCAGCTCGTGGGTGACGACGACTTCGGCCGACTTGCCGGCGGGCGACTTGTCTTCGTTGACGAAGTGCAGCGGCACGGCGGTGCGGAGAGCCTTGTTCTCATCGACGCGCTGGAAGTCGATGTGCATGAGGATCTGCTTGAACGGATGGCGCTGGAGGTCGCGCAGCAGGACCTTCTGGACCTTGCCGTCGACGTTCAGGTCGAGGATCGACGAGTAGAACCACTCGTGCTGGCTGGCCAGCCAGGTCTTCTCGTGTTCGAGCTGGATGCTCTGCGGGGCGGCTTCGCCACCGTAGATGACGGCGGGGATCAGGCCGGCATGACGCAGGCGGCGGCTCGCACCTTTCCCCTCATCCTTGCGGCTGGTCGCCGAGATGTTGTGTTCGGACATTGTCTTGCTCACTTTTGCTTGGAATGAGCCGCCTCGCGGCGGCGATGCGACTCCCCCGCGACCAGGGGAGCCGGGATTGCGGGGTCAGTCGACGTAGAGCGAGCTGACCGATTCGCCGAAGGCCACCCGCCGGATGGTTTCGGCGAGCAGTTCGGCGACGCTGAGCTGGCGGACGCGGCCGCAGGCGCGGGCGGCGTCCGACAGGGCGATGGTGTCGGTCACCACCAGCTCGTCGAGCTGCGACTTGTTCAGGTTGTCGATCGCCGGGCCGGACAGCACCGGGTGCGTGCAGTAGGCGATCACGCGCTGGGCGCCCTGCGCCTTCAGCGCGGCGGCGGCGGCGCAGAGGGTGCCGGCGGTGTCGACGATGTCGTCGACCAGCACGCAGGTCTTGCCGGACACGTCGCCGATGATGTTCATCACCGTGGCGACGTTGGCGCGCGGACGGCGCTTGTCGATGATCGCCAGTTCGGCGTCGTCGAGGCGCTTGGCGATGGCGCGGGCGCGGACCACGCCACCCACGTCAGGCGAGACCACGATGAGGTTGTCGGTGCCGTAGCTGCGCCAGATGTCGGCGAGCAGCAGCGGCGAGGAATAGACGTTGTCGACCGGGATGTCGAAGAAACCCTGGATCTGGTCGGCGTGCAGGTCGACCGTGAGGACGCTGTCGACGCCGGCGGCGGCGAACATCTTGGCGACGACCTTGGCGGTGATCGGCACGCGCGAGGAGCGCGGGCGACGATCCTGGCGGGCGTAGCCGAAGTACGGCACCACCGCGGTGACGCTGGCGACCGAGGCGCGCTTGAGCGCATCGGTGATGACCAGCAGCTCCATCAGGTTCTCGGCGCTCGGTGCATTCGTGGACTGGACCACGAACACTTCCTGGCGACGCACGTTCTCCTCGATCTCGACCTGCACTTCACCATCGGAGAAGTGGCTGACGAGGGCCTTGCCGGGACGCACGCCGAGCTGGCGGCAGATGGCATCGGCCAACGGGCGGTTGGCGTTGCCCGAGAAAATCAACAACTGGCGATCGTCCTGCATGGCGGTGTCCGCTCGCTCTGACCGTGGCGGGAATGGCACCGGGACCCGACATGCGGATCCCGGTGGAAATTGGCAGGGGCGGAAGGATTCGAACCTACGAATGCCGGGATCAAAACCCGGTGCCTTAACCACTTGGCGACGCCCCTGGAGACGGAAGCCGGGACCGGACCGAAGGTCGTGCCCTGCCGGGACGACGCGCGTTCCTATTCCCGATGTCCTGCCTTCGTTTCGAGCGCATCCAGCAGCGGCGAGCGCCGGGCTCCCGCGACGACCCGGGCATCGAAGCCCCGCGGCAGTCGCTGCAGCGCGGCCTCGGCGGGCCCGCGCTCGGCGAACTCGACGAAACAGACGCTGCCGGAACCGGTCAGCCGCGGCGTGCCGACGGCGCGGAGCACGTCGAAGACGGCATCCACGGCGGGCTCGCGGCGGCGGAGGACGGGCTCGAACGCATTGCCGAGCGCCTGCCCCTGCAGGAACGGATCCGAAACGAAGTCCGATATTGTCGCGGGCGCGGCATTCCTCGTCAAATCAGGCGCCTGGAACAGGGCGACCGTGGAGGCATGCACCCCGGGGGCCACGATCAGGTACCAGGCCGGTGGCAGGTCAACCGAGGTCAGACGTTCGCCCAGGCCTTCCGCCCAGGCATTGTGCCCACGAACGAAGACCGGGACATCCGCGCCGAGCTTCAGGCCCAGCGTGGCTAAAGCGTCCTCGCCCAGGCCACAGCCCCAGAGCAGGTCCAGCGCGCGCAGCACGGTCGCGGCATCACTGGAACCACCGCCCATGCCGCCGCCGGTCGGAATGCGCTTTTCGACGGAGATATCGACACCTTGCACGACGTTGGCAGCTGACTGCAGACGTCGGGCCGCTCGAACGACCAGATCGTCGTCCTCGTCGATGCCGGGGATGGTGATGCCGACGCGCCGGACCTGAGCGTCGTCGCGCAGCCGCAGGTAAACGGTATCGCCCCAGTCGAGGAGGCGGAACACCGTCTGCAGCTCGTGGTAGCCGTTCTGGCGACGCCCGGTGATCCGCAGGAACAGGTTGAGCTTGGCCGGTGCCGGCCAGGCGCTCCAACCATCGGCGGCGTCGAAGTCGTTCATGGGCTTGCGAAGATCCAGTCGTCGATGACCAGCCGCACCCGGGCGTCGCCGGATTCGGCATCGATGCGCACCGGCAGGTCCGGCGCGCCGGGCGGGCCGGGCCGCCATTCCAGGTAGCGCACGGTCCAGCCGGCCTGCTCGAAGCGCACCGGACGGCCCTCGGCGTCGTAATCGATGGCCGGCGCGGGGACGCCGGACGCGACCGCGCCACGCACCCAGGCGCCGAGCAGGTGCAGCGGCACGCGCCAGCCAGTGGCGGATTCGAGCAGGGCCTCGGCATCGCGGCCCTCGCGGGCGCCGCCGGACAGGCCGTCGATCCGCGCCGCGCCGGTGGCGAGGTCGCCGCTGAGGCGCCAGCTCTGCCGGGTGATCGGTGCGCTCAGTGCGACCTCGTAGGCGCCGCCGGTGCGCTGGTCCCATTCGATCCGGCCGCTGCCGCCCTTCCCGGCCCGGCTGATCCCGGCCTTGCCGGCAAAGCCCCAGGTCTCCGTCCGCGCGATCCAGGCGTCGCGCTCGCGCAGGCGGGCATCGAGCGCGTCGCCGGCCAGCGCGGGCACGGGTGCGCGCACGGGCGCGGCGGCGCCGCAGCCGGCCAGCAGGACGACCAACGCTGCGGCGGCGAACCAGGTCCGCGCCGTCATGCGCCCGCCTTGTCGGGGAGCGGCGGCAGCACGGCGCCGGTCTTGTCGAGGGCGCGCTTGAGCGATCGGCTCTCGGGGTCGATCCGGCGGGCTTCGACGAAATAGTTCACCGCCTCGTCCTTGCGGCCGAGGACCCACAGCACCTCGGCGACATGCGCGGCGATCTCGGCGTCCTTCTGCTTGGTGAAGGCGCGCAGCAGCTCGACCAGCGCCTCCTCGGTGCGGCCCAGGCGATACAGCACCCAGCCGTAGCTGTCGATGATCGCGGCGTTGTCGGGCTCGGCCGCATAGGCGCGAGCGATCAGCTCCAGCGCTTCCTGGTAGCGGTCGGTGCGGTCGGCGAGCGTGTAGCCCAGCGCGTTCAGGGCATTCACGTCGTCGGCATCGAGGGCGAGGATGCGGCGCAGGTCGGCCTCGGCGCGCGGGATGTCGTCGCGGCGCTCCCACATCAGGGCGCGGGCGTAGAGCAGCTGGGACTCGTCGGGAAACGCGGCGAGGCCGCGATCGAGGGTGGCCAGTTCGTCGTCGGGGCGGTTGTCGTTCTTGTACAGGTCGGCCTGGAGCAGATAGGCGTCGCGCCGGGTCTCGTCGCTGGCTGTGGCGTCGGCCTGGATGGCGCGGATGTGCGCATGGGCCTCGTCGACGCGGCCGAGCTTGTGCAGCACCGGCGCCGTGCGCAGGCGCGCCTGCCAGCGCTGCGGGCCGCCGGGCACGCTGGCATACCAGTCCAGCGCGTCGTCCTGGCGCTCGATGAATTCCGCGACCTGCCCCAGCAGCAGGCGTCGCGCGGGGTTCGGCGAAGCGGATTCGCGCTTGAGCTCCTCGTAGACCGCTGCGACGCCGGCCTTGTCGTCGGCCTGGGCGAGGTAGGACGCGCGCAGGATGTAGGTGTTGTCGTTCTGCGGCCCGCGCGCCAGCACCGCGGCGGCGGCGGCGTAGTCGCCCATGGCGCCGTATTCGCGGGCCAGGCCGTAGGCGACATCCGGCAGCAGGATGGCCGCAGCGCTCATGCGGTCGAGGATCTTGCGCGCCTGCGCCTCCTTGCCGGAGCGCCGCAGCTGGTTGGCGTGCAGCAGCGACACGCCCGGTTCGTTCGGGTAGTACTGCAGGACGCGGCCGATGATCTTCGCGGCGATGTCCTGGCGCTGCACCTGCTGGGCGAACTCGCCGAAGGCCAGCCAGGCCGGCAGTTCCTGCGGGATATCGTCGACGAGGGCGGCGAGCAGGCGACCGATCAGGGCGGGATCGCCGGACCCGGCGTCCATGGCCAGCAGCGCGTAACGCCAGCCGTCCTTCTCGGACTTCAGGCCTTCGCCGCGACCGAGCAGCAGGTTGCGCAGTTCGCGGCGCGCGGCGGTTTCGTCCTTGCGCTGCAGGGCCAGGGTGGCCTCGGCGTTGCGCATGCCGAGGCTGCGGCCCGCGCGCTGGCGCCATAGCGCCAGGGCCTGGTCGGCGAAGGCCTGGTTGCGCGCGAGCAGGGCGATGCGGGTGGCGCGCTCGGCCAGCACGGCATCGCCCTCGGCGGCGCGCGCGGCGTCGAGATACCAGCGCGCCGCGTCGTCGAGCTTGCCTGCCTGGAGCGCGTATTCGCCGGCGAGCGCGGCGGGCAGCGGCCCGGGACCCACCGATTCCGGCGCCGCCCCCGCCTTCGTCGTTCGCCCCTCGCCGGCGGCGCTGGCGTCGATCGACAGGAGCGACAGCGCGGCCCCCAGCGCGACGGCCGCGAAACGGCGAATTGTGAAAACGGCTTCGGGCATCGGCGGCATGGGCCGTAAACTATGCGGATCGCCAGCTTAACCGAACTCTCCAGAGCCGCCTCCGCCACTCGTCACGGCCGCATGCCAGCCCGGATGTCCCATCTCATCGCCCTCGGACTCAACCACCAGACCGCGCCGGTGTCACTGCGCGAACGGGTGGCGTTTTCCGAACAGACGCTGCCGGCGATCTTGGCCGCGCTGCGCGGACTGCCGGGCGTGGAGGAAGTGGCGCTGCTGTCGACCTGCAACCGCACCGAGATCTACGCCCTCACCGGCGGCGACGGCGACGCGCTCGTGGACTGGCTGGCCGCGCATCCGCAGGACGGCGCGGGCAGCGCGCGCACGCCGCTGGCCCTGCACGATTACCTCTACCGCCACGCCGACGGCGACGCGGTGCGCCACCTGTTCCGCGTGGCCACCGGACTGGATTCGCTGGTGCTGGGCGAACCGCAGATCCTCGGCCAGGTGAAGCAGGCCTGGGCCGCCGCGCGCGAGGCCGGCACGCTGGGCAACCGGCTCGACCGCCTCTTTCAGCACGCCTTCGTCACCGCCAAACGCGCGCGCACCGACACCCGCATCGGCGCCAACCCGGTGTCGGTGGCCTCGGCGGCGGTGCGCATGGCGGAGGAAACCTTCGCACGGCCGTCGGATAGCAGCATCCTGCTGATCGGCGCCGGCGAGACGATCGAGCTGACCGCGCTGCACCTGGTACAGGCGAAGGCGAAACGCCTGCTGTTCGCCAACCGCACCCTCGCCCATGCGCAGGAACTGGCCAGTCGCCACGGCGGCGTCGCCTTGCCGCTGACCGAGCTGGAGCGCCACCTGGCGGAAGCCGACATCGTGTTCTCCGCGACCGCCGCGCGCGATCCGATCCTGTACAAGCCGCAGGTCGCCGCCGCGCTGAAACAGCGCCGGCATCGCCCAATGCTGCTGCTCGACCTCGCCGTGCCGCGCGACATCGCGCCCGACGTGGCCGAGCTGGCCGATGTGTTCCTGTACACCGTGGACGATCTGGAGCGGGTGATCGAGGACAACCGGCGCAGCCGCCGCGAGGCCGCCGACGCCGCAGAAGCCATCGTCGACCTGCAGGTCGCACGCTTCGTGGAGACGCTGAACGCCAGCGCCCACCACGGCCCGCTCAAGCAGCTGCGCGCGCATGGCGAAGCCGCGCGCGACGAAACCCTGGCGAAAGCGCAGCAGATGCTCGCCGCCGGGCAGGATCCCGCTGCAGTGCTGCAGCAGCTGGCGCATACGCTGACCAACCGCCTGCTGCATGCGCCGACCACCGCGCTGCGCGAAGCCGCGATCAATGGCGACATCGACCTGATGCGCGCGGCGGAGCGGATGTTCCCGCACGGCACGCCCCCGCACACGAGGCTCTCCGAAGCGCTCGACCGACAACTCCATCCCGACCGCGACGATGACACCGACCCTGCGCCGCAAGCTTGAAGCGCTGGCCGAACGCCGCGAGGAAATCGAACGCCTGCTCGCCGATCCGTCGACGGTCGAGGACGCCGCGCGCTATCGCGGCCTGATGCGCGAGTTCTCGCAGCTCGAACCGATCGCCACCGGCCTCGCCGCCGAGCGCCAGGCGCGCGAGGATCTCGCTGCTGCCGAAGCGATGCGTGGCGATCCAGAGCTGGCGGAGCTGGCCGACGAGGAAATCGCCGCCGCGCAGGCGCGCCTGGTTGAACTCGATGCCGAGCTGATGGCGCAGCTGGTGCCGAAGGATGCGCGGGACGACGGCGGCCTGTACCTCGAAGTCCGCGCCGGCACCGGCGGCGACGAGGCCGCGATCTTCGCCGGCGACCTGTTCCGCATGTACAGCCGCTACGCTGAACGCCAGGGCTGGCGGATCGAAGTGGAATCGGCGAATCCCGGCGAACACGGCGGCTTCCGCGAAGTCATCGCCCGCGTCGACGGACATGGCGCGTACTCGAAGCTGAAGTTCGAGTCGGGCACGCACCGCGTGCAGCGCGTGCCCGAGACCGAATCGCAGGGCCGCATCCACACCTCCGCGGCGACCGTGGCGATCATCGCCGAGGACACCGGCGACATCGACGTCGAGATCAACCCGGCCGACCTGAAGGTCGACACCTTCCGCTCAAGCGGCGCCGGCGGCCAGCACGTCAACAAGACCGAATCGGCGATCCGCATCACCCACGTGCCCAGCGGCGTGGTCGTGGAATCGCAGACCGAGCGCAGCCAGCACGCCAATCGCGACAAGGCGATGAAGCGGCTGAAAGCGATGCTGGTCGAATCCGAGACCGCCAAGCGCGAGGCCGCGCAGGCGCAGGACCGCAAACTGCAGGTCGGCAGCGGCGACCGCAGCCAGCGCATCCGCACCTACAACTTCCCGCAGGGCCGCATCACCGACCACCGCGTCGAGGGCCTGACCCTCTACGACCTGCCGAACGTGCTCGAAGGCGATCTCGACGCGCTCATCGACCGCCTGGCGCGCGAGCACCAGGCCGACGAACTGGCGCGACTGACCCAGGGCGGCTGAAGCGCGCGCATCTTCCCAGCGGCGCGCCATGCCACTGCGACGCCGATCTCATTGCTTCCGGCGCGCGCAGGTGCCACGCATGCGGCCGATGAATGATTTTTTTGGATCGTAGTCGCACGTCCGATTGAAGCCATCGAAAAACGAGGCGGCATCGCAGGCTGCAGTCGGTCGCAGTTTCGCGTCGACCGGCAGCACATGATCGTGCTCGTCTATGGAAAAACGCGCGCAGCGAAGATGCGGGCGATCCATGACGCATTGCGTGACGCGAGGCGCTGCGCTCACCCTCGATTGACACTGTCGCGAACGCCACAGGATGCTGGTTGCGGGGCGTGGATCGCCCTCTCGCATGAGGCTCCTGGCCTTCGAAGGAACGAGACCAGCCGGCACCGCATCGGCACGACCGTTTCCCCCGAGGTGTTTCCGCAACGCTTGCTGCGGGCACGCCCGTGCGATGCACGACAGGCTGCATCAATTCAAACATCCCAAGGAGGAAGTCCAGATGTCCCGTCGCAATTCCCATACCCGTCTGCTTGGCCTCAGCGTCGCCGTGTGCGCCGCCCTGTTCGCTGGCACCTCGTTCGCCGGCGAGCGATTCAACGTGTCCGGCCTGGCATCGGGCGAGCCGGTCGATGGCGTGATCGTGCGCTATCGCGACGGCAGCGCCGTGAAGGGCAACCGCTCGCTGATGATGAACCGTCTCGGCGTCATGGCGAACCGCACGTTCGGCCGCGCCAAGGCGCTGCGCGTGCGCCACGAGCGCACGCTCGGCATCGGCGCCGAGCTGATCGGCCTCAGCCGCAAGCTGGACCGCGCAGAAGCCGAAACGCTGATCCGCCAGATCGCGACGGACCCGGATGTGGCCTTCGTGGAGGCGAACATCCGCCTGCAGCCCACGCTGACCCCGAACGATCCGAGCTTCGGCTCGCAGTACGGCTTCCTGAGCGGCGCCGGCGGCACCAACGCCAACCTGGCCTGGGACACCGGCTTCCGCGGCGCCGGCAAGATCGTCGCGGTGATCGACACCGGTCATCGTCCGCACGCCGACCTCGCGGCGAACATCATCAACGGCTACGACTTCATCACCAACACGAGCACCGCCAACGACGGCAACGGTCGCGACAGCGACGCGTCCGATCCGGGCGACTGGGTGACCGCCGGCTTCTGCGGCGTGGGCCAGCCGGCGCGCAATTCCAGCTGGCACGGCACCCATGTCTCCGGCACGGTCGCGGCCGTGACCAACAACGGCGTCGGCGTCGCCGGCATGGCGCACCAGGGCAAGGTCCTGTCGGTGCGCGCGCTTGGCCGCTGCGGCGGCACCCTGGCCGACATCGCCGACGCGATCACCTGGTCCTCGGGCGGCAGCGTGGCGGGCGTTCCGCTGGTCGGCGCGAACAAGGCCAGCGTGATCAACATGAGCCTGGGCGGTGGCGGCGGCTGTCCGTCGTCCTCGGCGATGCAGGTCGCGATCAACGGCGCGCTGAGCCGCGGCACCACCGTGGTGGTCGCCGCCGGCAACAGCAACGCCAATGTCTCGAACTTCACGCCGGCCGGCTGCACCGGCGCGGGCCTGATCGTGGTCGGCGCCACGGACTCGACCGCACGCAAGGCCAGCTTCTCGAACTACGGTGCGGGCGTGGACGTCTCCGCGCCGGGCGTGAGCATCCTCTCGACGCTCAACGCCAGCACCACCTCGCCGGGCGCGGACAGCTACGCCAACTACAGCGGCACCTCGATGTCGGCCCCGCACGTGGCCGGCCTGGTGGCGATGATGCACTCCAAGCCGAGCACCGACTGCGCACCGGCGACCTGCGAGTCGATCATCAAGGCGAACGTCAAGCCGTTCGGCGCAACGCCGTCGCCGGGGCCGCTGGGCACCGGCATCATCAACGCGCAAACCACGATCAACGCCACGCCGTAACCCGGCGATGCAGTCGCAATGATCGGACGACGCCCGGGGCCGTGCAGCCCCGGGCGTTCGTCTTTCGGAGATCATTCGTAGCGCAGCGCCTCGATCGGATCCAGACCCGCCGCCTTCGACGCCGGCATGATCCCGAACAGCACGCCGACCATGGCCGAGAAGCCGGCGGCGGCGATCACCACCCACAGCGGCACGTGCGCCGGCGGGAAGCCGGGCACCAGGGCCGAGATCAGCAGCGCGAGCCCGTAGCCCAGGGCGATGCCGATGATGCCGCCGAGCAGCGCGAGCAGGCCGGCCTCGGCGAGGAACTGCACGAGGATGTCGCGGCGCGTGGCACCGAGCGCCTTGAGGATGCCGATCTCGCGGGTCCGCTCGGTCACCGACACCAGCATGATGTTCATGATGCCGATGCCGCCGACCAGCAGCGAGATGCCGACCACGCCGGCGACCACCATGGTCGCGGTGCCGGTGATCTTCTCGAACTGTTTGAGCACCGAGTCCGCAGCCTCGACCTTGAAGTCGTCGTCCTTCTCGGCGACCAGCTTGCGCGAGGCGCGCACCGCGCGCTTCACGCGCTCGCGCACGGCCTCGACCTCGCCGAGGTTGGCGACGGTGAACGAGGCCATGATCATCGGCTCGTTGCTGTTGCCCATCATCGCTCGGCCGACATCGAAGGGAATGATGGCGTAGTTGTCGCGGCTGAAGCCGAACACCTCGCCCTCCTTCTCCATCACGCCGACGACCTTGAACCATTCCTTGCCGATCATGAAGTACTCGCCGACCGGGTTCTTCGGCATCTTCAGCTCGTCGCGCAGGTCGGTGCCGATGACCGCGACGCGGCGATGACCCTTGTCGTCGCTGTCGACGATGAAGCGCCCGAATTCGGGGTAGCGGTTGTTGACCAGCGCGTAGTCCGCGGTCGTCGCCTGCACCTGCGGGCTGCTGGTCCGGCCCTTGTAGCTGGCGCCGGTGGCCTGCACCACCATGAGCGGTGCGACGTCCTTCACCCCCGCAACGCGGTAGCGCAGCACGTCGATGTCGTCGAAGGTAATGGTGTTGATCTTGCCGGTGCGGAAGTTCTCGTTGTCGTTGACCGCACGCAGGGTCAGCGTGCTGCCCCCGAGGTCGGACAGCTGGCCCTTGATCGAATCGGAGAAGCCCTGCACCAGCGACACCACCGCGATCACCGAGCCGGTGCCGATCAGGATGCCCAGCGTGGTCAGGAAGCTGCGCATGCGGTGCGCCGCGAGGCTGGTCAGCGCGGCGCGGAAGGCTTCGAGATAGGCCTGCATCAGTGCGTTCCTCCGTCTGCGGCGCTGGCGGCACGCACCGGGACCTGGCGGCGGTCCTCGACGATGCGGCCGTCGCTGACGCGCAGCACGCGATGGCAGTGCGCGGCGATGTCGGGTTCGTGGGTCACCAGGATCACGGTCTGCCCCTGCGCGTGCAGCGCGTCGAACAGGGCCATGATCTCGGCGGACGTGCGGGTATCGAGGTTGCCGGTGGGTTCGTCGGCGAGCAGGATCGAGGGCGCGCCGACCAGCGCGCGCGCGATCGCGACGCGCTGGCGCTGGCCGCCGGACAGCTGGTTCGGGCGATGGCCCATGCGGTCGCCCAGGCCGACCTTGCCCAGGGCCTCGGCGGCGCGCGCGCGGCGCTCGTCCTGCGGCATGCCGCGATAGACCAGCGGCTGCATCACGTTCTGCAGCACGGTCATGCGCGGCAGCAGGTGGAAGCTCTGGAAGACGAAACCGATCTCGCGGTTGCGCACCTGCGCCAGCTCGGTGTCGTTCATGCCGGACACGTCGCGACCATTGAGCGTGTACGTGCCCTCGGTCGGCGTGTCGAGGCAGCCGAGCAGGTTCATCAGCGTCGACTTGCCCGAACCCGACGGCCCGGTCAGCGCCACGTACTCGTTGCGCGCGATGTCGAGGTCGACGCCGGCCAGGGCCTGCACGACCTCCTCGCCCATCGTGTAGCGCTTGACGATGTCGCGCAGGACGATCATCCGGCGTCCTTCGCGTCGTCGTCGTCGGCGCCGTCGCCGTCGCCCTTTCGGTCGCCCTCGTCCTTCGACTTCGCCGGGTCGCGACGCTTCACCAGGGCGCCCTCGCTGAGGCCGCGCAGCGCCTTCGCCGGGCCGACGATCACGGTGTCGCCCTGCGCGATACCCTTCGTCACCACTTCCCAGCGGTCGTCGGAGGCGCCGGTCTGCACCGTCACGCGCGTCGCCTTGCCGTCCTTCGCCAGCCAGATGTGGCGCACGGGCTTGCCGTCGTCGCCGGTCTCGGTCGAGATCGCTTCCACCGGCACCGCGAGACGGCGCTGGCCGTCGCCGAGGAAGATGTCGGCACGCACGCTCATGCCAGAACGCAGCGCCAGGCCCTTCGGCGGCACGATGCGCACGGTGACCTTGTAGGCACGGCCCTGGCCTTCGATGGTCGGCGCCAGCGCGATCTGCTCGACGCTGCCCTTGAGGGCGCTGTCCGGATAGGCGGCCGCGTACACCTCCACGCGCTGGCCCGCGCCGACCTTGGCGATGTCGGCTTCGTCGACCTTCAGCTCGGCGATGATCTCCGAGGTGTCGGCGATCTTCATCAGCTGCGCACCGGCGAAGGCCGACGTCGACGGCACTGCGGTTTCGCCGACCTTGATCGGCAGGGAGACGATGCGCCCGGAAATCGGCGAGCGGATCTCGGTGCGCGCGCGCTGTTCGCGGGCGTCGTTGACCACGGATTCGGCGCGGCGCAGCGATTCCTCGCTGGTGCGCAGGTCGGCTTCGGCGACTTCGAGCTGGTTGCGATCCTCGTCGAAGCGGTTGCGGTCGATCAGTTTCTGCTGCACCAGCACCTGGCTGCGCTCGAACTGCTTGCGGCGCAGCGCCACCTGCGCGCGCTGGCGCTCGATCGCGATGCGGGTCTGGCGCAGGCCGGCCTCCTCGCGCTCGATCGCGTTGTTGTACAGCTCGGGATCGAGCAGCAGCAGGGTCTGCCCGGCCTCGACGGTGTCGCCTTCCTTGACGAGGATGGTCTCGACCTTGCCGGTGACTTCCGAGGTGAGATTGACCTCGTTGCGGAAGGCCAGCGTGCCCGAGGCGAGGATCGAGGGCTGCACCAGCTGCGGTGCGGCGGTCGCGAGGTCGACGTCGGTCGCGGACGCGCCGCGATTCTTCTTGATGACGAACGGCACGACCAGCACGAGCACGATGCCGGCGGCAATGAGCCACTTGCGATTGGGTTTCATCGAAACGATCCGGAATCCAGGGAAAGGGCGTCGATCACTTCAACAGCGCGACGACGGCCAGCGCGCCGAAGTAGACCAGGTAGGGCAGCGCGGCCACGAACACCGCCTGCACCCAGCCGGTGCGGAACCATGTGCGCCAGCCCAGCGCAGCCAGGCCGATCGCCCAGAACATGAGCAGGCTGAAGCCCTTCGCGAACGTGCTCCACGCATGGTCCATCGGCAGTTCGACGAACAGCGGATCGATGTTGAACATCTGCAGCGATTCCAGCGGCGTCTGCGGCGTCATGGTGATCACGCCTACCAGCCCGACGATGCTGCCGAGCAGCATCGGCATGCCCGACCAGGCCGTGAGGCTGAGGCCATGGCGGAACGACAGCGCATGCCCGGCGATCTTGCCGGCGATCCAGTAGTACAGGGCGACGACAAGCGTGACCAGCACCGTGACCACCAGCAGGCCGGCCATGCCGAAATAACCCATGACCTGCGCGCTCGGCATGACCTTGCGCATCTGCTCGACTTCCTTCGCGGTGGCCTCCGGATTGGCGCTGGCCATGCGATCCACCAGCCAGGCGCCATCGACCTGGGCGAAATAGAGCCCGACCATGACCACGCCGATCACGATCGTCAGCAGCAGGGGGACGAGGAAGGTCGGTTTGTCCTTCAGCGCGGCGAAGACCTTGCCGGGCTGCAGGTAGATATCGATCAGATGGGACATGGGAAGCTCCTGGGACAGGGGGCGGATGCGCACGGCAGAACCGGTATTCGAGACCATGACGCGGCCGGGCGGCATTTGTGACACAGCCATGGTTCGCAGGCAGGGGCCGTAAGTCACGCCGGCCCGAGGTCCGGGATATCAGAATCGCCGCGCTGCCGTGAAGCGGCATGCCCCAAACGACACGCCCCCGGCCGAAGCCGGGGGCGTGTGGCGTTGCGGAAGCAGGGCTCAGTAGTAGATGCAGCCGTACTCGTCGCAGCGGGCGATGATCGACCAGCCGTATGGGGTGCATTCGTAGATGCGCTGGGTGTAGCCGGTGCGCGGGCTGTAGCTTTCGACCGTCGCGATTTCGCCCTGGTTGGCCTCGGTGCAGGGGCTGCTGGGACCACCCGGGATCGCCGCAGCGCTTCCGCTGAAGCCCATGGCGGCGGACAGGAGGGCGATCGCGAGACCGTGGATGAAGGTCTTGTGCATGGTATTTCCTTTTGACTGCAAGCTGCCGATCTCCGGCGGCTGCGAGCGCGAACGCCGCAGGCCGCCATCGCCCGGACCCGGCAGTGCATGTGCGGGCGACGCGTCCAGCGTAACGCGTGCGCGTCTCGCCGGCGGCGACGCTCAGCGCAATTGCGACAGGCGCGTCGCCAGCTTCTTCGCGGACACCCCGCCCTTCGCGCCCAGTTCCTGCGCGAACAGCGAGACCCGGAACTCCTCCAGGTCCCAGCGCAGGGCCTGCCAGCCCGGCTGGCGGTCGATGTCGCGATCGCGGGCATCCGCCAGCGCATCGGCGAATGGCTTGAGCTCGAGCATCCGCGCCTGGTCGCGCACGGGGTCGCGCAGCGCGCGCTCGGCGCGCAGCGCCATCGCCTTGAGCCAGCGCGGATACTCCGCCAGCGCATCGGCCGGGACATCGCGCAGGAAGCCTGGCGCGGCGAGCGAGGCGAGCTGCGCGTGCAGGTCGTCGAGGTTGGCGCGGGCCCAGCCCATCAGGTTGGATTCGAGCGCGGCGCGGACCTCGGCGACGCGGGCGAGGATGGTCTCCGCCTGCTTCAAGCGCGTCATCGCTTCGCCGAACAGCGTCTTGCCGATGGCGTCGCGACGCTGCGCGAAGTCCTCGGACGTGCGGATCTCCAGCAGGCCCTCGGCCGACAGCGCGGCGAACGCGCCTTCGACGAGGTCGGCGCGCAGGCGGTCGCTGTCCTTCAGGCCATCGTTGCGCGGATCGCGGCTCTCGATCGCGGCGTAGAGCAGCGAGGTCTTCGGCTGCACCGGCAGCTGCTTGCGCGCCTGCTTCATCTTCTCGCCCAGCGCGATCCGCAGCAGGCGGCGCACGCCCTCGGGATGATGCCGCTGCGCCTCGCTGCGATCGGCATGCACGGCGAGCGACACGCTGTCGCCGTCGTCGTGCAGCGCCGGATAGGCCGGCACGCCGCCGGCACCGGGCACCGAGACCGGGATCGACACGGCCGGGAAATCGGTCAGCCCGCGCTGCGCGAGACCTTCCGCCGCGCGCGCGGAGAACGCATCGGCAGCGCGCTTGCCGAAGCGCGCGCGCAGGTCGTCGAGGTCGCGCGACTCGGCGAGCACGTTGCGGCCGTCACTGCCCTTCGACGGTGCGTCGAGCAGGCGCAGGTTGGCGCGCAGGTGCGCGTCGATCGAAGCCGGATCGAAATCCGACGGCAGCAGCTCGACGCCGGTGAGTTTCTTCAGGAACCTCGCCAGCGCGCCCTCGAAGGCATCGGCGTCTCGCTGTGGGAACGCCTCGGCGAAGGCGCGCGCGAAATCCGGCGCCGGCACGAAGTTGCGGCGTAGCGCCTTCGGCAGCGACTTGATCAGCGCCGCCGCCTTGTCCTGCACGAAGCCCGGCGCCAGCCACGACAGCTGCGCGGGATCGAGCGCATTGAGCAGGTGCAGCGGCACCGCCACGGTCATGCCGTCATCCGGTGCGCCCGGCTCGAAGCGGTACTTCACCGCCAGGCGCACCTCGCCCAGCGACAGGTACGGCGGGAAGCGTTCGGCATCGCTCGGACCGCCGACCATCAGGTCGGCAAGCGACCACTCCAGCTTCGCCTTCTCGGCCGCCGGCAGCTTCGCGTACCACGCATCCAGCGCCTGCGCGTTGTGCACGTGCGGCGGCAGCCGGTCGAGATACCACTGCGCCTGCCACTCTTCGTCAACGACCAGGCCGGCGCGACGCTGCTTGGCTTCCTCTTCGGTCGCCTTCGCCAGCGTGGCGCGATTGCGCGCGACGAACGCGGCGCGGGTGTTGATCTCCCCGGTGACCAGCGCATCGCGGGCGAAGATCGCGCGCGACTCCTCCGGGAACAGCGCGCCGTAATGCACCGGTTTCTTCGGCGCCAGCACCAGCCCGAACAGGCTGATCTGCTCGCTGCCGACCACACGTCCCTGCGAGCGTGCCCAGTGCGGATCGTGGTGGCGGCGCGCAAGCAGATGCGGCAGCTCGTCGATCGCCCACTCCGGCTCGATCGCAGCATTGGTGATCGACCAGACCTTCTCGGTGTCGAGCAGGGTCGCCGACAGCACCCACGGCGGATTCTTCTTCGACAGCGGCGAGCCCGGGAAGATCGTGAACTTGCGCCCGCGCGGGCCGTCGTACAGGCCGCGATCGCCGCGATGACCGATCTGCGTCGGCAGGCCGGCGATCAGGGCGCGATGCAGCTTCGCGTAATCGACGGCGATGCCTTGCGCATGCTCGTCGCCTTTTGCAGGAACGCGCGAGTTCTCCCCTTTTGCCAAGGCCCGCTCTTCCTCCCCCTTTGCAAAAGGGGGATCGAGGGGGATTTGCTTTTCGATGGCTTGCGGGGAAGGCAAATCCCCCCTGCCCCCCTTTTTCAAAGGGGGGGACGACGTGGTGGCTGCGACCGCACGGGTCGTCTTCGGCGCGCGCGGATCGCGTGCCTCGCCCCAATCCAACTCATCGCACAGCAGCTTCAACTGCCGATGCAGCTCGCGCCATTCGCGCAGGCGGAGGAAGCCGAGGAAATGCTTGTCCGCCCATTTGCGCAGCTGCGACTGGGTCATCTCCGCGTGGGCGACGCGATATGCTTCCCAGAGCTTCAGGATGCCGACGAATTCCGACTTCGCATCGGCGAATTCAGCGTGCGCGGCATCGGCGGCGCCGCGCTGGTCGGCAGGGCGTTCGCGCGGATCCTGGATGCCGAGGAAACTCGCGATCGCCAGCATCTCGCGCAGGCAGCCCTGCTGCTGCGCGGCGATCAGCATGCGCGCCAGCTTCACGTCCACCGGCAGCCGCGCCATGGTCCGGCCGATGCGGGTGAGCTTCCGGTCCGCATCGATCGCCCCGAGCTCGGCCAGCTGCTGCCAGCCGTCGGCGATCGCGCGCGGGTCCGGCGGTTCGAGGAACGGGAAATCCTCGATCCTGCCCAATCCCAGCGACAGCATGCGCAGGATCACGCCGGCCAGCGCCGCGCGGCGGATTTCCGGATCGGTGTAGGGCTCGCGGGACAGGAAATCCGCTTCGGAATACAGGCGGAAGCAGGTGCCCGGTGCGATGCGGCCGCAGCGGCCCTTGCGCTGGTCGGCGCTGGCCTGCGACACCGGTTCGATATGCAGGCGGTCGAGCTTCTGCCGCGGGCTGTAGCGCTTCACGCGCGCCAGGCCGGGATCGACCACGTAATGGATGCGCGGCACGGTCAGCGAGGTTTCGGCGACGTTCGTGGCGAGCACGATGCGCCGCTGCGGCCCGGGGTTGAACACGCGGTCCTGGTCGCGCGCCGACAGCCGCGCGTACAGCGGCAGCACTTCGGTGTGCCGGTACTTGCGCTTCTCCAGCGCCTGATGCGCATCGCGGATCTCGCGCTCGCCGGGCAGGAAGATCAGCGTGTCGCCGGTATTGCCGAGACGCATGATCTCGTCGCAGGCGCCGACGATGCCGTCGACGATGGTCCGCCCACCGTCCTGCGCTGCCCCCTCCTCGTCTTCGCCGCCTTCGAGCGGGCGATAACGCACCTCGACCGGATGGCCGCGTCCTTCCACGCTGACCACCGGCGCATCGCCGAAATGCTTCGAGAAGCGCTCGGTGTCGATGGTCGCGGAAGTGACGATGACCTTGAGGTCACGGCGTTTCAACAGCAATTGCTTGAGATAGCCGAGCAGGAAATCGATGTTGAGGCTGCGTTCGTGCGCCTCGTCGACGATGATCGTGTCGTAGGCCGACAGCCAGCGATCGGACTGGATTTCCGCGAGGAGGATGCCGTCGGTCATGAACTTCACCGCCGTGCGTTCGCCGACGTTGTCGTTGAAGCGCACCTGGTAGCCGACCAGCCCGCCCATCGGCGTCTGCAGCTCCTCGGCGACGCGCCGCGCCACCGCGCGCGCGGCGATCCGGCGCGGCTGGGTGCAACCGATCATGCCGGCGGCGCCCCGGCCGGCGGCCAGGCACAGCTTCGGCAGCTGCGTGGTCTTGCCCGAACCGGTCTCGCCGGCGATCACCACGACCTGGTGGCGGCGGATCAGCTCGACCAGGCGATCGGCCTCGGCGGCGATCGGCAGGTTCGGATCGACCGCCACCGCCGTCGGCAGCGACGCCGCCCGCGCCTCGCGCGCCGCGACCGATACGGCCAGCGCTTCGGCGAACGCCGCCTGCAGCGCGGCATCGCCGGGCTTGCCGCTCCAGCGCGACCACAGGCCGATCAACCGGCCGCGATCGCGCGACAGGGCGCCGTCCACGGCCGCGCGGGCGCGGCGCAGGTCGGCCTGCCCTTCTGAATCAATAGGTTTCATCAATGAAAAACGTCTGAATGATTGGCTTCAATCGAAACGATTGCAGCGATAGTCTGGGTGAAGAGTCAGGCGGCGCGTCGTACGCTGCCATTTTGTCCCCAAGGAGCGTTCAGATGGCCAAACCCCCGAAGAAGCCCGGCGGCAAGACCGCCGCCACCACGACCGGCGACATGCCGCAGATCGACATCGGCCTGTCGGCGGGCGATCGCAGCAAGATCGCCGACGGCCTCTCGCACTTCCTCGCCGACAGCTACACCCTCTACCTGAAGACCCACAACTTCCACTGGAACATCACCGGCCCGATGTTCAACAGCCTGCACGTGATGTTCGAGGGCCAGTACACCGAGGAATGGACCGCGCTGGACGCCATCGCCGAGCGCATCCGCGCCCTCGGCTACCGGGCCCCGGGCTCCTACGCCGCGTTCGCCCGGCTCAGTTCGATCGAGGACGCCGAAGTGGCCGACGACAGCGACTGGCGCGAAATGGTACGCCAACTGGTCCTCGGCAACGAAGCGGTCTGCCGCACCGCGCGCAAGGTCCTGAAGACCGCCGACAACGCCGGCGACGACCCGACCGTGGACCTGATGACCCAACGCCTGAACATCCACGAGAAGAACGCCTGGATGCTGCGTTCGCTGCTCGCCTGAACGACGACGGCCCGCGTGGGCGGGCCGTTCTCATGCGGAAATCTCGCATCTAGCGCCCCGGCGTCCGGGGCATCCGCAGCCGCTCCGGCGCCGCCGGCGGGCTGAGCACGGCGGGCAGCACCGGTGCGGGGCGACCGCGCAGGTGCGCCTTGAAGAAATCGACGTAGCCGCGATACGCCTCGGCCATCGTGGCGAAGCGCGGGTCGCCCTCCGCCGTGCAGCGCCCACCGTGGCCGACGGCCAGCTGGTAGGCCGCACACAGCGCCAGCCCGTAGTCCGGGTAGTGCACGTAATCGACGCTGGCCAGCTCCTGCTGCGTGACCAGTCGCCCGATGAAGGCCTGGTCGTAGCGCAACTTCACCGGCGGGTCGTCCGACGTCACGCTCTGGATCGCGCTGCCGTACTGCGCGTATTTGGGATGCTGCGCCTGCCAACTCGCCTTGAACGCCGCGCGGTCAGCTTCGACCAGGAACAGGTCGGCGAATTCGCGACCGTCGTAGGTGGTCTGGGCGTTGTAGGCGAAGGCCGCGTTCGCCCGCGTGGATTGGCGCGCGACCGGGTCGGGGCTGGTCGGGATCGCCATATCGCCCTGCAGCACCGTCCACAGCGACAGCGTGCCGCGCGAACCGCCGACGACGAAGACGTTGCGCCGGTCGATGCCCAGCGCGACGGCGTTCGCACGGATGAATTGCAGGGCCCGCGCCAGATCGTGGTGCGGCACGCCGGGATTGGTCGGCGAATCCGCTTCGATGCGGTTGACCACCGGATGGCGGAACTCCACCGAGGCGAACGAAAAGCCCGCATCCAGGGCGGGCTTGAGCAGCACGGCCTCGGCGGCCGAACCCGGGGCGATGGCCTTGCTGCTGCCGTTGGGATGCGCCCACACGATCAGCGGCGCGGGCGCGTCGGCATTCGCGCCGGGGGCACGGTAGAAATCGAAGCGCTGCTGCAGCCAGATCCCGCCGAGCGTCGGCTCGCGCCAGGCGGCCGGGCCGTAGCAGATGTCCTGGTCCGGCGTGCCCGGCGTCACCGCCGTCGGGGTGCAGCCGCTCTGTGCCTGCGCCACGGTGCAAAGGGACCAGAGCAGGGCCACCCATGCGGATCGGCGCAGGCATTCGGAAATCATCGAGTCCATCGGCATGCCCTCCAGGGCGATGATGGCTGGCGCCATCCATGAACCTCCAACGCATCGGCCGCAACATCGTTGACCGCCCTGCCAACGAAAAACCCCGCCGAAGCGGGGTCTTTCAAGATACCGGCACCAGATCCCGTCTCCGGGATCAGGCTGGTCAGCGCTGGTCCGCGGGCTTGTAGTCGCGCGCCGGATGGCCGGTGTAGATCTGGCGCGGACGGCCGATCTTGGCTTCCGGATCGTTCTGCTGCTCCAGCCAGTGCGAAACCCAGCCGGCGGTGCGGGCGATGGCGAACATGACCGTGAACATCTCGGTCGGGATGCCCAGCGCCTTGTAGATGATGCCCGAGTAGAAGTCGACGTTCGGGTAGAGCTTGCGCTGCACGAAGTAGTCGTCCTTCAGCGCGGCTTCTTCCAGCTTCATCGCCACTTCGAGCAGCGGGTCGTTGACGCCCAGCTCGTTCAGCACCTTGTGGCACATCTCGCGGATGATCTTCGCGCGCGGGTCGAAGTTCTTGTAGACACGGTGGCCGAAGCCCATCAGGCGGAAGCCCGAGTTCTTGTCCTTCGCCTTGTCGACGGCCGACTGCACGTTGTTCGCAGTGCCGATCTCTTCCAGCATCTTGAGCACGGCTTCGTTGGCGCCGCCGTGCGCCGGGCCCCACAGCGCGGCCACGCCGGCGGCGACGCACGCGTACGGATTCGCACCGGTCGAACCGACGAGGCGGACGGTCGAGGTCGACGCGTTCTGCTCGTGATCGGCGTGCAGGATGAACAGCAGGTCCAGCGCCTTGGCGGCGACCGGATTCAGCTCCAGCGGCTCGCTGGGCACTTCCTTCATCATGTGCAGGAAGCGGGTGACGTATTCGAGGTTGTTCTTCGGATAGCGGCTCGGCCAGCCGATCGAGTAGCGGTGGCAGGCTGCGGCGATCGTCGGCACCTTCGCGATCAGGCGGATCGCAGCCATGCGGCGCTGCTCGGCGTCTTCGAGGTCCAGCGTGTTGTGGTAGAAGCTCGCCATCGAACCAAGCATGCCGACCAGCATCGCCATCGGATGCGCGTCGTGGCGGAAGCCGAACAGGAAGGTGCGGAAGGCCTCGTGCATCATCGTGTGATGCGTGACCTCATGCTCGAACTTGGCGAATTCCTGCGGGTTCGGCAGTTCGCCGTTCATCAGCAGGTAGGCGACTTCGAGGAAGCTCGACTTCTCGGCGAGCTGTTCGATCGGGTAGCCGCGATACATCAGCACGCCGGCATCGCCATCGATGTAGGTGATCGCCGAACGGCACGACGCCGTGGCCGTGAAGCCCGAGTCGTACGTGAACAGGCCCGTCTCCTTCGGGAGCTTCGCGATGTCGACGCACGGGCTGCCCAAGGTGGGCTGGTACACCGGCAGGACGGCGGACTTGTCGCCGGCGGTCACGGTGACCTGGGTCGGAATGGTGGAATCCTGTTGAGACACGGCACACTCCCGGAAAGCTTGAATGACGTTGAATGCGGAGCTCAGCACCGGCCGTGCCGCACTCGGGGGAAGACAGCCGCGACGCGGTCGCGACAACGACCGATTATCGCATACCGAAATTCGAGCGCCTGCTCTGGACTTTGGTCGAATCCGGCGGCATCACGGAGCGGTATCGCAGAACACTGCGTCGCAACGATGGAAGACACGGAAATGAAACACGCGGACACGACAACGGCCGCCATGGGCGGCCGTTGAGGTGAAGCGGTGCTGCGCGCGCCGCCCGGGGGCGGCGACGGCGATTACTTGCCGTAGCGCTTGCGGAACTTGTCGACGCGGCCGGCAGTGTCGACGACACGGTGCTGGCCGGTGTAGAACGGATGCGACGACGACGAGATTTCCACCTTGATCAGGGGGTATTCGTTGCCATCTTCCCACTTGACGGTTTCCTTGCTGCCAAGGGTCGAGCGGGTCAGGATCTTGAAGTCCGAGGTCACGTCCTGGAACACGACCTGGCGGTATTCGGGATGGATATCGGCCTTCATGGCGGCACCAGAGTTGAGCGGAAAGCCGGGCATTGTAGCCGAGGTCATGGCCCCGGCTCAAGCCGCCCGTCGGCTGACCCGCCAGACCCGGCCGCCAGGGCCGTCACTCGGCCCGCAATGCCTGCCGGATCAGGGCCTCGAAGGCGGCCTGGTCGTAGCTCATGAGCAGATCGGCGTTGTCTGCCCGGCCCGAGCGGCGGTTCCAGTCGACCACGGTCGCGCCACGGCTCTCAGTCCCGACCAGTTCGATCCGCAGCGGCCGCACGGCGCGCTCGCGAATGTGCTCGGGCGCGACCAGCATCGCCATCGCCAGGGCATCGGCGGCATGCCAGTGGTCGCCACGCAGGCTGGCGGACCATTCGCGGGTCCTGCGCGAGATCGCTTCGTAGAACCGCGCGCGGGGATGGTCGGCCTGCAGCCAGCGCTCGACATCGGCATGCAGGAAACCGTGGCGGATCACCGCTTCCCAGTCGGCGACCTCGACGATCTTCCCGGCCGCCGCGAAGGCCTCGAACACGATGTGTGCGGCCTCCGGGTCGAAGCCGATGTTGAACTCGGCCATCGGGGTGGTGTTGCCCTGCCCCGTGACCGCGCCGCCCATCACCACCATGCGGCCGACGCGTTCGGGCAGGGTCGGATCGAGCTTGAGCGCCACCGCCAGGTTGGTCAGCGGGCCGAGCATGCAGACGACGAGTTTGCCGGCGTGGACATGCGAGAGCCTGATCATCGCCTGCGCGGCGTGTTCGGCCTCGGCCTGTTTCGCGGCCGGCGGATAGGCGATGTCGCCGAAGCCGTCGCGGCCGTGCACGTAGGACGCGTCCGGCGCGGCGTGCAGCAGCGGCGCGTCGCAGCCGGCGAAGACCGGGATGTCGACCTCCGCCACTTCGCACAGCTTCAGCGCATTGGCGACGGTGTGCTTCAGGCCGACGTTGCCGGCGGCGATGGTGAGCGCGACGACCTCGTGATGCGGGGCATCGAAGGCCATCAGCAGGGCGAGCGCGTCGTCCACGCCCGGGTCGGTGTCGATCAGCAGGGGAAGTTTGTCGTTCATCAACCGATTATGCAGATGCTGCCGACCGATGCCAGACCCGCGCGTAGAATCGCGACATGCACGCGGAGTTCGCCATGAAGCCGACCGTCACCCCCTTCTTCCACACCGACAGCTGCACCTGGACCTACGTGGTCGCCGACCCGGCGACGCGGCAAGCCGCGATCGTCGACCCGGTGCTGGATTTCGACGCGAAATCCGGGCGCACGTCGACCACCTCGGCACAGCAGGTGCTGGACCATGTCCGCGCACACGGGCTGGAGGTGTGCTGGATCCTCGAAACCCATGCCCACGCGGATCACCTCAGCGCGGGGCACTGGCTGAAACCGCATCTGCCCGCAGCGACGCTCGCCATCGGCGAAGGCATCCGCCTGGTGCAGAAGACATTCCGGCCGATCTTCAACCTGGGCGAGCATTTCCCGGTCGACGGCTCGCAGTTCGACCATCTGTTCGCCGATGGAGAACGCTTCGCGGTCGGCGACATCGAGGCCGAGGTGGTCGCAGTGCCGGGTCACACCAACGACAGCATCGCGTACCGGATCGGCGATGCGCTGTTCGTCGGCGATTCGATCTTCATGCCCGATGGCGGCACCGCGCGCTGCGATTTCCCGGGCGGCGACGCGCGGACGCTGTACCGCTCGATCCAGCGGATGTTCGCGCTGCCGGGCGAGACGCGCGTGTTCGTCTGCCACGACTACGCGCCCGGCGGACGCGAATACGCCTGCGAGACGACGATTGCGGCACAGAAGGCCGGCAACATCCACGTGCGCGACGGCATCGACGAGGACGACTTCGTCGCGGTGCGCACCGCCCGCGATGCGACGCTGTCGATGCCGACCCTGCTGCTGCCCGCCGTCCAGGTGAACATCCGTGCAGGCGCCCTGCCCGAGCCCGAGGACAACGGCGCGCGCTACCTCAAGCTGCCGATCGACCGGCTGTAGCGGCTTGCCGTAGCCCGAAACCCATCCCCACCCAACCCTCCCCTTGAAGGGGAGGGCTTGAAAGCACGGCGCTTTGCTCCCTCCCCTTCAAGGGGAGGACAGGGGTGGGGATGGGTTTTGCTGATGGAAGCAGCAAGATTCATGACCCGCGACTCGAAGCTTGAAACCCACGCCGCAGTTCATTCCTTCGCCGCCTTCACCACGGCCGCTGCGAGCGCGCCAGCATCGCCAGGTTCGTAGTCGTCATCGACGTAAGCGACGCGACCGGCGCCGTCGATGACGAAGACCTTGCGCTGGTTGTAGCCGGCCTTCGCGTCGTAGCTGCCGTAGCGACGCGCGATGCCGTAGTCGGCATCGTTGACGTAGTGCAGGTCCTTCGTGCGGAGCGTGCGGCGCCAGGCATCGAGCAACTCGGGCGTGGAAGCGGTGATCGCGAGTTTCACCACGTCGCCGAGCAGCGCGTAGTCCGGCGCCAGCAGGTCCAGTTCGTCGAGCTGGATCGCGCAGCTCATCATGCGCCTGCGTTCGCGATCGCGAGCGGCGAGGGCGATTTCCTCGGCATCGCCCTCGATCAGCGGCAGCGTGCCGCTGAAGGCCGCCGGGTAGAACGAGAGCACGACGACCTTGCCGCGCAATGCGGAGAGGCGCGTGTCTTCGACCGGGGCATGGCTGCGGCCGGCCCGCGCGGCGGCCCAGGGCGAGATCTGCGGCATGTCGATCGCGAAATCGGGCGCGACGTCGCCAACCTCGGGCGGATCTTCGGCAGGCGCCGCAGCGAGTGTGTCGGCGACGCCGAGCACCGACTTCACGGCGGCCTCCAGCGGCTTCAGATGCTCGCCCTGCGCGCGGAAACCGTCGTCGCGCCAGCGCACGATGCCGTCCTTGTCGATCAGCAGCACGGTGGCGTCGGTGCGATCGGCCTTCGGCAACGACACGCCGGTCGCCTCGGCGATCCGCGCCAGCGCCTCGGGACTGCGTGCAGGTGCGCAGTGATCGCCCATCAGCATGGGGAATCCGTCGTCCTCGGCTGCGGCCGCGCCGGTCACGAAGATGGTGCGCGGGAATCCCTCGTGCGGAATCGACTGCGGCAGCGCGTGGCCGCGACGGAAATAGGCGCCGAAGGCGAGGCGCAGCATGCTGCCGTATTCGCTGTGCGCCGGCATCAGCGCGATCAGGCGTGGCGCGTCGCCCCAGTCTTCCGTCTGCGACGGGTCTTCGCAGAACAGCGATGCCGGCACGCGCTCGCCGACCGCGCCCGGTGCGGCAGAAGCGACGCCAGGGAGGATCGCGAGGAGGAGAAGGGAGGCCGGCAGGAGTACACGGGGGGCGCGAAACGGCTTCGATGCGGCGCGGATCATCACGTCGACTTCCGGACAGGGCCGCGCCGGCGGCGCGGCAGCCCGGTCACGATCCATGCCGCGCGCTGAATGTCGCGCGAATCCCTGCGGACCCGGCGTGTCCGGTCAGGGCGCGGCCTGCGCCGCAGGCGCGACGCCCAGCGTGTCGCGGACCTTCGCCTCGGTCGAAGTCATGCCCGCGCTGCGGCCGAAGTCCAGCGCCTGTTCGGCCGGCATGCCTTCGCTGGCCTTCAGCAGGGCGAGCAGGCCGCCGACGCGGTTGCCGCTGGCGCAGTGCACAAGCACCGGGCCGCGCGCGTCGCGGAGCAGCTCGCCGAGACGGCGGGCGTTCTCCGGGGTCACCGCAGCGGCGCCGTCGATCGGCAGTTCGAGGTAGCGCATCCCGGCGGCGGCGACTTCGGCGCGCGCGTCGCGGCCCTTCATTTCGCCGGTGGTGCGCAGGTTGATCACCGTGCCGACGCCGGCAGCGGCGAACGCGCGCCAGTCGGCTTCGGCAGGCTGGCCAGCGACGTAGAGCTGCGGTGCGGGCTGCTTGACGGCGGTGCCGGCGGGCGTGGTCGTCATCGCCGGCAGGACCTGCGTTGCATGGCCGGCGCAGGCGGCAAGGGCCATCGACAGCGCGGCGACCGGAAGCAGACGGATGGAACGACGGAAGACATGCGAGGACACGGGATTCATGGCATCAACCCTGCAGTTGCGTGCGCACCCAGCGCACGATGTCGGCCGCGCCCATGGCGCCGGAACGGCGCGCGAGCTCGCAGCCGCGATGGAACAGCACCAGCGTGGGAATGCTGCGGATGTCGAAGCGCGCGCCCAGCGCGGGCTCGGCTTCGGTGTCGACCTTGGCCAGACGCAGCGCGGGTTCGAGCTGGCCTGCGGCCTGCTCGAAATGCGGCGCCATCATCCGGCACGGCTGGCACCACGGCGCCCAGAAATCCACCAGCACCGGCAGGTCGCCGTCGACGACGTGGCGATCGAAATTCCCGCTGCCCAGCGCCAGCGGATGCCCGGCGAACAGCGGATGCTTGCAGCGCCCGCAGACCGGCGCATCGGCGAGGCGCGCGGCCGGCACGCGGTTGAGCGCATGGCATGCGGGGCAGGCGATCTTCAGCGCATCGTCATCCATTCCCGCTCTCCGCTTCGAGCACGCGCCCGCTCGCATCACGGATGGTGACATCGACCGCGATGCCTTCGCGCACGCTCTGGGTGACCACGCAGAACTGCTCGAACTGGGCGATGACGCGCGGCAGGTGCTCCAGCGCCTCGGCGGTGTCGGACAGCTGGATCGACACCTGCGCGCGCGGGATGCGCCAGCGACCTTCGGCATTGCGCATCTTCTCGCCGACGATCTCGGCGCGGATCGGACCGGGCGCGTTCTTGAACTTGCGCAGCGCGAACAGCAGGCTGGCGCTGAGGCAGTTGGCGATGCCGGCGAGCAGCAGCGCCGAGGGGTTCGGGTCACGACCTTCGCCCAGCGGCGGCGACTCGTCGGTGAACAGCGGATCGATGTCGGTGCCTTCGAAACTCACCTTGAACGCGTACGGCCCCTCCTGTTCGAGGACGATGCGGACGCCGGTCTGTTCCTTGTCTTGCTGCTCGGCCATGTCAGATCTCCTGTCCAGTGCGCGGGGAGGCGTCGCCGCGCAGGGTGACAACATACAACAGCGGGATGACGACGAGGGTCAGCACGGTGCTGACCAGGATGCCGAAGATCAGCGACACGGCGAGGCCGTTGAAGATCGGGTCGTCGAGGATGAAGAACGCGCCGAGCATCGCCGCCAGCCCGGTCAGGACGATCGGCTGGGCGCGCACGGCGCCGGCCTCGATCACCGCCTCGGCCGGGCTGCGGCCTTCGCCGATCGCCTGGTTGATGAAGTCCACCAGCAGGATGGAATTGCGGACGATGATGCCGGCCAGCGCGATCATGCCGATCATCGAGGTCGCGGTGAACTGCGCGCCGAGCAGCGCATGCCCCGGCATCACGCCGATCACGGTCATCGGGATCGGCGCCATGATCACCAGCGGCACGAGGTAGCTGCGGAACTGGGCGACGATCAACAGGTAGATCAGCACCAGGCCGGCGGCGTAGGCGATGCCCATGTCGCGGAAGGTCTCGTAGGTGATCTGCCACTCGCCGTCCCACTTGATCGATTCGACGGCGGTGTCGACGGGCTGGCGAATGAAGGTCTGCTGCAGCCGGCGCCCCGCGATGTCGTGGTCCGACACCTGGCCGACCAGATCGAACATGCCGTACAGCGGGCTGTCGAGCGCGCCGGCCTCGTCGCCCATCACGTAGACCACCGGCAGCAGGTCCTTGTGGTGGATCGCGCCGTCCCAGCCGGCGCGCTCGACGGTGACCACTTCCGACAGCGGCACCATCTGGCCCTGTCCGCCCTTCACGGTCAGTGCGAGCAGGCGCTGCAGGCTGCCCTGTTCGGCCACCGGCACGCGCAGGCGCACCGGGCGCGGATGCCGCGACACCCCGTCCTGCACGTAGGTCGCATCGTGACCGCTGACCGCAGCGGCCAGCGTGTTCGCGATGGTCGACTGGTCGACACCGAGCCGCGTCGCGCGTTCGCGATCGATCACCAGCACCTCTCGCGGGGCATCGGCTTCGACCGTGGTGTCGATGTCGACGATGCCCTCCGTGGTGCGGAAGCGGGCTTCCAGCGCCTGCGCGACCTTGCGTGCCTGGGCGTAGTCCGGGCCATAGACCTCGGCGACCAGCGGCGCCAGCACTGGCGGGCCCGGCGGCACTTCGACGACTTTCACCGACGCACCGTGACGGCGACCGATCGCGTCGAGCGCCGGACGGATCGCGCGGGCGATGTCGTGGCTCTTGCGGTCGCGGTGGTGCTTGTCGACCAGGTTGACCTGCAGGTCGCCGACGTTGGCGCCGCTGCGCAGGAAATACTGACGCACCAGACCGTTGAAGTTGATCGGCGCGGACGTGCCGGCGTAGGCCTGCACGCTCGCCACTTCCGGCAGTTCCAGCGTGCGCGCGGCCAGCTCGGCGAGCAGCGCGTTCGTGCTTTCCAGCGTGCGCCCCTCCGGCAAGTCGACCACGACCTGCAGCTCCGACTTGTTGTCGAAGGGCAGCATCTTCAGCACGACCAGCTGCACGGCGGCGAGGCTGGCCGAGAGCAGCACCAACGCGACCATGCCGCCGAACAGCCAGCGCCGGCGACGCGGCGCGCGGTCACCGACCAGGAACGGCGTCATCACCCGGCGGAACAGCCGGTGCAGGCGCGATTCGCCGGCATCGGCGGTGTGTGCATCGCCGTGCGCGACGACGTGCGGTTTCAGCAGCTTGAGCGACAGCCATGGCGTGACGATCAGCGCGATCGCCAGCGAAATCAGCATGCCGGCGGAGGCGTTGATCGGGATCGGCCGCATGTACGGGCCCATCAGCCCGCTGACGAAGGCCATCGGCAGCAGCGCCGCGATCACGGTGAATGTGGCGAGGATGGTCGGGCCGCCCACTTCGTCGACCGCAGGCGGAATGGCTTCGCGCAGGGTCTTGCCTCCGCGCGCCATGTGCCGATGGATGTTCTCGACGATGACGATCGCATCGTCGACGAGGATGCCGATCGAGAAGATCAGTGCGAACAGCGACACGCGGTTGAGGGTGAAACCCATCGCCCACGAGGCGAACAGGGTCAGCGCGAGGGTCAGCACCACCGCTGCGCCGACCACCAGCGCCTCGCGGCGGCCCAGCGCGAACAGGACCAGCAGCACTACCGACAGCGTGGCGAACATCAGCTTCTGGATGAGCTTCTGCGCCTTGTCGGTCGCGGTGGCGCCGTAGTCGCGCACGATCTCGACGTGCACGCCATCGGGGATGAGTTCGCCGCGCAGCGTCTCGACGCGCGACGCGATCGCGGCGGTGATATCGGAGGCATTGCTGCCCGGCTTCTTGGCGATGGCGAGGGTCAGCGCCGGGCTGGTGCCGGCCTTCGGGCCGGGCTGACCGGCGGGCACGGCGTGCCAGACGTAGCTCGACGGCACATCGATGCCGGCGCGCACGTCGGCGACATCGACCAGCGTCACCGGCTTGCCGTCGCGCAGGCCGAGCACCAGTTCGGCGACATCGTCGCGGTCGGCGAGGAAGCGGCCCGCCGTCACCGGCACGCTGCGATCGTCGCCGACGCGCTCGCCGAGGTGGCGGACCACGTTCGCGGCCTGCAGCGACTGCGCGACTTCGCCCACGCTCAGGCCGAACGCGGCCAGACGTGCGGGATCCAGCGTCACCGCGACCACGCGATCCGGCGCGCCGATGGTGTAGACATCGCGCGTGCCGGGCACGCGCTTGAATTCGGTTTCGAGCGTGCGCGCGACGGCGGCGAGATCCTCGATGCCGGTGGCCTCGTCGTCGGACCACAGGGTCAGTGCCATCACCGGCACGTCGTCGATGCCCTTGGGCTTGATCAGCGGCTGGCCGACGCCGACGCCTTGCGGCATCCAGTCGGCATTCGAATAGACCTGGTTGTACAGGCGCACGATCGCCGGCTGGCGCTCGACGCCGACGGTGTATTCCACGGTCAGCACGGCCATGCCGGGCCGGCTGATCGAATACACGTGCTTGACGCCCTCGATCTCCGACAGCTTCTGTTCCAGCGGATAACTCACCAGCTGCTCCACATCGCGCGCCGACGCGCCGGGGAACGGCACGAACACGTTCGCCATGGTCACGTCGATCTGCGGCTCTTCCTCGCGCGGCGTCACCAGCACAGCGACCAGGCCGAGGATCAGGCCCATCAGCGCGAGCACCGGCGTCAGCGGATTGTCCTGGAACGCGTGGGCCAACCGCCCGGAGAGGCCGAGCCGGGGCGTGGACTCAGTCATTCAGGCCTCCCTGCGCGACGCGTGCAGCGGCGAGCATGCGCAGCGCCTCGGCGGGATCGCGGGCGACCACCTCGCCGGGCGTCAGGCCGGCGAGCACATCGACGGCATCGCCATTGCGCGCGCCCAGGCGCACCTGCCGCAGCAGCACGCGGCCGTCCTTCACCACGTAGACGGCGGTGAGCTCGCCGCGCCGGGCCACGGCGGCATAGGGAATGCGCACGCCGCCATCGCGGCGATCGGCGCGCTCACCGCCGGCGATCGGGAACACCACCTTCGCGGTCGCGCCCGGCGCCGGCGCACCCGTTTCGATGCGCGGCAGCGCGACGCGCACCGGCACGCTGTGGCTGGCGGGATCGGCGGCGGGATAGACCACGACCTCGCGCGCCTCGACGCGGCGCCCGTCGTCGAACACGACCTGCGCCTGCGGCTTCGCGCGGATCGCATCGGCGGCCGACTGCGGCACGCGCACTTCGATGCGCAGATCGTCGGGCGCGTACACGGTCAGCAGCGGCTGGCCGGGCCCGACGGTCTCGCCCGGCTCGACGCGGCGCGCGGCGACGATGCCGGCATACGGCGCGCGTACGGTCGTGTAGTCCGCGTTCTGGCCGGCGGCCGACACCTGCGCACGCGCCGCGTCGCGCGCGGCGTTGGCGGCATCGCGCCCGGCGCGGGCCTGGTCGAGCTGCGCGCCGGACACGTACTTGTCGCGCGCCAGCGAAGCGAAACGCTGGTACTGGCGTTCGGCCTCGACCGCCGCCGCCTCGGCCGCACGCAACTGCGCGCGCGCGGCATCGACGCCGGCCTGCTGTTCGACCACGGTCAGGCGCAGCAGCACCTGGCCAGCGACGACGCGATCGTTCACGTCGACATCGACGGCGGTCACGCGACCGCCGGTCTGCGCAGAGAGCACCGCCTCGCGCACCGCTTCGACGGTGCCGTCCCAGGCGCGGCCCTCGGCATCGGCGCCGCCACGGGCGACGAAGGTCTCGATCGCGGGAGCGGCTGGCGGCTTGCCGACGACATCGTCGCCGCCGCAGCCGGCCAGCGCGGCGGCCAGCGCCACGGCGAGCGTCAGGCGCAGGCCGGTCGGGTTCATTTGAAGGCGCATCCGCTGGTCACTCCGAGCTTGCGGAACAGGATCGCCGCCGGGCAGAAGCCGGTGACGCTGGCCTGCAGCAGGTTGAGGCCGATGAAGGCGGTGAAGAGCCAGAACCACGGCGACACGAAGTGGGTCAGGGCGAGGCTCAGGAAGATCATCAGGCCGGCAAAGGCCATCACGGCACGGTCGAGGTTCATGGGGTGTCTCCGATGCGGGTGGGGGTCATTTCAGGCGTTCGATGCCCAGGGCCTTGAGCACGTGCTTTTCGTAGACCGGCTCGCTGGTGCCGTGGCGCATCTTGTAGAGGAAGTATTTTTCGAAGGCGATCTTCGCCAGGTGCACCCATTTGCCGGTCTTCGCCCACGTGACGTTGCGCGGCGGGATCTGCGGCAGCGCGACGAAGGCCGCGCCGGTGTCGCCCATGTCGGCGAGGCAGACCGCGTTCCAGGTGCCCTCGAACGTCGCGGGTTTTCCGGCGAGTTCGGCTTCGATGTTGCGCACGATGGTGGTGACCATCGACTCGATCATGAATCCGGTCTTCGGCGCGCCGGTGGGGATCGGCGTGGCCTCGACCGGCGGGATCGCGACGCACACGCCGGCGGCGAAGATGTTCGGGTATTTCACGCTGCGCTGGTGGCTGTCGACGAGGACGAAGCCGCGCGGATTGCACAGGCCCTCGACGGCGGCGACGGCATCGACGCCGCGAAACGCCGGCAGCATCATCGCGTAGGAGAACGGCAGCGCATGCTCCCTGCGCGGGCTGGCCTCGTCGTCGTGCTCGATCACGCGCATTTCGCCTGCGGCGATCGAGGCCACCTTCGCATTGGTGATCCACTTGATGTGGCGCTGGCGCAGTTCGGACTCCATCAACCCCTTGGAGTCGCCGACGCCGCCCAGGCCCATGTGGCCGATGTAGGGCTCGCTGGTGACGAAGGTCATCGGCACCTTGTCGCGCAGCTTGCGCTTGCGCAGGTCGGCGTCGAGGATCATCGCGAATTCGTAGGCCGGGCCGAAGCAGCTCGCACCGGCCATCGCACCGACCACGATCGGGCCGGGCGCCTGCAGGAAGGCCTCGTAGGCCTCCCACGCGCGACGCGCATGCGGCGTGGTGCAGACCGACTGCGTGAACCCGCCGTCCGGCCCGCTGCCCGGTACTTCGTCGAACGCGAGCTTCGGACCGGTGCAGACCAGCAGGTAGTCGTAATCGAGCCAGCTGCCTTCGCCGGTCTGGACCCGGTTGGCCCCGGCATCGATGCGCACCACGCCGTCGCTGCGGAAGTCGATGCCCTTCTTCGCGAGGCATTCGCCCGCCGGCAGGGTCACGGCTTCGGGCTGGCGCCAGCCGACGGCCACCCAGGGATTCGACGGCGTGAAGCTGAACCGATCGCCCTCGCCGACCACGGTCACCCGATGGGCCTTGCCGAGGACCTCGCGCAGCTCGTAAGCGGCGCTCATGCCGCCCAAACCCGCACCGATGATCACGATGGAACTGGCCATGCATCCTCCCCGGCAAGTTGATTGCCATCTAATTTAGAGATATCTTATTTAGAACTTGCTACACTGTCAACCATCCCACCGGAGACCCCACATGCCCTACACCGCTCAGGACCTCGTCGCCCAGGCCCGCGCCGCGATCGAGGAAATCGACGCCCCCCGCCTGCGGGCGCTGCAGGCCGCCGGCACGCCGGTCATCGACGTGCGCGAGCCGGGCGAATTCGCCGAAGGCCGCATTCCCGGCGCGGTGAACATCCCGCGCGGGGTGCTGGAGTTCCAGGTCGACGGCCATCCGGCCGTGAACGGCGCCCGCGACGCGCACCTGTCGCACCGCGAAACGCCAGTGATCGTCTATTGCCGCACCGGCGGGCGTTCGGCGCTGGCGGCGGAGGCGCTGAAGCGGCTTGGTTTCGCGCAGCCGCTGTCGCTGGCCGGCGGCTGGCTGCGCTGGCGGGAGGACGGTGGTGCCGAGGAGATCGCGTCGTGAACGCGCGTCCGCTGTCGATGGGCGAACGGATGCAGGCCCAGGCGGAAGCGGCGGCGGAGCTGCTGAAGGCGCTGTCGAACGCGCAGCGCCTGCGCGTGATGTGTCTGCTGATCGACGGCGAGAAGACCGTCGGCGAACTCAATGCCGAGATCGAGCTGAGCCAGTCCGCGCTGTCGCAGCATCTCGCCGTGCTGCGCGAAGGTGGCCTGGTGCAGACCCGGCGCGAGGCGCAGAACGTGTTCTATTCGGTCGCGGAGGGCCCGGTGCAGCGACTGATGCGCACGCTGCACGACATCTACTGCCCCACGGAAGACCAGGACGGGCTGTGCTGAATCTCCGACGCGGTCCGTTTCAGGCGCTGGCGTAGCGCACCGCGCCGCCGATCCAGCGCAGCGTCAGGCGCTCGGCGAGGTCCGGCGACGCGCGCAGCAGGGCCTCGCCGATGCGCTGCACGGTCGGCAGCAGGGCCGCGTCGCGGCCGAGGTCGGCGATGCGGAACGCGGCCAGTCCGGTCTGGCGCGTGCCGAGCAGTTCGCCCGGGCCGCGCAGCGCCAGGTCCTTCTCGGCGATCACGAAACCGTCGTTGGTCTCGCGCATGGTTTCCAGGCGCTGCCGCGCCATGCGCGACAGCGGCGACTGGTAGAGCAGCACGCAGCTCGACGCCGCGCTGCCGCGACCGACGCGGCCGCGCAGCTGGTGCAGCTGCGCGAGGCCGAGACGCTCGGCATTTTCGATGATCATCAGCGACGCGTTCGGCACGTCGACGCCGACCTCGATCACCGTCGTCGCGACCAGCAGTTGCACCTCGCCGGCCTTGAACGCGGCCATGGTCTTCTGCTTCTCGGCAGCCTTCAGCCGACCGTGCACCAGCGCGATGCGCAGCTCGGGCATCTGCTGGGTCAGCAGTTCGAAGGTGGTCTGCGCCGCCTGCGCGACCACTTCGTCGCTGTCGTCGATCAAGGTACACACCCAGTACGCCTGGCGGCCTTCGCGGCAGGCGGCGCGGATGCGCTCGATCAGTTCCGGCCGGCGCTCGGCGCTCAGCACCACGGTCTGCACCGGCGTGCGCCCGGGCGGCAGTTCGTCGATCGCCGACACGTCGAGATCGGCATAGGCCGCCATCGCCAGCGTGCGCGGGATGGGCGTGGCGGTCATCACCAGCTGGTGCGGCACGCTGTCGCCGCTGCTGCCCTTGTCCCGCAGCGCGAGGCGCTGGTGCACGCCGAAGCGGTGCTGTTCGTCGACGATGGCCAGGGCGAGATCGCGGAAGACCACGCCTTCCTGCATCAGCGCATGCGTACCGACGACCACCTGCGCCGCGCCGCCCGCGATGTCCGCGAGCACGGCGTCGCGCGCCTTGCCGGTGACCTTGCCGGCCAGCCAGACCACACGCACGCCCAGCGGTTCGAGCCAGCCGCGCAGGTTCGCCAGGTGCTGCTCGGCGAGCAGTTCGGTCGGCGCCATCAGCGCCGCCTGCTTGCCCTCCTCCACCGCGAGCAACGCAGCCATCGCCGCGACCACGGTCTTGCCGCTGCCCACGTCGCCCTGCACCAGGCGCAGCATCGGCACCGGCTTGGCGAGGTCGTCGCGGATCTCGGCCAGTACCCGCGCCTGCGCGCCGGTGAGCGCGAACGGCAGGCGCTCGCGCAGGGCGTCGAGCAGGCGCGCCTTGCGCAACTGCGGCGCACCGTGGGACTGCATCGCGATGCGCTGCCGACGCAGGCTGAGGTGATGCGCGAGCAGTTCCTCGATCGCCAGCCGGCGCTGCGCCGGATGCGTGCCGGCGAGCAGCGCCGGCACATCGCTGCCCTGCGGCGGGCGGTGCAAGATCATCAGCGCCTCGCGCAGCGAAGGCAGGCGCGCGCAGAGCGGTTCGCCGGCGAAGACGTCGGCCGGCAGCAGTTCCATCGACGCGCCATCGGGCAGGCGCTGCAGTGCCTGCCCGATGAGCTTGCGCAGCACCGCCGGGCCGACGCCGTCGATGGCGGGATAGATCGGATCGAGGGATTCGCTCAGGCCCGGTTCAACGCCGGTGCCGAGCACGCGATAGCTGGGGTGGACGATTTCCAGGCCGATCTGCCCGGCGCGCGGCGTACCGTAGGCGCGGATGCGCGTGCCGACCGCGAACTGCGCGACCTGGGTGCCCCGGAAATGGAAGAAGCGCAGGACCAGGGTGGCCTGCGAGTCGTCGCCGATGGCGACTTTCAGCATCGGCCGGCCGCGATAGCTGCGTTCGACCGCTTCGACCACGCCTTCGACCTGCGACGGCAGGCCGGGGCGCAGCAGGCGGATCGGCACCAGCTCGGTGCGATCCTCGTACTGGCGCGGCAGGTGGAACCACAGGTCCTGCAGGGTGAGCAACCCGCGCGCGGCGAGCTTTTCCGCGACCTTGTCGCCGACGCCGCTCAGGCAGGTGAGCGGCGTGGCGGCGACGCGGTCGTAGTCGCTGTCGTGGACGGACGATCCGGGGGTCATGCGACGTCGCGATGTCCCAGCATCGACGGGCCGACGATCAGCCGAGGACCAGGATCGCGTCGACCTCGAACTTCGCGCCGCGCGGCAGCGCCGAGACTTCGATGGTCGAGCGCGCCGGGTACGGCGCCTGGAAGACGTCCTGCATCACCGCGTTGACTGCGGAGAACTCGGACAGGTCGGTGAGGTACAGGCCGACGCGGACGACGTCGGCGAACGAGCCGCCGGCGGCCTCGCAGACTTCGCGCAGGTTCGCGAAGGCCTGGCGCGCCTGCGCCGTGATGTCGCCTTCGACGATCAGGCCGGAATTGGGATCCAGCGGGATCTGGCCGGACAGGAAGACCATGCCGCCGGCGCAGGTCGCCTGCGAGTAGGGGCCGATGGCGGCGGGAGCGTTCGGGGTGTTGATCGGTTCGCGGGGCATGGGGCGCTCGTTGTGAACGGATGGGGTCTGAAGGAGAGGATCGGCTGGACGGGCGCCGAAACCATGCGCCCGGGGATGGTACGGGGGAGCGTGACGGCATCGGATCGAAACGACCAGGCCGGCACGCGGGACGGCTTCGTAGTGTAGCGCCGGGGTCGGGACCGGTCATCGCGCGCATTTGAGAAAGAATTGAGCCGCGACTGGATGCGCGCGCGACCATGCGTGCGCACCCTGTGCATGCCGCTGCGTCCGCGCATCGGCACCGTCATGCTGAAACGTCATGAAGACCGGCCACCGAAGCCGCGACTCCATGATCGCCTTCGAAGTTTGCGTCCTCGCAGGCACCTAGCATGGCCCACGAGCGTGTCATGCACGCTCCAGGCGTCCGTCCGGCGATCGCAGCCGGCGCGCTAGACGTTCCGCGCCGGATCACGACGACGGGTTGTTCGAGGGGGCCCCGTCCGCGTATCGCATGCCACGCGCCCATGCTTGATCGAAGCATGCTTGATCGAAGCATGCTTCATCCGAGCATGCCTGATTGGGCATGCCTCACCGGGCCGGGCACGGACGACGCCGCACAGAAAACAACACATCAAAAACGATCAAGGAGAGAACACCATGCGGTACCGTAGTGAACTGCTGTCGGCGTTGCTTCTGTTGTCCGTTCCCGTTGTCGCTTCAACGCAAACCATCCCGTCGATCTCCCCCGGCAGCGCCGAGGATGCCTCGTCGGTCGTCGTCATCCGCTATCGCACCCAGGCCGAGCTGCAGCAGCTGGGCGACCGCTTCCAGCACGTGCACGTGGACCGCCGCGCCCGCACCGTGCGCGCCGACGCCACCGGCCGCGACATCGCCCAGCTGCGCGCGGCGGGCATGGCGGTCACCATCGACCGCGACGCGACCCTCGCCCTGCGCCGCTCCGAAAGCGCCATCGCGCGCAGCGGCTTCGGCACCCGCAGCATTTCCGGCTACAGCTGCTACCGCACGGTCGAAGAGACCTACACCACGCTCAACCAGCTCACCGCGAACAAGCCGGCGCTGGTCAGCGTGTCCAACATCGGCAGCAGCTGGTTGAAGACGCGCGGCACCGGCGGCTACGACCTCAAGGTGCTGCGCCTGACCAATTCCGCGACGAATGCCTCCCGGCCGAACAAGCCGGCGATGGTGCTCACCGGCGGCATGCATCCGCGCGAATACGCCCCGGTCGAACTGGTCACGCGCTTCGGCGAGTGGCTGGTCAACGGCTACGGCACCGATGCCGAAGCCACCTGGCTGATGGACAACTACGTCTTCTACATCGTGCTGCAGTCCAACCCGGACGGCCGCAAGAAGGCCGAAGCCGGCGCCTCCTGGCGCAAGAACGTCAACAACACCAACGGCAGCTGCAGCGCCAGCAGCTTCGGCGTCGACCTCAACCGCAACTTCCCGTTCCAGTGGAACAGCGGCTCCGGCGGCTCCAGCGGCAGCGCCTGCGCGGAAACCTACCGTGGCCCGTCGCGCCAGTCCGAACCGGAAACCCAGGCGCTGGTCCGCCTGATCGCCGGCACGCCCGGCGCCAGCGGCGCCTACAGCGGCGGCATCTTCCCCGACCTGCGCGCCGACGGCGCCACCACCGCCGCGCCGGACACCGCCACCGGCATGTACATCGACGTGCACGCCTACGGCCAGCTGGTGATGTGGCCCTGGGGCTACACCTCCTCGGCCGCGCCCAACGGCACCGCGCTGCGCACGCTCGGCCGCCGCGTCGCGTACCACAACAGCGCCAAGCCGCAGACGATCTCGGAGCTGTACACCGCCGACGGCAGCAGCGTCGACACCATCTACGGCCTGCTCGGCACGCCCAGCCTGGCCTTCGAACTGGGCAACGCCTTCTTCGAGGGTTGCTCCTCGTTCGAATCGAGCGTGCTGCCACGCAACCTCGCCGCGCTGAAGTACGCCGCACGCACCCTGTCGGCGCCGTATCGCTACCCGTCGGGTCCCGACAGCGTCAGCGTCACCACGTCCTCGGCAAGCGTGCCAGCCGGCACGGCGGTGACGATCACGGCCGTGCTCGACGACACCCGCTTCAACCAGACCAACGGCACCGAAGCCTCGCAGGCCATCGCATCTGCACGGATGTACGTCGACACCCCGCCATGGCAGTCCGGCGCGACCGCCATCGCGATGTCCGCGAGCGACGGCAGCTTCAACAGCTCGCGCGAAACCGTGACCGCCAGCCTCAACACGTCGGGTTTGAGCGCGGGCCGGCACATCGTCTACGTGCAGGGCGTCGACGCCTCGGGCCTGGCCGGTGCGCCGAACGCGGTGATCGTGAACGTCACCGGCGGTGGTGGCGGCAACGTCGCGCCGATCGCGGACTTCACCTCGACCGCGCCGACCGCCAGCCTCAGCGTGACCTTCACCGATCGTTCCAGCGACAGCGACGGCAGCATCGCATCGCGCAGTTGGGACTTCGGCGACGGCACGACCTCGACCCAGGCCAGTCCGACCAAGACCTACGCCAGTGCCGGCACTTACACGATCAAGCTGACGGTCACCGACAACGGCGGCCTGAGCCACACGAAGACCGAGACCATCGCCGTCGGCACCAGCACGCCGCCGCCGCAGACCTACAGCAACGGCACCGACTACGCGATCAACGACAACGCCACAGTCGAAAGCCCGGTGACCGTCGCCAATCGTCCGGGCAACGCACCGACCAATGCGTCCGTCGCGGTGAACATCCTGCACACGTTCCGTGGCGACCTGCGCATCGACCTGGTCGCGCCCGATGGCTCGGTCTACCTGCTGAAGAGCTACAGCAGCAGCGACAGCGCCGACAACGTCAACGCGACCTACACGGTGAACCTGTCCAGTGAAGCGCTGAACGGCACCTGGAAGCTGCGCGTGAACGACAACGCAGCGAACGACACCGGTCGGATCGACAGCTGGAGCGTGACGTTCTGATCCGTCATCGCGCGTCCTGAAGTCCGCTCCCCGGGCCCGCATGGGTCCGGGGAGTCCGCCGACTCAGATCCGGACGCTCACATCCGCTGCACGCCGACCACGACCGCAAGGCGGCGCACGCGGCGGATCACGTCGGCGAGATGGATGCGGTCGCTGACCGAGATGTCGAAGCGGATCACCGAGATGTTGCGGTCGCGGTCGAGGTATTCCACGCCTTCGATGTTGGAATCGGCCTGCGCGATGGCCGCCGCGACCTGGGCGAGCACGCCCATGCGGTTCTCGATCTCCACGCGCAGGGCGACGTGGAAATCGCCGCTGACCTCGCGGTCCCAGCCGATCGACACCCAGCGGTCCGGCGACTTGCGGTACTCGGCGACGTTCGTGCATTCGATGCGATGCACCACGATGCCGCGACCGGCGGTGTGGTAGCCCATCACCTCGTCGCCCGGAATCGGCATGCAGCAGTTGGCGAACGTGATCACGCCGCGCTCCGCGCCGGTGATCAGGATCTGCTCGCCCTGCGGCAGGCGCGACTGCGGTTCGTCGTCCGTGTCGCGCCCGGAGCCGCGATGCGCCAGCGCCTGCGCGACCTGCGCCGGCATGCGGTTGCCCAGCGCGATGTCGGCGAGCAGCGCTTCCAGGCGCGGATAGCGATGGTCGGCGATGAAGGATTCCAGACGCGCCGAAGGCAGGCGATCGAGCGAGGTGCCGAGGCTCTCCAGCGCACGATCGAGCATGCGATGGCCGAGCTGCACGGCGTCCTCGTGCTCCAGCTGCTTGAGCTGGTGGCGGATACCGGTGCGCGCCTTGCCGGTGACCACGAACTCCAGCCATTGCGGCTTCGGCGCGGCGGACTTCGCGGTGATGATCTCGACCGACTGGCCGCTGCTGAGCTTGGTGCGCAGCGGCACCAGCTTGCGATCGACGCGCGCCGCAACCGCGTGGTTGCCCACGTCGGTGTGCACGGCATAGGCGAAATCCAGCGTCGTCGCATTGCGCGGCAAGGCCATGATGTCGCCCTTCGGCGTGAACAGGTACACCTCGTCGGGGAACAGGTCGATCTTGACGTTTTCGAGGAACTCCAGCGACGAGCCGGTGGAGCGCTGCGATTCGATCAGGTTCGCGACCCACGACTGCGCGCGGTTCTGCGCGCCGCTGACCGCGCCGCCGTGCTTGTAAGACCAGTGCGCCGCGATGCCGCGCTCGGCGATCAGGTCCATTTCCTCGGTGCGGATCTGCACCTCGATCGGCGAACCGTAGGGGCCGAACAGCACCGTGTGCAGCGACTGGTAGCCGTTTGCCTTGGGGATCGCGATGAAATCGCGGAAGCGGCCATCCAGCGGCTTGAACGCCGAATGCACCACGCCCAGCGCGTGGTAGCACTCGGGCACGCTCGGCACGACCAGGCGGAAACCGAACACGTCCATCACCTGGGCGAAGGTCTTTCCCTCCGAGCGCATCTTCGTGTAGATGCTCCACGGCGACTTGATCCGGCCGATCAGGCGGAACTGGAAGCCTTCCTTGCCCAGCTTCTGCGCCAGCTGCGCCTCGATCTTCGCCAGCGCCTCGCGGCGCACCACCGGCTGTGTGCGGATGCGCCGCGCCAGCACCGCATGGCGCCACGGATGCAGGGCGCGGAAGCCGAGGTCCTGCAGCTCGGCCTTGATCAGGTTCATGCCCAGGCGCTGCGCGATCGGCGCGTAGATCTCCAGCGTCTCGCGCGCGATGCGCGTCCGCGCTTCGGTGCTCTGCGCGCCGAGCGTGCGCATGTTGTGCAGGCGATCGGCCAGCTTGATGAGGATCACGCGCAGGTCGCGCGCCATGGCCAGCATCATCTTGCGGAAGCTTTCCGCCGCCGCTTCCTGGCGATCGCGGAACTGCAGCTTGTCCAGCTTGGTGACGCCCTCGACCAGGTCGGCGACCGTGGCCCCGAAGGGCTCGGCGATGTCCTCGCGGGTGAGCGGCGTGTCCTCGATCGTGTCGTGCAGGATCGCCGCGACCAGGGTCTCGATATCGACGCCCTGCTCGGCCAGCACCGTCGCCGCCGCAACCGGATGGGTGATGTAGGGCTCGCCGGACTTGCGCATCTGCCCGGCATGCGCATCGGCGCCGACGCGCCACGCGCGCACCAGGGTGTCGCGCTGTTCGGCAGGCAGGTAATCGGCGGCGTCCAGCAGCGCGCGGACGTACTCCGGCAACTCCGCGGCGGGCGCGGGCGTGGGGCCGGAGACGATGGGTTCGAGCTGGCTCATGCCTTGAAGACTAAGGGGAAAACGCCGGATTGGGGAGACGCCCGCGGCGATTCATGAACAGCGGAAGCGCGAACGCGCGACGGCCGTCATTTCCCCGGTTCCGAAACGACGAAACCCCGCCGGAGCGGGGTTTCGGGAATGCATGCGACGCGGAGACGCGTGCAGCTTACAGATCGTCGCCCTTCGACAGGTCGTCGTCGGCGACGACTTCGGCGGCAGCCCATTCCAGGGCTTCGCGCTCCTTGCGCTCGCGCTCGGCCTTCTCGACGGCGTCGACGAAGCCATGGTCGATGCGGCGGGCGGCGATCTCGCGCAGGGCCAGGACGGTGGGCTTGTCGTTGGCTTCGCTGTTGTCCAGCTGCGGCTCGACGCCATTGGCGAGCTGGCGGGCGCGCTTGGCGGCCATCATCACGAGCTCGAAACGGTTATCGACGACTTGCAGGCAATCTTCAACGGTGATGCGGGCCATGGGGCTCCCGGCGGCCTGGGGCCGTCCGTCTGATGTGTGGGAACCGGCGATTGTAGCGATCGGACCGTCCCCGGCACAAGGTCGGGCCGACGCGCGGGCATGGGCCGCCGAGCCCATTCGCTTGACAAATGCTTTTCGAATCAGCGACTTGCCGACGAGAGGATGCGTCGGAAGGTCAGGTTGATCCGTGCGCCCACCGGCCGCGCGGTGCCGGCCAGAGCGTGCCGCCAGGCCGTCTGGGTGTCGCCAGCCATCACCAGCAGGCTGCCGTGCGGCAGGTCCAGGTGCCGGGACGCCCCGCCGGCCCGTGGCTTCAGGGAAAACCGCCGCGTCGCGCCCAGGCTGATCGAGGCGATGACCGGTCGCGGGCCCAGCTCGGGTTCGTCGTCACTGTGCCAGCCCATCCGGTCGCGGCCGTCGCGGTACAGGTTGGCCAGCACGCTATTGAACGCGACGCCCAGTTCGCTCGACAACCGCTGGCGCAGGGACTGCAGGCTCGCCGGCCATGGATGCGGCACGAAGCGGGTGCGCGAGTAGGTGTAGACCGCCTCGGGATCGCCGATCCAGCAGCTCAGGCGCGGGGAATCGACCTCGCGCCCGAACATGCGGATGCGGTGGCATTCCCACGGGATGTCCTGCTGCAGTCGATCGAACAGCGCATCGGCCTCGTCCGCAGGCAACCAGCCCGGCGCCAGGCGCAGGTCCGCACCCGGCAGTGCCAGGCCTTCGAGACGGCGATCCGCATGCATCGTTGTTGTCAACATCATGCGCATGCTGCCGATTTGCCCCGGCCGCCGCAAACCGCGAAAATCGACGGCTTGCGACAACACCCGTCCAGAACCGATCGCCCCAGCCGGAGCAGCCAGATGAGCGAACACGCGCAGACCGATGTCGAACGCGATGTCATGGAATACGACGTCGTCACCGTCGGCGCCGGCCCGGCCGGCCTGGCGTTCGCGATCCGGCTGAAGCAGCTGAACCCCGAGATCAGCGTCTGCGTGATCGAGAAGGCTTCGACCATCGGCGCGCAGATCCTGTCCGGCGCGGTGATCGAGACCGGCCCGCTCGACAAGCTCCTGCCGCAGTGGCGCGACAATCCGCCGCCGATCTGCGTGCCGGCGACCGAGGACGAATTCTGGCTGCTGACCAAGACCGGCGGCCGCAAGCTGCCGGTGCCGCCGGGCATGAACAACCACGGCAACGTGATCGTCAGCCTCGGTGCGATGTGCGCCTGGCTGGCGCCGCAGGCCGAGGCCCTGGGCGTGGAGATCTACCCGGGCTTCGCCGCCGCCGAGACGCTGCATGCCGAGGACGGCAGCGTGGTCGGCGTGCGCATCGGCGACATGGGCGTGGCCAAGGACGGGTCGCACAAGCCGGGCTTCACCGCCGGCATCGACATCCGCGCCAAGGTCACCGTGCTCGCCGAAGGCGCACGCGGCCACCTCACCAAGCGCCTCGTCCAGAAGTTCCAGCTCGACAAGGACAGCGACCCGCAGGGCTACTCGATCGGCATCAAGGAACTGTGGCAGGTGCCGGAAGACCGCGTCACGCCCGGCAAGATCGTGCACAGCTTCGGCTGGCCGGCCGACAGCCACACCTACGGCGGCAGCTTCCTGTACCACCTGGACAAGGGGCGGATCGCGCTGGGCTACGTCAGCGGCCTCGACTACCGGGATCCCGACTACAAGCCGTGGGAAGCCTTCCAGCAGTGGAAGAACCATCCGATGGTCAAGCCGCTGCTCGAAGGCGGCAGCATCGTCTCCGCCGGCGCCCGCGCGATCGTGACCGGCGGCTGGCAGTCGCTGCCCAAGGTGGAGATGCCCGGCGCGCTGCTGATCGGCGACACCGCCGGCCTGCTCAACGTGCCGAAGATCAAGGGCACGCACCAGGCGATCCGCAGCGGCATGCTCGCCGCCGAGCACCTGGTCGCCTCGCAGCTGTCGCCCGCCGGTTTCGACGCCAAGCTGCGCGCCTCCGACGCGATGGCCGAGCTGAAGAAGGTCCGCAACGTGAAACCCGGCTTCAAGCGCGGCCTGTGGTTCGGCATGCTCAACGCGGCCTGGGAAACCGTCACCGGCGGCGCATCGCCGTGGACCCTGAAGAACAAGGCCGACTGGTCGTCGCTGCAGAAACTCTCCGACGCGGAAAAGCCGAAGCGGGACTACGTCGACCGCACCCTGGCGCCGCGCGACCGCCTCGCCGGCGTGTATTTCGCCGCCACCGAGCACGACGAAGACCAGCCGGTGCACCTCAAGGTGCGCGACACCTCGGTCTGCGTGACCCGCTGCGCCGAGGAATACGGCAACCCCTGCACGAAGTTCTGCCCGGCCGGCGTCTACGAGATCGTCGACGATGAGGCAGGCAAGCGCCTGCAGATCAACGCCGCCAACTGCGTGCACTGCAAGACCTGCGACATCAAGGATCCCTACCAGATCATCGACTGGGTGACGCCGGAAGGCGGCTCGGGCCCGAACTACCAGAACCTCTGATCCAGCGGCAGCGGCCGCACCGCCCGCATCGCTCCACTGCGCCGGGACGCCCGGCGCCATGCCCCGCACCGGGCGCTTTCGCGTGCCTTGTTCTCGCGTCGCGACTGGGCTAATGTCCTGAAGACACAAGGACATGTGTTGCGATCGGGGCGCCCGCCTGCGGCGCCGGCAACCATCGGGGGGAGCCATGGCGGATCTGCAAGGTCTGTGCGACACGCTCCAGTCGCTCGCCGATAGTGGCGCGAGCGCGAAGGTGTCCTATTACTACGTCGGGGACGACGGCGTCGCCCTGCGCAACGGCGCGATCCTGGTCGATCACGGCGTGCGCGCCCACATCGATCATGGCGCATCCGATGCCGCCGCATCGATCGCCGCCATCGCCACGCTCAAGCTGGTCAAGGTGGCCTCGCTGCAGATGAGCGAAGTCCGCCCGGCGCCGCACATGGCCTCGGTCGATCTGGCGCAGCTGATCGCGGAATTCAACGCGCACATCCGTCGTGCAGCCGTGCCGGCGCCTGCACCCGCGCCTGTCCCCGCGCCCCGCCCAGCCGAACCCGCTCCCGGCTCGACCGCGCAGTTCGTGGCGATCCTCGCCGCGCCCAGCATCGAGCTGCGCAGTGAAGCGCTGAAGCTGCTGGAGCCGCTGTTCGGCGTCGGCGCCGCGCGCAAGGTCGACGACTTCGCACGCCTCCACCCGCCTGCGGAACGCCCGCAGGAATTCCTGCTGCAATGCCAGCAGCACGTCTCGGTCATGCTCGGTGCCAGCAAGGCCGAAGCTCTGTTCCGACCGCTCTACGACCGCCTGGAATCGGAACGCCTGCATCGTCGCAGCTGAAACGCCGTCCCGCCCGCCTTCACCGTCTGTCTCCCCCGCCCGCATCCCAACGTCCCGGAAGGAGAGTCCCGATGTCCGCGAATCGTCTGTTGGCCTCGCTCTGGCTGCTCGTCAGCGCAGGCCTGCTGGTCATGCCCGTCCTCGGCGTGGATCCGACCACGCGCCTCTACTACTCGAATGCAGGGCAGGTGCTCGTCACCCTGACCGCCTCGTTCTACTGCTTCGCGACGATGCGCGCCTTCCCGGCGCAAAGTCCGCTGGGCAAGGTCTGGGGCGCGATCGGCGCCGGCCTGCTCGCATGGGCCATCGCCGCGGGCATCTTCGCGGCCTATCCGATCCTCAATGCCGGCGAGGACACGCCCTATCCGTCGCTGGCCGACCCGTTCTACCTGCTCGCGCCGCCGCTGATGACCATCGGCCTGGTCCTGTTCAAGCGCTCGGCCGGCCTCGAATCGCCGGTCTGGGGCAAGGCGCTCGCCATCGCCGCGCTGGCGATATTCGGCTACATCGCCTGGCTGGCGAATGCCAAGGGCCTGTCCGATCCCGGACTCTTCATGATCCTGGTGTCCGTCGGCTACCTGCTGTTCGACCCCATCCTGATCGCTGTCACCCTGCTGACCGCCAGCGCATTCCGCGGCGGCGACGTGGCCACGTCCTGGTGGTACGTGGTCGGCGGCATCCTCCTGTACTTCATCGCCAACCAGCTCTACACCTACCTGGTCGGCATCGAGCAGTACACCACCGGCTCCCCGATCGATGCCGGCTGGCTGCTCGGTTTCGGACTCATCGCCTGCGGCGCGGTGAAGGCCCGCAAGCTGCTCGGCTGACCGGGGCGGCTGTCGCATCCGGACACCGGGCGCATCAGCGCCCGGTGTCCGCCCGGAGATCAGGAGCTCACGGGATCACGGGACGCCTTGCAGGTGTCGCGGCGTCCAGCGACTCGCCGCCCGTCTGGGCAGCGAGTCTCGAGAGGCTGTCCTGCGCAGGTGTCGCGACCGCCAGATCCCGCGCCATGAATGCGCGACGCCCTGCCGGGTCGCCCGGATCGCCTTCGCCGATGAAGACGTTCTGGCGGCCGCCCGCCATCGGAGCCCCTAGTTCCACATAGCCGATGCCGCGCAACCCCTGCTGCTTCGCCAGCACGGCCAGGCTCGCTGCCGTTTCTTCGACCGGCAGACCCGCGCCACCCGCATTCAGCCGGCGAACACCTGCCAGCGCGGCATCGTGCAGCGCCTGTTCGGTCGCCGGCAGCGGGGTCCGCGCCGGCACGGCCTCGATGGGCGACGGCAGTTCGCGCAGAGCCGGCGCCGGCGCCGGCATCGATTCGATCGGCTTCGACGGCCGCGAACCGCCGCCGAAGGTAAAGGTCCAGCCGACCTTCACGAAGGCGTCGCGGGCCTCGGGACGGTATCCGGCTTCCAGCGAGAACTGATGCCGCGGATTGTCGACCGTTCGGAACGTCGCGCCGAACTCCGACATGCGCAGCGGACCGCTGTTGTTGTCGAACCGCACCTGCCCGCCGAGCGCCATGTGCGGATTGCGGTAATCGACGCCTGCGCCGAACGACGTCTTCGGCCCGAAGGTCCCATCCAGCGCCAGCGCACCCGCACCGTTGGCGAATCCCAGGTTTCCGCCGAGATTGAGCGACGCGCCTTGTGGACCTGTGCCCAGCCCCGCCCGGAGCTTATCGCCATTCGCGAACTCCGCGCCGAGCCGGTATTCGGCGGTGCCCGCAGGCTGGTCGATGCGCAGGCCGAACTGGCCGCTCGCGCCGCGGCCGAATCCGAAAGCCGCATCCGCACCGATCACCGCGCCGTTGCGGCCCTTGTCGAGATCGAACGAGACGCGATCGCCATTGTCGAAGCGCAGCCTGGCATCCATCGACGCAGTGCCGGCGGGCTCATCTACACGAAACGCGCCCGTCCCTTCGCCCTTGCCCAACTTGAACGCCGTGTCGGCACCATAGATCGCCCCCAGCCGTGAACCGGTGTAGTCGGCATTGAGGCTGTAGCCCTCGGAAAACCTGAGCTTCGTGTTGAACATCGACGTGCCGGCGGGTTCATCGACACGAAACGCCGCCGAACCGCTACCGTCCTTGCCGAGCTTGAAGGCACCGTCCGCGCCATAGATCTGGCCTTCGCGCGTGCGCAGCCAATCCGCATTGAGCTGCGTGGCATCGTCGAACTTCAGTTTCGTATTGAACGTCGATGTGCCGGCAGGTTCATCGACGCGGAACGCCGCCGTGCCGTTGCCGTCCTTGCCGAGCCTGAAGGCACCGTCCGCGCCATAGACTTGGCCTTCGCGCGTGCGCAACCAATCGGCGTTGAGCTGCGTGGCATCGTCGAACTTCAGTTTTGTATTGAACGTCGAGGTTCCGGCAGGTTCATCGACGCGGAACGCCGCCGTGCCATTGCCGTCCTTGCCGAGCCTGAAGGCGCCATCCGCGCCATAGACCTGGCCCTCGCGCGTGCGCAACCAGTCGGCGTTGAGCTGCGTGGCATCGTCGAACTTCAGTTTCGTATTGAACGTCGATGTGCCGGCAGGTTCATCGACGCGGAACGCCGCCGTGCCGTTGCCGTCCTTGCCGAGCTTGAAGGCACCGTCCGCGCCGTAGATCTGGCCTTCGCGCGTGCGCAACCAATCGGCGTTGAGCTGCGTGGCATCGTCGAACTTCAGTTTCGTGTTGAAGATTGAGGTTCCAGCCGGTTCATCGACGCGAAACGCTGCCGTGCCATTCCCGTCACTGCCGAGCTTGAAGGCACCATCCGCGCCGTAGATCTGACCTTCTCTTGTACGCAACCAATCTGCATTGAGCACTGCGCTCTGGCCGAAACCGAAACGCCCGCTCAGTCCGTAGCGATCGATTGCCAAGCCGGAGTCTGTACTGAGATCGAGATGCGTGCCAAGCCGATTGCTCTCATCGAATCGATTGTCGAGATCGAGACGATACGAAGACGGCGAAAGACGCCAGGCATTCGCATCTAGCAAGCCTCCACGCCACCGCGTGGACACTCCGATCAAGGGATCGCCCGGCGGTGACGGTACTTCGCCGGTTGCCGGGGACTCTGTCTTGGGATCGGGCACGACACCACCTCCATGCGTAGCAGCACCTACCGTTCGCCAGCGTAGGGTTCATGGGGTGGCCGGTCAAGACGCCCCAGTCGCCGCTCGGCCGAGCGGCGAAAGAAAAACAAAGAAAAACCCCCAACTGCAGTGCAGTTGGGGGTTCTGTATAAAGACCCTGGCGATGACCTACTCTCGCATGCTGAGTGCACACTACCATCGGCGCATGCGCGTTTCACTTCCGAGTTCGGGATGGGATCGGGTGGTTCCACGCAGCTATTATCACCAGGGAGAGGGTGGAGGGTCGCCGTTGGTTCCGGATTGGAACTTCGGCGCTCACGCTCTCATTGGGTCTTGGGACGTAACGATTGTAAGGCGAAGGTCGACGTGTCGTCGAGGCCTAAGGCTACTTGAGGTTATATGGTCAAGCCACACGGATCATTAGTACAGGTTAGCTCAATGGATTGCTCCACTTACACACCCTGCCTATCAACCACCTAGTCTTGATGGTTCCTTCAGGGGACTTGTGTCCCGGGAGATCTCATCTTGAGGCGCGCTTCCCGCTTAGATGCTTTCAGCGGTTATCGCTTCCGAACATAGCTACCCGGCAGTGCCACTGGCGTGACAACCGGAACACCAGAGGTTCGTCCACTCCGGTCCTCTCGTACTAGGAGCAGCCCCTCTCAAATCTCCAACGCCCACGACAGATAGGGACCGAACTGTCTCACGACGTTCTGAACCCAGCTCGCGTACCACTTTAAATGGCGAACAGCCATACCCTTGGGACCGACTACAGCCCCAGGATGTGATGAGCCGACATCGAGGTGCCAAACACCGCCGTCGATATGAACTCTTGGGCGGTATCAGCCTGTTATCCCCGGAGTACCTTTTATCCGTTGAGCGATGGCCCTTCCATACAGAACCACCGGATCACTAAGACCTACTTTCGTACCTGCTTGATCCGTCGATCTTGCAGTCAAGCACGCTTATGCCTTTGCACACAGTGCGCGATGTCCGACCGCGCTGAGCGTACCTTCGTGCTCCTCCGTTACTCTTTAGGAGGAGACCGCCCCAGTCAAACTACCCACCATACATGGTCCCCGACCCGGATTACGGGCCCAGGTTAGAACGTCAAGCACATCAGGGTGGTATTTCAAGGATGGCTCCACCGAAGCTGGCGCCTCGGTTTCATAGCCTCCCACCTATCCTACACAGACGAACTCAACGTTCAATGTAAAGCTATAGTAAAGGTTCACGGGGTCTTTCCGTCTTGCCGCGGGAACGCTGCATCTTCACAGCGATTTCAATTTCACTGAGTCTTGGGTGGAGACAGCGCCGCTGTCGTTACGCCATTCGTGCAGGTCGGAACTTACCCGACAAGGAATTTCGCTACCTTAGGACCGTTATAGTTACGGCCGCCGTTTACTGGGGCTTCGATCAAGAGCTTCGCTTGCGCTGACCCCATCACTTAACCTTCCAGCACCGGGCAGGCGTCACACCCTATACGTCCACTTTCGTGTTTGCAGAGTGCTGTGTTTTTGATAAACAGTCGCAGCGGCCTGGTCACTGCGGCCCTCCTCAGCTATTCACCATGGAGGGCGTACCTTCTCCCGAAGTTACGGTACTATTTTGCCTAGTTCCTTCACCCAAGTTCTCTCAAGCGCCTGAGAATTCTCATCCTGCCCACCTGTGTCGGATTACGGTACGGTCTGCGTAAGCTGAAGCTTAGGAGCTTTTCCTGGAAGCGTGATATCAGCAGCTTAGCCCGATAGGGCTCGTCCTTGGTCTCAACGTTGCGCTCCCGGATTTGCCTAAGAGCACCGCCTCAACCCTCTCACCGGGACAACCAACGCCCGGCCTGCTTAACCTTCTCCGTCCCTCCATCGCACTTACGCGAGGTGCTGGAATATTAACCAGCTTCCCATCGACTACGCATTTCTGCCTCGCCTTAGGGGCCGACTCACCCTGCGCCGATTAACGTTGCGCAAGGAAACCTTGGGCTTTCGGCGTGCGGGCTTTTCACCCGCATTATCGTTACTCATGTCAGCATTCGCACTTCCGATACCTCCAGCGGACTTCTCAATCCACCTTCGACGGCTTACGGAACGCTCCTCTACCGCGCACACAAAGTGTGCACCCCAAGCTTCGGTTTATCGCTTAGCCCCGTTAAATCTTCCGCGCAGACCGACTCGACCAGTGAGCTATTACGCTTTCTTTAAAGGGTGGCTGCTTCTAAGCCAACCTCCTGGCTGTCTGTGCCTTTCCACATCGTTTCCCACTTAGCGATAATTTGGGACCTTAGCTGTGGGTCTGGGTTGTTTCCCTTTTCACGACGGACGTTAGCACCCGCCGTGTGTCTCCCGCGCAGTCTGTCTTGGTATTCGGAGTTTGCCATGGTTTGGTAAGTCGCAATGACCCCCTAGCCATAACAGTGCTCTACCCCCAAGAAGATTCACGCGAGGCGCTACCTAAATAGCTTTCGAGGAGAACCAGCTATCTCCGGGTTCGATTAGCTTTTCACTCCTAATCACACCTCATCCCCTACCTTTGCAACGGGAGTGGGTTCGGGCCTCCAGTTGATGTTACTCAACCTTCACCCTGGGCATGACTAGATCACCCGGTTTCGGGTCTACTGCCTGCGACTATGCGCCCTATTCAGACTCGGTTTCCCTTCGCCTCCCCTATACGGTTAAGCTTGCCACAAACAGTAAGTCGCTGACCCATTATACAAAAGGTACGCCGTCACCCTTGCGGGCTCCGACTGCTTGTACGCACACGGTTTCAGGGTCTATTTCACTCCCTTCACCAGGGTTCTTTTCGCCTTTCCCTCACGGTACTGGTTCACTATCGGTCGGTCAGTAGTATTTAGCCTTGGAGGATGGTCCCCCCATGTTCAGACAGGGTTTCACGTGCCCCGCCCTACTCAATTTCATCGACTGAGCCCTTTCACATACAGGGCTATCACCTTCTATGGCCGGCCTTTCCAGGCGCGTTTTGTTAAAGCTCAATCGACTTTTGGGCTAGTCCCCGTTCGCTCGTCGCTACTGAGGGAATCTCGGTTGATTTCTTTTCCTACGGTTACTTAGATATTTCAGTTCACCGCGTTCGCTTCCAGCAGCTATGTATTCACTGCAGGATACCCCGAAGGGTGGGTTTCCCCATTCAGACATCGCCGGATCAATGCTTGTTGCCAGCTCCCCGACGCTTTTCGCAGGCTGCCACGTCTTTCATCGCCTCTGACCGCCAAGGCATCCACCGTGTGCGCTTATTCGCTTGACCATATAACCTCAAGTCGCCTCGAGGTCATTCGTCGCGAATACAACGAACTACAACTTCAATAAAAGCATCTTGCGATGCTTCGCCTTAGCCTCTTTCGACACGTCTGGACATTCGTCTCAAACGCTCGTTACGTCCCAAGTTTTCAAAGATCACAACACCGGCTTCAGCGCCGGAGTCATTTCAAATCTTTAGTGTGCGCGACTTCATCCAAAGCGATGGTGGGTCTGGGAGGACTCGAACCACCGACCTCACCCTTATCAGGGGTGCGCTCTAACCACCTGAGCTACAGACCCGTTGTTGCGTCTAAGCCAGATGGTGGAGCCAGTCGGGATCGAACCGACGACCCCCTGCTTGCAAAGCAGGTGCTCTCCCAGCTGAGCTATGGCCCCGTTTGCCTGTATCACGGACTTGCCGTGAGGCGGGACGCTTTGGATGCAGGTCACTTGTGCGGACGTCTGACAAGCAATTTGCTGTCTTCTGTCTCTAAAGGAGGTGATCCAGCCGCACCTTCCGATACGGCTACCTTGTTACGACTTCACCCCAGTCATCGGCCACACCGTGGCAAGCGCCCCCCTTGCGGTTAAGCTACCTGCTTCTGGTGCAACAAACTCCCATGGTGTGACGGGCGGTGTGTACAAGGCCCGGGAACGTATTCACCGCAGCAATGCTGATCTGCGATTACTAGCGATTCCGACTTCATGGAGTCGAGTTGCAGACTCCAATCCGGACTGAGATGGGGTTTCTGGGATTGGCTCACTCTCGCGAGTTTGCAGCCCTCTGTCCCCACCATTGTAGTACGTGTGTAGCCCTGGCCGTAAGGGCCATGATGACTTGACGTCATCCCCACCTTCCTCCGGCTTGTCGCCGGCGGTCTCCCTAGAGTTCCCACCATTACGTGCTGGCAACTAGGGACAAGGGTTGCGCTCGTTGCGGGACTTAACCCAACATCTCACGACACGAGCTGACGACAGCCATGCAGCACCTGTGTCACGGTTCCCGAAGGCACCAATCCATCTCTGGAAAGTTCCGTGCATGTCAAGGCCAGGTAAGGTTCTTCGCGTTGCATCGAATTAAACCACATACTCCACCGCTTGTGCGGGCCCCCGTCAATTCCTTTGAGTTTCAGTCTTGCGACCGTACTCCCCAGGCGGCGAACTTAACGCGTTAGCTTCGATACTGAGTGCCTAGTTGCACCCAACATCCAGTTCGCATCGTTTAGGGCGTGGACTACCAGGGTATCTAATCCTGTTTGCTCCCCACGCTTTCGTGCCTCAGTGTCAGTGCTGGTCCAGATGGCCGCCTTCGCCACAGATGTTCCTCCCGATCTCTACGCATTTCACTGCTACACCGGGAATTCCGCCATCCTCTACCGCACTCTAGCCCGCCAGTATCCAATGCAATTCCCAGGTTGAGCCCAGGGCTTTCACATCAGACTTAACGAACCACCTACGCACGCTTTACGCCCAGTAATTCCGAGTAACGCTTGCACCCTTCGTATTACCGCGGCTGCTGGCACGAAGTTAGCCGGTGCTTATTCTTCCGGTACCGTCAGAACACCGAAGTATTAATCCAGTGCTTTTCTTTCCGGACAAAAGGGCTTTACAACCCGAAGGCCTTCTTCACCCACGCGGCATGGCTGGATCAGGCTTGCGCCCATTGTCCAATATTCCCCACTGCTGCCTCCCGTAGGAGTCTGGACCGTGTCTCAGTTCCAGTGTGGCTGATCATCCTCTCAGACCAGCTACCGATCGTCGCCTTGGTGGGCCATTACCCCGCCAACTAGCTAATCGGACATCGGCTCATCTAATCGCGCGAGGTCTTGCGATCCCCCGCTTTCACCCGTAGGTCGTATGCGGTATTAGCGTAAGTTTCCCTACGTTATCCCCCACGACTAGGCAGATTCCGATGTATTCCTCACCCGTCCGCCACTCGCCACCCACAGTATTGCTACTGCTGTGCTGCCGTTCGACTTGCATGTGTTAGGCCTGCCGCCAGCGTTCACTCTGAGCCAGGATCAAACTCTTCACTTAAAATTTTCGGACCGAAGTCCTATTACTTTGAGTGCAGTCGTCTCCCAAGCTCCAATTACTCGCTTGCATTTGCATGCTTTGAATCTTTGGTTCTTGCTCGAACGTCTGCAATATGGACAACCATCCACTCGCCAAACGCCCGCACAAGTCACCTGCGCACACTGTCAAAGATCGTCGGAATCGGCCTCAGCGCCTCATCCCTTCCCGCTTCTCAACCCGTCGCCGAAGCGTCCGAGTGAGCCGCACATTATAGAGTAGTTTTCGTTGCCGTCAACACCCTTTTTTCTTTTCCTTCCGGGCCGTCGTTGCCGCTGACTGCCCGGGAAGGTCGAACATTATGGCGGGCGTTCGTGGAAGTCGTCAACAACTTTCTTCCCGTTTCTTTCCGCCGCCCCGCCGTTGCCGAAGCACCGTTGCGAGGGGGGCGAATTGTGCATGGCAACAATGCGTTTGGGAAGGGGGTGTACGAAATCTTTTTTGCTTGACGGCGATGCATCACTGCGGAATCGTCGACAGCCTGACTCCGGAAAGGAAACACGATCATGCGCGTCATGTGTGCCATCGCCCTGTTTTGCAGCGTTTTCGCGAGCGGCTGCAGCAATGCGGACGAACCATGGGTGGAGTTGCAGGGGCAGCGGTTCGCAGTGGAAGTGGCCGACGACAACGAAGAACGCGCGCGCGGACTGATGTTCCGCGATGCCATGGATGACGATCGCGGCATGCTCTTCATCCACGACAACGAGATGAACCTCGCCTACTGGATGAAGAACACGAAGATCCCGCTCGACATCCTCTACTTCGACGCGAACCGGCGACTGGTCTCGCAGCAGCGCGACGTGCCGCCCTGCTCGCTGGGCAACGCCTGTCCGCCCTACCCCAGCACGGCGCCTGCGCGCTACGTACTGGAGTTGAACGCCGGGCAGGCGGCGAAGCTGGGGCTGAAGGACGGGACCGAGCTGACCTTTGGCCCGGGGATCCCGCCCGCGCCCTGAACCCGGTCACGGAAGCGCCGCCCGGGGCTTGCCGGGCGGCCTGGTCGCCCACAGTCTTGGGCCATGAACCGCATTGACGATGCACGCCTGCCCGCTTGGGCCTCCCTGGCCGAGACGGACGACGAACAGGTGCCCCTGCTGGGCTGCGCCCTGCTGATCGCGCGTGACGAGTATCCGGACCTGGACGTGGCGGCCTGCCTGGCGCAGGTGGAGGCCCATGCGGCCTCGCTTCGTCCGCTGGTGGAGGCGCTGGACGACGCGCCCCTCAAGATGCAGGCGATCAACCGGCGGCTGTTCGACGAACTGGGGTATGCCGGCAATCACGACGAGTACTACGACCCGCGCAACAGCTACCTCAACATGGTGCTGGACCGCAGGCTGGGCAATCCGATCTCGCTGGCGGTGATCCAGATGGAGGTGGCGCGTCGGCTCGGGTTGCATCTGGATGGGGTGTCGTTCCCGGGACACTTCCTGGTCCGCATGCCGGTGGACGATGGCCTGCTGGTGATGGACCCGTTCAACCGGGGCCGGCCGCTGGGGACGGAGGAGCTGCGCCTGCGGGCCAAGCCGCATTTCGGTGCGGATGTCCCGGACGAGGCGCTGTTCGACATCCTGAGCCCGGCGCCGAACCGGGCGATCCTGTCGCGGATCCTGCGCAATCTGCACGCTCTCTATGTCGGTGCGGGCGACTGGGCACGGGCGGTGCGGTGCATGGACCGGGTGCTGTGCCTGGATCCGGAGAACGCGGAGGCGCTGCGCGATCGCGGGCTGGGCTATGCGGAACTCGGCCATGTGGCCGGGGCGGTGCGGGATCTCGGCGCGCACCTGCAGCGCTGGCCGGAGTCGGGCGATGCGGACGTGGTGCGCAGCCGGCTGCTCGAACTGCTCGGCGATGGGCGCCTGGCGCAGAGGACGCACTGAGCCCGGATACGCAACGGGCGCCCTGGGGCGCCCGTTGGTCGCGTGGCTCGATCAGACCGTGGTCATCTCGAAGTCGCTCTTGGTGACGCCGCAGTCCGGACAGGTCCAGGTGTCCGGCACATCTTCCCAGCGGGTGCCCGGCGGGATGCCCTCGTCCGGCAGGCCCTTGGCCTCGTCATAGATGAATCCACAGACGACGCACATCCAGGTGCGGTTGGCGACGGTGGCGGCAGCTTCAGTCATTCGGAAAGTCCCTGGTTCGAAAGGCCGGCATTGTCCCATCCCCGGGACGGGGCCGGAAGCCGGCGGCAGACCGCTCAGTCGATCGGTTCGAAGTCTGCCTTGGTCGCGCCGCACTCCGGGCAGGACCAGGTGTCCGGCAGGGATTCGAAGGAGGTGCCGGGCGGTATGCCGGTGGCCGGATCGCCTTCGGCGGGGTCGTAGACGTGTTCGCAGACGAGGCAGCGGTACTTCCTGGCGCGATTGGCTGGGTCGTTCATCGGATAATGTCCCTTTATCTGAGCGAGGGTCGATTCTTGCACCCGCGCCCCCTGTCCGGAAGCACCCGCATGCCCGTCCGATCCACCGCCGCCCCGTCCTGGGGACGTGGCCTCTATCTGATCACACCCGACGATGCCGACACACCGCGCCTGCTGGCGCAGGTGGCGGCCGTGCTGCCGCAGGCCGCGCTGCTGCAGTACCGGAACAAGCTGGCCGCCCCCGGCTTGCAGCGTGTGCAGGCGGAAGCGCTGGCCGGGCTGTGCCGGGACCATGGCGTGCCGCTGGTGATCAACGACGATGCGGCGCTGGCGCAGGCCATAGGCGCAGCCGGCGTGCACCTGGGCGAACACGACGGCGACCTCGCTGCAGCCCGGGCCATGCTGGGTGACGAAGCCATCATCGGCGTGTCCTGCTACGACGACCCGGCGCGCGCGCGGGCCGGCGCCGAAGCCGGCGCCAGCTACATCGCGTTCGGCGCGTTCTTCCCCTCGGGCACCAAGCCGAACGCGCGCCGCGCCGCGCCCGGCCTGCTCCGCGACAGCGCCGGCCTGGGCCTGCCGCGGGTGGCGATCGGCGGCATCACGCCGGACAATGCGCGCGGACTGGTCGAGGCCGGTGCCGACCTGCTGGCGGTGATCGGTGGCGTGTTCGACGCGCCGGATCCCGTCGCGGCGGCCCGCGCGTTCCGCGCCTGCTTCGACCAGGACGGCTTCGAGCAGGCCCGTTTCGACCACGTCTGATTGCACCACCTGTCGCGGCTCGCGCCGCTCCCACAAGACAACACGAGATGTCGATGAAGACCGAGCGTTCGCACGAGCTGTTCACACGCGCACAGGACCTGATGCCCGGCGGCGTCAATTCACCGGTGCGCGCCTTCAAGTCGGTGGGCGGCGAGCCGTTCTTCGTCGAGCGCGCGGACGGCGCCTATCTCTACGACGCCGACGGCAATCGCTACATCGACTACGTGGGCTCGTGGGGCCCGATGATCGTCGGGCACAACCATCCGAAGGTGCTGGACGCGGTGATTTCGACCGCGCGCAACGGCCTGAGCTTCGGCACGCCGAACCCGTTGGAAGTGACGATGGCCGAGACCATCACGAAGCTCATCCCGAGCTGCGAGATGGTGCGCATGGTGAATTCGGGCACCGAGGCGACGTTGTCGGCGATCCGCCTGGCGCGCGGCGCGACCGGGCGCAGCCGGATCGTCAAGTTCGAGGGCTGCTACCACGGCCACGGCGATTCCTTCCTGGTGAAGGCCGGCAGCGGCATGCTCACCCTCGGCGTGCCGACCTCGCCGGGCGTGCCGGCGGGCCTGAGCGAACTCACCGCAACCCTGAGCTACAACGATTTCGAGGGCGCGACGCAGCTGTTCGACGAGATCGGCGGCGAAGTCGCGGCGGTGATCATCGAGCCGGTGGTCGGCAACGCGAACTGCATCCCGCCGCGCCCCGGCTACCTGCAGCACCTGCGCGACCTCTGCACACGGCACGGCGCGCTGCTGATCTTCGACGAAGTGATGACCGGCTTCCGCGTGGCCCTCGGCGGCGCGCAGGCGGTGTACGGCATCACCCCGGACCTGAGCACCTTCGGCAAGATCATCGGCGGCGGCATGCCGGTGGGCGCCTACGGCGGGCGCGCCGACCTGATGCGCCAGATCGCCCCGTCCGGGCCGATCTACCAGGCCGGCACGCTCAGCGGCAATCCGGTGGCGATGGCGGCGGGCCTGGCGATGCTGGAGCTGATCCAGGCGCCGGGTTTCTACGAGACCCTCGACGCGCGCACCGCGACGCTGTGCGCCGGGCTGGAGGACGCCGCCCGCGAGGCGGGCGTGCCGTTCAGCACGAATCGCGTCGGCAGCATGTTCGGCCTGTTCTTCAACGCGGAGAAGGTCGAGACCTACGCTCAGGCCACGGCCGGCGACACCGCCGCGTTCAACCGTTTCTTCCACGCCATGCGCGAACGCGGCGTCTACCTGGCGCCGTCGGCGTTCGAGGCCGGCTTCCTGTCGATGGCGCACGACGACGCGGTGATCGCGGCGACGATCGACGCGGCGCGGGCCTCGTTCGCGGCGTTGTAAACACCATGGGCATCGACCTCGTGCTGTTCGACCTCGACGACGTGCTCGTCGACTACAGCCACGAGGTCCGCTGCCGGACGCTGGGCGAACGCATCGGCCGCGATGCCGATGCGGTGCGTGCGGCCTTGTTCGAATCGGGGCTGGAACGGCAGGCCGATCTCGGCCGGATCGATCCCGAAGGCGTGGCCCGCGTCCTGTCCGAGACCCTCGCGACGCCGGTCACGCTGGGCGATTGCGTGGCCGCGCGGGCAGCGGCGATGACGCCGCGCCTCGCCCTGGGCGACCTCATCGCTGCGCTGGCCGCGCGCTGCCGGCTGGCGGTGCTGACCAACAACGGGCTGATGGTCCGCGACCATTTCGCGACCCTGTGCCCGCCGTTCGCCGCGCACTTCGCCGGCGCGGTCCACTGTTCGGCGATGTACGGCATGACCAAGCCCGATCCCGCCGTGTTCGCCCATTGCGCCGAGGCGCTGGGTGTCGCACCGTCGCGGGTGCTGTTCATCGACGACAAGGCCGCGAATGCCGGCGGCGCGATCCGCGCGGGCATGTCGGGCCATCATTACCAGGGCATCGCCGGGCTGCGTTCGGCGCTGGCCGCACACCACCTGCTGGAGAACCCGTCCCATGGCGTCTGAGCTTCGCCCCGAAACCGTGTCCGTCCACGTCGGCAACGAAGCCGATCCCGCCACTGGCGCGGTCGCGCCCCCCATCCACCTCGCGACCACCTTCCGCCACGGCCCGGCCGGCGAACGCGTGGCCGGCTACGAGTACCAGCGCGAGGGCAACCCGACCAACGACCGCCTGCGCGAGGCGCTGGCGGCGCTGGAAGGCGGCGCGACCGCCAGCACCTTCGCCTCGGGCATGGCGGCGATCAGCGGCCTGCTGGAATGCCTGCCGAACGGCGCGCGCGTGCTGATCCCGGACGACTGCTACACCGGCCTGCGCATGGTCTGCGCCGAATTCCTGCCCGAGCGCGGCATCGAAGCGGTGATGATCGACATGGCCGACCTCGACGCGGTCCGCGCGGCCTGCGCGAAGGGCGTGGACCTGCTGTGGATCGAGACGCCGTCCAACCCGAAGATGAAGGTCTGCGACATCGCCGCGCTGGCGGAGATCGGCCATGCCCACGAGGCCATCGTCGTCGCCGACAACACCTTCGCCACGCCGCTGCTGCAGCGCCCGCTGGCCCTGGGCGCCGACGTGGTGATGCATTCGACCACCAAGTATTTCGGCGGCCACAGCGACGTGCTCGGCGGCGCGCTGGTGTTCGCGAAGGACGACGCGCTGGCGCAGAAGGTCGCGCACCGGCTGCACGTCACCGGCGCGACGCTGGCGCCGTTCAGCGCCTGGCTGATCCTGCGTGGCTGCCGCTCGCTCGGCGCGCGCATGGCCATGCACTGCGCGAACGCGCGCGCGGTGGCCGACTTCCTCGCCGCGCACCCGGCGATCGAGCGCGTGAACTATCCCGGTCTGGCCTCGCACGCCGGCCACGGCGTCGCGGCGAAGCAGATGCGCGACTTCGGCGGCATGCTCAGCATCGAATTGCGCGGCGGTCGCGAGGCAGCGCTGGCGATGGCCGGCAAACTGCGCGTGTTCACCAACGCCACCTCGCTCGGCGGCTGCGAGTCGCTGGTCGAACACCGCGCCTCGGTCGAAGGCCCGAACCCGCGCTCGCCGCAGAACCTGCTGCGGATGTCGGTGGGCCTGGAGCATGTCGACGACCTGATCGCGGATCTGCGGCAGGCGCTGGACGGCGTGGGCTGACGCCGTCCCTGCGGCCCGGCAGGCCATGCCGGGCCGGACCGGACCGGTCAGGGCGCGAGCACCCAGTCGGCGCCCACCGAATAGAACTCGATCGCGCCGAGGTTTCGGATCTGCGGCGCGGTGACGCCGTTGATCACGGTCGAATCGAAATTCACCTTGACCGAGATGCTGAGGCCGAGGTTGATCGGCAGTGGCTCGCTCGGCGTGAACATGGTCAGGCCTTCGACGAACCGCGGATGGGTGTGGTCGGGCGGCGGCTGCATGAGGCCGCTGACGGCCTTGATCAGCGGCGGCGGCTGGGCGATGAAATGGTAGGCGCGGTAGTCGGCGTCGTAGATGAAGACATCGCGCAGCACGCAGAAGCGCTGGCGCGCGAAGACGAAGATCTTCGACAGCATCAGGCGCCGGTCGTCGACGATGACCGGCGTGGTCAGCGGGAAGTGGAAGAAATTGTGCGAGCCGTCGACGCCGCCGAACAGGCCGGAACCGGCCATGCGCCGCTGCGAGAAGGGCGCGAACTCGGGCTGGGCACCGTTGCCGTGCAGCCAGGTCGCCATCTTGATCGGCATGTGTCGTCCTTTGATCCCCTGCGCGGCGAAGCGCCGCATCGGTCTGCAACGCGGGAACGGCGGAGCCGAGGCCAGCTGTGCCGGCCTTCGGCCAATCGCGATCAACGCATGTTGCAGGCCTGCAGCGTCGTCGACGCGCTGCGATCAGTGCGGGACGATGAACGGGTCGGGGCTGTCGGGCCGGCAACTCTGGCCGCTCGGCGAAAACGCGGCGTCATGGGTGCAGGGCCACAGCGCGCGCGGGATGGTCTGGCGCAGGTCGAAACGCTGGCCGTTCCAGACCAGGAAGCCCAGGTGCGCGGTATGCACCTGCTCGCCCGCATAGCCGCCGGGGAAGGCGCGGGGGTGGCTGCGCGGCAGACCGTGGCCGTCGCCGTATTCCAGGTACAGCCGCAGCACCGGCACTTCGGCGAAGCGGCTGCGATCGACCCATGCGCCCGATGCGACCTGGCCGTGGTCGTGCACGCCTTCGCGCTCGGCGACGGGCAGCCGCGCGACCGGGTCCTCGGGAAGCACGCTGCGGGTGACGTTGCGGGGCTTGCCGCTGCGGGCAAGGCGCCAGGCGGTGTAGCCGAAGCGCTGCGGACCGCTTTTCAGGATGGCGGTGCCGGCGTCGGCATCATCCCGACAGAAATTCCCGGGCACGCGATCGGCACGGGCGAGCAACGGCTGCAGGGCAGCGCAGCGGTCGACCTGGTGGTCGGCCTGGAGCAGATAGACGGTGTCGGCGGGCTTCGCGCCGGCGAGGCTGCGGATCGTCGCGCCGAAATACACGCCATCGGCCTCGTGGCGCAGGCGGAAATACTGGTCGACGCCGCCGTCGGCGCGGGGGATCTCGACGCGCTCGGCGCGCTGCAGCATGCCCTGGCGTGCGGCCAGCGGCAGGCCGGTGTCGGCAGTGGACAGGCCCAGCAGCAGGCGCTCGATCTCGGCCGGAGCGGGGTCCAGCGGGGCCCAGTCTTCGGTCTGCGCCACGGCGATGGCCGGGAGGGCGGCGAAGGTGAAGGACACGGCCACTGCGAGCGCGCGTCGCCATCCATTGGGCTGCGATACCGTCATCGTGATCGGGGATCGAGGGGGAATGGCCGGATGATGCCACAGCCCTCTCCCGGACCGCGCTGAGGGCTTGCCGCCAGCCGCGCCGGGAGAGGCCCGGGGTCGATCAACCCGCCTTGAACGCCCGCAGCGCGCGCGCCAGCCGCGCGAGGCCTTCGGCGAGCTCGTCGTCGGCGAGGTTCAGCGCGGGGACGAAACGCAGCACGTCGGGGCCCGCCTGCAGCATCAGCAGGCCTTCGGCGGCGGCGCGGTCGAGGATCTCGCCGGCGCGACCGGCGTACTGCGGCGCGAGCACGGCACCGAGCATCAGGCCGCGACCGCGCACTTCGGCGAACAGCCCGAGTTCGGCATCGATCGCGGCGAGGCCGTCGCGCAGGGCCTGCGACTGCTTCGCGACGTTCGCGACGATCTCCGGCGACTGCAGCCGGCGCAGCACGACGCGGGCGACGGCGGCGGCAAGCGGATTGCCGCCGAAGGTGGTGCCGTGCGCGCCGAACTGCATGGCCTCGGCGGCCTTCGGCCCGGCGAGCATCGCGCCGATCGGCATGCCGCCGCCCAGGGCCTTGGCGAGGGTGACGATGTCCGGCACCACGCCGTCGCCCCAGTGCGCGAACAGCGGGCCGGTGCGGCCCATGCCGCACTGGATCTCGTCGAGGATCAGCAGCGCGTCGTGTCGGTCGCAGAGCGCGCGGACGCCGGCCAGATAGCCGTCGCGCGCCGGCATCACGCCACCTTCGCCCTGCACGGGCTCGAGCATGACGGCGCAGACGTCGCCGGACGCCATCGCGGCGTCGAGCTGGTCGAGGTCGTTGAAGTCGACGTAACGAAAACCGCCGGGCAGCGGCTCGTAGCCTTCCTGGTACTTCGGTTGCGCGGTCGCGGTGACGGCAGCGAGTGTGCGGCCGTGGAAGCTGCCGCGACAGGTGACGATGGTGCGGCGATCCGGCGCGCGGCCCTGCGCGCTGGCCCACTTGCGCGCGAGCTTGATCGCGGCCTCGTTGGCCTCTGCGCCGGAGTTGCACAGGAAGACGCGCTCGGCGAAGCGCGAGGCGGCGACCAGTTCCTCCGCGAGGCGCACCGGCGGTTCGCTGTAGAACACGTTGCTGGTGTGCCAGAGCCGGCCGGCCTGCTCGGTGAGCGCGGCGACCAGTTCGGGATCGGCGTGGCCGAGGCCGCACACCGCGATGCCGCCGGCCAGGTCGATGTACTCGCGGCCGTCGATGTCCCACACGCGGCTGCCCTTGCCGTGGTCGAGGATCAGCTGACGCGGCCTGTAGACCGGCAGGTAGTACTGCTGGCCGAGGGCGACCAATGCTTCGGTGGGCTGCGTCATCTTGTTGATCACCACTGTCCGGTGTTGGGCATCGACGCCCAGGGTTCCTGCGGCGGCAGGTGGCCTTCCTGCAGGAGTTCGATCGAGATCAGGTCCGGGGAACGGACGAAGGCCATGTGGCCGTCGCGCGGCGGGCGGTTGATCGTGTAGCCCATCGCCTGCAGGCGCGCGCAGGTGGCGTAGATGTCGGCGACGCGGAAGGCCAGGTGGCCGAAGTTGCGGGCGCTGCCGTAGTCCTCGATCTCGCCGTTTTCCGGCGGCCAGTTGTACGTCAGCTCGATCTCGGCGTTCGGGGTCTCGTCGGCGGCGAGGAAGATCAGGGTGAAGCGCCCGGCCGGGTTCTCCATCCGGCGCGTTTCCTTCAGGCCAAGGCCCTCGCAGTAGAAGCGCAGCGACGCGTCGATGTCGCGGATGCGGACCATGGTGTGGAGGTATTTCACGGGCGGTCTCCGGGCGTGGGGGGCGACAGTGTAAGGGCGCGCGGGCGGGCCGGCGGGGAACGCTGTTTTCCGCGAAGTGCGCCCCAGCAGATGCTTTCTGGCTGTCGCGACCACAACAGGCGCATCCGGCTTGTGGGAGCGACGCAAGTCGCGACGGACGGACGACGGGTGGCCCGGGTCGCGACTCGCGTCGCTCCCACAGGGGGATTCAATCCAGAAACAGATCCGGCAGCAGCCCGCGCGAGGGGTCGACGGCGTAGCCGGACAGGTCGGTGACGCCGGCCTCGGCGAGCACCTCGTCGTCGATCAGGAATCGGCCGTGGAAGCCGGCCGCCGGGCGCACCAGCACGGCGTGGGCGGCGTCGGCCATGATCTCCGGCCGGCGGCACTGCGCGACATCGACCCCGGGGATCATGTTGATCGCGTCGGTGGCGATCACCGTGCGCGGCCACAGCGCGTTCACCGCCACGCCCTGCGGGCCGAACTCGGCGGCGAGGCCGAGGGTGACGAAGCTCATGCCCATCTTCGCCAGCGTGTAGCCGGTGTGCGGCCCCCACCACTTCGGATCGAGGTTCGGCGGCGGCGCCAGGGTGAGGATGTGCGGGTTCGGCGCCTGCAGCAGGTGCGGCAGGCAGGCCTGGGCACAGAGGAAGCTGCCGCGCGCGTTGACCTGCTGCATCAGGTCGAAGCGCTTCATCGGGGTGTCGAGCGCGCCGCGCAGCCAGATCGCGCTGGCGTTGTTGACGAGGATGTCGATGCCGCCGAACGCATCCACGGTGGCGGCGACGGCGGCGCGGACTTCGTCTTCCTCGCGGATGTCGCACTTGAGCGCCAGCGCCTTGCCGCCGGCCGCTTCCACCGCCTGCGCGGCGGAATGGATGGTGCCGGGGAGCTTGGGGTTGGGGACCGAGGACTTGGCGGCGATCGCGACGTTGGCGCCGTCGCGCGCGGCGCGGACGGCGATGGCCAGGCCGATGCCGCGCGAGGCGCCGGTGATGAAGAGGGTCTTGCCTGCGAGCGTGGTCATGGGGTGGGGAATCGCCTGCGGGGAGGTCGGACGATCATAACGGCGACCGCCCCGCACGCTCCTCAGCCCGGCGGCGTCATCTGCTGCTCGATCGTCACCACGATGAATTCCGCCGGGCGCACCAGGGCCAGCAGGAGGGTGACGCGCATGACGCCATCGAGGAGGTCCTGCGCCGTCATCGTGCTGCCCAGGCCGATCGAGACCTGGAAGCCGTCCGAGGCCTTGGCCCCCTGCAGGCCGCCCTGCTGCCAGACGCCGGTCAGGAAGTCGGCGATCATGCCCTGCACAGTGCGCCAGGTATTGGCATCGTTCGGCGCGAAGACGAAGGGCTGGAGCGCCTGCTTCACCGATTGCTCGATGTAGGTCACGGTGCGACGCACCGGCACGTAGCGCCAGTCGTTGCTGTTGCCGTCCAGCGTCCGCGCGCCCCAGACCAGGAGGCCCAGCCCGTTGAAGACGCGGATGGCGTTGACCGACTTGCCGGAGACGGCATCGACGTTGAGCTCGGCCTGCTGGGTATCGCTCAGCCGGAGCGTCACGTCGGTCGCGCCGACGATGCCGACGTTCGCCGGGGCGCTCCAGACGCCTCGGCTGCTGTCGGTCACTGCATAGACCCCCGCCATGGCACCGCTGGGCGGCAGCGTGCAGGCGAGCGCCTGGATGGCGGCGATGATCGCGGTGTAGGTCGGGCTGGCGGCGAGCAGTGCGGCGTGCAGCTGGGCGCGGGTCATCGCCCCGGTCGCGGGCGGGTGCTGGATGGCGTCGAGGATGGCGCGCGCCGCAGGGTCGGGACTTGCCGGCGAATCCAGCAGCGGCGCGAGCCGTGCGATGTCGCCGCCGAAGAGGTTGGTGTAATCCAGCTCGCCGGGCTGGACCACCGTGGTCTCGATGAAGGGGTAGTAGGCCGCGCCGTACTTCAGATCGGCGCTGCCGACGCTGTTGCGGAAGGTGGCGATGTCCTGCGTGTAGACCGCCGGGTCGGGCTGGTCGCCATTGATCACGTCGAACAGGCAGAGCGCCGTCTGCACCTCGTTCGCCTGCTGCAGCATTGCCTGCATCAGCGTGGCGTTGTCCGCCTCCGACAGCAGCGTGGCGTCCGGGCAGACGTACAGCGTCGGCTCGACCTCGGCCTTGAGCAACGCCAGACCGCGGAGCAGGTCCGCGAGCTTGACGTTGGGATTCACCCGGGGCGTAGTCGGCGTGGCGATCGGCTGGCCGCTGGCCGGGCCGTACGTGCCGACGGAGACGATCCAGGCCGTGCTGCCGCCGTTGAGGAAGAACAACCGGAGGCTGTTGTAGAGGAAATAGAGCGTGGCCGGATCCGGCAGGACCGCGTGGAACGCGCCGCCGATCCAGAGCGATGTGCCGAGCCTGGGCTGGGTGGCCTGCGGCACCAGGTCGTACTGCGGCGAGTACTGCTTCGCGGGATCGGCCGGCGGGGGCGGATCAGGCAGGCCGTAGATCGCCTGGAACTCGGCCAGCGAGCTGATCCGCATCGGCCGGTCGAGATACGACACGCCTTGGTATTCGGCCTGCGGCGTGTAGCCGATGAAGGCCGGCACGGCTGTCGCGACCGGCACGATCGCGTTCGGCAGGGAGCACACTTCGTTGATGTAGACGCCGGGCGTCTGGATGCTGGTCACGATCGGTGCCGTCCTGGATTCGGGCTGGGATGTCCGGACCATCGTAGGCTGCCGGATGCGGCCTGCGGTCGCTCCTTGGCATCAGTCCCGGCGCAGCGAGCAGGAGGGGGCGGGGCTCAGGGCTTCGGCCCGCGCCCTTCGTTGTCTTCCCAGTGGAGGATGCGACGGGTGATGAAGCGGTAGGCGCGCTTGCCGGTGGCGAACCACAGTTCGCGGAGCCACGACTTGCGCTTGAGCAGGCGGCGCTCGATCGGGGTGATCGCCCCGGGGCAGTAGGTCCGCTTGTGCTTGAGCAGGTGGCGCAGGTCCTCGCGGGCGAGCAGGCGCATCCAGCGCGAGCGTGGCCGACCGCGCACGGCGAGCTGGAAATCGATGATCGCCGGGGTGCCGTCGGCCAGCACCAGCCAGTTGGCTTCCTTGGCCAGGTCGTTGTGCGCCAAACCGCGCCGATGCAGGGCCTGCAGGCGGCGACGGGCGAGCCGGAAGTAGGCGAGATCGCCGCGCGGCGGGCGCTGGTACATCGCGGCGCCGTCGAGGAAGCTGCGGTCGAGCCGACGGCCGTCCCAGCGCAGCAGCTGCGGCACCGCGTCGACGCCGACCAACGCCTGCAGCCCCCGCGCCTCGCGTCGCGCCAGCCACCACGCCGGCAGGCGCAGCCACAGCGGCACGTGGACCAGGTCGCGGCGGACGAACAGGCCGTCGCCGCCGCGCATCAGCGCGATGCGGCCGAAGCTGTCGGATTTGAGCGCCTGCACTTCGACGGCGTCGGGAGGGTTGGCCTGCATGCCGGCATTGTAGGCGGCCGCATGCAGCGACCACCACGACTGGCGATAGGACCGGCCACAGGACCGGCACGGTCACGTCCGTGTCGGCGACGCCTGCCATAATCGGCGGATGACGAGCGAGTGGCTGAACGACATCACGACCTGGATCGGGGCGCACCCGGTGGCGGCGGGGGGGCTGATCTTCCTCGTGGCCTTCTGCGATGCGCTCGCGGTGGTCGGCATCGTGGTGCCGGCGCTGCCGCTGCTGTTCGCGGTCGGCACGCTGATCGGCCTGGGCCACATCGATGGCCCCTACGCCGTGCTCTGCGCCGCCGCCGGCGCCTTCGCCGGCGATGGCCTGAGCTACTGGCTGGGCTGGCGCTGGGGCCCGGCGATGCGCCAGCACTGGCTGTTCCGCCGCTACCCGCAGTTCATCGATCGCGGCGAACGCCTGTTCCGCAAGCACGGCAGCAAGGGCATCGTGATCGCCCGCTTCGTCGGCGCCGTGCGCCCGTTCGTGCCGGCGGTCGCGGGCATGCTCCACGTGCCCCTGAAACGCTATCTCCCTGCCAGCGCGGTGGCCTGCCTGCTCTGGGCCGCATCATTCCTCGCCCCGGGCTGGGTCTTCGGCGCCTCCTACGACGCCATCGCGGCCGTGGCCGATCGCCTCGCCCTGGTGCTGCTGGCCCTGGTGCTGGTGCTGGCGCTGGTCTGGGCGGTGGTGCTCTACACCTACCGCTGGTTCGCCGGCCACGCCGACCGCCTGCTGGCGCGGGCGCTGAAATGGACCCACGCCCACCCGCGCCTGGGCCGCTACGCCGAACCGCTGATCCAGGCGAACCGGCCCGAATCCGCCGCGCTGGCGATGCTGGCGATGTGCCTCACCGCGATCGGCTGGGGCTGGTTCGCGCTGCTGGCCGTGCTGGTGGCGCACGGCGGCCCGCTTGGCCTGGACCTGCAGGTCAACGCGCTGATGGCCACGCTGCGCAACCCGCTGGCCGACCGCTTCCTCGCCGCGCTGGCCTCGATCGGCGACCTGCAGGTGCTGCTGCCGGCGATGGTCGCGCCGCTGGCCTGGCTGCTCTGGCGCCGTCGCTTCGCCGCCGCGCTGCACTGGATCGCGGCGCTGGCCTTCGGCTTCGTGTTCACCGCCTTCCTCGGCATGACCGTGGACATGCCCCGCCCGCCCAACGCGACCAGCGGCTTCGGCTTCCCGTCGATCCCGGTCACGATGATCACGATCGTCTTCGGTTTCTTCGCCGTGCTGATCGCCCGCGAACTGCCCGGCCGCGCGCGCGTGTGGCCCTACCTGGTCGCCGGCGTGGCGGTCGCGCTGCTCGGCTTCGCGCGGCTGTACTTCGGCGCGCACTGGCTGAGCGACATCGTCGGCGGCGCGCTGTTCGGGGTGCTGTGGCTGCTGGTGCTGGGCATCGCCTACCGCCGCCACATCGGCCGCTCGTTCTGGATGCGGCCGCTGGCGACCCTGTTCTACACCGGGTTCCTCGTCGCGGCCCTGTGGCACGCGCCGCGCGCGATCGACGGCGTGCTGGCCCAGTTCGCACCGCCGGCACCGACCACGCGACTGTCGCTCGACGGCTGGTGGAACGGCGGCTGGGCACGCCTGCCGGCGCATCGCGACGAGCAGATCGACCACCGCCGCGACACCGTGGGCTGGCCGCTGGACCTGCAGATCGCGGGCCCGCTGGCGCCGCTGCGCACGCGACTGGAAGCCCGGGGCTGGCAGGTGCAGCCGCAGGCGACCTGGGTGGCCACGCTCGGCCTGCTCGATGCCCACCGTCCGCTGGCGCGCCAGCCGGTGCTGCCGGCCACGCTCGACAGCGAAGCCGAGGCGCTGCTGCTGCGCCGCCCAGGACCCACGCCCGACACGGTGCACGTACTGCGCATCTGGCGCGCACCGGCGCTGCTGGAGGATGGCCAGCCGCTGTGGCTGTGCAACACCCAGACGATGCGCTTCAGCCGGCCGCTGACCACCTTCGGCCTGTGGATGCCGGTCGACGGCGACGAAGGCGCACACCGCCTGGTGCGCGATGCGCTGCAGGGCTTCGAACAGCAGGAGTCCCCGCATCCGCGCAGCAACACCCTGGTGCTGCGGGTACGCATGCCACCGCGCGGCTGAATCCATTGCTTGTGGGAGCGACGCAAGTCGCGATGGCCGCCTGGACGCTGAACGCGTTTCAAGCAGCGAAAGCCTCTCGCGACTTGCGTCGCTCCCACAGGAAACACGCTGGCTCAGGGCATCATCGCAAGCAGTCGGTCCAGCCGTGCATGCGGGTCCTCGTCCTGCAGCAGCATCTGCCGCTGCGGATGGCTCAGCGGCAGCAGCTCGGCCAGTCGCCAGCCCACCCAGGCGGCCTCGTCGAAGCGCGACGGCGGCACCTGGTCGTACTCGCCGCCGACCTTCTCCGCCACCTTCTCCACGACCTGCTGCAGCACGCTGCCGAGCAGGGCGTGTTCGGGACGAAGTTCGTCGTCGGGATCGGCGTCGAACCAGTGCACATCGGCTTCGATCAGGCCATTCGGCCGCACCTCGGTGTGCAGCACGCGGAAGCGCCGGCCGCCGCGCACGCGCAGGGTGAGCAGGCCGGCCTCGGTGCTGCCGAAATCCTCGATCCGTGCCTCGGTGCCGACGCTGGCCGGGGTCGCCGGCAGCCCGGCTTCCTGCCCGGCGAGGATCAGGCAGACGCCGAATCCGCTGCCGTTGCGTCCGCACTCGCGGACCATGTCGAGGTAGCGGGTCTCGAACACCCTCAGCACCAGAGTCCCGCCCGGCACCAGCACCGTGTGCAGCGGGAAGAGCGGCAGCAGCGCGCTCATCCGTGCAGCGCCGCCAGGAAGCGACGCGGCGCGCCGTCGAAGCCGCCGTTCGACATGAACACGACGTGGTCGCCTTCGCGCACGGTCTCGACCAGCGCCGCGATCAGCGCGTCGGCATCGGGCACGGTGCATGCGTCGCCGCGTACGGCGGCGATGACCTTGCCGGCATCCCAGGCCAGCTCGGGGCGGTGCAGGAACACCACCGCGTCGGCGATGTCCAGCGACGGCGCCAGCGCCTCGGCATGCGCGCCGAGGCGCATCGAATTGCTGCGCGGCTCCATCGCGACCACGATGCGCGCATCGCCGACCTTCGCGCGCAGACCATCGAGCGTGGTGCGGATCGCGGTCGGGTGGTGAGCGAAATCATCGTAAATGGTCACGCCGCGCGCGCTGCCGATCACTTCGAGCCGGCGCTTCACGCTGCGGAATTCCGCCAGCGCCGGGATGACCGTCGCCGGCTCCACACCGACCGCATTGCACGCGGCCAGCGCGGCCAGGCCATTGAGCACGTTGTGCAGACCGAGCATCGGCCAGCGCACTTCGCCGACGCGCACGCCGGCGCGATACACCGCGAACGCCGAGCCGTCGGCTTCGATCAGGCGCGCGCCCCAGTGGAAGGCATCGTCGGCCATGCCGTCGCGAAGCAGGCCGAAGCGTTCAACCGGCGTCCAGCAGCCCATCGCCAGCACTTCGTCGAGGCGCGCATCCTCGCCGTTGACGATCAGCCGGCCGCGACCGGGCACGGTGCGCACGAGGTGGTGGAACTGGCGCTGGATCGCGGCCACGTCGGGGAAGATGTCGGCGTGGTCGTATTCGAGGTTGTTGAGGATCGCCACCAGCGGCCGGTAGTGGACGAACTTGCTGCGCTTGTCGAAGAACGCGGTGTCGTACTCGTCGGCCTCGACCACGAACTCGCGGCCGCTGCCCACGCGCGCCGAGACGCCGAAGTCCTCGGCCACGCCGCCGATCAGGAAGCCCGGATCGCGCCCGGCGCGGTCCAGCAGGAAGCTGAGGATCGTGGTCGTCGTGGTCTTGCCGTGGGTGCCGGCCACCGCCAGGGTGTCGCGACCGGGCAGGACGTGTTCGGCCAGCCACTGCGCGCCCGAGGTGTACTTCATGCCCTGGTCGAGGACGTGTTCCACCGCCGGGTTGCCGCGCGACAGCGCATTGCCGACCACGACCTCGTCGCAGTCGCCGGAGATGTGCCCGGGCTGGTAGCCCTGCGCCAGCGCGATGCCCAGCTGCTCCAGCTGGGTGGACATCGGCGGATACACCGACTGGTCGCTGCCTTCGACGACGTGCCCGTGTTCGCGCGCCAGCGCGGCCACGCCGCCCATGAACGTGCCGCAAATGCCGAGGATGTGGAGTTTCAAGGTGACGCCGCCCCGTCTTTCCGGAAAGGCCGCATCGTACTGCATGCGGCGCGATGCGCGTTCCGCTCCACCGCATGGGATCGCGCGCATCACGGCATGGCCCCGAGGACGATTGCGGGGCGAAACGGGGACGTTTGTCTGCGGGACAGCACGATGGGCCGCATCCGCACCGATAGATTGACGCTCCGCCGTCGGGAAGACGGTGGATCCGGGCGCGATCAGCGCCCAACGACCTTCAGAAAGGACCTTCGCATGAGACTTCGCATCCCCCTGCCCGGACTCCGCCTGCGCTTCGCGGCGCTGCTGCTGCTCGCCCTCTGCGCCATCAGTGCCCCTGCCTCGGCTGCCAATTGCTGGCGGATCACCGGATGGCTGAACAGCGCGAACCAGCCGTCCACCGGCAACGTCGGCGACCGCGCCAACCTCGTTTCGACCAACTGCGTCGCCCCTGCACCATCGGGCTGGGGCTGGTTGCAGCCCACGTTGAGCTACTCGGGCCAGCCGCCGGCCGACCTGTATGTGCGGATCTCGCTCAGCGACCCGCGCGTGATCGGCGGCGGCAGCGGCTACTTCTCCGGCCTGCTGCTGTACGACGGCATCGTTTCGGGCAAACCCGTGCTCAAGATCGACCTACTGCTCTGCGGCGGCTGCAGCAACAAGATGTACTTCGTGCACCAGGTCGGACCGTGCACGCGCCAGGTCACGTGGTGGAACGGCACGGTCATGGCCGGCTACGACACCGCCAACTGCTACGTGGGCCCGCCGCCGGCCGGTTCGACGCCGCTGATCGTCAACAACAGCTACTACGTCGCCGCGCAGAACAGCACGATCTGCCAGATCGGCGGCTGGGACACCGCCAACTGCTACTACGGCCCCGCACCCGCCGGCGCGACCATTCGCAACAATGGCTTCTACGCGCCCGCCGGCCCGGGCAACACCTGCGCACAAGGCACGTTCAACGGCGTCGACTGCCACATCGCCACGGTGCCGCCGGGCAGCGCGGCCTTCCTCTACGCCGGCAATTACTACGCCACCACCCGCCGCTGCGCCGTCGGCCGCTTCGACGGCACACGGTGCTACCTCGGCACCCCGCCCTCCTTCCCCACCCCCACCGTCGCCTTCATCTGGGCAGGGAGTTTCTACTACGGGGAGTGAGTGCAGGGCACAGCGTCATCGACCCGGGCCGCTTCGGCGGCCGGGTCGGTTCACTTCCAGACACGGCCGCGCCCTCGCTCAGGCACGCAGCTCGACGATCAACGCATCGACGGGTGCCACGGCCTTCCGGAACGCCGAGATCCAGGCCTCGACATCGGCATCCACCCAGGGATGCTCCTTGCGGAAATCCTGCCACTGGACGTCCCCGACCTGTTCCAGGACCCAATCGCTCGAGTTGCGCACCCACTTGTCGAACGAATCCGGGGTATACCACGCGTTGTGCAAGGCCTTCAGGACCTGCGCCGCCATCTCCGGCGACAGGCTTACGCAGCGCGACAGGAGCACGGCGTCGTACAGATCCTTTCCCTGCGGGTAGCGATCGGTCATGAGCCACAGCACCTTCCAGGCCAGCGATTGCTCCGGCCCCGCCGCCTGCAACGGGATCGCGTCACCCGACGGCGCGGGCAAGGCCAGCGGGACCGGCGGCGCCCACAGCGTTTCCCTGAACACGAAATCGCACTGCAGCTTGCCCGGCGGCAGGCCCGGCACCGTCCACGAGAACGTCAGGCGCTTGCCCTGGGCGCGTTCGTAGGTCCAGATCTCGTCGACGGCCACATGGCCGACATCGATCGTTGCCTCGCCCGCAGCCACGCCATGCGCGGCGATCGCCGCGATGAATTCGTCGAGCAGCGACTCCGCCTCGGCACTGTCCGACGCCCAGGTATCGGGCAGCACCACCCAGTCGAGATCGCCCGGGCGACGCGCGGCATCTCCCACCCAGGCCGGCATCGTCGCGCTGCCGCGCAGCACCAGGTGCGCAGCCCAGGGCGATGCCGCGATGGCACGAAGGATGGAAGCCATCACCTCTGCACGGGCAGCGGACCAGCGCTGGCGCGCCAGGGGATCGGCAATCGGGGCGTCGCCCTGCCTGAATCCATGCACGTAACCGCGCAGGGCAGGATCGAAGATCTTCTCGCCTCCCGAGGAAGGGAGTGCGAACGCATTCGGCAATCCGGAGTTCTGTCGTGCGGCGGCCTGCGCAGGCGCGGGCGGCGGCGCGGGAGGGACCGGCCGCGATGGCTCAGCCGTGGGCGCAGTGCCGAGCCCCCGACCGAAGGGGAATGCAGCGGCTGAGTGACAGGCGTCGGCGCCGTGGCCGGTCGCGACCCGAACAAGGATTTCCACCAGCTCATGCAGTTTCTCCAGGCAACCACCCCGCATCCAGGGCACGATTGCTGTCGTGTACGACGAATTCGATTTCGGTGTCGAGCACCGCCCGCACCATCGGCGCAAGCGCGTCCTGCAACGCCCGCGACCAGGCCATGATCCCCGGCAGGCCGCCCTCGATGCTGCGCAGGGTCACGAACCGCTCCTGGCAGCCATCCGCCCGCGTGCTACGGGCGTTGCGCGAGACGTGCGCCCCGTGCGCGATCGCGATGTCGGTGACCTGCATCAAGGCAGCGTCGTCTGCGAGCAGCAGTTTGAGATGACTCTCGAAATACGTGCCCGGCGGGCAGGCGTCCCCCGCCTGCGGCACACCCGCATTCGAGGGTGCCGCTTCCACCTTGGCGCGCACCACCCGGATGCCCTGATCGGCGAGGGCACGCTCGACCAACGCGATCTGCGCCAGACAGTCCGCGAGCGCGCCATCGCGCCGCCAGCTCAGCATCGGCTGCACCATCACCGCGCCGCGCGGCAATTCGATGTGGAGCACCTGCATGCCCTGGGCGTCCGCGAACCGCGCAAGCGCATCCGCGCCGGCAGCGGCCTGCGCGGCCTCCACGGTCAAATGGATTTCGAAGCGATCGTCGAAGCGCATGCGACAGGCGGGTTTCAGTAGAGGGCGTCGGGCGGGAACGACCAGCCGGTGAACGACAGGAACATCAGGCCGATCGCGCGTTCGCGGCCCTGCGCAGGGGTCCAAGCATCGTGGATGCGGCTGCGCGCGCCATCGCGCGCCTCGATGATCCACATTGAGCCGTCGAGGCCCATGTCCGTCTGCGCCACGGGTGATCCCCAGACATCGACGCGCGCCAGCAGTGCTTCGAGCTGCAGGGCCTCGTATGACGTCAGGGTGCGCTCAACACGGCGGAGCACGTCGCCGGGGTCATAGCCACCTGCGCCATCGAGTTCCACCGCAGTGACGCGCCAGTCGTCGCCATCGCGCTCGACACGCACGGCGACAGGATGGTGGAAAGTGCGCATCCACAGGAAACGGTACACCGGGGTGTCCGTCGCGCAGGCCAGTGACGGCTCGCCCATGGTCTGGAGGGTACCTGCGTAACCGCGCCATCGGGCGTAGTCCGGCCCGCCGTGATCGCGTGAGAAGTGTTCGACATGGGTGAAACCGAGCCCGCAGGCAGGATGCGGCTTCGCTCGCGGCAGCATCATCGCGATCCCGAGGGTCAGGCTGGCCGCGGCCAGCACCGACACCAGGATCGCGATGGCCTGCGCGGAAACCCTCGGCTCAGCCGACTTCGGTCCCCACCGCGATGGCTTCCACGATGCGGGTGAAGACCTCGTCCATCGAACCTTCGCCATGGACCACCTTCAGCATGCCGCGCTGGCGGTAATAGTCGACCACCGGGGCGGTGACGTCGTTGTAGACGTTGAGTCGGTTGCGGACCGATTCCGGGCTGTCGTCGACGCGGCCCTGCTCCTTGGCGCGGCCGGCGATGCGCTCGACCAGCAGGTCGGTGTCGACGTCGAGCTGGACGGCGTGGTCCATCGGCTGGCCGATGCGGGCGAGCAGGTCGCCCAGGGCGGCGGCCTGGGCGAGGTTGCGCGGATAGCCGTCGAGGATGAAGCCGTCGGCGACGTCGGGACGCGAGAGGCGGTCTTCGAGCATGCCCAGCAGGATGTCGTCGGACACCAGGTCGCCACGGTCCATCACGGCTTTCGCCTGCAGGCCGAGGGCGCTGCCGGCGGCGACTTCGGCGCGCAGCAGGTCGCCGGTCGAGATGTGCGGGACCTGGAGGTGTTCCTTCAGCCGTGCCGCCTGTGTGCCCTTGCCCGATCCCGGGGCTCCGAGGAGAACCAATCGCATCGCATGCTCCAAAAGGAAGAGAAAATCTCGGCCGTGGGGCTACACTCGACGTTCCACGGCGCAACCCTGCCAGCTTAACCGCAATGGCGGCCCGCCCCCAACCCGTCTACGACCAATCTCCGACCCCTCCCCCATGGCATCCGGAACCCTGCTCTACGCCCAGTCCGGCGGCGTCACCGCCGTCATCAACGCCACCGCCTCGGCGGTGATCTCCGAAGCCCGCGCCCGCAAGGTCAAGGTGCTGGCCGCCCGCAACGGCATCCTCGGCGCCCTGCGCGAGGAACTCATTGATACCTCGAAGGAATCCATCGCCAGCATCCGCGCCCTGGCGCACACGCCGGGCGGCGCCTTCGGCTCCTGCCGGGTCAAGCTCAAGTCGCTGGAGCAGGACCGCGCGAAGTACGAGCGGCTGCTGGAGGTCTTCCAGGCCCACAACGTCCGCTACTTCCTCTACAACGGCGGCAACGACTCGGCCGACACCGCCCTGAAGGTCTCGAAGCTGGCCGCCGAGTTCAAGGTGCCGCTGACCTGCATCGGCGTGCCCAAGACCATCGACAACGACCTGGCCGTGACCGACTGCTGCCCGGGCTTCGGCTCGGCGGCCAAGTACACGGCCGTGTCGGTCCGCGAAGCCGCGCTGGACGTCGCCGCCATGGCCGAGACCTCGACGAAGGTGTTCGTCTACGAGGCCATGGGCCGCCATGCCGGCTGGCTGGCCGCCGCCGCCGGCCTGGCCGGCGAGGGTCCGGACGCCGCACCGCACCTGATCCTGTTCCCCGAGCGCGCCTACGACGAGGCCGACTTCCTCGCCAGCGTGAAGAAGGTGGTGGAGCGGGTCGGCTACTGCGTCGTGGTCGCCTCCGAGGGCATCCGTACCGCCGATGGCACCTTCGTCGCCGATGCCGGCGGCGGCAAGGACGCCTTCGGCCACACCCAGCTCGGCGGCGTCGCCTCGTACCTGGCCGGCAAGGTCAAGGACGAACTGGGCTTCAAGGTCCACTGGACCCTGCCCGACTACCTGCAGCGCTCCGCCCGGCACATCGCCTCGAAGACCGACCTCGACCACGCCATGGCCGCCGGCAAGGCCGCCGTCCAGTTCGCCCTGCGCGGCATGAATTCGACGATGCCGGTGATCCGCCGCACCGCGAACGCCCCGTACAAGTGGCGGATCGAGGCCGCGCCGCTGGACAAGGTCGCCAACCACGAAAAGACCATGCCGGCGAACTTCATCCGCAAGGACGGCTACGGCATCACCGCCGCCGCGCGCGCCTACCTGGAGCCGCTGATCCGAGGCGAAGCCCCGCCGCCGTACGGCCGCGACGGCCTGCCGAAGTACGTGACGCTGAAGAACGTCGCCGTGAAGAAGAAGCTGCCGGCCTGGGAGGGCTGAGCATCGCGGGATCGCCCTGCGGCGGAACGGTGGCCGGGTCGACGGAAGGCAAGTGAATCCGGCCCCGTTTCTGGCGATAATCGCGGCATCCACAGGGGGACAACATGCGATTCACCTTCCGCGAGGCGCACCGGCTGTGCCTCATGCTGCTCATGTGCGCGCCGCTGCATGCTGCGCTCGCCCAATCTCCGGCGGTCGCCGCGCCCATGCCGACCGAGTCCGGATCGCAGCCGACGACGACGCCAGACCCAGCCAGTCCTGCGGCAGCGACCGAGGCCGCCGTCTGCTGCATCCTGCCCGACGGCACCCTCGTCGAGCTGGCGATCGGCGAACCGCTGACCTCGAAGACCGCGCAGCGCGGCCAGCGCTTCAAACTGCTGCTGGCCGAACCGCTGCGCCTCGGCGACACCGTCGTGGTGCCCGCAGGCACCGAGGGCGTGGGCGAAGTGATCCACGCCGATCATGCGCGCGCCGCCGGCAAGCCCGGGGAACTCCTGCTCGCCGCGCGCTTCCTGCAGGGGCCCGCCGGCGAGATCAAGTTGCGCGGGATGAAGCTGGGCGGCAGCGGCAAGGATCGCGGCAACGCGGCCATGGGCGTCGCGATGGGTCTGGGCCCCCTGGGCTTCCTCGTGCGCGGCGGCCAGATCGAAATTCCCGAAGGCACGCGCGCCCATGCAAAGCTGGCCGGCCCGCTGCAGATGACCGCGTCGCCCCTCACCACCGTTTCGGATCCCGTGGACGCTCCAGCAGCGCCCGCCAGCGGCACGGACATGCCTCCCTCACCCATCACACCCGTCGATTGACCCACCGCAACATCCAGGAGCCATCCGCAATGCGTCATTTCCACAAGACCCTCCTCGCCCTCGCCTTCCTCGGCACCGCCGTTTCGGCCAACGCCCAGGACAGCACCGCGCCGCAGGCCGCGCCTGCCGCCGAACAGGCCGCAATGCTGCCCGCAGGCATCGCCCAGCCGCCGGCCGGCAAGGGCCAGATCGTCTTCTTCCGCGAGAACAAGCTGAAGGGCGCGATCATCAGCTACATCGTCCGCGAGGGCGAAACCGAACTAGGCAAGCTGCGCAACGGCACCTACTTCGTCCACGTCACCGATCCGGGCCAGCACACCTATGTGGTGCACTCCGAAGCAAAGGACGTGTTCAACATCGAAGTCGAAGCGGGCGAAACCCACTACGTCCTCGGCGGCATCAGCATGGGCTTCATGGCCGGCCGTCCGAACCTGTCGCCGTCGAACGAGGAAGCCTTCGTCAAGGCGCTGAGCAAGCTCAAGCCGGCACCGGCCCTCGACGCCAAGTGATCCGACGCACGTCGATCGCATGAAGAAAAAGCCGCGATCTTCGCGGCTTTTTCTTTTGCGGCCTTCAGGCAGTGGCGACGGATCACTGTCGCGGCGCGATCCACACGTAGGCGCGGTGGAACGCCGCCGCGCCCAGCGCGCCCAGCAGGCCGACGAGAACGCCTGCGACCGGATAGGGAACGATGCCGGACAGCATGCCTGCACCCATGCCGAAGAGCGCCAGGGTGTCGACCAGGCTGCCCGAGATGCCAAGCTGCATGGCAGAGAGGCTGACCAGGGCCGGGCCGCCGGCGATCACGAATCCGCCCAGTGTCATCGGCCAGAACCGGAAGCGGCCGAATGCGAGCAGCAGGGCGGCATAGGGCACACCCAGCGCGAGCACCACGGGCAGGATGAACATCAGGCTGAGCAGGGCGTACAGGGGAACCAGCCAGAGATCCAGGGCCGCTTCCCCGGGGATGTCCGGTGAACCGATCGCCATGAGCACGCCCACGCCGAACGCGGCGACGAGGCAGGCGACGCAGGTCCCGAGCAGGAAGGCCAGCAGGCTGCGCAGGGGGCTAGGGTTCGGAATCGCGGGTGCTGTCGCGTGGTTCGAAACGGTCGTGTCGTTCATCGGGCCTCCACCCTGTCGAAGGCACCCGCTCCGGGTGCCGCGTGCGTCGCGGTCGCGACCTGTCCTGTGCCCATCACGCAACGTGCTACGTCGCGTCACCAATGCCCATGGCGACGATTCCAGCGATACAGCCGACGCGCGAAGGCGTCATAGGCGCGCTGCGCGAGCGAGCGCACGCCGGGCAACGCAAGCAGGCGCGCGAGCCAGCGCAGGCCGCGCGTGCGCGACCACAGCGCGCCGAACGCATCCGTCCCGACCTGCACGCGCCCGTCGGCGTCCCGCACATGCAACTTCTCGCGCACGGCCTCGATGTCGATGCCCAGTGCACGCACCGCCTCCGGATTCGCATGCACGTCGATCCATTCGATCTCGCACGCCCCCATCGCGCCCTGCTGCGCGGCCACGCCGCTGCGGCACACCGGGCAGGCGCTGTTGTAGTAGACGGTGGCCTTGCCGGTGTCGCTCATGCCTGCGCGCCGGACAAGGAAGACTGCAGGACAGCGTTCGACGCCACCCGCGCATGCAACACCGCCATGCGCAGCATGGTCGGGGCGATGTAGTGACGATGGGTACGTTCGATCAGCACCATGTAGGCACGACCGAACAGGTTGCGGGTGCGCACGCGAGTGGCGAGTGAGATGCGTAGACGGCCATCGGCCAGGCGCTCGACGCCGACGCTGGAGCGGAACCGCAGATGCTTGTCGTCGGCGCCGAGCAGCACTTCGGCGTGCGCATCGGCGTCGACGCGTTGGTCCAGCACCGGGAAGCGGCCGGAGAAGGCCTGCGGACACTGGCCGAGCAGCGACGAGACCGGGCAGCCCAGCGGCGAGGTGCGCAGGCCGAGCGGTTTCACCAGCACGTTGCGCATCTGCATCATGCGGCCGACGGCAACGGGACGGTTTTCGAGGAAGCCTTCGAGCACGCGGGCGAGCACGCCGCTGACCGTGCGCTCGGCGAAATCGGCCGGGTCGATGTCGACGGCGACGATGTCCTCGTGCTCGCGGCGCGGATCGAAGGCCTCGAACTGCCGGGCGAGCAGCGAATCCGCCGGCACCGCAGGCAGGGCATGCACCCGCGCACCCCGGGTGTCGGCGAAGAAGCCGACCGGCGCGCGCAGGCCGCCGAACCATGCGCGCAGGCGACCCAGCGCATCGCGGGTGCGGGCGCAGAGGCGGGCCTGCAGCGAACCGACCGGCTCGTCGAGCGATAGCACCATCGTCGGCACCTCGCGCCGCAGGTCCTCGCCGCGTTCGAGCAGATCGAGGACGGACGGCGGCAACAGCTCGGTCAGCGACGGAATGTCGGCTTCGTTCGCCATCACCCGTTCGCGGACCTCGTCCGCAAGCTCGCCGCCCAGCTCGTTGGTATGGCAGGACAGCGCGAACAGCGCGGGATGGCCGGACGCCGCATCGCCCGGCAGGAACTGGTGCCAGGTGCCGCCGCCGAAGCGCACGGTGAACAGGCAGTCCGGCGGGATCTCGACGTGGCGCAGGGCGTCGAGAAAGGCCCGGGGGTCGTCGTCGATCTGCGCCTGCGACGCGGTCGAGAACCGCAGCCGCGCGCCGCTGCTGCCGGACACGGCGGTGAACACCCGGTGCCCCGCGTGACGATGGAAGGGATGGCCGCTGGCGCCGACGATGAAGGTGTAGAGCGAAGTCGCATCGCCCTGGGCGAAATCGGCGCCGCCGATCCGCGCCGAGGGCTCGTCGAGGGCGTCGACGAAGGCCGTGTGCCCGCGCTGCAGCGCTGCGGTGCGGCCGACGAGATGGGTGCCGGCGCCGATGCCGAGCTGCGCGATCAGCACCACCTCGACCGGCAGGCCGCCGGATCGCGAGGGAATGCGCACCGAGGGAAACGTCTGCAGGGTCCTGGTGGCGAACGGCATGGCGACCTCACTCGGTGGCGTCGGACTTCGGTGCGGGGGACGCAGGCGCTGGTTCCGGATCGGAACTCGCGTCGGGCGATCCGGCGCGCTTCTCGGCGGCACGCTTGCGGCTTTCGCGCTTGAGCGGCCCGCCCTGCGGGCACAGCTCGGTGACCCAGGCGAAGACCGTGTTCGCCAGCGTGTCGGGCACCAGCCGGAAATAGACGAACTGGCCGCGCTTCTCGCGCTCGATCAGGCCGGCGTCCTCGAGGATGCGCAGATGACCGGACAGGGCCGGCTTGCTGAAGTCGAAACGGCTGGCGATCTCGCCGGCGGTGAGCTCGCCACCGTTGAGGTAGGCCAGGATCCGCCGCCTCGGGGCGGACGCCAGGGCTTCGAACACGCGATCCATGGGGCTCCGATGAACTAATTAAGTAATTTCCTAATTAACTCCCGGATATCCGGCCGAGGTCAAGCCCGGCGGAACGCGGGCCGACGAGCGGCACGCCAGCGATGCGCGCGGACCACTCGCTGTCGAGCGGGTGCGCGGTTGCGGTGCGGTGCCCGGAACCGAAGGTTCGTTTTTGTGACTGGCCTCAAGTTATTCCGTCTCCCGTTACAATTGCAGGGACTTTTTCGGGGGACCGAATGCATACGATCCATCGCGTCTGGGCGTTGTGCCTGTCGCTCATCCTTGCTGCCTGCGCCACCACCCAGGGACCTTCGGTCGGCGCACCTCCCACGGATGGGATCCAGGCCACTGCCGTCGATGCGTACCGGATCGGCGTGGACGACCAGGTGCAGGTCTCGGTCTGGCGCAACCCGGAGCTGGGCATCACCGTGCCCGTGCGTCCGGACGGGATGATCTCCGTGCCCCTGGTCGGCGACGTGCTCGCCGGCGGGCGCACGCCGCCCGAAGTGGCGAAGGACATCCAGGAAAAACTCTCGGCCTACGTGCGCGACCCGCAGGTCGCGGTCATCCTGACCCAGTTGCGCAGCCACGAATACCTGTCGCGCGTCCGCGTGACCGGCGCGGTGCGCCAGCCGGTGTCGATCCCCTATCGCCCGGGCATGACCGTGCTCGACGCCATCCTCGCCGCCGGCGGCCCGACCGAATTCGCGGCCAGCGACCGCTCCGAGCTGCATCGCCGGGCCGGCGGCACGTCGGCCACGTACGAGATCAAGCTCGACCGCATCCTCAATCGCGGCGATCTGGCGACCAACCATCCGGTCGCGCCGGGCGACGTCATCACGGTGCCGGAGCGCACGTTCTGATGAATGTCCCGTCGCTCCCCGCGCGGCGCACAGCGACCGCGCGCGCCGGCGCGCAGGCGTCGCAGCTAGGGCTGAACCCGAACGACCTGGTCATGGCGATGCTGCGCGAAGGCCGCCGCTACCAGCTCGTGCTTGCCTCGATCTTCGCCGGGATCGCCCTGGTGGCGCTGGTCGCCGGCCTGTTCCTGCTTCCGCGCAAGTACACCGCCAGCACCTCGGTGCTGGCCCAGGAAAGCGACATCATCCAGCCGCTGCTGGAGAACCGCGCGCATGCCACGCGCGCGATCGATCGCGCCGGGCTCGCGCGCACGGTGGTGTTCGGGCGGAAGGTGATGGGCCAGGTGCTGGTCGCCGGCGGCTGGATGGAGGACAAGCCCTCCGCCACGATGCAGGACCGCCTGATCGAGCAGATCCGCGAGCGCACGCAGATCACCAACGCCCGCGAGAACCTGGTGCAGATCACCTACCACGACAGCGAGCCGGAGCGCGCCTTCAAGGTCGCCGAGGCGATGGCGACGCTGCTGATCGAGGAAAGCCTGGCCAGCAAGGAACGCGAGAGCCGCGAGGCCTACGAGTTCATCGACGCGCAGGTCCGCGACTACCATCGCAAGCTCACCGAGGCCGAGGCCAACCTGCAGGCCTACCGCTCTGCCAATACCGATGCGCAGCCGAGCAGCGCCACCGATTCGACCGCGCGCATCGGCACCCTGCGCACCCAGGTCGAGCAGACGCGGATGAGCCTGATGGAGCTGCGTTCGCGCGAGCAGGCGCTGGAGGCGCAACTGTCCGGCGAATCGGCGGTCACCGCGGTGCAGACCCGCGAGACCCTGTACCGCACGCAGCTGCTGGAACTGCAGGGCCAGCTCGACACCCTGCTGCTGAGCTATACCGACAAGCATCCCGATGTGGTCCGCGTGCGCCACCAGATGGCCGACATCCAGACCGCGATGCGCGAGGAGGAACAGCGCCGGACCCGTCCGGGCGCCGCCACCGCGGATGCCGGCGAAGTGCGGATGAATCCGATGTACCAGGAGCTGCGCAGCCAGCTCGCGCAGACCCGGCGCGAGATCGCGGCGATCCAGTCGCGGATGTCCGCGTCCGAAGGCCTGCTCGACAACGAATTCGGCCGCAGCCGGCGCATCGCGGCGTCCGAGAGCGAACTGGCCGAACTCACCCGCGATTACGAAGTGAACCGCGACATCTACCAGGACATGCTGCGCCGACGCGAGAACGCGCGCGTGTCGATGGAGCTGGACCGCGAGCGTCGCGGCCTGACCATGCGCATCCAGGATCCGGCGCAGATGCCGCTGCGCCCCAGCGGCCTGCGTTTCATGCATTTCGCGCTGGGCGGCCTGCTCGCGGCGATGATGGTGCCGCTGGGCCTGCTGTTCCTGCTGGTGCGGTTCGATCCGCGCGTGCGCTCGCCGCGCCAGCTCGAAAGCCGCGGCACCTACGCCCTGCTCTCGGTGGTGCCGGCCTACCGCACACCGCGCGACCGTCGCCGCGAGGTCGGCCGCATGATGCTCAGCGGATCGATCGTCGCCTCCGTGTTCCTGGCCTATGGACTGGTCTACGTCTTGAAGCAGGTGGCCGCATGAGCGCGAACGACGACATCGACACGCGCGACGGTTCCGGCGGACGCACGCTGCCGGCGACGCAGGGCGACGGCACCGGCAAGGCGCTGAGCACGCGCCAGCTGGAGGATCGCCGCCTGATCCATCGCCAGGAATCGGTGCGCAAGCATGCGGATGCCTTCCGCGAGCTGCGCACGCGCCTGCTCGCGCTGGCCGGCGATACCGGCAACTTCGTCACCCTCGTGTCGCCGGTGCGTCCCGGCTGCGGCGGCAGCTTCGTCGCGCGCAACCTCGCTGCGGCCTTCGCCTTCGACGAGACCAAGCAGGCCCTGCTGGTCGACTGCGACGCCACGCATCCGGCGCAGGGCGAAGCGCTGCAGGTCGAAGCCGACGGACGCGGCCTGATCGACTATCTCGAAAACGAATCGATCGCATTGGGCGACGTGGTCCACGCAACCGGCGTGCCGCGCCTGCAGCTCATTCCCGCCGGACGCATCCGCGAAACCCCGGGCGAAAGCTTCAGCTCGCTGCGCATGCGCGCGATGATCGATTCGCTGCGCGCGCACCAGGGCAACCGCCACCTGATCCTCGACGCGCCGCCGGCACTGGGTTCCCCGGATGCGCGCATCCTGTCCGACCTGGCCGACATGGTGGTGCTGGTCGTCGGCTACGGCCAGGTCAGCGGCGAGGACATCGACAAGGCCGTCGCCAGCTTCCCGCCGGAGAAGTTCGCCGGCGTGGTGTTCAACCAGCGGCCCTGATGGCACGCGCGCGGACCAGGGCCTCGCTGCCGGTCGCGACGCTGGCGATGTCGATCGCCGTCGTGTTCGGCGCCGCGACGCCGCGCGACGCGCACGCGCTGCGCGTCAATTACACGCTGGACTTCAACGCCGAGCACAACGACAACCTGCTGCTGACGCCGACCGACCCGCTGTCGACCACGATCCTGCGACCGGGCCTGGGCGTGGAGGTGCTCCACGACACCTCCGTGCTGCAGATGCACCTCAGCGGTCGCGCAGAGTACCGCCACTACGACCAGCGCGGATTGCAGGACGGCGCCGACGGCACGTTTTCCGGGCGGGTGAACTGGGTGGCGATTCCCGAGCGCCTGAGCTTCAGCGTGGTGGACCAGCTGACCCTGCAGCCTGTCGACACGCTCGCCGCAGACGCGCCGGGCAACCGCCAGCAGGTCAACGTGCTGTCGGCCGGACCGACCCTGCAGTTCGAGTGGGGCGACGACTGGCGCGGCAGCGCGGAGCTGCGCTGGATCCGCAGCGAGGCCGAGATCACCGACGCCTTCAATTCACGGCGCACCGACCTCGCGCTGCGCGCGACGCGACGGCTGTCGCCGGGCAGCCGCTTCTCGTTCAACCTGCAGCAGCAGCGGGTGGATTTCGACAGCGAAGCGGTCGCGCGCGACTACGACCGCACCCAGTTGTTCATGCGCTGGACGCGCACGCTCAACCGCGTCGACCTGGCCGTGGACCTGGGCTACTCGCGGCTGGACTATCGTCGCTCGCTGCCCGGCTTCGCCGACGGCCGCGCCGACCCGATGTTCCGCGCCTCGGCGGCCTGGCGGCCGAACGATGCGCACCGCTTCGATCTCTCGTACAGCAGCCTGTTTTCGGACGTCGCCTCGGACGCGCTGGCCGGCGGCGAAGTCATCGAAGCGCCGCCGGCCGGCGTGCAGACCGGCGACACCGTGGTCAACGCCTCGCCCTTCCTCGAACGCAGGCTGGAAGGCGAATACACCTGGACTTCGACGCGCTGGACCTTCAGCGCCTCGCCGTTCCTGGATCGCCTGCGCTACCAGGACACCGACCAGTTCGACCAGGACGGCTACGGCCTCGGTCTGGAAGCGAGCTGGCGCGCACGGCGCAACCTGCGGATCGGCTTCGCCGGTGCGCTGGACCACAACCGCTACGTCAACCTCGATCGCGACGACGAGACCCGCCGCTATTCGCTCAACGCGCGCTACCAGTGGGTCCGCCACTGGAGCGGCGTGTTCACCCTCGCGCGCTACGAGCGCCGCAGTTCGGCGCCGGGCCAGCGCGCCGACCAGAACGTGGTGTCGCTGGCGCTGACCTACCAGAACCGGTGATCGCCATGTCCCGCAGCCGCTCACGCGCCCACATCGCGCGCAGCCTGTTCGCCGTCCCCCTCGTGCTGGCCATCGCCGGCTGCGGCGGTGATGGCACCGCGAACGCGGCGGACGGGCGCGCCGCTGCACTGGCCGCCGCGACGCAGGCAGTGGCCGCGAAACGCCCGGCACTGAAGCCGCTGCAGCCGGGCATCCCGCTGGATCTGTCCTACGTCGACACGCGTTCGCCGCAGTTCGACCGCTTCCGGCGCTGGGTCGATGCCGCCGTCGCGGGCGAACCGGGTTATGCCTTCTCCGCCTACGACGCTGCGCTGCTGTACCGGCTGGAGCCGAAGCCGAAATACTGCGAACTCGCGGTGCGCATGGTCGAGCAGGAGGTCGCCGACGGCGAATCCGCGATCGCCGCCGGCAACGCGCCGGAGGTGGCCGGCGATTCCTACCTGGAAGTCGGTCCGCGCATCGCCGCGCTGTCGATGACCCTCGATACCTGCAAGGCGAGCATCGACGACGCGCAGCGCAAGCGCTGGTCGGCCTTCGCCGAGCAGGCGGTGTGGAACGTGTGGCACCACGTCCGCGCGAACTGGAACGGCCGCCCCCGCCCGTGGACGGGCTGGTCGGTCGACAACCCGGGCAACAATTACTACTACAGCTTCGTCGAGGCGACCCTGTACTGGGCGCTGGCCAGCGGCAACGCGGAATGGATGCGTTTCCTCAACGAAGAAAAGATCCCGCCGCTGATCGCATATTTCGCGCAGTTGCCCGGCGGCGGCAGCCTGGAAGGCACCGGCTACGGCGCGGCGCACATGCGCCTGTTCGCCTTGTACCGCCTGTGGCGCGACGCCACCGGCGAGGACATCGCCAGTGCCAGTCCGCACGCCGCCGACAGCATCGACTACTGGGTGCACGCGACCGTGCCGACCCTGGACCGTTTCGCGCCGATCGGCGACCAGTCGCGCAGCTCGATCCCGGAACTCTACGACTACCACCGCACCGTGGTGCTGCAGGCCCGCGCCCTGACCAGGGATCCGCAGCGCCAGGCGATGGCGTCGTGGTGGCTGCACCACATCGCCATCGACAGGATGCGCAACGGCTTCAACACGCCGCACGACCTGCTGCCGGCCGGCGACGCCAAGGCACCCGCGCCGACCGCGCTGTTCCATCACGCCACCGGCACCGGCCACCTGTTCGCGCGCACCGGCTGGGACCGCGACGCGCTGTGGCTGGCCGTCGTCGCCGGCCCGTACAACGAGAGCCACGCAGCGCAGGAACAGGGCGGCTTCACCCTCTTCCACCGCGACTGGCTGACCGTGACCGAGAACATCTGGAGCCACAGCGGCATCCAGCAGGGCACCGAAACCCGCAACGTGCTGCGCTTCGAGGCGCCGACGCCGATCGCGCGCCAGTGCCACGCGCCGCAGAACGACCGCGTGGTGCACCAGTGCGTGCCCACGGTGTCGACGATGACCGTGACGCCCGGCACCGACGGCGCGCTGCGCGTGGACGCCGACCTGACCGGTGCCTACGCCAAGGACAGTCCGGTGAAACAGTGGACCCGACGCCTGGATTTCTCCGTGGCGGGCCTGCGCGTCGAGGACCGCTTCCGCACCACGCCCGGCACGCGCGCGATCTTCCAGCTCCAGCTGCCGACCGAGCCCCGGATCGAGGGCCGGGAGGCGGTGGCCGGCGGGCTGCGGATCAAGGTGCTGTCGCCGGCCGATGCGCAGCTGTCGGCCTTCGACTGGCGCAGAGTGGACCGTGACGAATTTCGCAGTGGCTGGCGACTGGATATCGCCGGAAGCGGCGAAACCTACGTCGTGGAGCTGCAATCGATCGGCCGCTGATCCAGATCGGTCGCTTTTGCGAGACAAACTTCACACTTCACTTCAAGAAAGCGAAATTTAGGTCGGCCTCATCACAAAACGCGGGCAAGGCGGCACGCATACTTCCGTTCAGGTTGACGCGTCATTCGTGACGTTTCGACCGATGTCCCGGCCCCCGCCGGCACATCGAACGGTGCGCCGCCCGCCACCCGGACCGGGTTTCGGACGACGCGAATGCAGTCTCGCCATGGACGCGATCGCAGAGCCCCCGACATGCCCCCCATCCCCCGCCCCGAAACTGCTTTCCCGACGCCCAGTCCCCGCGGCCGCGCCCGCCTGCCCCGCAGCCTGACCCTCCCGCTGGTGGCGCTCGGCGCGGTCGCCGTCGCCGGCATCGCCCTGGCCGGTCCGGCCGACCTGCTGCGCGACCTGCGCCAGCGCTTCGCCGAACGCGCGCACACGACATCGAAGCCCCTCACCGCATCGAGCGCCGCATCGGGCGCCGCGACCGCCACGGATCCGCGCTTCTCACCGCGCCCGCGCCCGAAGCCGCGCCCGGCCATCGGCAACAACTCGCCGCAGCTCAGCGAAATCCCGATGAACCTCACCTTCATCGACACCTCGCGCACGGCGTACACCCGTTTCCGCAACTGGGTCGACAGCGCCGTGAACGGCAGCCCCGGCTATGCGTACGAAGCCCGCGACTCCGCGCTGATGTTCCGCATCACCCGCGACGTGAAGTACTGCAACCACGCCGTGAGCCTGGTCGAGCAGCAGGTCGCGCAGGCCGAGACCGCCATCGCCGCCGGGCAGCGCCCCGCCGTCGCCGCCGACTCCTACCTCGAAGTCGGGCCGATGATCGCCGACCTCGCGATGACCTACGACACCTGCGCCGCGCGCGTGACCAGCAGCCAGCGCCAGCGCTGGTCGGCCTACGCGCAGCAGGCGATCTGGAACGTGTGGAACCACGAGAACGCGCGCTGGGGCAGCACGTCGCACCCATGGAGCGGCTGGTCGGTCGACAACCCGGGCAACAACTATTACTTCAGCTTCGTCGAAGCGACCATGATGTGGGCGCTGGCTTCGCGCAATCCGACGTGGATGACGCTGCTCAAGACCGACAAGCTGCCGAAGCTGGAGGCCTACTACCGCAACATGCCCACCGGCGGCAGCCTGGAAGGCACCGGCTACGGCACCGCGCAGATGCGCCTGTTCGAGCTGTACCGCATCTGGCGCGACGCCACCGGCATCGACCTGGCCAACGCCAACCCGCATGCCACCAACACCATCCAGTGGTGGGTGCACGGCACGGTGCCGACGCGCACGCACTTCGCGCCGATCGGCGACCAGTCGCGCAACTCCGTGCCCGAGCTTTACGACTACCACCGCCGGCTGATGCTGGAGGCCCGCAACCTCACCAACGACGCCTCGGCGCAGCGCATCGCGAGCTGGTGGCTCAACAACATCTCCGTCCAGCAGATGGGCCAGGGCGCGAATTTCCGCTACGACCTGCTGCCGCCGGGCAGCAACGGCACCGCGCCGACCGCCCTGCACTACCACGGCAGCGCGACCGGCCATCTGTTCGCGCGCAGCGGCTGGGACACCAGCGCGATGTGGATGTCCTACGTCGCCGGCCCCTACAACGAAAGCCATGCGCACCAGGACCAGGGCGCGTTCACGCTGTACGCACGCGACTGGCTGGCCGTGACCGAGAACATCTGGAGCCGCAGCGGCATCCAGCAGGGCACCGAAGTGCACAACACGATGCGCTTCGAACGCAGCAACACCAGCACCGCGCAGTGCACCGCGCCGGCGAACGACCGCATCGTCCACCAGTGCGAGTCGCCGCAGTCGGTCGCGACGATGACCGTCACGCCCGGCGCCAACGGTGCGATCACGGTCGACTCGGACCTCACGCCGGTCTATCGCGGCAACCCGGCGCTGACCCGCTGGACCCGCAACCTGCAGTTCGCCAACCGCAGGCTCACCGTCCGCGACAACTTCACCCTGGGATCGGGCACCACCGCCTTCTTCCAGGTGCAGGTGCCGGTGCAGCCCACGGTCAGCGGCAGCACGGTCACCGCCGGCAACCTGCGCGTGCGCGTGCTGGAACCGGCCAACGCCACGATCACCCTGCGCAACTGGAACACCGTCAACGCCAGCGAATTCACCAAGGGCTGGCGCATCGACATCGGCGGCGGCACCACCACCTACCTGGTGGAGCTGAGCGAAGTGACGCCCTGACCCCGAGCCGCTCCCTGCCTGTCTCCGCGAAACGCCCGGCCCGTCCGGGCGTTTCGCATGAGGGCGATGCGTTTTCCTGACGGAATCCGGAACGCGGACGACCGCAGGCACGCGCGCCGGCCCGGATCGGCTTCGATGGCGCGACGAGGTGGCTAGTATCGGGTTCCCGCAACGCATCCGGCCGCGAGCGCCGCCCGTATCGAACGCGATGTCACAGGACCTGATCGTTCAACGGCCGGAAGGCCTGTACTGCCCCGCGGGCGATTTCCACATCGACCCGTGGCGGCCGGTCGCGCGCGCGGTGATCACCCACGGCCACGGCGACCATGCGCGCGTCGGCATGGGCGAGTACCACGTCGCGCGCGCCGGCCTGCCGATCCTGCAGTGGCGGCTGGGCGAACAGGACTATCGCGCATACGACTACGGCGAGACCTTCCGGCTCGGCGACGCGCGCGTCTCGCTGCATCCGGCCGGCCACGTGCTCGGCTCGGCGCAGGTACGCATCGAGGTCGACGGCGAGGTCTGGGTGGCGTCGGGCGACTACAAGCGCCAGCCCGACCCCACCTGCGCGCCGTTCGAGGTCGTGCCCTGCGACACCTTCGTCACCGAAGCCACGTTCGGCCTGCCGATCTACCGCTGGCCGGACACCGCCGAGGTGGCGCGCGACATCGTCGCCTGGCGCGACGAATGCGCGGCCGAAGGTGTCGCCGCCGTCCTGTTCTGCTACGCGCTGGGCAAGGCGCAGCGGCTGCTCGCGGAGCTGCGCGCGTTCACCGAGGAACCCGCCTGGCTGCACGGCGCGCTGGTGCCGGGCGTCGAGGTGTATCGCAACGCCGGCATCGCGATGCTGGAAACGCAACCGGTGGTGGAGGCCGCGCGCGGCTCGGATTTCGCAGGACGGCTGGTGCTGGCGCCGCCTTCCGCAGCGGGCAGCCCGTGGATGCGCCGCTTCCGCCGCGCACAGACCGGTTTCGCCTCGGGCTGGATGCTGATCCGCGGCAACCGCCGACGGCGCAACGTCGATCGCGGCTTCGTCGTTTCCGACCACGCCGACTGGCCCGCGCTGCTGCGCACGGTGCGCGAGACCGGCGCACGCCGGGTCATCGCCACGCACGGCAACACCGAGGCGCTGGTACGCACGCTCGCCGACGCGGGCGTGGACGCCGGCAACTTCCGCACCGACTACGGCGGCGACGACTGATGCAGCGCTTCGCCGAACTCTACCGCCGGCTCGACCGCAGCACCGCGACGCTGGACAAGCGCGCCGCGCTGCTCGACTACTTCCGCACAGCGCCGCTGCGCGACGCCGCCTGGTCGCTGTGGCTGCTCAGCGGCGGCAAGATCGGTGGCGCCGGTGCCCGGATCGCGGGCAGCGCCGAACTGCGCGCCTGGATCGCGGAGGAAAGCGCAACGCCGGCGTGGCTGGTCGATGCCTCGTACGAACAGGTCGGCGATCTCGCCGAGACGCTGGCGCTGCTGCTCGACGACCCGCCTGCCGACGCGCTCGACGTGGCGCCGCTGCACGCCTGGATCGAACGCCTGCTGGCCGTGGCCGGCCGCGACGAAACGCTGCGCCGCGAGGCAGTGGTGCACGGCTGGCGCCACCTCGACCGCGAGGGCCGGCTGGTGTTCAACAAGCTGCTGACCGGTGCGCTGCGCATCGGCGTGTCGCAGCGCATGGTGCAACAGGCGCTCGCGGAACTGTCGGGCGTGGACATCGCCCTGATCGCGCAGCGCATGCTCGGCCGCTGGACGCCCTCGGAGACCTTCCTGCGCAACCTGCTGTCGACGCAGGCGCTGCCAGGCGACCGCGCACAGCCCTATCCCTTCTTCCTCGCCTCGCCGCTGGAAGTCGAGGCCGATTCGCTCGGCACCATCGACGACTGGCTGCTGGAATGGAAATGGGACGGCATCCGCCTGCAGCTGATCCGGCGCGGCGACGACCTCGCGCTGTGGTCGCGCGGCGAGGAACGCCTGGACGGCCGCTTTCCCGAGATCGAACGCGCAGCGGCGGCGCTGGCGCGCGATGCGGTACTCGATGGCGAACTGCTAGTCTGGCATCCGGACGCGCCCATGCCCGCGCCGTTCGCCTCGCTGCAGACGCGCATCCAGCGACTGAAACCCGGCGCGAAATCGCTTTCGGAACATCCCGCGCGGATGCTCGCCTACGACCTGCTCGAACTCGACGGCCAGGATCTCCGCGCGCGACCGCTGCACGAACGTCGCATGCTGCTGGAGACGCTGTGGGCCGACAGCCCGGACGCACAGGCGCGCATCGCGCTGTCGCCGTCGGTCGATGCATGCGCCTGGGACGTGGCCGCATCGCTGCGCGAGGAGGCGCGCACGCGCGGCGTCGAGGGCCTGATGCTCAAACGGCGCGCGTCCGTCTACCAGGTCGGGCGCAAGCGCGGCGACTGGTGGAAGTGGAAGATCGACCCGCTCACCGTCGACGCAGTGCTGCTCTACGCACAGGCCGGACACGGCCGTCGGAGCACGCTGTACACCGACTACACCTTCGGCGTGTGGGACGGCGAATCGCTGGTGCCGGTGGCCAAGGCCTATTCGGGCCTGGACGACCGCGAAATCCTCGAACTCGACCGCTGGATCCGCGCCAACACGCTCGAACGCTTCGGCCCGGTACGCTCGGTGCGCGCGCACCATGTGTTCGAGCTCGGTTTCGAAGGCGTGAACGTGTCGACGCGACACAAGTCCGGCGTCGCGGTGCGCTTCCCGCGCATCCTGCGCTGGCGCAGGGACAAGACGCCCGTCGATGCCGATCGCATCGACGCGCTGCGGACGCTCGCACGATGAGCGCGCGCACCGCTTCCGGCACGCGCCCGACATCGCGCAAGACCCGCACCGCCACGAAGATCGAACCGCTCAGGCCGGCTGCAGCCATGCGCACGCTGCGCGACTGGTTCGCGGCGCGCGGCTGGTCGCCGCTGCCGTTCCAGCGCGAGGTCTGGACGCGCTATCTCGCCGGCGAAAGCGGACTGATCCACACGCCGACCGGCAGCGGCAAGACCCTCGCCGCGTTCGGCGGCCCCCTGCTCGACGCGCTGCGCGGTGGCGCCGCGCCCAGCGCACGCACACCGGGGCCGACGCTGCTGTGGGTGACGCCGCTGCGCGCGCTGGCCAACGACACCGTGCGCGCGCTGCGCGAGCCCGTCGACGCGCTGGGCCTGCCGTGGACAGTCGGCATGCGCACCGGCGACGCCAGCGCCCGCGAGAAGCGTCTTGCACGTGCCGGCAAGCTCGACGTGCTGGTGATCACCCCGGAATCGCTCGCGCTGCTGCTGTCCTACGACGACACCGCGGCACAGCTGCAGGGCCTGCGCGGCGTGATCGTCGACGAGTGGCACGAACTGGTCGGCAGCAAGCGCGGCACGCTGCTGCAGCTGTGCCTGGCGCGGCTGCGCACGCGGTCGCCGACGCTGCGCACCTGGGGTCTGTCGGCGACGCTGGGCAACCTCGACGAAGCCCGCGACGCGCTGCTGCCGCACGCGCCCGGCGCGGCGATCGTCAGCGGCCCCGCACCGCGCCGGGTATCGATCGAGACCCTGCTGCCCGGCGAACGCGAACGCTTTCCCTGGGCCGGGCATCTCGGTCTGTCGCAGCTGCCGCGCGTGGTCGCCCTGCTCGCGGAGGCACGGACCTCGCTGTTGTTCGCGAACACGCGCGCACAGGCCGAGCTGTGGCATCGCGCGCTGGAATCGGTGTGGCCGCACGCGCCGGAGACCCTGGCGCTGCACCACGGCTCGCTCGATCCGAAGCTGCGCCGCGCCGTGGAGGACGGCCTGCGCGAGGGCCGCATCTGCTGCGCCGTCGCCACATCGAGCCTCGACCTCGGCGTCGACTTTCCCGCCGTCGACCAGGTGTTGCAGGTCGGCAGCCCCAAGGGCATGTCGCGGCTGCTGCAGCGCGCGGGTCGGGCACGGCATCGTCCGGGCGAAGCCGGGACCATCGCCTGCGTGCCGACGCACGCGCTGGAACTGGCCGAATATGCTGCGGCACGCGTCGCCCTCACCCATGGCCGGATCGAAGCGCGCCCGCCGCCGCGCCTCGCGCTGGACGTGCTCGCGCAGCACTGCGTGACGCTGGCGCTGGGCGGCGGCTTCGATGCCGACGCGCTGTACGCCGAAGTCACCGGCACGCATGCCTATGCCGCGCTGACCCGCGCGCAGTGGGATGCGGTGCTCGCCTTCATCGTCGAAGGCGGCAGCGCGCTGTCGCACTATCCCGAATACCGCCGCGTGGTCCGCGACGAGGACGGTCTCTACCGCGTGCACGAACGGCGCATCGCGTTCCGCCATCGCCTGTCGATCGGCACCATCGCCAGCGATGCGGGCATGTCGGTGAAATTCCTCAAGGGCGGCAGCCTCGGCTCGGTGGAGGAAAGCTTCATCGGCCGGCTGCGCCCGGGCGATCGCTTCCAGTTCGCCGGCCGCACGCTCGAACTGTCACGGGTGCGCGACATGACCGCCTACGTGCGCCTCGCCAAGCCCGGCGACGGCGCGGTGCCGCGCTGGCAGGGCGGGCGCATGCCGCTGTCGACCGAACTCGGCCGCGAGGTCGAAGCCGTGCTGTCCGGCGCGAGCGCGCAGGGCACGCCGGAGCTGCGCGCGCTGGCGCCGATCCTCGGGCTGCAGTCGCGGCTGTCGTCGCTGCCGCGCGCCGGCCACCTGCTCGCGGAATGGTTCGAGGCCCGCGACGGCCAGCACCTGTGCGTGTTCCCGTTCGCCGGCCGCGCCGTGCACGAAGGCCTGGCGGCACTGATGGCACGACGCTGGGGCCGGCTCGCACCAAACACCTTCGGCTTCGCCGCGAACGACTACGGGCTGATCCTCTCGATGCAGGCGAAGACCGACATCGATGCGGAACGCCTGCGCACGCTGCTCGATCCCGCCCAACTGGTCGATGACCTGCGCGAAGGCGCGAACCTCGCCGAACTGTCGCGACGCCAGTTCCGCGAGATCGCGCGCATCGCCGGGCTGCTGCCGCCGTCGCTGCCCGGCGGCGCGCCGCGTTCGATGCGCCAGCTGCAGGCCTCCGCTGGCCTGCTGTTCGACGTGCTGTCGCGCCACGATCCCGACCACGTACTGCTGGCGCAGGCCGAGGCCGAGGTGCTCGCGAACACGCTCGACCTGCCGGCGCTGGACGCCTGCCTGCGCGACTGCGCGACGCGCGACATCGACCTGCATCGGCCCGCGTCGTTCACGCCGCTGTCCTTCCCGCTGTGGGCCGAAGCCCAGCGCGGCCAGCTCAGCACCGAGGACTGGAAGACCCGCGTGCAGCGCGCGGCGGCACGCCTGGAGCAGCGGCATGGCTGAATGCATTGCCGTCGACATCGCCGGCGAGCGCATGCATCTGCTCGCCGATCGCGCACTGTTCTGGCCCGCACGCGGGCGCCTGCTGATCGCCGACCTGCACCTGGGCAAGGGCGACGTGTTCCGCGCCGCAGGCATCGCCCTGCCCAGCGGCGGAACCGCGCACGATCTCGCGCGACTCGACCGCCTGATCGACGCTACCGCCGCGCGCGAACTGTGGATCCTCGGCGACCTGCTGCACGGCGCCACGCATCATGCGCGCTGGCGCGAAGGCTGGGATCGCTGGCGCAGCGCGCACGCCGGCCTGCGCATCGCCGCGCTGCGCGGCAACCATGACAGGCATCGCGACGACGCGGCGCTGGACATCGACGCGCTCGGCGAATCCGTCGCCGAGGATGGCCTGCTGCTGCGACACGAACCGCTGCCCGATCCCGCGCATCACGTCATCGCCGGGCACCTGCATCCCGCGCTGCGCCTGCCCGGCATCCACCGCGCGCTACCCGGCTTCTGGCTGCGCCCCGGCCTCACCGTGCTGCCCGCGTTCTCGGCGTTCACTGGCGGGCAGATCGTCGAACGCGATCGCGACGATCGCTTCGCGGTCTGCGCGGGTGGTCATGTCGAGCTGGTTTCGTTCGGCGTGGATTGAAAGCAGCCGGCGACCTTCAACCAACCTGCATTCAATCGAGCTGCTTTCAACCAGGAATCGAGCGGCGCTCCGCCTCGGCGAACGCCGCAAGCTGGGGAAAGAACGTGTCGAAACCATGCAGGAAAGGATCCGGATCGCACTCGATCTTCGCGAGACACGCCAGCAATGCATCACCATTGCGCGACAGTCGCGTGGCGACACGCCCCACCGCCGTGCGCATGGCGTCTGGATCGCCATAGCGTCCCAGCCAGTCCTGCGCAGTCATCGCATCACCCGCGACCTGTGCGCGTTCGGGCAGCGCGTGCCGCCACCTGGCGAAGCCGACATAGACGCGCGCGCAAAATCCGGGGAGAGATTCGTCGTTGTACCGTGGCCACGCGCGCGCCAGCAGATGGTCGAAATACAGGTCGAGGACGATCCCGGCGAAACGGCGATGCCCGGGATCGAAGCGCTGCTTCAGCAAGCGGATGACTTCATGCGCATCCGTGAACGCGTCGACGCGCCAGTGCAGGCGGATCTCGCGGGCAATGACCGGATCGAACCGATCGACGGTATCGGCCTTCACGAAATCGCCGAGGATCGCACCGACCATCGCGTCATCGTCGTGCCGCGCGAGATAGGCATGCGCCAGGTAATTCATGTCGTCGACCCGGCAAGGCCGGCGGCCAGCGCCCGGTAGCGCGCCTCGTCGACACCGAGCGCACGCAACCAGTTGCCGAAATACAGGGCCAGCACCTCGGCGCGCGGATGCGTCGAGGCATGATGGATCTCGAAGTCCTTGCGATTCTGCACCTTGTCCGCGATCAGCATGTCGTTGACGTCCTTCGAAGGACTGAGCCTGATGCAATCCATGTCGGACACGCAATGCTCCGACAGGTACGCATTGGCGACGGCACGATACTCCATGGCAAGAAGGAGCGCACGGACATCCGGTGCGCATGCGAGCAGAGGACTGTCCGGCGCCAGCGATGCCAGCAGCGCCTCGTCCTGCTGCAGCATCGGATGCAGGCAGAAGGCCTGCCTGGCCTGCAGCGAGGCACCGATGCGGCCCAGGACAGCCAAACCCTCATCGATGTGCGCGATCAGCGGCACGTCCGATCGCGCAGCACGGCGATCGCCATACCAGTCGCGGATCGCGCGATAGTGCCGATCTTCGTGCATCACGCTTCAGCGCCGCTTCGCCACCGCGATCGCGGCATAGTGCGCGAAGTACCACGCCGAGCGCAGCGGATCGAGCTTCTCGACATCGCGGTAGATGGTCCACTGCCAGCGCGCGGCCTTGCGCTTGTCGGCGGAGAGCGAACCGGTGCGGACGAGGTAGTCGGCGAGCGGCTCGGTCGTCGGCACGCGACGAGCGATGCCGGCGCGCTTGACCATCGCCAGCCAGAACACGTAGTCCTCGTGGCCGATCTTCTCGAAACGGCCGTCGCCGATGCTGCGGTCGTACAGTCCGGTGAGGTTGCCGATGCGATTGCTCCTGAGCATCGCGGCGTGGTCGGCTTCGGCCGGCGGCACGACGAGCGAGAGCGTGTCGCCGGTCTCGTCGAAGCGGCGATACGCGGTGTAGCTGATCGCGCTGCCGGTGGCGGCCATGTGCGCGAGCTGGATCGCCAGTTTGTCCGGGTGCCAGCGGTCGTCGCTGTCCAGGAAGGCGATGTGCGTGCCGGTGGCGGCCTCGATGCCGGCGTTGCGCGCAGCGGCGACGCCGCCGTTCTTGGCCTGTCGGATCGGCACCACGCAGGGCTCGCGCGCGGCGGCGTCGCGGATGAGCTCCCAGGTGGCGTCGCTGGAGCAATCGTCGATGACGATCAGTTCGATGTCGGCGTGGGTCTGGGCGAACACAGACTCCATCGAGGCCTGCAGCGTGGCGGCGGCGTTGTATGCCGGCATCACCACGCTGACCCGCGCACGCGCAGGCGTGCCGTTCCCGTCCACGCTCATGCGCTGCGCGCCTTGCGCCCGCCGGCCCACGAAGCGCGCGGCGGCGGCAGCAGGTAATCGCGATACTGGCCGGGATCGCCCTGCTCGCCGGCTTCGGCGGCCTTGATAATGTTGTAGCACTCGCGCGCGGTGACGTAGTGCAGCACGTATCGCTTGCCGTCGTTGTAGGTGCGTTCGAGGTAGTCGTGCATCGCGTCCACCGGCGCGCCGAGCAGGGTGTCGATGTCGTGCTCCTGGGTGCCGTGGGTATGGACCTTCACGAACACCCATTCCGGCCGGCCTTCGACGTGGACGCCGGTCTTCACCCACAGGTCGACGCGCGCCTCGGTCGGCGGGCAGTTCCTGCGGATGTCCGAATTCTCGATGCGCGGCATCACGCCCATGCGGCGTTCGCGCCAGTTCAGCGCCAGCGGGCCCTGCACGATCATCAGGTCACCGCGCGTGCCGCCGCCGACCTTCACCGGGGCGCCATGGTTGTGCGACTTCGGCGCGCAGGGGTCGTCGGTGGCGTAGTAGATGCTGTTGATCGTCGCGGTCTGGGTGTCGCTCGGCGCCGAGGGCATGGTGAAGTCGGCGTAGCAGCCCAGTTCGCGCAGCAGGATCAGCTCGTTGTTCAGGCCGCACCAGCGGCCGTCGCCGCGCGAGTTGTCCAGACACCAGTTGCCGTGGATGAAACCGAACTTCAGCTCACCGGTTTCCGGGTCGCGCGGCAGCGCGCCGTGCTGCTCGTGCAGCACCTTGCAGAAGCGCGAGATCGACACCCGGAAGTTCTGCTCGGTGTCGTTGTCGTGGTGCAGGTGCACCTCGATCTCGCCGAAGCCGTCGCTGCACAGCGCCGACAGCTTGTCGAGGTGCTCCTCGGCGTATTCCTCTTCGGGATAGAAGAAGCTGTGCTGCGGCGGCCGGCCATCGGCATCGCGATGCCTGCCGGCCATGGCGCGGTACTCGCTGCACCAGCGATCGACGCGGCGGCGCTGGGTCTCCAGGTCGCCGCCCTTCCACATCGGCTCGAAGTGGTCGACGAAGCAGAACATGACATGGACCGGGCGATCTTCGACCACCGGCGGACGGCGGCGCAGGTAATGCCCCAGCCACAGGTGCATGTTGCGCTTGCGCATGTCGCGCAGCACCAGCGCGCACGCGACGGCGCCCAGCAACACGGCCAGTATCAGCAGGACGGTCGCGATCTGGACCTCCGGCATCTCGTTCATGCATTCCCCCCTGCCTGCGGCATCGTTGCTCCCCCCGTGTCGCGCATCGTCACCGGCCTCATGCGGAGGCCAGCGGTTCGAACGCGAAGCCGTCCGCCTGCCACAGCGGCAACAGCGTTTCCAGCATCCGCAGCGACAGCCCGCCGTCGTCGTGCATCAGCACGATGTCGCCCGGACGCGGCGGATGCCGACGCGCGACCTCGACCAGCGTCTCCGCCGGACGCTGGCTGTAGTCCAGGCTGTCGTACGACCAGAACGCGATGCGACGGCCGCGACGGATGCAGTCCAGCACCATCGGCACCGGCATCACCCCGCGCGGCGGGCGGAAATCGTGCCTTGCCTGCCCGTCGAAGCGTGCAAGCAGGCGTTCGGTGTGCTCGATCTCGCGGCGTTGCTCGGCCAGCGGCAGCCGGTCGAAATGCGGATGGCTCCACGAGTGATTGCCCAGCGCATGCCCTTCGGACACGATCCGCCGCACCAGCTCGGCATGGCGCTCGACCTGCTGGCCGATCAGGTAGAAGGTCGCGCGCACGCGATGCCTCGCCAGCAGGTCCAGCAGGACCGGCGTGTGTTCCGGGTGCGGGCCATCGTCGAAGGTCAGGTACAGCACGCGTCGACGCCGGCTGCCGCGGGTCAGGACCCAGCGGGTCGGCAACCATTGCAGCACCTGCAGTTTCTTGGGGCGAGGATTCATGGAGAGCTTTGCTTCAAGGGAACGCGGATCGCGGTGCCGGCCGGCCCGCGACAACGAAAACTGATACCGAACTTCAACCGGAGGCTCCCCGATAGAGCGCCTCGTAACGGGCCGCCATGGCCTGCACCGAAGCCTCGCGCAATGCCCAGTCGCGCCCGACCGTGCCCAGGCGCTGGGCGCGCGCGGGATCGCGCAGCAGGCCGAGCAGCGCGGTGGCGAGGGCCGTCGCGTCGGCGGCGGGGACGATCAGGCCATTGCGGTCGTCGGCGACGATCTCGCGGTTGCCGCCGACATCGGTGGCGACGATCGGCAGGCCGCTGGCGCAGGCTTCGAGCAGGGCCATCGAATAGCCTTCGCTGCGCGAGGACAGCGCGAACACGTCGAAGCCCTGCAGCAACTGGCGCACGTCGCCGCGATCGCCGAGGAAGTGGACCGCTTCGCCGGCCCCGCTGGCGCCAGCCAAGGCCTGGAGTTCGGCGCGCAGCGCGCCGTCGCCGACCAGCACCAGCGCGGTGTCGGCGGCCTCGGCGTGCACCCGGGCGAAGGCCTGCAGCAGGGTCGCCTGGTCCTTGACCGGATTGAGCCGGCCGACCGTGCCGATGATGCGCGTGCCCGGCGCCAGACCGAGCACGTTGCGCAGCGCGGCGCGGCGCTCCGCGTTGGCGGCGGCGAAGGTCTCGACGCGGATGCCGTTGGGCACCGCGAGCAGCCGCGCGCGCGGGCGCACGCCCTGGTCCGCGAAACGCGCGCGAGCAGCCTCGCAGACCGCAGCGACGACATCGGTGCGCCACATCGACCGGCGATACAGCCATTCGCCGCGACTGCGCGGCTGCGCGGCGCCCATTCCGTGGCGGGTGTTGAGCAGGCGCGACACAGGTGTACCGAAGCTCGCCGCGACGCTGTGGTAATGCGCATTGGCGTTGTGCGTATGCACCACCGTGCCGGGCGCGGCGCCGAGCCATGCGCGCAGGCGCCGCACCGCGCCGAGGTCCAGCCCGGCGGTCTTGTGGCAGGCGAAGACCTCGACACCCTGGCTGCGCAGTTCGTCCGCCAGCGCGCCGGGCGCGAACAGGCAGGCGACGCGCGGGCGATGCCCCGCCGCCCGCTGCGCGAGCGCCAGGTCGATCACCATCCGTTCCAGTCCGCCGCGTTCGAGGTTCTCGACCACGTGCGCGATGTCCAGCGATGCGGCGGTCGTGCTCATGCCGGCAGCTCGCAGACGACAACGCGGCGCTTGCCGCTGGGCGTGAGCGCGATGTGATCGACGGTCTCGAACGCGATCGCGACATCCTCGCCGGCCACCTTGCGCAGGCCGTCGCGGACCATCGCCTGCACCGAAGCCGCATCGAAGCCGTCGTCGGGCACCAGGCGCACCTGCAGCGCCTCCGTTTCGCGCTGCACGACCTGGTATTGCTTCACGCCCTTGACCGGCAGGAACACGTACACGATGTATTCGCCGGGAATCAGCCGGCCGTCGCGCAGGCGCAGTGCGTCGAGCTTGCGGCCGTCGACCTTGGCCAGTTTCGGCAGGCCGCGTCCGCAGGCGCAGGTCCGCGCGCCGGGCGTGCCCAGATCGCCGTTGACGTAGCGCATCAGCGGCATGCCGACGTTGTGCAGGTCGGTGATGATGAGGTCGCTGGGCTCGTGCGCATCCAGCCCGGCGGCGAACTCCACGAGCAGGTGATCTGTGTTGAGGTGCAGGCCGTCGCCGTGTTCGCACTCGGCAGCGATCAGCATGAATTCGCGGCAGCCGTAGGTGTCGTAGGCCGGCGCGCCGAACACGCGCTGCAGCAGTTCGCGCTGGTGCGGATGCAGTGCCTCGGCGGCGCCGAGGATGCGCTTCGGACGATGGATGCGCCGGCCCGTGCGTTCGATCCACTGCGCCAGTTCGACGATCGGACCGACGTAGGACACGATGGTCTCCGGCTGGAACCGGTCGATGGCGTCGGCATACTCGGCCATGCGCCGCTCGTCCATGTCGAAGGCATTGAGCATGCGCCGGTTGAACGCGGCGTGGTACAGGCGATCCTTGAACAGCGCATAGCCCGCCGGCGCAGCCACCGGTGCGCCCCACAGGTACACGGTCTTCTGCCCGAGGTGCGCGCCCGACCAGGCATAGCCGCGGAACATCACCGCGATGCGCCGCTCGTAGCTTTCGCGCGTGTAGCCGAAGCGCAGGGGCTCGCCGGTCGAGCCACCGGTGGTCTTGTAGTACAGGTCGCCGCGATGCGCGGGCGACACCATGTCCTCGGCCTTCGCACGGATGATCGGCTTGGTCAGCACCGGCAGCCGCGCGTAATCGGCGCGGTCGCGGATGTCCCCGGGGCCGGCCATGCCCGCCTCACCCCACCAGCGGCGATAGAACGGCACGTGCTCCCAGCAGTGCGCGACCAGGGCCTGCAGGCGCTGCCATTGCAGCGCATCGAGTTCGTCCGGCGAGCGCCACTGGTCGTGCTCGTAGTCACGCAGGTATCTGAGGGTGTCGCGGCGACGCAGCCCTGACTCGTAGGCCGGATACAGCACGCGGCGGAACAACGGCTCGTAGAGGCTCATGTCGCCGGCGCCTCCGTGCGCGCGTGCGCCCAGGCCAGCAGGCGCGCGCCGATGCGCGGACGGCCGCGCAGCAGGCGCGCATGCAGCTGCTGCATGTGCGCGATGTCGTTGCGCGTCCAGCAGTTCAGCGCCAGCGACCACGGCAGATAGGTCAGCGCGAGCAGGCCACCGACCGCGATTTCGGCCAACGGCGGCAGATGATGGTGAACCGCCAGCAGCGGCGTCGCCGACAGCGCAGCGGCGAGCAGCGTGCGCAGCAGGCGGCCCCAGTCCGGCGAGATCCCGCATTCGCGGATCGCCAGCGTGGTGTAGGACGCGACGTTGAGCGCCGCGACCACGCCGAAGGCGATCAGCGCGCCGCGCAGCCCGTCGATGTGGATCAGCCAGGCGTCGAGCACCAGCTTGAGTACGCCGCAGGCGATGATCAGCAGCAGCACCGCGCGCTGGCGATCCGCGCTGATCAGCAGGCTCGACGCGCCCTGCGCGGTCGCGATCGCGGCGCAGCCGGCCAGGCACACCGCGAACGCGGTCGCACCGGCTTCGTAGGCATTGCCGTAGAGCAGGTGGATCAGCGGATCGGACAGCACCATGCCGAACGCCACCAGCGGCGCGGACAGCAGCATGAGATAGGCGGTCGAGGCCGCGAAGCGATGCCCGGCGACCTCGCGTCCCTGGCTCAGCGCGTTCGCCATCATCGGCAGCAGCAGCGCGCCGAACACCCCGGGCACCAAGGCCGAGGCGCCGCTGGCCAGCTGGTAGCCGACCTTGAACTGGCCCGCCGCGTGGGGATCGGCGTAGGCGGTGAGGAACAGCACCTCGACCTCGCTGGACACGATGAAGCCGATCGTCACGATCGCCGTGCTGTAGAGCATCTGTCGGCGCACGCGCGGCGCCAGGTCCGGCGGCAGCGACGGCACGTCCTCGCCCGGCGGCAGCAGCGGCTTCACCTGGCTGCGCGACATCGCGTAGAAGACGACGCTGGAGACGAGGAACACGCCCAGCAGCCATTCGACGGGCAGATCGGTGGACATCACCGCGAACACCATCGCCAGGTTCAGCGGCGTGGATACCAGCGCGACCATCGCGTTGATGCGGAAGTTTTCCAGGCCCTTGGCGATGCCGATGTTGAACATGTAGCCGGCGCGCAGCGAGATGGCCACGGCGAGGAACACGAACAGCAGGCCATGGTGGAACCCGGGCGCGACGCGGTGCCCGGCGATCCACAGCGCCAGCGCGCCGACCGCCAGCGAAATTCCCACGTACACGCGCTGCGCGCGGCGCAGGTAGGCCACCAGCGGTCGCACCAGGTGGCTGCGATCGGCGCCGCGCAGCTCGGCGACGAACTTGATCGCGGCGCTGGCCGTGCCGGAGTTCGACGCGGCCACGCCCATGCCGACCAGCCAGATCACCGCGCTGTACGCGCCGAAGCCGTCCGGGCCGAGGTGCCGGGCGATCAGGATCGAGGTCAGCATGCCGAGCGCGAACTCGGTGTACATCGCCACCGAGGAGAACAGCGTGTTGCGGAGGGTGCGCGCGCGCAGGGTCATTGGATCACCAGGAGGACCTTGACCACCACCATCAGCCCGATCGTGGCGATGACGCCGATGATGGGCAGCAGCAGCAAGTCCTTGGACAGCGTGAAGTGGGGCAGCGAAGGGTCGTCGCGGCGCATGTCGACGTAGTGCGCGACCACCACGGCCGCGAGAAGATACAGGATCACCACGTAGCTGCGGCTCAGGAAGAAGGCGCAAGTGAAGAAGCCGGCCAGCGACAGCAGCAGCGCCATCGCGATGCCGCGTCCCTCGGCGATGCTCGCGTCGCGGGCATCCTCGGCGCCCAGCAGGGCATCGACGTCCTCGCCCGCGACGGCCGCGGCGTCGAGTTCGGCCTGCAGCGCGTCCTCGTCGCGCGCCAGCGGCTGGCCCATGCCGCGCGAGGCGGCCCACATCATCCGGAACGCGTAGAGAATGAAGGCCAGCCACAGCGTGTAACCGATGATGCCGGTCTCGGCCATCACCAGCACGAAGGAGTTGTGCGCGGTGAGATGGTGGTAGTCGGAATACATGTCCGGGCCGACGCCGAAGATCGGGTGGCCGATGAACATCTGCACGCCCTCGTACCAGGAGTCCACGCGCCCCTGCGCCGAGGCCTCCTCCACGTCGATCTCGTTGAAACGCGAGGGCAGCGCCAGCAGTACGCCCACCGCCATCGTGCCGAGCACGCCGGCGACGAACACGCCGCGCGTCTGCCACACGTACAGCCCCATCACCACCAGCAGGCCGAGCAGCGATCCGCGCGAATCGGTGAGGTAGATGCCGTAGACCAGCACGCCGGTAACGATCCACCAGAACAGCCGGCGCAGGCCCATCAGGCCGCCGCGACTGCTCAGGTACGCCGCCATCGGCACGCAGGCCACGAACAGCATGCCCAGGTCGTTGGGGTCGTTGAAGATGCCGACGTATTGGATGCGCGTGCCCTGCGAGAGACCAATCCCGGTCCAGCCGGTGCCTAGCTGCACCTGCTCGATGCCGTGGATCGAGATGATCGCCGCGCACAGCGAGAACATCGCCATGATCTTCAGGATGCGCTCGCGGCTGTCCAGGCCGTTGGCGAACACCACGAACGCCAGCAGCACCGGCGCGAACTTGTTGAGCTGCACGATGGCGCCGCCGAAGTAGCCGTTGAAGACGTGCGAGACCATCAGCACGAGGAAGAACATCAGCAGCACCGCGTACTGCGGCGCGTCGAAGTTCTTGCGCGGCGAGAGCATCCAGAACCCGGCAGCGACCAGCAGCGCGATCGGCTGCAGCGGCAGCGCGAAGCTGTCGACCAGCTCCGGATAGTCCTGCGGCCGGATCAGCACCAGCAGCAGGTAGGCGAGCATGGCGATGAACATGCGCTAGCGCCCCGTTTCGCGCGAGCGATGGCAGAACAGCTCGGGCAGCGAGAGCATGCCCTCGAACCAGTCGGCATCGACATGGCGCTCGACCGGCAGGCGACGCATCTGGAAGCGCGAGGCCGGCTGCAGTCGCTCGCAACCGGCGAGGTAGCTGCAGGCGATGCGATAGCCCGCATCGCGGGCCGCGGCCATCACCGCGTCGTTGTAGGCATCGCGTCCGCCGACCGGATACGACATGGCGGTGACCGGCGCACCCAGCGCCGACTCGATCGCCTGTTTGGAGCCGGCGACTTCATCGCGCATCGCCTGCGGCGACAGCTTCGCCAGCATGCGATGGTCCACACCGTGGGATCCGATCTCCATGCCGGCCGCATGCATCTCGCGCAATTGCTCCCAGCGCATCGGCCGGCAATCGGGATGGCCTGCGGCATCGGGCAGCGCCCACTCGCGCTGCAGGCGATCGACCAGCGCCTGCTGGCCATCGGCATCCAGGGTCTTGATGCGATCGAGCACATGCCCGGCGAGCGCGCGACGTTCGGTCAGCGCGTCCGTACCGGCAGGCAGCGGGCAGTCGATGCCCAGCTCCGGCGCGTGCAGGTGCGGCTGCGTGGTGGTGCAGAGCATGTGCACCAGCCAGTCGTAGGCATAGGGACGACCGGAGTCGATGTGCCCGCTGGACACGAAGAACATCGCTGACAGACCGGCCTCGCGCAGCAGCGGAAAGGCGATGCGGTAGTTGTCGTCGTAGCCGTCATCGAAGGTGATGAGCACGGCGCGCGAAGGCACGGGACGCCCGCGATCCAGGCAGTCGGCCAATTCGTCGAAACGCATCGGCGCAAAACGACGGCGGACGATGGCCAGCTGGCGGCGGAACGCCTCGCTCGACGCGCTGACCAGGTCCAGGTCGAAGCTGAAACCCGCGGGCTCGGCAGATGGCAGCACGCGGTGATAGGCGAGGATGCGCACATCGCGATGCAGCGCCGCGCGCACGCGCCCGACCACCGGCATGATGCCGACGCGGCACAGCAGACGGGCCAGTTTCGGTCGGCGGCCGGCGGAAGGTGGTGCCGCAGCCGGCCATGTCGCGGATCGCGAAGTCATCACGTGTCGAGTCAAAGCCCCCTGATCCCGCAGTCAACGTATTTTCCGCCCGCCGCAGGACGACATGGCGGCATCGTCCGCCCGATGCGGGGCGACGCGCGTGGACATCGCATCCCATGCTTGCAATCGGGCATCGAACGCGCTCCACTGCGCGCCTCCTATACCCACCGGGGGCGACGCGGGCATGGCCGAAGACACCGATTTCGCAGCGCTGTACCGCGAGCTCGGGGTCGATGCGACCTGTTCCCTGGCCGACCTGCGCGGTGCATGGCGGCGCCGTGTGGCGAAGCTGCATCCGGACCAGGGCGGGGACGCAGAGGATACCGGACGCCTGCAGGCCCTGAACCGCCAGTTCGAAGCGGCCCTGGACTTCCACGCCCGCTTCGGCCGCCTTCCGGGCGCCCCGCCGCCCGGCCTGCTGTCGCGACCGGGCGCATCCAGCGCAAGCTTCGCCGGCGAGGCCACGGCCGGTTTCGGCAGGATCTCGCGTTGTTTCGTCGTGGCCGGGCTGCTGGGGATCTGCGTGCTCGGCTGGCGCATCCTCCAGACCGACGACGACAGCGGCGAACGCGCCGCGCGCGAAGTCCATGCCGCCGACGCCCATGGCGGCAGCGGCGCGGAACATCCCGCGCAGGCTGCGATCGACGTGTTGTCCGTTTCGGCGGGCATGGATAAACCGCGCGTGCGCGCCATCCTGGGCGAACCGCTGGAGATGCACGACCTGCGCTGGAGCTACGGCCCCTCGTGGGTCGAATTCCGCTGCGATCGCGTGGTCGGCTGGTACAGCGCGCCGCAGCGACCGTTGAACGTGGCCGAAGGACGCGAGTCCTGGGCCGATGCCACTCCGGCCGATGCGGCCTGCGACTGAGAGCTGTCGATGAACCTTCCGCCTGCGAACACCGATCACCGCCGGGGAGCCCGGCGGTGCTGAGCCGAGCGGCCACCCTGCTGCGCAAGGCGCGGCGCCGACTGTGGATGAAATACGCGCTGCGCGGCGTCGGCGGCAGCGACAATTTCGAGCGACTGGATCTCGCCTACACGGTCGAGGATCCGTGGAACATGGCCTCCGACCTGGAGCGCGCACGTTTCGAGGCCACCAACCGGGTGATCGAGCGCGCCTTCGGCCGCGTCGGCTCGGTGCTGGAACTCGGCTGCGGCGAAGGTCACCAGACCGAATGGCTCGCGAAGATCAGCGACGAACAGTACGGCATCGACGTCAGCGCGCAGGCGGTCGAACGCGCGCGCAAGCGACTGTCGGCCGCGAAGTTCGAGGCGACCGACGTCTTCGGCCAGCCCTGGGGCGATGCGCGTCACCGCTTCGACCTGGTCACCGCCTGCGAGGTGCTGTACTACCTGAGCGAGCCGGAGAAGACCATCGCGCGGATGCGCCACCTCGGCCGCAATGGCCTGGTCACCTTCTTCGCGCCGGCCTGCGGCCGCGTCGGTCCGCATCTCGAATCGATCCCCGGCCTGCAACGCGACTGGATCTTCCACGGCAACACCGCATGGCTGGTCGCCTGGTGGCGCGATGACGCCTGAGCAAATCCCCCCTGCCCCCCTTTTGCAAAGGGGGGAACCGCACAGGGCATGCTGCATCCCCTCCACGGCCGCTTCGCACTCGCCCCCTTTGCAAAAGGGGGCCAGCGTCCGCGCAGCGGGCGATGGGGGGATTTGCTTGTCCCACCCGCAGGCGGCGCGATGAACGATCCGAACATGACCCGCGATGCCGCATCACTGCGCGACCACGGCATCGTCTACTTCGGCAATGACTGGTATGCGGAGAACCGCACCAGCAGCCACCATGTCGCCACGCGACTCGCGCGCCGCATGCCGGTGCTGTACGTGGATTCGCCGGGCATGCGCGCGCCGAACGCCTCCGGGCGCGACCTCAAGCGCGCGGTACGCAAGCTGCTCGCTGCGTTCAAGCGGCCGACGCGCGTCTCCGATGGCCTGTGGCACTGCACCGTGCCGCAGCTGCCGTTCCGCCGGCTGCCCGGCGTCGATGCCTTCAACCGCCTGTTCGGGCGCTGGGCCGTGCGCCGCGCGCTGCGCCTCGCCGGCATCCACAGGCACATCTCCTGGTTCGTCGTGCCGCATCCGGGCGTGCACGCCGGCAAGCTCGGCGAAGACCTCGTCGTGTACTACTGCATCGACGACTACGCTGCACATCCGGGCGTGGACGCCACGCTGATCGCCGAACGCGACGAAACCCTGAGCCGCCGCGCCGACCTGCTGTGCGTGGCGCCGCCGGCGTTGCTCGATGCCAAGCGCGCGCTCAATCCGCACACCGTCTTTTCGCCGCACGGCGTGGACGTGGACCTGTTCGCGCAGGCGCAGGACCCGGCGACCGAAACACCCGCCCTCGCCCGCGATCTGCCACGCCCGGTCGTCGGCTACATCGGCTCGATCCACGACTGGATCGACGTGCCGCTGATCGAATCTCTCGCCCGTGCACGGCCGCAGTGGAGCTTCCTGCTCGTCGGCCATGCGCACGTGAACGTCGATGGCCTGCGCGCGCTGGCCAACGTGGTGCTCGCGGGCCCGCAGCCGTACGCCTCGCTGCCGCAATGGTCCAAGGCCTTCGACGCCGCGATCATTCCGTATCGCCTCAACCGCCAGGTCGCGAACGCCAATCCGCTGAAGCTCCGCGAATACCTCGCCGCCGGCAAGGCCGTGGTCAGCGTGCGCAATCCCGAGATCGAGAAGTTCGCGCACGTCGTCCGCCTGGTCGATGGCCACGACGCCTTCCTCGCCGCGCTCGATGATGCCGTGACCGACAGCGCCCCCGAGGCCGTGCACGCACGCATGGCTGCGGTCGTCGACCAGACCTGGGACGCGCGCGTCGAGGCCGTGCTGGCCGAGGTCGCGTCGCGCCTTTCTCCGCATTCACACAGTCGCAGTCCTTCATGACCTCCCACGCTCCCCGCAAGCTCCGCGTCGCCGTCGTCGGCGCGGGTTACGTCGCCACGCACCACCTCGCCGCACTGTCGCGCCTCGATTTCGTCGAAGTCGTCGGCATCTGCGACAGCAATCGCAGCGCGGCCGAGGCGCTCGCCGCGCGCTTCAAGATCGGCAAGGTGGTCGCCACGCTCGCCGAACTGGCCGATGCGCAGCCCAACGTCGTCTACGTGCTGACGCCGCCGGCCTCGCACGCGACGCTGGCAATCCAGGCGATGGACATGGGCTGCCACGTGCTGGTCGAAAAGCCGATGGCCGACAGCGCCGCCGATTGCGAGGCGATGCTGGCGAAGGCGAAGGCCACCGGCCTGACCCTCGGCGTGAACCATTCCGACCTGTTCGACCCGGTGCTGATGCAGGCGCTGGACACAGCGAAGTCCGGCGCGATCGGCGATGTGCTGTCGGTCGACATCATCCGCAATTCCGAATATCCGCCCTACGCCGGCGGCCCGCTGCCCGGCCAGGTGAAACAGGGCTCGTATCCGTTCCGCGATCTCGGCGTGCACGGTTTCTACACCATCGAAGCCTTCCTCGGCCCGATCGCCCAGGCCGACGTGCAGTACCAGTCGCGCGGCGCCGATCCCAACCTCGGCTTCGACGAATGGCAGGCGCGCGCGCAGACCGCGAGCGGCGTCGGCCGCCTGCTGCTGTCGTGGAACGCGCGACCGATGGAGAACCGGCTGTTCGTGCGCGGCACCAAGGGCTCGATCGAGGTCGACCGCTTCACCCAGACCTGCCGCGTCCATCGCGTGCTGCCCGGACCGAAGTTCATCGGCATCCTGCTCAATGCGTTCTTCAGCGCGGTGAAGGACAGCGTGCGCATCCCGCTCAACGTGCTGCGCTTCGCCACCGGCCGGCTGAAGCCATCGCCCGGCATCCGCATGGGCGCCGAGGCGTTCGCGCGCGCCGTGCATCGCGGCGAGGCGCCGCCGTTCACCGCCGAGGACGGCCTGCGCATCGCGCGCCTGCTCGATCCGCTGTGCGCCGAGCCCGATCGCCAGCGCCTGCAGCAGCTCGACGCGCGACACACCACGCTGCCGCCGGCCGATGCGCTGGTCACCGGCGCCGCCGGCTTCCTCGGCAAGGCCGTGGTCGCCGCGCTGCGCGCGCAGGGCAGGACCGTGCGCGTGCTGGTGCGCCGGCCGGTCGCCGCGTATCGCGACGACGAGGGCGTGCAGACGGTGATCGGCGATCTCGGCGACCCGCGCATCGTCGACCACGCGGTCGCCGGTGCGGGCGTGGTCTACCACGTCGGCGCGGCGATGCGCGGCGGCCCGCGCGATTTCGAAGCCGGCACGCTCTGGGGCACGCGCAACGTGATCGAGGCCTGCCGCAGGCATGCGGCACCGCGACTGGTCTACGTCAGCTCGATGAGCGTGTTCGACCACGCCGGACGTCGCAGCGGCGAAGTGCTGACCGAGGACTACCGCTTCGAGCCGCATCCGCAGCTGCGCGGCGCGTACACGCAGACCAAGCTCACCGCCGAGCAGATGGTCGCCGACGCGATCGTGAAGGATCACCTGCCGGCGGTGATCCTGCGCCCCGGGCAGATCTTCGGCCCCGGCGCGGAGCAGATCACGCCGAACGGCACGATCGCGCTGGCCGGACGCTGGATCGCGATCGGCAGCGGCGCGCAGGCGCTGCCGCTGGTCTATCGCGACGACATCGTCGATGCCCTGCTGCTCGCCGGCACGTCGCCGCAGGCGCTGGGCCGCATCTTCAACCTGGTCGACACCGACTCCGTCGATCGCACCACCTATCTGCGCCGCTGCAAGGCGAAGCTCGGCGCCTCGCTGAAGCTGATGTGGATGCCGGAATGGGTGTTCATGTGCCTGGCCATCGGCGTCGAACTGCTGGGCAAGGCGCTCAAACGCGACGTGCCGCTGACCCGTTACCGCGTGCGTTCGCTGCGTCCGCTGACGAACTTCGATACCACGGCCGCACGCGAGGTTCTCGGCTGGACGCCGCGGGTCGGCGTGAAGCGGGGGCTGGATATCACGTTCGGTAGCGAGCGCTAGGTCAGGTTCAACGCGCCAGCGGCGTGATCGGCCGCTCTTCGCGCAGCACGAGCAGGCCATTGAGGACCTTCGACCAGTCGGCGGCATGCACGCTGCGGTAGTTGATCGGCCGTGACGAGGCGATGCCCATCCGGGCCAGGCGTTTCGCATCGAGATAGCGCAGTTCGCCCGGCTTCTCCAGCGCGCGGGTTTCCAGCGCCAGCGGCGGCGTCTCGGGCAGGCGCAGCGGCGGATGCGCGCCGCCCTGGCCGAAGGCGCCGGACAGCGCAGTGAACCCGATCACCGCCGCGCGCTTGCCGAAGCGCGCATGCAGGTCGGCGCCCATCGGGTGCATCGCCGGCGCGATGTTGTGCAGCGCCTTCGCGCCATGCACGGTCGCGCACCACACCAGCAGCTTCGTGCCCGGCGGCCAGCGTTCGCGATGCCACATCAGCAGATCGAACATCGCGCGTTCGCGCACGTCGCCATCGCCGGTCATCGCCATGTCGAGATAGCGTCCATAGGCCTCGGCCATGCGCGCGAGCGCGGTGTCCGTACCGGTCGCCTGCGTGGCCGCGCGGACTGCATCGATGCAGGCACGCAGCCGTGCCTGCGCCGCGTCGTCGAACGGATGCTCGTCGTCGTAGGCATGGCGGTTGTGGCGCTGGATCTCCGCGTCGCATGCCGCCTGCCGGGACGCATCGAGCACGGCAGCAAGCTCGGACGCCAGGCGACTGCCGGTGTAGCGCCCGGGCCGCGCCACCGGCTGGATGTCCATGCCGCCGATGCGCAGGCGACCATCGCGCGCCGCCTGCAGCAGGAACGGCGGCAGCGGCTGCGCTTCCCGTGCGCGGAACCACAGCTGGCCGGCGGCATCCACCACGTCGTCCTCGGTGGCGGTGCCTTGCGCCAGCCGGCGCTCGAGATCGAGCGCGGCGTAGACCGACGATTCGAACACGATGCCGCCGAAGCCGCAGCGCTCGACCAGACGCTTCGCCAGTTCGACCTTGATCTCCAGCGTGCGCCCGCCGCCATGGTTGGCGTCCTCGCCAAGCACCACGATCTCGCGGCGACACACATCACGCACGAGACGGTCGAGTTCGGCGGACGCACGGCGGTCGAACGACGCCGCCTGCGCCATGGCCCGCACCGGCGCCACGCACAGCCACAGGACCATGCACAGGCCGAGCCAGGACCGCACGATGCGCATGCGGTTCACGTCCGGCGCGACGCGCGCAGCGCGGCCAGCGGGAAGCGCGCCCAGATCGTCGCCAGCACGAGCAGGCGCAGCGGCCAGCCGCGACGCGGCGCCTCGAACCGGAGGAAATAACGCGCGAGGCCACGATGCTTGTGCCATTCGACGAACCACGGCCGTGAACGGCTGGAGACGCCGCGCACGTGCACGATCGTCACATCGTTGGCGACAGCGAGAAATGCACCGGACTCGCGCGCGCGACGGCACAGATCCAGGTCTTCGGCGTGCAGGCGATAGCCTTCGTCGAAACCGCCGATCCGTTCGAACAACGCGCGCGGCATGAACATCACCGCGCCGGAAATGGCGGGCACGACCTGCAGCGTGGCAAGAGGATCGACCGCGATGTCGAGGCGCCGTGCGGCCGGGCTGCGCAGCATCGCCGCGAAGTCCGGGTCGCGACGACGCGCGGCGCCGTCGCGCACGCCCTGTTCGTCGACGAGGTCGGCACCGAGCAAGGGCTCGCGCGCGCATTCGCGCGCATGCGCACGCAGCCGCGCCAGCGCGTCCGGCGCGACGAGGCAATCGGGATTCACGAAGGCCAGCCACGGCGCGGCGCTGTCGCGCGCACCCTGGTTGCAGGCGACTGCGAAGCCGGGATTGTCGGGATTGGCGATGAAGCGCAGCCGCGCGTCCTGCACGGCCATGCGCTGCACGATCTCGAGCGAGCCGTCGTCCGAACCGTTGTCGACGACGCGGATCTCGGCCACACCCTCGGCGGCGCGCAGGCGCTGCAGGCAGTCGGCGATGGTTTCGGCGCTGCGGTAGGTGACGACGACGACGGCGATGTCGGGGTCGGGGGCGGCGCTCATGGGCTGCATCCAGCGTCGTGCGTGCGAGGCGGGACGTCAAAAGCAAATCCCCCCTGCCCCCCTTTTGCAAAGGGGGGAAAGCAGCTGCGTCGGTGATGCGCGCTGATGCGGATGCTGCTGCAGACATCGCGTGTGCCGGCAAGCGTCGAGCCGCAGCACTGCTCTTGCCCCCTTTGCAAAAGGGGGCCGACGGCCGCGCAGCGGGCGGCGGGGGGATTTGCGCTGCTCGCCCCGCTCACGACGCCTCCTCCGGCGACGATGCATCGCCCGCGAACAGATCCGGCTGGTCGTGCAGCCCCGCAGCGGCATAAGCGTCGGACAGGCGCTGGCGCAGCGCGTGCAGTGGATCGTCCATCAGGAACTGCGCCAGCCGCGCGTGCCAGGTCGGCCAGCGCACGCCGAGGGTTTCGACATCGTCGCCCAGCGGCACGCCCTCGCCGCTGCGCGCGACGAACGCGGTCTCGCACAGCACGTTGCGCCAGCCCAGTCCGGCCATGCGCAGCGACAGGTCGATCAACGCGGCGTACCACGAGGCATAGGTGTCCGCATCGAGACCGCCGGCTTTCGCGCGCGCACTGCCGCGCAGGAACACGGCATGGTTCACCGCACCGGGCAGTTCCGGATGATGCGGCGGCAGGCTGGCGGCGGCGCGGGCGAGGCGCACGGGCTCGTCGGGCACGGGCAGCACTTCGCCGATGCGCGGCCAGGACGCGGTTTCGCCGGCGTTGCACCAGGGCGTCGCGGTGGCGATGGCCGGATCGCGCGCGGCGCAGGCGATCAGCTGGGACGCCCAGCCCGGGAGCGGCACGGCGTCGCTGGCGAGCACCAGCACGTCGGCATCGCCGCAGGCGCGGAGCATGTCGGCGAGATGCGCCGCTTCGCCGATCGGGCGCGAGCGGCGTGTGTAGCCGGCCTGCAGCGCGGTGCGCGCCAGCCAGCGATCAATGATGGCGCGGCCGCGCGGGCCGGCCTGGCCGTCGTCGGCCAGCCAGACCCGCGTCTGCGGCGGCGTACCCTGCTCCAGCGCGGCGAGGCAGGCGTCGAGGGCGTCGTCATCGACGCCCACCGGCACCAGCACGACCGGCACGGCGCTCATCCGCGCGGATGACGCCGTCTCAGCCGCCACTCGCGGCGCGGCGCGGCTTCTTCGACGACTTGATCGGCTCCATCGCGCGGAAGCCGCGCGTGTAGTCGTCGGTGAAGTCGCGCAGTTCCTGCTGGTCGCGGATGATCGTCGGCGTGATCAGCACGACCACTTCGGTGCGGTCCTTGCTGGTGGTCTGGCGACCGAACAGGCCGCCCACCCACGGAATGCGGCTCAGGCCCGGGATGCCGGTCGAACCCTTGCTGCTGCCGTCCTGGACCAGGCCGGCGAGCATCACGGTGTCGCCGGTCGGCACGATGGCCTCGGTCTTCAGGCGACGGGTGTCGATGCGCACGTTGCCGTTGGCGTCGGCGGCCGAACCCGGCGAGCTGACTTCCTGGACGATGTCGAGGAACACGGTACCGTCCTTGGTCACGCGCGGACGCACCTTCAGGATCACGCCGGTGTCGAGGTACTGCACCTGGCTGATGCTGTTGTTGTTGCCGATGATCGGGTTGACCGACACCGAGGTCACCGGGATGCGGCTGCCGACGTTCAGCGTCGCCTCGGCGTTGTTGCGCGCCAGCAGCGAGCCGGTCTGCAGCAGGCGCACGTCGGTGACCTTGTCCAGCGCGGTGATGATCGCGGCGGCGTCGTTCTTGAGCAGGGTCCAGGCGAGGCCGCCGCCGGTGCCCTTGCCGCCGAGGCTGGCGCCGAGCGTGCTCCACTTGCGCGGGATCGAACCCAGCGGGTCGGTGACGTCGGGCAGGCCGTTCTCCTGCGCCGCGTTCTCGATGAACCAGTTCACGCCGTAGGCCAGCTCGCCGGTGAGCTTGACCTCGACCACCTGCGATTCGATGTGGACCTGCAGCGGGAGCATGTCGAGCTTCTCGATCACGTCCATGATCGAGCGCCAGGCCGAAGGCGTGGAGCGCACGAGCAGGGTGTTGTTCTCCTCGATCGCCGACACCGCGACCTTGTCGCCGCCGACCTCGATCACCACGCTGCCGCTGCCGCCCTGGTTGCCGCCGCCGAGCGACAGCGAACCGCTGCCGAGGCCGCCACCGGAACCGCCGGGGCCGCCGCCACCATCCATGCCGCCGTCCTTGCTGGCACCGGCACCGCCGGCGCTGATCGTGGTGGACTGGCCGCCCGGGATCAGCGAGATGCCGCCGCCCCCGTCATTGCCGCCGCTGCCGCCACCACTGCCGCCGAAGACTTCGCCCAGGCGCGCGGCGAGATCCTTCGCGGTGATGTACTTCAGTTCGTAGGAATACAGGCGCAGGCCTTCGCCGGCGCCGTCGATGCGTTCGATCCACTGCTGGATGTCGTCGAGGTACTCGGGCTGCGCGGTGATCGCCAGCACCGCGTTGGCGCTCTCGATCGGCATGAAGCGGAACATGCCCGCCACCGGCGACTTGCTGCCTTCGCCGAAGACCTTTTCCAGGTCCTGCACGACCTTGCTGGCGCGGCTGGATTCCAGCGGGAACACGCCGACCGACATGCTGGCCATCCAGTCGACGTCGAACACCTCGATGGTGCGCAGGTAGCTTTCCAGTTCGGCGCGCGAACCGGCGAGCGTCATCAGGTTGCGGCCGGGGTCGACGGTGACGATCGCGCCGGGACGCGCGTAGGGCTTGAGCAGCTTCTCCATCTCGCTGGCGGAGATGTAGCGCAGCGGCACCACGCGCGATTCGAAGCCGCGGGCGCTCGCCGGCGGATTGCTGCGCGGCGCGACCACGCCGGTCGCCAGCGCCTGGTCGGCGGGGACGATGCTGTAGCGGCCGTCGCTGTAGATCATCCGCGCGTTGTTCCAGCCGAGGATCATCTCCAGCACCGACAGCGCCTGCGCCGGGCTGATCTTCTTCGGCGTGACGTAGGTGACCGTGCCCTGCACGTTCGGCGCGATGGTGTAGTTCTGGCCGAGCATGTCGCCAAGGATCGCCTTGACCACCGCGTGCAGCGATTCACCTTCGAAATTGAAGGTGGCCTCGCCGGACGTGGCGTCGAGGTCGGGCAGCGGCGAGCCGGCGGCATCGCGGTTGATGACCTGGCCGTTGCCGCGATGGATCACTGCCTTGGCGCGCGCGTCCTCCTCGGACTCGGGCGTCGCGGCGGGCGCCGGAGCCGGGGCATCGGCGGCGGTGCTGGGCGCGCTCTGCCGGGCGTTGCGCTTGATCACCGGCGTCGGCGACGCGGCGTGGGCCGCAAAGATCGCGCAGAGCGCGGCGGCGAAAGTGGTGCGGGCTGCGGCTTGGAGATTCATTCTGTGAACTCTCGGGGCAAACATCAGGGTGTCTGTCCAGGCGGCGCGGCGTTCTGCGCTTCCTGTGCGGCTTGCTGCCTCAACTGGGCGCGGCGTTCCTCGATCCGCTTGCGGATCGCTTCGAGCTGCACTTCGGTGGAGACGTTGCCGCTCGGAGGCGGCGGCGGCGGAGGCGGCGGAACGACCGTCGCGCCGGAGGCGTCGACGACCGGCTGCGGCTGCGTCGGGTCGGGCACGATGGCCGGCTGCGGACCGGCCACCGGCGCGGGATTGACGCCGCCGACGCCGTTGAACACGCGCAGGTCCAGGCGACGGTCGCCCTCGGGGCCGCGGAACACCGCGGCGCGGGGTTCCAGGCTGGCGAGCGTCCATTGCGGCGCGGTTTCCACCGCTTCGCCGAGCTTCACGCGCACCGGCTGCGCGCCTTCGGCGGCCGGCTTGAGGATCGCCAGCTGCACGCCACCGCCGATGAGCACGCTGGTCAGGGTGTAGTCGAAGGTGTTGGCCTGCCCTTCCTCGCCGCCGGCATCGATGGTGAACGGCTGGTGGCGACGGTTCTCGGAGAAGAGCGGACGGTTCTTGATCTCGGCGTACTGCTCCATCACGCCGGGCCGGCCCGAGGCCGGCAGCTTGGTGTCCGGCAGGCGCTGGCCGGCGGTGTCGGCTTCGGCGTCGCCGAGGCGGGCGCCCATGCCGGACAGGGCCAGCACCCAGACCACGATCGCCCAGCCGGCGGCGCCGGCCAGCACCCAGGTGCGCGGGCTCAGGCTGTCAGCGCGCATCGGCGTTGCCTCCCGGTGCCGGCGCGACGTAGCCGTAGAGGTCGAAGTTCACGTCCAGGCCACCGTTGGCCGTGGACTGGTCGGGCGAGAAGTAGAAACGGTTGGCGACCACGTTGAGGTTGTCCACGAACAGGCGCGGCGTGCCGCTTTCCAGCGAGTGCAGCACCATCGCCAGCTCCGGCGTGCCGCAGCGGAGGCGTACCTGGACCACCGCGCGCGGGAAGCGCTCCTTGCGCGGCTCGGTCAGCGGCGAACGGTTCTGGATCGCGCAACTGCGGTTCTTCGGACTGGCCTCGAGCACCGCCGTTTCCAGCCGCGCGACGAGCGCGGAGGTGGCGGATTCGACCGTACCGTCCATGAAGCCCGGCATGCGCGCCGACTGTTCGCGCACGCTGGTCAGGCGCTTGCGCACCTCGCCGGCCTGGGCGAGCGTGGCGCGGGCGCGGGCATCGCGGTCCTTGAGAGTGTCGATGCGTTCCTGCAGGTCCAGCATCGGCACGGTCCACCACGGATGGACCAGGGCGAAGTAGGCCAGGCCCAGCACGGCGCCGAGCAGGCCCAGGGCCAGCCAGCGCTCGCGCGGCGACGGTGTCTTGGTGACGGTGGTCATGGCGCCCCCTCCGGACGGGCCTTCTGCCCTCTCGGGGGCTTGTTGGCGGTGCGGGGCTGGATCACGACCAGGTCGGCGGTGATGGTGAAGCGGTCCTTGCCCTTGGCCTGGTCGGGTACCAGCGCACCGGTCAGCTGCGGCGCCTTCCACAGCTTCGAGGGACGCAGGCGTTCGACCAGGCTGGCGGCCTCGGAGCTGAGGCCGATGATCATGACCTTCTCGCCTTCGACCGAGACCTTCTCCAGGAAGGTGCCGTCGGGCAGCAGGCGGCTGAGTTCGTCCATCACTTCGACGGTGGTCGGCCGGCCATTGCGGGTTTCCTGCAGGAAGCGCAGGCCCTCGACGGTATCGACCAGCAGCCGCTTCTCGTCGGCGACCTTCTGCGCCTGCTTGGCGCGGCGCTTGGTCTCGGTCTCGAAAGCCTCGGCGGCGGCCTCGCGGTTGGCGCGGATCTGCCACAGGCCTGCGCCGGCGGCGACCAGCAGCACCGAGACCAGGCCGATGTTCCAGGCCGCGCGCGGATCGCGGCGGCGGCGGCGCTGCGCGACCGGCAGCAGGTTCACGCCCAGCGGACGGCCCTCGGCGTCGGCCATGTCCACGCCGGAGAGCGTCGCGCCCAGCGCAGGACCCAGTGCGGTGACGGCGGCCTCCAGGCTGGCCCTGGGGACGACCACCAACTCGGCATCGATCTGGCCATCGCCGCGGCGGCCGATCACGCGCGCGTCGTAGAACACGTCATTGGCGGCGAACGGCGTCTGGCGGTCGATCTCGAAACCCAGCACCTCGCGCAGGCGCTCGGCGGCGGCGGCGGGCAGTTGCAGGCGGCGACGCAGGCCGCTGCGCGCCGGCAGCAGCAGCCAGCGCGGCAGGTTGGCGATCCGCGGGGTGAGCAGGCGGGCCATCGGCTCCTGTTCGCCGGCGACGGCGTCCCAGGGCAGCTCGGCGAGATCGCGCAGCGCGGGCTCGCCGGGCTGCACGGGCAGGGTCATGGCGAGGACGAGATCGTCGGCCTGGCGGCGCAGCAGCAGGCGCTGCTGGCCCAGGCCGAACACGGCGCGCACGCGCTGCGGCAGCCAGCTGGCCAGCGCGTCGAGCCACCAGCCCAGGAAACCGCGCAGGCCCGGCCACGCCCGGGCCAGACCGGATTGCCTCCGGTTCGAGCCCGTCCCGGGGGACGTCGTGTTGTCGGTGGTCACGGCGCTCAGATGCAGTCCCTCGATCAAATCCCGGTTGGAAACGCGATCAGCATGCGGTCTGCATGGCGATCACTTCGAAGACGCGCCGCCAGGGCGGCGCGGGTCGGTGTTGGGCGAACCGGGCGTCGGAGCAGCGGTGCGCGCGAGGGCCCCCTCCTCCCAACGCAGCGGGGTGTAGGCAGACCCCGGCAACCCGCTGCTCCCGGCGCGCACGACGGCGCGCAGGATCGACACGCGCCCGTCCCGGAGGCGCGCCCGGCTGTCGATACTATACGTGCCCGTGCCGGCACCGACGAGCGGCTGGGTCTCGCCGGGCAGGCGCGGACGCCGCCGTTCGGTCAGCGCACGCTCCGGGTCGATGCCCATCGCCTTGAGGACCTCCGCGCTCGCGTACTGCTCGTTCGGACGCCCCTGCCCGCTGTAGACCGTCAGATGCGGCTCAAGTTTCCCGTACAGCTCGGCGGGCATGCCCAGCACCAGCTGCAGCTCGGCGACGGTCTCGAACGGCGCGTCCTTCGCACCGTACGGCAGATCCTCGCTTTCGTAGTCGGCGTCCTCGGCTCCGCCCTCGGGCTGGGTCAGCAGGTCGGAATCGCGCCAGTCCATCACCGCGGCGGCCAACTTGCGCGCCTGGGTCCGCTCGGCGCCGACGGCCTGGATCAGGTTGGCGATGAGGTCCATGTCCGCGCCGTTGAGATCGACCTTGCCAGACTCGTCGATGATGGTGACGGTCACCTCGGCGCCGGCGAATTCCCAGGGGTATTCGCGACCGTCCGGCAGCCATTGCCGGGTCGGCTCCATCTCGACCACGCGGGTCATCGCGTACTCCAGTCCCGCGCGCGCGGCCTGGTCGGCGAGCACACCCTGGCTCAGCACGCGCCCCTGCAGGTATTCGATGCGCGCGGTCAGCGCGAAGGCGCCGATCACCGCAGTCAGCATCGCGATCAGCCACAGCACCATCAGCAGCGCGGCGCCGCGCGGGCGGCGACGGAAAGACGGACGCAGGCCCGGACGCGGATTCGGAGCGCGACTCATATCGGCACCTGCGAGACGCTGAAGCTGGCGCCCTGCGGTAGCGAGACCACCATCGGCGGCCAGGCGTCGCCGCGATCGTCGACGATGCTGACCCGTACCTGCAGCGGCATGCGGTCGACCTGCTCCCAGCGCGTCTGCCAGTCGCCCATGCGGTTCTGGGCGTCGAGCGCGCGGTATTCGAACTTCACCGATTTCAGCCCGCCGACCAGACGCTCCGGCGGGCCGGCGTCGCGCTCGCCGAAGACTTCGTTGACCAGCACCACCGAAAACTCGACCTGCAGGCGCAGGCCGCCGTTTTCGTCGTCGACCACGGTGATGTCGTGCAGGTGCGGGCCGCCGCGGCCGAGGTAGGCCGGCAGATCGGCGACGAAGCGCATCTGGTCTTCCTCGCCGACGAAGCGCAGCGGCTGGCCGGTGGATTCGTTGACGTCGAAGGCGATCGGCAGCGCCGAGCCGATCCGCTTGCGCAGGAAGTTCTGCACCGAGCGCATGCGTTCGTTGCGCGCCGAACGGTCCTCGCCGCGCGTGGCCGCCGCCGACGAGGCGCGCAGCGTCGCGAACGCCAGCGACAGCGCGGCGGCCAGCAGCATGGTTGCCACCAGCACTTCCATCAGGGTGAATCCGCGCGACTGCCTGCGGGCGGGGGAACGAGCCCGACTCATGGCACCACCCCGGCGGCATTGGGGTCGGTGGGCGCGACCAGACGCAGGCTCTCCAGACTCAGGCGCTCGCGCGGACCGCCTTCGCCCCAGGCGACGGTGACCTGCACGTGCATCAGCTTCGGGCCGACCAGCGTCTGCGGCTGCGCCGGCTGGCGCGCGGCCTGCGGATCGCGCCAGGGCGAGACCACGACTTCCCACTGGTAGCGGCCTCCGTCGAGGCGACCGTCGCGCCGGCCTGCGGCCAGGGCCTGGCCGACGCCGATCTGCGCCAGCAGGCTCTGCGCGTGCAGCGCGGCGCGGCCGTACTGGTCGGAAGCGCGCACCTGGCGGCTGGCGTTGGTCAGCGTGCCCAGCAGCAGGGTCATGGCGAAGGCGAGCAGCGCGAAGGCCACCACGACTTCGATGAGGGTGTAGCCGCGCTGGCGGCGCGCGGCGGCGAATGGACGCCTCATTGCCCGGTCGCCTCGCCGCGATGCAGGCTGACTTCGCCGGTGAGCCAGGCCACGTCGACGTTCAGCGCCGCACGCGCGTGGCTGAGCTGGATGCGGCCGCCGGTGGAGGCGCCATCCTCGAAGAACAGGATCACGCCCTCGCCTTCGCGTTCCTGCACCTGGCGCACGCCGGTGAAACTGACGCGCAGCGGCTTGCGGATCTCGCCGGTGCGGCCCTTGGCGCCGCTCCAGCTGCCGTTTTCCGGCACGATGCGGAAGGTCTGCACGGTGCCGGTGGAGATCGCCGTCGAGCGCGCGCGGCGCAGCTCGGAGGCGATCGTCTTGGCTTCCGAACGCAGGCGCAGACCATCCATGCCGCCGTTCATCGACATCATCAGGATCACCGTCAGCCCCGCGACGAGGCTGACGACGACCAGGATCTCGATCAGGGTGAAGCCCGCCGATGCCCTGTGTCGGGCCGGGGCGTCACGCCGGGAACGATGGACGGTGAGCATGGCGGGCGCCCGGGCCGCGACGCCGAAGCGCCGCCGGCCTGCTTACTGCTCGTACTTGATGTCGGCGTCGACGCTGCTGCCGCCCGGCTGGCCGTCCTTGCCAAGGCTGACCAGGTCGAACGGACCGTCCTCGCCGGGCACGGTGTACTGCAGCGGCTTGTTGAACGGGTCCTTGAGCAGCTTTGTGTTCACGTACGGGCCGAGCCAGCCATTGATCTGCGGATCCGTGGTCAGGTCCTCCAGCGAGCGCGGGTATTCGCCGACGTCGGAGTTGTACTGCTCGATGGCCGCGCCGACCTGGGTCACCTGGGTACCGGCGAGCTTGTGGTTCGCCTTGTCCTTGTTGCCGAAGATCTGGCTGCCGACCACCGCGAGCACGCCGCCGATGAGCACGATGACGATGATGATCTCGATCAGGGTCATGCCCCCCTGGGTGCGGCGCGACGAAGGGCGGCGGGCGTTGCGGCGGGCGGGTCGGCGGGAAGGGCGCATGGCGATAAGTCCGTTCGGTAAGTGAGGAAAAGCCGGCGGGCCGGCGGGGTAAGCACGCTCTAAATGGAACCGCTGAGCTGGTACATCGGCAGCAGCACGGCCATGATCACGAAGCCGATCACCACCGCCAGCACCACCGTGATCACCGGCACCAGCGCGGCGAGCATGCGGTCCAGCGCCTGCCCGGTTTCGGCCTCGAAGGTGTCGGCGGTCTTGAGCAGCATCGTGTCGAGCGCACCGGACTCCTCGCCGACCTGGATCATCTGCAGCGCCAGGCGCGGGAATTTCTTGCCCTTGCCCAGCGCGGTCGACAGCCCGACGCCGTTCTTGACCTCGCCCGCTGCAGCTTCGACATCGGCGATCAACGCCTGGTTCCCGAGGATGCGCCCGCCGATGCCCATCGCGGTGAGCAGCGGCACGCCGTTGCGCAGCAGGGTGCCGACGGTGCGCGCCAGGCGCGCGGTCTCCATCTTCGCGACGATCGGGCCCGCCACGCGCTGGCGCAGCAACCATTCGTCGAATTTCGCACGGAACGCCGGCTCGCGGCGCTTGCGGTCGAACCACCAGGCCGCGCCGCCGGGCACGACGACGAACAGCCACCACCAGTCGCGCACGAACAGGCCCAGCCAGAGCACGAACTGCGAGAACAGCGGCAGCTCGGCATCGAGGTTCTCGTACATCTCGGAGAACTGCGGGACCACGTAGCCGAGCAGGAACAGCAGCGAGAAGCCGACCATCGTCAGCAGGATCGCCGGGTAGATCAGGGCGTTGATGACGCGACCGCGCAGGGCGCGGCTGCGTTCGAGGTAGTCAGCCAGGCGCTGCAGGGTGTCCTGCAGGCTACCGCCGGTCTCGCCGGCGCGGATCATGTTCACGTACAGGCGCGAGAACGCGCCGTGCTGGCGCTCCAGCGCGACCGACAGCGAGGTGCCGCCGCGTACGGCGTCGCGCACATCGAGGATGGTGCGGCGCGCGGCCTCGTCCTCGGGCAGCTCCAGCAGGATGGACAGCGCCCGGTCCAGCGGCTGGCCGGCGCCGAGCAGGGTCGCGAGCTGCTGGGTGAACTGCACCAGGCGCGCGCCGGCGAAGGGTTTGGGCTTGAACAGCGCGCGCCAGGCCGACTCGCCCGCCGCGCCGGCGAGCACCGCTTCGACCGGCAGATGGCCCTGTTCCTGCAGGCGCAGGGCCACGTCGGCGTCGCTGGCGGCCTCCATCTGGCCATCCAGGACTTCGCCGCGACTGTTCAGGGCTTTGTAGCGGTAGAGGGGCATGGGCGGCGGTGGAAGGGCGATGCGTCGGAAGGAAGATGGGCAGTGAGCGGAAGCGGATGCCGGACGTGGCGCCATCGGGCGGCCTGCGGCACGGGGCTCCGGAGCATATCGGCCAGCGCCCCCCATTGGGAACCGCATGGCCCGCAAAGGTTCCCCGGGGCGGCAGCCGTCACGGTTCCGGCCATACGCGGGAACCGGCGCGTCCGCTCAGGGCGTCGGCTTGACCAGGTTGTCGTTGATCAGCCGGATCAGGGCCTCGACCTTGGGCCGCTGCGGCGGATAGGCGGAGGTCGACATCAGGTGGCGCTCGTAGTCCTCGTGGCGGCAGGACAGGGCGTTGATGCAGACCATGGCCATCAGCCGCGAGCCGCGCACGCAGTCGAACCCGGCCCGGCAGGCGGCCAGCGCCCAGGCCTGCTCTGCCTGCGCGCCCTGCAGGGCGGGGGCCTGGGTGGCGTCGGGCCAAGGCGTGCGCGGGTCGACCTTCGGCAGCAACAGCGACATCTCGAACATCGCGTCGGGATGGCCGTTGGCGCGGACGCGGTCGAGGAAGTGCTTCAGGTGGGTCTGGCTGAGCATCGGCACGCTGCGGCTGAAGAAGCGCATCTCGGCCACCTGGTCGCCGCCCTTGGCGCTGCGATGCAGCCAGTAGTCGCCGATCTTCATGTCGCGCTGCAGGTCGGCCGCGGCCTGCATGCACAGGCGGTTGCGATCGTTGTAGATGCCGGCGATGGCCTGCTTCGACGCCGGTTCGCTCTTTGCGAACTCGCGCAGCATCTCCAGGCTGGCGCGCAGCGGCCCGGCATAGGCCAGGCAGTCTTCGTAGACCTCCGAAAGCCGGCGCTGGGCCAGGGCATCGCCATCGACGGCGAGCTGGCGGATCTCGATGTAGCTGGCCTCTCGCCAGAGGTGGCGGAACCGCGCCATGTGCGCGCGGATGCCTTCGGCACGCTTCGCCGGATCGGCGATGACCTCCACCGGCGCCGACGCCTTCCCGACCTGCAGCGGGGCCTCGCCGGCACTGTCGGCGGGCTTGCGCAGGAACAGCCCCCACACGGCGATACCGACGACGGCGACCAGCGCGGCACCGGCGGCGGCGATCACGACTCCCTTCCTCATTCCCTGCCCCTCAAGCGTTCAAACCCTGTTCGATCTTCCATGCCCGGCCGGCCGGCAACAAGCCCGCCCTTCTCCGGGCAGACGTTCAAGCCTGCGCGGGCGCGAGGCACATCTCGACATGCGGAATGCCGTCTTCGAGGTAGGGCTCGCCCTCGGCCTCGAAACCCAGCGCATTGTAGAAGCCGAGCAGATGCGCCTGCGCGCTGATCCGGATGGCCTGCCCGGGGAAGCGCGCGTGCGTGCCGGCGATGGCTTCGCGCATCAGCGCTTCGCCGAGACGGCGCCCGCGAAACGCCGCGACCGTCATCACCCGGCCGATCGACGGCGCGTCGTACTTCATGCCCGGATCGACCACGCGCGCGCAGGCGGCCAGCGCGCCGTCGAGATGCGCGGTCAGATGCCACGACACCGGGTCGAGGTCGTCGGCCTCCTGATAGGCGCAGGCCTGTTCGACGACGAAGACGCGCTCGCGCGCCGACAGCAGCGCATGCACGTCGGGCCCGGACAGATCCTCCAGCCGGGCCCAGCGGAACACGGGCGCCGCACCGGCTGCAGCCGCCTCAGGCATCCTCGGTGACCCGCAGCACTTCCTCGATCGTGGTCAGGCCGGTCAGCGCCTTGGCGATGCCGTCCTCGTACATGGTGCGCATGCCCGCTTCCTTCGCCAGTTGCTCCAGTTCGCCCATGCCGGCATGACGCATGACCGCACGGCGGATCTCGTCGTTCATGACCAGGAATTCCATGATCGTGGTCCGGCCGATGTAGCCGCTGGGCGCGATCGCGGAACCGCGCGGGCGATACAGGTGGATCGTGCCTTCGGGCTGGTAGCGACGGAGGTTGAACTTCTCGATCTCCTCCGGCGACGCCTCGTAACGCTCGGCGTGGATGGGCTCCAGGCGGCGCACCAGGCGCTGGGCGAGGATGCCGTTGATCGTGGAGGTCAGCAGGTAATCCTCGACGCCCATGTCGAGCAATCGGGTGATGCCGCCGGCGGCATTGTTGGTGTGCAGCGTCGACAGCACCAGGTGGCCGGTGAGCGCGGACTGGATCGCGATCTTGCAGGTCTCCAGGTCGCGCATTTCGCCGATCATGATGATGTCGGGGTCCTGGCGGACGATGCTGCGCAGCGCATGCGCGAAATCCAGGCCGATCTGCGGCTTGGCCTGGATCTGGTTGATGCCCTCGATCTGGTATTCGACCGGATCCTCGACGGTGATGATCTTCACGTCGGGGGTATTGATGCGACTCAGCGCCGTGTACAGCGTGGTGGTCTTGCCCGAGCCGGTGGGGCCGGTGACCAGCAGGATGCCGTGCGGCTGTTCCAGCACATGCTCGAACTGCGGCAGGAAATCGTCGGTGAAGCCCAGCTTCTTGAAGTCGAAGACCACGGTCTCGCGGTCGAGCAGACGCATCACCACCGATTCGCCGTGCGCGGTGGGCACGGTGCTCACGCGCAGGTCCAGCTCCTTGCCCTGCACGCGGATCATGATGCGGCCGTCCTGCGGCAGGCGGCGCTCGGCGATGTTGAGCTTGGCCATGATCTTCACGCGCGAGATGACCGCGGCAGTGAGGTTGGCCGGCGGGCTCTCGCCCTCCTCCAGCACGCCGTCGATGCGGTAGCGCACCTTCAGGCGGTTCTCGAACGGTTCGATGTGGATGTCCGAGGCGCGCAGCTCGACCGCGCGCTGGATGATCAGGTTCACCAGGCGGATGACCGGCGCTTCCGACGCGAGGTCGCGCAGGTGCTCGACATCGTCGACATCGCCGGCCTCGCCTTCGGCGGTCTCGACGATCGCGCCCATCGCGCTGCGGCCCTGGCCGTGCCAGCGTTCGACCAGGTCGCCGATCTCCGAGCGCAAGCCGACCAGCGGGCGCAGCTCGCGCTGGGTCGCCAGGCGCACGGCATCGAGGGTGTACGGGTCCTGCGGGTCGGCCATGAGCACGTCGACGCGCTCGCCGGCGTCGGCCACCGGCACCACGGCGAACTGCTTCATGAAACGCAGGCTGAGTTCCAGGCCTTCCGGCGGCAGGTCGGGCAGTTCCTTCACCGCGATCAGCGGCAGGCCCAGCACGTCGGCGCAGGCTTCGGCGTGATCGCGCTCGGACACCAGGCCCAGGCGGGCGATCAGGGCCAGCAGCTCGCCGCCGGTCTCTTCCTGCAGGCGCTGCGCGCGGACCAGGTCGGCCTCCTTCAGCCGTCCCTTCTCCAGCAGGGCCGCGACGATGCGCTCGCCATCGCTGACCGGGACGGGCAGCGCTTCAGCCGCCTGAGCTTCCATGGCCTGCTCTTCGATCGACGGTTCCCGGGTTGTCTCGACCACTGCGTTCACGGATCAGGCCCCTGGCGCCGCGTCCGCGGCCGGTTGGTAAGGAGGGAGGGTTACTTTACAAGGAAAAGGACCGGGGCCTTCCCGCGCGGGAGGCGTCCGGTCCTTCACGGACCACGGAAACGGCGGGGAGTTCGGCGCGCGCTCAGCGCACCTCGGCCACTTCCACGCCATCCAGGCCGGCGGCCAGGGTGCGGGCGTCGCCGCCCTGGGCCAGCTTGATCTTCAGGCGCACCTCGTTCTGCGAGTCGGCGTAGCGCAGCGCGTCCTCGTAGCTGATCTCGCCGGCCTGGTACAGCTCGAACAGGGCCTGGTCGAAGGTCTTCATGCCGAGGTTGGTCGACTCCTTCATCACTTCCTTCAGCTTGTGGATCTCGCCGTCGCGGATGTAGTCCTGCACCAGCGGCGTGCCGAGCAGGATCTCCATCGCGACCTTGCGGCCCTTGCCGTCGGGCGTCGGGATCAGCTGCTGCGCGACCACGCCCTTGAGGTTCAGCGACAGGTCCATCAGCAGCTGGCTGCGGCGGTCTTCCGGGAAGAAGTTGATGATGCGGTCCATCGCCTGGTTGGCGTTGTTCGCATGCAGGGTGCAGAGCACGAGATGGCCGGTTTCGGCGAAGGCGATCGCGTAGTCCATGCCCTCGCGGGTACGCACCTCGCCGATCATGATCACGTCCGGCGCCTGGCGCAGGGTGTTCTTCAGCGCGGCCTCCCAGCTGTCGGTGTCGATGCCGACCTCGCGCTGGGTGATGATGCAGCCCTCGTGCTTGTGCACGAATTCGATCGGGTCCTCGATGGTGATGATGTGGCCCGAGGAATTCTGGTTGCGGTAGCCGATCATCGCCGCCAGCGACGTCGACTTGCCGGTGCCGGTGGCGCCGACGAAGAGGATGATGCCGCGCTTGGTCATCGCCAGGGTCTTGATGATCGGCGGCAGCGCCAGTTCCTCGACCGTGGGGATCTTCGACTCGATGCGGCGCAGCACCATGCCGACCTGGTTGCGCTGGTAGAAGCAGCTGACGCGGAAGCGGCCGACGCCCGAGACGCCGATCGCGAAGTTGCACTCGTGGGTCTTTTCGAACTCCTCGCGCTGCGCCGGCGTCATCACGTTCAGCACCAGGTCGCGGCTCTGCTGCGGGGTCAGCGCGTTCTGGGTGATCGGCGACAGCTTGCCGTGCACCTTCATCGCCGGCGGCATGCCCGCAGTGATGAACAGGTCGGACGCCTTCTGGTGCGCCATCAGCTTGAGGAAGGAGGTGAAATCGATGGTGCTCATGGGGTGCTCCGGAACGGGATGGCGGTGCGCGACGACGGGGCGTTATTCGAACAACCGCTTGTCCTTGGCGTAGCCCTTGGCCTGCTGGCGGGTGATGAGGCTGCGCTTGACCAGGTCCTGCAGGTGCTGGTCGAGGGTCATCATGCCGAAGTTCTGGCCGGTCTGGATCGAGGAATACATCTGCGCGACCTTGTCCTCGCGGATCAGGTTGCGGATGGCCGGGGTGCCGACCATGATCTCCCACGCGGCGGTACGGCCGCCGCCGACCTTCTTCAGCAGCGCCTGCGAAATCACCGCGCGCAGGGATTCGGACAGCATCGAACGCACCATCGGCTTCTCGCCGGCGGGGAACACGTCGATGATGCGGTCCACGGTCTTCGCCGCCGAGCTGGTGTGCAGGGTGCCGAACACGAGATGGCCGGTTTCCGCAGCGGTCAGCGCCAGGCGGATGGTCTCGATGTCGCGCATTTCGCCGACGAGGATGTAGTCGGGATCTTCACGGAGGGCCGAGCGCAGCGCCTCGTTGAAGCCGTGGGTGTCGCGATGCACTTCGCGCTGGTTGATCAGGCACTTCTGCGAGGTGTGCACGAATTCGATCGGATCCTCGACGGTGAGGATGTGCGCGTATTCGGTCTTGTTGATGTGGTCGATCATCGCCGCCAGCGTGGTCGACTTGCCCGAACCGGTCGGACCGGTGACAAGGATCAGGCCCTGCGGCTGGTCGATCAGTTCGCGGAAGATCGGCGGCGTGGCCAGGTCTTCGAGGGTCAGCACTTCCGAGGGAATGGTACGGAACACCGCACCCGCGCCGCGGTTCTGGTTGAAGGCGTTGACGCGGAAGCGCGCCAGGCCGGGGATCTCGAACGAGAAGTCGACTTCGAGGAATTCCTCGTAGTCGCGACGCTGCTTGTCCGACATGATGTCGTAGACCAGCGCATGGACCTGCTTGTGGTCGAGCGCGGGGATGTTGATCCGGCGGACGTCGCCGTCGACACGGATCATCGGCGGCAGGCCCGCGGACAGGTGCAGGTCCGAGGCCTTGTTCTTGACCGAGAAGGCCAGCAGTTCGGCGATATCCATGACAAGTTCCCCGATGTTCGAATTCGTTGGTGGCGTCGCGTGACACCGACCGCCTGAGTATAGCCCCGGACCCGCGACTGTCACCCGGGCGGTTCGTGCGTTGGAATGGACTTACACTTCCGGTTCGCGACATCGGTCGCAACCGGGGCGCGGCTGTCCTCGTACACCTCTCCACGAACGCCTCCCCACCGACACCCGTCCTCGCCCGCCCCGACGCCATGCCCGACGCCGACACGCACTCCCACCCCGCGCTCGACGCCCTGCTCTCCGGCATGACGGCCGCCGCGGCAGGCAGCGGCCGCCCGCCCGCCCGCCTGCTGGCGGTCAGCAAGACCCAGCCGGCGGAGGCCATCGCCGCGGTCGCCGCCGCGCTGCGCGCGCGCCCGGCGGCCGGCCCGCTGGCCTTCGGCGAGAACTACGTGCAGGAGGCGCTGGCCAAGCAGCCGGCGCTGGGCGGCCTGGGCATCGAATGGCACCTGATCGGCCACCTGCAGTCGAACAAGGCGAAGGAGGCCGCGTCGGCCTTCGACTGGGTGCAGACCGTAGACCGGCCGAAGCTCGTGGAGGCGCTGGCGAAGCACCGCGCCCCCGGCCAGCGCCCGCTGAACGTGCTGATCCAGGTGAACATCGACGACGAAGCCAGCAAGCACGGCTGCCAGCCCGACGACATCGACGCACTGGCCGAGGCCATCGCCGCGTACCCGCAGCTGGCCCTGCGCGGACTGATGGCGATCCCCGCACCGCACCCCGACATGGACCGACGCCGCAGCGCCTTCCGTCGCATGCGCGCCCTGTTCGACGCCCTCGCCGCCCGCCACCCGGGCATCGACACGCTGTCGATGGGCATGAGCGAGGACTACGCGCTCGCCATCGCCGAAGGCGCGACCCTGGTCCGCGTCGGCAGCGCGCTGTTCGGGCCGCGCGCACCGAAACCCGCATCCCCGACATCCCCGACATCCCCGGAGCGCCCATGAGTTCCCAGTCCAGTGTCGCCTTCATCGGCGGCGGCAACATGGCCCGCAGCCTGATCGGCGGCCTGATCTCGCGCGGCACCGCACCGGGCGACATCCACGTCTCCGAGCCGGTGGACGTGCTCCGCGACGCCCTCGCCGCCGACTTCGGCGTGCAGGTCGGCGCCGACAACGCGACCGCCGCCGCAGCCGCCGGGCTGTGGGTGCTCGCGGTGAAGCCGCAGGTCATGCGCGCGGTCTGCGAGGCGCTTGCGCCGCTCGCCCAGACGAACCGGCCGTTGGTGGTCTCGATCGCCGCCGGCATCACCGCCGCGCAGCTGCAGCGCTGGCTGGGCGGCGGTGTCGCCGTGGTCCGCACCATGCCCAACACGCCGGCCCTGCTAGGCGCGGGCGTGACCGGGCTGTTCGCCAGCGACGAAGTCGATGCCGCCGGCCGCGAGCGCGCCGCCGTGCTGCTGTCGTCCGCCGGCAGGACCGTCTGGATCGACGACGAAGCGAAGATGGACGCGGTCACTGCCACCTCCGGCAGCGGCCCGGCCTACATCTTCCTGCTCGCCGAGGCCATGGAGGACGCCGCCATCGCCGAGGGCCTGCCGGCCGATGCCGCGCGCGCGCTCGTGCTGCAGACCATCCTGGGCGCCGCGCGCATGCTCACCGAATCCGGCGAACCGCCGGCCGAGCTGCGCCGCCGCGTGACCTCGCCCGGCGGCACCACCCAGGCTGCGGTCGAGACCTTCGAGGCCGGCGGTTTCCGCGCGCTGGTCGCGCAGGCGATCGCCAACGCCACCGAGCGCGGCCGGCAGTTGTCCGCCGCGAACGACTGAGTCCGCATCCCCACATCCCCCAGGAGCCGTCATGCGCACGATGCCTCGCCTCGCCATCATTGCCCTCGCCTGCACGGGGCTCGCCAGCACGCTCACGCTCGCCGGTTGCGGCGGCGACGCACCGAAGCCGGCTCGGATCATCGAAACGCCCCAGGAAGCGGTGAGTCGCAGCGGGGACGTGACCGTGCGCGCGAACGTGGTCCGCACCGACCTGCTCAACGAGGCGATGGCGCGCGGCTACGGCATCGCGCGCGATGAAGGCACCGCGCTGCTGCTGGTGTCGGTGCGTCGCGGACCGGACGGCCAGGACGTCGCCGTTCCGGCGAAGATCGAGGCGAGCGTCACCGACCTGCAGGGGCGCCGGAGCACGGTCGCCCTGCGCGAGCTGCGCACGGACGTGCCGGGCGCGACGCCGCCACAGACGCTGATCGACTACATCGGCACCACCGAGATCCACGCGCCGGACACGCTGCGCTTCGACCTGCGCGTCGAACGCGAGGACGGCGCGCGCTCGACGATGCAGTTCACGCGCGAATTCGTGGCCGACTGAGCCCGATCGACACGACGCGCCTCTACCCGGTGCGATGCCGATCATCGCAACCATCCCCGCTGCATGCGGACCGCTGCATGCGGATCGATACGTCTGCGCATGGATCCGCAGCGACATGACGCATGCATCGACGCCCGTCGCAACGTGGGGTCATGATGATTTTTCATGAGACGACGCCGCTTTCGTCAAAACCGTCTCAGTTCGTATCCCACACGCCCACGTATTGATTCCACGAAACTGCGATATCGCGCCACGCGATCCTGAACTGCGAAAAACGCACCGATTTTGCGTTGCAGCATTGACTATGCTCGGCACGCCCCGCCACCGGCCATCGACGCGATTCGCGCGCAGACGCGAACGTGTGCGCCGTCCCTCCGTGTGGTCCGCCGCGTCGGCATGCGCGTCGGACAGCAGGCGCGGCATGCAATGCGTCATGCCAATGCAGCATGAGCAAGACCGCAAGGCGTCCAGATGCTGCCACTCGACCGCGCGGAACGGTGGCCGTCATTGCATCGCACACAACTATTCAAATCACACGTGGAGTCTTCAAGATGGAAGCGAAATTCCTGGGGCTGGCCTCTCTGGTCGTCGCCGGTGCGCTGCTTGCGCCCGGCACGGCAGATGCCCAACAGAACCGCAATGATCCGCTGCGAGCGCCCGACGCGCGCGGCGACAAGACCAAGGGCGAGGCGTGGCAGATCGAACAGCGCAGGCGCTGGTGGATCGAGTCGCGCGGCCTGAAGCAGAACAGGAATGCGGCGAAGCAGCGCCGCGCCGCGCTGACCGTGCTGCGCAACCAGCTGATCCGCCAGAAGCGCACCGGGCGCAGCGTCAGTGGCCGCGCGCAGACCGCGCCATGGCGCGAGCTCGGCCCGTCGTCGATGAAGATGGGCAACTGGGTGATGGGCCGCGTCGCCGGCCGCATCAATGCCGTGACCCCGCATCCGACCAACGACAGCATCGTCTTCATCGGCGCGGCCAACGGCGGCGTGTGGAAGACCACCGACGCCGGCGCCAGCTGGACGCCGACCTTCGTCAACGTCGGCTCGCAGTCGATCAGCGCGATCCACGTCGAAGCGGGCAATCCGCAGAACGTGTGGGCAGGCACCGGCGACCGTTTCGACGGCGACTGCTCGGGCTACCTCAGCGACGGCGTGTTCCTCAGCACCGACGGCGGCATCAACTGGTCGGCGCGCAATTCCGGCATGAACCTGTCGACCATCACTTCGCTGGTCACCCAGGCCAACAACGCCAACGTGGTGCTGGCCGCCGGCTTCGGCGACCGCTGCAACCAGGGCGGCGATGCCAACGGCGGCATCTACCGCTCCACCGACAAGGGCGCGACCTGGAGCCAGGTGATGGATCGCAAGGTCGAAGACCTGGTCGCACTCCCGGGCACCAGCACCCTCCTCGCCAGCGCCCCGGGCAGCGGCGTGTATCGCTCCACCGACGGCGGCGCCACCTGGACCCTGCTCGGCGCGGCCAATACCGCCAGCCGCATGCGCCTGGCCGTGGCACCGAGCAACACCGCAGTGATCTACGCGCTGACCAACACCAATCTCTATCGCTCGGACAACGCCGGCAGCACCTGGACCTCGGTCAGCACCACCGCCTGTGACGGCCAGTGCACCTACAACCTGTCGCTCGGCGTGCATCCGACCAATCCGCAGACGATCATCGTCGGCGCGATCCGTCCGCGCCGTTCGACGAACGGTGGCAGTTCGTTCACCACGCTGACCAACACCTGGGGCAGCTCGCAGCAGGTGCACCAGGACACCCATGTCGTCCGCTACTCGCTCAATGACCCGAACCGCATCTGGGTCGGCGGCGACGGCGGCATCTGGCGCAGCAACGACGGCGCCAGCAGCTGGGTGAACATGAACGCGAACCTCAACATCACCCAGTACTACGACATCGTGGTGCACCCGACGGACCCGAACATCGTCTTCGGCGGCGCGCAGGACAACTCCTCGTCCAAGCGCACCAACTCGAACGTGTGGGACCTCACCTTCGTCAATGGCGACGGCTTCATGAACGCCATCGACGAGACCAACGCCGCGATCGTGTTCCAGAACGGTTACCCGAGCGGCAGCACGCCGTCGATCTACCGCTCCACGCAGTCCGGCGCACCGGGCACCTTCGCCGCGGCCGGCAGCAACGGCCTCACCGGCGGCGGCTTCCCGTGGGTCACCCCGACCGACGTGGCCGGCGGCTACCACTTCGTCGGCGGCTACTACGTCTCGCGCGCGCTCACCAGCGCCAGCACGATGAGCTGGACGACGATCAGCCCGCGCGTCGGCGGCACGGTGAGCGTCATCACCGCGAAGAAGATCGGCAGCAACGTGCACGTCTACGCGGGCACGGACGCCGGCAAGGTGTATTACAGCGCGAACGCCGCCAGCACCAATGTCGCCGATGTCTCCGGCAACCTGCCGGCAGCGCGCGTCTCCGACGTCGCGATCGACCCGGCCAACGGCAGCCGCGCCTTCGTCACCATCGCGGCGTTCAGCGGCTCCAAGCTGTACCGCACGACCACCGGCGGCAGCACCTGGACCGCGCTGGGCACCGGCCTGCCGAACATCCCGGCGAACACGGTGGCGATCGATCCGCTGAACACCCAGCGCATCTTCGTCGGCACCGACATCGGCGTGTACGAAAGCGTGGACGGTGGCGCCAACTTCGCGCCGTTCTCCGACGGCATGCCGGCCGGCCTGGTGATCAGCGACCTGGAAGTGGACAACTCGCCGCACATCCTCACCGCCGGCACCTACGGCCGCGGCGCATGGCAGACCACGCTGGGCACCACCACCGGCAACCAGCCGCCGACCGCGAACTTCACCAGCAGCACCAGCGCCCTGACGGCCACCTTCACCGACACCTCGACCGACAGCGACGGCAGCATCGCCGCGCGCAGCTGGAACTTCGGCGACAGCACGACCTCGACCCTCGCCAACCCGAGCAAGACCTACGCGGCGGCGGGCACCTACACGGTCGCGCTGACGGTGACCGACAACGCCGGCGCCAGCAACACGGCCAGCAAGTCGGTGACGGTGTCGAGCAGCACGGCGTATTCGCTGTCGGGCACCGTGACCACCAGCGCGGGCGCCGCCATCAGCGGCGTGACCGTGAGCAACGGCAGCACGTCGGTCAGCACCAACGCCAACGGCCAGTTCACCTTCGCCAACCTGGCCAACGGCACCTACACGCTGACCCCGTCGCTGAGCGGCTACACCTTCTCGCCGGCCAGCCGCAGCGCGACGGTGAACGGCGCCAACGTCACCGGGCAGAACTTCACCGGTACGGCGTCCACGGGCAACTGGCTGTCGCAGAGCGGCAGCCTGGCCAGCGGCGGTTCCGCCACCGTGCCCAGTGCGCAGGGCTACAAGCAGGGCGGCAACGGCACCTACCAGGCCCGCCTGACCGGCCCGAGCAATGCCGACTTCGACCTGTACATGTACCGCTGGAACGGTTCGGCCTGGACCCAGGTGGCCAAGAGCGAAGGCGCCACTTCGACCGAGTCGATCAACTACAACGGCACGGCCGGCTACTACTACCTGGAAGTGCGTTCGTACTCCGGCAGCGGCACCTACAACGCGCAGTACCTGTTCCCGCAGCCCTGATCGCGGTGGCGGATCGCCATCCGTGACATGCCCGCAGCCGCCTCAGGCGGCTGCGGGTCTCATCGAAGCCCCGGCCTTGCCGGGGCTTCTTTTTGCCCCGCGTCGTTGCCCGCTTCTTCCGTCGCGAATTCGACCTCACGAGCACGACTTCGAGTCCCCGCGATCACGGCTCCGCCTCCCACCGACGCGGCCCATCGCCCTGCTCACCCAGCGCATCGTCCGGGTTGTTCAGGCGGCAGCGACGCAGCGAGAGACAGCCACAGCCGATGCAATCGGTCAGCTGGTCGCGCAGGTGCTGCAGGTCGCGGATCTTCGCATCCAGCTCGCTGCGCCATGCTGCCGACATCCGCGCCCATTCCGCACGCGTCGGCGTGCGTTCGTCGGGCAGCGCCGCGAAGGCACGGCCGATCGCATCCAGAGACACCCCCACGCGCTGGGCGACGCGGATCACCGCAAGCCGGCGCAGCACGTCCTGCGCGTAGCGCCGCTGGTTGCCAGCGGTGCGGATGCTCCGGATCAGCCCGCGCCGTTCGTAGAAATGCAGCGCGGACACCGCCAGTCCGCTGCGCCTGGCGACATCGCCGATGCCCAATGTGCGCATGCCTTGACCTCAACCATGGTTGAGGTTGCATCCTGCCCAGCCGTCGGCATCCACGCAAGCCGGCCCGCCTTTCCCCACGAAGCAGACCGATGTCCGATCACGACGCAACGACCTTCGACGAGTCCATCACGGCGCACGAGGCCGCACCCGCATCGATCCTCGCGCCGCAATACCGCGCCACCACGGTCGGCCTGGTGTCTCTCGTCGCACTGGTCGCCTTCGAGTCCATGGCGGTGGCCGCCGCTATGCCCACCGTCGCGCGCGCCCTGGACGGCCTGCCGCTGTACGCGCTCGCTTTCGGCATCACCCTGGCCACGAGCGTGGTCGGCATGGTGGTGGGCGGCCAGTGGAGCGATCGCCACGGGCCCGCCACATCGCTGTGGCCCGGACTGGCCTGCTTCGTGATCGGTCTGCTGGTCGCCGGCCTCGCGAACGACATGCGCATGCTCCTCGCCGGCCGCCTGCTGCAGGGCTTGGGCGCGGGCGCGATCTCGGTGTCGCTTTTCGTGCTGGCCGGGCGCTGCTACCCACAGTCGCTGCGTCCACGCCTGTTCGCCGCGTTTTCCGCCGCATGGGTCGTGCCCTCGCTGCTGGGACCGGCACTGAGCGGCTGGATGGCCGACACCATCGGCTGGCGCTGGGTCTTCCTCGCCGTGCCGCTGGCGGCCTTGCCCGCCGCATGGATGCTGCGGCCCGCCCTGCGCGGCCATGCCGATACGGCAGCGCAGGTTCCGCGTCGCGGGCGCGCGGCGTGGGCCTGCGGCGCGGCGCTCGGCCTGTGCCTGCTCTACCTCGGCGGCCAGACGCGTGGCGGCGCGGCGCTGGCGATGCTGGTGCCCGGCGCCGCGCTCGCGTTCGCCTGCACCTGGCGGCTGCTGCCGCGCGGCACCTTGCTCGCCGCGCACGGACTGCCCAGCGTCGTGGCCCTGCGCGGCCTGGTCTGCGCCGCGTTCTTCGGCACCGAAGCCTTCCTGCCGCTGCTGCTGTCGCGCGAGCGCGGCCTGTCGCCGGTCTGGGCCGGCGTCGCGCTCAGCGTCGGCGCGCTCGGCTGGTCGCTCGGTTCGCAGTACCAGGGCCACGCCCGAAATGGCTGGAGCCGCCATCGCTTCCTGCGCGTCGGTACGGGCGCGGTGTTCTCCGGCCTCGTACTGACCTGCGCCGCGACGTGGCCGAGCGTGCCGGTATGGCTGGCGATCCTCGGCTGGACCCTCGCCGGCCTCGGCATGGGCCTGATCTCGGCCAGCCTGTCGATGCTGGCGCTGTCGATGTCCGCGCCCGGCGAGGAAGGCGCGAACGGGTCCGCGCTGCAGCTGTGCGAAGCGACGGTCGTGGCAGGATCGATGGCGGTCGGCGGCTCGCTGTTCGCCGCGCTGCTGGCGACCTCGGCGCAGGCCGCCTATCTCGCCAACTTCGCCATCGCCCTGCTGATGGCCCTGCTCGCCATGGCGATCGTGGGCCGGACCGGCGCGCGCGGACTCGTGGTCAACTGAAGCGCGACGCCGGTGGCCGCGCTCAGCCGCGCGACCACGCCCGGATGACGCGCGCGATCTCGCGCACGCCCTCGGTCAGCGCCGCCGGGCCGGGCTGCAGGATGATCGGCGACTTGATCTCGTGCAGCGCACCGTCGCGCACCGCCGGGATCGCATCCCAGCCCGGCCGCGCCGCGACCTTCTCCGGCCTGAACTTCTTGCCGCACCACGAGCCCAGGATGATGTCGGGCGCGCGCCGGATGACTTCATCGGGATCTTCGAGGATGCGCGCCTTCGCCAGCGATTCCGCCGCGCGCTCGGGAAAGACGTCGTCGCCGCCGGCGATGCGCACCAGCTCCGCGACCCAGCGGATGCCGCTGATCAGCGGATCGTCCCATTCCTCGAAATACACCTTCGGCCGGCGCGGCAGCGTCGCCGCCTCCACCGCGATGGCATCGAGCCCGCGCGCGAGCTCGTCCGCGTACGCATTCGCCTTGTCCGCCGCGCCGACCAGCGCACCGAGGCGACGCACGTAGGCGAGGATGCCCTCGACGCTGCGATGGTTGCTGATCCACACCTCGACGCCCTGCTTGATCAGCGCCGACGCGATCTCCGCCTGGATGTCGGAGAACCCCACCACGAAGTCCGGCGCCAGGCGCAGGATCTCGTCGATCTTCGCCGACGTGAACGCGCTGACCTTCGGCTTCTCCCTGCGCGCGATCGCCGGCCGCACGGTGAACCCGCTGATCCCGACGATGCGGTGCTGCTCGCCGAGCGCGTACAGCACCTCGGTCGGTTCTTCGGTCAGGCAGACGATGCGTTGCGGGCCCATGGCGGTTCGTGGCGTGGCTGGACCGACAGTCTACGATGACCGCTGTCGCACGCGGACCACGCCTTGCGCCCTTGCCGTGCACAGCATCGAAAAAATCATCGTCATCCTCGCGCAAGCGAGGACCCATGCATCAGCTGCATGCTTGCTTGGGTCCTCGCTTGCGCGAGGATGACGCCTTGTGTCGCGTCGCGCGGCTCACTCGACGCGGCACTCACCCATGAGAAGCGACTTCAGAGCGCGGGATTCACACTCACGGATACAGCATCCGCTTCGTCCACGCACCATCCGCACCACGCTCGTAGAGATACCGCTCGTGCAGGCGGAACTGGGCGCCGTACCAGAATTCGATGGCGCGGGGCTTGACGCGGAAACCGCCCCAGCGCGGCGGGCGCGGGACGTCGCCGCCTTCGAAGCGCGCCTTCGCGTCGGCGAAGCGCTGCTCGAAGGTCTCGCGGTTCTCCAGCGTGTCCGACTGGTGCGAGGCCCAGGCGCCGAGCTGGCTGTCGCGGGGGCGCATCGCGAAATAGGCGTCGGCTTCGGCATCGTCGACGATCTCGACCTCGCCTTCGACGCGCACCTGCACGCCGTCCTCGCCGAGCGCCTTCCAGAAGAACAGCAGCGCGCACTGCGGATTGGCCTGCAGTTCGCGGCCCTTGCGGCCATCGAGGTGGGTGTAGAACACGAAGCCGCGTTCGTCGTGGGCCTTGAGCAGGGCCATCCGCGCGGACGGCAAGCCGCCCGGCGTGGCGGTGGCCACGGTCATCGCGGTGTGTTCGGGGATGCCCGCAGCCTTGGCCTGGGCGAAGAGGTCGGAAAACGTGGCGAGCGCTTCTGCGTAGAGCGTCATGGTGGGGGATCCATCGGCTGCCGTGATCGGCGATGGGCTATTGTCGCCCGATGCCGAGGCCACCGCACCCGACACGGATCAAATCGACCGCAGCTCGCGTCGTCACGGCGGGATTCGACGATGCCGTGGCACAGGCCGTGCTCGACGATGCGCTGGCGCATGGCGCGCGGGTCTGCGCCATCGCCGGGCTGCAGGGCTCGGGCAAGTCGACGCTGGCCGCGCAGGTCGTCGCCCTTGCGGAAAGCCGCCGCCTGCGCGCGGCGACGCTGTCGATCGACGATGTCTACCTGGGTCGCCGCGAACGCCTGCGTCTCGCCCGCGAGGTGCATCCGCTGCTCGCCACGCGCGGGCCGCCGGGCACGCACGACATCGCCCTGGCCTGCGCGGTGCGCGCGGGCCGCGCGACCCGGCTGCCGCGTTTCGACAAGCTCACCGACCGGCGCCTGCCGCCGTCGCGCTGGAGGACGGTCGGGCCGCTGGACCTGCTGGTGTTCGAGGGCTGGTGCCTGAAGGTCCCGGCCCAGCCCGCCGATGCCCTGCGCCGGCCGGTGAACGCGCTGGAACGAGACGAGGATCCCGACGGCGTGTGGCGTCGTCATTGCCATCGGGCATTGGCCCATGACTACCCGGCCCTGTGGGCACGCCTGGACCGACTCGCCTGGCTGCATCCGCCGGCCTTCGACTGCGTGCCGGGCTGGCGCTGGCAGCAGGAATGCGCCGCCCGCGCGGCCCGGCCCGGCCGCGCCGGCATGTCTCGCGCACAGGTCGAACGTTTCGTGCGCCTGTTCGAGCGGGTGAGCCGACAGGCGATGCGCACCCTGCCCGACATCGCCGAACTGACGCTGCACCTGGACCGCGACCGCCGGGTCCGGCGCATCGTCCGCGCCGGCCGTGCAACATCCAACTGCTAAAATCCGCCGATGCAACCCGCACACCACCTCGTCCTGGTCGGTCCGATGGGCGCCGGCAAGAGCTCGCTCGGCCGCCGGCTGGCGCAAGCCTATGCGCTGCCGTTCGTCGATCTCGACCGCGAGATCGAGGCGCGCGCGGGCCGCGACATCCCGGCACTCTTCGCCGACGAAGGCGAGGCCGGGTTCCGCGCCCGGGAGCGCGCCGCACTGGTCGACGTGCTGGCCGGGCCGGCCTGCGTGCTGGCCAGCGGCGGCGGCGCGGTGCTCGCCGACGACAACCGCGCGGCGATGCGCCGCCACGGCTTCGTGGTGTACCTGAAGATCGATGTCCCCGAGCAGCTGCGCCGCCTCGCCGACGACACCAGCCGGCCGCTGATCGCCGGCGACGACCGCGAAGCGGTGCTGGAGCGCCTCGCCGCTTTCCGCGCGCCGCTGTACGCCGAGACCGCCGACCTGGTGTTCGAGCCCGCCGGGCTGGACAAGGACACCGCCGCCGCCCGCCTCATCGAACGCCTCCATGCCGCGTGGCGCCCCGCCGTCGCGCCCGCCACACCGGAATCGCAATGACCCCCACCGCAGCGCGCGTCGTCCATGTCGGCGGCCAACACCCCTACCACATCAGCATCGGCGACGGCCTGCTCGACGACGGCATCGCCCTCGCCGCGCGCGTGCGCGGACGCCACGCCCTGCTCGTCAGCGATGCCCACGTCGCGCCGCTGTACGCGCGCCGCGTCGAAGTCGCGCTGCACAACGCGCGTCCCGATCTGCGCATCGAGCGCGCGGTCATCCCGGCCGGCGAACAGGCCAAGACCCTGGCGCATTTCGGCGACGTGCTCGGCGCCCTGGCCCAGCTCGGCGCGACCCGCGACGCCTGCGTGCTCGCGCTCGGCGGCGGCGTGGTCGGCGACCTCGCCGGCTTCGCGGCGGCATGCTGGATGCGCGGCATCGACTGCATCCAGCTGCCGACCACCCTGCTGGCGATGGTCGATTCCTCGGTGGGCGGCAAGACCGCCGTGGACCTGCCGGAAGGCAAGAACCTGGTCGGCGCCTTCCACCCGCCGCGCGCGGTGTTCGCCGACACCACGGCCTTGGCGACGCTGCCCGACCGCGAGCTGCGTGCCGGGCTGGCCGAAGTCATCAAGTACGGCGGAATCTGCGACGCCCCGTTCCTCGACTGGCTGGAAGCCCATGCCGCCGCCCTGCTCACCCGCGACCCCGCCGCCCTGACCGAGGCCATCGCCCGCAGCTGCCAGCACAAGGCAGACATCGTCGAGCGCGATCCGTTCGAGCACGGCGATCGCGCCCTGCTCAACCTCGGCCACACCTTCGGCCACGCCATCGAGGCCGAACAGGGCTACAGCGGCGTCGGCAACGCGGCCCTGAACCACGGCGAGGCCGTGGCCGTGGGCATGGTGCTGGCGGCACGGCTGTCGGCTCATCTCGGCATGGCCGCCGCAGCCGACACCGCGCGGATCCAGGCCCTGCTTGAGGGCTTCGGCTTGCCCACGCGCATCCCCGCCGGGCTGGATCCGGACCTGCTGCTGGCGCGCATGCGCCTGGACAAGAAGGCGAATGCCCACGGCCTGCGCTTCGTGCTGTGGGAAGCCCCGGGCGCGGCCCGGGTGGTGTCCGACGTGCCGGAGGACGCCGTCCTGGAGACCCTGCGCGAAGGCTGAGCCCCGTCTTTCCGGGGCCGAGGCCTTACAATCCGAGCCATGCGCCTCCTCCTGCAGCAACGTCCCGACGGCCCAGAAGCCCCGCGCTTCGTCCAGCTGCAGCTGGAGGCCGACCTGTTCGGCGGCTGGTGCCTGGTCCGCGAAACCGGCCAGACCGGCAAGCGCAGCACCCTCAAGCGCGAGCAGTTCACCGATCACGCCAGCGCGCTCGCCGCGTTCGAGCGCGCCCGCGACCAGAGCCTCAAGAAGGGCTTCCAGCTGGTGTTCGCGCAAGGCGTCGACGCGCCGAACTGACCGCGACCGCGCACTTCCCACATTTTTCCGAGATCTTCCGTGACCCAGGCCTCCCCGCTCCGCAACGACCGCCTCCTGCGCGCCCTCCGCCGCGAATCCACCGACCGCACGCCGGTGTGGCTGATGCGCCAGGCCGGTCGCTACCTGCCGGAGTACCGTGCCACGCGCAAGCAGGCCGGCAGCTTCCTTGCGATGGCGAAGAACCCGGACCTCGCCTGCGAAGTCACCCTGCAGCCGCTGCGCCGCTTCCCGCTGGACGCCGCGATCCTGTTCAGCGACATCCTCACCGTGCCCGACGCGATGGGCCTGGGCCTGTATTTCGCGGAGGGCGAAGGCCCGAAGTTCGAGCGCCCGGTGCGCACCGCCGAGGACGTCGCGAAGCTTGCCGTGCCCGACATGGAGACCGAGCTGCGCTACGTCATGGACGCGGTGCGGGTGATCCGCCGCGAGCTCGACGGCAGCGTGCCGCTGATCGGCTTCTCCGGCAGCCCGTGGACGCTCGCCTGCTACATGGTCGAAGGCGGCGGCAGCGACAACTTCTCGAAGATCAAGGCGATGGCCTTGAACGCGCCCGAACTGCTGCACCGCATCCTGTCGGTGAACACCGACGCGGTGATCGCCTACCTCGCCGCGCAGCGTGCCGCCGGCGCACAGGCACTGCAGGTGTTCGACACCTGGGGCGGCGTGCTGAGCCCCGCGATGTACCGCGAATTCTCGCTGCCCTACCTCGTGCGCATCGCCAAGGAGCTGGAGCGCGGCGAAGGCGCCGAGCGCACGCCGCTGATCCTCTTCGGCAAGGGCAATGCCGCGTATCTCGAAGACCTCGCCGCCTCGGGCACCGAAGGCGTCGGCGTCGACTGGCTGATCGAGCTTGGAGAAGCGGCGCGCCGCACCGGCGGCAAGGTCGCACTGCAGGGCAACCTCGACCCCTGCACGCTCTACGGCAGCCCCGACGCGATCCGCCACGAAGTCCGCCGCGCCCTCGACAGCTACGCCGCCGGCAACAACGGCTCCCGCGACGGCCACATCTTCAACCTCGGCCACGGCATGTCCCCGGACATGAACCCGGATCATGTCGCGGTGCTGGTGGAGGCGGTGCATTCGGTGAGTGCGAGGTAACGCCGCGACGCGACATGCTCACGGCGAGCGCAATGAAACAAAATGATTCAAATGCAACAAACAATGATTGACAGCCTTGCAAGGCCTGCCTTAGTGTTCCTCCGGCAGGCCTAGCCTTGCTTGGATTCAGGCTAGGCATAATTGCTGTCGGACATCAGCGCATAACCTAAGGCGTTGATTTTATTGACCTCGGGAAAAGCACTCCGCTAGTCGTCAAAGGCTTGACTGTCATTCCAGTCCCGGCTACGTTCCGGGCCGTTGCTCATGAAGAGCGGCCATGGACGCTGTATCCAATGGAGGGATCATGAAGCGTTGCTTGCTCGCCTTGCTCGCCCTACCCTGTTTTGATGCTGCGGCGGCGGTCATCCGCTGCGACAACTGCAATGAACCGACCTACCAGGCGCAAGCGCAGAGCCGCGGCGCTGGTTCGGCCGGAATCGATACGCATTATGTGTACGACCTGCCGCAAGGCAGAGTCCGCAAATACGAGATCATGCGCAGTTGCGAAGAGGGGAGGGTCTGTTACAACGAGACAACCTTGCTTCCGATCGAGCCTGAAATTGAACTGCAGGTGCTTGAGCTGGCTTCCTATTGGCACAGCACGGGCGGCACGATGAAGGGCTACGTTACCTTGACGACCAACGGCGACACGCAGAATCTTTCTGCGTATGACGTTGCCGGCCCAGGAGCCGCACGCACCCAACTGACCAACTGGCTCAACAGCGCCACACAAATCGCCTCCCTGCAAAACACACTTCCCGCTTTGGTTGGCACAGTCCATCAGATAGCAGTTACCGTCGCCAGCCTGTGGAATGACAGCATGGGGAAGACGCGCATCACGATCGTTTTCTCCGACGGCTCGAAGATTCAAGTTGAATGGGAAGCAATAAACAACACCATAACTTTTGTCGACGGAACTGCGGAAGACAAATTCGGGAACAAAATTCCGATGACATGGGACCAACTGAATGGTGCCCAGTTCGACTACACCGCCGAAGGACCCAATGGCACCGCTGGCAACCGCATGCGCAACCACATCTACACAATGACTGGCGTCCCAGTAACCTATGGCAGATGGCGTTGCTGGGCAGAGTCATCCCGTGTTGTCTGCAAACCCTACTGAGTCGCCCTCCCGCACCATAATGCGCGGCAGCGACACCATCATCCGCCGCCATCAAAATAGCGATGGCATTGCTCCCTCTTCTCCAAGGCGATTGCAATGGGCGATCTTTTTGTCATCACCTGGCTTCTGCTTTTCATCCTTTTCCCGATCTGCCTTGTTCTTTTCAACAAAGACTACTCCGGCAAGGCCAAGCTCGTGGGCGTCCTCGCAAGCCTGTTCTTTTCGTGGATCGGATTCATCGTCTTCTTTCTGCTGATGCTTGCAAAAAAACGCGCTACATGAATTGACGCTGCTACGGCATCGGGCAAGTCGCCCGCGCATCATTGGGATCGGCGGCGCAATCAGGCGGACACCCTATGCAAGCAACGGCACATGCCCCGCCAATGCCTCGGCGAGCATCTCGCCGGTCAGCGGCTTGCGCAGGAAGGCATCGAAACCGGCGGCCATTGCCTGCGGCTCTGCGTTGACGTCGGCGCGGGCGGTGAGCGCGATCATCGGGCGGGCGAAGCCCTGCGTGCGCAGGTGACGCGCGAGGGCGAGGCCGTCCATGCCGGGCAGGTCGAGGTCGATCAGCGCGATGTCGACGTCTTCGGTCGCCAACGCAGTGAGCGCAGCCAGCGCGTGACCGGCATGCACGACACGATGTCCCTGCGCCTGCAGCAGGCCGCCCAGTGCATCGGCGACGATGGCGTCGTCCTCGACCAGCAGCACCGCGCAGGGCAGGCATGACGCCTCGCCACGTGCGTCCCCGGTTTCGGCAGGCAGCGCGGCGGGCGCGAGCGGCAGGCGCACGATGAAGCAGGCGCCTTCTCCGGGCGCGCTGCGCAGTTCGATGCCGCCCTCCATCGCGACGGCGAGTTCCTGGCAGATCGCGAGCCCGAGCCCGCTGCCGCCGTAGCGGCTGGCGGTGCGCGCACCTTCCGCCTGCTCGAAACGCCGGAACAGGCGTCGCTGCTGTTCCGCATCGAGGCCCGGGCCAGTGTCGATCACTTCGATACGCACGCCGCGCGGCGACAGCGTCGCCAGGCGCAGCAGGACTTCGCCGCGCTCGGTGAACTTGATCGCGTTGCCGAGCAGGTTCAGCACGATCTGGCGGATGCGCGTGGCATCGCCATGCCAGCCGCGCGCCACGTCGGCCTCGCGCTCGATCACGAAACGCAGCCCCTTGCGTTCGGCCAGCGGACGCATCAGCGCGACGGCGTCATCGATCACGACATGCAGGTCGAAATCGCCCTGCGCCAGTTCCAGGCGGCCGGCTTCGGCGCGCGCGAGATCGAGCGCATCGTTGACCAGGCGCAGCAGGTGTTCGCCGGCACGGTGGATCGCACCGACGTGGCTGCGCTGGCGTTCGTCGAGCGAGGTGCCCAGCAGCAGTTCGCTCATGCCGAGGACGCCGGTCATCGGTGTGCGCACTTCGTGGCCGAGGTTGGCGAGGAAGCGACTCTTCGCCAGCGAAGCGTCCTCGGCCAGCGCCTGCTTCTGTCTCGCCAGCTGGTAGGCATGCCGGCGTCGTGTGCGGCGACGATCGAGACGCACGCCCCAGGCGACCACGCCGGCCACTGCGAGCGCGTACAGCACGAAGGCCCAGCCGCGCTGCCACCACGGCGCCAGCACCTCGACCTCGATGCGGCGCGCGGGCGACCACGCGCCGTCGGCGTTCGCACCCTGCACTTCGAGCCGATACGTGCCTGGCGGCAGACTGGAGAACACGCGTTCTCCGCGCACGTCCTGCAGCACCCAGTCGGGGTCGAAACCCTGCAGGCGGAAACGGTAGCGATGCAGCGCCGGATCGGCAAACGACATCACCCGCGCGACGATGCGCAGGTCGCGATCGCCCGGCGCCATCGTCACGCGTCGCACATCGCCGGGTCCAGGTGCGCGCGGCACCGCGAACGCGACCACGTCCTCGTCGCGACGCAGCTCGACCGCATCGATCGCCAGCGCCGGGATCTTCGGTGCGGGCAAGGGCTGCGCGGGGTCGAACCACACAAGGCCTTCCTTCGCCATCGCCAGCGCGCGGCCATGCGCGTCGCGCAGCATCCCCGCCTGCGAGAAATCCAGTCCGGGCAGGCCGTCGCGCATGACGTGCAGGCGCGCGCGTCGCTGCCGCATGTCGTACTGCAGCAGGCCGCGCGTGCTCGCCAGCCAGACCTGGTCGCCGGCCACCAGCAGGCTGCCGACATCCAAGCCGGGCAGGCCCTCGTCCTGGCCGAACACCGCCTGGCGCTGCAGCCGGCCATCGCGCCAGAGGTGACGCTCCAGCGCACCGAAGCGCGCGATCCACCAGGTGTCCGGCGCGACGAAGGCGACGGCCTGGATCGGTTCGCCATCGTCGCCCGCCGTCACGGCGACGGGCTCGAATCGCCCTGCATGCCAGCGATGCAGCGCATGCCCGTCATGGAACCACGGCTGGCCGTCCGGGCCCGCCAGGATGCCGGCGTGGCCCTGCACTTCGCTGCCGAAGACCTGGTCCGGAGACAGCTCGCGCACGACGCGCGCATCGCGATCGAGCACGCGCAGGCCGCCAGCCTGCAGGGACACCCACAGCGCGCCATCGTCGGCGCAGAACAGGTCCTGCGGCGACGCGGCCGATTCGGCGCGGGCGCGATGCTCGCGCAATGCCGCGCCCGTGCGCGGGTCGACCTGCACGACGCGATCGATGCCCGCCGTGTCGAAGCCCGAGACCCACAGCCGGCCGTCGGCACAGGTGGTCACCGCATCGAACCATTGCAGTCCGAGCGCATCGGCATCGATCGACCGCTGCGGCACGTCGCCGCCTGCACGCAATGCATGCAGGACGCGCGCACCGGCAAGCCACACGAGGTCGCCCTGGCCTGCTGCGACCTGGGCAGGATCGATCCGCGACATCGTGTCGCCGGCGATGGCCTCGATCGTGCCGAATCGCCCGTGGGTCGCCGGCAGGTACGAGAGCCCCTGCACGTACGAGGCGAACCACCAGCCGCCCTCGTGGTCGCGCGCATGGTCGAAGACGCCGCTCGACAGGCCGTCCTCGTGCAGCGGCGGCCGCACCTGCACGGCCGGGTGCGCGGCCGACCGCGCCGAGAACAGGCCGAGCGCGGTGCCGATCCAGTAACCGCCGTCGCCGCGCGGCGAAATCACCGCATTGGTCGCGCGCGAGGGGAGGCGCCACGGCGCTGCGGTGACCTCGTCCCGTGGCGACACGCGGAATGCGCCGAGATCGGTACCGACCCAGGCGCTGCCGTCGCCGTCGGGCTTGATGTGGAAGACCATGGCCCGGGCGAGCCTCGCTGGATCCAGTTCGCGCAGGCGCCCGTGGCGCAGCCGATACAGGCCGGACGATGTGCCGATCAGCACATCGTCCGCGCCACGGGCCAGCATCACCACGGGATCGCCGCGCATCGCGTCGCTCGCGCCGAGCGCGATTCGCTGGATCGCACCGTCGCGCCCGATCCTGCACAGCACCGGCCTCTGGCCCGCGAGCCACATCGCGCCATCCGGCGCCGCCGCGAGCGTGACGATATCGTCATCGCAGGCGGCGGACTCGCCTGCGAAGCGGATCTGCGCGATGTCGCGACGCTGCACGTCGAGCATGCTCAAGGCCCCGCTCGAAGCGACCCAGACGCGGTCGTCGCGATCGATCGCCAGCGTCTTCAGGTCGTTGTCGGGCAAGCCGCCCTGCACGCCGCGCGCGCGTCGCAGCAGCGTCAGTGCCGTGCCGTCGTAGCGCATCAGCCCGTCGCCGGTCGCGGCCCAGAGCACCCCGGCCCGGTCCACGCCCAGGGCATTGATCTCGGCGGGCAGGCCATCGGCGGGGCCGAAACGCACGAAACGCTGGGTGATGCCGCCGTCCCGCGCCCAGGCGCAGGACGTTGCCATCGAGGCCGCAGCGACAGCCAGACCGATCGCCCGCGCGATCCGGATCGAGATGGCCTGAGCAGCGCCCAACTGCCTGCTTCGCGTGTGCATGCGACGTTCCCGTGTCGATGAAAGTCCCTGCGGGCGCCCTCTCCCGGCGCCCATCCCCCCGCGCAATGAACCGTTGCAGCCGCCAGGGGCGGCATATCCTGCGGCATCGGCCTAGAATCGGACAGACCTCCTGCCGGGATCGCCGATGTCGCCCACCCTGCACCGCCTCCGTCGCATCGCCGCCCTGTCGCTGCTGCTGCCCCTGTCGGCGCTGGCCGCCGAGGCGGACACCTACCGGCTCGATCCGGTGCACACGCGCGTGATGTTCGCGATCAGCCATGCCGGGTTCTCCAACGCCATCGGCACCGTCTCGGGCAGCACCGGGACCCTGGTCTTCGATCCGGAGGACTGGACCACCGCCTCGCTCAAGGCTTCGGTGCCGATCGCCCGCGTGGACCTCGGCGACGCGAAGTGGAACGAGGCCACGCTGGCCGGCAACCTGCTCGATGCGAAGGACCACCCGACCGCCGAATTCGTCTCGACCCGGGTCGAACCGCTCGCCGCCGATCGCGCCCGGGTCCACGGCACCCTGACCCTGCGCGGCGTCTCGCAGCCGGTCGCCCTCGACGTGAAGCTCAACGCGCTCAAACGCCATCCGCTGCCGCCGTTCCGGCGCACGGTCGGGTTCTCGGCGACGGCCACCCTGAGCCGCAAGGCCTTCGGCATCGACGCCTGGGCCAGCGTGATCGGAGACAGCGTCGAGCTGCGCATCGAGGCGGAAGCCGTGCGCCAGGGTGGCAAGGCCGACGACGCGGACGACCGCGCAACCGACGACGCAACCGACGCCTCAACCGGCCGCGCAACCGATCCTGCGCCGCCCGCCTCTTCCTGACATCCCCCCGGACCCACCTACGGACCCTCGACCATGAGCCTGAAAAACCCTGCCGACCGCTGGGGCGGCGTCAGCCAGCTGCTGCACTGGACCACCGTCGTCCTGATCGTCGTCATCGCCTACATCGGCCTGACCATGGGCGACCTGCCCAACGGCCCGGAGAAGATCAAGACCTATGCCCTGCACAAGTCGATCGGCCTGACCATCCTCGGTCTGGTCGTGCTGCGCGTGCTGTGGCGCCTCATCGCCGGCGCGCCGCATCCGGTGCCGGGCTCGCCGCGCTGGCAGGAACGCATCGCCACGCTGACGCATCTCGGGATCTACGTGCTGCTGTTCGCGATCCCGATCAGCGGCTGGGTGGTGAATTCCTCCGCAGGCTACCCGCTGCAGTGGTTCGGCCTGTTCAACCTGCCGGACATCGTCGGCGAGAGCCACGACCTGCATGAAGCCGCCGAGGAAGCGCACGAGCTGATGTTCTGGCTGCTCGCGCTGATGGTCGCCGCGCACGCCGGCGCCGCGTTCTACCACCACCTGTTCCAGCAGGACGCCACGCTGGCGCGCATGCTGCCGCGCGGCTGGCTGAAGGTGCACGCGACCACCGCAGGCGCAACCGAAGCCGCACCGCCGGCCTCTTCCCCGCAATCCCCCAACGAGTGAACGCATCATGTTGCGCAAGACGCTTCTGCTGACCCTGGCCCTGGCCGCCGCACCGGCCTTCGCCGCCAACTACGCCCAGACCACCGGCTCCAGCCTCGGCTTTTCCGGAAAGTACCAGGGCGAAGCCTTCAACGGCTCCTTTCCGGGCTTCGCCACCACCTTCTCGTTCGATCCGGCGCAGCTGGCCACCGCGAAGCTGGACGTGACCATCCCGCTGGCCACCGCGACCACGCGCAACGCCGACTACGACGGCGAACTGCACGGCGCGTCGTTCTTCAACAGCAAGAAGTTTCCTCAGGCGCGCTACACCGCGACGAAGTTCCGCAGCCTGGGCGGCAACAAGTACGCCGCCGACGGCACGCTGAGCCTGCGCGGCGTGAACAAGCCGGTGACGTTGACCTTCACCTGGACGCCGGGCGCGAAGCCGGTGCTGGCGGGCTCGGCGACGGTGAAGCGCCTGGATTTCGGCGTCGGCGGCGGCGACTGGGCCGATACCAGCGTCATCCCGAACGAGATCAAGGTGACGACGAAGGTGGTGTTCGTCGCGAAGTGATCCACAGGCTCTTGTAGAGCGGAGCTTGCTCCGCTCTGGCTTTCCCTGAAGAAGCGAGCGGAGCAAGCTCCGCTCTACAAGAACCAAGGCAGCGGATCTTCGATCCGCTCTACGAACCCGATGATCCGCCGGCCAGCCAGCCACGCAGGCGGTCCGCGTCGAACGGCCAGTCCAGCTCGATGCCGCGCCGCGTGTCGCGCAGCACCGGCACGCGATGGCCGTATCCGGCTTCGAGCGACGTATCGTCATCGATGAACACGCTCTCGAACGCAGGCGCACGGGCCTCGGCCAGGACCGCCAGCGCGAGATCGCACAGGTGGCAGTCGTCTCGCTGATAGAGCACCAGGGCGGGGTCGGTGGCCATGTGGGTTGCAAGCCTGTTCGGAATCGGGCATCGGCATCATACCGGTATCGAATCGGGCGCCCGGGGGACATGGGGCGGCCGGCGGATGCACCATGACCGTCCATGCCGCCATCCGGATCACACACAGGGGACATCGATGAAGGACACCGCACGCAAGCAGCGCCTGGTCACGAGCTACTGGACCAAGGACCTCGGCGCCTGGGCGGCCGCGCTCGGACTGGACACGCGCGGCGCACGCGATGCCGGGCTGCAGACCACCCGGGTCAAGCTGAAGCATCACCCGCGCCGGAATCCGGACTATCCCTATCGCGTCAGCCTCACCGCCAAGGTCACCGATCGCGCCAGGGCCATCGCCTTCATGAAGACGCAGGTGCCCATCGCGCAGAAGGTCGGCGTGCAGATGGCGTCGATCCGCAACCGCTGGTACGACTGACCGCGACACGCCGCCGTCGGCGACGCGCCCGGAACATACGGGCGCGCATGGCTTGTCCATGCCAAAAACGCATGAGACAGCCATCGACATGACGACCTAGAATATCGTCTACGTTTCGCCGGCACGCGGCCGACGTCCGGTCGCGGGTTCGGGACGCGGGACGGCGCGCGCGCCGCCCCATGCAGATCGACGCATTGCCCGGCTGCCCGCATCGGCCCGGCGGTCGTCCCGACGGAAGAGCATCCCGTGGCTGTCAGCACCTTCGACCTGTTCAAGATCGGTATCGGCCCCAGTTCCTCGCACACGGTGGGGCCGATGCGCGCCGCCGCGCGCTTCGTGGAACGCTGGCTGCAGGAAAACGGCGACCTCGCCCGCACCGGCCGCGTCCGCGCCGAGGTGTTCGGCTCGCTGGCCCTCACCGGGCGCGGCCACGGCACCGACAAGGCCGTGCTGATGGGCCTGGAAGGCCACTGGCCGAACCTGATCGACCCCGACGTCATCCCCGAAGCGCTGGCGCGCATTCGCACCACCAAGCGCATCCGCCTCGGCGGCGCGCACGAGATCGGCTTCGACGAGAAGCACGACCTCATCATGAACAAGCGCCAGAAGCTGCCCTATCACACCAACGGCATGCGCTTCACCGCCTTCGACACCGCAGGCGCCGAGATCGCGACGCGCGAGTACTACTCGGTCGGCGGCGGCTTCGTGGTGAACCAGGACGAAGCGGCCGAAGACCGCATCGTCGCCGACACCACCGAGCTGCCCTACCCGTTCCACAGCGGCGCCGAGCTGCTGCAGCAGTGCGAGACCCACGGCCTGAGCATCGCCGGCCTGATGTTCGCCAACGAACACGCCTGGCGCGAAGGCACCGCGATCCGCCAGGGCCTGCGCGAGATCTGGGACGCGATGCAGAGCTGCGTGCAGCGCGGCATCCGCGAAAGCGGCACCCTGCCCGGTGGCCTGCACGTGGCGCGCCGCGCACCGAGCCTGCACGCGGAACTCTCGACCAAGCCCGAGGCCGCGATGCGCGATCCGCTCACGGTGCTGGACTGGGTGAACCTCTACGCGCTCGCAGTGAACGAAGAGAACGCCGCCGGCGGACGCGTGGTCACCGCGCCGACCAACGGCGCCGCCGGGATCATTCCCTCGGTGCTGCACTACTACGACCGCTTCTGCCCCGGCGCGAACGAACAGGGCGTGTTCGACTTCCTGCTGACCGCCTCGGCGATCGGCATCCTCTACAAGGAGAACGCCTCGATCAGCGGCGCCGAAGTCGGCTGCCAGGGCGAAGTCGGCGTGGCCTGCTCGATGGCCGCCGCCGGCCTCACCGCCGCGCTCGGCGGCACGCCCGGGCAGGTCGAGAACGCCGCCGAGATCGGCATGGAGCACAACCTCGGCCTGACCTGCGACCCGATCGGCGGCCTCGTGCAGATCCCGTGCATCGAACGCAACGCGATGGGCGCGGTGAAGGCGATCAACGCCAGCCGCATGGCCCTGCGCGGCGACGGCAAGCACAAGGTCAGCCTCGACAAGGTCATCAAGACCATGCGCGACACCGGCCGCGACATGCAGGACAAGTACAAGGAAACCTCGCGCGGCGGCCTCGCGGTGAACGTGATCGAGTGCTGATGCACGCGATGTTCCGCTTCACGCAGGAGGGCCTTCAGGCCCGAGCTTTTTTTGCGTTGTGTGAAGAGCGGAAAAGCTCGGGCCTGAAGGCCCTCCTACAAAGCGGCCCTGCTACAAAGCTAATGGGTCCCCGCTACACTCGACGCGCCTCTTGGTCAGGAGTGTTCGATGTCCGACAACACCACCCTCCGCGTCGCCCTCGCCCAGATCGCGCCGGTGTGGCTCGATCGCGAGGCCACGACGCGGAAGATCGTCGCGGCGATCGACGACGCGGCATCGCAGGGCGCGAAGCTGGTGGTGTTCGGCGAGGCGCTGCTGCCGGGCTATCCGTTCTGGATCGAGCACACCGACGGCGCGCGCTTCGAGGACGACCTGCAGAAGTCGCTGTATGCGCACTACTGCGCACAGGCGGTGTCGGTGCCGCGCGGTGATCTCGATCCGATCCGCGAGGCCGCGCGACGCCAAGGCCTGTGGGTGGCGCTGGGCACGATCGAGCGCGCCGACGATCGCGGCGGGCACAGTCTGTACTGCAGCCTGATGCTGATCGACGACGCGGGCGCGCTGCGCAACGTGCACCGCAAGCTGATGCCGACCTACGAGGAACGGCTGGTCTGGTCGCCGGGCGACGGCGCCGGGCTGCGCACGTTCCCGATCGGACCGTTCACGATCGGCGCGCTCAACTGCTGGGAAAACTGGATGCCCCTGCCGCGCGCCGCGCTGTCCGCGCAGGGCGAGGACCTGCACCTGATGGTGTGGCCGGGCAGCCGGCGCAACACCGAGGACATCACCCGTTTCGTCGCGCGCGAAGGCCGCAGCTACGTGGTCAGCGTCGGCGCACCGATGCGCCGCGAGGACATCCCGGACAGCCATCCGCATGCCGACCTGCTGCGCGAACGCCTGCCGGCGGTCTGCGCCGACGGCGGCAGCGCGGTCGCCGGGCCCGATGGCCAGTGGCTGTTGCCGCCGCAGGAAGGCGAAGGCGTGTTCTGCGTCGACCTGGACCACGCCCGGGTCTACCGCGAGCGGCAGAACTTCGACCCGGTGGGGCATTACGCCCGCCCCGACGTCCTGCGCCTGTACCTGGACCGGACCCGCCAGGGCGTCTTGCGCATCGACGACTGATTCTGCGAGAGTCGGGGCTGGAACAGGCCCACCCTCGCCTGCGCGTGTCGCGCACTGCCGCGATCCGCATCTGGCGCCGGGATGGCAGCACGTCGGGACACGACACGACGAGGGGGGTGACAGGGTGCTGCGGCTCCTGTGGCTGTCGATGCTGTACCTGCTCGGGGCCTGGTTCGCCGGGGTGCTCATCCTTGCGCCCGATGAAGTGACTCTGTTCTGGCCGGCCTCCGGCGTGGCCTACGCCGCGGTACTGCGCTACGGCCCGCGCTGGTCTCTGTTCGTCGTGATCCCCATCCTGGTCAACCACGCGCTGTTCGCGCCGGTGCCCCTCCCCTTCCTGCCCTATTCGGTCGGCAGCAACATCGTCGCCGCGCTCGCGGGCTATCTGGTCAGCCACGCGGTGAGCGGCAACCCGACGCGGTTGAGCGTGCGCAGCGGCTTCGGCCTGACCTGCGGCGCGGTGGCCATGTCCGGGACCTCGGGGCTGATCGGCTCGCTCGGCCTGCTCGCCACGGGCATGACCGAGGCCAGCGATTTCGGGCACGCCTTCGCGCGCTGGACCATGGGCGACCTGCTCGGGATCATCTGCGTCGCACCGACGATGCTCTACCTCACCCACACCGGCCCGAGCGAAACCGCGCCCCGCCTCGATGGCCAGGACGCGCGCCGGGAAAAAGCACTCTGGCTGGCCTGCGCGATCGCGTCCGCCGGCATCTTCTACATCGCGGGCACCTACAGCGGCCTCTATTCGCTGGGCCTGGTCTCGCTGCCGCTGGCGCTGCTGCTGTGGAGCGCGGTGCGCTTCGAGGTACTGTGGACTCTCGTCGGCACGGGCATCGCGGTGCTGGTCATCACCTCGATCACCGCGCTGGGCATCGGCGCGTTCCGCTCGCCGCAGGATCCCTTCGATGTCGCCCTGCTGCTCGCCTTCATGTGCCTGTTCGCGAACGTGCCGCTGATGCTCGCCGCGTCGATCGCCGAACAGCGCGCGGCGACACGGCGCGCCCTGCTGCGCGCGGTGACCGACTCCGCCACCGGCCTGCCCAACCGCAGCGCCTTCGAGGAAGCGCTGCAGCGCCTCGCCGCACGCTCGGGCATCGAAGCGGGCCTGCTGTATCTCGACCTGGACCATCTCAGCCTGATCAACGACACCGTGGGCAGCGCCGCCGGCGATGCGCTGATCCAGGGCGCGGGCTCGCTGCTGCGCGCGACTGTGGACCGCAACGACGAGGTGTTCCGCATCGGCGGCGACGAGTTCGCGCTGCTGCTGCGCGGCTCGCACGCCCACGTGCTCGGCAGCGCCGAGCGCGTGCTGGGCGCGATCGAGGATTACCGCGTCGGCTGGCAGGGGCAGGCGCTGAACGCGACCGCCAGCATCGGCCTGGTGACCTTCGTCGGCGGCCACGGCGACCACACCCACCTGCTGTCGCAGGCCGACACCGCCTGCTTCACCGCGAAGGAACTCGGCGGCAACCGCATCTGCATCGCCAACCAGGAACCGGGCGAGCTGCAGGAGCGTACTGCGGCGATGCGCTGGGCGGTGCGCATCCGCGAGGCGCTGGATCGCGGGCTGTTCGAACTGGACTGCCAGTCGATCCAGCCGCTCGACGGCGACGACGGCCAGGGCCGCCATTTCGAACTGCTGCTGCGCATGCGCGACCCGGTGACCGGGCAGCGTCTGGCGCCGGGCGATTTCATTCCCGCCGCCGAACGCTTCCAGCTCGGCGTGCAGCTGGACCGCCACGTGATCGAACTGGCGCTCGGCTGGCTGGAAGCGCGACCGGCCGCCGCCGCCGAAGTGCACCTGTGCGCGATCAACCTCACCGCCGCGTCGATGGTCGACGAAGGCTTCCAGCGCTACGTGGTCGACCGCGTGCAGCGCAGCAGTGTGCCGGCGCGCAACCTCTGCTTCGAGATCACCGAGACCAGCGCGGTGCGCGACCTGGCGCGGGCGCAGGCGCTGATCACGCAGCTGCGCGCGCTGGGCTGCGCGTTCGCGCTCGACGACTTCGGCACCGGGTTCTGCTCGTTCAACTACCTGCGCACGCTGGACGTGGACTACTTCAAGATCGACGGCAGCTTCGTGCGCAACCTGCAGGATTCGCCGCTGTCCACCGCCGTGGTGCGCTCGATCACCGACATCGCCCATGTGCTGCGCAAGAAGACCATCGCCGAGCAGGTCGAAGACCAGGACACGATCGTCATGCTGCGCGCGCTCGGCGTCGACATGGCCCAGGGCTACGGCCTGCACCGGCCGGAACCGCTGGAACAGTATTTCGCACGGGATTACGTCACGCGCGCGCGATGAGCCTGCGGCAACCTCGCGGCGTCGCGACCCTGTCATCTGCGTGCGACATGCTTGCGGGTCGTCCTCCGCAACGGGTTTCCGCATGATCCGCACCTTTCTCGCGACGGCGCTCGCCCTCGCGCTGTCCCCGACCCTGCCGGCACTGGCCGCAGAGCCCACGCCGTCCTCGCCCGGCAGCGCCATCTTCCTGCACCCGGACGGCATGGGCGCGAACACCTGGGCAGCGGTGCGCCTGTTCAACGCCGGCCCCGACGGTCGCCTGGCCTGGGACCGCCTGCCGCGCCTGGCCATCTACGTCGGCCCCATGACAGACAGCGTCAATGCTTCGTCGAACGGCGGCGCAACCACCCATGCCTATGGCGTTCGCGCCACGCTGGACAGCTACGGCTGGGTGAAGAAGGGCCGGGTGCCGGTCGCTGCGTCCGGCAAGCGCATGAGCCTGATGCGCGAAGCCCAGGCCGCCGGCCGCAAGGTCGCGATCTTCAACTCCGCTCCGATGACCGAGCCCGGTACCGGCGCGTTCCTGGCGACGATCGAGGATCGCGATGACGAGGCGGGAATCGCCGCGCAGATTCTCGCCGCACGTCCCGACATCGCGCTCGGTGGCGGCGAGATGTTCTTCCTGCCGGCAGGCGTGCAGGGCCGACACGGTGTCGGCGTGCGCAAGGACCGCCGCAACCTGGTCGAGGAAGCGCGTCGCGCCGGTTATGCCGTCGTGTTCACCCGCGAGGAGCTGCTGGCGCTGCCGCGCGACGGTCGCCGCGTACTCGGGCTGTTCGCGCACGAGGCGACGTTCAACGAAGCCAACGAAGCGACGCTGGCCGCGCAGGGGCTGGCGCCGTTCCAGCCGCAGGCGCCGCGCTTCGACGAGATGCTCGGCTTCATCCTCGACCGCTTCCGCGACGCGCCCGAGGGCTATCTGGTCGTCGGCAACGAGGAGGCGACCGACAACCTGTCGGGCGAGAACAACACGCCCGGCGTGGTCGAAGCGGCGTCGGGTGCGGATCGCGCGATCGCGCTCGCGCTGGCGGAGGCCGGCAGGAATCCCGCGCTGACCGTAGTCGTGGCCTCGGATTCGGACAACGGTGCGATGAATCCCACCAGCGACGACCTCGACGACCCGAAGGACCTGCCGCGACCGCTGCCGACGAAGACGGCCGTGGGTTCGCCGCTCGACAGCGACGGCGGCCAGCCCTATCTCAGCGCACCGGACGCGCGCGGCGTGCGCCAGCCGTTCTACGTGACCTGGGCCTCGGACTCGGACAGCGCCGGCGGCACCGTGGCGCGCGGCATCGGCCCCGGCGCGGCGAAGATCGAAGGCACCATCGACTCCACCGCGATCTATCGCGCGCTCTACCTCGGCCTGTTCGGCCGCGACCTGCCCTGAGCACGTCGGCACCGCACCGTGCGAAGTCGCGGTGCGGTGCGAGGCAAAGAGCGCAACAGGGAGAGCGATGAAGAAAAGGGAGCGGCCGAGGCCGCTCCCTTTTTCGTTTCCCCTTTTTCGTTCACAGACTGCCGCGGCAATCAGAATTCGTAGCGCACCACCATCTGGTAGACGCGGCCGCCGGTCTCGCGCTCGATCTCGAACTCGTCATGCGACCTGTCCATCTGGTCCTGCACGGTGACGAATTTGTCGAATACTTCATCCTTCGAGGCGTTCAGCAGGTTCGATCCGGTCAGGCGCACCGTCCAGTGTTCGCCGAAGCGCTTCTCGACGAAGGCTTCGAGGTCCGCGCCGTACGAGGTGCGCACCTCTTCGCCGATGATGCGCCCGTACGCGCTGCCCTGGCGGCGATACGTGACGCCGAACGACATCTGCGGCGTCGGCAGCGACTGGACGAAGCCGACATTGAGCACGTTGCCGGACTGGCTGTTGAAGCGACGCGTGCCGAACAGGTCGCGGATCTCGCTGTCCAGCCAGGAGTAGTTGAGGAACACGCCGGTGTGCTCCATGCCGAACACGGTCAGCGGGGTCGACAGATCGAGTTCCACGCCCCAGACCTGGCCATCGCCGGCATTGCGCGGCTGCAGCACGAAGGTCCCCGGGCCTTCGTCGCCCTCGACACCGGTGTTGGCGATCTCGATCAGATCGCGCACGTCGCGATAGAACGCGTTCACGCCGATCACGCCGCGCTTGCCGAGACGACGCTCCCAGCCCAGGTCCAGGCCCCAGGCGGTTTCCGGACGCAGGTCGGGATTGCCCAGCAGGTCGTTGTCGCCGAGTTCGGCGAGCAGCAGGGCCGGAGTGATCTGGTCGAAGCCGGGGCGACGCATCGTGCGCGCGAGCGACAGGTTGATGCGCTGGTCGCCGTCGAGGTTCCAGCGCAGGTGCGCCGACGGCAGCAACTCGCCATGGCGCTGCTCGCTGCGACGCAGCGGCGCGGCGACGGTGCGGTCGTCGATGTCGGTCTGGGTGCGCTGGTAGCGCAGGCCGGCTTCCCACTCGAACGCACCCGCGTCGCCGTCGAGACGCACGTACGGCTCGATCCGGGTCTCGTCGATGGTGTTGAGCCCGCCCGGCAGCGGCAGGTAGGGACCGAAGGTGCCCGGGATCGTCGGACGGGGCGTCGGCGCATTCGGAATGGTGATGCGGTTGCGGTCGGTGGTGATCGAAGTCTCGCGCGACTTGCGCGTGTAGGTCGCACCGAAACGCAGCTGCGCTTCGCCGACCGGACGCGTGTGGCGCAGGTCCAGCGACAATTCGCGATCGTCGATCTCGGTGTAGGTGCGGTCGCCGGTATAGCGATCGTCCTCCGGGAAGGGATTCGCGTCACGGCGGTATTCGTACTCGTCCTCCAGCTCGAACTGGCGATCGTCGAAGCCCGACCACGCCAGGCGTACGCGCGTGTCGCCACCGGCCATGGCCCAGTCGTATTCGAGGCTGGCCGACCAGTTGTCGGTGCGGATGTCGAGGTCGTTGTCGTTGACGACCGACAGGTTCGCGTCGTTCTCGATGCCGGCGATGTACTCGAGCGAATCCTCGTCCTGCAGGCGGTCGGTCGACACGTAGAACAGGTCGATGCCCAGGCGGCCCGGGCCGAGTTCGACATCGTAGGCCGCATTGAAGGCATGGTCTTCGCCGCTGCGCACATCGGTCTGCACTTCGCTGTTGTCCAGCGCTTCGCCTGGCGCGGCGTAGCGGCGACTGTACTTGTCCTTCGGATTGCGCCTGCCCTGCGTGTTCACGCCGACCAGCAGGTCGCCGCCGAGCGCCTGCCCGCCCCAGACCGCGCCGAGCAGCGGCTCGGTCTGGCCATCGGCGTAGTGCAGCGCGCCGAAGCGCAGGTAGCCACCGTCGAGCGACCGGCCTTCGCGCAGCACGATGTTGAGCGAACCGGCGATGGCGTCGCCGCTGCGGTCGGCCGACGCGGAGCGCACGATCTCGATGCGCTCGACCAGTTCCGCCGGAATGCGGTCGACGAAGAACGAACGGTCGAAGCCGCCGCCCGGCACGCGCTCGCCGTTGATCAGGATCTGGGTGTAGCCCGGATCGAGACCGCGCAGGCGCACGCCGTCGTACTCCAGCACGTCGGACAGGAAGGCGACGCTCGGCACGCGCTTGAGCATGTCGCCGACGGTCAGCGGCTCGAACTGCTGGAAGTATTCGAGGTCGTAGGCCAGCGTGGCCGGCGCGTCGCTGCGATCGCGATAGACCGCTTCGCCGCGAACGACGATGGTGTCGAGGGCATCGGCCGCACCGTCGGGCGTGGCGGGCGTGGCGGGGACGGAGGTGGCGGACTGCGCGGCGGCCAGGGAAACGGCGGGCGCGAGGACGAGCCCGGCGAGGGCGCGGGCAAGACGAGTCTTTCTCATGGGTGCGTGCGGAGGTCGTGCGGGCAAGCCGCCAGTCTTCGCACCCTGCGTGAAACCGCTGTGACGGCGACATTGCAGCCAGAAGGCGCTGGCTGCACGCAGCTTGGCCCGCCATCAGCCCCGCGCCACGATCTCCAGCGCGTCGTCGAGCAGACCGGCGGCGGTGACGCCTGCGCCCGCGCCGGGACCCTGGATCACCAGCGGCTGGCGGTCGTAGCGATCGCTCCAGATCGCGACGCGGTTGTCGGTGCCCGCACCGCCCGCCAGCGGGTGGTCCGCCGGCAACGACTGCAGGCCGACGCGTGCGCGACCGTCTTCCAGGCGCGCGATGAAGCGCAGTTTCTCGCCACGCTTGTAGGCGTCGGCGAAGCGCTCGCGCATCGGCGCGTCGAGTTCGGGCAGCGCGGCATCGACGTCCGCCGCCGACAGCGCGGCCAGGGCCTGCGGCACCAGCGAATCGACCTCCACCGCTGCGCTGTCCAGGGCCACGCCGGCGGCGCGCGCGAGGATCAGGATCTTGCGGCGCACGTCCTCGCCGGACAGGTCGTCGCGCGGATCGGGCTCGGTGTAGCCGGCATCGCGCGCCTGGCGCACGAAGCCCGAGAACGGGCGCAGGCCGTCGTAATGATTGAACAGCCATGCGAGCGAACCGGAGAGCACGCCGGCGATGGCATGGATGCGGTCGCCGCCGGCCTGCAGGGCGCGGATCGAACGCAGCAGCGGCAGGCCCGCGCCGACGGTGGCGCTGTCGCCGTAGCGCGTGCCGCCCAGCGCGCAGGCTTCGCGGATCTCGTGCCAGCGCGCCAGCGACGTGCCCTGCCCGAGCTTGCAGGCGGTGACGACGTGGATGCCGTCGGCCAGCCAGGCCGCGTGGCGTTCGGTCACCGCTTCGCTGGCGGTGGCATCGATGACGATGCGCGTGCCCTGCGTGCCGAGCGCAACGGCCACGGCATCAAGCGACGGCGGCGCGTGCGATGCCACTCCCGACACCGCACGCGCTGCCGCCTCGGCCGTGGACGCCGGCCTGAACCCGAACCTCGAATTGGCCACGTAATGCAACGACAGGCGCTCGCCCAGCCGCGTGCCGTCCCAGCCCGCGAGCCGCGCCAGCACCGCGCTGCCGACGGTGCCGGTGCCGAGCAGCGCGATCCGCGCCGGCACGTCGGCCACGCGCGACTGCGGGCGCGCGGCGACACCGATGTGCGCGATGACGACCTCTCCGCTCACAGCACGACCTGTTTCGTACAGGGTTTTCGCGCATCGGCCACGGCCTGCGCACGCGCGAGGCCGGCGGCGATGTCGGCGACCAGATCATCCGCATGCTCGATGCCCACCGACAGGCGCACCAGGCCGTCGCCGATGCCGGCGGCGGCACGCGCTTCTGGGGTCATCGCCGCATGAGTCATCGTCGCCGGATGCGCGACCAGGCTCTCGACACCACCCAGCGATTCGGCCAGCGTGAAGTACTGCAGACCGTCGACGAAGGCACGCACGGCCTCCTCGCCGCCGTCCAGTTCCAGCGAGAGCATCGCGCCGAAGCCCTTCTGCTGGCGCGCGGCCAGCGCATGGCCCGGATGCGAGGCCAGGCCCGGATAGTGCAGCTTGCGCACCGCCGGATGGTCCTGCAGCAGCGCGATGAGCGCATGGGTGTTTTCCTGATGCACGCGCAAGCGCGCGTCGAGCGTGCGCAGGCCGCGCAGCGTCAGGAAGCTGTCGAACGGCGAACCGGTCAGGCCCAGCGCGTTCGCCCACCACACCAGTTGCTGGTGCTGCTCCGCATCCTTGGCGACGACCGCACCGCCGACCACGTCGCTGTGGCCGTTGATGTACTTGGTGGTCGAATGGATGACGTAATCGGCGCCGAATTCGATCGGGCGCTGCAGCGCCGGGGACAGGAAGGTGTTGTCGACGACCACGCGCGCACCGGCCGCGTGCGCGGCCTCGATCACGAAGCGCAGGTCGGTGATGCGCAGCAGCGGGTTCGACGGGGTTTCGATCCACACCACCGCCGGCTTCAGCGCCAGCGCATCGGCCAGCGCGCGCGGATCGGTCAGGTCGACCGTCGACAGCTCGAACGCACCCTTGTTCGCCAGCGCGTTGAACAGGCGCCAGCTGCCGCCGTACGCGTCGTGCGGCACGACCAGGCGCTCGCCCTGCTTGAGCAGCGCGTGCAGCAGCAGGGTGATCGCGGACATGCCGGTGGAGGTGACCACGCCACCTGCGCCGCCTTCCAGTTCCGCCAGCGCTTCGCCGAGCAGGTCGCGCGTGGGATTGCCGCTGCGCGTGTAGTCGTACTTCCGCTTCTCGCCGAAGCCGGCGAAGCTGAAGTTCGACGAGAGCACGATCGGCGGCGTCACCGCACCGTAGGCCGTGTCGCTGTCGATGCCGGCGCGCACCGCGCGGGTCGCCGATTGCGGCTCGCCGCCGTTGAAAGGTCCATTCAGGGTCGCGCTCATGCCACGTCTCCACACACGTCTTCGAGGGATTTGCCGAGGATGTCCGCGATCTCGCGCGGCTCGGTCAGGAAAGCGTCGTGCCCGTACTTCGAGCGCAACACACGGATTTCGCCGCGCGGCAGGCCTTCGGCCAGCGCGAAGAGGTCGTCCAGCGGCACCAGGCGATCCTCGACGATCGCGACCACGGTGGTCGGCACGCGCACTTCGCGCGGATCCACGCGATGCAGGTCGATCGATTCGGACAGGCGCAGGAAGGCCGTGGGCGAGGTGCGCGCGACCCAGGTCGCGGCGCAGTGTTCGAGGTAATCCTGGGCGGCCACGCGCGCGCGGCCGTGGACCAGCTGCGGCGCGGCGTCGAAGCGCTCGGCGAATTCGTTCGGCGTGCGGTAGCTCAGCATCGCGAGCTGGCGGGCGAGCGCGAGGCCCTGGCCCTCGTCACACTGCAGCTGGCCCAGCGCCACGGCCTGGCGCTGCAGCGCGCGCCACGCGCTGGCGTAGGGATGCGCGCGGTGCGCACCGCTGATCGCGACGAGGCGGCGCACGCGCTGCGGATGGCGCGCGGCGAACTGCAGGCCGACCATCGCGCCGTAGGAACTGCCGATGAAGGCGGCAGCCTTCGCCACGCCCAGCGCGTCGAGCACCGCCGCGATGGCGTCGGCCTGGTCGGCGCTGTCGATGGCCACGTCGAGGCTGCCGTCGGCACCGAGCCAGTCGATCGACAGCAGGCGGAAGCGGCGCGCATCCAGGCCGCTGCCGCTCTGGTTCTGCCACCAGCCGTTCTCGGGGAAGTCGTGGCTGGCGATGGCGTGGCGATGCGCGGAAATGCCGCCGGCCACGATCAGCAGCGGCGCGTCGACCGGGCCGACCACTTCCCAGGCGATGTCCACGTCGCGCTCGCCGGCATGGCGCATCGACAGCGTCGCGCGCAGCTGGCCACGAATGGCGCGCGGGGCGGACGGCACGTCGGCGACATGGGGCACGTACCGACAGGCGTCGGCGACGGGCTCGGCGAGGGCGGGGGTGGCGGCGAAGGACATGGCGCGGTCTCCGTGGATGGGGCCATCAGAGGCCGCGGGGAGACCGGAGAGTCGTTGTCGACGACGGTCCCGACGGGACCGTCACGCACAACCATCTTCACGGCGGACACAGGGTCCCCGCAGGAATTGGCACCTTCATAGTCCCGTCCGCGTCGCGGTCGGTACCAACAGGTTGCCCCGGCTTCAAAGGGCCTGTCCCTCAGCCGGTCTTGATGGATGCGCACAGGATAGCGCTGCGCCGCAGCATGTCAATCGCTTCATCCGCATAGAACGATATTTCATAAGCCGCTGTCCATCCGCGCCCCTGTTCGTCGATACTCGTGGACATGCCTACGACCCACCGCAGCTTCATCGCGGCCGGCCTGCTCCTCTGCGCGACAGGATTCGCCGCAGCCGGCCCCGCCACAGCACCGCGCACCGCCACCGCGCCCCATTCCGCACCGATCGTCGTGACCGAGGCGTATGTCTCGCCCGAATCGCCCGGCGACGAACTGGACTCCCTCGCGACCTGGCGCCATCCCGACGGACGGACCTGGCTGATCGCCACCGCCAAGTCCAGCCACCAGCTCGTCGTCTTCGACGCCGATACCGGCGAGCGCCTCCGCGCGGTCGGCGACAAGGGCAGCCTGCCCGGCCAGTTCAAGCGCCCCAACGGCATCGCCGTGCTCGGCGACCGCCTGTTCGTGGTCGAACGCGACAACCGCCGCATCCAGGTGCTGTCGCTGCCGGACTTCGCCCCGGTCGCCAGCTTCGGCGGAGACGAACTGCGCGCGCCCTACGGCCTGTGGCTCAATCCCGATGCCGACGGCGGCGGCGCCGATCTCTACGTCACCGACAGCTTCATGTACGGCGAGCGCTTCGACAAACTGCCGCCGATGGCGGAGCTGGACCAGCGCGTGCGCCGCTACCGACTGACGTTCGACGCGAACAGCAGCGTGCGCGCCGAAGCCCGCGGCCACTTCGGCGACACCGGAGAGCGCGACGCGCTGCGCATCGTCGAGTCCATCGCCGGCGATCCGGCGCACAACCGCCTGCTGATCGCAGACGAATACCACCCGAAATCGACGCTGCGCGAATACACGCTCGCGGGCAAGGCGACCGGCCGGCAGCTGCCCGAGGACACCTTCTCGTTCGAGGCCGAAGGCGTCGCGCTGTGGAGCTGCCGTCGCGGCAAGGGCTACTGGGTGTCCGTCGACCAGTTGGCGCCGCTGACGGTCTTCCATGTCTTCGACCGCAAGACGCTGAGGCGGGTGGGCAGCATCACCGGCCGCACGGTCGCGACCACCGACGGCATCGCGCTGCGCAGCGAAGGCAACACCCGGTTCCCCAGCGGCGCTTTGTACGCCGTGCATGCCGACAAGTCGGTCGCAGCGTTCGACCTGCGCGACGTGATCGCCGCGCTCAAGCTCGACCGCAACTGCCGCTGATCCCCGCATGCGTGCCGCCAGCGCCATCCTGACGGGACTGCTGGGGGCGCTCGTTTCCTTCGCCTGCGTCGCCGCGCAGGCGGACGACGATGACGCGCGCGTCTTCCTGCGCCTGAGCGACACCGGCGACGGCGTGGAAGCCCGCGCCGACAACCGCCTGGCCGGGCCGGTCGAAGTGCTGCTGTCGGCCCCCGAGGGCCGACGCGCGCCGGCGGCGGTGCCTGCCCTGCCCGCACGCGCCGTGCTGCCCGCCTACGACCGCCGCGTGATCACCCGCCTGCAAACCATGCCCGCCACGGCACTGCAGCTGCGCATGGTGCCGGGCTCGCCCAACGCGAAGCCGCGCGATGTCGAATACGGCTATCCGCTCGGCACGCGCGAACTGCACATCACGCAAAGCTGGGGCGGCCAGCACAGCCATCGCGATGCCGAGAACCGGCACGCCGTGGATTTCGCGGTCGACGAAGGCACGCCCGTGCTCGCCGCACGCGCCGGCACCGTGATGGACATCGAAAGCGGCTTCGACGCGACCGGCCGCAGCGCCACCGATGCCGGCCGCGCAAACTACGTCCGCATCCTCCACGACGACGGCACGATGGCGCTGTACGCACATCTCAGGCAGGACGGTGTGCGCGTGCGGATCGGCCAGCCCGTGCGCCGTGGCGACGCCATCGGCCTGTCCGGCAACACCGGCTTCAGCGCCGGCCCGCACCTGCACTTCGTGGTGCAGGTCAATCGCGGCCTGTCACTCGAATCGATCCCGTTCCGCATGTTCGGCCCGCAGGGGATTTTGCGGTTCAGCGAGGCGGTGACGACACCCGCACAAACGTCCGGCGACGCCGCGCAATAGGGGCTGATTCATCGCACCGGCTTTTCATGCCGGCGATGCAGACGGCGGGCGCATCCTGTCGCCTGAATTAACCCGAGCCGTGAAGCGGCTTCGGCCTGAGTGGATTGTCAGCCCCCGACATAGCGAGACCGCAACAGTGGAAGGCCGGTTTCTTGCGAGAAGGCGAGACTGACGTGGCCGGACGACATACCCCCGTGGCTGTAGCGCGCTACGAACACAGAGGATGCCGATGAGTCCAGCGAGGAACCGACCAAGCGCGAGAACGTCTCCTCGATCAACGCACTGAACTGCGCCTCCGTTGGCGGGAGAGGAACATCGGAGAGCACCGATGCCATCTCCTCCCACAGATACGGATCGCCCCGGAATCCCCATTGGGCCGGTTCTGGCTTGAAAAGATCAGAGATGCGCTGGACTACTGCCATAGGGGCCTATCTCATCCACACCGGCTTCAGCTTCGCGATCCGCTTGAACGCCGGGCAATCCGCGCGGTGCGCGCCGGGCAGGTAGCCGAGACTCATCAGGAACTCGCCGACGATCTCGCCGCCGGTGAAGCGGAAGGTCTTGCCGAACAGCTTCACCCAGGCGGCCTTGTCGCGCGGCGCACCGTCGAGCAGGACGTGGGCGTCGAGCCAATCGGCGAAGCCGCCGTGGGAGTCGCGGAAGGTTTGGATCACCTGAGCGTTGTGGATCGCCGCGTTCACCTTCAGCCGGTTGCGGATGATCCCGGCGTCGGCCAGCAGGCGCAGCCGATCCTCTTCGCCATAGGCGGCCACCGTGTCGACATCGAACCCGTCGTAGGCGAGGCGGAAGCCCTCGCGCTTCTTCAGGATGGTCTCCCAGCTCAGCCCGGCCTGGTTGATCTCCAGGATCAGGCGCTCGAACAGGGCGGCCTCGTCGCGGGTCGGCACCCCGTACTCGTGGTCGTGGTAGGGCCCGTGGACGGGGTGGCCGGGGGCGAAGTCGCAGTAGGTGCTCATCCGGACAGGATACTGCCGCCTGCTGACAGCCCGTGTCCGTAGAGCGGAGCTTGCTCCGCTCCGACCCTTCAGGAGCCTGGGGAGCGGAGCAAGCTCCGCTCTACGGGTGCCCGGAGGGTGGTCGCCCCCACCCCAACCCTCCCCCCGCACGCGGGGGAGGGAGCAGGCAACCGCTATAATCCCGCCCTTCCCTTCGCTCCCCGGGCGCCCCACAGCGCCGATCCCGCCATGTCCGAAGTCCTGACCGAAGTCGCCCGCGAGGCCGCCCGCCGCCGCACGTTCGCGATCATTTCCCATCCCGACGCCGGCAAGACCACGCTGACCGAGAAGCTGCTGCTATTCGGCGGCGCGATCCAGATGGCCGGCTCGGTCAAGGGCCGCAAGGCCGCCCGGCATGCCACCTCGGACTGGATGGCGCTGGAAAAGGAGCGCGGCATCTCGGTCACCTCCTCGGTGATGCAGTTCCCGTACGAAGGCCGGATCGTCAACCTGCTCGACACCCCCGGCCACGCCGACTTCGGCGAAGACACCTACCGCGTGCTCACCGCCGTGGACTCGGCGCTGATGGTCATCGACGTCGCGAAGGGCGTCGAGGAGCGCACGATCAAGCTGATGGAGGTGTGCCGCCTGCGCGATACGCCGATCATGACCTTCATCAACAAGCTCGACCGCGAAGGCAAGGATCCGATCGACCTGCTCGACGAGATCGAGTCCGTGCTCGGCATCCAGTGCGCGCCGGTGACCTGGCCGATCGGCATGGGCCAGCGGCTCAAGGGCGTGGTCCACCTGGTCAGCGGCGAAGTGCATCTGTACGAACCCGGCCGCAACTTCACCCGCCAGGATTCGACGATCTTCGCCTCGCTGGACGCACCCGGCGTGGAGGAGCGCATCGGCGCGGAGATGCTGGCCGAGCTGCGCGACCAGCTGGAGCTGGTGCAGGGCGCCAGCCATCCCTTCGACCGCGAGGCCTACCTCGCCGGCAAGCAGGCGCCGGTGTTCTTCGGCTCCGGCGTCAACAATTTCGGCGTGCAACCGCTGCTCGATTTCTTCGTCGAACACGCGCCCGCGCCGCGCCCGCGCGCGACCACCGGCCGCGATGTCGCTGCCGACGAAGCGAAGCTCACCGGCTTCGTGTTCAAGATCCAGGCCAACATGGACCCGATGCACCGCGACCGCGTCGCGTTCATGCGCATCTGTTCGGGCAAGTTCGAGGCCGGCATGAAGGCCTTCCATCCGCGCACCGGCAAGGAGATCAAGCTCGCCAATGCGCTGACCTTCATGGCCAGCGATCGAGAGATCGCGGAAAGCGCGTTTCCCGGCGACGTGATCGGCATCCACAACCACGGCACCATCTCGATCGGCGACAGCTTCACCGAAGGCGAGAACCTGTCGTTCACCGGCATCCCGAACTTCGCGCCCGAACTCTTCCGCCGCGCGCGCCTGCGCGATCCGCTCAAGCTCAAGCAGCTGCAGAAGGGCCTGGCGCAGCTCTCCGAGGAAGGCGCGACCCAGTTCTTCCGTCCGCTGATGAGCAACGACCTGATCCTCGGCGCGGTCGGCGTGCTGCAGTTCGACGTGGTGGCCTACCGGCTGAAGGACGAATATGGCGTCGACGCCTCGTTCGAGCAGGTCCAGGTCGCCACCGCGCGCTGGATCCGCTGCGACGACGCGAAGAAGCTGGAGGAATTCCGCGACAAGAACGCGATGAACCTCGCGCTCGACGCCGCCGGCCAACTGGTCTACCTCGCCCCGACCCGGGTCAATCTGCAGCTCGCCCAGGAGCGCGCCCCGGCGGTGACCTTCCTGGCCACCCGCGAGCACGCGCACGCGGTGAGCATCGACTGACCCGCCCTGCCCCGCCACGGCTTCACGCCCGCACGCAGCTTCGGCTACCTTAGTGGCGCTCCGTTCCCGGGGCACACTGGGGAGACGCACATGTATTGGCTTGCATCGCTCGTCACGCTGGCCGGGGTCATCTGGATCACCGTCAATGCCTTCAGGAAGGATGGCCCTCTGCACGGCATCTTCTGCTTCATCTGCGGCATCTACACCCTCTACTACGGCATCAAGAACTTCGCCGAGAACAAGATTCCACTGATCATGGTCATCGTCGGCGTGATCGCCAGCATCCTCCTGCGTCCCGACATGTCGGCGCTGCAGGCTGCGGCAGGCGGCTGACCTTCGCGGGAAGACGTCGAGGCATCGGAACATCCGGCGAACCCGGATGTTTCCTTGCCCCGGCAGCGACCGCAACGCAGGAAACACGCAGCAACGCCTTCCCCCGGACCACACGACCAGGATCGATGCTCGACACACTCCGCAAGTGGTGGCACTACCTGCACGGCAAGCGCAGCGAAGTCGCGCACATGGACTACAAGGACGCCTACATGGGCAAGGTCGTCCTCGACATCCACCGCAAGCGTCGCGACAAGCGCGTGACCCGCGTGCCGCTGGCGAAGCTCGAACCGATCCACCGCATCGACCGCGAGAACGCGCTCGCCGCCACACGGCAGCGCGCCGACGCCCTGCGCGCGCACCGCGACGCGCTGATCGCGACGAAGGTACTCGACGGCGACGCGCTGCAGGCGATCATCCCCTCGGTGTCGCAGATCAAGGTGGTGCGCGACGGCGAGCGCTGGCTCGCTTTCGAGGGCAACGGACGGCTGTACGCGATGCGCGAGGTGTTCGTGCCGGAAGACGGCATGCAGGTCGAGGTCGAGGAATACCTGTTCGACGACGACCGCAGCATCCGTCGCCGGCTCAACCGCGTGCGCCGGCTCAACCGGCTGTGACCCGCGCCATGTCCACGCACGATGCAGCGTTTGGAGTCTTTGCACTCGCCAGACCGGAGAAGGTAACCGGATGAGCCTCACCGACGACGACGACCACGTCCTCACCCTGCGCGAGGAAATCGCCAGCGCGCTCACCCACGGGCTCGGCGCCGCCGCAGCCCTCGCCGGCGGCGCTGTCCTGATCACCCTCGCCGCGCTGTTCGGCGATGCCTGGCAGCTCAGCGCGGCGATCGTGTTCGGCATCACCCTCCTGCTGCTCTACGTCGCGTCGACGCTGTACCACGCGATCCAGCACCCGGTGATGAAAGGCCGCCTCAAGGTCTTCGACCACTGCGCGATCTACCTGCTGATCGCCGGCACCTACACGCCCTTCACCCTCATCGGCCTGCGCGGCCCGCTCGGCTGGACGCTGTTCGGCACGATCTGGGCGCTGGCGGTGTTCGGCGTGATCTTCAAGCTGCACTACACCGGCCGCTTCAAGCTGATCTCCACCGGCGTCTACATCGCGATGGGCTGGCTGATCATCCTCGCCGCGAAACCGGTGATGCGCGCGCTGGACCCGTGGACCTTCGGCTGGCTGCTCGGCGGCGGCGTCGCCTATACCCTCGGCACGGTCTTCTACCACCGGCCGAAGATGCCGTTCTCGCATGCGGTCTGGCACATGTTCGTCATCGCCGGCAGCGTCTGCCACTACATCGCGGTGATGGCGCAGGTGCTGTCGGGGCGCTGACGCGCCCATCGGCTCAGCCGGTGCGCTTGGCCTCGCCCAGCTCCGGCCGTTCGGCGATCCAGCGACTCCAGTACGACATCGCCAGGGCCAAGCCCTCTGAGCGGCGCAGCTGTGTGCGGGTGATCGGCATGGCATCGACCCATTGCGCCGTCGCCACGGCCTCGAATTCGTCGGCCGCCGGTTCGCAGAAGCCCATGTACCAGTCGGAGAAGGCGCGCTCCTCGATCGGCGCGTCCATCAGGATCCGGATCGAGTGATGCATCGGCGATCGCAGGATTCGGTCGTGCACGCGCGCCACGGCATCCTCCGGGCCCTCGAAATACTGGAAGAACCGCCCGGCGTGATGGAACAGCACGCCGCTCACGCCGACCTCGCGATTGAAGTCGCGCGCACGGATCAGCATCGCGTGCAGTTCATCGGTGGACATCGGGAAACCGGTGCTGAGATAGACGATGCCGTGCAACTGCGTCATGCGGCGTCTGCCGGGAGACGCGACGGAAGGACATTCATGGCAGGACCTGTCGCGGCTCGATCGGGTTGCGCAGCGTAACCGGATCGCGCAGCACGCGCATTCAGCACGCTTAATGCGGCTGCACGATGTTTGTGGGCCAGCGGTTCAGCTGGCGGGAAACCACGAAGTGTCGATGCGGAAGTGGCGATCCTCGAAATCGACCTCCCGCTTCATCCCGGGCTCGTCGAGCAATTCGATGTTCCGGCCGCGACGGCGGATCGCGCCGGACGCTTCCAGCTGCGACAGCGCGCGGCTGACGTAGACGTTGCTCAGGCCCACCGCGTCGCCGATCACCGCCTGGGTCAGCGGCAACTCGAAGCGCGCACCGAGATCGCGCCGGGTCACGCGCAGTCGCGAGACGACTTCGAGCAGGAAATGCGCCACCCGCTCGCGCGCGCCCATGCGCCCGATCACGCGGATGCGATCGGCCAGCACCGCGTGCTCGACCATGCCGATGCTGAAGAGCAGCGCAGCCAGGCGCGGCGCGCGCTCGAACACCTGGTCCAGCGCCTGCTTGGGGAACGGGCACAGCACGCCCCCGGTGGCGCTGGTCAGCGCCGCGCCGGTCCGCGCGAACGGAATCTCCGGCAGGCCGACGATGTCGCCGGGATAGTGGAGGTGCAGCACCTGGCGACGGCCATCCGGCAGCAGCACGTGGTCGTAGAACCAGCCCGCCCGCACCACGTACATGTGCTCCACCGTGCTGCCCGCCTCGCGCACCTGCGCGCCCGCCGACACCGGCTCCTCCGCCTCCTCCAGCCGCGCCAGCAACGCCTTGTCCGGCTCGGACAGGCGCAGGTGGTAACCGATCTTCTCGACAAGGCAACTGCTGCTCATGGCATCCCCTTTTCGCGCGACAGCATAAAGCGGGCGATGGAGGGCGAATAGTCGGTGTGCGGAGGCGGCGGAGGCGTAGGCCGGAACCGCCGAAGGAGATTCCGCCTGACTGACGATGGTCGGCGGCATTCACGTGTCCACGGAGCGCGGCGGCATCCGCTTCGCGGGTACCTCCCTACGACCTACTGACACTGAGGAAATCAGCTCTCAACGAATGTCACGCCTGAGCATTTGGCCAGACACGCTGCAAACCAAATTGAAGGAGATGTTCATCCGTATGGTCATAGTGAGCACCGCCTTCCCAAACATATGTAGCTGTCACCAAAACACTATCGTTTGAAACGATTTCGATGTCTCGCACGCCGGCGATCTGACTCAAGGCATTTAGAGCCTCAGCTGCAAATTCATCAGAATCGAAAAAAGCTGCTGTATTCAACGAATCAGCGGCTACTCTTTCCATAACGATCGTATGTTTGACCATAGCCCCATCACCCCGCGATATACCGCTGCAGCGAATCCAGCTCCACCCGCTGGTCCTCGATCACCGCCTTCACCAGGTCGCCGATCGACACCACGCCGACCACGTCGTCGCCGTCGAGCACGGGCAGGTGGCGAATGCGATGCTCGGTCATCACCTGCATGCAGCGGTCGGAGGTGTCGGCGGGCGTGGCGGTGAAGACGCGCGCGGTCATGATGTCGCGCACCGGCGTGTCGGCGGACGACCGTCCCTGCAGCACGACCTTCCGTGCGTAATCGCGCTCGGAGAGGATGCCGACCAGTCGCGGCCCATCCATCACCAGCACCGCGCCAATGTGCGCATCGGCCATCAGGCGGATGGCGTCGAGGACGGGGGCTTCAGGCCGGATCGCGTGGATCGCCGGGCTCTTGGCGTCCAGCAGCTGACGGACGGTACGCATGCGGGCGTTCTCCTCCAGGGGCGATGCCTCCAGAGGATACTCCCGCCGCAGGCCGCCAGCGATCCACCAGGTAAAGCGGGCGCTGCTTGGATTCCTCGTACAGCCGGCCGAGGTACTCGCCGATCATGCCCAGCGCCATCAGCTGCACGCCGCCCAGCAGCAGGATCACGGTCATCATCGTCGGCCAGCCCGCCACCGGGTCGCCCCAGAGCATCGCCTTGACCACGACCCACAGCGCGTAGACGAACGCCAGCAGCGCGGTCAGCACGCCGACGTAGGTCGCCACCCGCAGCGGCGCGGTCGAAAAGCTGGTCACGCCCTCCAGCGCGAAGTTCCACAGCTTCCACGCGTTGAACTTGCTGCGCCCGGCCACGCGGGCCTCGCGCCGGTACGGCACCGAGACCTGGTGGAAGCCGACCCAGCCGAACAGGCCCTTCATGAAGCGATGGCGCTCGCGCAGCAGGCGCAGGGCCTCCAGCGAACGCGGCGACAGCAGGCGGAAATCGCCGGTGTCGGTGGGAATGGGGGTTTTCGACAGCCGCTGCATCAGCCGGTAGAAACCGTGTGCGGTCGCGCGCTTGAACCAGGTCTCGCCCTCGCGCTCGATGCGCGTGCCGTGGACGTCGTCGTAGCCTTCGCGCCACTTCGCCACGAACTGCGGGATCAGCTCCGGCGGATCCTGGCCGTCGGCGTCCAGGATCACCGCAGCGCCGTCGTGCACCTGGTCGAGGCCGGCGGTCAGCGCCGCCTCCTTGCCGAAGTTGCGGCTCAGCCGCAGCAGCGACACCCGCGGGTCGGCGGCCGCCAGGTCGTCCAGCACCGCCCAGGTGCGGTCGCGGCTGCCGTCGTCGACATACAGCACGCCGCCGTCCACGCCCTCGCTCGCCAGCGCGTCCAGCACCGCCACGATCCGGGGATGCAGGGCTGGCAGGGCCTCCGCCTCGTTGTAGGCGGCGACGACGACGGTCAGACGTTCGCAGGATGGGGGAAGAGACATATATATGGAGTCTACGCGGGCCCGGCCCCTGCTCAAGGCGCTCAATCGAACGCCACGTAGCCCGGCCCGCCCAGCGCGCGCATCTGGCGCTGGATAGCCCGGGTCCGGCGCTGGACGTACGGGCCGGGTTTGGCGGCGTTGTACTTGCGCGGATTGGGCAGCACCGCCGCCAGCCGCGCGGCCTCGGCCGGACCCAGCCGCGACGCATCCTTGCCGAAGAACCGGCGCGACGCCGCCTGCGCGCCATAGACACCGTCGCCGTACTCGATCACGTTGACGTACACCTCCATGATCCGCGACTTCGGCCACAGTGCCTCGATCAGCACCGTGTACCAGGCCTCCAGCCCCTTGCGCACCCAGCTGCGGCCGCGCCACAGGAACAGGTTCTTCGCCAGCTGCTGGCTGATCGTGCTGCCGCCGCGCACCTTCCGACCCTTCGCATTGTTCGTGCGCGCCTTTTCGATCGCGGCGAAATCGAAGCCGTTGTGGGTCGGGAAATGCTGGTCCTCTGCCGCGACCAGCGCCAGCGGCAACTGCTTCGAGATCTGCTCGGCATCGCGCCAGTCGTAATACAGGACGAATTCGTCCTCGCCGCCGAAGAACGCCTCGACCTGGCGCTCGGCCATCATCATCGAGAACGGCGGGTCCACGAAGCGCAGCACCAGCACCTGCAGCACCGTGAACGCCACGAACCACACCGGCAGCCAGAGCAGGCGACGCCACCAGCGGCGACGTTTCGGCGGCGCCGCTGCGACGGCCTGCGCCGCCGCCTTTGAATCTGCCTCGTTCAGCCCCATGTTGTGCGGTCTCCCCCGAACCTCGACTCCACCGCACGCGCGGCTCCGGCATTATCCGTGAAGCCGCCGCCCGCATTCACCCCCGGACACGCCATGACCCACGACGCCCCCAACGACCACCTGACCCGATTCCTGCTCGAACAGGCCGGCGTGCGCGGCGTGCACGTGCGGCTCGACGACACCTGGCAGCAGATCCGCAGCCGCGCCGAGTACCCGGCCGCCGTCGCCGATCTGCTCGGCCAGGCCATCGCCGCCTCCGCCCTGTTCACCGGTCACGTCAAGGTCGATGGCCGGCTGTCGATCCAGCTGCGCGGCGACGGCGCCCTGCGCACCCTCTTCGCCGAATGCACCGCCGCCGGCACCCTGCGTGGCATTGCGCGCGTGGAAGAGGGCCGCAACGCCGACGTGCACAGCCTCCAAGCCCTCGGCGACGACGCGCTGCTGGCGATCACCATCGAAAACCCCGGCGCGCGCGGCCAGGACCCGACCCGCTACCAGGGGCTCGTCGGACTCGACGCCGACACCCTGTCCGAAGCGTTCGAAGGCTATTTCCGCCAGTCCGAGCAGCTACCGACCCGGCTCCTGCTCGCCGCCGACGCAGAGCGCGTGGCCGGGCTGATGCTGCAGACCCTGCCCGGCGACGGCGGCGACGAACAGGGCTGGGAACACGCCAGCGCCCTGTTCGAGACCCTCGGCGCGCAGGAGCTGCTCGACACCCCGGCGGACCTGCTGCTGCACCGGCTGTTCCACGAAGACGGCGCGCAGGTGCTCGGCGTCAAGCCGCTGCGCTTCGGCTGCTCCTGCTCGCGCGAACGGGTCTCGGGGATGCTCGAATCCCTCGGCGAGTCCGAAGCCCGGTCGGCGGCCGAAGCCAACGACGGCGCGATCGACGTCCACTGCGAATTCTGCGGACAGGCGTATCGTTTCAACCAGGACGACATCGACGGCCTGTTCTCGCCCCCCGCGACCCATGGCGCACCCGACCGCCTCCAGTGACGCCTGTCACGCCCTTTTCGCCAGATCGCGACAGGCGCACGATTGTTAAAGAACCATAAATCTGATAGCCTGATCGCCTGAATCACGAACGTTCCGGGGAACTCGACCGGCCCTCACCGGTCCGATCCGCCAGCATGCACCTGACCCTCCGCCGACTGCCGCTGCTCCTGACCCTCGCCTTCGGCGTGGTTGCGGGCGCGCATGCCCAGTCGCGCACGGGCAGCGATCGCGTCGAGCTCCCGGTGTGGAACAAGTCAAGCGGCGCCATCGAAGCGGTCGTGGTCCTCGAACCGACCGATCTGGCCAAGTCCCGCACACTGGCCCGCTTCGGCGTCCGCCATCTCGACACCACCTTCGGCCTCAGCGCCGGCGACTCCCTCGGCCTGCTCTGCGACCGCAAGCAGGGCCTGAGTTCGGCCCTGACCAACCTCGCCGACAACTGCGTCCTCGCCTCGATCCCCGCCACCCAGCGCCGCACCGGCGCGGCGGCGATCTTCCAGCGCAACGGCACGCAGGTCGGCATCGGCGGGGGCAGCACCCGGACGACCATGCCCGCCTGGCTGGCCCCGGGCAGCGGCGGCAACGGCCGGATCGACGTCAACGACATCACCATCTTCAGCCAGAAGGCCCTGCCCCGCGAAGGCTACATCTCCATCGCCGGCACGGTCGCCAAGGCCCGCCTCCAGGCGCCGTCAGAGATCCCGGGTTTCAGCAACCGCTGGACAGCCCGCCAGCTCAACCTGGGCGGCGGCGTCGGCAACTTCGGCGTCAACGTCATCGGGGAAGTGGTCGACACCCCCGGCCAGCACCGCTGGAGCAGCATGGGCCTCGGCCTGAGCTGGCGGACCCCCTGGAGCGGCCAGCTCACCGTGGGTGCCGACAACCTGGTGACCCGCGGCAAGAACCCGTTCGCCCCGGCCACCGAGCAGGGCGAGGACGAGGGCGCCGTGCCCTACGTCCGCTACGAACAGGACCTCTAAGCCCGCTCCGAAAGGGCTTGACAGGGGTCCGGGCGAGTCCGACAGACGCGCATTAACAACACTTTAATTTTTCTCCGAGTGGGGCTACTATCGGCCCCGGCCTTGTCCGCGCGCGCGTCCATCCGGCGGCACGGGATCAGGTTCCCATGGGAAACCCAAGACTCACTTGGAGAGAGAAGAAATGACCTTTAAGACCAACAAGCTCCGCAACGCGATCACCCTCGCGATCGCGGGCACCTCCGCCCTCGTCGGCTCCGGCGTCGCGTTCGCCCAGGACAGCGACAAGGGCAGCGAAGAGCTCGACACCATCACCGTCACCGGTTCGCGCATCGTCCGTCGCGCCGAAACCGAAACCCAGCAGCCGATCTTCGAACTCACCCGCGAAGACATCCAGGCCCAGGGCCTGACCTCGGTTGGCGACGTGATCCAGAACATCACGGCCAACGGCTCGGCGCTGAACACCACCAACAACAACGGTGGCAACGGCGAAACCCGCGTCAGCCTGCGTACCCTCGGCTCGAACCGCACCCTCGTGCTGGTCAACGGCCGTCGCTGGGTGGCCGGCACCGGTCTCGGCGGCGCCGTCGACCTGAACACCATCCCGACCGCCGCAGTCGAGCGCATCGAAGTCCTGAAGGACGGCGCCTCGGTCATCTACGGGTCGGACGCCATCGCGGGCGTGGTCAACGTCATCCTGCGCACCGACTACCAGGGCGCCGAATTCAACGCCTACATGGGCGAATTCACCGAAGGCGACGGCACCCGTCAGTCCTACGACCTGACCATCGGCACCTCCGACGATCGCTTCAGCGTGATGTTCGGCATGGGCTACGTGAAGGAAGATCCGGTGATGGCGGGCGACCGCTACATCTCCTCGGAGCCGATCATCGGCACCGGCACCGCGCTGGGCAGCTCCACCACCCCGGGCGGCCGCTTCGCCGTATGTAACGGCACCTTCACGGCCGGCACCTGTTCGGGCACGCAGACCCGTCCGGACGGCAGCGGTGGCCAGTTCACCTACAACCCGGGCACCACCGGCAATGGCTGGCGCAACTTCATCCTGCCGCCGAGCTCGCCGAACGACATCTACAACTTCGCGCCGGACAACTACCTGGTCACGCCGCAGGAGCGCAAGTCGATGTTCGGCCGCGCCACGCTGAACCTGACCGACAACACCCGCGTCTTCATCACCGGTACGTACAACAACCGTCGTTCGGAGCAGCTGCTCGCCGCCATGCCGATCGTGCTCGGCACCGGCCCCGGCGCCGGCGCGATCGCGCGCACGATCTCGATCAGCGCCAACAACATCTACAACCCCTTCGGCCGCGACGTCAGCCACGTCCAGCGCCGTGCCGTGGAAACCGGTGGCCGTTCGTTCAACCAGAACGTCGACACCTTCGGTTTCAATGGCGGCATCGAAGGTTCGTTCGAACTGGGTGACCGTTACTTCACCTGGGACGCCGGCATGGTGTACGGCCGCAACGACCAGAACGACACGACCAATGGTCTGTTCAACCTGCTCGCCCTGCGTCAGGCCCTCGGCCCGTCGATGCTGGTCGGCGGCATCCCGACCTGCGTCACGACCCCCGGCAACGCCGCGACCGCGATCGCCGGCTGCGTCCCGCTGAACCTGCTCGGTGGCCCGGGCTCGATCACCCCGGAAATGCTGGCCTTCTCGAGCTTCGTCGCGCACGACGAGTTCGGCTACAAGATGAAGCAGTACTACGCCAACGTCTCGGGTGAAATCGTCGAACTGCCGGGCGGCATGCTGTCGTTCGCGTTCGGTGTCGAACACCGCACCGAGTCCGGCTTCGACCAGCCCGATGCCCTGATCGCCTCGGGCAACACCACCGGCAACGCCCGCACGCCGACCAAGGGTGGCTACAAGCTCGACGAAGCCTACCTCGAGTTCGCGATTCCGATCCTGCGCGACGTCGTCGGCGCCCAGGAACTGGAACTGAGCATCGCCGGCCGTTACTCGGACTACAGCAACTTCGGTGACACCACCAACGGCAAGTTCGGCGTCAAGTGGCGTCCGATCAAGGACCTGATGTTCCGCGCCAACTGGTCCGAAGGCTTCCGCGCGCCGTCCATCTCCGAGCTGTTCTCGGGCGTGGCCGACTCGTTCCCGACCCTCGCCGATCCCTGCTCGACCACCTTCGGCGGTCGCTACAACCTCCTCACCCCGGCCCAGCAGGCCGTGTGCCATGCGCAGGGCGTGCCGGTGGGTGGCTACGACCAGGGCAACGGTCAGATCCGCGTCTCGGTCGGCGGCAACCCGAACCTCGGCCCGGAAAGCTCGGAAACCGAGACGATCGGCCTGGTGTGGAGCCCCTCGTTCCTCGAAGGCTTCAACGTCTCGCTCGACTGGTGGAAGATCAGCCTGACCGACAGCGTCCTGACCCGCGGCGCTCAGACCATCCTGAACTCCTGCGTCATCGACGGTGACCCGACGCTCTGCAACCTCGCCGGCCTGCAGCGCGCGCCGAGCGGCCAGATCATCAACCTGCTCCAGGTTCCGCAGAACGATCCGGACGTCGAAAGCTTCGTCGAAGGCTGGGACATGACGGTCACGTACAACCTGCCGGAGAACGTGCTGGGCAACTTCAGCTTCGTGCTGGATACGACCTACGTCTCGGAGAACGAGAGCAACGGCGGCCCGGGCAACTACTTCGACCGCAACAACAACTGGCGCGTGCGTTCGAACCTGATGGCCCGCTGGACGAAGGGCGATTGGGGTGCGACCTGGTTCACCCGCTACTTCTCGCGTCAGGAAGAAGACTGCCCGTTCTACTACAACGACTACGGTTTCGGCGAGCTCTGCAACGACGCCATCACCGATTCGGCCGGCATCAACCTGCCGGGTTCGCAGAACAAGATCGGCGGCACCACGTACCACGACGTCAGCGTCTTCTGGAAGGCGCCGTGGAACGGCAAGATCACCGTTGGCGTGAACAACCTGTTCGCCAAGGATCCGCCGATCTCCTTCACCACCTTCGCGAACAGCTTCGATCCGTCCTACGAGATCCCGGGCCGCTTCGTGTACATGCAGTACAACCAGAAGTTCTGATCGGATTCATTCCGATCGGATTTTCCGGTTCGCTTCACAAGGACGGCCCCGCAAGGGGCCGTCTTTTTTTGCGCGCTGATTTCGTGGCTACAATCGTCGAACCCAATCCGACATGAACGTCCCATGAGCGTGCCGCCACCATTCTCCAGCCAGGTCGCCTCGATGTTCGCGGTGCCGGTGTTCCAGGCCCGGCATCCGGATGCTGCGGCGCTCAATGCCGACCTCAAGGCCCTGTTCCTGCTCCGCGAGCACGACAAGACGATCTACGGCAACCCGAACCCATCGCTGAAACAGCAGGATGGGGTGTTCGAGAGCGACTTCACGCTGTTTTCATGGCAGGAGGCCTGCGTGCAGGCGCTGCGCGCGTTCTGCTGGACAGAACTGGGCAAGGCGGTGCAGGAGTTGAACGGCTACGGACCGGAGGAGATGCGGCGGCTGCAGATCTTCTCGCACACCTGGTTCCACGTGACCCGCCAGGGCGGCTTCGTGATCAACCACATCCATCCGATGGCGTCCTGGTCGGGGGTGTACTGCGTCGATCCGGGCGAAACACCAGCGGACAAGCCCGAGTCGGGCGTCCTGCGTTTCCACAACCCGCATTACTACAGCAACATGTTCCTGGATGCCGGCAATGCGCGGCTGCGCGCGCCCTACCACCACGGCAGCTGGAGTTTCCGCCTGCAGCCCGGCCAGTTGGTGCTGTTCCCGTCCTGGGTGCCGCACGAGGTGCTGCCGTTCCACGGCAGCGACGAACGCATCACCGTGGCCTTCAACTGCTGGTTCGGGATGAAGTGAGGCGCAGGCGGATGCTCAACCGGCCAAGCGCTCGCGGAGCGTCGCCAGTTGCGCTTCGTAATGCCACCACACGCCACCACGGTCGCGCAGCACGCCCTGACGGGCAGTGCCCGCGCTGGCGGTCGACACGCGGCCGCCGGGCCGCGCCACGTCGCTGAGGCCTTCGATCCGGCGCAGGCCGCAGTGCTCGAGCACGCGCAGCACCGTTGTCTCCGGCTCGGCCACCAGGTCGTCGTAACGGACGTCGAGCACGCGATCGGGCAGCACCTCGGACCAGTGCGCCATCATCGCGCGGTAGGCGCGGAAGAAGCCGGCCAGCTCTTCCTGCACGTACGAATACGTGGCCACGCCGGCGAACAGCGTGCGCAGGTTGGAGAAGCAGGTGTCCATCGGATCGCGGACCAGATGGATGAAGCGCGCCTGCGGCATGGCGCGCGCGATCATGCCGACGTTCCAGAAGTTCATCGGCAGTTTTTCGGTGAAGAACGGCTTGCCGCGCGACAGCCAGGGCGCGTGCCGGGCGTAATCGCGCGCGATGCCGTCGAAATCGGCACTGGCCAGCGATTTCACCGCCATGGCGTCGAGGCCATTGGGCAGGCTGCGGTCGATCGCCAGCTCCACCTGCGCATCGAAGGCGCGGGTTTCGCCGGCATCGCCCACGTCCGGATGGCCGGCGAGCATGCGCTCGAGCAGGGTGGTGCCGGAACGGTGCATGCCGACGATGAAGATCGGCACGTGCGACTGCTCGATCGCGCTGCCGGCGCGCACGAATGCGGGCGTACAGACGGCGCGCTGGGCGGCGATCAGCTCCGCGACCGGTGCCGGATCGTAGGGCACCTGGCGGCGCTTGGCGGCGCAACCGCGAGCGAGCGCCTCCCAGGCCCCTGCGTAGTCGCCGAGATCGTGCAGTTCCTTGTGGAGGCCGTAGGCGACATAGGCTTCGCCTTCGCTGCCGGGCGGGGCTTCGCCGAGCTGGCGGCGCAGGCGTTCGACATGGTTGCGCTCGGGCGTCTGCCTGCGCACGCTCGCGAGCATCCAGGAGGCCTGGAAGAAGCGCGGGTTCGCGGCGAGCGTCGCTTCGTAGCAGGCTTCGGCAGCATCGCTGTCGCCGTCGAAGAAATGCAGGTTGCCGCGCACGTAGCGCAGCGGCGGCGAGTTCGGATGCTTCGCAAGCGCGGCATCGGCGAGTCGCTGCGCAGCGTCGTTGGCGTTGATCGAGCTGAGCAGGACCACGCTCTTGGCCAGCACGTCGGGCGGCGAGCCATCGAGCAGTTTCGGATCCTGCAGGGTGCGCTCCAGCGCTTCGAATTCGTGGAAATAGCGCAGGCGCTGGCCCAGCGAAAAGACGAGCGCCGGGTGTTCGAGCGGTCTGCCGATGGCGGTGCGGACCACGGCGTGCGATTCACGATGCGCACCACGCCGGGTGAGCACGGTGGACAGGCCGATCACCGATGGCGGGTAGCCCGGGCTGGCCTCCAGCGAGCGGCGATACAGGGCCTCGGCGGCACCGAGGTTCTTCGCGTCGTAGGCGCGTTCGGCCTGCTTCCACAGGTCGTATGCTGCAGCGGTCAAGCGTTCACCTCGTTCAGCGGCACGGTCGCCGCGCTCAGTCGGCGCCGAGCGCCAGGGCCTGCGGCCGGATCATCGGCAGTATTTCACATTCGAACCAGGCACGAGCCTCGGCCAGTTCCCGGGCGAACATCCGCGTGAGCTGCGCGGCCTCGTCCTCGCGCTGGCGCGCGCTGTAGTTCGCCGTGGTCTGCTTGGCGTTGACGCCGGCGACGACTGCGGCACGGGCGCGCAGTGCCGCGACATCCACGGGCAGGCCCCACCAGTCGAGGCATTCGCGGGCGGTGCCGGCCAGGTCGGCGAGCACCTGCGATGCGTCGATGAAACGCAGGCGACCTGACGCGCCCTCGTCGATGTCGACCAGCAGTTCGCGCTGCGCCGCCCATTGCAGCGCCACGGCGGCGAGCAGCGAGGGCGGTTCGATCGCGCGTCCGGCCAGACGATGGCGCAGGCTGCCTGCAGCGACGGCACGCTCGACGAGTGCCGGCACCTTGGCGTGGGTTTCGGGCGTCTTCTTGATGTTCGAGACCAGGAAGTCGTCGAGCGAGGACAGCAGCGCGACCGCGCGACTGCCCGGGGTGGCGGCGAGGAGGTCGGCGGCGATGTTCAGCGCCGCGTGCGTCGGTTTGACCACCACCGCGCCCTCATCGCACCAGGGGCGGAACAGCAGGCGCGTGGTCGGCGCCATCCACTGCGCGACGGCCATGCCGCGATCCCTCGCGTCGGAGAGCCGGCGCAGGACCAGCGGCTCGCGGTAGACCATGCAGGCCGGGGCCGCCTGCAGCGCGCGGGCGAGCAGGGTCGAACAGCAGAACGACGTGTGGAACAACCAGGCCGCGTGAGACGGTATCGGCAATGCAGGCAAGGCCGGCAGCGGCAGCGGAACGGCTGCAGCGAAATCCACGCCGAGCCGGTTGTCCATGAACGCCGGGCCGGTGACGTGCGCCTCGTCGATGCGCAGCATCGCGAAGCGCGGCGTGACCGGATCCAGGTCGACCGGGAACCAGCGCGGGTCGGCGACATCGACGACCGCCTGCGTGGCGGTCGTCATGGATGCGTCTCGACGCGCGTCGTCACGCATCCAGCTGCGCGGCGATGCGCTGCTGTTCGTCGATCAGCGCCTGCGGGATGCGCGGGCCGTACTCTTCGAGATAGTGGCCGATGCTGGCGAACTCGGCGCGCCAGCCGTCGCGGTCGAAGCCGAACAGCTTGTCGCGCGCTTCCTCGCCGAGGCTGACGCCGTCGAGGTTGATGTCCTCCGCGCGCGGCAGTGCGCCGATCGGCGTGTCGACCGCGCCGGCGGTGCCCTTCACGCGCTCGATCATCCACTCCAGCACGCGCAGGTTGTCGCCGAAGCCCGGCCACAGGAACTTGCCGTCGTCGCCCTTGCGGAACCAGTTGACGTGGAAGATCTTGGGCAGCTTCGCGCCAGCCTGGTCGAACGACAGCCAGTGGTTGAAGTAGTCGGCGAAGTTGTAGCCGCAGAACGGCTTCATCGCCATCGGGTCGCGACGCATCACGCCGACCGCGCCGGTAGCGGCGGCGGTGGTTTCCGAGCCCATCGCAGCGCCGACCAGCACGCCGTGGGTCCAGTCGCGGGCTTCGAACACCAGCGGCACCAGCGAGGCGCGGCGACCGCCGAACACAATGGCGCTGATCGGCACGCCCTGGGGATCCTCGGCCATCGGCGAGTACGAGGGGCACTGCTTCGCACTGACGGTGAAGCGGGAGTTCGGATGCGCGGCCGGACGCTTGGCGGCGTCGTAGGGCTCGCCGCGCCAGTCGGTGACCGGCGTACCGCTCTGCAGGCCTTCCCACCAGGGCTGGTTGTCGGCGGTGACGCCGACGTTGGTGAAGATGGTGTTCTTCTGGATGGTCTTGAGCGCGTTCGGGTTCGAATTGATGCTCGTGCCCGGCGCGACGCCGAAGAAGCCGGCTTCCGGGTTGATCGCGTACAGGCGGCCGTCGGCGCCCGGGCGCATCCAGCAAATGTCGTCGCCGACGGTGGTGACCTTCCAGCCGTCCTTGAGGTAACCCTCCGGCGGAATGAGCATGGCCAGGTTGGTCTTGCCGCAGGCCGAGGGGAACGCCGCAGCGATGTAATGCGTTTCGCCCTGCGGGTTCTCCACGCCGAGGATCAGCATATGCTCGGCGAGCCAGCCTTCGCTGCGCGCCTGGTAGGAGGCGATGCGCAGCGCGTGGCACTTCTTGCCGAGCAGCGCATTGCCGCCGTAGCCCGAGCCGTAGGACTTGATCGTCAGCTCTTCGGGGAAGTGCATGATGAAGCGGCGGTTCGGGTCGAGTTCGCCAATCGAATGCAGGCCCTTCACGAAGCTTCCGCCGGCCTCGCCTTCGCGCTCGATGCGCGCCAGCGCGGCGGCGCCCATGCGCGTCATGATCCGCATGTTGGCGACCACGTACGGCGAGTCGGTGATTTCCACGCCGCAGCGGGACAGCGGCGAATCGATCGGGCCCATGCAGTACGGGATCACGTACAGCGTGCGGCCGCGCATGCAGCCTTCGAACAGCGCGTCGATCTGCGCGTGGCCCTCTTCGGGCGCCATCCAGTGGTTGTTCGGGCCGGCGTCGTCGGCGTGGCTGGTGCAGACGAAGGTGAGGTGCTCGACGCGCGCGACGTCATCGGGGTGCGAGCGGTGCAGCCAGCTGTTCGGATGGGTCTCTTCGTTGAGGCGGATCAGCGTGCCGTCGGCTTCCATCTTCGCGACAAGCGCGGCGTTCTCGGCATCGCTGCCGTCGCACCAGTGGATCGCATCGGGCTGGGTGAGGCGTGCGACCTCGGCGACCCAGGCGTTGAGGCCGGCATGGCGGCTGGCTCCCTGTTTGTGGGGATCGGACGCAGTGCTGGCAGCGGCGATGGCATTCATTCGGAGAGGACTCTCAAGGAGGGGAAATCGGTGCGGTCGGCGTCGCGGCCGGCGGAATGAGGGTGTCCATGACGTGTTCGACGTAGGACTCGAACTCGTCGTGCGCCAGGCGCGGGTGGTGCAGCTGCAGGCTCAGCTGCAGGAAACCCACGTAGGCCGCGTAGGCGAGGCGCGCGCGATGCTGCGCGTCGACGCGGGCCAGGCCCGTCTGGCGGAAGGAAGCGGAGAGATAGTCGAGGCGGCGCTGCGACACGCGCTCGATCACGGGGCCCACCGCAGGATGATCCAGCGCCTTGAGCAGTTCGCTGTAGATCTTGTGCGACTTCACTTCGTGCGCGACCACCTGGAACAGCGCGCGCAGGCGCTGGCGCGGATCGGCGACGACTTCGAGCTGGCCGAAGACCGTTTCCTGTTCGACGGCTTCCCAGCGTTCGAGCGCTGCGGAGAGCAGCGCATCGCGCGATGGAAAGTGCCAGTAGAAACTGCCTTTCGTCACGCCGAGCCGGCGTGCGAGCGGTTCCACCGCGACAGCGGCGACGCCCTGCTCTGCGATGAGGTCGAGCGCGGCCTGGGCCCAATCTTCGGCACTGAGGCGCGCGTTGCGTTCGGTCTTGGCGGTGGCTTCGTTCATGACCATATTGTAACCATACGGATCGGTTCGGAAAAGTATCGTTTCGTTATGAGGTGTCCGGTCACAGTCCATCGGACAGAGCGTTTCGAGCCATTGACATTCCAGAATCGCGATATCCATACTTCGGCGTATGGATTGAATGTCGTCCGGACGGGTGCGTGCCCGTCCAGAATGGGCCCGCAAGGGTCCGGCCGGCATCCCGATCCGATCCCGTCATCCCACGCCGAGCCCGCCTTCCCGGAGCGTTCCAATGAGTACCGTCCTCGGACTGATCGCACCACCGCTCATCCTTCTCCTCGCCGGCGCCTTCGTCGCCTACCACCGCCTGCGCCTCGCGGCCTGGGTCGCGCTGTCGGGCACGCTGCTGGTCGCCGCCTGGTTCCTCGGCGCGCACCGGACCACCACCCTCGTCTGCGCCGGCCTGATGCTGCTGGTCGCGCTGCCGCTGCTGATTCCGTTCCTGCGCAAGCCGCTGATCACTTCGCCGCTGCTGGGCTTCTACACGAAGCTGCTGCCGCCGCTGTCGGACACCGAGCGCACCGCGCTGGAGTCGGGCACGGTCGGCTTCGAGGGCGAGCTGTTCTCGGGCAAGCCGGACTGGGACAAGCTGCTGTCGCTGCCCAAGCCGGAGCTGACCGCCGAGGAGCAGGCCTTCCTCGACGGCCCCTGCGCCGAGCTGTGCCGCCGGACCAACGACTGGGACATCACCCACGTCCGCGCCGACCTGCCGCCGGAGCTGTGGGACTACATCAAGCAGAACAAGTTTTTCGGCCTGAACATCCCGAAGGAATACGGCGGCCTGGGTTTCTCGGCGCTGATGAACCACAAGGTCATCCAGAAGCTGGCTGCGGTCTCCAGCGTGGTCAGCTCCACGGTGGGTGTCCCCAACTCGCTGGGCCCGGCCGAACTGCTGATGCACTACGGCACCGAGGAGCAGAAGCGCTACTACCTGCCGCGCCTCGCCGACGGCCGCGAAGTGCCCTGCTTCGCCCTGACCGGTCCGTTCGCCGGCTCCGACGCCACCTCGATCCCGGACTACGGCATCGTCTGCGAAGGCGAGTGGAACGGCGCCAAGGTGCTTGGCATCCGCCTCACGCTCAACAAGCGATACATCACGCTGGCGCCGGTGGCGACGCTGATCGGCGTCGCGTTCCGCATGTACGACCCCGACGGCCTGCTCGGCGACACGAAGGACATCGGCATTTCGCTGGCGCTGGTGCCGCGCGATACCGCCGGCCTGGAGATCGGTCGTCGTCATTTCCCGCTGAATTCGCCGTTCCAGAACGGTCCGATCAAGGGCCGCGACGTGTTCGTGCCGCTGAGCCAGCTGATCGGTGGCGAAGACTGCGCCGGCCAGGGCTGGCGCATGCTGATGGAGTGCCTGTCGATCGGTCGCTCGATCACCCTGCCCTCCACCGCCAGCGGCGGCTCGAAGATGGGCGCGGTGGTCACCGGTGCCTACGCGCGCATCCGCAAGCAGTTCGGCCTCTCCGTCGGTCGCTTCGAGGGCGTGGAAGAGGCGCTGGCGCGCATCGCCGGCCGCGCCTATGCCTGCAGCGCGCTGTCGGAAGCCACTGCTGCGGCCGTGGCGCGCGGCGAGAACCCGGCCGTGCCCTCGACCATCGCCAAGTACCACTGCACCGAGATGGGCCGTGAAGTCGCGCGCGACGTCATGGACGTCCACGGCGGCAAGGGGATCATCCTGGGCCCGCGCAACTACGCCGGCCGCAACTGGCAGTCGGTGCCGATCGCGATCACGGTCGAAGGCGCCAACATCATGACCCGCAGCCTGATGATCTTCGGCCAGGGCGCGATCCTCTGCCATCCGTGGGTGATGAAGGAAATGAAGGCGGCGCAGCTGGAAGACCCGCGCGCGCGCCTGGACCAGTTCGACGACGCGCTGTTCGGCCACATCAGCTACGCGATCTCCAATGCCGTGCGCGCCTGGTGGTTCGGCCTGACCGGCACGCGCATCGGCTCGACGCCGGGTGGCGAGTACACGCGCCGCTGCTACCGCAAGCTCAACCGCTATTCGGCGGCGCTGGCGGTGATGGCCGACACCTCGATGCTGCTGCTCGGCGGCAAGCTGAAGTTCAAGGAATCGCTGTCCGGCCGCCTCGGCGACGTGCTCAGCCAGCTGTACATCATCAGCGCGATGCTGAAGCGCTACGAAGACCAGGGCCGTCCGGTCGCGGACCACCCGCTGCTGGCCTGGGCCTTCCACGATGCCGTGCACAAGATCGAGCTGGCGCTGTCCGGCGCGCTGCGCAACTTCCCGATCCGTCCGGTCGGCTGGCTGCTGTGGGCGGTGATCTTCCCGTGGGGCCGCCGCGCGCAGGCGCCGAGCGACCGCCTGGGCCACCGCGCCGCGAGCCTGCTGATGACGCCGTGCGAAGCGCGCGACCGCCTGGCCGACGGCCTGTTCCTCGACCCGTGCGAGAACAACCCGGCGGGCCGCGTGAACAGCTACCTGTCGAAGGTGATCCTGGCCGAGCCGGTGGAGCGCAAGTTCCTCAAGGCGCTGAAGAACAGCGACATCCAGGCGCTGGACTTCGAGGCCCAGCTCGACGAGGGCGTGCGCGAAGGCTGGATCACCGCCGAGGAGCGCAGGCAGCTGGAAGAACTGCGCGAGATGACGCTCGACACGATCATGGTCGACGACTTCGAATCGTGGGAACTGCGTTCGGCCGGCTATGTCGAGGATGCGCCTCCGGCGACCGGCGGCGCGCGTCTCGCCGCGGCCTGAGCCATCGGAGACACGCGACAACGACGCGACAACGAACGGCGGGCTGTCCCGCCGTTCGCTTTTCAGGGACCCGGAATACGCGATACGGAGCACGCCCATGGCCAACAAGACCCTCGCCCTCTACGAACGCGTCCGCCGCTGGCCTGCCGGGCACTGGTTGTTCACCCGCGCGATCTGCTTCAAGGCGCCCTACTTCGGCAGCATCTCGCCGCGCATCGAAACCCTGGAACCGGGTCGCTGCGTCGCATCGATCAAGCGCCATCGTGCGATCACCAACCACATCGGCAGCGTGCATGCGATCGCGATGTGCAATCTCGCCGAGCTGACGGGCGGCATGGTCACCGAGGTCAGCCTGCCCGATTCGATGCGCTGGATTCCCAAGGGCATGACCGTGCAGTACCTCAAGAAGGCGATGGGCACGATCCGCGCCGTCGCCACGCCGTCGATCCCGGTCGTGCATGCCGACCAGGGCTACGAACTGCCGGTGGACGTGGTGCTGACCGACGCTGCCGGCGACGCGGTGTTCAAGGCGACCATCTCGATGTGGCTGTCGCCCAAGCCCTCATCGCCGAAGCCCTCGCGCTGAAGCCTTCGCGCTGAACGGGCAGCGGACGCTCCGGACGCCAGCGCATGGTGGCGAAGCGCGTCATGCGCTGCTGCGCATTCCCATCGCGCTGATAACCAGAAGTCATGGCGCCCTGCGACAGCGCGCCATGATTCGTCGACATTCTCGGCTAGCATCTGGCCGGCGCCCGCGTTCCGGGGTCGTGGGCGCCATGGTTGCGAAGACCGCCTGCGGCGCCTTCCGCCAGTCTCCGCTACCGAAGGCGTCCACCGATGCGCAGTGCCAGCGATGCGTCCACCGCTCCTGTTCCCTCCACCGGCCGATACCTGGTCGGCGACATCGCGATCGACACGCGGCAGCGCAAGGTGCTGCGCCCGGATGGCGACGTCGAGCTGACCCAGCGCGTCTTCGACCTGCTGGTCGCCCTCGTCTCCGAACCCGACACGCTGCACACGCGCGAAGCCCTGCTCGAGCGCGTCTGGGGCACCACCTGCATCGAGGACTCGAACCTCACCCAGAGCATCTCGGTCATCCGCAGGGCGCTGGGCGAGGATCGCAAGGGCTGGATCCGCACCGTGTCCAAGCGGGGCTACAGCTTCGAGCCGCCGGGCGAGGTGATCCACCTGCCGCCGGAACGATCGGTGCCCACGCACTCGCCCAATCCTCCGCTCGCGCATGTGACGGTCGACGCGCCCATCGACCGCCACGCCCTCCCGGTGGCGATGCCGGCGCCACATGCGGCCTCGGCATCGATCCGGGCCCTGCGCTGGGCCGCCGCCCTGCTGCTCGGGCTGTCGCTGCTGGTCTCCGGCTCGCGCGCGCAGCCTGACGCCACGACCGCGCTGGCGGTGCGGCCGCGCGCCGCGATCGGGATCGTGCTGGTCGACGCGACCTCCGGTGCAGCCGACGCGCCCAGCCGCCAGGCCGCCTCGATGCTGAAGGCCTGGCTGCGCTGGAAGCTGGAACTGCTGCCCGAAGCGGTGCTGATCCGCGAAGACGAACTGCTGGCCGCGCACGCGCTGGACACGTGGTTCGTCGAGATCCGCGCCGAACCGCGCACGGCGCATCGCCATTCGACCCTGCAGGTGTCCCTGCGTCGACTCCAGCGTGACGGCCGCGACGGCCGTGATGCCGCCCCGGCCATCGTCGGGACACTCCGGGGCCGTGATCCGGTGACGACCGTCGATGCCCTGTCGCGGCAGGCAATGGCCGGCCTGTTTCCCAGGCGCCGCAGCGAGCGCTGGCCGGCGCTGGCGCTGGATGCGGCCACCGCCCTGCATTTCGCGCAGGGCACCGAGGCCCTCGATCGACGCGCCTACGCCACCGCGCGCGTGATGCTGGGCAAGGTGGTCGAATCCGCACCCGGCTTCGGTCCGGCACGGCTGGCGCTCGCCCGCACCCTGGCCGATGACGGACGCGTGCGCCAGGGCGCCGAACAGGCGGCGCTGGCGCAGGGTCTGCTCGCCCCGCTGCCTCCGGGCGCGGCGTACGTGGTCGCGGCCGAGATCGCAGCGCTGACGCCGACACGCAGCGTGGCATCGATCGATGCCTACGCGCGGCTGTCGACGGCCAATCCCGATCGCGGCGGATTCGCGCTCGCGCAGGCGCAAGCCCTGATGCGCGCCAACCGTCCCGAGGACGCACTGCGGCTGCTCGGTGCAGCCCAGTGGGAGCGACAGCCCCTGGCCCTGCGCATCCGCCAGCGCACCGCGCGCGCCGAGGCCGCGCTTGCGTTGGGATACCACGACCTGGCAAGGGAGAGCGCGGCCGAAGCCATCGGACTGGTCGGCCTGCATGTCGACGGCCACGCCCGCGAACTGGGACAGGCCCAGCTGGTGTTCGCACGCACACGACACCAGCAGTATCGCCAGGGCACCGAACCCGCGCTCTACCATCGTGCGATCCGCACCTTCGAGGCCGATGGCAATCGCCTGGGCGCACTGACCGCCGCCTATTTCGAAGCTGCGGCGGAGAACGACGTCGCCGAGGCCGAACGCAGGCTCGCAGCGCTGCTGGAGGTGGCCGGCCAGCACGGCGACCACGCCTCCCAGGTGCGCGCGCTGCGTTCCATGGCGTTCGTGCATGCCGAAAGCGGCGACCATGCCGCCGCACGCCGCACGCGCCATCGCGCGCTGGACATCGCGGCGATGGCGGGCGACATCGCGACCCAGCAGCTGCTGCAGCTGGACATGGTCGACGACGATCTGGAAGCCGGCGACCTGGACGCGGCCGGACGGCGGCTGGCGGCGCTGCGGCAGAATCGCCTGTCGATGAAGTACCGCCTGCGCGTGGCGCGCAAGGAAAGCGCGCTGCTGCGCCTGCGCGGCCGCTACCGCGATGCGCTCGACCATCTGGACGCGCGGCTGAGCGGCGAGGCGCGCAATGCGGCATGGCAGGCCGCGCCGATCGAAGCGGCGCGCATCGCCTGCATGCGCACCCAAACCCTGTCGGCGATGGGCGATCTGGCGATGGCGCGATCGCAGCTGCGGGGTTGCCACGACCCGGGATCGAGCTCCATCCCGGTGGTCGCGCACCTGGGCGAGGCGGAGATCGCCCTGCACGATGGCAACCTGCTGGCGGCGCGCAGGCTGCTGGACGATGCCGATCGACGGCTCTCCCAGCGCCGCATGGACGGCGGCAAGATCGAGCTGGGGACCGCCCTGGCCATGCTGCGCCTGCGCACCGGCGAACATGCGCGCGCCGAAGCCCTGTACCGGATCCTGCTGCCCGCCGCACGGCAGCAGGGCCAAGCCCTGCCGCTGGCGGAGATCGAGATCGGGCTGGCCGAGCTGGCGGCGGTGCGTCGCGACTGGACGCTCGCGCAGCGCTACGCCGCACAGGCGCGGCAGCGACTGCCGCAGGGCATCTGGCCGCTGGACAGCCGGCTGCAGCTGATCGACATCGCGCGGCGGCGTGCATACGGCGATGTCGAAGGCACGCGTGCGCAGGCCGCAACGCTGGCGCAACGTGCCGAAGCGCGGGGCGATGCGGTCGTGCGTGCGCAGGCGATGGCCCTGATGCCGTCGACGACGCGTCCGGACATCGCAGCCGGGCAGATCGCCCGGACCACGACGACCCACGCCATCGACTGGCTGATCGCCGCAGATGCGCGCATGGAGGTCTCGCTGGTCGCCGTGCAGACGCGCGATCCGCGCTGACGACGCACGTCGGAAATCCCGGCGCCCACCGTGAAGGTGGCAGGCGCCGGGAACCGCTTTCAGGCGGCAGGTGTTGCGTGGATATCCGCGATCCGCATCAAGGCGTGCGGGTCGCCTTCATGGTCACGCCCGAGTAGCTGCTGTAGGCGCGCACGGCGATGTAGTACGTGGTGCCGGCGACCGGGTTGTTGACCGTGCAGGTTTCGGTGTTGCCGTTGAGGTACGGACGGCAGTTGTAGCTGCTGGTGGTCGGTGCCGAACCGGCGCGGACGTAGAGATCGGCATCGCCGGTGCCGCCGGAAATGTCGACGACCAGCTTGGTGGTACCGGCCGGGATGCTGACCGTGTAGGTCGACGACCAGTTGCCGGACGACACCGACGGCAGGGCGACGTTGTGCACGACCGTGCCACCGCTGCTGGTCGCCGTACCGGTGAAGGTCTGGCCGGTGACGTTGGCGCCGTTGACGGTGACGCTGCGGCTGACCGGGCTGAAGGTATAGCCGCTCAGCGAAGGGGTCAGCGTGTAGGTGCCGTTGGCCAGGCCAGGCAGCGTGTAGGCACCGGTGCTGGAGGTCGTGGCCGAGGCCGAACCGTTGCTCACGGTGACGCCGGCGATGCCGGTGCCCGCGCTGTTGGTGACGGTGCCCGAGATCGAGTAGGTCGTGCCGGTGCTCGCCCGGTTGCAGGTGCCGGTGACGCGATCGGTGAAGGTGCTGCCGGCGACCGGGACGAAGTCGGCCACGTAATCCGTGGCGCTGAGGGTCAGCTTGAGCACGCCCCAGGTGTTGGCGTTGCGCACTTCGGCGATGGTGGTGTTGGTGGAACCGAAGGGATAGAAGTCGCGACCGCCGGTACCGACGAGGATCTGGCGGAACCCGTCCGCAGCGACCGCGCCGCTGGCGTTGATCTTCTTGCTGCGCTGGTAGTTGTGGTCGTGGCCGACCAGGATCAGGTCCGCCTTGGCTGCATACAGTTCGGTGTATGCGGACTGCACGCCGCTGTAGCCGGTGTAGTTGCCGGTGCTCCAGCGCGGATGGTGGAAGTAGGCGGCCGTGCACGGCTTGGTGTTGGCGGCCAGGTCCTGCTTCAGCCACGCCAGCTGCGTGCTCGAAATGGTGCCGCCGGACATGGTGTTGAGCGCGACGAAGTGCCAGTCGCCCACGTCCCAGCTGTAGTAGCCCTTGCTGCGATCGCCGGCCAAACCGGTCTGCACGCCCGAGCCGTTGAAGTAGTCGAAGTAGCCGGCGGCGTTGGCCGTGCCGTATTCGTGGTTGCCCGGCGTCGGCTTGGTCTTGCTCTTGAAGCGGCCCCAGTTGGGATCGTAGCGCGTGTTGAACTCGCTCAGTGTGCCGTTGCTGTAGGCATTGTCGCCTGCGGTGAAGACCGCGACCGGATTGATGTTGACGATCAGGTCGGACGTGGCCTTGCAGTCGCCCGGCGTCGAATCGCAGAGATCGCCTGCACCGGCCACCACCACCGTCGACAGCGCGAGCGCACGGGTGCCGGCGGTGTAGCCGCCGAGTTCGTAGCCGCTGTCGCCGCTGGCGAAGTACGGCTGGATATCGACGCACGAACCGCGCAGCGCGCGGCTGCTGAAGCTGCGGTCGTTCCAGTGTCCGCCCTGGAAGACGTAGCGGTCGCCGCCGGAACTCTTCAGCACCAGGCTGTCGTAGGCGTGCAGCTTGAGCGAGCGGAAGTCGAGGCGGATCCACTTGGCGCCGGCTTCGCAGACGCGGCTGGACGTGCCCGCATCGAGGACGGACCGCGATGAAGTCACCGGCAGGGTGCGGGTGATGGCCCCGGGCTCGTTGAGCTGCGGGGTGCGTTGTCGGGCGTGCGCCGGTGCGGTCGTCGACAGGAGGGCCGCCAGCGCGGCGCCCGTCAGCGAGACCGCCGCCGGATGGATGAGATGTCGCATTGATCTACTCCCTTGAAATGGTCGTTGGTGCATGCAGACGGGCATGGCCGCATCGCCGGAACCGGCGCCGCGCTCATGCGCTGCATGCGTCTGGTCGTGCCCCCTCGGCGCGCCCCCTCGCGTCCGATGCGATGCCGACGCGGCCCCCGTGGCGCGCGTTCGCGTGACGGCATCCTTCGTCTTCTTCCTCTGGCCGGCGGCATGCTTCCACCGCAATGCGGTCGAAAGCGTGACAGCTGGCGCGGACTTATCTTTTTTTAGGCACTTTGACGTTTTTTCACACGGAAGCCGCCTGCTCCGCTGCGCCGCGACCTGCGCGACGCTGGTGCAGCATCAGGTTCATAACTTATTGTTCTAAGGGCGATCCGGGGACTTGGCTAGGATTTGTCCACCCCCCGCAGCCGATCGGACAGGCGTTCCTTTCACGTCCTCCTCCCAACGGGTCTTGCCACGCACGTGAATTCGAACCAGCCCTCTCCTGCGCCCGGACCGCGTCCTGCGGGGTACGCCATCGGCGACCTGCTGGTCGAGCCGCACCTGCGCCGCGTGCGCAGGCCCGAAGGCGACATCGAGCTGACCCAGCGCGTCTTCGACCTGCTCCAGGCCTTCATCGACGCGCCGTTCGTGCTGCATTCGCGCGAGGCCCTGTTCCAGCGCGTCTGGGGCACGCTGCACATCGAGGACACCAACCTCACGCAGAACATCTCGATCCTGCGCAAGGCACTGGGCGACGAACGCAAGCACTGGATCCGCACCGTCTCCCGCACCGGCTACTGCTTCGAGCCGCCGCACGAGATCGAGATCGTCCAGGACGCGCGCGATCTGGCTGCCCGACCGCTCGGCCAGGCGGCCGCCACAGCCGCGCAGGACGCAGGCCCGGACGAGGCGCCCAGCGCCCCCTCCACGGAAACGCCCGCGCCGACCGCCGCTCCGCCCTATCGCGCATCGCCGCTGCGGATCGCAGCCGCCGTGCTCATCGCGATGGCGAGCCTGCTGGTGCCGAGCGCGAGCCCGAAGACACTGGCCGTCGACGCCACGCTGGCGACAACAGGCCTGAGCATCGGCATCGTCCTCACCCAGACCGACCTGGCGCGCAACGACACCGAGCGCGAAGCCACGCGGCTGCTCAGGGAATGGGTCCGCTGGAAGCTGTCGCGGCTGCCTGCCGTCATCCTGATCGAGGAGCAGCACCTCATTTCCGGCCGGCCCATTCCGGGCTACTACCTCGACATGAACGTCGTGGTCTCTCCCGACGCGCCCACGCAACACGTGTTCGAGTTCGCGTTCCGGCCGATCTACGACGTGGCGCCGGCAGGAGGCGGGAGCCCGGACGAGGGTCCGGCAGCGGATTACGCCCATCGCCTCGTGCTGGAAGGGAATGCCGCACGGCTGCCTGCGATGGTCGACCGTGCCTCGAACGACATCCTGCGCAGGATCCTTCCGCAGCGCCGGAACGATCACTGGCCGGCGCTGGCGATGGACACCGAAGCGGCGCATCGCTTCGCCGCCGCCGCCGCCGCAACGCGCCGGCAGGCACCCGAGGCGCTGCGCCTGCTGGAGGCTGCGGTACGGAGCGCACCGGAATTCGGGCCGGCGCGGCTGCTGCTGGCGTCCGAGCTTGCCGAACGCCGGCACTACCGGCAGGCCAGCGAACAGGCCCAGCTGGCCCTGACCCATACGGCGCCCATGCCGGTCGATGCGGCCATGCTGGTCACTGCGGAAGCCGATGCGCTCATCCCTTCGCGCAGCGCAGAAGCGCTGAAGCTCTACCGGCAATTCCATCTGGCCAATCCCTCGCGCATGGAATTCCTCTTCCGCCAGGCGCTCATCCACCAGTGGAACCTCCGGCCCGAAGATGCCTACGAGCTGCTGTCGCTCGACGAATGGGAGCGCGAGACCGGCCCCCTGCAGATCAGGCGGCTGGTCGCCCGTGCCGACGCAGCCTTCCTGCTCGGCTACCTGCACCAGAGCGACAACAGCGCCACCGAGGCAATCAGCCGCATCGAGGGCGGCCAGGGCGGCTCCCTGGCCGACCTGGCCATGGCGAAATACCTCAGCGCCCGGGTGGCGGCACAGCTCTATGCACAGGACGACCCCGGCACGCCGTTCACGGAGGTCGCCAGCCTCTTCGATCGCGCCGCGCACGACTATCAGGCGAGCATCGCCAGGTACTACGAGGCGGTATTCCGCGACGACCTGCGCCTGATCGAACAGCGCCTGGCGCAATCGGTCGAGTTGGCCCAGTCGTACGGCGATCCGCTCAACGAAGTCTGGCCACAGCGCATGATCGGCCCCCACTATCTGTGGTCGGGGCACCGCGAAAAATCCCGCGCGGCACTGGAGACCGGGGTCAGCGCCGCAAGTCGGGCCGGCGCCCTGCCGTTGCGCGACCTGCTCGAAATGGACCTGGTGATCATGGCGATCGAGGACCTGGACATGCAGGAATCCATCCAGCGCACCGAACGCCTGCGCAACAACCATCTGTGGACGAAATACCGCTACCGAAGCGCGAACTTCGCCAGTCAAGTGCTTGCATTGCGCGGTCGCTACAGGGAAGCCCTGTCCGTCCTCGACGCCAGCCTTGGCGATGAGTCCCGTGCCCAGCGCTGGGACATGCCGAAGTCGGAACTGAGCCTCACGGCATGCACGCGGATGTCGGCGCTGCTGTTTACGGGCGCCGGCGCAGCAGCGATCGCGCAATCGCAAAGCTGCGGCGACGATGTGCTCGTTGCGTTCACGTCAGCGCAGATCGCGCTGCTTGGCCGGGACACCGAAGCGGCGCGACGGCATCTCCAGGAAGCGAGGAAGGAGATCGATTCACCTCCCGAGGACGGCACCGATATCGTCGAACTGGCCGGGCTGGCCAGCCTGCTGATACGGCTGGGCGATGTGGATGCCGCACGCCGCGCGCTCGAGGAGACCCGCACCGGAGATGTCGGCGTGATCGATACCCGCACGCAAGTCGAAGTCGACCTGGCCTGGGCGGAACTCTCCGCAGCGAACGGCGACTGGGCGACGGCGCAACGGCAGGCAGACGCCCTGCGCGCACGCATTCCCGCCGAAGCCCTGCACTACCTCAATCGCCTCGCGCTCCTGGACATCGCGCGCCTGCAGGCGCAGGGCGAACGCGAAGAGGCCCGCAAGCGCGCATCCGAGCTGGACGAGACTGCGCGCCGCAACGGCGACGCGGTCACCCGCGCCGAACTGCAGCGCATCAGCGGAGGCATCTTCGGAACGACGCTCGGCCTCAACAAGTGAGCCTGCATTGCCACAAGCATCATTGACACGAGTCACACTCCCCGGGAGAGACGGACAGTAATCTGCCGTCCCTGCGCGCGGCGTCCTTTCCGCGCGCATGTCGTCGAGATGCCGCTGCCGCGAACCCGCGCGATCGGCATGGCCGCAGGCGCCCGCACGAGGCATCGCAGCCGCATCGTCCGACCCGCTTCGCCTCGCAACGCTTCGTTGTCCTTTGCCGCCAGCCGACTCCCGCCCATCAACGGTTCACTCCGGGAGCCCGCATGTTGCCTGTCTTTCTCGTGGCCGCGATCGCGGCATTGCTGTTGCTTGTCCTGCGTTTCAAGCTGCCCGCCTTTCTGGCGCTGATGCTCGTCGCGATCGGCTTCGGCCTCGCATCCGGCATGCCCGGCGAAGCCGTGGTCGGAGCGATCCAGTCGGGCATGGGCGGCACGCTCGGATTCGTCGCCGTGGTCGTCGGGCTGGGGGCGATGTTCGCCGGCCTGCTCGAACATGCCGGCGGCATCCGCGCGATCGCCGACCGCCTGCTCGCGGTGTTCGGCGAGCGCCGCACCGGCCTGGCGCTGGGCGTCGGCGGCTTCGTCGTCGCGATCCCGGTGTTCTTCGATGTCGCCTTCATCCTGCTCGTGCCGCTGATCCACCGCCTGTCCTCGCGCAGCGGCATCAGTCGGCTCCACTATGCGATCCCGCTGCTGGCGGGCCTGTGCGTGACGCATGCCTTCATGCCGCCGCATCCGGGCCCGGTCGCCGTCGGCGAACTGCTCAAGGCCGATCCCGGCTGGGTCATCGTGATGGCCTTCGCCTGCGGACTGCCCGCGATGCTGGTGGCGGGGCCGCTGTTCGCGCGCCGCTTCCGACACCTGCCTGCCGAAGCGACACAGGATGCCCCGGCATCGTCGGGCAGCGACGATGAGCGACCGGCCATGGAATCCGCAGCGACGACGCCCGCCATCGGCTTCGGCGCGGCGCTCGGCGCAGTGCTGCTGCCGGTCGTGCTGATCCTCGGCAACACCATCGGCGGTGCGCTGCTGCCGCCGGGTGCGGTGCGCGATGCGCTGTCCTTCATCGGCCATCCCTTCGTCGCCCTGCTGATCGCCTGCCTCCATGCGCACCTGGTGTTCGGCGTGGCGCGACGCATCCCGCTCGACCGCCTGCGCGAGATCATGACGCGCGCGCTGGAGCCGGCCGGCACCGTGGTCCTGGTCACCGGCGCCGGCGGCGTGTTCAAGCAGATCCTGGTCGATTCCGGCGTCGGCGCGCAGCTCGGTGCGTCCCTCGCGGCGCATTCGCTGCCGATCATGCCGCTGGCGTTCCTGTTCGCGGCCATCATCCGCGTCGCGCAGGGCTCGGCGACAGTGGCGATGATCACCGGCGCGAGCCTGGTCGCGCCCGTGCTCGCGCTGGTGCCGCTGTCGGCGCCGCAGCTCGCGCTGGTGGTCATCGCGATCGCCTCCGGCGCCACGATCGCATCACACGTGAACGACTCCGGATTCTGGCTCGTCAGCCGCTACCTGCAGATCAACGAGGCCGACACGCTGCGTTCGTGGACGGTCGCCTCGACGCTCGCGGGCACCACCGGTTTCATCGTTGCCTGGGTGCTGTTCCCGATGTCCGGCTGATCGACCATGCCTCTGCGCCGCGCGCGGCCGGCCGCGCACCGGCGTCATGTCGACGTCATGCGCACTCGACCACGTCGTTGCACGTCGACAATGCCGTGAGGATCGCGTCCACAACCGCATCGATCGGCTGGTCGATGCCGATCGACAGGGCTTCCGACGGTCCCGGTGGCTGCAGCGCGCGGAACTGGCTGTCGAGCAGGTCGGCGCGGAAGAAGTGTCCCGTGCGCGCGGTCAACCGCTGACGGATCAGCGCCGGATCGCCGCACAGGTGGACGAAACGGCAGCGCGCATCGATGACGTCCATGCGCAGACGTTCGCGGATCTCGCCCGACAGTGCGGAACAGGCCAGCACGGCCAGCCAGGGACGATCCTTCGAGAGATCGCGGTCGCGACGATGGATGCGGTTGACCTCATCGACGATGTTCGCGATCCAGGGACAGCGATCTTCCGGTCGCAGCGGATGGCCTGCGCGCATGCGTTCGATGTTCGCATCCGGATGGAAGCGGTCGCCCTCAAGGAACGGGCAGCCCAGCCGCTGCGCGAGCAGGGCACCGACGCTGGACTTGCCGCTGCCGGCCACGCCCATCACCACGACGAGCGATCGGGCGAGCGACGGGCGATGCCGCGATGCCCTCCCGGGTTCGATTGCAGACATCATGAAGCCCCTCCTGGTGGCAGGTTCCTGCACACGACACGCGCAGGGCATCGCGTCCGGACCCTGTCCGCAAAGAAAGGCCCCGGGTCTCCCCGGGGCCAAGGCACGCACGTCGGACTCCCCGGCCCATGCGCGAAAACGAAACCTGTGGCCTTGCGGACCGCAGCCATGACGCGGATCGGAACACCCTCGCCCAGCGTGAAAAAAAGAGCCCCGGGGGACATCCGGGGCAAACCATCACGATGCCTTGACCGACAGGGGGTGCGATCAAGTAATGCGATGAGCCATGTCGCTCGAACGCATCGCGCTTCGGAGGCACACGTTCACCCGACGCGCGATGCCATCGACACGGCTCCATCGTCGCGAGGAAACCGTTGGAAAAAATGCGCCCGTCATGCAGACCGGGCGCAACCGGCCGCCGCCCCCCCCGGGACGACGGGGCCAGACCGTTGAACCTGTGCGCACGGGCCGGGCATGGTCGATGTCGACGACATCGCGATGCCTGCGGATCCGCACGGCGTCCGACAGATCTCCATCGGCGGCATCGCGTCGGCCACGATGCCGCCTTCGAACTCAGAAGGCCTGCGCAGCGCGGACCGCCGCATCGGCATTGGCGATGCCTGTCCCGATCGGCCGATCGGGCGTGCTCGGGAATGCCGTGACGTTCGCCTTCAGCAACTGCTCGACCTGCGCCGGCGAGAGCGCCGCACCAGCCAGGCGCACCGACTGCATCAGCGCGACGATGCCGGCGACATGCGGCGTGGCCATCGAAGTGCCGTCCCACGCGCCGTAGCCTTCCGCGCCCGGCGCATATCGCCCGGTGTTCACGGTGGACATCACGTCCATGCCCGGCGCTGCGATGTCCACGGCAGGCCCGTAATTCGAGGACCACCAGTTCGGTCGGATCGCGCGCAGACCCTGCGGACTCGATGCGCCGACGGCGATCACGTTCTGGCAACTGGACGGCTGGTACCTGGAGGCGTCGCCACTGTCGTTGCCGGCGGCGACGACGACGGTCGCACCACGGGACACCGCGGCATTGATCGCGGTCTGGTAAGTGGTGCTGCAGCTTCCGCTGCCGCCGAGGCTGAGATTCAGCACCTTCGCGGGCGTCGCGTTCGCAGGCGCACCGGCGACGCTGCCACCGGACGCCCAGACGATGCCGTCGGCGATGTCGGAGGTCCAGCCGCCGCATCTGCCCAGTACGCGCACGTGCTGCACGCGCGCGCCGCGCGCCACGCCAGCCACGCCTGCACCGTTGTTCGTCGAGGCGGCGATGGTGCCTGCCACATGAGTGCCGTGCCAGCTGCTGTCGCCCCGGCATTTGCCGGACGACGCCCCATCGCCCGGATCCGAGGGATCGGCGTCGCGGCCATTGCCGTCGCCTGCCGTCTTCAGATCGGCGATGAAATCGTAGCCCGGCACCGTCTGGCCCTGCATGTCGCTGTGAACCGTGGAACCGGTATCCAGCACCGCGACGACGACGCCTGCACCACTGGCGCGATCCCAGGCCAGCGGCGCATTGATGCCGTAGCGGCCCGTGATCGGTGCCTTGTAATGCCATTGCGCGCTGGCGTACTGCGGATCGTTGGGTTCCAGCGCCGGATGCATCCGCGCATCGACCTCGACGTACTCCACGCGCGGATCGGTCGCGAAGCGGCGCATCAGCGTGTCCGCCGCCGCGCGGTCGAGCGCATGACTGGACACGATCACGTCGGCACCCAGCGCCATGCGCCGGACATGCTGCAACCGGATCGCACGCATCCCGCCGCGTGCGGACGGATCGCGCACCTGCACGGCGGAGGCCGCGCGGTGGAGCGAACGTTCGCGCGCCGCTGCGTCGCGGTGCTCCTGGCTGTCGCTGCGATATTTCACGATGAAACGCTGCGGCTCTTCCGCCGGTGCCCGCTCGATGCGACCGGGGTCGCGGGCGACGACCTGGCCAGGCATGCCCGACAGTGCGCAGAGCACGGCCAGTCCCAGCGGGGCGAGGCGAAGGAAGGTGTCGCGATGCTTGGTCATGTCGATGTTCCCGTGGATGCATGGTGTGTCGCGATGCGTGCGTACGCGGAGAACCGCAGATGCGTCCGTACTTCACGTTTGCCTGTCGGCATCCGGAGGCGCAGGGCCTCCGGTGCCGTTGTTTCCACACGGACGTCCGATGTTCCGGACGCCGTGCCTGTTACGGTTGCATTGCAGGCCGCGTTGCCGGAGGCGCAGCGCCGACCACGCCACCGTGCGCGCCTTACGGCGTGCGGGTCGCCTTCATGTTCACGCCCGAGTAGCTGCTGTAGGCGCGGACGCCGATGTAGTACGTGGTGCCGGCGACCGGGTTGTTGATCGTGCAGGTCTCGGTGTTGCTGCTGAGGTACGGACGGCAGTTGTAGCTGGTCGTGGTCGGCGCAGCGCCGGCGCGGACGTACAGGTCGGCATCGCCGGTACCGCCGGAGATGTTGACGACCAGGCTGGTGGTGCCGGCCGGGATGGCGACGGTGTACATCGACGACCAGTTGCCGGTCGAGACCGACGGCAGGTTGACGTTGTGCACGACCGTGCCGGTGCCACCGCCGCCGCCACTGCCGATGTTGCTGTTGATCCAGTTCACCGCATTCACGGTTTCGGCATAGACGCCGTACTTGTTCGGACGGGCGCAGCCGATGCCCCAGCTGACCACGCCGATGCTGTAGATCGAGCCGTTGTACGGCGCGATCAGCGGGCCGCCGCTGTCGCCCTGGCAGGAGTCCTTGCCGCCTTCCGGCAGACCGGCGCAGATCATCGAAGCCGGATCGATCGCGCCGTTGTAGGCGACGGCCGAATTGCAGGTGGCATCGGACACGACCGGGATGGTGACTTCGCGCAGGCTGCTGCTGCCGCTGCCGCCCTCGGAGGTCGCTCCCCAGCCCAGCGTGGTCACCGGATCGCCCGCCTTGGCCACGGCCTGCATCACGGTGGCGTCGGGCAGCTTGGCGCGGATCAGGTTGGTCGGGAACGTGCCATTGATGCGGATCAGCGCGTAGTCGTTCGCCGAGGTGCTGCTGTTGTAGCTCGGATGCTGGATGTACTGCGCGACAGAGTAGGCCGTCTGGCTGCTGGTGTTGTTGGAACCGGCGTAGACCGTGGTCTGGCGGCCGCAATGCGCGGCGGTCAGGACCCAGCTGTCGGCGATGATCGTGCCGCCGCAGCCCGAGGTGCGGACGGTGAACGACCGGTCGCCGATGGCGAGCGTGCCGCCGACGATGCGACCGTTGACCTGCTTGCCGAAGGCCTTGCTGGTCGTCCAGGCGCCCGCTCCGGCGCGGGTCTGCGGACCTGCGGCGATGGCCATCGACGAGGCACCGGCCAGGGCCAGGGCGAGTACGGCAACTGCGATGTTCTTCTGCTTCATTTCCCTTGAAACTCCATGTAAGTGTGTGTGTTCGGAATCGATCGGCGCGAGGCCCGCATCCCTCTGCGTGGCAACTGTTTCCTGGCCCGGCCGTCGTGCAACCTCACTTGCGAAAGCTCCATTCATCCGCCGCCGGCCTGTCGGCCGATCAGCGAAGGCCGCTGCCGTGCGTTGTCCGCTCGACAGCGTCTCTCGGCACCCGACTGCGATGCCTCGATCAGGCGGCCTTCCCTGGCCGCCCTTCCAGCACGAACGGCATCCTGCGGATGTCGTCCGGAATCCAGCTCGACGCATTCGACGCGCCATGCAGCGCCTGGAGCGTCACCAGGCACTTTCGATCAGGGCGTGCGGGTCGCCTTCATGTTCACGCCCGAGAAACTGCGGTAGGCATGCACGCGGATGTAGTAGGTGCTGCCCGCAACCGGGTTGTTGATCGTGCAGGTTTCCGTGTTGCCGTCCTTGTACGGACGGCAATCCCAGCCCGACAGGCTCGGCGTCGCGCCGCGACGCACGTACAGGTCGGCATCGCCGGTGCCGCCGGAGATCGCGACGACCAGCTTGGTGGTACCGGCGGGAATCGCGACCGCATAGGTCGAGGACCAGTAGCTGGTCGATACCGACGGCAGGTTCACGTTGTGCACGACGGTACTGCCGGTCGGCGGCGGGGTGGTGCTGCCACCGATCTTGCTGTTGATCCAGCTCACCATGGCAACGGTTTCGGAGTACACGCCGTAGTAATTGGCCAGTGCGCAACCCTTGCCGTAGCTGACAACGCCGATGCTGTAGATCGAGCCGTTGTATGTCGCGACCAGCGGGCCACCGCTGTCGCCCTGGCAGGAGTCCTTGCCACCAGCGGCAAGACCGGCGCAGATCTGGACGCTCGGAGCGAGCGTGAGACCGCTGGCTGCCGACGAGCCGTTGTAGGAGGCTGCGCAGGTGGTGTCGGACACGACCGGGATGGTGACTTCACGCAGATCGGTGGGATTGACGACCCCGGTCGTCGAGATATTGCCCCAGCCCAGCGTCGTCACCAGGTCGCCCGGCTTGGCCACGGCCTGCATGACGGTGGCGTCGGGCAGCTTGGCGCGGATGTGGTTGGCCGGGAACGAGCCGTTGATGCGGACCAGCGCATAGTCGTTGAAGTAGTCGCCGTTGCCCGTGGCATTGCTTTCGTCGTAGTTCGGGTGCGCGATGTACTCGGCCACCGTATAGCGCGTCTGGCTGCCAAGATCATTGGAACCTGCACCCACCCACGTCGGCTTGCCGCAATGCGCAGCGGTGAGCACCCACTGGTCGTTGAGGATGGTGCCGCCACAGCCCGGGCTGGTGCGGACGATGAACGAACGGTCGCCAGTGGAGACGATGCCGCCGATGATGCGGCCATTGGGCTGCTTGCCGAAGGCCGGGCTGGTTTTCCAGGTCCCGGTCTTGGCCTGCGGTCCGGCGGCCATGGCCAACGAGGAAGCGGCGGCCAGCGCCAGGGTCAGTACGCTGGCGACGATCTGGATCTGTTTCATGTGTTTCGTTTCCTGATTCGGTTGTGTGTGAGCGAACACCCGGCGATCCATCGCGCCCTCCACGACATCTGATGCATGGCCGGATTTGTGGTGATGCCTGGGAACACCGCACGCATCCGCTCCTCCGGCGGATCGCGCGCCTCTGTTGTCACGCGCCTCTCCCGATCGGCGCGCTCTCCGAAGCCTCTTGATGCAGGCATCGGCGAGTACGGCATTCCGTGGCCGCTCATCGAATCCGGGCGCCGGACGGCGCCCGACACAATCAGAACCGGATGCTCCAGTTGTTCAGCGTGCCGACGTCGCCCGTGTAGGCATCGGTCACCCGCAACCTCCAGTTGCCGTTCAGTGCTTCGCTGGACAGGTTCGCCGTGTACGTCGCGACCACGTTGGCCGCGCCATCGCTGGCGCTCTGGGCCTTGAGCAGATACGTCGTGCCATCCGGCGCCAGCAGCTCGATGCGCAGGTCGCCGCGATACGTGTGCGTGATGTTCACGCTGATCTGCGCGTTGCCCGGCGCATTGCCGGTTCGGCCGGAGACGGCGATCGTGCTGGTGACGCTGCCCAGGTCGGCGATCGGCGCCGGACTGCTGTTGGAATACGTCTGCACCGTGCCGCCGCTGGCGCCGTTGATCTGCTCGAGAATCCAGCTGCGGACATGCAGGGTGTCGGCGTAGATGCCATAGGTGTTGGGCCGCGCACAGCCCGGGCCCCAGCTCGTCACGCCGATGCTCCAGGTGCGGTTGTTGTATGCGGCGACCATCGGACCGCCGCTGTCGCCGGTGCAGCTGTCCTTGCCCGCCGAGCCCGCGCAGATCATGCTCGCATCGTCGAAACTGCTGGCACCCGTACCGAGACTCTGGCGGCAGGTCGCGTCGCTGACGATGGGAATGGTGATCTCGCGCAGATCGTCGCTCAGGCTTCCGCCTTCCGACGTGAGCCCCCATCCGGAGACGATCACGTTGTTCCCGGGCTGGCCGACGGCCTGCACCACGTCCGCGGTCGGAATGGCGACACGCTCCAGCGTGCTTGCGAACGTACCGCTGATGCGCAGCAGCGCATAGTCGTACACGATCCCGCCATCCGCGGATGGGTGCCTGACGATCTTGTCGACGGTGTAATAGGTGCCGCCGGTTCCCGACGTGCGGGTGAAGCCTGCGCGCACGCGATTCGTTTCTGTCTGCGGATTGTTGACGCAGTGCGCGGCGGTGAGCACCCAGTTGTCCGCGATGATCGTGCCACCGCAGGCGAGCGCCGTGCTGTCGCGATAGAGGCGCACCTGGTAGGTGCGCGTGCCTGCCCCAGTCAGGGTGCCTCCGACGATCCGTCCCTGCTGCAGGGTCTGCGCGGCATTCGGCCGTGAGAGTCCCGCGCGCGCGCGCATCTCGGCCGCCGCAGCCTGCGCAACGACAGCACCGCAGCACAGCAGTGCCATGGCGATTCCCAATGTCCTCGTCTGCATCATCTCGTGATTCCTTCAATCATTCGTCGGGGAGCCGGACGCGGCACGCGCTCCGGCAAGGTCGGTGTCAGGCTGTTCGATGCCATGCGATCGCTTCGCAGCGGTGGCCGGTGCGGACCGGCCACCGCCATGCATCAGAAGCGGATGCTCCAGCTGTTCAAGTTGCCGGTGTCCGGCGTCCACATATCCCGCACGCGGAGGCGCCAGTTGCCGTTCAGCGCCTCGGTGGAGAGATTCACGGTGTAGGTCGCGATCACGTTGTCCGCGCTGTCGCTGCCGCTTTCCGTCTTCAACCTGTAGACCGAACCGTCCGGCGCGAGCAGTTCGAGGCGCAGATCACCCCGCCAGGTATGACTTATGTTCACGCTGACCTGGGCATTGCTCGGTGCATTGCCGTTACGGCCGGCCACGGCGATGGTGCTGGTGATCGTGCCGCCGTCGATGATCGCCGTACGATTGTTGTTGGCGTAGGTCTGGACTCCGCCAGCCGCCGCATCGAAGGCGATCGCAGCACGCACGGCGTCATCTGCATTGACGATGCCGCGACCGATCGGCTGGTCGGGCACCCGCGGGAACGCGGTCGTGTTGTCCTTCAGCACCTGCTCGACTTGCGCAGGCGTCAGCAGGCTGCCTGCAGGACGGGCCGACTGCATCAGTGCGACCACGCCGGCGACGTGCGGCGTCGCCATCGACGTACCGTCCCACGCCTCGTAGCCCTCGACCCCCGGTGCCTGTTGGCCCGTGTTGACGGTCGACATGACGTCCATGCCCGGTGCGGCGATGTCCACGGCCGCACCGTAGTTCGACGACCACCAGTCCGGACGAATCACGCGCACGCCATCGCGACTGGATGCGCCCACCACCACCACGTTGGCACAGCTCGATGGCGAGAAGTTCGCGGCATTGCCGCCATCGTTGCCCGCGGCGACCACGATCGTCGCGCCTCGGCCCACCGCGCTGTTGATGGCATTCTGGTACGTGGCACCGCAGGCACCAGCGCCGCCCAGGCTGAGGTTCAGCACCTTCGCCGGCGTCGCATTGGCCGGCACACCGGCCACGGCGCCGCCGGAGGCCCAGATGATGCCGTCGGCGATGTCCGAATCCCAGCCGCCGCAGCGCCCGAGCACGCGCACGTGCTGCACCCGCGCACCGTAGGCAACGCCCGCCACGCCGGCGTTGTTGTTGGTCGCGGCCGCGATCGTGCCGGCGACATGGGTGCCATGCCACGAACTGCTGTCGCCGGCTTCGCACCAGTCGCCCGGATCCGCGGGGTTGTTGTCCCGCCCGTTGCCATCGTTCGCAGTCTCGACATCATCGATGAAGTCGTAGCCCGCGACCGTGCGACCTGCCATGTCGGCATGCGCCGTCGAGCCGGTATCGAGCACCGCGACGACGATGCCCGCACCCGTGGCGCGATCCCAGGCGGTGGGCAGGTTGATGCCGTAGCGGCCGGCGATCGGTGCCTGGTAATGCCACTGGTCCACGGCATAGCGCGGGTCGTTGGGCACCATCGCCGGATGCACGCGGCGATCGACCTCGACGTACTCGACGTTCGGATCGGCGGCGAGACGGCGCATCAGCGACGCGGCGTTTGCGCGATCGAGCTTGTGGCTGGCGACGACGACGTCCGAACCGAGGGCCATGCGGCGCAGGTGACGCAGGCCGACGGCGCGCATGCCGCCGCGCGCCGAAGCGTCGCGGACCTGCACGGCCGAGGCTGCGCGATTGAGCGAGCGTTCGAGCGTGGCGGCATTGCGGCGCTCGCTGCTGCCGTCGCGATACTTGACGATGAAGCGCTGGTGGGTCTGCGCGGAAGACAGGCCTCCGAGATGGACCTGGCCGGCGAACGCCTGGCCGGCGAAGCTGCCTGCGATGCACAGCGTGGCGATGGCCAGCGGATGCAGCGACATGAAGCGATTGCGTGCGTGAGACATGGTAGTGACCTTTGAATTTGGGTAAGAAGGGGCCGTCCCGCGTCGCATGCGACTGCGACGCGGTGGCGGGTCCGAGCTGATGTATCCCTACCGCCCTGGGTCCGGGCGATCCACGAGCCTGCGGCTCAGAAGGTGATGCTCCAGTTGTCCAGACGGCCTGCATCCGGCGTCCACAGATCTGCAACCCGCAGCGTCCATGTGCCGTTGAGCGCCTCGGCCGACAGATTCACCTGATACGTCTGGTAGATGTTGTCCGCGCTGTCGCTCGAGTTCTCGGCTTTCAGCGGATAGGAGGTGCCATCGGGAGCGACGAGGGTGACTCGCACATCGCCGCGCCACGCATGCGTGATGTTCACGCGTACCTGTGCAGTGCTCGGCGCATTGCCCGTTCGTCCGGACACCGCGATCCGGCTCTCGATGCCCGTCGCGCTGCCATCCGGGATCGCAACGGCAGTGTTGTTCGAGTAGGTCTGCACGCCCGCGCTGCCGGTGGTGAAGCTGCCGGTCAGGCTCGCACCGGAGAACGCCGAGTAGCCCCTGACCAGTACGTGATAGGTTCCGGCCTGCGCGGTCGCGATGGTGATCGTCTCCGCGTTGGTGCTGCTTTCGGACTTCAACGGATCGCTGGTGGTCGGCGCGCTGCCGAACCGGACGTACAGGTCGGCATCACCGCTGCCGCCACTGGTGACGAAGCGAAGATTGGTCGCACCTGCGGGCACCTGCAGGGTGTAGCGCAGCTCGGTCCCCTGCGCACCCGACAGACCGGTCACCGGCACACCGTTGCTCAGCACGCCGGCAGCGACGGCAGTTCCCGTGAAATTCCGTCCGCTGACGTTGGCGCCATTGATGGCAACGCTCTGGCTGATCGGCGAGAACGTGTAGCCGCTCAGCGACGGGGTCAGCGTGTAGGGGCCATTGCTCAGGCCGGTGAAGCTGTACTGGCCGCTGGCATTGGTCGTCACCGTCGCGCTGCCGTTGCTGATGCGCACGTTCGGGATCGCAGCGCCGGTGCTGGTGGTGACCGCGCCCGAGATCGCGTAGGTGGTGCCGGTGTTCGCCTTGTTGCAGGTGCCGCTGAAGTTCTCGGGGCGCGAAGTCGAACCGAGATCGCCGTTGCCCGCGTGGGTCGCGCGGACGAACTCGCCCGTGTAGCCGGTGGAACTCAGGGTCAGCTTGAGCACGCCGTAGGTGCTGGCGCTCACGGCGCGATCGGTGGTGCTGCCGGGACGCAGGGCCAGCAGGGGATTGGTGCGATTGGCTGTCGGCACCGGGTAGAAATCGCGGCCGCCGGTGCCGACCAGCACCTGCACGAAACCCTTGGGGTCGGCCTCCAGGTTCGGGTTCATCTTGATGTAGCGCTGGTAGTTGTGGTCGTGGCCGACCAGCACCAGATCCGCTTGATGTTCATACAGGGCGTCGTACAGCGCCTTCACTTCCGGATAGGAGTACTTCTGTCCGGCGTCCGGCGTGTAGTTGCCCAGGCTGATCAGCGGGTGATGGAAGTAGGCGGCCGTGCAGGGCTTCGGGTTCGCCGCCAGGGTCTGCTTCAGCCATGTGACCTGCTCGCTCGTCGAGCTGATCGTGGCGCCATCCATCGTGTTGAGCGCCACGAAACGCCAGTCGCCGACATCCCAGCTGTAGTAGCCCTTGTTGCGATCGCCCGCCACGCCAGCCTGCTGGCCGACACCGTTGAAGTAGTCGAAGTAGCCCGTGCCCCAGTTGCCGGTGCTGTAGTAGTCGTGGTTGCCGGGCGTAGGCCTGGTCTTGTCCTTGAAGCGTCCCCAGTTGGGCGCGTAGCGGGTGTTGTACTCGCTCAGCGTGCCGTCGTTGTAGGCGTTGTCGCCGGCGGTGAAGACCATCTCCGGATTGATGTTCACGATCAGGTCGGACGTGGCCTTGCAGTCCGCTGGCGTCGAATCGCACAGGTCGCCCGCACCCGCGACCACGACCGAGGTCTCCGACAGCGCGCGCATGCCGGAGGTGACGCTCGACAGGCGGTACGCGCTGTCGCGGTCGGCGAAGTAGGGCTGGATGTCCACGCAGGACCCGCGCAGGGCGCGGGTCGTGAAGCTGCGGTTGTTCCACTGGGCGCCCTGGAAGATCTGGCGGTCGCCTCCTGAGCTGCGCAAGACCAGGCTGTCGTAGCCGCGCAGCTTCAGCGACCGGAAGTCGAGGCGCAGCCACTTGGCGCCGGATTCGCACACCCGGCTGGAGGCGCCGGCGGTCAGGATCGACCGGGCCGGGTCTTCGACGAGGGCGCGGGTGCGGGTGCCGCGCTCGTGGATCTGGCCGACGCGTTCGGCGGCGCCGGCCTGCAGCAGCGGCAGGACGGCAAGGATGGACGCCGCGAGCAAACCCGTGCGCGACCACTTCGATGTATTCCCGATCATGTCATTCCCCAAACGATTGGTTGCCTGGCTCAAGGGAACCGCCCCACCCGGTCCGCCATTCAAGGCAGGCGCGGCCGGTGCGGCCTACTCCTCCCGGAACCCGGTCGCGATGCACTCCCCATGCGTCGCCCGGCCCGGAGGCGGCAGCCGACGAGATCGGCAGGTGCGGATTCCCTGGCGCTTCATTCCCGCATCCCTGCGATGGTCCCGCCGGTCACTGCCCGGCCTGGGACGCACATTGCCGCTGCCTCGCCGCAACAAAATGAGAACAGGGACACCTTTTTATGTCTTCTCACAATCTCCAAAGAGGCCTTTGACAATCGCGGTCCGGTGGAACGCCATCGGGAAGTGATCGATGTCTTCTTTCTGCCGGACTCGTCCGATGTCCTTCCTGCACGAAATGGCAGGTTCGGGCGCTCCATTCGTGACGTGTTCCCTCTTTTTATGTTTTTTGACCCGTACCTCAGCAGCGACGTACACCTTTTCGCTTGCGCGCACGTGCGTCATGGCCTGGACTTGATGCCCGGCCACACTCCACATCCGCTGCCCACGCCCGCCGGACACCCACAGCGCACGACACCCGCACGATGACGCCCCCGAATCCCCGCCGCCGCTCACTCATGCTCGCCATCGCCGCCGCCTGTGCCGGGGGCGCGGGACTGGGCCTGTGGTGGCGACGCGATGCGGACCCTGCGGATACGCCGCCCGCTTCCGCACACGGACACGACACGGGCACTGCGGTGACGCCGAGCGAGCTGCGCAGGCCCGGCAAGACCGGGCTGCTCGCCGATCTGCGTCCGTCCGGGCCGATCAGGCTGCAGGCAGCGGCGGTGCAGACCGACGTCTTCGCGGGCGCGGCGACCACGCTCTGGGCCTACCAGGGCTGCGAGGGCGGCAAGTCCTGCCTCAACCCGACCCTGCACGTGTCCCGGGGCGACACCCTGGACGTGACCCTGCACAACACCCTGGCGGAGGAGACCACCGTCCATTGGCACGGCCTCATGGTCGACGAAGCCAACGACGGCAGCGGCCTGCACCCGGTGCCTGCCGACGGCGAACGCCAGTACCGCTTCGAGGTGCGCAATCGCGCCGGGCTGTACTGGTACCATGCCCATCCGCACAACCGCACCGGTCGCCAGCTGCAGATGGGTCTGGCCGGCCTGCTGCTGGTCGACGACGACGAGGAGCGCGCGCTGCGCGCAAAGCTCGGCCTGGCGTGGGGCGAGCGCGATCTGCCGCTGATGCTCGCCGACAAGCAGGTCGACGGACGCAACGCGATCGTCTATCGCGACGAAGCCGACGACTGGATCGGCAACCGCGTGCTCGCCAACTGGTCGCCGGAACCGGCGATGACCGTGACGCCGGGCCTGTACCGATTCCGCATGATCAATGTGGCGAATGCCCGCGTGCTGCGCCCGGCCTTCCTGCACGAGGGCGCGCCGTTGCCGGTGCGGCTGATCGGGACCGACGGCGGTCTGCTGGACCAGCCACGCATCGTCGACGACCTGTTCCTCGCGCCCGCGCAGCGCGCCGACGTGCTGGTCGATTTCGGCGCCGTCCCCGCAGGCGCGCGCGTGGTGCTGCGCAGCCTGGATTACGTCGCGATGGAGAACGAGGACGAATCCGGGCCCCTGGCCCCGGACATCATGGCCGACCATCCCGGCGCGGTGGCGATGGGCGATGCCCTGGACCTGATGGTGTTCGATGTCGAGGGCATCGCCGCACCGCCCATCCACGTGCCGGATGCGCTGTCGTCGTTGCCGCCGCCGCCCGACACCGCCGGCTGGAAGGCACGCGAAATCCGCCTGAGCATGGGCGCCGACGGCGAATGGCTGATCAACGGCCTGAATTTCCGCAGCCACGGCCACCATCCCGCCTTCGAAGTGAAGCGCGGCAGCCGCGAGGTCTGGGACATCCGCAACAACATGACCAGCATGCCGCACCCGATCCACATCCACGGCGTGCAGTTCCGCGTGGTCTCGCGCAGCATCAGCCCGCCCGACATCCGCGCGCGCCAGGTCGCCGACAGCGGCCTGGGCCCGCAGGATCTCGGCTTCAACGACACCGTCCTGGTCTGGCCCGGCGAAATCGTCCGCGTCGCCATCGACTTCTCGCAACCCTTCTCCGGCACGCAGCGCTACATGCTGCACTGTCACAACCTCGAACACGAAGACATGGGCATGATGCTCACCTTCGCGGTCGTGGACTGACGACGCCGGTCCCTGCCGCCAAGGAATCGCCATGTACGCGCCACGCCACGCCACGCTGCCCCTCACCCTGCTCGCCCTCCTCTTCGCCGCCGGCTGCGCGCGCGATGAAGGCGGCGAGGGAACGAACGCGACCGCCGCGCCATCGCTCGACACCGATCGCGCACGCATCAGCTACATGGTCGGCCTGGACATGGCCAAGACCCTTGCGCCGGTGAAGGACGAGGTGGACCTGGAAATCGCGATCGCCGCGATCCGTGCCGTACATGCAGGCACGAAGCCTGCGCTGGACGACGCGCAGGCGAACGCGGTGCGCGAACAGTTCAGCGAGATCCTGCGCAAGAAACAGGAACTGGCGATGCGCGAACTGGCGAGGAAGAACCTCGCCGAGGCCGACGCCTTCCTGAAGAAGAACCAGCAGGCCGAAGGCGTGAAGGCCACCGCCAGCGGCCTGCAGTACCGGATCCTGCGCGACGGCAAAGGCGCGAAGCCCGGCGCCACCGACACGGTGCGCGTGCACTACACCAGCTCCACCCTCGCCGGCACGCAGATCGAAAGCACCTATGCCTCGCACCATGCCGCCAGCATCGCGCTCAACCGCGTCTTCCCGGGCTGGGCCGAAGCGGTGCAGCTGATGCCGATCGGCGGCAAGTACACGTTCTGGATCCCGCCGGCGCTGGCCCATGGCGAACGCGGCGCGGGCGAGAAGATCGAACCGAATACGCTGCTGGTGTTCGAGGTGGAACTGCTGGAGATCGCGGGCAAGACCGGCGCCGCACCGGACCCGGCCGCACCGACGATCGCCGCGCCGCACGCGCACGGCGCGGGCGGCTGAACCCCGGCGTCGATCTCAGCCGGGCTGGGTGCGCACAGCCAGGTCGGGATCGACGCCGCGCTCCACCCGCTTCGCCAGGCGCCAGCCGAGCAGGCCGGAAGCGCCGGCGGCGACGATGTTCAATGCGGCGAAGCCCAGCGACGCCACGCCGAACGCACGCAGGCCGTTCATGGCGAGGGCCACGCCCATGTCGCCGAACCGCCACACGGCAGTGTCGACCGCGTTCTTGCCCTTGTAGCGCAGGCTGCGCGGCACCTGCGCGAACAGGCTCTCGCGCGCCGGCCCCAGGGCGCCGTAGGCCAGGCCCCGGCTGACCACGAGCGCCACCGCCACCCACGGCAGCGGGCCGACGACCAGAGCATGCGGATCGGCGGCCACGATCACCAGCAGCATCACCAGCATGGTCACGCCGGCATGCAGCGCGATGGCCGGCGCCGCGCCGAAACGGACCAGCAGCGGGCGTGCGAGGAAGACCTGCACCGTGATCGCGAGGAGATTGGTGGCGAGGTCGAGCGTGGCCGCGAACTGGGTGCGCGATACCGCATCGGTGAACGTCGCCTTCGAATAGTCGACGACGAGCGCGTAGTTCACCGTGCCGATGCAGTCGCCCAGCAGCATCAGCACCGCCATCGTGCGCATCACCGGATTCATGAAGATCTGCCGCAGACCGTCGAACATGCCGCCGCCGACCGCCGCTGCGTTGCCGGGCTCGTGCCGGCGCAGGCCGTGCACCGCCGCCCAGCGCCCGAGCACCATCGCGCAGAGGATCGCGACGCCGAGCAGCCCCGCCGAAACCATCAGCAGCGGCGCCACGCCGATCACGTCGACCAGCGACAACGCCATCGCCGGGCCGACCAGCGAGCCGATCGAACCGCCGACCGCGATCGCCGGGAACAGGCGCCGCGCCTGCGCATCGTTCCAGATGTCGGCCATGAAGCTCCAGAACACCGACACGACGAACAGGTTGAACACGCTGATCCACACGAAGAACACGATGCCCAGCGCGCGCGGCGACAGCAGGCCCTCGTGGGTGAAGAGCGGGATGAAGGCCAACAGGCAGCCGATGAAGAACAGATAGACCACCGGCACCACGACCCGGCGCGGATAGCGGCCGACCAGCCAGGCGAAGACCGGGGTGAGCGCCAGCGTGGCCACGAACACCGCACCGTAGAACCATGGCAGCTGCGTGGAACCGACCGCCGCCGACAGCTGGTCGCGCACGGGCCGGATCACGTAATAGGCGGAGAGCACGCAGAAGAAGTAGAGGAACGACCAGGCCACGGCCGTCCATTCGCCGGCATGGACGCGAGGCCCGCGATCGGTGGAGTCGCTCATCGCGCGGTCCGGGAGGTTCTCGTGCACAGCGCGCACGGTAGCCGATCGGACCGGACGCCGCCACCGGCGTAGCGTCCGCAACGCCATCACGGCCCGAGTGTTTGCTCTAGGCGGCGGGCATAGTGTCGGGCAGCCGTCTTCTCCGGGTGTGCGCGTGTTCGACTACATCATCATTGGCGCCGGTTCGGCGGGCTGCGTGCTCGCCAACCGCCTGAGCGAAAACCCCGCGGTCAAGGTCCTCCTGCTCGAAGCCGGCCCCCGCGACTGGCACCCCTTCATCCACATGCCCGCCGGTCTGTCCAAGCTGGTCAACCGCAAGGGCGTGAACTGGGACTACACCACCGCCGCCGAGCCGCACCTGCAGCATCGCAGCCTGTGGTGGCCGCGCGGCAAGGTGCTCGGCGGCTCCAGCTCGATCAACGCCATGTGCTACATCCGTGGCGTGCCCGCAGACTACGACGACTGGGCCGCGCAGGGCGCCACCGGCTGGCACTGGGACAACGTCCTGCCCTATTTCCGCAAGTCCGAGGGCAACAGCCGCGGCGCCGATGCCCTGCACGGCGGCGACGGCCCGCTGTCGGTCTCGGACCTGCGCTACACCAATCCCCTGTCGCAGGTGTTCATCGACGCCGCGATGCAGGCCGGCGTGCCGCACAACACCGACTTCAACGGCCCCGCGCAGGAAGGCGTCGGCTTCTACCAGGTCACCCAGCGCGACGGCGCCCGCTGCTCCTCGGCCGTCGCCTACCTGCACCCCGCGCGCGAACGCCCCAACCTCACCGTCCACACCGGCGCCCAGGTCAGCCGCATCACCTTCGACCGCCGGCGCGCCAGCGGCGTCACCTACGCCATGGGTGGCCAGAGCTTCCACCAGCCGGCCGCGCGCGAAGTGCTGCTGTGCGGCGGTGCGATCAACTCGCCGCAGCTGCTGATGCTGTCGGGCATCGGCCCAGCCGACGCCCTGCGGCGCCTCGGCATCGCGGTGGTGCAGGACGCCCCCAGCGTCGGCGCCAACCTGCAGGATCACCTCGACATCTGCACCCTTTACAAGGCGACCCAGCGGATCACCTACGACCGGATCAGCGACATCAAGGTGGGCTTCGACTACTACCTGCGCGGCCGGCGCGGCCCGGGCAGCAGCAACATCGCCGAAGCCGGCGGCTTCGCGCGCTCGGCGCTGGCACCGGACGCCCGGCCCGACATCCAGTTCCATTTCGTCCCGGCGATGCTGGACGACCACGGGCGCAACCGCCTGCCCGGCGATGGCTTCACCCTGCATGCCTGCTTCCTGCGTCCACGCAGCCGGGGTCGGCTCTCCCTGGCCAGCGACCGCGCCGGCGACAAGCCACGCATCGAGGCCAACTACCTCGGCGACGAGGAGGGCTTCGACCTGAGGATGATGGTGGAATGCGCGAAGGTCTCGCGGGAGATCCTCAACCAGCCCGCCCTTGAGCCCTATCGCGGCGCCCCGCTGTTCCCGGCACGCAACGACCTCGGCGATGCCGAACTCATCGAGTTCATCCGCGCCAAGGCCGAAAGCGTCTACCACCCGATCGGCACCTGCCGCATGGGCAACGACCCCGGCGCCGTGGTCGATCCGGCCCTCCGCGTCAACGGCGTCGAAGGCCTGCGCGTTGTCGATGCATCGGTCATGCCCACCCTGATCGGCGGCAACACCAACGCCCCCACGATCATGATCGCGGAACGCGCCGCGGATCTGGTGCGGGCAGCGGGCGGCATCCGCGCGGGCAGCGAAGCATGACCAGATCGGCAGTCCGTTCCGGGTTCTGCCGGTAGTCCGGGCTAGAATCGGGCCGCCGATTCATACGAAACGGCTGGAGTGTGACCCCGTTCCAACTTCGGGTGCGCACTTCCTCCCACGCCGGCACGCCGGATCGCATCAGGAGGATGCGGCGCGGCTTTGCTTGGGCGTATGCTACCCCCCCACGCCCCGTCGCCGGGGCCTGTCGTCGAGACCTACCTGTATGCGCAAGCTTGCCCTCACCCTCACCGCGGCGCTGGTCGTCGGCGGTTGCACGTCCGAAACGGACAGCGTCCAGGACGCCGTCCGGGTCGCCGCGAAGTCGTCCGCCCTGCCGCCGTCCTCGCTGTCGGCCGAGGCCAGGCGCATCACCTCCTTCGCGTCCATGCCCGATCGCGGCACGCTGCTCGCCTTCGAGCGCCTGCAGCAGCCGGTCCGGCGCAAGGCGCACACCTACCATGCCGTGCAATTGAGCGAAGCGCATGCCCTCAAGGCGGCGCACCCGGGCGGCGTGATCGAACTGCCGACGCCCTCAGGCGAGACCCTGCGCATCGCCTACCAGCGCCATGAAGAAAGCCTCGACGGCAACTGGACCTGGATCGGCCGCACGCTCGACGGCATGGATGCGATCATCACCTTCGGCGAAAAGGCCGTGTTCGGCCGCATCGCCCAGCCGAATACCGAAGCCCTGCGCCTGACCATGTCCGGCGGCCGCGCCTGGCTGGTCGAAACCGATCCCGGCAAGCTGCTCGACGGCAACCTGCTGGGCGACGAAGACGCCACCGGCATGCTGGTCCCGCCCAAGACGGTGCAGGCCACCCTGGCCGGCAAGCGCGCCAAGTCCGTGACCACCGCCGGCGGCGAGAAAGCGAGCGCCGCCGAAACGGTCGACGTGGTCCTCGGCTACACCAACGGCTTCGTCACCCGCTACGGCAACGTTTCTGCAGCCACCACGCGCCTGACCTACCTGACTGCGCTGACGAACCAGGCCTACCAGAACAGCCAGGTGACCGGCCGCGTGCGCCTCGTGCACACGCTGCAGGTCAACTACACCGATACCAACAGCAACGAGACCGCACTGCAGGCCCTGACCGGCCAGACCTGCAACCCGACCTGCTCGCCGTCGGCGGTTCCGGCCGAACTCGTCCCGCTGCGCACCGCCCGTGACCAGTACGGCGGCGACCTCGTTTCGCTGGTGCGTCCGTTCCAGGCCCCGCAGCATCAGGGCTGCGGCATCGCATGGCTGCTGGGCGGCGGCGGCTTCACCATCGACAACACCGATGCCCCGTTCGGCTACTCCGTGGTCAGCGACGGCAACGACGACGACGAGACCGACGGCCGCAACTACTTCTGCCGCGACGAAACCCTCGCCCACGAGCTCGGCCACAACATGGGCCAGCAGCACAACACCGAGGACAGCGGCGGCGACAGCGGCACCCACCCGTATTCCTACGGCTATCGCGAAGCCAGCAGCACCGGCTTCTACACGATCATGGCCTACCGCCTGTCGAACAGCAGCCAGTTCGCGATCCCGCACTTCGGCAACCCGAGCGTGAACTATTCGGGGCGTCCGACCGGCACCGCCAACGCCGACAACGCGCGCAGCCTCAACCTCTCGATTCCGCTGGTGGCGCAGTTCCGGGCAGTCGTGGTGCCGCTTGGCGGCAAGGTCCGGAACGACTTCAACGGTGACGGGCGATCGGAGATCTACTGGCGCGAGAACAGCACGGGCGAGAGCTACATCTGGACCATGAATGGAACTGCAGTCACTGCAACCGCCAGCGTGCATCGGGAAGCCGATCTCGGTTGGCGCGTGGTGGGTACCGGCGATTTCAACGCCGACGGCAGGACGGATGTGTTCTGGCGTCACAGCACCACCGGTGCGACCTACATCCACCTCATGAACGGCACGGTCAAGCTGCCCGGCTCCGGAGGCTCACAGACGGTTCCCGACCAGACCTGGCAGATCGTCATGTTCGGTGACTTCGACGGCAACGGGAATTCCGACGTCTACTGGCGCAACACAACCACTGGCCAGTGCCTGGTGTGGTACATGCAGGGATTGCTGCCGTCGCGCACGGCCGTCGTGTACACGGCGCCCGCAGAGTGGAAGACCATCGGCGCCGGCGACTTCAATGCAGACGGCATATCCGACGTGCTGTGGCACAACAGCACGACCGGCGAGGTCTACGTGCACCGGATGTCGAGCACGGGCATCAATCCGACCGGGACCGGGTCCCTGGGTCGGGTTGCCGACCTGAACTGGGAAATCGTGGCGACGGGCGACTTCAGCGGCGACGGCAGGAGCGACCTCTTCTGGCGCAACAAGGTCAGCGGCGGCAATATCGTCTGGACCATCGACGGGACGAGCGTCAGTTCAATCGCGCAGTCCAGCGTAGTGCCGGAGACCAGCTGGAAGGTGGTGTCCAGCGGTGACTACAACGGGGATGGTCGTGACGACATCTTCTGGCGCCACAGCGGGAACGGATCGAACTACATCCACCTGCTCAACGGCGCGACGCTGCTTGCGGGCAGTGGCGGCACCTCGGGCGTGCCGAACACCAACTGGCAGGTGGCCGGTGGTGCCACCAGCCACTGATTTCCGATCAAGGGCAACCCCAAGGCGGCCGGCTTCATGCCGGCCGCTTTTTTTGCGGGACCTCATTCGCGATCGTATCGTTGCCGGTACGAAAGAGGGGCCACGGCCCGTCACCCTTTGACCACTCAACGGCAGGATGGCGCCCCGAGCCGGGCGAATCTCCAGGACGAGGGCGTGACCATTTCCTTCGGAGATGGCATTTCCCTGTCCGGCTTCCGCTGCTTCATGCGACTGGCATCTGCGGGGCAAACCGATGATCGGTCCCGTCCGTCTCCCTTGTTCAGGCACTGCCTCATCGGCCCCTGTCCATGTCTCCGATCCGTGATTCCCGTCCTGTTTCACGGTGCAGGCATGCCAGATCGTCATGTCCGGCTTTGTCCTCTCGACAGTTCCCGGGTTTAGGATAGGTTCGGGGAAAGACCGTCAGGGACGATGCATACCGGGGGCCAGGGACCCGCCTGGCCGCCACGCCCCGTTCGATGTCCATCTCCACTTCCAGCAGACCGCCATGTCCTTCCATCTCAGAAACACCGTCATCGGCACCGCGTTGCTGACGACCGTCATCGCCGGCACGCTGTTCGCAGCCACGCCGTCCTCCGAGCCCAACGCGCAGTCCCGTGCGCAGCCCCGGGTCAAGAAAGTCAAGGATGGCGATGACCCGGGTGCCCGGGCCCGCTGGATGGACGAGTGGTACAACGAGAACTACCAGCGCACCGGCACGAAGATCAACCGCAACGCCGCCCACCGCGGCGTGTGGTCGCTGCAGTACCAGCGCTACATCATGGATGCCGCGCAGCGCGAGCGCCTGCGCCATGCCGGCAAGATGCCGCTGGCCTCCTCGAAGGCGATGCTGGGCGACGCACCGCTGCTCGCCCGGGCTCCCGGTGACGCTCTCAGCCGCGACCTGCGCTGGACGAACATCGGCCCGACCCGAGCGAACTTCATCCGCAACGGCGTGACCCTGAACGTCACCGATTCCGGCCGCATCAACGAGATCCTCACGCACCCGACCAACCCGAACATCATCTACATCGCGCCTTCGGGCGGCGGCCTGTGGAAGACGACGGACGGCGGTGCTTCCTGGCAGGCGAAGACCGAGACCCTCGGCTCGCTGTCGGTTGGCGCGGTCGCGATGGACCCGAACAACCCCGAGACGCTGTATCTGGGCCTCGGCGACCCCTTCGACGGCACCGGCCTGGGCATCGTCAAGATGACCGCCGGTGGCGACAAGTGGGAGGCGCCGAAATTTCTCGGCATTTCGACTTCGATCCGCGACATCATCGTCGCGCCGAACAATTCGAACATCGTCCTGGTCGCGACCGACCGGAGCCTGTTCCGTTCGACCGACGCCGGCGCCACCTACACGCAGGTCACGATCCCGACCGGGCTGGGTGAGATTCCCTCGCTCTGGTCGATCGCCTGGGGCGGCGGCAATACCATGGTCCTGTCGCTGGAAGGCACGCCGAGTGCTTCGACCAGCGCCCCTGCCTTCCGGCAAGGCCAGATCTGGCGCTCGACCGACAACGGCGCCACCTGGACCCGTGCGAACGGCGTGAACCACAACGCCGGCGTGAACCGCATGGTGCTGGCTTCGGCACCGTCGAACCGCTCGGTCATGTACGCGCTGGCGGCCAAGCCGCGTCCGGCATCGCCGAACTCGACCAAGGACTTCGCGGACATCTTCAAGTCGACCGACGGCGGCGCCAACTGGAGCAGCGTCGGTCGCACTGCCGTGGGCGATGCCAAGCCCTACACGAATCCGAACAGCGACTCCGGCACCCTCGAGGGCATCTTCAACGGCCAGGGCTGGTACGACCTGATGGCGGTCGTCGATCGCGCCAATCCCGATGTCGCCTACTTCGGTGGCGCGCTGCTGTCGGCCAAGACCAGCGATGGCGGCAACACCTACACCATCATCAGCGACTGGCTGGCCGATTTCGGCCTGCCCTACGTCCACGCCGACTTCCACAGCGCGCACATGGCCAGCGACGGCAAGCTCTATTTCGGCACCGACGGCGGCATCTTCATGAGCGCCAACGGCGGCACCAGTTTCACCCACACGCTGAATGAAGGCATCGTCTCGCACCTGGTCTACAACGTCTGTTCGTCGCCGGCCAACACCGACCGCGTGCTGATCGGCCTGCAGGACAACGGCACTCGCCTGCGCGAAACCAACACCAGCGTGTTCAACCAGGTGATCGGCGGCGACGGCTTCGGCTGCAACGTCAACCGCAGCAATGCCAACCAGATGATCGGCACGGTGCAGTATCTCCGGATCCGCCGCAGCGTCGATGGCGGGAACTCGTTCATCAACGCATGCACCGGGCTCCCGGGCTGCGGCGACAGCAGCCCGCATGCGGATGCGCCCTTCCGCGTCTACATCGCGCCCTGGGAGGGCGATGCCACCGGCAATACCTTGTTCACCTTCAACAACAAGGGCGTCTACCGGACGACGGACTATGCCGCCAACTGGACGGCACTGGGGACGACCGGGCTGCCTGCCGACCTGTTCATCCGCGGCGTCGGCGTCGCCAAGACCGGCGTGGGTACGCCCAACAGCAGCAACGTGGTGGGCATCGTCGCCAACAGCGGGCGCGTGTTCCTCACCAGCGATGGCGGTGCGAACTGGGCGCAGGCCGGCGCGCTGCCGAACAACGGTCTGTCGACCAGCTCGATCGCCTTCGACCCGGTCGATCGCAACATCGTCTACGTGACCTCGGTGGCACCGGACTCGACCCGCAGCCACATCTGGCGCAGCACCAACTTCGGCCAGACCTGGGCGGCGATCGACGTCAGCAACGGCTTCCCCTTCGGCATCCCGGTGAACATGGTCACCGTCGATCCGGTGGTGCGCACCACGTTGTATGCGGCAACGCACCTCGGCGTGTACCGCTCCCTCGACAGCGGTTCGAATTGGGAACGCCTCGGCGCCTTCATGCCGCTGGTGAACGTCATGGACATCACCGTCTCGGCCAACGGCAACCAGGTTCGCGCGGCGACCTACGGCCGCGGCGTCTGGGAACTGTCGGCCGTGGGCAACAACGCCGTGCCGACGGCGAACTTCACCACCTCCACCAGCCAGTCGACCGCCAGCTTCACCGACACCTCGACCGACAGCGACGGCACCATCGTCCGCCGCCTCTGGAACTTCGGCGACGGGGTCAGCGCTTCCAGCACCAACCCGACCCACACCTATGCGACACCGGGCACGTACACGGTCACCCTGACGGTCACCGACAATGGCGGCTACAGCCATACCAAGACGGCGCAGGTGGTGGTGGGTGGCGGCAAGGTCCGGAACGATTTCAACGGTGACGGCTTGTCGGAGATCTACTGGCGCGAGAACAGCACGGGCGAGAGCTACATCTGGACCCTGAACGGAACGGCGGTCACTGCGGCTGCCAGTGCGCATCGGGAAGCCGATCTCGGTTGGCGCGTGGTGGGTACCGGTGATTTCAACGCCGACGGCAGGACGGATGTGTTCTGGCGTCACAGCACCACCGGTGCGACCTACATCCACCTCATGAACGGCACGGTCAAGCTGCCCGGCTCCGGAGGCTCACAGACGGTTCCCGACCAGACCTGGCAGATCGTCATGTTCGGTGACTTCGACGGCAACGGGAATTCCGACGTCTACTGGCGCAACACAACCACTGGCCAGTGCCTGGTGTGGTACATGCAGGGATTGCTGCCGTCGCGCACGGCCGTCGTGTACACGGCGCCCGCAGAGTGGAAGACCATCGGCGCCGGCGACTTCAATGCAGACGGCATATCCGACGTGCTGTGGCACAACAGCACGACCGGCGAGGTCTACGTGCACCGGATGTCGAGCACGGGCATCAATCCGACCGGGACCGGCTCCCTGGGTCGGGTTGCCGACCTGAACTGGGAAATCGTGGCGACGGGCGACTTCAGCGGCGACGGCAGGAGCGACCTCTTCTGGCGCAACAAGGTCAGCGGCGGCAATATCGTCTGGACCATCGACGGGACGAGCGTCAGTTCGATCGCGCAGTCCAGCGTGGTGCCGGAGACCAGCTGGAAGGTGGTGTCCAGCGGTGACTACAACGGGGATGGTCGTGACGACATCTTCTGGCGCCACAGCGGGAACGGATCGAACTACATCCACCTGCTCAACGGCGCGACGCTGCTTGCGGGCAGTGGCGGCACCTCGGGCGTGCCGAACACCAACTGGCAGGTGGCCGGTGGTGCCACCAGCCACTGATTTCCGATCAAGGGCAACCCCAAGGCGGCCGGCTTCATGCCGGCCGCTTTTTTGTGGAGTCCTCACTGGAGCCGAACACGGCCATACGCTCTGCACGAAAATGAATGCAGGGCAAACCGGCTGGCAGTCCTCGCTGAGGTGCTCAGGCGGGCGGAGTGGCGTCAGACATGCCTTCCCGACCAGCGATGAGAGGACCATCCCACTGCGACGGAGAAGCGGTTCACCGTGTCCGACGGGCAGGTCTGGCGCCGGCTGCTGACGCTGACGCTGAAGCGCAGACCTTTTGCTGCGACAATGGCATCTGGGCGTGCGCGCGGCGAAAGCGCCACTGCGTACCTGCCCGAGACAGGATCCCCCACACGACATGACTGCACAAACCGCCAATCCGCTGGAAGCTTTCCGCACGGCCATCAAGCATCGCTACCTCATACAACAGCTTGTGGCCAAGGAACTTCGCAGCAAATACCGCAAGTCCACATTGGGCTTGGCATGGCTCATCATGAACCCGCTGCTCCTTGTAGGCGCCTATACGCTGGTATTCGGGGTGTTGCTGAAGGTGCGATGGGGTGGCGCCAGTTCGACGCTGGAGTTCTCGCTGATTCTCCACGCTGGCGTCATGTTCTACATGTTCTTCTACGAAGTCGTCTCGAGGTCGGCCACGCTGATCGCGAACAACCAATCGTTCGTGACGAAGATGGTCTTCCCCCTGGAAGTCTTCCCGTGGGTTGTCGTCATCGTGGCCGCGATCAACTTCCTTGTCACGCTTGCGGTCTGGATAGGCCTCAGCTGGGCGATTCGGGGAACATTTCCTGCAGGAATCATCTGGGTTCCCGTTGTCTTCATTCCCTTCGCGCTTTTTTGCGCGGGCTCTTGCTGGTTCCTTTCTTCACTCGCCGCGTACAAGCCGGATATCGAGCATGCACTGCCGGTGATCCTCCTGATGCTGATGTACATGTCTCCGCTGTTGTTTCCGGTTGAAAAGGCGTCCGACACGTTCAGGATGGTCATCGCACTCAACCCGCTGACCTGGGTACTCGAGAGCGCGAGGAGCGCCCTGATTTCGGGACAGCCGCCCAGCTTGGCTTATGCCTTGGTCGCTCCTGCGATCGGAATGGCTGCCATGTGGCTTGGGTATGCATCCTTCATCGGAAACAAGCGGGGGTTCGCCGATGTCTTCTGACGACATTGAGCCCCAAGCGAACATCACCCCGCCCATCCTGATCGCGACCAGGATCAGCAAGCGGTACAGCTTCAGTCATCGGCACGAATGGAGCATGTTCGGGGCGAACGAGGCCAAGCAGGAAGATCATGACAGTTACCTCGCACTTGACGACATTAGTTTCGATATCCGTCGCGGGGAAACGGTGGGAATCCTGGGTCGCAACGGCGCAGGAAAGAGTACGCTGCTGCAGATTCTGACCGGCGTTCTGCGGCCGACAACAGGCACCGTAACGACCAGCGGACGCGTCGGTGCACTCCTGGAACTCGGCTCGGGGTTCAACCCGGAGCTCAGCGGCCGTGAAAACATGAACCTGTCTGCGGCAGTGCTCGGCATGTCGCGGAAGGAAGCCGAGTCCAAGGCGGCGAGCATCGAAGCATTCGCGGACATAGGAACTTTCATCGACAAACCTGTGAAGACCTACTCCAGCGGCATGCTGGTAAGACTTGCATTCTCGATCCAGGTGCACCTGGAACCGGACATCCTGATCGTTGACGAGGCACTGAGCGTTGGCGACATGTTCTTCCAACAGAAGTGCATCGCCAAGATCCGGGACATCATTTCACAGGGTGTCACCCTGCTGTTCGTCTCTCACTCGATCAACGCCGTGAAAAGCATCTGCAGACGAGCGATCTTCCTCGACAAGGGCAGGATCGCGCTGGACGGACCATCGGAATTGGTCTGCGAAACCTACCAGAACTCGATGTCCAGCACCTCGGACATTGACCTGAGGCATGCCGTCGAGCGTTTTTCGGAGACGGCGGCGAGCGAAGGGGTCCTCCGTCTGGAAGATCATCATGCCAGCCAGACTTTGGATCAATCACAATTCGATGCGATCCTGTCGAACCGCTCAGGAGGCGGAGAAGTCCGCTTCACGGGGTTTGACATCAGCCACGACGGAAAAACACGGGTAACGGGCATCCAGAAGGCAGCAAGAATCACATTGACCCTCCAGTTCGAGGCGAGACAGGACATCGCCGAGGGCGCTGTGATCGGCCTCCTGGTAAGGGACGCCCATGGCGTCGACCTCGTCGCGTACAACATGAATTTCTATGGAAAGCATCTCCCCAACCTCGAGGCTGGCCGCACGTACCATCTCGAGTTGGATGTGGAATTCCCGTTCGCGAAGGGACGTTATTCGTTTCACTGCGGGATCAAGCCCGCGCATGACAGTACTTATTTCTACGACCGCTGTTTCAATACGGCCGTACTGGACATCGAAGAGAATCCCATCCAGTGGGGAGAGTACGGCGGAAGACTTCTCGCCACTCCGCACGCGATGCGTCTTTCAATGAAAAGATAACTCCATATGTATCTGTCATTCCTGATGCCTTACGTCGATCGAGGGTCGGGGCCGCTGTTCCGCTGGGTCATGCTTGCCCAGATGGCCGCCTTCGAGCCCCATGAGATCGCCTTCATTGCTGACGAAAGATACTTCGCCGAAGAAGGAATTCCTTTTGGCGAGAATCTGAGCGTCTCGGGCTATTCGTTTGTCTGCCCCTCCTTGTCGAGATTCCGCTCTTACGCAAGGCACTCGTTGCCGGAAGACGCAAGATCGCAAGTCCATAACGAATCTCACATTGAAACCTTCCATCGGTTGCTGACAACGGAAGACATCGCGCTTTCATCCGCGATACGGGAGGGATCACAGGCGCTCCTCAAGGGCGGGAAGGGGAAGGCATTCCTGACCTGGTGCAATTGCCCCAGCCTGGGCCTTGCGGCCAGAGACCTCGGCTTGCCTGTGATACACAACGAATTCGGCCCACTCAGAGCGCCTCTGTTCTCGAACACGATCTACTTCGACTTCAGGGGCGTGAATGGGAACACCACTCCGGCAAACTGGCGCGAAGAAGCCGAAATACGCAGCCTGATGCAAGGCGCCGAACTGATCGGCCCGGATGCCGTTCGCGAACTGCTCTTCCACGGCGAATTTTCTCCCAGACGATCGGCGGACCGCCGTATCGGCGTTGCCCTACAGGTGGAAGACGACTCCAACGTCATCGCTTATTCCAATGGCGTGGATTCACTTCGACTGCTGCACAAGGCGAGAATGGCAGCTCTCGGCTCCCCGCTTCTCGTCAGGAACCATCCAGGCGCACACTTCGAATACAAAGGATTTCTCGGGGCAAGGGACACATCACCTGATTCTGTTGCATTCCTCGAGAAGGTATGCGAAGTGCACTCGATCAATTCGAGCGTGCTCTGCGAAGCATTCCTGCTCGACTTGCCCTACAGGAGCTACGGGGACTCGGCCATTTCGGCATTCTCCCCCGGAGGCCGTCTTCATTCGCTGGCATGCAGCGATCGAACGCTCGCACTGAATGCTTTTTTTATCGGATATCTTGTCCCCTCGGAGCTACTGTTCAACAAGGACTACTATGAATGGCGCCTCAGCAAGGACAGGACACTTGCAGAATGCCACGAGTACCACTTGACCATACTGCGCGGGCAAAAGCATGAGCTGGAACGCATTCAGTCCGCTCGCCATGACCCTACGATCCGCGCCCCTGATGAGGAAGAAAGCCGGTGCGATGGCGAATGGCTGTCGAACCGACGTCTGGACCTGCAGATGCAGGCCATGAGCAACGAACTCGCCTGGCGAAGAAAATCCGTCGCCTCCCTGGAAGGACAGATCTCGGACCTTTCGACGAGAATCCGCACCCTGGAAGATGAACTATCGATACGTACTGATGCAGTGTCTTGGCTTGAAGCTGCACTGGAGAGGTCGAACCGGTGTCTCGATCAAAGAGACGCCACGATCGTGGAACTCAGGACCCATATCGACGAGAGGAACGATGCGGCGACATGGCTGGAGTCGCAACTGGAGGCGCATCGATCAGAACTTGACGCCAACCGGGAGTCATTATCCGAATTGAGAGCCTACCTCGCCGACAGGCTTGAGGCCATCGAGTGGATTGACTCGCAAAGAAGATCCTTGGCTGAGGCCTGCTCATTAGCGGAAAGACAGCACATGGAGCTGCGCTCCGAAATCGAACGGATGACAGAGACCATCAAGGATTCCGATTCGAAATGCGCTGAGCTTGCAGCAGAGAAAGAAGACCTCCAGAGTGAGCTGCTCCGATTGTCGAAGAATATTTCAGATTTCCGCCTGCAACGAATCGTACGCCTCTCCGAGTCGCTTCGTTTGGCGAAATGGATGGACACCCATGAAAACGAATGACGCCCCTGTTCTGAGCGCCATCATCACTCTCCACCGAGAGGGACGGCTCGCACACACTTCTATCATGTCCTTCGCGGCAGCCAGGGAAATCACCGAGAGGACTCATGGCAAGATCGAATTCGTCTTCGTACTTGATCGCGCCGACGCCATCACGCGCGGAGTCGTGATGGCGCATCCAGCGCGGAGGCCAGATGACATCGTCATTGAAGTCGACCACGGCGACCCAGGGGAAGGAAGAAATGCCGGCATAGCCGCATCCCGTGGCGAATTCGCGTGCATACTCGATGCAGATGATCTCGTGTCGAGCAAGTATTTCTCGTGCCACCTCGATGCACACTCCGGGCGCGGCGAAGACATCATTCTTCATCCGGAGATCGTCGTCTGTTTCGGCATGTACAACACATTCGGCTGGCAAGTCCATCAGCCTGGAAATTTCTTCGACAAGCATGGCTTGTTCAGCGTGAATCCGTGGATATCCGCAGCATCCGCGAGGCGCTCCGTATTCGAGTCGACACCATATGTCTCGCATCACACGCAGGCGACCGGATTCGGCTATGAAGACTGGCACTGGAATTGCGAGACCTACGCCCGTGGACTCATACATGAACTGGCATGGGGAAGCGCATATTTCTATCGAAGGAAGCACTGGGGGTCTCGCAACGAGTCTGCGCATGGCCAGCGAGCCTTGATTTCTCCTTCGGCGTATTTCGAAGCCCTGCACGATCATTACGGCGCAGGCATCCGCCCGGAGACGGCAGAATGAGCAGATCAATCGTCAACTTCGCCGCGCGAGCGCTGCGACATGTCGCCCGGCGCCTCGAAAGCGGCGCGCCCGAAGCCATGAATAACGCGTCCGTGCCTGCAATGCCGGATTGGCTGATCGATGAGATGCATCATGCCGCAAGGTACGACGCCCGACTCGCGCCGGATCATGAAGGATTTTCCAGATTCGCCTTCTATGCAGTGCCTGATCGACCGCAGGCAGGAATCGCCTACGCAGCGCTTGAGAAATCGATCGGTCCGGTCGATTTCAGCCATGTCGTCATCGTGCCGTGGCTGAAGCGCGGCGGTGCCGACCTGGGGGCGCTTCATCACATCAAACTACTGGCATCTCACTCATTCTCGAATGTACTTGTCATAGCGACCGAAGCCTCGGACTCACCATGGTCATCAAGGGTTCCCGATGGCGTGCGTTTCGTTGAATTCGGTTCGATCTGCGGCCAGCTCGCCTTCGACGACCAGGTCCATGTCCTGGCACGACTGCTCATTCAGCGTGCTCCGCGCGTCATTCATATCATCAATTCGCGGGCCGCCTGGGAGGCGGTAAGGCGGCACGGCGTTTCGATTCGGACAGGCAGTCGCCTGTTTGCATCCCTGTACTGTGACGACTATTCGCCATCAGGAATACCTGTCGGATATGCGCGCGAGTACCTTGTCGACTGCGCCGACATGCTCGACAGGCTGATCTGCGACAACGCCGTCTACCCAAGGCTGTGGGAGGCGCAGTTGGGCGTGCCTGCTTCCCGCTTCCTCGCTGTCTATTTTCCGACGGATTTCGCTCACGGCCTAGAATATCGCGCGACCACAGCCGGCAAGGTTCTCTGGGCGGGCAGAATGGATCGGCAGAAACGTCCAGACCTGCTAGCCAACATCGCCCGGCGAATGCCGCATCTCACTTTCGATGTCTACGGCGCCTCCCTGCTCGACGACAGCGCCAAAGCGCATCGCTTCCCAGAGAATGTGCGTCTTCTTGGAGCCTATGACGGGTTCTCGAGCCTGCCTCATTCGCAGTACTGCTGCTTCCTCAACACGTCCGAATGGGATGGGCTTCCCAATGTCCTGCTTGAGGCGACTGCAGCGGGCTTGCCCATTGCGAGTACGGCCGTCGGCGGCATCACGGATTTCCTGAGCGATGAGAACGCCTACCTTGCACCGTTCGATAGCGATGGCGCCGTTCTGTCCTCCATGATTCAATCCATCATTGATGACCCTGAGACAGCTCAATCGCGCTGGCGCGCTGCGGCGGAACTGATCCGGCAGCGCCATACATACGATGCGATGAAAGGCAGTCTCGCCGAACTTCCAGGCTATCTCTCCGATTGATTGGTCGCATACAGACGCCAGGCGACGCGCCAATGAACTCCGCATCGACACAGGTTTCCCTGATCGTGACATTTCACGGCGAGGGAAAGATCGCATCGAAATCGTTGATGGGAATTGCGCGCTGCAGGCAGCATGCGCGCCGTTCCGGGGTACGCTGCGAGATCATCGCGGTTGCCGATCGTGCCGACCGGGCGACGCTGTCGAGTCTCGAAGAAGCCGATGTTCTCGAGGACTCCGACCAGCTGATCGAGGTGAGCGTCGGCGATGTCGGGCTGGCCAGAAACGCCGGCGTTTCGATGTCGCGAGGAGAGTGGATCTCCATCAGTGACGGCGACGATTACCTTGGGGCAGACTGGATCACACGCACGTTAGCCAAGGCAGCAGAGAAAGGCAGGAACCATGTGTTCCATCCGGAATGGGTCGCATATTTCGGCCAGCAGCAAGCCATCTGGAGACAGATCGGCAGCGATCATCCGGATTTCGATCCAGGCATCCTGCTCGTCGCGAACCCATGGAACGCCTGTTCGTTCGCGCATGCAACGATCAGGGACAAGCATCCCTACATCGGCACATCGCGATTGCCCGAGGGATTCGGCTTCGAGGACTGGCACTGGCACTGCCAGACACTGTCGAAGGGTTGCGCGCATTTCACGGTCGACGATACGCTCCACCTGGTGAGGATCAAATCCGAGGGCTCTCTCAACGAATCACACCGACGCAGGAGCGCGATCATACCGAGAACAGATTTTTTCCTTCCTCGCCCGGATCGCATCGCAAATGATTAGGCGCATCCTGCGATCACTGGACGTACACCTCATTTCCCGACTGCCTGCTCGAATGCAGTTGTTGATCAAGCGCACCTTGATCGATTCCGCACGACTGCTCGTTCCGGGATCGGTTCCGGAGCATGTGCCGAATGGCGCATTGGTCAGATATCGCCAACCTCATCGCAAGCCGTATCGATTGCCGGAATCGGCCATCGAGGAAATCGCGAACATTTCTTCGGACTGCGGAGAAGAACTGCACGCAGAAGCTTATCGCCTCCGCAGCATCGAGTGCCATCACACGCCATTCCACAGGGCGACAGCAGGCCACGCATACCGCAGGATCATAGATTCGATGCCGCCGCGGGCGGATGCCATGCTCATATGCGGGGATCTCGGCGATCCACGCAATGTTGCGCAATGGCATGCCAGAGCGCTGTCCGAAGCACATGGCCGATCGCTGGTCGTTATGATGACCGAAGGTCGTCGTGAATACCTGGAGAGACTGGGAGAGCACCTTGATCTGACTATCATAGACATGGAGACAGCCACTTCCGTGCTGCATCATGCTCCACACGACAGGTTGATGGTACTGACACACCTGATCCTGCACATGAGGCCTGCGATGGCGCATGTGATCGGCTCCAGGCTGGGGTACGACATGGTCCAGCACTACGCAGGCCAGCTTTCGACCCATACCAAGCTATTTCTCAGCCTGCCCACGCGGGAATGGGACGAATCACTGGCGCCGGCGGTTCCCCTTCAGATCGAAACGGCAAGCTTCATTTGCCATTCGCCTTCCACTGCCGATCTGCTTGGTTTGGGCCTGGGTGACCAGCAGGAGCGATTGCACATCGTTCCATCGCCTCCTCACGGGGAGAAGGCCTGGATTCCCTTTTTGCAAGATGGCGAGGAATGGCAGATGTTCAAGGATGGGCTCGCGCGCATCGCCGGATACCTCGAACAGCACGGCGTGGGCGAAGCCGTGCCGCCTCCCTGACGGAGGCCCCAGGAGGGGAGGAAGACCGGGGTGAAGTATACTGACGGGATCGCAACATGATCCCAGGCGGCCTGGAATGACTCCGATCCCACTGAACGACCTCGGGCGGCGCACGAGCCCATTTCGCGAACAACTCGCAGCGGCCTCCGACGCCGTCGTGCGCAGCGGCTATTTCGTTCTCGGGCCGGCTGTCGCCAACTTCGAGCGTGAGTTTGCCGGGTATTGCGGCGTGGAACACTGCATCGGCGTGGCGAATGGTACGGATGCACTCGAGATCGCGCTCAAGTCGGCGGGCGTTTCCCCAGGAGACCGGGTCGCGCTCTGCGCGAACGCAGCGATGTATGGCACCAGCGCGGTAATCGCTTCGGGGGCCATTCCATGTTACGTGGATATCGAACCAGGCCGCTCGACGATGGATCCTGCCGAACTCGAACGCATCGCCTCCGGCCCCGACAGCCTGCGGGCAGTCATCGTCACGCATCTCTACGGGCAGATGGCCGACATGGACGCAGTGTCAGCCTGCGCCGCCAGACACGGGCTCTCCGTGATCGAGGACTGCGCACAGGCGCACGGCGCGATCGATCAGAAAGGGCGCCGGGCTGGCAGCATCGGTGATGCTGCCGCCTTCAGTTTCTATCCCACCAAGAACCTGGGCGCGATCGGAGACGCCGGTGCAGTGGTGACCCGTAGTGAGCGGGTCGCGAATCTCGCGCGCCAGTATCGCCAGTACGGCTGGGCAGGCAAGTACGACAACAGGCTGCCAGGAGGCCGCAACAGCCGGCTGGACGAAATCCAGGCGAGCTTTCTTTCCATCATGCTGCCCTCTCTCGACGCTTGGAACCAGAGACGCAGGCATATCGCCATGCGCTACTCGCGGGAGATCCTCAACTCCAGAATAGACATTCACCCCTGCGAGGGCAGCGATTATGTTGCACATCTCTACGTGGTGCGGTCCCGGCATCGCGACGCCTTGAAAGCACATCTCGCATCCCATGGTATCGCCTCCGATATTCACTATCCGATCCCCGACCATCGCCAAGCGTGTCATGCAGGTCGTTTCGACGACGTGATCCTGCACGTCACCGATCGCGACTCGGAAACGGTGCTTACCCTGCCTTGCTTCCCGGAGCTGACTGACGATGAAGTCAGTCATGTCATCGACGCATGCAACCTGTTCTGACAGAAGACCACGATCTTCCACGACACAGTCTCGTCGTACCGATTTACGCAAACGAATCCGGCATTCCTGCCCTGATCGATGCGATAGCATTCATTGCGCGCGAGCTCGGCGGCGATTTCGAAGCCGTCTTCGTCGTCGATGGCAGTCCGGACCAAAGTTACGCACGCCTCAGGGAACGACTCCCGGATGCCTCGTTCGATTCGCAGCTCGTCGCGCTCAACAGGAATTTCGGGGCGTTCGCAGCGATACGGGCGGGGCTTGGCCTCGCAAGAGGCGCGCATATCGCAGTGATGGCGGCCGACCTCCAGGAACCGCCGGAACTGGCATTGACGTTTTTCCGGGAACTCGCGAAGGGAGAGCACGACGTCGCTTTCGGCGTTCGACTTTCGAGAGATGACCCTTGGCATTCGAAATTGATGTCATCGCTTTTCTGGTCGGCTTACCGTCGATTGGTCATGCCAGACATTCCTCCTGGCGGTGTGGACATCTTCGCGCTTCAATCGCACTTCCGCGATGACCTGCTTTCGCTCCGGGAGTCGAACTCGAGCCTGCTCGCCCAATTGTTCTGGCTCGGCGGCCGCAGGCTGAATGTCGGATATCAGCGAGTCAAACGCCAGCACGGCAAGAGCGCCTGGACCCTGAAGAAGAGATTCCGCTATCTCACCGACAGCATTTTCTCTTTCACGAACCTGCCGATCCGTGTCATGACCATCGTCGGCGCATTCGGCATGATCGCCGCATCGATTCTCGGATGCATCACCCTGATAGCGAAAGTCACCGGGACCATCGATGTCCCCGGCTATGCGGGGATCGTCATCGCCGTGCTTTTTTTCGGCGCGCTCAACAGCCTGGGCATCGGCATCGTCGGAACATACGCTTGGCGAGCCTTTGAAAACACCAAAGCGCGCCCACTCGCCATCATCCAGACGAAAACCTCCTTCAAGGCAAAGTCATGAACCCTCCATTCATCCACGAGAAGGCCATCTGCGAATCGACGGACATCGGCGAGGGGACGCGTGTCTGGGCATTCGCCCATGTGCTGCCCAAAGCCAAGATCGGCAAGGACTGCAACATCTGCGACGGCGTGTTCATCGAGAATGACGTCGTCATTGGAAGCCGCGTCACGATCAAGTGCGGTGTGCAGATCTGGGATGGCCTGCGCATTGAAGACGACGTTTTCATCGGACCGAACGCGACTTTCACGAACGACAGGTTCCCGAGAAGCAAACAGTATCCCGCCGAGTTTCCCATTACCCGTATCGGAAAGGGCGCCTCGATCGGCGCCAATGCGACAATCCTTCCGGGATTGACTGTCGGAGCAGGCGCCATGATCGGCGCAGGCTCGGTCGTCACGCGATCTGTCCCCCCGAATGCCATCGTGGTCGGCAATCCTGCACGGATCACGGGTTACGTGACCGACAGCGCCGATGGCAAACGACAGTCGGCTGTTGGGCAGGAGCGGGCTTCACTCACCGACATCCATTGCCGAGGCGTGTCGCTGATGAGGATGCCCCGCTACAACGATATTCGAGGATCACTGAGCGTAGGTCAGTTCCAGCAAGACTTGCCGTTCATGCCTGCCCGCTATTTTCTCGTTTTCGATGTCCCATCGCAGGAAACGAGGGGCGAGCACGCCCACAAGGCATGCCATCAGTTCCTCATGTGCGTGAGCGGTTCGGTCCGCGTACTGGCCGATGATGGTGCCCACAGGGATGAGTTCACCCTCGACTCCCCGGATTGCGGCCTCCATCTGCCGCCGATGATCTGGGGAACTCAGTATCGCTATTCTGCCGACGCGGTACTGCTCGTCTTCGCTTCGCACGAGTACGATCCGGACGACTACATTCGCGACTACGGCGAGTTCCAGCGCCTCGCCTCGCAGAGACCTGAATGAAACCGCTTCTTCGCCAGCTCGTCGATGGCAGAAGATCCGAATTCGTTCGATTCCTGATCGGCGGAATCGCGAACACCGCTTTCAGCTATGCGATCTATCTGCTGTTGCTGATCCTCCTGCCGGCGATGCACGCCTACGTCATCAGTTTCATCATCGGAATCGTCTCCGGTTATCTGATCAACAGCATTTTCGTTTTCCCCTCGAAACTCGACCTGAAACGATTCGCTGCCTTTCCGCTCGTGCACCTGGTGAACCTATCCGCAGGCAGCGCGATACTATGGCTCGCAATCCATGTATTCGGATGCGACGCCAGGATTGCGCCGCTACTCTCGATTGCGGCCACGATCCCGATCAACTTCGTCCTGTCCAGAATCGTCGTCAAGCATTGACATGCCTGCCCACACTGCACGCCGCACACTTCCGGAAGACCAGTCGCCGTGAACTTGAATACCCTTCGCCCTGATGCTGTCGCAGACGACTGGCAGCGCGTTTTCAGATGCATGCTTTTCGTCGGAGTCGCATCTTTGGCGCTGAGAGTGCCGTTCTGGGTCGATCCGGGCTTTTCCGTGGATTCATACACGAATGCAAATGGCTTCCCGCCGCTCGCTTTCTTCATTGCTCAAGGCAGGGTCGGGCAATTCCTGATGATCCATGCAGTCGAGTCCATCGGAATCAACTACCAGGCGTCGTCCCTGCTGCTGCAGGCAACTGGAATCTTCATGCTCGGCGCCGCTTCCGTACTGTCGATCTCGGCCTTTTTCCGGGTCGACGCCAGCACGCAGAAGGCGATTTGCCTCGCGTGCTTGCTGTTCGTCGCACACCCTTTCAATGCCGAGATCCTGACATTCCCCGAAGCGTCGTTCTACCCAAACTTCGCGACCTTCGTGTCTTCGCTTGCCCTGTTCCTTGCGGCCAGGCGGATCATTCCCCTTGTATTGGCCATCGCTGCGATCGCATTTTCCCTGTCGATCTACCAGATCAGCATCAACATCCTCCTCGTCGCATCGACGCTGGGCCTCATCGGCGTTCTATGCCGTCTGCCTGCATGCGTTGTCGACGAGCGAAACATCATCAGGATCGGCGGGGTCGTCTTCATCGCAGCCCTGACCTATCTTCTTGCCGCCAAGGCATTGGCGTACGCGTTGGGCAACGGCATGGAAGGCCGCGGGACCATGCTGAGCCTGGACGCGATCCCTCGTCGCCTCGACGAACTCCATCAACTCGGATTGCAGCTGCTCGATCGTTTCTATGTGTTGAAGCGCCCGCTCCTGGCGATTCTCGCCGCAAGCCTGATCGCAGCAGGATACGCTTGCGCCTTCATGCGCTCAGGCAAAGCGTTTTTGCGGCAGGCAGCACTGGCTGGATCCTATCTTGCATTCGCTGCATGCGGCATCGGGATTGTCGCGATCGCGAATGTCTGGTGGCCCGTCCCCCGCGTGCTGATCGGCCTGCCCTTCGCCATGGCCGCCGCCGCGCTGCCAGCACTGATGCATCCGGGACGATTGACGCACGCCTATGCTGTCTGCTGTTCCATTCTCCTGATTCTGGGCGGCACATCGGTCGGACTCGGTATTCATGCAGACCAGAAGCGCATCAATGCATGGGACGACGATCTCGCCGAACGCCTTTACGAAGACGCCAGCGCGCTCGCGGGCACGAGCACCCCTCGAATCGAAATCGCGAACGTCCACATGAAGTGGACACATGCGGTGGGCGTCGAATCCCTCTGGGGCGACATGAACATGTCGGCATTCGCAGTACCCGGCGCATTGCCGGGGCTATTCCAGGAAAGCCTTGGCGCCAAAGTCGAGATCATCGAGACGACACCGGCGTGGATGACGACCTGCAACACGCTGCCGGGCTGGCCGGACAAACGATCGATGCGACTTCAGAACGAGGTCGTGCAGATCTGCATCTGAGAATCAGAGGCATGCCGTTCGCATGCCCTGATTTCCTCGCCATCAATCGAATGTGCTGTTGAGCGAATCGAAATCGCCCAGTTCAAGCGAGCGCGACAGCCAGATCCCGCCGCAGATCCTCCACCGACTCCACCCCCACGCTCAGGCGCACGAGGTCATCGTGGATGCCGAGCGCGGCGCGGCGTTCGACCGGCACGGAGGCGTGGGTCATGACGGCGGGATGGTTGACCAGGCTTTCGACGCCGCCGAGGGATTCGGCGAGGGTGAACAGTTCGGTGCGTTCGCAGAAGCGCTGGGCACCGGCGTAGCCGCCCTTGATGCGGACCGAGACGATGCCGCCGAAGCCGTCCATCTGCCGCGCGGCGAGCGCGTGGTGCGGGTGGGTCTTCAGGCCGGGATAGATCACCTGCTCGACGCCGTGATGGGTCTGCAGCCATTCGGCCAGCGCGAGGGCGTTCTCGCAGTGGGCCTTCATGCGCAGGTGCAGGGTCTTCAGCCCGCGCAGGGCGAGGAAGCTGTCGAACGGGCCCTGCACGGCGCCGACGGAGTTCTGCAGGAAGGCCATCTGCTCGGCGAGTTCGGCGTCATCGCCGACCACCGCCATGCCGCCGACCATGTCGGAGTGGCCGTTGAGGTACTTGGTCGCCGAGTGCATGACGATGTCGGCGCCGTGCTCCAGCGGGCGCTGCAGGATCGGCGAGGCGAAGGTGTTGTCGACGACCATGCGAAGGCCGTGCTTCTTCGCGACGGCGGACACGGCCTGCAGGTCGACGATCTTCAGCATCGGGTTGGTCGGGGTTTCGACCCACACCATCCGCGTGTTCGGACGGATCGAGGCCTCGAAGGCAGCGGTGTCGGTCAGGTCGACGAAGCTGAAGTCGAGGCCGGCCGAGCGACGGCGGACGCGCTCGAACAGACGGAAGGTACCGCCGTAGACATCGTCCATGCAGACGACGTGACTGCCGCTGTCGAGCAGCTCCAGGATCGTCGACGTGGCCGCGAGCCCCGAGGCGAAAGCGAAGCCCCGACGACCGCCTTCCAGGCCGGCGACGCAGCGCTCATAGGCGAAGCGCGTCGGGTTGTGGGTCCGGGAATACTCGAAGCCCTGGTGCACGCCCGGGCTGCTCTGGGCGTAGGTCGAGGTGGCGTAGATCGGCGGCATCACCGCCCCGGTGGACGGGTCCGGCGATTGCCCGGCATGGATGGCCCGGGTGCCGAGTCCCCATTCTTCCGGGACGTCGGGGGTCTGCGCGGGAGCATGCTCGGTCATGGGGAACTCCTTGGACGACCGGCGATTTTACACCGACCCTCCGCCCCCCCCTAGCGCACCCGGTCGCGATTACTGAACGCGGCGGCGCAACCAGTTCAGCAAGTCGATCCGGGTGATCAGGCCGAGGAAGCGGTCGCCGTCCATCACGATGGCCACGTGGCCGCGGTCGAAGACCGGCAGCAGGGCCTCGACCGGCGAGCGCACGTCGAGGATGTCGAGCTTGCTGACCATCGCAGTGGACACCGGGTCGCGGAACCGCGCCTCGTCGCCGTAGACGTGCAGCAGCACGTCGCTCTCGTCGAGGATGCCGACGATGCGGTCGCCGTCCATCACCGGCACCTGCGAGATCTCGTACAGCTTCATGCGCGCGTAGGCGGTGACCAGCAGGTCGCGCGGGCCGACGACGACGGTATCGCGCTGGGTGTAGGGGCGCAGGATCAGGTCGCGCAGGTCGCCGTGGCTGTCGCGCTCGATGAAGCCGTTGTCGAGCATCCAGTAGTCGTTGTACTGCTTCGACAGGTACTTGTTGCCGGTGTCGCAGACGAAGACCAGCACGTTCTTCGGCGTGGTCTGCTCGCGGCAGTATTTCAGGGCCGCGGCGAGCAGCGTGCCGCTGGAGGAACCGCCAAGCACGCCCTCGCTGCGCAGCAGTTCGCGCGCGGCCAGGAAGCTTTCCTTGTCGGTAATGGCGTAGGCCTTCTTCACCCGGGTGAAGTCGGAGATCGACGGCAGAAAATCCTCGCCGATGCCCTCGACCATCCAGCTGCCCGACTTCTCGCTCAGCGTGCCTTCGTTGATGTACTCGGTGAGGATCGAACCGACCGGATCGGCCAGGATCAGCTCGGTGTGCGGCGAATGTTCGGCGAAGCAGCGCGACAGGCCGGTCATGGTGCCGGAGCTGCCGCAGCCGAAGACGATGGCGTCCAGGCCGCCGGCTTCGGCCATCTGGCGCAGGATCTCCGGGCCAGTGCCGAACTCGTGGGCAGCCGGGTTGTCGGGGTTGCCGAACTGGTTGATGAAGTACGCACCCGGGGTTTCCTCCGCGATGCGCTTGGCCATGTCCTGGTAGTAGTCCGGGTGACCCTTGGCCACGTCGGAGCGGGTCAGCACGACCTCGGCGCCCATTGCCTTGAGGTTGAAGATCTTCTCGCGGCTCATCTTGTCGGGCACGACCAGGATCAGCTTGTAGCCCTTCTGCTGCGCGACCAGGGCCAGGCCGATGCCGGTGTTGCCGGCGGTGCCTTCGACCAGCGTGGCGCCGGGCTGGATATCGCCGCGCTGCTCGGCGGCTTCGATCATGCGCAGGCCGATGCGGTCCTTGATCGAGCCGCCGGGATTCTGGCTTTCCAGCTTCAGGAACAGCCGGCAGACGCCGGTGTCGAGTCGCTGCGCACGGACGATCGGGGAGTCGCCGATCAGGTCGAGGACGGAGTCATGGATCGAAGGTGCGTTCGACGAGGGCGAATGCGACGAGGGCTGCGACATGCCGGCTTCCGGTGCGTGGGACAGGCCGGGATTATGGCATCGAACGGGGAATCGCCCTCGCGTGCGGGGCGTGGCCACACCGATCGGCGGGATGCGCATACCGTATGCGCGAGGGTGCTGCGGACGACGGCGGTCTGACGAGGACGCCGCCGCCGTCCGCAGGGAAAACGCGTCCGGACGATCCGGGCGTCAGTGGTGCAGCGCGTCGTACATGCGGGTCAGTCGATCCTTCGCCGCAAGCTTCTCGCGCTTCATCTTGTTCAGACGGACATCGTCCACCGGCAGGACGCCGAGCTCGGCGTCGAGCACCTGCTTGTCGAGCTCCTTGTGTCGATGGTAAAGCTGACGGAACTCGGCGTTCGCCTTCATCAGCGCTTCGACTTCGGACTGGGGTTGCCCTTCGAACATGGAGACCTCCTCACACGGGTGATGATGGGTCCGGCGCAGCGCACCGGCCCCGGGGATCGGGCGTGTCGACGACCCCGCACCGGCCACGCACGAGCCGTGCCGCACACGAAAGCGCCCCGGCCGGCAGGCACGGGGCGCAGTGGTGTTGGACCGGGTTGGCGGGACTTGCGCGAAGCGGGCGCTCCATCGCGGAGGCCCGCAAGCCCCTGGCTTGCGGCGGCAGTCTCCGGGGACGGATCGGGCTTGACGGTCATCGGCTCCGCTCTTGCGCCGGCGAGCACGACGCGCGCCGGTTGAATTCGACCCTACTCCTGTCCCCCCGGCCCCGGCAAGCGTCCAGCACGGGCACTGCGCGAATCGACGACGAGCGGACAGGTCCCTGAACAGAGAGTCGCCCACAACCCGATGATTTTCATCGGAAAAACGAAAAAATCACGGCTGCCTTCGTTCAGCGGGCGGGCGGCTTGGGCTTGGCTTTCGGCTTGGTCCTGGGTTTGGGCGCGGGCTTGGGTTTGGGCGGCGTGGCGGTGCCCATCAGCTCGGCCTCGCGGCGTGCCAGTTCGGCCTCGCGCTCGCGGGCCTGGCGGAGTTTTTCGGCCTCGCTGCCGGCGACCGTGTCGAGCAGGCCCTCGGCCTCCTCGCGGCTGCGGGCCTCGGCGGCGATGGCCTCGCGCAGGCGCGCGGCCTCCTCGGCCTGGATCTTCGCTTCGAGGCGGACACGCTCGGCCTCGGCGCGCGCGCGCTCGGCATCGCGGCGACTGGCTTCGACCAGCAGCTCGCTGCGTTCGGTCTCCAGGCGCTGCAGTTCGGCGCGGCGGGCCTCTGTCGCGGAGGCGATCTCGGCGGTCTCGACCCGGATCCGGGCAATGCGCAGCGCCATCGGCCGCTGCTTGCGCTTGGCCGACACCAGCGCCTGCACGGCCTGGCGGGCCTGCAGGCGCTCGTAGGCGGCATGGGCGTTGCGCGCGGGGTCGGTGTCGATGGCCTGCAGACGCTGCGCCAGCGGCGCGGCATCGGGGTCGGGGTTGGCGGCCTGCGTCGTCCAGACGACGAGCAACAGCGCGGTGGCGGCGATCAGGCGCAGCCTCATGGCGCAGCCTCCACGCCGAGACGCTGGCGCAGCTCGGCGATCTCGCCCTTGCGCTGCTGCAGGTCGCTGGCCAGACGCACGTCCAGGCTGCGCGCATGCGCGTAGTCGGCTTCGGCGGCGGCCAGCTGCGCCTGGGCGATGGCATCGGCGGTCTTCTTCGCGGCGAGCAGGGCCTGCGCCTGGGTCAGGGCCATGCGCGCGCGGAGCAGGCCCTCGGCGGCGTACTGGTCGGCATCGGCACGTTCGGCCCGCAGCACGGCGGCCTGCGCGGTGTCGATCTCCTGCGCGGGAAGCGGGCCGCGGGCGGCAGCGAAGGAGGAAAGCGTGAGAAGGGTCACGAAGGCCATCGCTGCGGAACAGCGCGTCCCCCGCGCGGGGTGCTGCGTGACGCAACGAAGATATGCGAAGCTTGCAGGCATGGGGTCCGTGTCCGGTGATCGCGATGCGCGTGATCGGTCGCAGGCCATTGTCATCACCCTGTGGGGCATGCGCAACGCCGGCGGCGGGCGTGCGCCGCGCGGGCATTCAGCAATCGCATCCTGTACCCGGGGAGGTACGCAATGGACATCGGCTATTTCCTCAAGCTGATGACGGACAAGAACGCCTCGGACATGTTCCTGACCACCGGCGCGCCGGTGCATATCAAGGTCGAAGGCAAGCTCTACCCGCTCGGCAACACCGGCCTGCCGCCCGGCATGGTCAAGAAGATCGCCTACTCGCTGATGGACGAAGGCCAGGTGCCGGAGTTCGAGCGCGACCTGGAACTGAACATGGCGATCTCGCTGGCCGACGCCGGCCGTTTCCGCGTGAACGTGTTCAAGCAGCGCGGCGAAGTGGGCATGGTCATCCGCGCCATCCGCAGCGTGATCCCGACCATCGAGGAACTGCAGCTGCCGCAGGTGCTGAAGAACGTGATCATGGCGCCGCGCGGCCTGGTGCTGATCGTCGGCTCCACCGGTTCGGGCAAGTCGACCTCGCTGGCCGCGATGATCGACTACCGCAACAGCACCGCCGCCGGCCACATCCTCACCATCGAGGATCCGATCGAATACCTGCACAAGCACAAGAAGTCGATCGTGAACCAGCGCGAGGTCGGCCTGGACACGCACGCCTTCCACAACGCGCTGAAGAACGCGATGCGCGAAGCGCCGGACGTGATCCTGATCGGCGAAATCCTCGACGCGACGACGATGGAGGCGGCGATCGCCTTCGCCGAAACCGGCCACCTGTGCCTGGCGACCCTGCACTCGAACAACGCCGACCAGACCATCGAGCGCATCCTCAACTTCTTCCCGGAAAGCGCGCACAAGAACGTGCTGATGAACCTCGCCCTGAACCTCAAGGCCGTCATCAGCCAGCGCCTGGTGGTCGGCACCGACGGCCGCCGCATCCCGGCGGTGGAAGTGCTGATCAACACGCCGATGATCCGCGACCTGCTGCGTCGCGGTCAGGTGCACGAGATCAAGGCGGCGATGGAGGAAACGCTGGAGGAAGGCATGGAGTCCTTCGACCAGTGCCTGTTCCGCCTCACCAAGGAAGGCAAGATCGACATGGAGCAGGCGCTGCGCGCCGCGGACTCCCGCGACGGCCTGGCACTCAAGTTCCGCCTGTCCGAAGGCGGCAGCAACGAGCACGACCCGTACGCGGTCGCGTTCGACGGCGGGGACGGCACGTCGTCGTTCTCGCACTGATCGCCTCGTCCTGCCCGCAACCGCGCGGGAAACGAAGACGCCCCGGTCGAAAGCCGGGGCGTCCTGCATTTCGGGATCGATCGGAATCGACCGGCGCTCAGTCGTTGCGGGGCGCGTCGGGCTGCACTTCCGGCCGGGCGGCGTCGAACTCGGGGCGGGCGAGACAGGCGGCCTCGATCTGCCGGATGTTCGGGAACGGCGCCAGGTCCACGCCGAAGCGGCGGGCGTTGTAGACCTGCGGGATCAGGCAGCAGTCGGCGATGCTCGGGAGGTCGCCTTCGCAGAATTCGCCGCGTCCCAGGTCCTCGACCAGCATCGCCTCGAACGCGGTGAAGCCCTCGACGATCCAGTGCCGGACCCAGGCATCGCGTTCGCTCTGCGGCGCGTTCCATTCGCGCTCCAGGTACTGCAGGACGCGCAGGTTGTTGAGCGGATGGATGTCGCAGGCGACCAGTTGCGCCAGGGCCCGGGTGCGCGCGCGGTCGCGCGGCGTGACCGGCAGCAGGGCCGGCTCGGGCCAGAGTTCTTCGAGGTATTCGAGGATCGCCATCGACTGGCGGATCTTGCGCTCGCCATGCACGAGCACCGGCACCAGCTTCTGCGGATTGGTGGCCGCGTAGTCCGGCGCGTGCTGCTCGCCGCCGTCGCGGACCAGATGCACGGGCACCTGCTCGTAGGGCAGGCCCTTCAGGTTCAGGCCGATCCTCACCCGGTACGCGGCGCTGGACCGCCAGTAACCGTAGAGCTTCAGGGTTTCGTTCATGGCCTTGCCCTCGCCTGCAGGTTGCGCCCGGATGGCAGGCACGATACGCCCCCCGCGCCCGCGCTGGAAGCGGTCAGCGCCTCGATGCCTGCCAGCGCAGCAGCGCACCGGTCGCGAGGTAGGCCAGCAGCAGGACCGTTGCGTTCGCGAGGACACGCGGATACCCCAGCGTCGCGACATCGATGAAGGGATACGGATACAGCGCCAGCCATTCTCCGCGCACCAGGGCATACGCGAAGTAGGCAAGGGGATACAGCGACCACATCAACGGCGCCCGGACCGGTAGCGGCTCGCGCGGCCGGAACCACAGCCAGTGCGCCAGCGCGGCGATCGGCACGGCGTAATGCAGGAGGTTGTCGGCGACGCGCTGCCATCCCTGCGGGTCCCAGATCTCGCGCAGCAGCAGGTGGTAGCCCAGCCCGACGAGCACGATCGCGGTGGTCGCGCAGCCGCGCAGCGATGCACCGGCCAGGCGCGATCGCGGCACCCATGCCTGCGCGCTGGCGCAGAGGGCGACGAAGAGATTGGTCAGGATGGTGAAGAACCCGGTGTAGAGCACCAGCGCTTCGCCGGTAGTGCCGCCCCGCGCAAGGGTGGCGTCGAGGGTCAGGCGCAGTTGCAGCAGGAGGGCCGTCCAGGCCAGCAAGGCCAGCAGGACGGCAGCAGCGCGGGCGCCGCGGCGTTCAATCGCCACATTTCACCTCCATCGGACCGGGATGACGGCGCCAGCATAGCGGCGCGCGTCAGGCGATGGCAGCGAGCCGCTCGCGGACGACCATCAGGGCGAAGCCGAGCAGGTTGAGGCCGGTCCACTGCGCCGGCTCGGTCGCGCGCGGGTCCGCAGCCGCCAGGCCGATGCCCCAGATCGGATCGACCGGGCTGGCTTCGACCAGCACCCGGTCGCCGGTCGACAACAGGAAGCGCCGCAGGTCGGGATGCTGCGAGAACTTCGCGAGGTTGCCCTCGACCACCAGGTCGAAGCGATGAGCAGACCAGCGGGCCTCGTCGAAATGGCGCACACCGCGCCCGGCGGCCTTGGCGGCACCCGGATCGTCGTTCGCCAGCACCTTCGCAAGCGCGGACTCGTCACCGAACAGGCGCGCCTTGCCGGCCATCATCCAGTGCTCGGCGGTGGCGTAGCGCACGCCGTCGACCGTGAAGGGCGACGGGTACCACTGGCTGAAGCACGATGCGGAAGGCGCACCGTCCGCACGCGGACGATGCCCCCAGAAGCACAGGAAAGCGAAGCGCTCGCCGGCCGTCGCGCGGGCGCGCAGGGCGTCCACGTCGAGCGGCAGGCGACGCGTCATGCCGGGCGGTCGATCCGCTGCTCGATCGCGCCGAAGATGTCGACGCCGTCGCGGCTGCGCATCTCGATCCGGACCACGTCGCCGTACTTCATGAACGGGGTCTGCGGCTTGCCGGTTTCCAGCGTTTCGACCGTGCGCCGCTCGGCGAAGCAGGACGCGCCCAGCGAGGTGTCCTCGTTGGCGACCGTGCCCGAGCCGACGATGGTGCCGGCGCTCAGCGGACGGGTCTTGGCGGCATGCGCGACCAGCTGCGCGAAGTCGAACTGCATGTCGACGCCGGCTTCCGGCGCACCGAACCATTCGCCGTTGATGTGGGTGAGCAGCGGCAGGTGCACCTTGCTGTCCAGCCAGGCCTCGCCGAGTTCGTCGGGCGTCACGAACACCGGCGATAGCGCCGAGCGCGGCTTGGACTGCAGGAAGCCGAAGCCCTTGGCCAGTTCGTTCGGGATCAGGTTGCGCAGCGAGACGTCGTTGACCAGGCCGATCAGCTGGATGTGCGCGGCAGCGTCTTCCGGCGTCACCGCCATCGGCACGTCGTCGGTGACGATCACGACTTCGGCTTCCAGATCGATGCCGTAGTCCTCGCTGGGCACGCGCACCGGATCGCGCGGGCCGTAGAAGCCGGCGCTGACCGCCTGGTACATCAGCGGATCGACGTAGAAGCTCTCCGGCACCTCGGCGCCACGCGCGCGGCGCACGCGTTCGACGTGCGGCAGGTAGGCGGAGCCGTCGACGAACTCGTAGGCGCGCGGCAGCGGCGCGGCCAGCGCGGTCATGTCGAGGTCGAACGCGCCCTCGGCGGTGCCGGCGTTCAGCGCTTCGGACAGCGCGTTGAGGCGCGGCGCGGCGTTGGACCAGTCTTCCAGCGCGCGCTGCAGGGTCGGCGCGATGCCGTCCGCACGCACGGCGCGGGTCAGGTCGCGGGAGACCACGATCAGGGTGCCGTCACGGCCACCGTCCTTCAGAGAGCCCAGCTTCATCGGAACCTCGATTGCCTGTTGCGAAATTGGTTTCAATTGTAACTGAATTGGATCCGCGCGCCCTCACCCCTCGGCCTGGAAGCCACCGGCCCGGAAGGTCAGGACCAGGGTGTCACGATGGCCGCCGTCCTCGCGCCCGGCCAGGGGCTGGATCGGCGTGGACTCGTGGATCACCCGGGTGTCGTCGAGCAGCAGCAGGCTCCAGGGCTCGGTCAAAGTGAACCGCTGGCCGTCCGGACCATCGGCCTGGAAGACCCGGGTCTCGCCGCCGCGAATGGCATGGCGATCGACCAGGAACACGGCGACGAAATCGACGCCGTCGCGGTGCGCGCCTTCCGGCGTCGGCCGGCCGATGCCATCGCGGGTGTCGATGCGGAACTGGTGCGCCTCGACGTACCAGGCGTCCACCGGCCGCACCTCGCGCAGGCAGGCGCCGAGCGAGGCGAGCATCGCCCGCCAGCCCTCGCCCGTCGCGACGGCGTCGTCGACCGGCGCGAACCAGCGCTGGATGCCGCCGTGCAGGGCGTTGTAGTCGACCGGCTGGTAGTGGGCGCGGTGCGGGGCACGGGTCACGCCATCGGCGGTCACGGTGAAGCAGGCATGCCGACGGCTGCGGTAGCGACCACCGTCGCGGAGATATTCGTCCGGCGGGAGGTCGTTCCAGGAGGCAGCCAGCGATCCCAACGCCTCGGCGGTGATGCCGCACAGCGCATGCACGTCCCGTGGAGGCAGCACGGCATAGCCGCGCGTGCGCAGGTCGGCGAGCAACGCCTCCGGCGGGGTGTAGGGGGCGGGAAATGTGGCGACCATGGCATTCGGACCGGAAAAGGAGGACGTACCGCAGGAGCCGCTGCGGCGCACCGCGCATCCCGTGCGGATTCGCGGCTGTCCACTTGGCGCGGAAGCCTGCTACTTTAACGCGTCGGCCACGGTCGACGGAGCGCGCCGCCGCGAGACAGCCACGCAAACGGCATCGCCGACGGCAGGGGGCAGGGACAGGACACTGCAGGGCAGCACGCAGTCTTCGAATCGGGAACAGGGGTCATGGGTGGCAGGACGCTGATCGACATCTCCCGGATGCGCGCGCTCGAGCGCACGTCGAGCATGGACGCGCTGAGCAACGAGATCGATGCCGTGCTCGGCCCTCTGGCCATCACGTCCTGGTTCTACGCCGTCGACCTGCCGCTGGTGAACGACCACGCGCATCAGGTGAGGATGGGCACCTATCCGGAAGCGTGGGTGGAACACTACTTCGCGCAGGATTACATCAGCATCGATCCGATCATCAGCCATTGCCACGACCATGCCACGCCGCTGGCCTGGGACGATGCGCAACAGCTCGATCGCCGCGTCGTCGATCCGCATCTGCAGAAGATCCGCCTCCTGTTCGGGGAAGCGCGCGAATTCGGCCTGGGATCCGGGGTCAGCGTGCCGCTGCACGGACCCGGCGTGTCCTGGGGCCTGATGTCCTACGCATCCGACACTCTTACCGCGAAGGACTTCAACGAGATGTTGCCCGAGCTGCACCTGCTCGCGCACTTCGTGCATGAAGCCGCGCGCCGCTTCGCGCGGTCGAAGACGCCCGCGCAGTTGCCCGCGCTGACCAAGCGCGAGCGGGAATGCCTGTCGTGGGCGGCCGAAGGCAAGACCAGCTGGGAGATCGGCCAGCTCCTGAACATCAGCGAGCGCACGTCGATCTTCCACCTGCAGAACGCGACGCACAAACTCGGCGTCAGCGGTCGCCAGGCCGCCATCGCACGCGCCGTCTCGCTCGGACTGATCGTCTCCACCTTCCGCAACTGAGCGCCTGAGCCCGCGGGCGCGATCGCCCGCGATCCACCCGGTTCGCGCAAACCCGGTCGACAACCATGAATTGATTGTCGTCGATTGCTTTCGATTGCAGCCGCCTGTGCGCAAGCCCATGGGAGATCGGCGTCGATCGCCGGCGATCGGCACGTTTGAGAACACGATTACCCGGCAAGGATCAACCTGTCAGGTCGATCAGCTGCAAGAACCGACAGGGCATCCGCTCCACTGGCGTCTCCTCACCACACCAAGGAGACACCATGACCCGTATTGCCATCGGCCGCGCAGGCGAACCCGACCTCAACGCCACCCTTCTGGACAGCATGTACCGGCTGCGCAGCGAGATCTTCCACGAACGCCTGGGCTGGGAGGTCCGGGTGGAACACGGACGCGAGCACGACTGGTTCGACCTGATCGGCCCGCACTACCTGATCGCGCACGAGGACGGCATGCAGGCGCTCGGCTGCTGCCGGCTGCTGCCGACCCTGGGGCCGAACATGCTGCGCGACATCTTCCCGTCGCTGCTCGACGGGGCGCCGGCGCCGGCCGCAGCGTCGACCTGGGAAATCAGCCGCTTCGCGATCAGCACGCGCTGCGCGGGCGACGGCTTCGGCTTCGGCGACCTGCCCGCCGCGATGCTGGCGGACCTGTTCCATTTCGCCGACTCGCGAGGCGTCGAAGAGATCGTCGGCGTGACCAGCGCGCCGATCGAGCGGATGCTGCGCCACCTCGGCCTGCACGTGGAGCGACTCGGCGCCCCGCGCCGGATCGGCCGGGTACTCAGTCTCGCTTTCCGGATGTCTGTCGGCGACAACCTGCCGGTCGCCGCACGCATCAGCGGCAGCGCGCCTGCACTCGACATCGCCCGCGCAGCCTGATCGAAGCGCGGCGACGCACGCGCCCTCGCCCGCCGACGACGCAGGCAGGCACGCAGACGGCCCACGACGGTCCTTGGGGAGACACTCGACGCACGCCGGCTGCGCAGGCAGCCGGCGACGTCGGGGGCATCGGCGTCATGCCATGGCGTCGCGCAGGCCCAGACGTGCCTGCGCGGCGCACCCTGCCTCAGGCGACCTGCGCGACCTGGTGTGCCGGCGCCATCGGGGCCGCTTCGCCATGGCGCTCGCGGAGCAGGGCCGCCGTGCCGTCCCACAGCGCGCGCCGGGCCGCCATCGCCTCCCGGGCGGCCTCGCGGGCATGCGCCAGTCCGTCGGAATCGCGCGCAAGCTCGGCCTGGATCAGGCGGCTTGCGGCCGGGCCATGGCTGTCGCCGTCCAGCTCGATGTGGCGCTGCAGGTAGTACACGAAACCCGGCGCCTGGCCCTCGCTGAGGCCCCAGCGGTCGAGCAGGCTCTGGAACATCGGGGGAATGACGTTCTCGCGCCCGTAGAAAAAGCTCGACATGACCTCCAGCGTGCTGCCACGCAGGCAGGTGCCGATCGTGTGCCCGACGAAATCGCGCACGAACTGCGGCACCTCGGCGCGGGCGAACGCGTCGTCCAGGGAAGCGCCGCTGCGCAGCACGGACAGGAAGTGCTCGAACTGCGCGGTCGGCGCCCCAACATCGCGCATCGCCTTCAGGTAGAGATCCAGATGACTCGCCGGACGCCCGTCCGCATCGACATCGCTTTCCTCGGCGAGCACGATGTCGTTGATCAGCCGCGCGGCTTCCGGATTGCTCGGCGGCATCCACGGCAATTCGACGCAGGTCAGGTCGCGCTGCAGTCGCTTCGCCAGCGACATGAAGTCCCAGACCGCGAAGACATGCACCTGCATGAACGAACGCAGGGCCTCGACATGCGCGATCTCCGCGAACACCGGGTGCGTCTCCAGCTCGTGGCGAAGACGGCGCATTGCCGGGGTCAGCACCACATCCACTTCCTGTTTCATGTGTTCTCTCCTGATCCGATCATGGTGTGAAAACAGACGGGAATGCCCGATATCGACCATCCATGGCCGACCGGACCGCCGGACCGGCGCCTGCGCCGGTCCCTGTCCCGCGGAAAGCCGGCAAAGGCCTCCCGCAGGCGATACATCCATGTGTCGCCAAACCTGTCGTGATCGTTGGAGAGCCGGGGCCTCGCCCCGACCGGTCGTCAGACCGGGTGGTAGAGCGGATACAGACTGCCTTCCTCGCGCTGGATGCGCTGGGTGAGCAAACCGCCTACCGTCTTGTAGTCGTTCATGAACTCGTCGCGCAGCTTCTGGTCGAAGGTCTCGACCTGATACTTCTTCACGAAGTCCACCACGCCGCGGGCGATCGCGTTCATTTCGCGACGGAAGCTGCGCACCAGGGCGGAGCTTTCCGGGTCGTGCTGCATCGCGTTTTCGACGTAGTTGTAGAAGCGCACGTTCTCGGCGATCAGATGCCCTTCCAGGTGCACCTTGAACGCATTGAGCATCTGCGGAATGGACTGGAAATCGCCCTGCTGGGCAGTTTCGCCGATAGCGCCGAAAAGCTTCACGAGATCGACGTGGTCGCGCTTCAGCGCCGGGACGAGTTCTGGATCGTAAGTGATGCCGAATCCGGTTCGGCGTTGTTCCTGGCTGGGAATGCCCTGCGGCAGGGCCTGCGACCTCGGTCCCTGACCACCACCCAGCAACTTCCTGATGAAATCGAGCACAACTTCCCCTGTATGTTCATTGCCGGCATCCACCAGCGTTGGCGAACATAGCCGCAGGCCACGGGGGTCGGGTACCTGTAAGGAATGACAGGTACGACGAATGCCCGCTCGGGAGTGATTACAAGGTCATGGAATGCTCGTCATTCTGCGAGCAAGTGCGTATCCGCTACATCCCGCCATCAGGCCATGGACGGACTGTGCCGCCTGTGGAACGACAGCATGCGCACGCTCTTCCCGAGACAGGCCCGTCATTGCGGGACCACGAAACGAAAAAAAGCCTGCCGTGAAGGCAGGCTTTTCGAAGATGGCAGCCCCGGATGGATTCGAACCACCGAATGCCTGAGTCAGAGTCAGGTGCCTTACCGCTTGGCGACGGGGCTGTAGTGCTGCGGGGGCGCATTGTAACGCCAAACAGGCGAAACAAGGAACTCCCCCGCAGGGGCCGGGAGCGGACTCCCGGCATGTTCCGAAGCGATCAGCGCTTCGAGAACTGGGTGGCGCGACGTGCCTTGTGCAGACCGACCTTCTTGCGCTCGACCTCGCGGGCGTCGCGGGTCATGAAGCCGGCCTTGCGCAGCTCGGACTTCAGGGTTTCATCGTACTCGACCAGCGCGCGGGCGATGCCCAGGCGGATCGCACCGGCCTGGCCGGTGGTGCCGCCGCCGGTGGCGGTGACGACGATGTCGAACTTGTCGGTCGTCTTGGTCAGTTCGAGCGGCTGGCGGACGATCATGCGGGCGGTTTCGCGACCGAAGAATTCGTCGAGCGGACGCTCGTTGACGGTGATGTTGCCGGTGCCCTTGCGCAGGAAGACGCGGGCGACGGAGGACTTGCGACGGCCGGTGCCGTAATTCTGCTGAGTAGCCATCGTTTAGATATCCAGGACTTGCGGCTGCTGGGCGGCGTGCGGGTGTTCGGAACCCTTGTACACCTTGAGCTTCTTGTACATGGCGCGGCCGAGCGGATTCTTCGGCAGCATGCCCTTCACGGCGATCTCGATCACGCGCTCCGGGTGGCGCTCCAGCGCCTGGGCCAGGTTCTCGGTCTTCAGGTTGCCGATGTAGCCGGTGAAGCGGTGGTACTTCTTGTCCAGCAGCTTGTTGCCGGTCACCACGATCTTCTCGGCGTTGATCACGACGAAGTAGTCGCCGGTGTCGACGTGCGGGGTGTAGACGGGCTTGTGCTTGCCGCGGAGGCGGTAGGCGAGCTCTGCGGCAAGGCGACCGAGGGTCTTGCCGGAGGCGTCGACGAGGTACCAGTCGCGCTGGACGGTCTCGTTCTTGGCGATGAAAGTCTTCATGGAGAACTCTGAGGAATGGGGTGCCTGGTCGGGCTGGTTCCGGCCGCCCCCGTGCTGCCGGGACGACTGAACTTCACCGCGCGTTGTCTTGCGTGAAGCGCTTCGCGAGCCGCAGGCGCGGGCCGCAAAGAGGCGGAATGATAGCCCCCGCCCCGGGGCGCCGCAAGTCCGGGCAGCGCCCGCCCCTGGATCACGCCATCCGGGGCCCGCCCGACTCGCGTGGGCGCCGGGCATGCCGGAAGATGTGCGGGTGACCGACGCCCTGCCCTGCCCCGATCCCGACACCCCGTCCCTGCAGGCGCTGACGGACCGTTGCGTGCAGTGCGGGCTGTGCCTGCCGACCTGCCCGACCTACACCCTCGACGGCCTCGAAAGCGAGTCGCCGCGCGGCCGGATCGCGCTGGCGCGGGCGTTGGACGACGGCCGTCTCGTGCCGACCCCGGCCACGGACGCGCACCTGGACCATTGCCTCGGCTGCCGGCGCTGCGAGGCGGTCTGCCCGGCACGGGTGGAGTTCGGCGCGATCCTCGTCCGCGCCCGCGCCGGCCAGCGGGCTCGGCGACGCCCCGGGCTTCGGCAGCGCGGTGCGGAATGGCTGGCTGCGCGCCCGCAGACCCTCTCGTCGCTGCTGGGACTCTATCGTCGGGCCTGGCCCCTGCTTCCGGAAGCGGCCCGGCCATTGCCCCGGCCGCCTGCCCGACCGATGCGCGCGATGGAAAAGGCGGACGGCCCGGCGGTGGCGATCTTCACCGGCTGTGTCGCACGTAGCTACGAGACCGGCCTGCATGCCGCCATCGCCCGCCTGCTGGCGGCGCTCGGCCAGCGCGCGGTCTTCCCCGATGGCCAAGGCTGCTGCGGCGCCCTGCATGCGCACGCCGGGGATGCCGACACGGCCGCCGCACTCGCCGCACGCAACCGCGCGGCCTTCGCCGGTATCGCCACCGTGCTGACCCTGGCCAGCGGCTGCCACGAGGCGGTCGCCGGGGCTGTGCCGGGGGCCCGCGATGCGATCGACCATCTGGCCGAGCATGCCGACAGCCTGCGCTTCGTCCCGCGCCCGGAGCGCGTCGCCCTGCACCTGCCCTGCAGCCAGCGCAACGTCGTCGGCAGCGACGCCACGCTGCGCCGCCTGCTGGCGCGCGTGCCCGGACTGGAGATCGTCGTCCTCGACGCCGGCTTCGGCTGCTGTGGTGCCGCCGGGACGCAGATGCTGACCAACCCGGAGCGCGCGGACCGGTTCCGCCAGCCGCTGCTGGCGCAGCTGGCCGCCAGCGGCGCGACCCGGCTGCTCAGCGCCAACATCGGCTGTCGTCTGCACCTCGGGAGGGGCATCACGCTGCCGGTCCAGCATCCGCTCGAACTGCTGGCCGACGGCCTGGCATGACCTGCCTGGTGTGACACGCTTCCGGCGAAGTTCGGCATGGTTTGGACGATAATGCCGGCATGACCACGACCCGCCGCCTGTCCCCGCTCGATCGCCTGATCGTCGACGCCCAGAACGCACTCGACACCGTGGCCGGCTCGCCCCGCGCCGCGCGCCCCAATCCCGGCGATGCCGAGGCCGAGGTCGTGCTGGACGAGGCCGAGCGCCGCCATGCCGCCGGGCTGATGCGCATCAACCACGTCGGCGAGGTCTGCGCGCAGGCGCTGTACGTCGGCCAGGCGGCGGTGGCCCGCGACGAAGGCACCCGTGCGCAGCTGCTGGCTGCGGCGCAGGAAGAAACCGACCACCTCGCCTGGTGCGCCGACCGCCTGCGCGAGCTGGACAGCCGCCCCAGCCTGCTCAACCCGGTGTGGTACGCCGGCAGCTACGCCATCGGCGTGCTCGCCGGGCTGCGCGGCGACGGCTGGAACCTCGGCTTCGTGGTCGAGACCGAGCGCCAGGTGGAAGCCCATCTCGAAGAGCACCTGCAGACCCTGCCGGCCGCCGATGGCCGCAGCCGCGCCATCCTGCGGGTCATGAAGGACGACGAAGTCCGCCATGCCGAGCATGCCCGCGAGGCCGGGGCGAAGATCCTGCCGCCGCCGGTGCCGACCGTGATGGCGCTGGCGTCGAAGGTGATGAAGACGGTCGCCTACCGGCTCTGACCTGCGCCAGGCACGGTCAGCGCGAGAGCAGCTTCAGGCCGGCCACGCCGGCGACGATCATCGCCAGGCAGGCCAACCGCGCAGGCGAGGCGCTCTCGCCGAACGCGGTCATGCCGACCAGGGCTACGCCGATCGCGCCGATACCGGTCCAGACCGCATAGGCCGTGCCCAGCGGGATGCCCTCAAGGGCACGCGTGAGCAGCCAGAAGCTGATCGCGGCGGCCAGCGCGGTGAACAGGGTCGGCCAGGGGCGGGTGAACCCCTCGGTGTGCTTGAGGCCCAGGGCGAAGGCGATCTCGAACAGTCCGGCCAGGAACAGGTGCATCCACGACATGGTCGTCTCCAGGTGAATCCGGAGCCGTCGCGCTTTCGGCATGCCGAAAAGCGAAACGGCGGCCCGGAAGGTCCGGACCGCCGTCGGTCGTTCGGTTCGCGCATCGTCGAGATGTCGCGTGCGGGTCGTCCCGCGAGGTGGCGCAGGGTGGCACGGGTGCGATGACCCGTGCCTGACCCGTCACTCGGCCAGGTTGCGGCCGTGGTAGAGCTCTTCGATCTCCCGCTTCAGGCGCGCCTCGATCTTCATGCGTTCCTTGAAGGACAGGTTCTTGGCCTTCTCCTCGAACAGATAGGTGTCGAGGTCGAATTCCTTGAGATGCATCTTCGTGTGGAAGATGTTTTCCTGGTAGACGTTCACGTCGAGCATCTCGTAGCGCGACTTGATGTTCTTGGCCAGGTAGTCCTGGATCGAGTTGATCTTGTGGTCGATGTAGTGCTTCTTGCCCTTCACGTCGCGGGTGAAGCCGCGCACGCGGTAGTCCATGATGACGATGTCGGACTCGAAGCTCTCGATCAGGTAGTTCAGCGCCTTCAGCGGCGAGATCACGCCGCAGGTGGCGACGTCGATGTCGGCGCGGAACGTGGCGATGCCGTTGTCCGGATGGGTTTCCGGATAGGTGTGCACAGTGATGTGCGACTTGTCCATGTGCGCGACCACCGCGTCGGAGATCAGCTCCTTGCCGGCATCCTTCTTGTCGATCACCGGCTCCTCGGAGATGAGGATGGTCACCGACGCGCCCTGCGGGTCGTAGTCTTGGCGGGCGATGTTGAGGATGTTGGCGCCGATGATCTCGGCGACGTCGGTCAGGATCTGCGTCAGGCGGTCGGCGTTGTACTCCTCGTCGATGTACGCGATGTAGCGCTGGCGCTCCTCCTCGGAGACCGCGTAGCAGACGTCGTAGATATTGAACGACAGCGCTTTGGTCAGGTTGTTGAAGCCTTGCAGCTTCAGACGCGGCAGCGGCTTGACCACGGCATCGGTTCCTTGGGGTACGGAGGTAGGGGGCGCGATTATGCGGCAGAGGGGGGGGCGGCGCCACCGTTTGCCGGGCCGGCCCCGGGAATCCGCAGCCCGGGCTGACGGGCGGGCGGGCCGGGACGCGGGCCGGGGGCTGAAAGCCACGGTTTGCCCGGAACCGAACAAAAGCCTACTCTTGCCCATTCCTTCGCTCTGGCTCGCATGAACACATCCCCCGTGGCCACGCTGACACCTCTCCGCCGAAACGCCAACCCGCTCGCTCCGACGGTCGCGACCATCGAGCGTTTCCTGTCCCACTGCCACCGTCGCCGCTACCCGCCGCGGACCGAGGTGTTCCGCCCGGGGGATCCGGCCGGCACCTTGTATTACGTGATCTCCGGTTCGGTCAGCATCATCACGGAGGAAGACGACGGGCGCGAGCTGGTCCTGGGCTACTTCGGCCCGGGCGAATTCGTCGGCGAGATGGGCCTGTTCGTCGAGAGCGACCGCCGCGAGGTGGTGCTGCGCACCCGCACCCGCACCCAGTGCGAACTGGCGGAAATCGGCTACGAGCGCCTGTACCAGCTGCTGGAAGGTCCGCTCGGCAACGACGCCGCCCAGCTGATCTACGCCATCGGCGCCCAGCTGTCCCGGCGCCTGCTGGACACCAGCCGCAAGGCCGGCCGCCTGGCCTTCCTCGACGTCACCGACCGGATCATCCGTGCCCTGCACGACCTGACCCGCGAGCCGGAAGCCATGAGCCACCCGCAGGGCACCCAGCTGCGCGTGTCCCGCCAGGAGCTGGCGCGCCTGGTCGGCTGCTCGCGCGAAATGGCCGGCCGCGTGCTCAAGAAGCTGCAGGCCGACGGCAAGCTGCACGCCCGCGGCAAGACCGTGGTCGTCTACGGCACCCGCTGACCGGCCTCGCCTCCCGGTGACGCACCCCGCCATGCCCGGCCCGCCGCCGGAGGACATCGACCTCCGCGGTGCTATCCCCGGCGATGCCGGGGACGTGGCGGCGCTGCTCACGCAGCTTGGCTACCCCTGCGAGCCCGACGACGCCGCCGAGCGCATCAGCACCGTCCAGCACAACGACCGCCAGGCCCTGATCCTGGCCCGCAGCCGTGGCGTCGCCTGCGGCCTGCTCGCCCTCGACTTCATGTACTACCTGCCGCTGGGCACCACCACCTGCCGGGTCACCGCCCTGGTGGTGGCCGAGGATGCCCAGGGCCAGGGCGTCGGTCGCCTGCTGCTGCGCGACGCCGAACGCCGCGCCCGCCTCGGCGGCGCCGCCCGCCTGGAAGTCACCAGCGCCGGGCACCGCACCGAGGCCCATGCCTTCTACCGCGCCTGCGGCTTCACCGAGGGCGCCGTGCGCTTCGTGAAGCTGCTCGGCGACTGACCCGAGCACGACCCGAGCCCCACGCCCATGTCCGACACGACCACATCGATGCACTGCCCGAAGTGCCACGCCGCCATGCACGCGCTGGAAGGCTTCGAGGAAGCGGTCGTCCATCGCTGCGAAAGCTGCCGGGGCATGTGGTTCGAGATCATGGCGCACGAACAGCTGCGCGAGGATGCCGCACGCATCGACCTGGGCGAACCCGCCGCGCCGGCCGAGGGCGAATACTTCGACCCGACCGCGCCCGCCGCGACCCGACTGCTCTGCCCGGCCTGCGAACACTATCCGCTGGTCCACATGGTCGATCCGCACCAGCCGCACATCCGCTTCGAAAGCTGCAAGTTCTGCTACGGCCGTTTCTACGACGCGGGCGAATTCAAGGACTTCGTCGACGACAGCGAATACGACAGCGCCTTCGACAAGCTGCTCAAGAAAGTCTCGGCCGCGCTCGCGGACTGACGTTATCGCCGACGCCATTTTCGGGGACGAAAAACGGCGGCGATCAGCCCCGCTCCAGCACCGGCGGCAGCGGACAGTGCAGGACGGCGCAGACGGTGCGCAGCAGTTCGGATTCGGCGACGCCGATGCGGCCGTCGTGGCTGACCGCCGCGGTCACCGCTTCGACCAGCAGCTGCTTGGCGTGCGGTTCCAGCGCATCGAGCACCGGCCACACCGGCTCCAGCGCCGTCACGCCCTCGCTCGGTACGACCAAATCGAGGTCGTCGCGCGGCAGCACGCGCTGCATGCCGGCGAGATAGGCACGCTGCGCGTCCTGGCCATCGTCGTGGCCGGCCCGCGCGACCACCGAGAGCAGGGTCGCGATCTCGCGGCGGGCGTCCGCGATGCGGCGACGCCCGAACTGCCGCTGCCGCGAGGGATCCAGCGATGCGCGGACCTGCATCCTCAGCAGCGTGCCGAGACAGTACTCGAACACCGAGACGCGGGCGTCGGCGTTGACCGCGGCATGGATGGCATCCAGCACGCGACTCATCTCCGGCCGCGGCCTGCGGCACAGCACCGGAAAGCACAGCGAGGCCAGCGGCAGGCGCAACATCGGATGCAGGTCGACCAGATGCTCGTCGCGCAACGCCGTCGCCATCACCGCGCGATCGCGCCCCAGGCGCGCGGCGATCTCGGCATGCTGCCTGTCGCGCACGGATGCATCGGCGTCGAGCAGCAGCGCGAGCACCAGCGTGACCACGTCCTCGCGCTGCGCCGCCAGCGCACGCAACGCTTCGGGCAGTTGCGCGGCGATGATGTCGGCACGACGGTAATCGTCCGGCTGCGGCTGCGCGACCTGCGCCGCGACCAGCGCCGGGGCGACCTGCATCGCGCCATGCGTCGGCGGCAGCACGCCGGTCGCGGCACCGGCCAGGCCCAGGCGCAGGTCTTCCTCCAGGCCATGCGGCGGTTCGCTGCGCCAGCGTAGCGACAGCTGGCCCAGCTGTTCGCTGCCGAAGCCCGGTTCCAGCGCCTGGATGCGCTGCAGCAGCGGTGGATGCGTCGCGAACAGCCCGCGCAGGCCCACGCCGTCGCCGAACAGCATGTGGCTGACTTCCTCGGCGTCGCCGGCATGTTCGAGCTTCGCGCCCTCGTGCAGGCCCGCGATCTTCTTCAGCGCGCCGGCGAGGCCCGTGGTCTGCCGCGTGAACTGCACGGCAGATGCATCAGCGAGCAGCTCGCGCGATCGGCTGACACCGGCCTTGATCATGCGTCCGAAGAACAGACCGAGATAGCCGATCGCCATCGCGACCAGCGCCGCGACCACCACGGCCGCGGCATCGCGACCGCGTCCGCCGAAGCGGCCGTGTTCGAGGATCCTGCGGCCGATCAGCGCGATCATCAGGATGCCGAACAGCACGCCGATCAGGCGGATGTTCAGGCGCATGTCGCCGTTGAGCACATGACTGAACTCATGCGCGATCACGCCCTGCAATTCGTCGCGATTCAAGCGCTCCAGCGCACCGCGCGTGACCGCGACGGCGGCATCGGCGGGCGTGTAGCCGGCGGCGAAGGCGTTGATGCCGGCCTCGTGCTCCAGCACGTACAGCTGCGGCATCGGCACGCCGGAGGCGATCGAGATCTCCTCGACCACGTTGCGCAGCCGGCGCAGCTGCGGATCACGGCTCTGCTCCGGCACCGGTGTGCCGCCCATCTGCAGCGCGATCGCCGCACCGCCGCCGCGCAGGCTGGCGATACGGTACAGCGAGCCCAGGCCGATCACCGCCACGGTCAGCACCGACACGGCGACGAGGACCGCGCCGATCTGCGCGGGCGTGCGCACATCGCTGCCCGCGAGGGCGATCCACACCACCAGGTCGATGGCGCAGACGATGCCGAGCACCGCGAACGAGAACAGCAGGACGAGGCGGAAGGAGGCCCTGCGCGCGGTGGCCTGGCGTTCGAAGAAATTCATGGGCGGAAGCGTGCCCGGTCCAGCGCCTGCATCGTGCTCAGAACTGCACCTTCGGCGCTTCGCGTACCGCTTCGAGGCGATCAGCCGGGATGGCCAGCTGCACGGCGGGCACGAAGTCGAACATGCCTGCGACCAGGCTGGACGGGAAGACTTCACGCCGGTTGTTGTAGGCCATCACCGCGTCGTTGAAGGCCTGCCGGGCGAACGCGACCTTGTTCTCGGTGCTGGTCAGCTCCTCGGTGAGCTGCATCATGTTCTGGTTGGCCTTGAGGTCCGGGTAGGCCTCGGCCACGGCGAGCAGCCGGCCCAGCCCCGCATTCAGCTCGCCCTGCGCGGCGGCGAGCCGGGCCATGGCTTCGGGATCGCCGGGGTGGGACTTGGCGGCGGCAAGCCCGGACTGGGCGGCGGCGCGCGCGGCGACCACGGCATCCAGGGTCGCGCGCTCGTGCTGCAGGTAGCCCTTGGCGGTCTCGACCAGGTTCGGGATCAGGTCGAAGCGACGCTGCAGCTGCACGTCGATCTGGGCGAAGGCGTTCCTGTATCCGTTGCGGGCGGTCACCAGGCCGTTGTGGATGGCGACGACGGCCAAGGCCAGCACGACAAGAATTGCGAGCAGGATCAACAAAATAAGCATCGAAGCTCCCCTTGTTCATGCAAATCGCGGTGCAGGCGCTATGATCGCCCGAAGGCCGAGCCGCGACCCGCGGCCCGGCCCGTGCCCGGGCCGCCGTTGGTTACGCCGAAGACGCGCCCCGACTTCCGCTACAGACATGACCCGCAGGCGAAGCATACGCAGGGGGGGCGCACGATGAAAGCCAGACACAGACCGACCACGCGCAGGCCGCATCGCATCCGTGGCGTCGTCGCCGCGAAGGCGGGCCTGATCGCCCTGCTGCTGCCGATGGCCGCAGGCCTCTCGGCGCAGACGCCGCTGCACTGGGACGGCGGCCAGCAGCCGAACGCGGGCAGCGCGGGCATGAACGGTGTGTATTCGCCGAAGGCGACGATGGCCCGCATGTATCCCGGCGCCGGGCTGCGCATCGCGCCGCTGGCCGAGGGCTTCGATGTCGCCGAATTCGAACGCCTCGCGCAGGGCCTGGTCGACAGCAGCAAGGTGCCCGGGCTCGCGATGACCATCGTGCAGGGCGGTCGCGTCGTCAGCGCGCGCGGCTACGGCATCACCGACGTGAACCAGCCGGAAGTCGTCGACGCGCATACCGTGTTCCGACTCGCCTCGCTCTCGAAATCCTTCGCCTCCACCGCCGCCGGCATGCTCGTGAGCAACGGCCGCCTGCGCTGGGACAGCTCGGTGATCGACTACTACCCGTCGCTGCGGTTCTCCGAACCGCGCGCGGCCTACCAGCTCACCCTCGCCGACGTCCTGAGCCACCGCGTCGGCATTACCTCGAACGCGTTCGACCGCGACCTGGAGCGCAACGCGGAATACGCGTCGCTCGTGCAGAAGATCGCCTATGCACCGATGAAGTGCGCGCCCGGCGAATGCTATGCGTACCAGAACATCGCCTACAGTCTGGTCGGCGACGTCGTGCAGGGCGCGAGCGGCCTGCGCTTCGAGGACTGGGTGTCGCGGAACCTGTTCAAGCCGCTGGGCATGCATGACGCCAGCTACGGCCTCGACGGCATCACCGGCAGTCCGCGCTGGGCCAAGCCGCACGTGCGCGCCAAGGCCGGCTGGAGCCCGGTGTTCCCGAAACCGACGTACTACCGCGTCGCACCGGCCGCCGGCGTGAACGCGAGTGCCACCGACATGGCGCAGTGGCTGCTGGCGCACAACGGCTACCGCCCCGACGTGCTGCCGCCGTCGCTGCTGGCCACGCTGCACGCCCCGCTGATCGACACCCCGGCCGAGCTGCGCGGATCGTCCTGGCGTCGCCAGCGCCTCAACGCCGCAGGCTACGGCCTGGGCTGGCGGATCTTCGACTACGCCGGCCATCGCGTGGTCTTCCACGGCGGCGCGGTGCAGGGCTATCGCGGCGTGGTCGCACTGATGCCCGAGCGCGACCTCGGCGTCGCGATCATGTGGAACGCCAACAGCAACGCGCCCTCCGGCCTGCTGCCGACCATCCTCGACCGCGCCATCGGCGTGACGCCGCAGACCTGGATCGAAGGCGAATCCGAACCGCTCGAAGAGGGCCTCTACGTACAGGGCCTGCCGAAGCTGCCGGACAGCGACACGCGCAGCGGCGGATCGGAAGCGTCGGTCTCGAACGCCAAGCCGCACTGAAGCACAGGTCCAGCGAAACCACGACGGCCGCGGAGCGATCCGCGGCCGTTCCTTTTGCGGCGACCACGGATGCACAGCGGACCGACAACGACCAGGAGGCGCACGTCTCCCGACGCCGCGCATAAAAAAACTCCCTCTCCGCCTGGGCTATCGCGGAGAGGGAGTTTCGGTGTACCGCTAATCGGGGTGTTGCTTACATCATCGGCGCCGGAGCGGCCGGAGCAGCCGGAGCGGCCTTGCGGGCGCGCTTGACAACCTTCTTCTTGGCGGCCTTCTTGGTGGCCTTCTTTGCAGTCTTCTTGGCAGTCTTCTTGGTCGCCTTCTTGGCGGCCTTCTTCGCGGTCTTCTTGGCAGCCTTCTTCGCCGTCTTCTTCACGGCCTTCTTTGCGACCTTCTTCTTCGCGACCTTCTTGGCGGCCTTCTTGGCGGTCTTGCGGACGGCCTTCTTGGCGGCAGCCTTCTTCACGGTTTTCTTGGCCGCCTTCTTGGCGGTTTTCTTGGCAGCTTTCTTAACAGCCATGGTATGGCTCTCCTCGTCAGTGGACTTGCGTTGGGTCACGCCCAGACAACAACAGGATCGCGGGAGTCGGACCCGCCACCCACCGCCGGCGCACAAGGCAAGCCGGTACGGATTCCTTCCGGGTCCGCGCCTGCGGCGCCCGGGTAATGAGAGAGACCTGTCGCCGACGCCGGTGTCGCCGCCGCCATCCCGTGCGGGGCAAGAGAAAACCCGGGACCGGTTCGGTCGCGGGTTCGGCGATGCGATCGTGGTCGATCGGATGCAGCTTGGTTTTTCGCAGAGGAGACGAAGCCTGTTTCCATCGGACCGGTTTCGTTCGAAACCCGGACCCGGACGGAAGATCGGATTGTGCTTCGCGTTGTTGTCTTGAGGGGACTCACTCGCTTCTGCAATGACGACACTTGGGGCGAAACCTAATCACGGTTTTTTCAACTGTCAACACCCCGCACCGGGAAATCCGCGCGAGCGCGCGCGCTGTTCGCGTCGCACCCGACCTGCGGCGCGCGCCTGCGCGTATCGGCACGGATGCGCACGCCGTGCGCATGCGTCTGTTCCTTCGGATCAAAACATCTTTTTTTCAGCGGTTTCGTGTTTCACGCGGGAAACATCGACGGAAGAACACAGGCGGCGGCGACGGCACGGCGGGCATGCCGGGGCGCGACGGAACGGTGGTGAACGGCGGCTGCATTTTTTTTCGTCGAGCGGTCGCTTTTCGGCGCCGCACAACCCCGATTGCGCGAAATTGCGCGAGCCGTTCGGCAGCGTGCGACGGCGATCGACGCATGCCGGAGCGACGACGACGCACATGTTCGGGCAACGAACCGGGCGACGAATCGGTACGACCGGAGGCATCCGCGATGCACGATCGATGCACGCCATGATCGGCATGGCGTCGCCGTGCCGACACCGTGTCGCGACGTTCGCATCGCCCACCGCGTCGACGATCGGTGGTGCGCAGCAGCGATCGTCGGCGGCATCGGCGACCGACGAACGGCACGATGCGCGACGCATCCGTCTGCCGGAAACGAAGAAGCCGCCCGCGTTTCCGCGGACGGCTTCTGGTTGCGCCAGGTCGGGCGCGATGTCGCGATGCGATCAGTGCTCGTCGTCTTCGAGCAGCTCGGCGTAGTCGTCCGGGCCGAGCAGTTCGTTGAGCTGGTCGGGTTCCTCGGCCTCGAGGACGTAGAGCCAGCCTTCGCCGTAGGCGTCTTCGTTGATCGTTTCGGGCTTGTCGGCCAGCGCCGCGTTGACGGCGACGACGGTGCCGCTGACCGGGGCGTAGACGTCGGAGGCGGCCTTCACCGACTCGACGACGGCGCAGGCGTTGCCGGCTTCGACGCGATCGCCGACGTTCGGCAGCTCGACATAGACCAGGTCGCCGAGCAGGCCCTGGGCGTGGTCGGAAATGCCGACGGTGATCTTGCCGTCGCCTTCGACGCGGGCCCATTCGTGGGACTTCATGAATTTCAGGTCGCCGGGGATCTCGCTCATCGGGGGGCTCCGCAGGGGGTAGTGGAAGTAGTGGGGATGGGGAATGGGATTAGTGTAGAAGCGCGGCGGCGGCGGTCAAACACTTTCCTGCGCCTTGCCGTCGCGGACGAACGGAAATTTCACGACGCGCACCGGCACTTCGCGGCCGCGGATGTCGACGCGCACGTCGCCGAGTTCACCGGCCGGCACGCGGGCGAAGGCGATGGCCTTGCCGAGCGTCGGCGAGAAGGTGCCGGAGAGGATCTCGCCGTTGCCGGCGGCGGTGAGCACGGTCTGGCCGTGGCGCAGCACGCCCTTCTCGTCCATCACCAGGCCGACCATCTGGCGCGGCACGCCGGCGGCCTTCTGCGCTTCGAGCGCGGCGCGGCCGGTGAACGCCCGGCCTTCGTCGAGCGAGACGGTCCAGGCCAGCGCGGCCTCGTACGGCGACACGGTCTCGTCCATGTCCTGGCCGTAGAGGTTCATGCCCGCTTCCAGGCGCAGCGTGTCGCGCGCGCCGAGGCCGGCCGGCTTCACGCCCACGGCGAGCAGCGCATCCCACAGCGCGACGGCATGCTCCTGCGCGACGACGATCTCGAAACCGTCCTCGCCGGTGTAGCCGGTGCGGGCGACGAACAGCGGCACGCCGTCCTGCGTCACCGCCTCGGTGGCGACGAACTTGCCGATCTTGCGCGCGGCCGGCGCGGTGTCGGCGGAGAGCAGGCCGATGACCTTGTCGCGCGCGTTCGGACCCTGCACCGCGATCATCGCCAGTTCGGGACGCTCGGTGACGCTCACGTCGAACGGCGCGGCCTGGGCGTTGATCCACGCCAGGTCCTTCTCGCGGGTGGCGGCGTTGACGACGAGGCGGAAGAAGTCCTCGGCGAGGAAATAGACGATCAGGTCGTCAATGACGCCGCCGTCGGCGTTGAGCATGCAGGTGTAGAGCGCCTTGCCGGGCTTCTGCAGCTTGTCGACCGAGTTGGCGACGAGCGTGCGGAGGAAGGCGCGGGTCTGGTCGCCGCGCAGGTCGACCACGGTCATGTGCGAGACGTCGAACATGCCGGCGTCGCGACGGACCTGGTGGTGCTCGTCGATCTGCGAGCCGTAGCTGATCGGCATGTCCCAGCCGCCGAAGTCGACCATCTTCGCGCCGAGGGCGCGGTGGGCGTCGTTGAGAACGGTCTTCTGGGTCATGCGCGTTGCCGGGATGTGGGGAGGGGTCGGCATTATCCCAGAGCGGGCCAGCCCCTGTGCGGGCTCATGACGATTGGTCACAAGACGGGGGCGCATGGTGGCGCCCCATCAGGTCAGAGACCGAAGCCCTCGTTGATGCAGTCGACCTTCCCGGGCGCCACGGCGACCAGCCTGCCCGTCGCGAGGTCGTATCGCCGCGCCCAGCGCACGTCGCGGGAGATCTCGTCGTCCCGGTGACGGACGGAAGCAATGACGCCAGGCGCATCCACGCCGTCGATCCGGCACGTGCCGATATGGAGGTCATAGCCCGCGCGCGGCTTCGGCACGGCGACCGCATCGGTCACCTCCCAGCGCGCCTGCGTGGCTCCGCTGTCGATGTTGCGGGACGCCACGATCCACTGCGGGACAGACGAGCGTTCGGCGTCGGACAACCGATGCCCGAGCACGGCGATCGAGTGATCGCACACATGCGCGAGGCCCGGCCCACCGGCGATGCAGCTCCCCTGCAGTTCGTCCAGCCCGCCGGGATACGGCGGCAGCGTCCTGCCGACGAGGCTTGCGCCGTCGATCCGTTCGGCAGCGACGATGGACGAGGCCGGGAGGAGCATGGCGGCAAGAACGATGACGACACGTGGCAACAGCGAAGGCATGGCGGTTCTCCGGCAAGGGGGATCAGTCGACCGCTTCCACCTGCAGCGTCATGCCGTCGGCGCCGACGATGCGCACGCTGGCGCCGGCCGGGAGGTCGGGACCGCGGACGGTCCAGTAAGCATCGGCGATCTGCACGCGGCCAGTGCCGCGTTCGATCGGCGACACCAGCGGCACGATCTGGCCGATCAGCTGCGCGGCGCGACGATTGAGCGCGGGTTGATCGCTCTCGGGCTCGTCCCTGCGGAACCAGGTGCGGTAGACCTGGATCGACACCAGGCCGAGTACCACGAACAGGATCGCCTGGAGCAGGAAACTCAGGCCGGGGATCAACCAGACCACGATCATCACCGCGCTGGCAGCGAACGCGAGCCAGAGCATGAATGCGCCCGGCGCCAGCACTTCCAGGCCGAACAGCACCAGGGCGAACACCGCCCACGCGGCGACGTCGAAACGCAGGTCCAGGTCCATCCCTCAGCCTCCGCGCGGCATCGACGGCGGCTTGCCGCCGGACTGCTGGTGGCTCAGCGCTTCCTTCGCCAGTTCGGTGATGCCGGCGAGCGAGCCGAGGATGCCGGCGGATTCCATCGGCAGCATGACGAACTTCTGGTTCGGCGCCTCGGCCAGCGCCTTGAAGGCTTCGATATACTTCTGCGCGATGAAGTAGTTGATGGCGTTGACGTTGCCGCTGGCGATGGCGTCGGACACCATCTGCGTCGCCTTCGCTTCGGCTTCGGCGAGGCGTTCGCGGGCCTCGGCATCGCGGAACGAGGCTTCGCGCCGGCCTTCGGCTTCCAGCACCGATGCCTGTTTCTCGCCTTCGGCGCGGAGGATTGCCGACTGGCGCACGCCCTCTGCTTCGAGCACGGCGGCGCGCTTGTTCTGCTCGGCCATCTTCTGCTGCTGCATCGAGGCGATCAGGTCGCGCGGCGGCTGGATGTCCTTCAGCTCGATGCGGTTGACCTTCAATCCCCACGGGTGGGTGGCGTGGTCGACGGCGGCCAGCACGCGGCTGTTGATCTCGTCGCGCTTCGACAGCGATTCGTCCAGGTCCATCGAGCCGATGGCGGTGCGGATGTTGGTCATCACCAGGTTGAGGATCGCCACTTCGAGCTGGGCGACCTCGTACGCGGCCTTGGCGGCGTCGAGCACCTGGAAATAGACCACGCCGTCGACCTTGACCACCGCGTTGTCCTTGGTGATCACGTCCTGGCTGGGGACGTCCATCACCTGTTCCATCATGTTGATCTTGCGGCCCACGCCGTAAAAGATCGGGATCAGGAAATGCAGGCCCGGACTGAGCGTGCGGGTGTACTTGCCGAAGCGTTCGACCGTCCATTCGTAGCCCTGCGGCACCATGCGCACGGCCTTGAAGAAGATGATGACGCCGACGATGACGAGGACGACTGCGAGGAACTGACCCATCTGGAACCCTCCCTGCTGGAATGGGGTCAGTATAGGCCCGGACCGTGGCGGGACCACGGCGCCCCCGCGACCGCCTGCGACCCTTTTCCGTTCCGGCGCATCCAGACCATGAGATGAGCCCTTCCGCCGCCCGCTCCAGCTTCGCCATCGAGGTGCCCGACAGCCTGCTCGTCCGGCTGCGCGGCGGCGAGCGCGCGGCGTTCGAGCAGGTCTACCGCTGGTTCGAGCGGCCGGTGTTCACCCTGGCGCTGCGCGTCTGCGGCGAGCGCGAACAGGCTGCCGACGTGCTGCAGGACACCATGCTCAAGGTGTTCCATCGCATCGGCGATTTTCGCGGCACGGGCGGCCCACGACAGGAGGGCACCGAGGCCAGTCCGTTCTGGGGCTGGCTGCGGCAGATCGCGGTCAACGAGGCGCTGATGTCGCTGCGCCGCAACAAACGCCACGACGACATCCTGCCGCTGCCGGACAGTCACGACACCGCAGGCGAGCTGATCGACGAACGCAGCCCGCCACCACCGGCTGCCGCCGATGCCGCGACCCTGCAGCGCGCGCTGGACCGGCTGCCGGCGGTCACCCGCTCGGTGCTCTGGCTGTATCACGCCGAGGGCTACACGCACGAAGAGATCGCGTTGCTGATGGCGCGCACGCCGAGTTTCTCGAAATCACAACTGTCGCGCGGCACGAAACGCCTGCGCGAACTGCTCGAACCCGCCGGCGGCTGCGCGCTGCCGGCCTCCACTCGCGAGGCCGCCCATGGCTGACGCATCCCGAGACACCGCGCCCTCCGGCTGGGGCGACGCCTTCGCGGCGCTGCCGCTGGAGACACCACCGGCATCGCGCTGGCCGGCGATCGAAGCCGCACTGGACGCACGCAACGACGACGGCCGGCATGACGAACAGGCCGGCATGACTCCGACATGGCCGCGCCGCGCCGCCTGGGCGGCCGTGCTCGTGGTCGCCGCGCTGCCCGCGCTGTTCTGGCTGCGGCCGACGACCGACCCCGCGCCGTCGCGCTCGCCCTTCACCGCCGCACCTGCGGTCGAACCTGCCGCGCCGGCATCCAACGCTCCGCAGCGCGTTGCCGTTGGGCCGGCCAGCGAGGCACCCGCACGCACGCCGCCTCGCACGGCCACATCGACATCGGCGTCCCGATCGACCGTACCGCCGAACGCGGCTCGCATCGCACGCGCACCCGTTACAGCTGTCGCTACCGATGCGCGAGCCACGGCAGCGCAGCCGAAGCCCTGGCCGCGTGCGCGGATGGCATCCGATCATGAAGACGGCGCATCGATGCAGGCGGCGCTCGAGCCGTATTACAAGGAATCCGCACGTCTGGAACGGGTGATCGCCGCGACCCGCGATCCGCGCGTCGGCAGCGGCCCGGCGGCGTCCCTCGCCGGTGCGCTGGATGCCGAACTGGCCGCCGTCGATGCCCGCCTCGCCCAGTCGGGCCTCGATGCCGATCAGCGCCTCGCACTGTGGCGCGAGCGCGTCGACCTGCTGCGCACCTCCGCCGAGCTCGAAAGCCAGCTGCGACTGCTCGCTGCGGAAGGCGATGCGCTCGACGGCGCACTGGTGCGCGTGGATTGAGCCGCCGCCATCACCGACATCACCCATCTCGCCGATCTCGTCGATCTCTTCCTGCCGATCGACACCACCCAATCGACGCACCGTTCCGCACATCCAACCCCGAGGTTCGCATGACCACGCTCCGCACATCGCTCACCACCCTCGCCCTCGCCTGCATGCTGGCGCCCGCCTTCGCGGCCTCGGCGCAATCGACGACCGGCGCGAAACCGGCGGGCCCCACGCCCGAGCAGCGCAAGGAACTCGACGCCGCGCGCGACGAACTGCAGCGAGCCGCAAAACGACTCGCCGAGCTGTCCAGCCGCTACGGCGGTGCGGGCTTCGGCGGTGCAGGCTTCGACATGGAGACCTTCGCGCCCAGCCGCCCGGTCGTCGGCGTCCTGCTCGCACCCGAGCCGCAGGGCGGCGTGCGCATCAGCGGCGTCACGCCCGGCGGTGCCGCCGCAAATGCCGGCCTGCGCAGCGGCGACCGCCTGCTGCGCGTCAACGGCAAGGCCATCAACGGCGACAGCGCAGAGGCGCGTGTCGACGGCGCGCGTGCGCTGCTGCAGGACCTGGACGAAAAGACGCCGGTCAAGCTGACCTTCGCACGCGACGGCCGGGAGCAGGAGGTCAGCGTCACGCCGAAACGCGACGCGCGGGTCATGGTGTTCTCCAGCGACGGCAAGCAACCGGGCGAGCGCGTGGTGATCCGCCGCATCGGCGACGGCAAGCTCGACATCGATGGCGAGACCATCGATCTCCCCGGGTTTGCCGAGCGAGCGGGCAAGGCCGGCACATCGCAGGTGTTCGCCTTCGCCCACGGCGACGAAGCGGGGCCGAACATCGAACGCCGCGTCATCCGCATCGAATGCAAGGACGGCAAGGGCGACTGCGCGACGCGGCTCGGCGCAGACGGCGGCACGCGCGAGATCCGCAGCATCTCCGTCGGTGCGCCGTGCAAACCGGGCGAGGACTGCAAGGGCGGCCACCTGCTCGCCGAAGCCTTCCGCTGGAGCGGCCTGAACCTGGCCTCGGTCGATGCGCAGCTGGGTCGCTATTTCGGCACCGACAAGGGCGTGCTGGTGCTCAGCGCCGGGCCGGTGCTGGACACGCTGCAGCCGGGCGACGTGATCCTGCGCGTCGACGGCAAGGCGGTAGCGACGCCGCGCGAGGTGATGGATGCGCTGCGCGGCAAGCCGGCGGACAGCACAGTCCCCGTGGACTACCTGCGTGACCGCGCGCCGGGCAGCGCGAAGATCAAGGTGCCGGATCAGGCGCGCCTGCCGGCGTTCGGTGCCGTCGATGTCGGTGCCATCGATATCGGTGCGATCGACCTGGACATCGATGCCCTGCGCGCGATGCCCGGCGCGCGCGTGCAGCGCCACGTGATGATGGTCGACAAGGACGGCAAGGTCACCACGTTCCAGGATGGCGACAAGGCCGACGACAAGGCCGAGTGAGGTTCCGGGCGGAAAGCCGCCCCATCCCGACCTTCCCCCGCCCACGGGGGAAGGCGAAAGCGGCAGGCGCCGAACGGATTCAATGCGCAGTCGCGACCCGCCAGGGCATTGCGGCGACGTCTTCGAAGCGCGCGCCGAGGTCGATGTCCTCCAGGCGCGCGATGCGCTGCAGCATGTCGGTGCCGAGCGGCGAGAGCGCCGCGAGACTGGCGGCCAGCGTGGTGCTCGGCCCGCCCTGCGGCGAGGCCAGCGCATGCAGGCGGAGCGCGCTCAGCTGCCAGCGCTCGCCGCCGAGATGCAGCGACAGGCGCCGCCACAATCGACCGGCGACGCCGTCGTCGCGGCCGAGACCGCAGTCGCGGCAGGCCGCATGCGGCGCGTCCACGCGCGGCAGCGCCTGCTGCAGGCGTTCCCAGGCGAGGAAATCGCTGTCCGGCAGCAGGTACAGCCGCCAGCAGCAGTCGCCGGATCGATCGCGGAACTGCAGGCATTCCTGCCAGCCGTCGCTGTCGATGCCGCACCACGCTTCGGCGCGCACCGCCTGCTGCCAGCCGCCGAGTTCGCCGCCCAGCCCATCGCCGCAACGGCTGCGGTACACGCACAGCACCGTGCCCAGCGCGGCGAGAGCCTCGGGCGTGGGCAGCGCGTTCGTGCAGGAAGACGTGCGAGTGGGACGCATGGCGGACTCGTGTTCGTGAACGACACAAGGCGGCTGGCGTCGGGCAGGGCCCGGGTGGCTCGCGTGCCTGGAGGAGAGAGAAGGCAGTCGGGCGACGATCGCATCGCACCGCCTGCGGATTACTTCGTGAGGATCAGCTTGTCGTTGCGGGTGTGGCGCAGGCGATAGCACTCGTCGCCGTGGCGGATCAGCACCTCGCGGCCACCGTTGAGCAGCAGGCGGCTGTCGAGCACCGGCATCGCGGAAGAGGCGGCAGGTTCGGCGGTCGTCGCGGCGACGACCGGAAGATCGGGGGAGTTCAGTCGCGCATTCATCCGTTGACCATCCCAGGCGAGATGATCAAATGATAACGATTATCATTTGCACGTCAACCCGTCCGCGCAGACAGGGTGGGCAAGCGGACCGCGCCCGGCTCAGGCCGCCGTTGCCGCCTCGATGCGCCGCCACAGGGCGTCGTCGACGCGTTCGGCAAGATCCAGCGCTTCGAGGTTCTGCAGCAGCTGCTCGACGCGGCTGGCGCCCAGGATGACCGTCGACACGTGCGGGTTGCGGAGGCACCAGGCGATCGCAAGCGGCGCCGGCGGCAGGCCGGCTTCGGCGGCCAGCGCGACGTAGCGCCGCGCGCGCTCGCGGCGACGGCCGTTCTCGGCGTCCAGCACCATCCGCTGAAGCCAGCCCTGCCCTTCCAGGCCGAGGCGCGCATCGCCGGGAACGTCATCGTTGTACTTGCCGGTGAGCAGGCCCGAGCCCAGCGGCGACCAGGTCGTCGTGCCCAGGCCGAGTTCGCCGTAGAGCGGCGCGTATTCGAGTTCGACGCGGTCGCGATGCAGCAGGTTGTACTGCGGCTGCTCCATCGACGGCGCATGCAGGCCGTGCTGGCGCGCGATCTTGGTCGCTTCGCGGATCTGCGCCGCCGACCACTCCGACGTGCCCCAGTACAGCACCTTGCCCTGGCGGATCAGCACGTCCATCGCCCACACCGTCTCCTCGATCGGCGTATCCGGGTCGGGGCGATGGCAGAAGTACAGATCGAGATAGTCCACGCGCAGGCGCTTCAGCGCGGCGTCGCAGGCATCGCGCACGTGCTTGCGCGACAGGCCTTTCTGCATCGGCCCGGGATCCTTCGCAGAACCGAACATCACCTTGCTCGACACCGCGTAGCCGTCGCGCGGCAGGCGCAGGTCGGCGATCACGTCGCCCATCACCCGTTCGGCTTCGCCGTTGGCGTAGCCCTCGGCGTTGTCGAAGAAGTTGATGCCGTGGTCCCACGCCGCAGCGATAAGGTCGCGCGCGGTGCCGCGCCCGATCTGCTGGCCGAAGGTGATCCAGGCGCCGAAGGACAGGGCGGACACCTGCAGGCCGGTGGAGCCAAGGCGACGGTAGAGCATCGGGACATCCATGGAGTGCGACGGGGGAGCGCCAGTGTACCCGGGCGATTCGTATAGAATGCCGCCACTCTTCCTCCGGGGAGTAGCCCACCGGCTGCGGCGCACGCTCTGTTCGAGCGCCTTCGCACCGGGTTCCGCGTCAACAGACTTGGCCGGCAGGCCGTGGCGCGGAAGCATGCACCGTCGAGGCGGCGCATCGGGCAAGACCGAAGGCAGACGTTGCGCCACCCGGGCCGGGCTGCGCGGCGTTTGCCTTCGCGTCCACGCGAAGCCCGGCCCTGGAGTTTTCATGGATGCGTCCACGCTGTTCGCCGGCGACCTCTCGTCGGCCCTGCCCACCCTCGGCGTCTCCACGCTCGCCGTGGCCATCGCCGAGATCGGCGACAAGACCCAACTGCTCGCCCTGCTGCTCGCCGCGCGCTTCCGCCGGCCCTGGCCGATCATCGCCGGCATCTTCGTCGCGACCGTGCTCAACCACGCGCTCGCCGGCTGGATCGGTGCCTGGGTCGCGAGTTACCTGTCGCCCGAGGTGCTGCGCTGGCTGGTCGCCGGCAGCTTCCTCGCGATCGGCCTGTGGACCCTGATCCCCGACAAGATCGACGACGACGGCGAACGCCTGCCCGCGCGCAGCGCGTTCATCGCCACGACCATCGCCTTCTTCCTCGCCGAGATCGGCGACAAGACCCAGATCGCGACCGTGGTGCTGGCCGCGAAATCGACACTGCTCTGGCCGGTCGTGCTGGGCACCACGCTGGGCATGCTGCTCGCCAACGTGCCGGTGGTGCTGCTGGGCAGCCGGTTCGCGGCGAAACTGCCGCTGAAGGCCGCGCGCATGGCGGCGGCCGCGCTGTTCATCGCACTGGCGCTGTGGGTGGCCTGGCGCGGCATGCCGTCGACGGAAGGCGTGCCGGCGACGCCAGCCGTGCCGGCCGCCACGCGGGCGACCGGCTGAAGCGATGCCATGAAGCGACCGGCTTCGATCAGAGCCTGTTCAAGGTCGCGCCATGCCTCTCGCCGGTCCTGTCGGGGCGCGGGGCAAGGAAGAGAGAGGGAGTGGATGTGTCGATCCACGACCGAACGATGACGCTGCACCGCGCCCCGACAGGGCCGGCCCTCCGGGTTGTGTCGCAGCGGGCCGCTGCGACACGACGAGAGGCGTGGAGAGACCTTGGACAGGCTCTCAAAAGCTGGTCTGCGGCCAGTCGGGGACCGACACGCGTTCGAAACGCTGCCACGAAGCCGTGCCGCAGACCTCGGTGCGCAACTGCACGCCGGTGTTCAACGTGCCGTTGGGCACCGTCGCGCAGTAACTGGTGTTGTGCCGGCTGCGGAAGCGGCCGTCGGTGGTGATGAACCATTTCTCCGAATCGCCGCCGTCGCAGTCCCACAGGTGCATCGCCTTGCCGGCGCCGGCGCTGCCGCCGGAGATGTCCACGCACTGCGCGTTGTTGCCGCGCGGGCGGAGCTGTCCCTCGGCGGTGTAGACGTACTGCTGGTCGTAGCCGCCGCTGCACAGCTCCTGGTCGAGCGCGCTGCCGTTGCCGTAGGCGTTGTTGCTGGTGCCGACGCAACGCGTGCCCGAGGCGCTGAGCGGACGCAGGGTGAAATAGCCCGGCAGGCCGCGACGGAGACCGACCAGCGGGATGTTCGCGGTCCATGCCGGGACGGTCACGCTGCCATCGCTGAGCGAATCGGTCACGTCCATGCCGATCGCCGACACCCCGTGCGCCACCGCGATGTAGGTGGGCGCGAAATCGGTGCTGACGAAGTCGCCGGCCGCGCCCCACAGGTGCATGAGTTGGCGGTATTCCGCAGCACGGTTGGCGACGAGCTGGTAGTGGTCGCCGGCCTGCACGTTCGCGCAGAGCATCTGTCCGGACGCCGAGGCGGACATGCCGTCGACCGTGCCGGAGATCTCGCCCGGGTCCGGCGCATCCACGTCCGGGCACAGGAACGCGGACATCGCGCTGCCGCGCAGGGCGATCATGGCGTCCATGCCCTGGTTCACCGCACCGATGCGCCCGCCGGTGAACGCGACGATGATGCGGCCGCGCAGCGCGTTCGCGCTCGGCCAGCCGACGGCGCCGAGCTTCTCTCGCGCGGTGGCGCCGGGCGCCCCGGCAATCGCGCTGCGCAAATCGGCATAGCGATACAACCGCGACCCGAGATAGCCGGAGACGAAGCGATCGAGCGCGTCGATCTTCGACACGTCCCAGGCGCTGAGCAGGTTGCCGGTGCGGGTCTTCATGTCGACGAACACGACGATCGGCAGTTCACCGGGATGCGCGTCCTGCCAGGCGACGATGTCGTCGAGGCAGTCGGCCAGGCGATCGGCGGTGCCGCGGCAATTGCTGTTGGTCGGGCCGCCATCGTGGGCGACATACGGCCCCCGGGGATTCGTCGAGCCGTCGTCCTGGTCCTGCACGTCGAGTTCGAGGGTGCGATATCCGGCATCGAGCCAGAGCGTCAGTTGCGCACCATGCTCGTAGCTGTTGTGCGGCTGCAGCATGTACAGCTGGTCCAGGCGCGGATCGGACTGGGCCTGCACGGCGGCGAACGGCAGGGCCAGCAGCGCGAGCGCGGCGGCCTGCAGCCCGCGCGCGACGCGTCGGCGGGCCGTGGGGAAACGGAACGACATGGGACTCCTCCTTGGATGATCGCGCTCCTTCGCAGCCCGGCAACGCGCGCGGGCGCCGGGCCGGTCCCGCCCTGGGCGTCGGCGGCGGACGGCGGCCCGGGACCGCAGCCAGCGCCTGCGAGGCTATCCTGTAGCAGGACCGAACGCACGCGGCACGCATGACATGAGCATCACCGGCGACTGGAAACGAGACCTCGTGCGGACGCTGCTGGCGCGGCCGGACGAGGTCATGCTCGACCTCGGCGCTGGCGGCGAACTGCTGGTGGCGCGTATCCGCGCGCTGCTGTCGGCGCTGTCGCTGCTGCTCGCGCCGGTGGCACTGATCGGCAACCAGGGCGCGGGCAAGCTCACCGAACTGATGATCGGCCTGGGCGCGACGGTCTTCATCAACATCTGCGCGCAGATCTGGCTGGCGCTGGCGCGCAACCGCCGCCGGCACAGCTGGCTGCCCTACGCCACCACCACCTACGACGTCACCACCACCACGCTGGTGCTGGCGCTGCTGCACCTGAGCGACCCGGTGGCGCCGTTCAACAGCATCATCGTGTGGGTGTTCTACCTGATCTCGATCAGCATGACCGCGCTGCGCAACGACGGCCGGCTCACGCTCTACGCCGGCGGCATGGCGATGCTGCAGTACTCGCTGCTGGTCGGCATGCTGCTGGCGATGGCCGAGTCGCCCGAACAGCTGGTGTCGGTGGATTACGGCACGGTGTCGGTGGGCGCGCAGATCGAGCGCGTGGTGCTGATGCTGCTGATGACGGTGCTCACCGCGACCGTGGTCTACCGCATGCAGCGGCTGATCGAATCCTCCGGCAGCGACGGCCTGACCGGGCTGCCCAACCGCTCGTGGCTGGTGCAGCGCATGCCGCGCATCCTCGAAGCCGCGCGCGAGGACAACCAGTCGCTGACCGTGGCCCTGCTCGACCTCGACCGCTTCAAGCGCATCAACGACCAGTACGGCCACCTCACCGGCGACCGCGCGATCCGCCACATCGTCGGCTCGATGCGCGAGATCCTGCGCGAACGCGAGCGCCTGGTGCGCATCGGCGGCCAGGAGTTCGTGCTGGTGATGTACTGCCCGATCGGCAACGCCTGGGAACGCCTGGACCGCCTGCGCCAGCTCATGGCCGAGCGCCCCTTCGTGCCCGAGCGCGGCGGCGACCCGTTGCACATCACCTTCAGCGGCGGTCTGTCGGCCTATCCCAGCGACGGCAACAACGTCTCCTCGCTGCTGCGCACCGCCGACCGTCGCCTGCAGGTGGCCAAGCACGAGGGCAGCAACCGGGTCGTGGCCCGGGATACCTGAATGGAGGCGACCCGCAGCCTCGCCCGGGCCCCTGTTGCCCGTACGCCCCCCACTGGCCTACCCTGCCGGGGTTTGGGCCGACCGGCCCGACGATCGGCCCACCACCGGGCCACCTAATCGGCACGGGGAGACGTGATGGAAGCTTTGATGCGGGTCGGATTCGGCCTGTTCGGACTGGCGGTGCTCATCGGCATCGCGTGGGCGTTCTCGAGCAACAAGAAGGCGGTCGACTGGAAACTGGTCGGCACCGGCGTGGCGCTGCAGATCGCGTTCGCGGCCTTCGTGCTGATGACCACCTGGGGCAGCGCCATCTTCGAAGGCCTCGGCTCGGTGTTCGTCAAGCTGATCGAGTTCACCAACGCCGGCTCGCAGATGATCCTCGGCGGCATGGCCGACCAGGAGAAGTACGGCTTCGTCTTCATCTTCCACGCGCTGCCGACGGTGATCTTCTTCGCCTCGTTCATGGCGGTGCTCTACCACCTCGGCGTGATGCAGTGGGTGGTGAAGATCATGGCCCTGGCGATCACCAAGGTGATGAAGGTGTCCGGCGCGGAAACCACCAGCGTCTGCGCCAGCGTGTTCATCGGCCAGACCGAGGCGCCGCTGACCGTGCGCCCGTACATCAACAAGATGACCGAGTCCGAGCTGCTGACGATGATGATCGGCGGCATGGCGCACATCGCCGGCGGCGTGATGGCGGTGTACATCGGCATGCTGGCCGGTGCCGACACCGTGCAGCAGCAGATCTACGCCAAGCACTTCCTCGCCGCGTCGATCATGGCCGCCCCGGCCACCCTGCTGATCGCCAAGATCCTGATCCCGGAGACCGGCACGCCGCTGACCGCGGGTTCGGTGACGGTGCACATCGAGAAGGAAAGCAAGAACATCATCGACGCCGCCGCCGCCGGCGCGTCCGACGGCATGAAGCTGGCGATCAACATCGCCGCGATGCTGCTGGCCTTCGTCGCCCTGATCGCGATGATCAACCACCTGATCGGCTGGGTCGGCGACTGGCACATCCCGGGCTACCAGAGCATCAACATGATGCTCAACGACGGCGCCGTCGCGGTCGCCGAGCAGAAGACGCGCCTCAACCTCGGCCTGATCCTCGGCTACGTGCTGGCGCCGATCGCCTGGGTGATCGGCATCGACTGGAACGACTCGGTGATCGCCGGCGGCCTGATCGGCCAGAAGATCGTGCTCAACGAGTTCATCGCCTACCTGCAGCTGTCGCAGACCCCGGTCGGCACCGGCCCGGGCGAGATCAGCGAGAACTCGCGCCTGATCCTGACCTACGCGCTGTGCGGCTTCGCCAACTTCGCCTCGATCGCGATCCAGATCGGCGGCATCGGCGGCCTGGCCCCGGAGCGTCGCGGCGACCTGGCCCGCTTCGGCCTGCGCGCGGTGCTCGGCGGCTCCATCGCCACCCTGATGACCGCGACCATTGCCGGTGTGCTGATCCACTTGCGTTAATCTCCCCGACCCCACGCGCCCCCGCGCGTCGTCGTCGATTCAATTCCTGTTCCACCGACACCTCCGGAGCGATCCGGGGGTGTCTTTTTCAGAGCACCCACATGTCCACCCAGCCTGCCTCACCCGACGTCGTCGTCGTCGGTTCCTTCAACGTCGACCACGTCTGGCGCACCGACGCCCTGCCCGCGCCCGGCGCCACCCACGGCGGCGAATACGCCAGCGGCCCCGGCGGCAAGGGCTTCAACCAGGCCACCGCCGCCGCCCGCTCCGGCGCGCGCACCGCCTTCGTCTGCGCACTGGGCGACGATGTCGGCGGCCAGCTCGCCCGCGCCCTCGCCACCGCCGACGGCATCGACCTGCGCGACCAGCGCAGCCCCTCGCCGACCGGCACCGCCGGGATCTTCGTCGATGCCCAGGGCCGCAACAGCATCGTCATCGGCCCCGGCGCCAACGCCTGCCTCGACACCGGCTTCATCGACGCCCAGCGCGACACCATCGCCGCTGCGGGCGTCACGCTCGCCCAGCTCGAATCGCCGATCGAGGCGGTCACCGCCGCCCTGCGCCATGCCCGCGACACGGGCCGCCTGGCGATGCTCAACCCGGCACCGGCGAACGTGGCCGTGCCGCGCGACCTGCTGGCGATGGCCGACCTGCTGACGCCCAACGAGACCGAGTGCGCCGGCCTGTTCGCCCGCCACCTCGGCGAGCGCATCGACGGCGACGCCGTGGCCTACCTCGACTCGCCGCGCCTGCATGCGCTGTGCCGCGACCTCCTGCCCGGCGGCACCGTGGTGATCACCCTCGGCGCGGCCGGTTGCTTCGTCTCGCATCCGGACAACGCCACGCGCGGCGACGACACCGCCTGGTACCGACTGGGCGCGGAGACCGTGGCCGTGGTCGATACCACCGGCGCCGGCGACGCCTTCAGCGGCGCACTGGCCGCCGCGCTGGCCACGCGCCCGGGCGAACCCTTCGCCGCCCTGCTGCGGGACGCCTCGCGCTACGCCGCGCTGTCGACCGAACGCCCCGGCGCCGCCACCGCCATGCCGACCCGCGAGGAGGTCGCGGCGCGCTTCGGCGGCTGAGCTTCCGTCCGGCGACAAGCGGTCGCCAAGGCCCGCCGGGTCTTGGCTAAGCTCGACGGTACCCAACACGGAGTACCGCAGATGGCCGGCAAGTTCGTGATCAGCAAGCGCAAGAACGGGGAATTCCAGTTCAACCTCAAGGCCGGCAACGGCCAGGTCATCCTGACCAGCGAGGGCTACGACACACTGCAGGGCTGCGAGAACGGCATCGCATCGGTGCGGAAGCATGCGCAGGACGCGGCGAATTTCGACAAGAAGACCGCGAAGGACGGCAGCCCGTATTTCTCGCTGATGGCGAAGAACGGCGAATCCATCGGCAAGAGCGAGATGTACAAGAGCACCAGCTCGCGCGACAACGGCATCCGCTCGGTGATGACCAATGCGCCCGGCGCGGCGGTGCAGAACCTGATCGCGAAATAAGCGCGAACACCCCGAGTCATCTGCCGATCCGACGCTCGCCCCCTTTGCAAAGGGGGCCGACGCGCGAAGCGCGGCGGGGGGATTTGCTCTTGCGACCGACTCGCAATCGCGGGGAGCGCTGACCGCGCAAATCCCCCGCGGACGCTGCGCGACCGCAGCCCCCTTTTTCAAAGGGGGCAAGCGCTGCCCTACAATGCCGCGCATGCGGATCGGCCCCCACACCATCGACCCCCGCGTGATCCTGGCCCCGATGGCCGGGGTCACCGACAAGCCGTTCCGGCAGCTCTGCAAGCGCCTGGGCGCCGGGCTGGCGGTGTCGGAGATGACCATTTCCGATCCGCGCTTCTGGAACACCCGCAAATCCCTGCACCGCATGGACCACGAGGGCGAGCCGGCGCCGATCAGCGTGCAGATCGCCGGCACCGTGCCCGAGCTGATGGCCGAGGCCGCGCGCTACAACGTCGACCATGGCGCGCAGATCGTCGACATCAACATGGGCTGCCCGGCAAAGAAAGTCTGCAACGCCTGGGCCGGTTCGGCGCTGATGCGCGACGAAGCCCTGGTCGGCCGCATCCTCACCGCGATGGTGAAGGCGGTCGACGTGCCGGTGACGCTGAAGATCCGCACCGGCTGGGCCGCCGACGCGCGCAACGCGCCGACGATCGCGCGCATCGCCGAGGACTGCGGCATCGCCGCACTGACCATCCACGGCCGCACCCGCGACCAGCAGTACACCGGCACCGCCGAGTACGAGACCATCGCCGCGATCAAGGCGATGCTGAAGATCCCGGTGATCGCCAACGGCGACATCGATTCGCCACAGAAGGCCCGGCACGTGCTCGACGTCACCGGCTGCGACGCGGTGATGATCGGCCGCGCCGCGCAGGGTCGGCCGTGGATCTTCCGCGAGGTCGCGCACTTCCTCGCCACCGGCGACACGCTGCCGCCGCCGACGCTGGCAGAGATCCGCGACATCCTCATCGGCCACCTCGAACACCTGCACGCGTTCTACGGCGAACCGCAGGGCGTGCGCATCGCGCGCAAGCACCTGGGCTGGTATGCCAAGGACCGCCCCGAGAACGAAGCCTTCCGCGCCGTGGTCAACCGCGCCGCCACGGCGGACGAACAGCTGCGGCTCACCCGGGCGTATTTCGATGCGTTGATTGCGGGTGTGCCTGCTGTCGCGCAGGCGGCATGAATCACCGATATGGCGCACCGAGCCTTTTCCCTATGGCTGGAATTCGAGGAATACGCCGCGCCTTATCCGCAGCCTGGCGATGACCCCACTTGCGATTTCTGTAACGCGATCATCACGCTGGATGGCCGCAGCTGCGGCATCGATATCTGGACGTTCGGCTTCATCGAGTACACGCGGCATTTCGACGAATCCACCGGATTGCCCAGGCCCGAACCCGAACGCTTCCTTCTCGCACCAGACCTGCTGGTCGAACGCCTGGAGCGACCGCTGATCGAAGCCGCTCTGTCCACCTTGCTGGACCGCGAGGGGTGGCCAGCACACTGGGCATGGGAAGACGCCGAAGAGAGAACGACATGAGCGATTCCGAATCCCACACCTACCTCCACGGCTACACCTCCACCGAGCAGGACCGGCTGCGCCGCCAGGCGCGCTTCCTGGAAGCGGCGGTGTTCCGCGACATCGATTACCCCGGCGCGCAACGGCTGATCGAAGTCGGCAGCGGCGTGGGCGCGCAGACCGAGGTGCTGCTGCGCCGATTCCCCGACCTGCATGTCACCTGCGTGGACCTCAACCCCTCGCAGATCGAGGCTGCGCATCGCAACCTCGACGCCATCCCCGAATGGCGCGGGCGATACAGCCTGCAGCAGGCCGACGCGACCGCGCTGCCGTTCGCCGATGACAGCTTCGACAGTGCCTTCCTGTGCTGGGTGCTCGAACACGTGCCCTCGCCCGCCGGCGTGCTCGCCGAAGCCCGCCGCGTGCTCGCGCCGGGCGCGCGGATCCACATCACCGAAGTGATGAACGCCTCGCTGTTCATCGCACCGCATGCGCCGAACACCATGGCCTACTGGTCGGCGCTCAACGACTTCCAGCGCGAACAGCACGGCGACCCCTTCGTCGGCGCGAAACTCGGGAACCTGCTGCAAGCAGCGGGCTACCGCGACATCAGCGTCCGCGCACGGACCTTCCACCTCGACAACCGCGCACCGGCCGAACGCGCCGCGATGTTCGCCTACTGGGAAGACCTGCTGCTGTCCGCCGCCGATCAACTGCGCGCGGATGGCCGCGTCACCGCGGAGGTGGTCGAAGGCATGCGCAGCGAAACGCGTGCGCTGATGAACGACCCCGATGCCGTGTTCTTCTATTCCTTCGTCCAGGCGCGCGCCACTGCCTGAATGAGCGAAGAAGCTGCGCATGCATGCGCAGCAGGTCCCTGTCGCCAGCCCGATGCGTCCCGCAGGGCAAACAGGTGCGGCAGAAGGGATACAATGTCTCGTCGACTGCGATGGGGATCGCGGACGATGGTGTGCCCACCGATGAAGGCGCGTCGAACCGGCACGGCCGGATCACGTTCCGACCATCGGAAGCCCGCAGCCCAGCGCAATGCCGGACTGCGCTCTTCATCCGATCGCAACGATCAAGGAGTTCCCCATGAAGCACCGGTGGTTCTGTGCAAGCCTGTTCCTGCTCTCCCTGTCCGCCCATGCGCAGATGACGCCTGCGGACAATGTGTCGTCCCCCATCATCGCCGCGAACAACGCGGCACTGAAGAACACCAGTCTCGATCCGGCCATGGCCGATGCCTGGCTCGACGCGCCCCTGTCGGCCAATGGCGATGGCTGCTACCTGGCCACGCACGGCAAGATCACGCCGCAGGCCGAATATCCCGAAACGCTCCGGCATATCAGGACCTGCGGCGGTTTCGACGCGCCCTACAGCAATCCGCAGTGGGTGAAGAAGACCTGCCAGCGCGGCATGACCAAGTCGTGCGTCAACACCAGTGCGACCGGCACCTACGCGTTCACGTCCTTCGCCAGCGGGCTGACCGATGTGGTCAACCTCTGGTTCACCAGCATCCATCATCCCGGCGGCAGCGAGCGTCTCGCGTTCATCCACGAAGAGAACGTCGGCTACACCGGGTTCAACGCGCCCGGACAGGGCTGGGAAGGCCGCACCCGCATCGGTCTCGCCTACTCGAACGACAGCGGCAACACGTGGAAATACCTCGGCCGCATCGCTTCGCCGCACCAGGACCCGATGCCGTTCAATGTCCAGGGCACCCCCTATTTCGTCCATGAGGGGCATTTCTACATCTGGTACAAGGACAGGAACGCTTCGGGTATCGAAGGCTATGCCGTATCGAAGGCCGACGTGTCTTCGGTGTTGACGGCGGCGCGCGCCGGCCACCTGGGCAGCAACCTGTGGCAGAAGAAGACCCCGTCCGGCTGGAACAGCAACATCGCCTCCGAGCCAGCGTTCCCCGCCGGGGCTGCGGAAGGCGTGATCCATTCGCAGGCCGCGCGCGCGGCGGACGGCAACTACTACATGCTGTCCACCATCATGGTCGGCAGTTCCTGGGGAACCACGTCGACCTACGTCCAGTTGTTCACCATCGACCCCACCACGCTCGCGTGGACGAAGAAGATGCACGTGGTGAACGAAGGCAGCGCAGCCTTCGACCCGAGCGCTGCCGGCAAGGGCTACCAGTACGCGAGCATCGTCGATCCCGAGGGTCGCGCGAATGGCGAGGTGGGCTCGTCCTTCTACGTCTACTCGGGCAAGTTCCAGGATACGGCCGCACCGTTCAAGCAGGCGCTGTACCAGTGGCAGGTCAACCTGTCGCCACCGCCCGGCTTCTACAAGCAGTCGCGGGGCTTCCCGTCCGGCACGCAGGGGCAGAACCACTGGAACTACGCCGCCGTGCTGTCCGGCAACCACATGTCCTGGAACGGCGGCGGTTTCTGGTGGCAGCCGACCGACATCTACAACCGCATCTACAACGGCGGCGCCAGCACCGGCCAGAACGACGGCTTCCTGATGATCTGGACCGCGCCGCAAACCGGCAACGTCCGCGTGCGCCAGACCGTGCGCAGTGCGCAGCCCACGCCATCCTGCGGCGACGGCGTGCTGTTCGCCTTCCAGAAGAACGCTTCTGTGCTGTTCTCGGGAAGCGTCGCCTGGGACGACACCCTCGGCCACAGTTCGTCGCTGAACGTGCCGGTGACCGCTGGCGACCAGCTGTACTTCTACGGCACCAAGGGCGGCAACAACTACTGCGACAACCTGTTCTGGGATCCGTCGATCGCGTACCAGTGATCCCGGGCCAGCTTGGCCATCAATGCCCGTCCTCGACCCGCCGGCGTTGCCCGGCGGGTCCTCCCGGCGAAAGCGGCGACCCGTGCAGCACCGGGTCTCGCCAGATCCTGGCCCACACTCCGCGCAGTCGGCCGGCGGCATCCCAGGGCCACTGCAATTGCTGCGGCGGGATCGCGCGCCAGCGGTCGCCGTCGCGTTCGGCGACGGCGAAATTGAAGATGTAGTCCGGCTCCAGGCCCATGCGCAAGTCGCTGACCACCACACGGCCGTCGACGACGCTGGCCTTCATGAAGCCGTGGTTGAACCAGCGCAGGCGCTGCACCGCGGGCAGGTCGGCGACTGCGCGCATCGCCTCGACATCGGAGGCGAGGGCGCGGAAGCGCATCGGGCCGCGATCCGCGACCAGCGAACGTTCGGCCTCGACATGGCCATCCGGTGTCATCGCGACCACGCGCCACAGCAGCGTGTTGAACGGCATCGGCACGCTGAAGCGCGGCGCATCGGCCAGACCCATCGCGGCGAGCGCTTCATCGGCGGCGCGATCGACCTGGTGCTTGGCGACGAGCGACCAACCGAGGTAGGCCGTACTCAGCATCAGCGCGGCGACCAGCGCACGCTGCGCGAGCAGGCGTTCGCGCGCGACCCACGCGACCACGCAGGCGACGAGCAGCCATAGCGTGTACAGCGGATCGATGATGAAGACGCTGGACCACATCGTCGGCGACACCGGGATCGGCCACCACAGCTGCGTGCCGTAGACGGTGAAGGCATCGAGCAGCGGATGGGTGAACAGCGCGAGCTGGATCGCCCAGAACCAGCGCATCGGCGCTTCAGCGACGCGCCCGCCTCCGAACCGGCGAAACAGCCACCAGATCAGCGCGCCGAGGAACGGCAGCACGAACAGCGAATGGCTGGCGCTGCGATGCCAGGTCATCAGGTCGACCGGGTCGCGGGTCAGCAGCGGGATGACCAGCGAATCGAGGTCGGGCAGCGTGCCGAGCGCGGCGCCGGCGAGCAGTGCGGCGCGGCGGTGCCCGGCGGGGGCGATGGCGGCGGCGAGCGCGCCGCCGAGAACGATCTGGCTGAGGGAATCCATCCGGCGATGCTATCGGTCGCGACCGGATGCGGACGTGCCGGAAGCCATGCCCGGGCGCCGGCAGGCATGGCCGCGTTCAGCCGACTGCACCGGGCCCTGCGGCGTCACTGTACCCGGCCTCAGTCCGGGAAACCCTGCTCGATCCACGCCGCGAAGCGCGCGACTTCCTGCTCGGTCAGGGGCGTGTACGGCGGCGGCGGCATGTTGCCGCTGCGGATCCGCGCCAGGATCGGCCGCGCGTGGGCCTTCACGTCCTCGTGCTTCGTCATGTCGAAACGCCACAGCATCGCGGCGCGATACAGCTTGAACATCGGCGCGATGTCGCGCTCGAACGAAACCTCGACACTCGCTTCCGCGTCGCTCATCCCTGCGTTCCTGGTCCTGTCCTGCCGGGCGCCTGCGGCGATCGCACGCCCTCGTGGCGCTGATCTTTCGCGATCCCCGGCCCCGGGGTCAAGCGCCGCGACACTCAAGCAATCAGGCTGCCCTGGGCCAATCTCCTGCAACAGGCATCGGCATGTCCTGCCTCGGCGGCAACGCTGCCAGCACCTCGCCGCGATGCGAGAGCAGGCGCAGGGTGCCATCGGGCTCCTCGACGAAGGCGGTCAGGCTTTCCACCCAGTCACCGTCGTTGGCGTAGACCAGGCCGTCGCGCTCGTGCAGTGCGGCGCGGTGGATGTGGCCGCAGACGATGCCGTCGAGGCCACGGCAGCGGGCATCGGCCAGGCCGGCGTCGACGAAGCGCGCGATGTAGCGTTCGGCGGCGCCGCTGCGCTGTTTGAGGAATTCCGCCAGCGACCAGTAGCGCAAGCCGAGTCGGCGGCGCACGCGGTTGAGCAGACGGTTGCCGGTGAGGATGCGTTCGTAGAGCCAGTCGCCGAACTTCTCCTGCAGGTTGCCGAACTGTGTGATGCCGTCGTAGTCGTCGCCGTGGACCACGAGCAGTCGGCGACCGTCGGCGGTGACGTGGATCGCGCGGCGGCGCACGCGCATGGCCGGCAGTGTCAGCCCGCAGACATGGCGCAGCGGGCGGTCATGGTTGCCCGGGATGTAGACGATCTCGGTGCCCGCACGGCGCATCGCATGCAGGCGTTCGAACACGCGCTGCTCGGCGGCGGTCCAGCGCATGCGGCGGCTGGCCATCCACCACAAGTCGACGATGTCGCCGACCAGGTAGAGGCGCTCGCAGTCGATCGCGCCGAGGAAATCCGCCAGTTCCGCCGCATGGCAGTGGCTGGCGCCCAGATGCAGGTCAGACAGGAACACCGCGCGGCGACGTCCCTGCAGCGCGTTCACGCCGCCGCCTCGCGCGGCTGCAGATAGCGCTGGCGCTTCTTCGGCAGGATGCGCTGCATGTCCACTTCGATCAGGCCATCGATGCTGTCGCTGAACGCCGGATCCACGCCGAACGCGAGGAAGCGCGCGCCACCGGGTTCGCACAGCTCGGTGTACTGCTTGTACAGCACCGGCACACTCGCACCGTGCGCGGCGAGGTTGGCCTTGAGTACGTCGTAGGCGGTGTCGGCATCGAGGTCGCCGAAGTCCGGCGGCGCCGCGAAATAGCGGAACGGTCGCAGCGAGGCCACGGCATCGTCCGCGCCGTAGTAGCGCGAGTAGTACGCGACCAGATGCTCGCGCGCCGGCAGCGGCAGCGCCGCGCTGATCGACACCGCGCCGAAGAGATAGCGCACCTGCGGATGCTTGCGCAGGTAAGCGCCGATGCCCTGCCACAGGTAGTCCAGGCTGCGGCTGCCCCAGTACTCGCGCGCCACGAAGCTGCGGCCCAGCTCCAGCCCCTGGGCGATGCGCGGCAAGGCTTCGTCGCCGTAGTGGAACAGCGAGGCGGTGTAGAGCCCGGCCAGGCCACGCCGCGCCAGCACGCTCGCACCGCGCGCCACGCGATAGGCGCCCGCGATGCGGCCGGCAGCCGCGTCCCAGACCAGGATGTGTTCGTAATGCGTGTCGAAGTCGTCCAGGTCCAGGCTGCGGCCGGTGCCCTCGCCCACCTCGCGGAACGTGGCCTCGCGCAGGCGGCCGATCTCGCGCAACAGCGGCGCCTCGGCGTCGAGCCGGGCCAGGCGGATCTCCTTGCCGTCGCCGGTCCGGCCGAGCAGCTCCGTGCACGCCACCGCCATCAGCAGGGTCGGCGGATCGACGGGTGAGGCCACCGGCGCCTCCAGCGGCGCCGGACCGGCGAGCGACGCACCGCGTCGCCCCAGCGCGTACAGCGCCTTGCGCACCTGGCGCAGCGTGCGGACCGGGTCGGCATCGGCCTCGATGCGCAGCGGCGTGCCGATGTGCAGCCGGACGGGCCGGCCACGACGAGCGAACATCTCGCGCGCCAGCAGCGCCGTGCCGACCGGCTTGTACAGCGCCGAGGCGCCGTAGAACAGCGCGGAGTTGCGCGCCGCGATCCGCACCGGCAGCACCGGCGCGCCGCAGCGCCGCGCGAAGCGGACGAAGCCGTGGCGCCAGCGGGTGTCGCGCACGCCGGCCCAGCCCAGCCGCGAGACCTCGCCGGCCGGGAACACCACCACGCACTGGTCGGCCTCCAGCGCCTGCTCGATCGCGCGCAGGCTGTCCGGCGACGGCCGGCCGCCGAGGATCCTCACCGGCAGCAGCAGGCCGGCCAGCGGTTCGAGCGTGCCGAGCAGGTCGTTGGCGACGATGCGCACGTCGCGACGCACCCGGCCCAGCGCCTGCAGCAGCGCCAGCGCGTCGAGCGCGCCCGACGGGTGGTTCGCCACCACCAGCAAGCGACCGACCGCCGGGATGTTGGCCAGTCCGGCCTCCGCCACCTCGCAGCGCAGGCCGAGGAACCCGGCCGCCGCATCGACGAAATCGAAGCCCCGGCGGTCGCCGTGGCCATCCAGGAAGGTCTCGATGGCATCGAAGCGCGACCAGCGGCCGATGCCCTTGAGCAGCGGACGGGCCAGGCGGGCTCGGTGCCCGGTGAACCACTGGGGATAGCGGGACTGCAGGTGCTGTTCGAGCGCGCGCATGGCAGGAACCGTCGGCCGGGATGGCCGCCAGCCTGCCGCCGCGCCGCGACAGCCCGATGGCGGTTTCGCGGCGGCCGGATGACAACCCTGCCGCCCCGCGCCCCTGCCCCGGCGCTGTCCCCGATACGCCGCTAAGGCCGTCACACGGGGCGGGCCGGAATGCGGTACAACGACCACCCGGGCCCCGAAGGGCCGGTACGGTGCAAACCGTTCCGGGGGGGTGTATCATGCCCGGCCATCTTTTCATCCCGATCAAGGGATAAATCTTCAGACAAAGGAAAACGACCACGATGTCCAGCTATCTCTTCACCTCTGAATCGGTGTCCGAAGGCCATCCGGACAAGATCGCGGACCAGATCTCCGACGCGGTGCTCGACGCCATCCTGGCCCAGGACAAGCGCGCGCGCGTGGCCTGCGAAACCCTGGTGAAGACCGGCGCCGCCATCGTGGCCGGCGAAGTGACCACCACCGCCTGGGTCGACATCGAAGCGCTCGCCCGCGACGTGATCAACAAGATCGGCTACAACAATTCCAACGTCGGTTTCGATGGCCACACCTGCGCCATCATCAACATGCTCGGCAAGCAGTCGCCGGACATCGCCGCCGGCGTCGACGGCACCGACAAGAAGGCCAAGAAGCCGGAAGAGCAGGGCGCGGGCGACCAGGGCCTGATGTTCGGCTACGCCTGCAACGAAGCCCCGGAATTCATGCCGGCGCCGATCTACTACTCGCACCGCCTGGTCGAGCAGCAGGCCAAGGTCCGCAAGCAGAAGAACAGCAAGCTGCCGTGGCTGCGCCCCGACGCGAAGTCGCAGGTCACCCTGCGCTACGACGGCAACGCCATCGTCGGCCTCGACGCCGTGGTGCTGTCCACGCAGCACGACCCGGGCATCAAGCACAAGGACCTGGTCGAAGGCGTGCGCGAACACGTGCTGAAGCCGGTGCTGCCGAAGAAGTGGCTCGACGCCCTGCCGAAGAACAAGATCCACATCAACCCGACCGGCATCTTCGTGATCGGCGGCCCGGTGGGCGACTGCGGCCTGACCGGCCGCAAGATCATCGTCGACAGCTACGGCGGCATGGCCCGTCACGGCGGCGGCGCGTTCTCGGGCAAGGATCCGTCGAAGGTCGACCGCTCGGCCGCCTACGCCGCGCGCTACGTGGCGAAGAACATCGTCGCCGCCGGCCTGGCCGACAAGTGCGAAGTGCAGGTGTCCTACGCGATCGGCGTCGCCGAGCCGACCTCGATCTCGGTCACCACCTTCGGCACCGGCAAGATCCCGGACGCGCAGATCGAGAAGCTGATCCGCAAGCACTTCGACCTGCGTCCGTACGGCATCGTGAAGATGCTCGACCTGATCCACCCGATCTACCAGGACACCGCTGCCTACGGTCACTTCGGCCGCAAGCCGTACGAAGTCGCCTACACCGACAGCGACGGCAAGAAGCAGAAGGCCACCGCCTTCTCCTGGGAAAAGACCGATCGCGCCGCCGACCTGCGCAAGGACGCTGGCCTGAAGTAATCGGCCACGTCGCAACGGTACGCAACGAAGGGCGCCGCGAGGCGCCCTTCGTCGTTTACCGGCCGGCGCGATGCCTGCGAAGCGCCGTGCCCGTCCGGGTGGCCTGGCCCCGCGTGGTGTAGCATGGTCGCGGATGCACGGTTCGCCGCCGTCATCGGTGCGGCGCAACGCACTCGCCGCATGCCGGGCAGATCGCGCCCGAATCTCCATCCAGGCCAACGCCGCGGTGCCGCAATCGCACCGATTCCACCCGCACGACCGCTCCGCGCGAATCACGCGCGCCCCCTCCCCATTCCGCGAGAACACCGCCTTGGCCAAGCCCAACTACAACTTCGAAAAGCGTCAGCGAGAAATCGCGAAGAAAAAGCAGCAGGACGAAAAGCAGGCGAAGAAGCGCGCCGCACGCGAAAGCGAAAAGGCCGCAGGCACGGCGCCGACCGACCCGCAGTGAGCGCGAGCGAGACCCCGACGCCGCAGATCTGGGTCGACGCCGACGCCTGCCCCGTCGTGATCAAGGAGATCCTGTTCCGCGCCGCCGAGCGCGGACAGGTGCACGTCACCCTCGTCGCCAACCAGTGGCTGCGCACGCCGCCTTCGCGCTTCATCCGTGCACTGCAGGTCCACGGCGGCTACGACGTCGCCGACAGCGAGATCGTCGACCGCCTGCAGCCCGGCGACCTCGTCGTCACCCAGGACATCCCGCTCGCCGCCCGCGTGATCGAGAAAGGCGGCGACGCGATCCATCCGCGCGGCGACCGCTACACCCCCGACAACATCGCCGAGCGCCTGTCGATCCGCAACTTCATGGAAGACCTGCGCGGCGCCGGCGTGCAGACCGGCGGCCCGCCCACGCTGCACGCACGCGACCGCCAGGCCTTCGCGAACGCACTCGATCGCTGGCTGGCGCAGCGGCCGAAACCCGCAGCATCGCGCGAGGCCTGACGGCACGCTGCGTCGCGGCTCAGATCAAATCACAAACGCCATGCCGCACAGTCATGCGGGCCGATCACCTCGCCCGCTGGCTATCCATCCCGGTGGCGTCGCCAAAGACGCCGCACTGCGAACACGGGCGCGGTGATCACGGCGCACAGGATCATCGCCACTGCGGAGAACGGTCGATCCAGTGCATAGGCGGTGTCGACATAGCCACGCATGCCATCGGTGCTGCCACGCACTGCGGCGCGGAAAAAGTATCGGTGGGCCATGCGGGTCTGTGGCGGCGATGCACGCATGAGGCATTCGGCGAGACCCACCCAAGCCTCGGAATTCGCGCCGAGTCTTTCGGCTTCGCGGAAGTTCACAAGCGCGAATCGTCAGTCCTGCGGAATGCTGCCGACGATGGCTGCCGCGACACGCGGATCGCTCAGATAGCCGGTGACGCCATGCGGATCATCGTAGCCGTTCTCGACATCCGGATGGTTCTCGATGCCCGGCGCGAAGTTGTCTGCGGTCAATGCCGCATGCAACGCGACGAAGTCTTCCGGATCGGCGAAATTCATCCAGCGCTGCACATGCGCCGGCCTTGTCCGGGGCTTGGTGAAGCCCTTGCGGACACTGTCGATACCGAGCGGTGAGCCCAGGGTGAGCAGCAGCGGCACCTCGCGTGGACGGCCGTTCCGGGAGAACTCGCGCAGCAGTGCCAACGACACGACCGTTCCCAGCGAATGCGAGACCACGATGCAGGGTTCGTCGTCCTCGAACAGCGGACGTACCAGGTCGTTCACCTGCTCATGGACATGCGGGTTGCGGATGTAGGCGTGCGCCTGGCCCAGCACGCGCAAGGCGAGCGTGCCGCGCAGCGGAGACACGCGCTCGATGACACGCGCGATCGCCTTGATCCACGTCTTGTGGATACCCGCGCCCTGCGGAACCGCCACGGTCGCAGCTTCGCTCGCGAGATCCGACTCGGCAATCCCCATGCGCAGGGCCATCGCCTTCAACGCAGTCAACGCGAATTCGTCGAAATCGTCGGAGGCCTCTTCGGCGCCCATCGCGATGGTGCGGCCCGCCAGCAACACGGAGCTGAGCCTTTCAAGCGTGTCGCCATAGAACGCAGTGTCGATGCGGGAAAGCCGGTCGAGCGGATCCTGCCCTTGCCTCGCGAAGTTCGCGCGAAGCGCGGCCAGCCATTCGTCGTGGACGATGCGGTCGCTCTTGCCTTGCTGGTTGATGCCATGGACCAGGATCATGCGCATGGAAGACTCCTGTGGAGTGTCTGGAACGTCGCCGGGAACCCGAGCTGAAATCCGGCCTGGAACACCTCGCCTAGCAGGTCGCCAGTGCCATCTCCCGTTCCGGCATGGCATCGCCCCCCGCGAGCACGGCCAGCGCATCACGGCCATCCGCTGCGACATGCGTGAACGCCCCCGGACCCAGGTGCGCCATCGCCGCGAGCGCCTGGCTGCGCCATGCCTCGGCGCTGGCATCGCACGATGCGGTCGCGATCGCACCCCAGGCATGGCGCATCCACGGGATCCGCCCGGCGATCGGGTGCTGCTCGAAACCCGGCGTGGCTTCGTACGCGAAGCCCTGACGCGCTTCTTCGGGCGTGCGCGGCTGCCGCGCCGGAACCCCGGGAATGTCCGCGAACAGCCGTCCGTCCGACTCGCTGATGCGGCCTCCGCCGTAGAGCACGATGTCCAGCGGCACGGGCTGACCATGCTGCGCGTAGAAGCTGGCCATCGAACGCAGGCTCCAGGCATCGCGGATGACATCGTAGAACTGCGCGGCGATGCAGCCGAGCGTGATGACCCGATGCTTGCCGTGGCGCAGGAACGCAGCGGCGTCGACGATCTCCTCCGGGCTCAGCAACCCGGCGTGCGCCCGCGCGAGCAGATCGATGGCGAAATGGCCTTCGTGGCTGGCCGCACGGAGAGGCCGATGGAACAGACTTGCCGATCTTTCATCCAGGACATGCAACGCGGCGACGAAGCCCTGCACCATGCACACGGCGTGGGTGTGCCCGTTGTCGAGCGTCACCAGGCAATCGCTCGACGCGAGGCTGTTCGATTCCTCGCCGAGGCGCACCCGGAACCAGTTCGGCGGTCCGTCCACGCGGGACACTTCGCCGTACGCGGCCACCACGGAGACGACATCCGCACCGCTCACGCACAGGCCGCAACCGGTCTCGAAATGATCGCGCACCGTGACGCTCTCCACCTCGTCGCGAAAGGCCCTGCGCTGCGCCTCGCGGCTGTCCGCCAACGCATCGTCTGGCGTCTCCGTTCCTGGCTGCGAAGGCTTGGGCCTTGCCAGCGTGACGCGCTCGACCGAACGCGGGCGCGGCGATGGCATCTGCGGAGGCACGCCGATCCCATGGCTGTCATGCGGCGGGCGGTGTACGGCATCGATGTCCGGCGGCGGCATCTTCAGATAGATGCAATCGGTGTAGAAGCCCGGCTTCGGGCGCGGAATCATGCGCACGCCGTACTTGCCCGCTTCCTTCGACACGACGCGGTCGAGATGCCGCGCCAGCGACTGGCTGGTCACGGCCCAATGCCCATCGACCTGCTCCAGCGCCGTGGATGTCGCGTCACCTTCCAACGCATCGAGCAGGACTTCGGTAAACAGGCAGAAATCCTCCTTGCCGTCCACCGCCTTGATCATGAACGCCTGCTTCGCCGTGTCGACCGCGAAGAACTGGTCCAGTTCGTAGGGGCGCTGATCCTCGTCGGGCATGTCCAGCACCGGACTGCCCACAATGTCGATGAACTTCGCCGAGAACTCCTGGCAGGCATCGCCGATGATCGCGACCTGCCGGGGTCCGTAGTATTCCAGCATGCGCTGCAGCGAAGACACCTTGATCGCTTCGGTGGGACGCTTCTTCCAGTGGGTCAGGATCCAGTACTGGTCGCCGACCGCCATCGCGGCGCCATGGCCTGCGAAGAACACCACCAGGCGCTTGAGCTCGGTCGTGTCGGTCACCCGTTCGATCGCCGATGCGATGGCATCGCGCAACAGGTCCACCGTGACCTCGGCATGGGCCTGATCGTGGATCAGTACGGTGTCGTAGCCCTGCGCGGTGGCCCACCCCGCCATGCGCTCGGCCGCCTTGATCGCGCCGGGCAAGGGGTCGAGCCCGCCGCCGGGCTTCGAAACGCCGATGGAAACGAAGATCCGATCCGATGCGTCTGCCATGTCCTGTCTCCTTTGCGACACCGCACGGCTGGTGCCGGCTGGGTCGCCCGCAATCCTGCTACCGCGGTCACACAAACGCAAGGCAACGACAGCCGCAGGGGCTGCCCTCCGCGATTCGGAGCCGCATCACCCCATGACGCACAAAGGGCGACGCGACGGACCGAAGCCCGTCGCGCCCGTTGCCGATCAAGCGAGTGCGCGGCAACGCATCACGACGCTCACAGCCACAGGTTCATGGCGTGGTTCGCGACCGGGTTGATCGAAACCGAACTGCCCCAGTAGGTGCAGCCGTTGTTGCTGCCGACGTGCTGCAGGCCCACCGGCACGGCCCACACCGGATCGAGGTTGCGACAGAACACCTCGACCTTCGCGGTGCCGAGGGCCGAGACCAGCTGCGTGCGGAAGCTGGCATTGCCCACGCGCGCCGGGTTATACGCTTCCAGGTTCGGCCGCTTGCTGCGGATGGTGAACGCATAGGCTTCCGCCATGCCGCCGCCGAGGCTGTGTCCGGTCACCCGGTAGGTGTTGTTGCAGGCCACCGCGTTGACGGCCGAGCGGTAGCTGTTGAGACGACTGGCGTAGCCCGAACCGATCCTCGCCGCGTTGGACGAGGACTCGCCGGGCACCGCGACCGCGCCACCGAACTGGTTTTCGATGTTGTTGAGCCAGTCGCCTGCGGTCGAGCTGCCGCGCCAGGAAACGATGCAGTCCGTGGTGCCGCCGCTGGTGCTGCGCCACACCTTCACCACATCGCGATTCAGCGCCACCGTGTAGCTGCGCGTGCCCAACGTGCGATTGCTCGCTGTCGCCTGATAGGCATTGTTCGCGAACCAGGCGTAATTGCTGCCGGGTGCGATGGCCCGCGTCGCGAACGCACTGCGCATCAGCGCCTTCGCTTCCGTGGTCTGCAGGTAATCGATGCCCACCTCGACCGCCGCCTCGGTCGGCGTGAGATCGGTGATCAGCGTGCTTCGCTTGTCGGCCGCGATGCGCACCGCGACGTTCTGCAGGCCCTTCGTCTCCACGCCCGGATAGTACGCAGCGAGGAAGGCGTGCAGGCGCGGCACGTTCCAGCTGCTGCTCTCGGCCATCACCACCCAGCCCAGGTCGCGGGCGAGGTCGAGGATGGCCTGCGTCTTCCTGCGGTTGAGATCGAGGCTGTCCACATCGAGATAGACGATGGCATCGGTCGTGTTCATCGGCAGCCGGGACAGGCCGACGCGCGGCGTTCTGCCATCGAACATCTCGAAACCGACATCGCCCATGGTCGATGTCAGCGACACGACCGGCGTGCGGCCGTGGTCGACGGCAGGCATTGCCGGCTTCGATCCCGGGCGAGCGGCCTGCAGCGCGGACGCGCCGCTCCCGGCCATGGCGATCGTGCTTGCTGCGATCGTGGTTGCTGCGATCCATGCGGCCATCAGGCCGACTTTCATTGCATTGCGCTGAGTCTTCATGCTTGTCCTTAAACCTGAGTAGGTCATGTTGTCCGTTTCATTGCGAATGCCGACGACGCGCGCGCCGCCGGGCTGCCGGTCGACCTGGATGGCAAGGTCGTTGTCCCCAAAAGGCCGCATCCGCGACCGCTTCGATATCGGCGCCCCCGTGATGAACCAAGCGCACCGATGTTTCCCCGCCGCAACTCGGAGATCGCCCTGCAGCTCAATGGAGTCTAGCCGCTAGGTGCGGCGCACAATCGGCCCATCGACACGCAAGTCAGGGCCGCGGGCAGGCCATGCAATCGATTTCATGGCGAAGCAAAAGCCACTTCGCCACGGTCTCGGCCATGCCATGAGTGACGGATGGCCGCAGGAGATTGCGGCGTCCTGCCCGTGCAGCGAAAGCGACATCGCGACGCGTGATAACCCACGTCCACTGAACAATCACGCGTCGCCCATCGTGCGATACATCGCCCCGACCTTGCATGCGGTCGGGGCATGGCATCGAAGTCAGCGCGCCAGGCACCCGGCATTTCCTGACGAAGCCTTCACAGGATCGATGCGCACGCTGTCCGTTTGGGGATGCAGGGCGGATCAATCCGGCAGAGACTGCCCGCGCGACACCTTGAGGTAGCCGGCGACTTCGTAGGCAACGTTCTTTTCCAGGTCGGGCATGCTCTTCGAGGCACCGAGCCCACCCCCCCAGGCCCACGTGCCCTTGGGTTCGAACTGGGCCAGCGTCTGGCCGGATTCCGCGGAAACCAGCTCCACGATCATCTCGATCTGCACGTTGCCCGCACCTGCGATCATCAAGCGTGCGAGTTCGTTGCCCGGCTTGTACTGCGTGATGCGTGCACGCATCACGACGGTGCCTGCGGCATTCCCGCAACTGGTTTCCCTGCGCACGTCGGTGAAGACGTCCGGGCCCAGTTCATCGAGCACCAGCTGCGCGATGCGATCCGGCGCCGACTCGACAAGATACTGCTGCTTCACGTCCTTGGCCTTGGGATCGGCCATCACGAAGGGTTCCACGCACAGGGTGGAATACGTCGAAAGATCCGTCTTGGGCCAATTGGCGATATGGGCGGCACGACGCTGCAGGCTGGTGGCGCGCGTCCTGTCGTCAGGTCGCTTCGCGGCGCTCGCAACGGCCTTCCCGTATCGCTTGCTGGCCATCTCGGCAGCCTTGGCCGTTTCGCGCGGCGTCGGCGTTGCGTAGGCGGACACGCCGTCGATGAAAGCCTTGCCGGACTTTTCGTCGAGTGGATCGAACGTCATCCAGATGGCGTAGTAGTAGGTCTTGCCCGCTTCGACCTCGATCGTCGTGTTGAGCTGCGCCCAGTTGAGCCAGAGCAGATGCTTTCCCGGCGACAGGTAGGCATAAGTGTAGCTGTCGCTGTCCAGCGTGCCGAGGAAGGTCTGGTCGGCGAATACGAACATCGTCCGGCCTCCGCCGGTAAACCGCTTTTCACGGATCAGGTAGACCAGGGCCTTGTCCGGCTGCACTTCAGCCATCTGCTTGTTCCCGGTCAGGTTGGCGCCGGCCGACATCCCGGCAATGGCCAACCATCCGATAAGAATCCACACGACGGCGCTCAAACGGAATGCATGCATGCCTTGCCCCCTGGCTGGCGAATACGGATTGCGATCGATGTTGCAGGCACGACATGCCCGACCGGCCGTGTTCTACCCCACGAGAGGGGAGCACGTCAATGAAGTCCAGGACTCGGCCAGTCGCACCGACTTTTCACATCTGCGTGAACAAGGCGGTGCGCCGAGGCACACCCTGTTCGGGAATCCGGGCGCGGGGATCGGACGGCAACGATGGACACACCCACACCGTTTCAGCAGCAGTGGCTGTTGCAGGGCGGGCTCATGCCAGCCATTACCATGCAAATGATTCTGCACATGGCCAAAGACGTAGCACGGAGACGCGCCGCATCTTGTGGTTCGCAGTTCCTTTGCGGCGGACTTGGGCCCGCCCTGCGGCCCGACGCGGACGGAACAACAGCACGCAATCCCCGACCATGTCAGGCAGTCTGCATCCGCGCCTTCCGCACGGCATGCAGTGCCAGCACGAGATAGGCAGCACTGAAGACGATCGTGGAGTCCACAATGCTGCGAAACATCAGGACCGGCCATCCCGCCTCTGTTCCAAGCTTCAGCAACGCAATGGCGAGCCCCAGGACTGCAGACAGCAGGGCCGCTGTCACCAGCGGCAGGCTTTCACCCAATGCAGGGAATCGCAGGCAGGCTTCGCCCCCCACCGTGCGCGCCAGCCAGCGACCGTACGCGAAGCCGATCACCAGGATGCCGAAGAGCGTCCCGGCGTGTTGCAGGATGTTGTAAGTCGCAAACCTGCGGCCTGAGACCTCGAACAGCACCTCGCGCAGTGGCGCGATGATCGACACCATCATGCCGCTGGCATGCGTGAACGAATCCCAGGCCACATGCGTCATCGCCCCGATCCACAGCGCTGCGATCATCCTCGCGGCATCCGATGCCGGCCAGCATGATGGCGAAGGCAGGCTTTCGATCGCCCGGCGATGCAGCAGCGGGAGTGGCGCAACCAGGACACGGCGCAGGCGCAGCAGGACCAGCAGCAGCACGAACGCGCTCGGCAAACAGACATCCAGCGTCCCGCGCAGCGTGTGCGCATGCGTGGCCAGTCCGAAGGCGCCGATGTAGTAGCCGAAGTCCGGCGACAGGCTGCCGACCACCAGCCCCGACAGCGGCAGCGATGCGCCGCCGAAGCGCCGAACGAAGATTGCGGCGGCGGGATGCGCGAAAGTCCAGGGCATGCGTCGTCGATTTCAGGTGTGGGCAACGCGTCGATCGTGGCCATGGACCGTGAGCCGTGCACGAAGCCAACGTGAAGTGACGTTCGACGCATCGTGAACGCGCGGGCATTGCGTTATCCAGGCGCGGGGGCGACCCGCGCCCGGTGAAGCATCACGCCGCGGCGCCATCCAGCGGCACCAGCCGGTCATCCTCGTCGTAGCGGAGGCCGCAGAGCATCGCGGCCATGCCGCGCAGCACCGCTTGCGGGCTGGCACCGCTGGCTTCGCACAGGGCGATGAACTGCGGCGGGACTTCAACCAGAAGCACGTTGGACGGCTGGAACTGCGACTTCGGCTTGGACATGACGGCACTCCGTTTCGCCCGGCGCCCGGAGTGGACGCCGTTGGCGATTCAGATCCGCATCGCGCGCAGGCGCGTCAAGGTTTGCGCCGCAACTCGCCTCGACCTTGACGCGCCGAGCACGGTGCGAGGATGGGAAGGCAACGGTGGGCACATCTTAGGAATGACTTCGCTTGCCTCGTAGGCTGGGTGCCGTGCACCAAGCGCTCTTGGAGTGGGCGAATCGCTGGGTCGATGACCCAGTCTGGGCACTGCAAGGATGGCGAAACAGCAGGCCTGTAAGAAGTGACAGGGTCGCCTGGTTGCCATCACTGACTACTCAAGAAATTACTCTATTGCCTAGCTTAGGATACTTATCTCCGTCACCACCCACCACCACTCAGGGCCTTCAAATGCGAACGCCGGGCTATTCGGTTTCCCAGAAGATTGGAACTCTTGGAAAGCGCGTATTTGTCGGAGGCCACCCCGACTCTTGGTTCACAGAAAGCGAGCCCGCTCAGAATTCTGACTTCGGCTTCGACATGAGCATGTGGCTAGAAGGGCTTGGCAATATCCGTGGGCGGTTCTCGGTTCAACTCAAATCCGGCGCTAGTACTAACTTTGCTGGCACCGCAGCGGAACAGTTCATCCAAGTTGGACTGACACCGGAGACATGCAACCTTTACCTTCAGGATGGACAGCCGGTACTCTTGGTCTTTGTAGCGCTTAAGGACGAATCAAGCACTGCCGGCGCACAAATGTATTACCTGTGGATTGAAGACGAGTTGCGGAAGCGATTAGAAGGCCGCCTAGAGTTTGACGACTCAGATCCAGACAGTATGACATTTCGCGTACCTGTAGCTAACCGGCTGACACAGGAATTGGATGTTTCGACTCATCTTGATACTTATTGGACGCATACGAGAATCTCGAATCAGCTTCGAAGCCCGGAAGGCATCGGGGCACTTAGCACAATTTCTTCGCTAAGCCCTCGCGCGCAGTCCGCCCTGACGGCTACTGGCCACAAGAGTTTGGATCGTTGGCTCACGAATGAAACCATGTCAGGCGACAACCTCTGGCCGACGCCTAAATCAGGAACGGCCGTTGCTAAAATAAAACAAATAAACGATGCCCTGAACAATGGAAATGCAACTGAGGCCGATCGGCTTATAGATGAACTGAACCGAGAACAATTAGAAGACTTTGAAGTACTGGCAGAGCTCAGATATCAAGAAGGTCGGCGCGCCTTCCTCGATGGAAACCCGAAGCACGCGCTAAATCGATTTACAGAAGCGGTAACGCTTCAACCTGATAGTGCGAGATTCTATGCTGCAGAGATTGAGGCTGCAGTCGCTGCCAACATGGGAAATACACCACCAATTCCGCCCGGACTTCTGGCACGAGCAGACCGCTTTGACTCGGATGAACATGTACAATTCCAACTAGTTCGCATCTTCGCTCTAGAAGAGAATTATGAAAAGGCCGAACAACTTATCGCAAGCCTCACCGGGCCAACCAAGTCTAAAGCGGAAACTCTATATTTCACAATCAAAGACGATTGGGCGGCAGCCCTGTCCTCTGCAGATCGCGGCCTTTCCACGCATGCAGACACGCGCATCGTCACCTTCTTGAAGATATTGCGGCTACGGGCTTTACTCAACATCGCCACCGGCGGGCAAGGCAGCATTACAGTTGGAGGACACCCAGACCTCAAGGCATCTGACGCATTAGCTCTTCGCGATGCCACTCTAGAATCACTTCGTGAGGCCCAAGCATCTGGGTGGCCAGCAAACTCTCAGATGATCCTCGACTGTGCATCAGCGGTCTGCTTGACATTCGGGCCAGATCGCGAGCTATTCAATCTTCTAACTGACTTTGCACAGAAGAGACCAAGGTTGCGGGAAGCGCAAGACGCCTTGGCCCGCGTCGCAACCTTCATCGATGAGCCATCAATCGCGGTATCTGCGCTCAAGAGGATTGACAACCCAGATCCTGCAGATCTGGCTAGGCTCGTTCTTTTGTATAGCGAGTCTGGATCGCACACAGAGGCCGTTGAGGTCGCACTTGCACACCTCATCGATAAGCCGCACGACACTCTCGTCGACATAGCTGCCGCAACGGCAGCCGTGTCTGCTTATAGGCTCGGCTCAAGCGCGGAAGAAGCAAAACTTCGCTCATTTGTGGCAGAAGGCGACCCGGCCTCCCAGTCGCTGCTTAATTTCATTACTGACTCGCTCAAGAACCGACAAAATCGCGAAGAAAACTTGGATCGTCTCTGGGATGATGCAACGCGAAGCGGCGGAAATGAGACACTACAAGACAACCTATTCCAGTACCTAAGACCAGATCGCGATGCCGACATCGATCGGATTCTAGAGATCGGCACGATCACCTCACGCAGAAGAAATCTTACAGAGATGGAGGCAGCAAAGTTCTCTGCCGCCCTCCTGAGGCGCGAGCGGTTCCAAGACTTAATCGACTTCACCGCGAGAGCTCAAGAGTTCTACCCACAAAACGAGAATGTAGGACTTACCAGAGCCATTGCGTTAGAGCGAATTGGCCAGTCGTCTGCTGCGGAACGAGTCCTTCGGCGATTTGATCATTCGTTCCGCGCAGATCTTGTCAGCGCGCGGACGCAACTTCTGCTCCGAATCGGCGATGTAGATTCACTCGTTTACCTAACCAAGCGCGCCCTCGCAGCGGCAACGGATCGTGAAGATCGCTTTCACTACCATCGCTTACTTGCAACGTTGTATTCGCGTGTAGACCGCTCGCAATACATGGAATCAGTGTGGCGTCTCGGCGAGGCCGCAGACAAGGACCTAGAAGCCGAAGAAGGAGCATTCCTTCTGCACTTCGTGATGGCAACGGCCAGCGCCGGTGCTGAGGTGTCGCAGCAGAGAGTTCAAGAGTTCCAAGAGAGGGTCAAACGCTTCACAGACAAGTTCCCCAATTCATCTATTCTTCGCGTTGGCCATATTTCGGAAGGTGCCAGCCCGGAAGATTTTTTGTCGCAGCTGCAGCGGATGGCTGGGATTTCTGAAGAGCTCGCAAGGGCTCAACAGAAGGCACGAGCGTTCGGCGAGCGGAGCGGATCGCATATTCCCTACGCATTTCGACCCCGCACCTACGCTCCATACGTTTCTAATGTCGCGGACTTGCTGCGTATCACCATCAATGCTTGGCACCGGGGTGAGTCGTCGAGGATCATCGTCGGAGACATTTCATTTCCTCGAACCGAGCCATCGTTACCGCCGATCCTAGACCTCGTTTCCGTGTGCCTCCTGGTGGAGCTTGAATTGTTCGATAAACTGTTCTCGGTTTGGACCGCCGTAGCTATCCCTAAGGAGTCGTTGATCCATCTATCAGAGCTGATGTTCGGCCCTCTCGATGTAGGAAATTCAGATTTGATAGACAAAGTCGCCGAGGCGATCCGTCGGAATCACTCTGCAATAGTTCAACCCGGCCTACCAATTGGAGTAGAGGTGCAATATCCTCACGGCGAGTTCGCGACTATCGAAGCTGAGGTCGCATCTAAACGCTACGAGTATCTGACCGTAGACCTTGCGACGGCCTCAATTCTTGGCGCCGGCGAGAGCATCACTGGACGCTGCCGCACCCTCTGGGACTTTTTACAATTCGCTGAGGCAAAGGGCGCGCTCAGCAAGACGGACGCAACGTTGACGCGCCTTCGAGTCGCCTCGTGGAACACACATGGCACGCCACTGGAGCCAACAGATATTGTCGCGGCAGCGCTAGGAGCCATCACCTCTTCAGATGCGGGAGACGATACGCCCGCAGCGCGTGCCGCCATCAAGTTCTTTGCGGCGCCGAATCTACATCAAACCCTTATAGGCACGACGGCAGTTCTCGCAGACTTGGCGAGCAGATCTGATTCCACTCGCGGTGATGCAGCCGCGTGGTTTGTGCGCATCTTCTATAGGGAGGCAATACTTGCTCGTTCTATTGGATTCAATGGCACAACCGACGACCTAACGGCGCAGCTTGCTGTTTTGTGCGTCGTGAAGACGCACGAGGATCCGAATGCTCAGACAATAATGGAGTTCGTCTGGCACGTACTTGAGAGTGCGCGTGCCACACTCGGTGGAAGTTCAGACCGCAACAAATTCTTCAAGCTCGTTGGCAGGCGCGCCGCAGGAATTTTTGACGAAATCGTTAAAAAGCATGGCCTAGCAGCCATGTCGGTTGAAGGACAGATCACCAATCTTCTCTTCTCACTTACCACACCCGGAACCCAAGACCGCGCTGTACTTGAAGATGCGTACTTTGAGGAGACAAGAATGCTACAGATGTGAGTACAGGCCCCGCGCATCTCAGTGCGCCTTCGATCAAGTGCGCCCTAAATACCCCTTGCTTTTTTTTGCGCCGATTGCGTATTCAAGTCCGAGGGACATCCGGAAGAAACTCGTAGTGAATAACTGCTATGAGTCGATTCCAGCCCCTCAACACGTCCAATAAACCCGCCTCCTCAAATCCACCACCTCCGGCCCATCACTGCACCCGCCCACCTCTTCGGCAGTGCGATCCGCCGGGTTGTGGCCGAGAACCCACTGCTTCGACGCGGCATGCCACATCAGCTCGCCCTCGGCGACAACGCCAAGCGGAAACACGGAGGACGGCTTGCGATTGACCAGCACGATGCGCGTGCCGGTGATGTGCGCGACCAGCGGGGGCGCGGGGAAGTTCGAGTGTTCGGCGGAGCGATGCCGGAAGGCGTATTCGCCATCACGGAGGGGCAGGCGCTCGACGGCGCCGGCCGCGAGCGGCAGCAGACCAAGCAGCAACAGTACGCGCGATCCCATCATGCGAAGCCGGTGACATCCCCTGTGTTCCGGACAGCCTAGCGCAGCCGCGCGCGGGCAGCAGCACCGCTCGGCGGAATGCGCCGAGGTCGGTGTGCGAACTGATGCCGAACTGATCCCGGCGGTCGCAAATCCCCCCGCCGCGCGGTGCGCGTCGGCCCCCTTTTGCAAAGGGGGCGATGTGGCCGGCGACATCGGTAATGGCTACGCGCCCCCTGTACTTACCTGCTGAGGACGGCGCGCACCGAGGCAGGCCGTGGCACTCACTTCGCCTTGGCGTCGCCCGGCTTCTCGTACGCGGCATGTTCCAGCTTCACCCAGTTCGCATCCGCCTTGCGGATGAAGCCGGGGCGGTCCTGGTTCCAGGTGCTCTGCACGGGCTTGCTGTAGTTGAGGTACAGGCGGCCGTCGACGATGGCGAAGGCGTCGGGGTCGGTGGAGACCTTGTAGCCCTGCGCGGTGCCGTAGGCGCAGAAGCCGCCGTAGCGCGGGGCGTAGCGTTCGGGGTCGGCGGCGAAGCGGTCGCGGTTGGCGGTGCTGGCGAAGCGCCACGTGGCGCCGTTCCATGCGTGGGTGATGTCGGCCTTGCCGCGCACCGCCTTGGACTCGGTGTGATAGGCCACGGGGTCGTAGCCACGGATGGCGCCGTCGGCGGTGGCGAAGACTTCGTCGGCGGCATTGGCGCTGCTGCAGCCTGCCAGCGGCATGAGCGCGGTGCAGGCCATGAGCAGGGACAGCATGAGGGTGCGGAACATCGGGATCTCCCGTCGGGTGTGTGGTGCTGACAGGAGGCGGGCATGGCGCGGATGGTTGCGTGGGGACCCTGGATGAGCCCGCTTTGGCCAAGGGGCGAAGGCGGGTCGAGGCTTTCGCACCGCCATGGCGAACTCAATCGCGGGCGAACACCACCCGCACCCCGCCGGGGCCGAGCACTTCGGCCAAGCCGTCGATGTTCTGGACACGGCCGAGCCAGGTGTAGCGGTAGGACGAGGGGAAGGTCCTGTAGAAGACGACGATGGTGTTCGCGCCGTAGAGCATCACGTCGCCGGCGCGGATCGTGCCGGGCCGCTGGGCGTCGACGGGCAGCGCCGGGTGGATGTCTGCGTGCTTCTCGTTGCCGTTGAGTTCGGCCATGTCCAGCGTGAACGGCAGCCGTGCGGCGAACGCGCGTGCGGCGGCGGTGTCGGCGAGCTCGACGGTGAAGGCATGGGCGCCGATGGTCATCTGCATGCGGGTGTTCTCCAGCGGTGCACCGGCCGCCTGTTGCCGTGCCGGTGCGGCGGGCGTTGCGGCACTGCACGCGACGATCGCGGACAGGCTGCAGGCGAGGCCGAACGCACGCGCCCGGCCGGTGGCGATGCGCATGGCCTCAGGTGCCCGCGAGATGGCGATCGAAGAACTCCGCGAGCCTGTCGAAGGGAATCACGTCCGCGCGGTCGTACAGATCGACGTGATTGGCACCGGGGATGATCAGCAGTTCCTTCGGCTGCGCGGCGGCGGCATGGGCGGTTTCGCTGAAGTAGCGCGAGTGCGCGCGTTCGCCGTGGACGAAGAGGATCGGTCGCGGCGCGATCTCGCGGATGTAGGTCAGCAGCCGCATATTCATGAAGGACAGCGGGGTGGTGATCGTCCAAGATCCGTTCGAGTTGACCGAGCGCGGATGGAAGCCGCGCGGCGTCTTGTAGTAGTCGTGGTAATCGACGAGGAATTGCGCTTCGCCGCCCTTGAGAGTGTTCATCGGCGGACCGTAGGCCGGCGCGCCCTGCTCGGCGTCGCGCCAGCGCTGGCGACCGAGTGCCTCAAGCGACTGCGTGCGCTGTTCGAGGGTCACGCTGTCGTTGTAGCCCTTGGACATGACGCGGGTCATGTCGTACATGGTGCTGGTGGCGATGGCCTTGACGCGCTTGTCGACGGCGGCGGCGTTCAGCGCCATGCCGCCCCAGCCGCAGATGCCGAGGATGCCGATGCGCTCGCGGTCGACCTCGGGCAGCATGCCGAGGGCATCGACCGCGGCGCTGAAATCCTCGGTGTTGATGTCCGGCGAGGCGACGTTGCGCGGCTGGCCGCCGCTTTCGCCGGTGTATGACGGATCGAACGCGAGGGTGACGAAGCCGCGTTCGGCCAGGGCCTGCGCGTACAGGCCCGAGGATTGTTCCTTCACCGCGCCGAACGGGCCGCCGACAGCGATGGCGGCCTGCCTGCCGCGCGTGTTCTTCGGCACGTACACGTCGGCGGCGAGGGTGATGCCGTAGCGGTTGGTGAAGGTGATCTTGCGGTGGTCGACCTTGTCGCTCTTCGGGAAGACCTTGTCCCAGTCCAGGGTCAGGCGCAGGGCTTCGCTGCGATCCGCCTGCGCGTTCGATTGCGCGAAGACCGGCGTGCCGGCTGCGGCGGCGATGAGGGCGCCCACGCCGGCGACCTTCAGCAGGCTGCGGCGTGGGCGGCTGCCGATGTGCGTGTCGCTCGTTTTCATGTCGGTGGTATTCACGAGGATGTCTCCGTGTCTGCCGCGCTCAGGCGGCCAGGGTGGCGTTGTCGATGACGAAGCGGTAGCGCACGTCGCCCTTGAGCATGCGTTCGTACGCGGCGTTGATGCCGTCGGCGCGGATGAGTTCGATGTCGGCGACGATGCCGTGTTCCGCGCAGAAATCGAGCATCTCCTGGGTCTCGGGAATGCCGCCGACCATCGAACCGGCCAGGGTGCGGCGCCGGGTGATGAGGTTGAACACGTTGGGCGAGGGATGCGGCGTGGCCGGCGCGCCGACCAGCACCATCGCGCCGTCGCGCCTGAGCAGGGCGAGGAAGGCGTCGAGGTCGTGCGGCGCGGCCACAGTGTTGAGGATCAGGTCGAAGCTGCGGGCGTGCGCGGCCATGGCGTCGACGTCGCGCGAGACCACCACGTCGTCGGCACCCAGGGCATGCGCTTCGGCGCGTTTGGACTCCGATGTGGTGAAGGCGACGACGTGCGCGCCCATCGCATGGGCGAGCTTGAGACCCATGTGGCCGAGGCCGCCGATGCCAACCACGCCGACCTTCCTGCCGGGACCGGCCTGCCAGTGGCGCAGCGGCGAGTAGGTGGTGATACCCGCGCACAGCAACGGCGCGACGGCGGCGAGCTGTGCTTCGGGATGGCGAATGCGCAGCACGTATCGTTCGTCGACAACGATCTGCTGCGAGTAGCCGCCGAGCGTCCAGCCCGGGGCATCGGGTGTGGGGAAATTGTAGGTGCCGACCATCCCGTCGCAGTAATTCTCGAGGCCGCTGTCGCAGTCCTCGCAGTGGCGGCAGCTGCCCACGATGCAGCCGACACCGACGAGGTCACCCGCGGCGAAGGCGGTGACATGGGCGCCGACCTCGGCCACGCGGCCGACGATCTCGTGGCCGGGGACGCAGGGGAAGCGGGTGCCGGCCCATTCGGCGCGGACCTGGTGGAGGTCGGAATGGCAGATGCCGCAGTAGGCGATCTCGATCCGGATGTCGTGCAGGCCGGGGGCGCGGCGGGTGATCTGCATCGGTTCGAGGGGCTGGTCGCCGGCGTGGGCGCCGTAGGCGTGGACGGTCATGGCGATTCCGGGGTCGGAAGGGAATGGCCAGTCTGCGCGCGCACGACCCGTCTGATTAGACGCGGAATGCTTTTAAGGTCTATAAGTCAGGCTAATCAATCGGGCATGCCACACTGGGCCATGGCACGACGCAACCTCAACGACCTGCTTGCCTTCATGACCGTGGCCCGGGAAGGCAGCTTCACCCGCGCAGGTGCATCCTTGGGCGTGTCGCAGTCGGCATTGAGCCAGGCGATCAAGGCCCTGGAGGAACGGCTGCAGATCCGCCTGCTTACGCGTACCACGCGCAGCGTGTCGCCGACTCCGGCCGGGGAACGCCTGCTGCAGGCCATCGGCAACCGCTTCGAGGAAATCGAGTCGGAGTTGGACGCACTGACCGCGTTGCGCGACAAGCCTGCGGGCTCTGTGCGCATCACCTGCGGCGACCACGTACTGCGCACGATCCTGCTGCCGAAGCTGCTGCCGGTGATGCGGCGCTATCCGGACATCCGCATGGAGTTCGACGTGAGCTACGGCCTGCGCGACATCGTGGCCGACCGTTTCGATGCGGGCGTGCGCCTGGGCGAAAACATCGACAAGGACATGATCGCGATGCCGATCAGCCCGATGCTGCGGATGGCGGCGGTAGCCTCGCCCGACTACTTCGCGCGCCACCCGGTGCCGAAGACGCCCGGCGACCTCACCGCGCACAACTGCATCAACATCCGCTTTCCCACATCCGGCGGGCTGTACGTATGGGAGTTCGAGAAGCGCGGGCGGGAGGTCAACGTGCGCGTGGACGGACAGGCGATCTTCAACACCTCGCCGCACATCGTGCAGGCCACGCTGGACGGGCTGGGCATCGCCTACCTGCCCGAGGAGGAATTTGCGCCGCACATCGAGGGCGGCCGCCTTGTGCGCGTGCTGCAGGACTGGTGCCCGCCCTTCTCCGGCTACCACCTCTACTACCCGAGCCGCCGCCAGCATTCGCCCGCGTTCGCGCTGGTGGTGGAAGCGTTGCGGCTCTAGGCACGGGGCGCATTCGCACGCCCCACCCGCCTCACGTCGACAGATCCGTATCGTCCCAATCCACGCCGGGTGACAGCGTCCAGGTGAGTGCGTGGCGGCGTTCGTGGGTGGTGCCGCCGTCGCGGACGGGGTGGAACTGCGGCGGGAGGGTGTCGCTGCCGGTCTGCGCGCTGCGCACGGCGTTGTGGGCGCAGTAGTAGAGGTCTTCGAGGCGCGCGATGTCGGCGACGGGGCGCAGCGTATGCGAATCGATGAAACCGGCGACGGTGGCGTCGAGGTCGGGCAGGAAATCGAACAGCATGCGTTCGATCACGGCCTTCGGCAGCTGGCCCTGGAAGAAGGGGGGCTCGGGTTCGAAGCCGAACATCCATGACAGCGCCCACATGTTTTCGAGGCGCCAGCCGATGCTGCCGGCGTGTTCCTCGCGGGCCTGTTCGCGCGGCAGGTCCAGCACTTCGGCTTCGTCGGCGGTGAGATGTTCGCGCACGGCGTTGCGGGCGATGAAGGCCTGCAGGCGTTCGGTGGTGGCGACGTCTTCCGAGGTGCAGGCCCAGAAGAACAATGCATGCAGGGCGAGCAGGCGCGCGGCGATCTCGTCGGCGGGGCGCAGGCGATCGATGTGGTCTTCGCTGCGATGCAGGGGCAGCCAGCGCGTGCAGAGGAAACCGCGTTCGGCGAGCAGGCGGTAGTGCTGTTCGCGCTGCGCGACGCGTGCGGGGTCGCAGCCGTCGGTCGGCGCTTCGTGGCGAAAGGCGTCGGGGTCGACTTCGCGCAGCGGCGGCGGCTCGGATGCGGCATCACCATCGCCTACCGCCATCGGTCCGACGAGGAAACGGCCATCGGGCAGCAGCAGGCTGTTGAACACGAACATGAAGCCATCGAAGCGCGCGATCAGCGCCATCAGCGACGCGAACGAGGGCGAGTCGGTGGAGACCGGCTGCGGCAGCGAGACGCCGACGGCGGCGCGGGTGCGCGCGATGCGCTGCAGGGCCTCGTCGCGGGCTTCGCCGCTGCCCGGCGCCTGGGCGACGTAGCCCCGGAAACCCTGCAGGTGCCCGGCGAGGTCGGGATGCTGCAGGTGCAGGCGGATCGGGCCTTCGCCAGCGTCGTATTCGAACCAGGTCGGCGCGCGGAACAGGCCGCCGTCGGAGCGACCGTTCGGAAAGACGGATTTGAGTGGGAGTTTGTCGAGCGGGAAGTACAGCGCGCAGGCTTCGATGGTCATGCGAGGTCGTGTGGTTCGGTGGCTGCGGCACCGTAGCACGCCATGGAAACACAGTGCATGCATGAGCCCCCTTTGCAAAAGGAGGCGGCGCCAGCGGCGGATTTGCGTGCTGATCGATGCCTGCGGCATGTCGCGCACAACACTTGCGATCGCAAATCCCCCCGCCGCGCTGTGCGCGTCGGCCCCCTTTTGCAAAGGGGGCGATGGATTACTGCGAGGCCTTGGTCTACGGGCAGCGGACAGGCCTCGGTCAATCTTGGCCGACCACCCTTGCCGCACGATGGAAGCCCCAGGCCGAGGCCAGCCAGGCGGCGACGAAGACCACGGCACTGACGCCGGCTTCGATCGAGCCGATGGCGAGGCCGTAGACGCCGGTGAGCGCATGGACACTCGCGGTGACGACCATCGCGCGAGCCATGCCGGCAGGACGCAGGCGGGCGAAGGCGGCGCCAATGGCGGCAACCGCGAGCACGCCCGCATAGACGAGGTTCTCGGCGTTGTTCTCGCTGCCGATGATGCCGACGGCGAGGTTGATCCACACCAGCGCGAAACCGGTGCCGACGGCGATGGCAGCGGCGAAGCGATAGGCATGGCTGCGCGAAGCCCACATCGCCAGTTCGCAGGCACCGCAGGCGATGGCGAGCATAGTGCCGAAGACGAGGAAATCGAAGCCGTCCCAGTTCACCTCAGTGCTGTTGAACTGCATGGCGATCCACGGCAGCGGCAGGAGCATGCCTGCGCCGCCCCACAGCAAAGCCCGCAGGACGTGTTTCGTCGGCAATGCGCGTTCGTGTCCGTGACCTGTCATGGCGAACCTCTCCCCGTGTCGTGGTGTCATGAGGCCGCCAGCCTCGTGCGGCCGGGTGCACCCGCGATGTCGACACGGTGAAGCCTGCGTGAAGCGGGCCCGTCGCCGGGCCCGCGTCGTCCTGCAAGGCCAATCGAGCGTCAGGCCTTGCGGTAGAACCGGTTCAGGGCATCGAGCATCTGCGCGACGCCGGTGTCGCTGCCGTAGCTCAGGCGCTGCAGGCGCGCGGCGATGGTGTCGCCGTCGTTGCAGCGCTGTGCCGGGTTGACCTGCAGCTTGGCCAGGCCCATGAAGCCGCGCACGTTGCGCGTGGCAGCGGCGTAACACAGCGGGCTGTCGTTGTTCAGTTCCGGCAGCGGACCGCTGAGCGCGACGGCGTCGGCCAGCGGCGCGATGCCGTAGGCCATGCGCGCGTTCTGCCAGCGCAGGCTGCAGACGACCAGCGAGGTCGCCGCGACCTTCGGCGCCGGGCTGGTGTCGAGCACCATCTTCGCGACCGTGGTTTCCACGCCGGAACGGCAGATGCCTTCGCCGAGTGCGCGCGGTTCGGGCGCCATCGCCAGCAGGCGCTGCATCGCGACCTGGCTGGCGCCGATCGGCTTGCCGTCCTTGTCGAGTCGCTCGGCGGCCTTGCGGATCAGCGCGGCGGCGACGATCGGCACCTTGCGCGCGGGGAACCAGTCGTCCGGCACCGGCTCGATCACCTGCAGCACGACTTCGGCGCGCGCGTTGTCGGTGAGCAGGTAATCGGCGAAGTCCAGGCGCACGTTCCAGGCCTGCGGATTGCGCGCGAGGAAGGCGTTGACGATGCGCGGGTATTCCGCCATCCGGCCGGTCTTGCGCAGCACCACCTGCAGGTGGTTCAGCGCGGTGACGTGCACGTGCACGCGGCCCTCGGGCTGGCCAAGGGCCGCCTGCAGGTAGTTCGCGGCGGCGGCGTAGTCCTGCTTCGCGTAGGCCAGGTCACCACGCAGCAGGTTCAGCAGCGGATGTTCGGGTTCGATCTTGCTCGCCGTGTCGAAGGCCGTTGCGGCTTCATCGTCGCGGCCCTGCAGGTAGCGCAGGCGACCCTGCTGCACGTGCGCATCGGCGAGATCGGGCTTGAGTTCGATCGCCTTGGCCAGGAAGCGATCGGCCTGCTCGTAGTTCGGAGCCTGGATGACCGCGCGCAGCTGCTCGCCGGTGACCGGCATGCGCGGCGCGGTCATCAGCGCGGCCTCGGCGAGCAGCGTCTTGATCGCGGCATCGGCCGGATCCATGCGCTCGGCCTGCGCCAGCTTCACCTGCGCATCGGCGGCTGCGGCGGGCGTGCCGATCTGGTGCAGCGAACGCCGCGCATCGGCGACCAGCGCTTCCTTGCCGGCCGCACCGCCGGGCAGCACGGTCTGCACGTTGTTGCGGTCGAACTGTTCGACCAGCTGCTCGTACCAGGCGCCGGCGCGGAAGTCGAAGGCGCTGTTGAGCGCGACGTAGTAGTCGCCGGCGAACGTGCCTTCGACGAAGTTGAGGTAATCGGCGAGGTCGCCGTCTGGAATCTTGACCAGGGCCGGCGCCAGCCAGCCGTCGACCACGGTCTCCATCGCGACCGGCGACGGCTTGGGCGGTGCGGCCTGCGGCGCGGACTCGAGCACGACCGCCAGCGCTGCGGCTTCATCCTTCGCCACGGCGTCGATGTTGGCCTGGATGCGCTGCAGCAGCATCGCCGACGCGATCCCGCGCAGCAGCGCCCGGCGCTTGTCGGTCATCTTCGCGTCTTCCTCTTCCGAGGGCGCCGGCTTGCGTGTCCAGATCGCGGTGGTGATCGCGCGGGTCTCCGGCTTGCGCGACCAGGCGTCCATCGAAGCGATCCCCTCGCGCTGCCCGCTGATGCCGGTGAGCAGGCACGCGGTGCGCTCGCGCAGGCGCGCGTCGGCGAAAGCCTGGTCGAGCACGGGCTTCAGGCGTGGCATCAGCTGCGGATGGCGCTGGGCGAGCAGGCCTTCGAGGGTTGCGCGATGCTGCGCGAAGCGGCGGTTGACCTCGGCGATGTCGCCGGTCCGGTCCATCGCACGCACCAGGACCGCGAACGCCTTCTCGTCGTACTCCGCATTCCCGCACTGCGGGATCGGCAGCTGCGGACCGGTGTCCTGCGCTTCCTTCTTGCAGCCCGTGGCCAATACCGCAACAGCCAGCCCGACTCCCATCACGATTGCACGCATCTCGCATCCGCTCCCGTACCGACGATGGCCACAGGATAAGGCCAAACCCGTGTCATCCGCCTGCACGACCAGCAGGCCCGGCGGTCGCGGTCCAAGCTGCGCCCGGGCGCCATGCGGATCAATGCCCGCAGCCCGTGTGCAGCCCCCCTCGCAACGCGTTCAGGCGTGTCTGGCCGAATCCGGAATGGGGGCACAGGCGCTGCATCGCGGTCGACCTCGACGTGGAAGGCGATGATTCAGGGCCGGCAGGCCCTCAGCCCTCCCGGCCCCGAGATTCGCGGCGCGAGCAGGCTCCGGCGCAGTCCGCATCACTGCGGGTCGCACCGATGCCATGCCTATGGCGTCGCCGCCTCGCCCAGCATCCGCGCCATGGCCTCGACGGCCTTGTCCTCGCGGCGAAGCCAATCGATCTTGCCCCTGAGGTCGCGTCCGTCGGAGCATTTCCGCGCGGGATCGGCCTTTGCGTCGAGCAGTGCCTTGAACGCCTCCGGGCTGCGGTGCAGCATCGCCAGGCACAGCGGCATTTCCGGCTCCGGCAAACCCGACATCGTGTTCACGTCGGCGCCCAGCTCGATCATCGCAACGACGGCCGGCACATTCTTCATCATGACCAGACAGCCGAGGATGTAGGTCGCCGTCGCTTGCGGTTCGGCGCTGAAGCGAACGATCGAGCGGAAGGTCCCTGCATCGCTCGGGCTCAGGCAGTGGATCCTCGCGAGGTTCTTCGCGCCGACCAGCGCGATCGCTTCGCGCATCAGGTCGGCATTCTTGCCACTCAGCTTGCCGCGCTTGTCCGCGCCCTGCTGCGCCAGTCCCGACATCGCGAACGCACGCCACTCCACCATGCCATCACCGTCGCTCGCGGTGTCGATGATCCTGAGCGCTGCCGCGAAATCGCGCTTCCGGTTCATCAGGTAGGCGACGTAGGGCTCGCCGACGCGCATGTCGCCGGGGTTGCGCGCGAGATAGGCATCGCCGACCGCGCGAAGATCGACGGCCGTGCCGTCTTCGAAGGCGATGCCGGCCAGCTTCTCGAACGCGGCTCTCCGCGTCGCGCCGCTGCTCTCGGGATTGTCGAGCGCCTTGCGGTAGGCCACGACGGCGGCGGCTCGATCTTGCTTCGCCGCGAACAGATCGCCTTCGTACAGATCGAGCCGCGCGCACGGGCAGCGATGCTCGCGCGCGAGCGCGTAGAACCGCGTGGCTTCGGCATCGTCCTTCACCTGGAATCGTGCACGACCCAGCGCCAGGTAGGCGAGCGCGAGGGTCGGATCGAGCGCGATGGCCTTGCGCAGGTAGGTTTCCGCTTCGGCGAAATGATCGGGCTTCGCGTCCTTGCGCAGGTCGATGAAGTCCGGCAGCTGCGCTTCGCGCATCGTCATCGACACCAGCCCGAGGTACAGCTGGATCTGCGCGTCCTTCGGCTTAAGCGCTTCGGCGCGCAACAGCAGGCGCTTGGCCTGGTCGTACGCCCGCGCGCCACCGCTGCCGTAGAGTTCCTTCGCTTCCGCGAACAGCGCATCGGCTTCGACCGGCGTCGATGCGGCGACGGGCTTCGGCAACGCTGCGGCGGCCGCCTTCGCGAAGTCGTCGTGCCAATTGGTCAATATGCCCTGGGAATGCACCAGTCCGAACCTGGGATAGTACGACTGGCCGGCTTCGCCTTCGGCGAAGACCAGGAAGCGCGCCAGGTCTTCGTTGGACACGTCGCCGAGCACGGGGGCAAGCCATTCCATCGCGAATGTCTCCTCGCCCGGCCCTCTCCAGTAGCGCGACTCGCGGAATGCGGCCAACGCCGACGAGGCGGGGTCGCGCGCGTCCTCGACCGCCGCGATCAGGAATTCGACCTCGCGCAGGCGACCTCCCAGGAGCTCGTCCGAGTGCATGGCATGTGCCAGCCGCACCAGCAGCGTCAGGCGCGTCTTGTCCGGCGCAACGGCCGACGGCGTGCGCTGCGGCTGCTGCATGATCAGGCCATGGATCCGCTCCATCACCGGATCCGCGATCCATGCTTCCCACGCCGGAATGCGTTCATCGAGCATGCCGCCGACGAACTGGCAGCGCGCACGATCGAGCAATTTCGCATCGGAGAAATAGTCGTCGAAGACGGGCTTGAGCCTGGCCTCGACCGCCGGATCGTCCGACACCATCGCCTCGAGCAGAGGGCGAGGCACGCGCATCGCGTCCATCATCCGCGCGATGTCGCCGGACGACGCCGCAAGCGCCAGCGTCCTGCGCGTCTGTTCCGGGAAGTAATCCTTCATCCGGCAGCCGGGGACGATCACCGCATCCGCGGGCTGCGGAGGCAGCGACTGCTCCTGGGCATCCGCGAACGGAACGAAACAGATCGCCGCGAGTGCGATCGCCAGACAACCGAGACCACGACGCATCCTGATGTCCTCGCAGGTTGAAACGGATGGCATTGCCGGTGGGGCATCCGTGTCCGCAGGCTTCACAGCCTGTGGACCCGGAACTTGCGGCCCTTGATCTTGCCGCTGCGCAGCCGGGCCAGGGCGGTGTCGGCCTGCTGGCGGGCGATCGCGACGTAGGACCGGGTGGGATAGACGTCGATCTTGCCGATCATGTCGGCTTTGAGGCCGGCCTCGCCGGTGAGGGCGCCGACGATGTCGCCCGGGCGGAGCTTGTCGGTGCGGCCGGCGTCGATGCGCAGGGTGGCCATCGGCGCGGGCGAGACGCCGGACGGGCGGCCGGTCAGGGGCGCCATGCGCTCGTAGCGCAGCGACTTGCCCAGGCGCAGGGAAATGGCGCTCTCGCGCGACATGTCGGCCGGGGTGCACAGGCTCAGCGCGAGGCCCTCGCGGCCGGCGCGGCCGGTGCGGCCGATGCGGTGCAGGTAGGTGTCGGCGTCACTGGGCAGGTCGTAGTTGACGACCGCGGCGAGGTCCTCGACATCGAGGCCGCGCGCGGCCACGTCGCTGGCGACCAGCACGCTGCAGCTGCGGTTGGCAAAACGCACCAGCGTCTCCTCGCGATCGCGCTGTTCCATGTCGCCGTGCAACGCCAGCGCGCTGAAACCGTAATGGGTCAGCGAACCGACGACTTCCTCGGTGTCCTTGCGCATGTTGCAGAACACCACGCACGAGGCCGGTTTGTAGTTCAGCAGCAGCGCGGCGAGCAACGGCGCCTTGCGCTCGGGTTCGACCTCGAAGAACAGCTGTTCGATCGTCGCCGGTTCCGCACCGCCGTCAACGCTGACCTCGACCGGATCGCGCAGCATGGCGCTGCCGAGCGCGCGGATCGCATCGGGAAACGTCGCGGAAAAAAGCAGGCCCTGGCGGTCCTTCGGCGTGCGCTTCACGAGATCGCGGATCGCGTCCTCGAAGCCCATGTCGAGCATGCGGTCGGCTTCATCCAGCACCAGCGTGCGCACGCCCGACAGCGACAGCGCCTGCTTCTGCACCAGTTCCTGGATGCGCCCCGGCGTACCGACCACGACCTGCGGCTCGTGCGCCAGCGAGGCCAACTGCGGGCCGAGCGGAATGCCGCCGCAGAGGATCGAGATCTTCAGGTTCGGAATGCCGGTGGCGAGCCTACGCAGCTGCTTGCCGACCTGGTCGGCCAGCTCGCGCGTGGGGCAGAGCACAAGGGCCTGCGTGCGCACGGCGCCGGCATCGATGCGATGCAGCAGGCCCAGGCCGAACGCCGCAGTCTTGCCGCTGCCGGTGGGCGCCTGGGCGATCACGTCGCGGCCGTCGAGAATGGCCGGCAGCGCCTGGGCCTGGACCGGGGTCATCGTGGTGTAGCCGAGGGCGTCGAGCCCCTGCGCCAGAGTGGGGTCCAGCGTAAGCGCCGAAAAGTCGTTGGGTGCGTTCATGCGGACATGATCGCAGACCCTCGGGCAAAACGCAGGCGATGCGCGCTTTTCCGGGGGTTCCACGGCGGGCATCGCGCACGCCGCCGTGCCGTTTGCACGTTCATGAAACATCGCTGAGCACGGCCGTGCGGTTTCATCCGCGGTTTGGAAACGCATGGGGAGACTGCGGCCTCCCCCACCGGAGATCGCCTTCATGAAGACCATGCACCATGGCAAGACGACGCACCCCGCCAAGCGCACCGGCATCCTGCTGGGACTGGCCCTCGCCGCCGCGCTGTCTGCCAATGCCCACGCGGGCGACGACACGGCGCTGACCGAGGCGCAGGTCAAGGCCACCCTGGAAGCGCAGGGCTACAGCAGGATCAACGACCTCAAGTTCAAGGATGGCGTCTGGAAGGCGGATGCGCGCAGCGCCGACGGCAATCGCGTCGATGTACGCCTCGACCCCAGGACCGGTCAGGTCTTCCCCGACGAGCAGGTCGCGAACCTGAGCGAGGCCGACGTCAAGGCCCGGTTGTCCGCGCAGGGCTACAGCGACATCCACGACGTGAGCTTCCGCAACGGCATCTGGAACGCCAAGGCCGACAACGCCGCCGGCGTCGAGATGGCCCTGCGCCTCGACCCGGCCACTGGCGACGTGATCGGCGCCGACAAGGATTGATCCACGCCGGAGGCTTGCTGCGTCAAGCCTGCGCACTCACGGCGCCGCCCGACAGCGGCGCCGTGTGCGTATTGCAGCCGCCTCTTCCACGGACGGACCGCTCCCGCAAGTGAGCGCGGACTGATACCAACCCGCCCGCGCCCCGGGTTACCCTTTCTGCTGCTACGACGCACCGAACCGCACGCAGAAGGAGAAAGGACATGGGGAGCCATCGAGTCACGCTGAGCAACCAGCAGACGGTGATGCTGGCGGACTGGCACGATCAGCGCCCGACGCAGCACGGCGACACCCTGCGCGACAAGCCCTGGGATCGCAGCCACGATCGCAACGGCCTGGCCTTCTACGAATCGACCGTGAACCTGATGCGCAACGAGCAGGCCGTGGCCCTGATGCCATCGGTGGTCTTCACGCACGAAAACAAGACCTATCGCCTGTTCATGAGCGAGAAGACCGGCACCTGGCACAGCCCGGAGGCGCTGGACATCGACCACGTGAAGGAGTGGAAGAAGCACCTGATCGACAAGAAGGTCACCAACTACGCCGATGCGAACATGGCGTACAACGACACCGACAACCTGCGTCTTCTGCCGTCGTCGTACAACCGCTCGCGCAACAAGGTGGACCGCCTGCTCGAAGGCGGAGTGGATTCGGATGAATGGCGCGCGTGGCTGAAGGAAAACGCCGAGTTCGACCCGAACGCACCGCATCGCGAGTTCGATCCGCAGAAGGACAACGCCCGGCGCAAGGCGAGTACGCTCAACGCGACCTGGTCGCCCGAGGACGGGCGCGGCGACCTGTACTTCGACACCCGGGTCAAGAGCATCTGGCTCGAAAACGAGCTGTCCAAACGCTATGCGCTGACCGTCGACATTCCCGATGCCGAGACCGGCGAGCTCGCGTACTCCGTCCCGCTGTTCCACTGCGCGACGACCGGGCAGCTGGTCACCCGCGATGCCTTCGACATCGACCACCGCCGCCCGATCAGCGACGTACTGCAGGAGATGTGCGACAACAGCGACACCGGCACGATCAGCAAGGCCGCGGCGCTGGATGCCTACAACGACGTCGGCAACCTGCAGCTCGTGTCGCGCAGCGCGAACTGCTCGCACGAATGGGAGCGCGACGCGCTCGGCCGGTTCGATGGCGACTACGACTTCGGCAGCGAGGACGATCTCGCGGATTTCATCGACGACCGCGACCCGCAGGTCGTCGCACTCGAAGGCCAGGCGTTCGAAGACGAGGTCCTCGCCACTAACGACGAGCAGATGCCCGATGAGCCGGCACCTTCCGGCGTCAAGCGGGATAACCGCGATTTCGACAATCGCGTCACCGCGAGCTGGAACCCGGACGACCTCTCGCAGGACAGCGATCCGCCGGCACGCAAGCGCATCACACTGGGCCCGCCCGAACCCCTGCCCGAGCGCCCTGCGCAACTCAACGACGCGATGCATCCGCAAAACCGCCTGTATGTCGATGCGTGCGTGGCCATGGATCGATACGACCCGACCGGCCAGATCTTCGGTCACGGCAAGGAACGCGAGAAGATCGCCGCCGCGCTCACGGTCGAAGCCCATCGCAGCCAGCTGCAGCGCATCGATCATGTCACCGCCAGCGGCAGAAGCATCTTCGCGACCCAGGGCGACCTGGGCGCGCCCACGAGCCTGAACGCCCGAACGACCTTTATCCACGCGACCTCGCGCACCCTGGTCGAACATACGCAAGCGATCGACATGCTGCCGCAGCCGCCGCAGCCGAACGTGCAGCAGCCGCCGCAGGTCGTGTCGATGCAACGGTACTGACGCCGCTGCGAACCGGCCGGGCACGCGCCGCCCGGCCCGCCCCTCAGTCGAACCCGGCGCCGTAATACAGGTCGTAGCGCTCGCGGCGGCCCACACGCTCGATCGCGGCCTTCACGTCGTCGCGCGCCAGCAGCGCATCGCGCTGCACACGCAGGCGCGCGAGGGTCGGCGTCGCTTCGACTTCGCGATACTGCTGCAGCGCCTCCAGCGTGGCGGCGCGTTCCTTCGGCGACTCCAGCAGGCCGATCAGCACCTGCGCGGCTTCGTCCAGACGCCCCAGCATCACCAGCGCCTCCAGGTGGATCGTCTGGGCGTGCGTCCGCCCCTTGCGGATCGTCTCGAACGCGCGCTGCATGCCCTTCGTGTCCTGGGACAACCACGCCGCGCACAGGCGCACGCGCGCCTGGAACATCCGCCCGTAGTCGCTGGTCCGACCGCCGTCGATCGCATCGGCCATGCGCCGTGCGTCTTCGGCGCGGCCGAAGCTGCAGTGCATCTCGCCGAGGTTGAGCGTCTGGCTCACGTTCGGGCCAGCCTTGTCCGCCAGGCGCCGCGCGCGTTCCATGTCGGCGAGCGCCTCCTCCGCGCGCCCGAGGCGATACAGTGCGACCGCGCGGTTGTTGAGCAGCCAGGCCTGCGCCTGCTCGCGGCTGTCGGCCTCATCGCCGCCCCGGGATGCGGCTGCGGGCGCGGGCGCGGCCAGTGCGTCATCGACGAGGCGGATCGTGGCCGCATGGTCGCCGGCACTCAGCAGCGCATAGGTGAACTGCACCTTCGCGTCGAGGTCGTCGGGCCGGCCATCGACCTTCGCGCGCAGGGCCTCGACGGCACGCTCGGCGGCGCGCGTCGGATTGAAGGCCCAGGCCTCGCGATCGACGATCGGATCGAAGCGCCTGTCGCTGCGCATGGCGATGATGGCGCCCGGCTGCACGATGCGGCGGGCTGCGGCACGCGCCGCATCGATCTCGCCGCGCGCCAGGCGCATCCGCGCCAGGTGGTACCACAGGAAGCTCGCATCGCCGCCGGGATCGTCCCACCGGGCGTCGAACAGGGTCTGCAGGAAGGCCAGCTTTTCGGGCGAATCCTCGGGCAATGCGGCCTGCAGCCGGTAGACCTCGCCGGCATCGATGTTGACCAGCAGCTCCGGCCAGCGCTCGGCCAGTTCGGTGAAGGCTTCGGCTGCCGACGCATGCCTGCCGCGCGCATCTTCGTTCAGCGCAAGCCAGTACCAGACATCGGGATCGTCGTCGGCCGCTTCGATCGCGCGCCGCAGCCGCTCGCTCGCGCGCTCGAAACGCTGCGCGGACATGTCGACGCGCGCCAGCACCGCCCACGCCAGCCGACGATCCTCCGCCGGCAACGCATCGAAACCCGGATCGCGCAGCACCGCATCGAGCAGGCGTCCGGCGGCCTCGCGATCGCGCGCGTCATACAGCGACTGCGCGCGGGTGATGTCGGCGCGCAGCGCGCGCACACCCGGCGTCGACCCGGACGTCGAGTTCGCGTAGCGCTTGGTTTTCTCGTTGAGCTGCGGGGGACAGCCGCCGCCAGGGCACGCAGGCTGCGGTTGGGACTGGGCGACGGCCTGACATGCGAACAGCAGCAGGGGAAGGACGATCCGCGATCTTGGCGCCATGCAGCAGGGTTCCCGTTGGAGGCCGGCGCATCGTGCCGTGATGACGCTTGCGCGGCACCGCCAATGTGCCGCAGCGCTGCGGGCGTGGCAACAGGCGCAACCCGCCGGGATGCCGCCGTCAATGACGCGCGGCACCGCCATCGAGCACGGCCAGCGCGGCCTTCGCTTCCACGTCGCCGCGCGCGACGGCTGCGGCGAGGATCTGCCGTGCGCTGCCACCGGGCCGACACGGCCGCTCGATGTCGGCGCCCGCCTTGATCAGCAGCGCCAGGCTCCGATCGTCGCTGCGCGCGGCCGCGCCGCAGACCGCCGGATTCTGCCAGAGCGCGTTGATGGGCATGTTCACGTCCTTGATCGAAGGCAGGATCATCGCCAGCACATGCGGGCGCCGATACTCGATGGCGCAGCCGAACAGCGCGTTGTCCACCTCGTTCGCAGCGTGCTGACCCGACCTCGCCGCGCGCACCACCGGAATGACGGCAGGATCATGTGCCCTGCAGGCGGCGACGCCATAGCGGTTGGTGTCGAAGCTCTTCGCGAACTCGCCCTTGGCGACTTCGAGGCGCGCAGAAGCAGGTGCATCGATGATGCGCTGCACGGTCAGCCGGCTGCGGAGATCGGACATCAGGTCCGGCAACCAGCCCTTCGGGATCGGCGCGACCAGTGCCGCGACTTCGCCGGACTTCGCGCCCTGGTCCAGCAGGATATGGGCGTAATCGTGGTGCCGCTGCCAGCCCTCAGGGGTCAGGGGCAATTGGGACCTGACCAGATCGGCCCGTTCTTTCGATCGCCCGGTCGCATCCAGCACGAGCCCGAGATGCATGACCGCGCGATGACGCGTGAGCATGCGGTCGCCCGCCTTGGCGATCGCGGCGCGGTACAGCTTTTCCGCCTTGGGGTACTGCTTCTGCGCATAGGCGAGATCGCCTTCGAACAGGGCCAGCAGCGGGTTGCCGGCGTCGATCCGACGCGCCTGCGCGAAGTGCTCCGCAGCCTTCGCATCGTCCAGCTTGAGGAAGGCGAGATGCCCCGCCAGGGCATGCGCGTCCGCATCGTCCGCAGCCACCGCGAGCGCGCGTTCGACGGCGACCACGAAATAGCTGTAACTCTGGAATTCGGACGCGTCGGGGGGCAGGTCCGAGTCGCGCAGCAGGCGCATGTCGCGCGGGCGCGCCATATCGGACGGGCCTCCGGCGACATCCAGTTCCAGCTTCGCCAGCAGCACCCTGATCCGCGGGTTCTCGCGGTCGCGCAAGGCCAGGTTGTTCAGCTTGTCGCGCAGGGGATAGCGGTTGTAGATCGTGTCCGGGATCTCGAGCAGCCTGCCGATCTCGTCCAGCTGCGCCGCGATCTGGTCGTTGCCGAACGACACGACCATGGGCGCGATCCGCGTCCTCACCTGTTCGCCGAGCAATCCCGCCCAGTCCCGTTGCGCACTGGTGTAGGTCGCTGTCAACGCACGGTAATAGGCCTGCCCGGGCCCGGATTCGGCCCAGGCGAGGAAGGCCTCGACATCGCGGTCGGGCACGCCCGACAGCCGCTGCGCAAGGCGCACGTCGACGCCGGCCTGCTCGGTTTCCTGCACAGGGACGGGCACTCCGTAAGCAAGACGATATTCCGAGACGAGGGGATCCAGTCGGGCCTCGACATCGGCGGCGATGCGCTGCAGGACCTGGCGTCTGGTCGCGGCGAGATCGATTCGGCCGGTGGCCGTCCACACGCGCAGCAGCAGTGCCCGCCTTGCGCCGCTTGGCGCTGTGCTCGCGGCGACCGGAGCCGCTGGCGCATCCGAGACGATGCGCTCGTGGAGTTGCCGCAGACGGGCATCCGACACCCAGGCGCCCCAGGCATCGATCATCGGCGGGTTGCGCGAATAGCGGGTGAAGTCGCATGTGGCCTGCTTGCGCACCGATTGCTCGGAGAACAAGGGCGCGAGCACGGGCGCCGCCTCCGTCAGTGCCGCCGGATTGCGTGCCTTGAGGACGCGCTCGACCTCGGCGCGCACGGCGTCGTAGTACGCCTGCGCGCGCGCCAGGTCACCGCTGCGCTTCACGATGTCGATCGTGCGCGTGTAGGCCGGGTAGTCGATGCTGCGATCCGCGACGCAGTTGGGCGCGATGGCGGTGAGCGGATCGTAGGCGATCGGGCGCGGCTGGTCGGCGGCGGGCGAGGCCGCGTTCGTGCAACCGGACACGACGACGATGCCGAGCGCAGCGCACAGGGACCAACGTTGCATGCAACCTCCGGATGTTCGATGCGATGAAGCGGCGCGCGGCGCCGTAGATGCGATGTCAGCGGCCGCCATCGTGGCGATCCAGCAGTGCGAGCATGTCCTTCGCGGCCTTTTTGAAGGCAGGCTCGGCGTCCGGCCTCGTCGCGCGTTCGGCCAGGAACTCGCGCACGGTCTTGCCGTCGCCGCAGCGCAGGCTGGTATCCGGCTTCGCCTTGAGGATCGTCTCGAACACGACGGGGTCCATCAGGACGGCGGCGCTGCACAGGGGTCGTCCGCCCTGCATGGCCGCGTTGGGCTGGTCGATGTCCTTGACCATCGGCAGGACCCGCTCGATGAACGCGCGATCGCGGCCCCACATGCCGCAGGCGAGCAGGTTGTCGGCAGCCGCACTGGGCTGGTCGCTGGCGGCGACCACCTCGGCAGCGATCTGCTGCCGCACCCGCGAATAGCAGGCTGCATCGACCACTTCGGGCGAAGACTCGGCCATGTCGTAGGCGCGCTGCACTTCGCGGGCGCGCTGCGCCGGCGCTGCCGCACCGGCACGCAGCAGTTGCAGGCGGACCTCCAGGTCACGTTTCGCGTCGGGCAGCCAGCGCTCCGGCACCGGCGCGATCATGGCTTCGATCTCGGCCACGGTGCCATCGGTCTGGATCAGGCGGCGGGCCTGGTCCAGCCGGAAGTCCCACATGTCCGGATGACGCTTGAGCTGCGCGTTCGCGACCTCGCGGAATTCGCGCTCGCGTCCCTGCTTCGCAAGCACGTGACGCAGCCGCCCCAGCGAGTAGTAGTGGTCATAGGCACGCACTTCGGGCGCGGCGAGGATCTGCCGGTGGATGCGCTCGGCCTTCGCGTAATCGCCGCGCACATAGGCCAGGTCGGCCTCGAAGTAGGCCAGTGTCGGGCCCTTCGGGTCGAGCTTGCGCGACAGCGCGTACAGTCGGGTCGCTTCGTCGTCCTTCGACTGCAGGAACTGGGACCGCCCCAGGTAGAGATGCGCCTCGGCGTGCTTCGGGTCGAGCTCGATGGCGCGACGCAGGCGGCCCTCGATCTCCGCGTAATCCTGCGGTCGCGCCGGATGCATGCGATCGATGACAGCACGGATCTGTCCCTCGACGCCGGTGTCGATGCGTGGCAGGGACCTGAAGGCGATCCGGGCGAGCAGGACCTGGATGTCGGCGTTGTCGGGATCCAGCTGCTCCGCGCGCAGCAGCAGGGTGCGCGCTTCGGGCACCACCACGCGGGTGCCGACCTGGTCGTAGAGGCGACGCGCTTCGGCGAGCAGCTTCGCGGCCTCGGCAGGATCGCGCTCGACGGCCTTCGGCTGGACGCTGGACTTCAGCGCGGCGGAGAGTCGCTGCCCCCACGGCCCCGCCGACCTGAAATAGCGGTCGCGCAGGGTCTGGTAGTAGGCCTGTCCTTCGCGCGATTCGGCGAACGCGAGGAAGCGCTGCAGATCGGCATCGGAGACATCGTCGAGGGCCTTGGCCAGGTAGTGATCGACGATCACCTGCTCGGGCGGCACGCCCAGGTCGTCGCCATTCATCGCGAGATCCTGCCCCAGCGAAGACGAAGGATCGAGCGCGGCTTCGGCGATGGCGACGATCTGCCATTCCACCGCCGTCAGGGCATGCAGGTACACGCGCAGGTCGGTGGCGCGCGACACCCGCAGCAGCTGCGCCCGACGCGCGTCGGGCACGGACGATGCACGCTGGGGAATGTCATCGCTGCCGATGTCGACGATCGCAGCGTGGATCTCGCGCATCCGGGCATCGAGGGACCAGGCGTCCCAGGCTTCGTACTCGGGCTGGGCGCGGTCGAACTGGATGAAGGCGCAGACGGCGAGCTTCTCGATCTCGCCGGCGGAGAACAGCGCGTCCAGGGCCGGCTTCGCGCGTGCGGGGCCGGCCGGGTCTGCATCGGCCAGCTGCGCTTCGAGTCGAGCCCGCACGCGCTGGAAATACCCCTGCGAACGTTCGACCTCGCCATTTCGCCGCAGGATGTCGACGATGATCGAGAATCCTTCGAGATAGGGGCTGTGGGAGGGCGCGCAATCCGGAAGGCCCGCGCCAGGCGAGGCGCCTGCGCTGGAGAGCTGCGGCTGCGGGTTGTAAGCTTCGGAACATCCCGTCGCCAGGAAGATCACCATCGCCAGACTGAAAGGCCTGATACGCATGTCCATTCGTCGCTCCTTGGGTCGGAGAAGGATATCGTGAATTCGCATGCAGGCCCGCCGTCCGGACGTTCATCCGCGTCATGACCGACCCCGTCTCCGCGAGCAGGTTCCTCAGCCTGGTGCTGCGCCACCGCCCTGATCTCATCGGCCTGTCCCTCGACGACGCGGGCTGGGCGGAGATCGATGCACTGGTCCGACTGTCGCAGGGGCATCGACCACTGACGCGCGCACTGATCGAAACGGTGGTCGCGACCAGCGACAAGCAGCGGTTTGCGATCAGCGAAGACGGGCTGCGCATCCGCGCGAACCAGGGGCATTCGATCGACGTCGACCTGGCGCTGGAGATCGTCGCGCCGCCCGAGTTTCTGTACCACGGCACCGCCACGCGCTTCGTCGAGGCGATCCGTCGCGAAGGCCTGTCGCGACGCAATCGTCACCACGTGCATCTGTCGGCGGATGTCGAGACCGCGACGCGTGTGGGCACGCGTCACGGCAAGCCGGTGGTGCTGGTCGTGCGCGCGGCCGGGATGGCGGCAGCCGGCCATGTCTTCCATCGCTCGGCCAACGGCGTGTGGCTGACCGAAGCGGTGCCGGTCGCGTTCATCGACTTCGGCGACGCCTGACGCATCCCATCGGCAACAATCGTCCGGGAATACGATTTCATCGGCCGCCGCGCGCCTTGTGGCAGGGGTCGGCATCGCGCAGAGTGCAACGCGATCCGTCGCTGAGTCATGCGCGATGGATGCCGCACGACATGCCGCACTGCAGCATCGCAAGCGCGCACGTCGCACCCGATGCGAGACCCGACGCGATACGCCCTGGAGGCCAGGATGCGCCCGACCCGATACCGCCACGGCCGTTCGTTGCCGTTGTCCTTCTTCATGTCGCTGCTGATGACGTTGCTGCTGGCCGGCTGCGAGCTGCCGTTCGCGATGAGCAGCACCGCCTTGGCCAGCGATGTGCCTTCTCTCACCACACCGGCATCGCGCAAGCACACGCCGGCCGGCATCTGCGAGGCCACCGACGTCAGCCAGGTGCTGCTGCCGGTGCCCGCGCAACCGCGCGATGGCGCGCCGCGCGACGTGCGCGTGCGCTATCGCCGCGAGGATGGCGCGTACGGCGGCTGGGGCCTGCACGTGTGGCAGGTCGACGCCGCCGGCCAGTACATCGCCGACTATCCGGGCGTGACCTGGAACGGTCCGCTCGCGCGTGCCGGCGTCGATGCCTACGGCGCCTATTTCGACATCCGCGCGACCGCGTTCACGCATCCGGCGGCAGCGGGCTTCGGCTTCATCGTGCATCCGCCGGGACAGGGCGGCGATCCCGGCGTCGACCGGCTGTGGTCGTTCACCGACGGCGGCGAACTCTGGCTGCGTTCGGGCGATGCGACCGTGTATCGCAACGATCCCGTCGCTTCCACGCCCGACATCGCGACCGTGCGCGTGCACTACCGTCGTTTCGACAACGCCTACGACCAGTGGGGCCTGCACCTGTGGCCGACCAGCGGCATCGATGTCGCGCGACTCGGCGGGCTGACGCTGGACCAATGGAACGCGCCGGTGGCGCTGTCGTCGATGCCGAACCATGCGGTCGGCGCGAACGAGATCGCCTTCGACCTGCCGGTGCTGAACCCGCGCGACGATGCGTCGCGGCGCGCGGTCGAGTTCATCGTCCACGGCATGCCATCGAAGCCGAACGGCGGCGTGAACGACAAGGACGGCTGGAACGACAACATCCGCGTGCCGTTCGCGGCGCTGACCATCGCCGATGGTGTCGGCCATGTGTGGCTGGTGCAGGGCACGCCGAAGATCTTCACCGCGCCGCCGGACCTGCGCCGCGTCTCGACGAGCGATGCGCGTGCGTTCTGGCTGAGCCGCGATCGCCTGCAGTGGCCGCGCGCGGATGCCGCCGGCACCTTCAAGCTCTATCACTCGGCCGAGGGCCGGATCATCGCCGCGCGCGGCGAACCGGTGCAGGACGCCGACGGCGCGCTGACCCTGCGCGTCGGCGGCGACGTGCCCGATGCGATCGCCGAACGTTTCCGCTGGATCGAAGCCGGCGTGCGCCTGTCGGTGGAACCGGCCGACGTGCCGCGCCTGGATACGCTGGCCACCCAGCAGCTGCTGCTCGTGCAGGAAGACGCTGCGGGCCGCGTGCTCGCCGCGACCACGGCGCAGCTGCCGGGTTTCCTCGACGACCGCTATGCCGCCGCCGAGGCCATCGATGACCTCGGCGTCAGCATCGATCGCGGTCGCACCGCGTTCAAGCTGTGGGCACCGACCGCGCGCAAGGTCTCGCTGTGCCTCGATCCGGCACGCGGCGGGCATGGCAGGCACGGCAGCCGCATCGAGCGCCCGATGCGCCTCGATCCCGCCACCGGCACCTGGCAGCTCGAACTGCGCGGCGAGCACCACGGCGGCCATTACCGCTATGCCGTCGAAGTCTTCGTGCGCGGCGTCGGCGTGGTCCGCAACCTCGTGACCGATCCCTATTCGCTCAGCCTCGACGCCGATTCGCAGCGCAGCTACATCGCCGACCTAGACGCGCCGTGGCTGATGCCGCGCGGCTGGCGCCAGTCGCGCGCTCCGGAGAAGGTCCGCGCGCAGGAAGACATGGCGATCTACGAACTGCACGTGCGCGACTTCTCGGTCGGCGACGCGACCGTGCCGCCGCAGCATCGCGGCAAGTACCTCGCCTTCGCCCAGCGCGACAGTGCCGGCATGCGCCACCTGCGCGCGCTGGCCCGCGCGGGCATGACCGACGTGCACCTGCTGCCGGCCTTCGATTTCGCGAGCACGCCGGAACGCAACTGCATCACGCCGATGATTCCGCAAGCCGCGCCCGATTCGGACGCGCAGCAGGCGGCAGTCAACGCGGTGCGCGCGAACGACTGCTTCAACTGGGGCTACGACCCCTGGCACTTCACTGCGCCGGAAGGTGGCTTCGCCAGCGACCCTGACGACGGCGCGGCGCGCATCCGCGAGTTCCGCGCGATGGTCATGGGCCTGCACGAAGCCGGCCTGCGCGTGGGCATGGACGTGGTCTACAACCACACCAGCGCCTCCGGCCAGGATCCGAAGTCGGTGCTCGATCGCATCGTGCCCGGCTACTACCACCGCCTGAACGCCAGCGGCGACGTCGAGCGCTCGACCTGCTGCGAGAACACCGCGACCGAACAGCGGATGATGGGCAAGCTGATGATCGACTCGGTGAAGACGTGGGCGACGCAGTACCGCATCGACTCCTTCCGCTTCGACCTGATGGGCCACCAGCCGCGCGCGGTGATGGAACGGCTGCAGCAGCAGGTGAACGCAGCCACCGGTCGCCAGGTGCAGCTGATCGGCGAAGGCTGGAACTTCGGCGAGGTCGCCAACGGCGCGCGCTTCGTCCAGGCCTCGCAGCTGTCGCTCAACGGCAGCGGCATCGGCACCTTCAGCGACCGTGCGCGCGACCACGTGCGCGGCGGCTCGGGCTTCGACAGCGGCGTGTCGCTGCTGCGCAACCAGGGTTACATCAACGGCATGCACTACGCCGACAACGGCAGCGGCAGCGGCAAGACGCGCAACGACCTGATGTGGTCGGCGGACCTGATCAAGGTCGGCCTCGCCGGTTCGATCCGCGACTACACCATGACCACCCACTGGGACGCCACGCTGCGCCTCGACCAGCTGGACTACGGCGGCCAGCCGGCGGGCTACGTGGTCGATCCGCAGGAAGTGGTGAACTACGTCGAGAACCACGACAACTGGACGCTGTTCGACAACAACGCGTTCAAGCTGCCGGCCGGCACCTCGCGCGAAGACCGCGCGCGCGTGCAGATCCTCGGCGCCGCGATCAACAGCTTCAGCCAGGGCGTGGCCTACTGGCACGCGGGCATCGACACCCTGCGCAGCAAGTCGCTGGACCGCAACAGCTACGACAGCGGCGACTGGTTCAACCGCATCGACTGGACGTATCGCGACAACGGCTATGCCGCCGGCCTGCCGCCGCAGGGCGACAACGGCGCCAACTGGGACGTGATGCGTCCGCTGCTGCGCAACCCCGACATCGCACCGAGCGAGGCCGAGATCCGCTGGACCCGCGACGCCTTCCTCGACCTGATGCGCATCCGCGCCAGTTCGACGCTGTTCCGCATGCGCACCGCAGAGGACATCCGCCAGCGACTGCGCTTCCGCAACACCGGCAGCGCGCAGGTGCCGACGGTGTTGGTCGGGCATCTCGATGGCCGCAGCCATGCGGGCGCAGGCTTCCGCGAACTGCTGTATTTCGTCAACGTCGACACGACGGCGCAGACGCTGACCCTGTCCGAAGACGCGGGCAAGGCCTGGCGCCTGCATCCGGTGCACACCGCGCCCGAGGCCGCGGATCGCCGCGCGCGTCAGGCGACGGTGGACACCGCGACCGGTCGTTTCATTCTGCCGCCGCGCACGGCCGTGGTGTTCGTGGTGCGCTGACGGCAAGCACCATGCATCGCGATGACGACGACGGCGGCCAATGGCCGCCGTCGTCGCATGTGCGCTGCGTCAAACGCACTTCGGCCAGCAGGTATTCACGCGATCGGCCGGGTTCGGCAGATCGGGGCGCGTTTCCGGCTGCGCGCGATCGATCTGCGGCGGATCCGACACCGAGCCTTCGTAATCCTGGTACTCCGGATCGATCAGGATGATCGTCCCCTTGCGATCCGGGATGTTCTCCGGGTCGACTTCGATCGCCTGCCAGCCGAAGACCGTGCGCTTGGTCGCATCGCGCACGCGCTTCCAGGCTTCGATCTGCTCGTCGGTCGGCTCGCCGTCGCCGGTGTCGGCATCGGGATTGGTGTAGCCCGAGCCTTTCTTCGGGAAACCGTCCGGACCCGTGCGCTCGTAGCTGCCATCCTTGTGGATGAGTACTTCGTCGCCATCCTCGAGCTTGATGAACAGGTCGCCGTTCTCGAACTTTTCGCTGTAGACGACCTTGGGACCCTCCTCAGGCACATCGCCGCCATCGTCGGCGCCCGCACTGATCAGCGAGATGTCGACGCCACCGACGCGGCGCACCGGCTTGTTTTCCTTGTCGAAACCGCGCACCAGCGTAAAGCCGTCGGCTTCGGCCGAGATGCCGAAGCCGGCCATCTGTTCCGCGTCCAGGCCGAGCCGAGTCATCGCATCCTTGCGCTCGCCGAGCGGAAACGCCGCCAACGGCGATTCCGGCAGCGAACCGCCGTACTCCTCGAGCGCAGCGTGCAGATCGGCAGGACGGACCACCATCTTGCCGACGCCGAATTCGAAGGTGGGCAGCAGTTGCGCACCGATCATCTCCACGATCAGCGGCAGCGGCGGACGGCTGCCCGGGTCGAGCGGATCGGTGCCGGCCACCACTTCATCGGCATCGCTGACGCCATCGCCGTCGGAATCGACCACGTTCCAGGCGTAATAGCAGGCCGACACGTCGCACAGGCGCACGTGGCGGAGTTCGGGCTCTTCGGCACGCGCCGCAGGCGCAAGTCCCGCCAGCGCGAGACCGGCGGCGATCGCCGAAGCAATCAACGTGAGTTTCATAAATCTCCTTGTCGTATCAACTGTCGGGGGATATCCATGCCGGCATGTACCGATCCGCCGGCAAGGCGAGCTAACGCTTAAGTAACGAAGCTCAGGTCAGCGCGATGCGATAACGGACATCCATCGCAAAAGCGTGCGCGAATCGCGCGGCATGGTGTCCCCGTCCGATGCATTCCCGCGTTTGGGCAGCCCGTGCGGCCACGGACGTCGTGCGCTAGAGTCATGCACTCCCGCCATGGATTACGCGCATGCGTTTCGCCATCTTCGTCCTTGCCGCGCTTTGTTTCCCGCCGGCCTTCGTCCACGCGGAAGGTCCGCAGGCGACGATCGATCGCCGCATCGCGGTCACCATCGACGACCTGCCCTGGCAGCGCATGGCCGACACGCCGCCGGATGCGCTGCAGGGCCGCCACGACGCGCTGATGGCGCAGCTGCGCATGGCCGGCGTGCCGGTGGTCGGCTTCGTCAACGAGGACAAGCTCGAAGTCGACGGCCAGCTGCAGCCGGCACGCGTGAAGATGCTCGAAGACTGGCTCGACGATGGCCACGCACTGGACAACCACACCTACGGCCATGTCGACCTGCACGTGGTCGGCATGCCCGCGTACCAGGCGGCGATCCTGCGCGGTGAGCGCGTGCTGCGACCGATGCTCGCCGCACGCGGCATGACGCCGCGATGGTTCCGCAATCCCTACCTGCGCGCCGGCAGGACCGCCGAAGACAAAGCCGCGCTGGCGGCGTTCCTCGCCGAGCACGGCTACCGCCTGGCGCCGGTGACCGTGGACAACGGCGAATGGGTCTGGGCCTTCGCCTACGCGCGCGTGCTCGACGGCCAGCCGGACACGGCCGAACGCGAGGCGCTGCTCGAACGCCTGCGCCTGGGCTACGTGCCGTACATGCTCAACAAGCTCGACTACTACGAGCGGCAGTCGCAGGCCCTGCTCGGCTACGCGTTGCCGCAGATCTGGCTGCTGCATGCCAACGAACTCAACGCCGTCGCCTATGCCGAACTCATCGCCGGCGCGAAACGGCGCGGCTACCGCTTCGTCACCCTCGACGAGGCGATGCGCGACCCCGCCTACGCGCGCACCGACGGCTACCACGGTCGCTACGGCCCGAGCTGGCTGCACCGCTGGGCGATGGCAGAGAAGAAGCCGAAGGCGTTCTACGCCGGCGAACCTGTGGTCCCGAAGTGGGTGCTGGACCTCGCGGGCGTGGACAGCGAATAGCGGTCCAGGGCGACCAGACCGCCCGCGCCGGTCGCCCGCGTTGCGGCCTGCGGTATCGTCCGGCGCTACTCCTGCGGTCGCGCTTGTGCCGGGACGACGGGCCCGCCTTTGCTGTGGTCAGTCCCCCAGGAACGACGACCATGTCCGCCGCCCTTGCCCCCGCGCCCTGCCCTGTCGAGAACGACGTCCACAGCGGACTGAATCCCACCCGGCACCTGCGCGCCTTCGCACCGCGCGATGTCGACGAGGTCGTCGACCTGCTGCAGGCCGCGCGTCGACAGGGCCGTCGCCTCGCCGTGGCCGGCGCGCGACATGCCATGGGCGGCCAGCAGTTCGCCGAAGGCGGCTGGCTGCTCGACACGCAGCAGCTGTCCGGCGTGCACGCCTTCGACCCGGTCAGCGGGCGCGTGCGGGTCGGTGCCGGCACGCGCTGGCCGGCACTGCAGGCCTTCCTCGCGGGACAGCGCGACCGTGAAGGACAGGGCTGGGCGATCCGCCAGAAGCAGACCGGCGCCGACGACTTCAGCATCGGCGGCGCGCTCGCGGCGAACATCCATGGGCGCGGACTCGACCAGCGTCCCTTCGTCGACGACATCGAAGCGTTCACGCTGGTGCGGCCAGACGGACAGGTCGTGGAAGTCGACCGCCAGCGCGCGCCGCACCTGTTCTCGCTCGCCGTCGGCGGCTACGGCCTGTTCGGCGTGGTGACCGACGTGACCCTGCGCCTGGCGCCGAGGCGCGTGCTGCAGCGACGCGTGTCCCTGCTCCGGCGCGGCGAGCTGATGCATGCGTTCGAGCAGGCGCGCAGCGATGGCGCGCTGTACGGCGACTTCCAGTTCTCGATCGATCCGGACGACGAGCGCTTCCTCGACGACGGCATCTTCGCCTGCTACTACCCGACGCACCTGCGCGACTTCGCGTCATCACCGAAGCATCACCTGTCGGCCGAACAATTCCGCTCGCTGCTCATGCTGGCGCACACCGACAAGCGCGAGGCCTTCGAACGCTACTGCGCCTTCTATCTCACTACCCATGGCCAGCACTACGGCAGCGACGACCACCAGTTCGGCGTCTACCTCGATGGCTACCACCGCGACATCGACCGCGCGCTGGGCCACGTCGGCTCGGAAATGATCACCGAACTGTACGTGCCACCCGGCGATCTCGACGCCTTCCTCGGGCAGGTCGCCGACGACTGCCGCCGCCACGGCACCGACATCGTGTACGGCACGGTGCGCATGATCCGTCGCGAGACCGACACCCTGCTGGCCTGGGCGCGCGAAGACTGGGCCTGCGTCGTGCTGAACCTGCATGTGCGACACGACGAGGCGGGGCGGCAGAGGATGCGCGCGGACACGCAGCGCCTGATCGACCGCGCTCTGGCGTTCGGCGGCAGTTTCTACCTGACCTACCACCGCGAGGCGCGCGCCGACCAGCTGCGCGCGGCCTATCCGCGCATCGACGCCTTCCTCGAAGCGAAGTCGCGGATCGACCCGGACCACGTGCTCGACAGCGACTGGCATCGCGCCCTGCGCGCGACCCTGTCGGCGAATCGATGATCCCGGGCCGGCCCAGCGCGACCGCGCTGATCGTCGCGCTGTCGGTGGCGCGTCGCGGCGTTGCTGCGGGCCTGCCCGACACCTCGCTGCGCATCGCGGCCCGCGCGCTCGACGCTGCAGGCGGGCACTGGCGCGGGCTCGGACGACTGGCGCGACACCGCTTCGGTCGCACGCTGCTCGATTTCGTCGAAGGGATCGCGCTGCCGGGCCTCGCCGCGCATCACTGCGCGCGCAAGCGCTGGTTGCTCGATCGGCTGCGCGCCATGCCTCCACTCGGCGACCTGCTCTGGCCTGCGGTCGGTTTCGACGGCACCGGCGCGAGCCTCGTGGACACCGATCCGCGACTGCGCGTGCGCGAATACGACCATCCGGACACCCTGCGCCTGCGTGCACGCATCGCCGGCACGCAGGCGCGCGTGTCCCGCGCACCGATCGACCTGCCGGACGGCATCGCCGATCTGCGCGCGCAGGGCCTCGACCACCTCGCCACCACGCTGATCGCGGAGGGCGTGGCGATGTACCTGCCGCCGCGTCCGCTGCTGCGCGCACTGCGCATGCTCGCGCGCTGGCCGGTGCCGCCACGGCTGCTGCTGACCGCGCTGGCGCCGATCACGGCGCAGGGTCGCGGTTTCTCGGCGGATTCAGGGCTGGTGCGGCGCTGGCTGTCGGCGCATGGCGAACCTTTCCTCTGGCGCTGCGCGCCCGAGCGGCTCGAACGCCTGCTGCAGCGGCATGGCTATGCGATCGAGGCGCGCTGGGACGGCGCAGGCTACGGCGAGTACGCGCTCGACGCCCGGCACGCGCGCACGCCACCGTTCAAGACCGGCGCGTGATCACGGCTCTGCAGGTACGGCCAGCGGCTTCGCGGCAGGCGCGGCGGCACTGGTAAACGCCTCGCCGTTCACGTCGGCGGCGGTCCAGCCGCGATCCATGTCCAGACCGGTCACCCACCAGGTGTGTGCGTCGATGCGCAGTGGGCCGCGCACGCGTTCGTGGAAGCGCACCGGGAACAGGTAGCCGCCGACCTCGCGGTAGTCGAGGAAGGTGGTGTCGACGTGCGCGCCCTGCGTGGTCGCGAAGCCGTTGAGGCTCATGTGGATGCGATACAGGCGATCGGTCTCGCGATCGATCCACAGCACCAGGTCGTCGCGCTCGGCATCGCCGAAGCCAGGCACCGCCACGCCGGCAATGCGGCGATACACGCGGCCCTCCTCGGTCGCGTCGTCCAGACGACGCCAACTGGCGACGCGGTCGACGAACCAGCTCGGCCCGAAATGGAACATGCGGAAGGCATCGTTGGTCATCGCCGTGGCGCTGCGCCGCGCCGGGTCCTCATTGGCGCGGCCGTTGTAGGCGATCGACAGGCCGTCCGCGCTGCGCACCACGCGCTTGCGCCCCTGCGGGCCGTCGTGGTCGATCGCGTACAGGCCCTCGGACGGGCGATAGCGCTCCTGCGAACGGATGCGGAAGCCGCTGTCGCTCACCAGCGGCTGGATGCGCTGGATCAGCGCGTACCAGCGGCCGTCGGTCGAGAGGTTGATGTCGCCGGGATGCCGACGCAGGTCGCCGCCATGCGCCGCGAGCGTGCGTGCGAACACCGCGTCGCCGTCGAGCGTCTCGCCGGGCGCATCGGCCACGCGGGGGGCAGCGGGCGCCTCGGGGGGAAAGCCGCCGCCAGTGGCGCAGGCGGCGAGCAGGAGGCTGGCGATGGGCAGGCACAGGGCCCGGGGCAGCGCGAACGGCATGGCGGTCTCCGGCAGGGGGCGGACGACTGCGTTGACGGTGATGCGGGCCGTCCGGATGCAGCGCGTCAGCCCAGCGGTTCGACCGCGTCGCCCACCCGCAGCGTGCCGGTGCCGCGTGCGATCAGGTTCATGCCGAAGGTGATGCCCGCCGGGGTGCGCCGGTACTGCTTGAGGATCTCCAGCGGCTCGCCATCCTCACGCCGCCTGCCCAGGGCCGGGTCGACGGTGGTGAACACGCAGCGGGTGCAGGGCTTGACCGCGTCGAAGTCGATGCCGCCGATGCGCACGCGGCGCCAGCCGTCCTCGGCGTGCGCGTCGACACCATCGACGACCAGGTTCGGGCGGAAGTGCGCCATCGTCAGCGGCGCGCGGCCGGCGGCGGACAGGCGGGCGTTCAGGCCGTCGAGCGCGGCCTGCGAGATCACCAGCAGCGGATAGCCGTCGGCGAAGCTGACCTCGTCGCCGTCGTGGCTGTAGGCGGGATCGACGGTGCGACGCGCGGCTTCGTCCATGCGCACCAGGCGCACCTCGCGCTGCAGGAACGCGCTGAGCCAGGCATCGGCGGCGGGATCGGCGCGCGGCGCGTCGATCGTGTCCTTCCACACCGTCACCATCGCGCGCGGCGCGTCCGGCGGCGGCACGGCGACGTCGAGCGGCACCATGCCCGGTGCGGACAGGCGCAGGCCCTCGCCCAGCGGCTCGGCGCGAACCAGGACCAGCTCGCTCACCGCCCGCGCGGTGACGAAACGCCCTTCGGCATCCACCACCAGCCAGCGCCGATCGTGGCGCGGCCCGCGCGACTCGACCTCCAGCGATTCGACCGCGAGTGGCGCGCAGGACTTCAGCGGATGCAGGGACAGGGCGGACAGGTGCATGCGCGCGGCTCGTCGGGGGCGGTGCGCCATTGTGCCGCATCCGTTCCGCCGCCCGGCGCGTATCCGTCTCACGGAACGAGACGGATACGGCGACAATCTCCCCATGCAGATCACCCGCAAACTCGCGATCCTGGCCGACGCCGCGAAGTACGACGCCTCCTGCGCGTCCAGCGGTGCGGGCGGGCGCAATTCGCTGAAGTCCGGCGGCATCGGCAGCACCGAGGGCATGGGCATTTGCCATTCGTACACGCCCGACGGCCGCTGCGTGTCGCTGCTGAAGATCCTGCTCACCAATTTCTGCATCTACGACTGCGCCTACTGCGTGAACCGGGTGAGCAGCAACGTGCCACGCGCACGCTTCGCGGTGGACGAAGTGGTGCGGCTGACCCTCGACTTCTACAAGCGCAACTACATCGAGGGCCTGTTCCTCTCCAGCGGCATCATCCGCAACGGCGACTACACGATGGAACAGCTGGTCGAGGTCGCGCGCAGCCTGCGCGAGGACCACCGCTTCGCCGGTTACATCCACCTCAAGACGATTCCCGAAGCCTCGCCCGAGCTGCTCGCACTGGCCGGTCGCTACGCCGACCGCCTGAGCATCAACATCGAGCTGCCGACCGAAGACGGGCTGAAGAAGCTGGCACCGGAGAAGCAGTTGCCCGGCATCCGCGCGGCGATGGGCACGGTCTCGGCGAAGATCGAGGAAACACTGGAAGCACGCAAGCCGGCGACGACCAGCAACGCCACGCCGAAGCGACGTCGCCCACCGCGCTACGCGCCCGCCGGGCAGAGCACGCAGATGATCGTCGGCGCCGACGATGCCGACGACCGCAGCATCCTGCTCACCTCCAGCGGCCTGTACGGCGATTTCCGCATGCGTCGCGTGTACTACTCCGGCTTCAGTCCGATTCCGGACGCGTCGTCGTCCCTGCCGGTGAAGCCGCCGCCCCTGCTGCGCGAGCACCGGCTCTACCAGGCCGACTGGCTGCTGCGCTTCTACGAATTCGGCGTCGAAGAGATCGCCCCCGATGCCAAGGCCGGCGGCAGCGGCATGCTCGACCTCGACATCGACCCCAAGCTGGCCTGGGCACTGCGCCATCCCGAGAAATTCCCGGTGAACCTCAACACCGCGCCGCGCGAAATGCTGCTGCGCGTGCCGGGTCTGGGCACACGTAACGTCGACCGCATCCTCATTGCGCGCCGCCACGGCCGCCTGCGCATGGAGGACATGGCGCGGCTGCGCGCACCGCTGCAGAAGATGCTGCCCTTCATCCAGCTGCCGGACCATCATCCGCGCAAGCGCCTCGACGATCCGGCGACGCTGCGCGCGCAGCTCGCGCCGAAGCCACGCCAGCAGGATCTGTTCGCGTGAGGGGCAGCGCGACATGAGCCGCTTTCGCGCCGAAGTCGAGCCCGGCTGGGATCTCGATGCCTGGCGCAGGCTCGCCCGCGCCGGGCTGTGCGCGGGCATCGCGCCGGAAGACATCGACTGGGACGGCGATGCGCAGGCCACCCTGCTGGCCGCGCCGGATCTTGTCGCTGCCCCCGCGACCTTCCCCGCGCCGCAGGTGCCCAGCGCGCTGTTCGAACTCGCTGCGGCGGTGCTGTGTCATCGCGACCCGCAGCGACACGCGCTGCTCTACCGCATCGCCTGGCGCATCGCGCAGGGCGAGAAGCACCTGCTCTCGCGCGTCACCGATGCCGACGTACGTCGCGCCTCGGAGCTGGCCAAGGCGGTCGGTCGCGACACGCACAAGATGAAGGCCTTCGTGCGCTTCCGCGAAGTGCCGGGCGAAACCGACGCCTTCATCGCCTGGTTCGAACCCGCGCACCAGATCGTCGACCGCGTGGCACCGTTCTTCGCGCGCCGCTTCGCCGGCATGCGCTGGGCGATCCTCACGCCGGACCGCAGCGTCGCCTGGGACGGCACGGCGCTCGCGTTCGGTCCCGGCGGGCAGCGCAGCGATGCGCCCGCCGACGATGCGCGCGAAGACCTGTGGCGCACCTACTACGCGCACATCTTCAATCCCGCGCGCCTCAATCCGCGGATGATGCGGCAGGAGATGCCGCAGAAATACTGGAAGCACCTGCCCGAGGCGCAGCTGCTGCCGGAACTGATCCGCACCGCCGGCCAGCGCGTGCGCGAGATGCAGGAACGCGAGGCGCAGGCGCCGAGGCGACGGATTCCGAAACGCCGGGCGAGGACGCGCCCGGGCATGAAGACATCCCGGAAAACACCTGACAGTTGTCACGTGACGCGACCGGACGCGGCGGGAACAATCTCCGCACGCCCACCGACCTTGCCGGACCCCGCCATGACCGACAGCCTCGCCAGCCTCCGCGCCGACTTCGAAGCCCGCAGCCGCCGCTCACTTTCCCTGCCGATCGCCGGCCTGATCGTCTGGGCCGCCGCCGGCGCCTTCGGCTGGAACCTCACCGACCGCAGCGCGGCGCTGCTGCTGGTGATCGCCACCGGCGCGATCTTCCCGATCGCGATGCTGGTCGCGCGCATCCGTGGCGAGCAGGTGCTGTCGAACGTCAATCCGCTGGGCCGGCTGATGGGCCTGTGCGTAGTGATGGTCAATCTGCTCTGGGCCCTGCACGTGCCGCTGCTGGTGCACGCGCCCGAATACGTGCCGCTGAGCCTCGGCCTGGGGTTGGGCCTGCACTGGATGGTGTACTCGTGGATCGTAGGCCACCCGGTCGGCCACATCCATGCCATTGTCCGCACAGTCGCCCTCTCCGCTGCATGGTGGCTGGCCCCCGAGCACCGCCTGTCCGCCTGCGCAGCCGCCGTCGTACTGGCCTACGTGATCTCGATCGCGATGATGGCGACGCGCCCGATCCCCGCTGCAGTTGCGGCCGACGCGCGCTGAGGGAACACTTCGGCATCCCTTCCACGGAGTCGCGCATGACAAGCCCCACCCGCGCCGGCGTCTTCATCTACGCCAAGGACCTGCCACGCGTCGCCGCGTTCTACGCCGCCGTGCTCGGCATGCGCCAGGTGCATGCGACGGACGAGATGGCCATCCTCGCCTCAGCGGACCTGCAGCTGCTGGTGCACCGCATCCCCGCGCACATCGCGGCGGACATCCACATCGAAACGCCACCGGTGCGTCGCGAGAACTCGGCGATCAAATTCTTCGCCACCGTGGCCAGTCTCACCGAAGCCGGCGCCACTGCAGCTTCGCTGGGTGGCGCGCTGTTCGACGAGCGCTGGCACGGTCCGGGGTTCGTCGTCTGCAACGCGATGGATCCGGAAGGCAATGTCTTCCAGCTCCGTGAACCGGCCGCCTGAGCCGATGCGGGTTCAGGCCAGATAGCCGCCATCCACCGCCAGACACGTCCCGGTGACGTAGCTCGCCGCCGGCGAACACAGGAACAGCACGGCCGGTGCGATTTCATCGGGCTGCGCGCTGCGACCCAGCGGGATCAACTGCGACATCACCGCCATCACCTGCGGATTCGAGGTGATCGGCGAGGCGAACTTGGTGTCGGTCAGGCCGGGCAGCACCGCATTGACGCGGATGCGCTGCGGCGCGAGTTCCTTGGCGAAGCCTTCGGTCATGTTGACGATGCCGGCCTTGGTGATCGAATACGCGCCCTGCCCGAACGGCGGGCGCTTGGCATTCACCGAGGCGATGTTGACGATGCTGCCGCCGCCCTTCGCCCGCATCCGCTTCGCCGCCTGCACGCTGCACCAGAAGTAGCCGCGCAGGTTCACGTCGACGATCTTCTGGAAGCTGACCAGGTCCTGGTCGGCCATCGCCCCGTAGTAGGGATTGGTCGCCGCATTGTTGACCAGGATGTCCGGCGCACGACCGGCGGCGTCGAGCGCGGCGAACACGGCCTCGATCGCCTCGGGCTCGCCGACGTGCAGCGCATGCGCCTCGGCCGAGCCGCCGGCCTCGATGATCGAGCGCGCCACCGCGTCGCAAGCCTCCAGTTGGCGCGAGGTGCAGACCACGTGCGCACCGTGCGCGGCGAGCAGGCGGGCGATAGCTTCGCCGATGCCGCGCGAGGCGCCGCTGACGAGGGCGGTCTTGCCGGACAGGTCGAACAGCGGGTCGTGACGGGACATGCAGCGGGCTCCAAACGGACTGGTATGCTCCGAGCCTATCGCAACCCATCGGCTTCCGCATGCAGCGACGCATCCTGATCACCGGCGCCGGCAGCGGCCTCGGCCTTGCCCTGGCGCATCGCTATGCCCGCACCGGCGCGCGGGTCGCCTGCGTGGACCTGCTCGGCGAGCGCGCCGAAGCCGCGCGCGCCGCCCTGCATGGCGACGGTCATCTCGCCCTGGTCGCCGATGTCGGCGACGACGCCTCGATGCAGGCCCTGCACGACCGCATCGTCGCCGAATGGAACGGCCTCGACGTGCTGGTCAACAACGCCGGCATCGCCTCCGGCGGGCCGATGATCGGGACGACGATGGAGGAATGGCGACGCATCCTCGACATCGACCTGCTCGGCGTAGTGCGCGGCTGCCGGCTGTTCCTGCCGATGATGCTCGCAGCGAAGCGCGGCCGGATCGTCAACACCGCCAGCCTCGCCGGCCTCGCCGCCGCGCCCGGGATCATGAGCTACGGCGTGGCCAAGGCCGGCGTGGTCGCGCTCTCGGAACAGCTGCGCGCCGAACTGCACGGCAGCGGCGTGGGCGTGACCGTGCTCTGCCCCGCGTTCTTCCGCACCAACCTGATGGAGACCGCGATCATCGCCGACGACGCGAAGCGCTTCGCGCAGAAGATGATGGACCGCTCGCGCGACACGCCCGACCAGATCGCCGACCGCTGCTTCGCCGCGATCGAACGCGGCGATTTCCTGGTCCTGCCGAGCCGGCTCACGCCGTGGCTGTGGCGGGTGAAACGGTGGTTGCCGGGGGTGTATTTCCGGCAGATGGCGCGGATGGCGAAGCGAACGACCGCATCCCCGATGCATTGACTCCATCACGAAAAGGGGCTGGCAGTGCCAGCCCGCAGTTCGTCCACTTCGATCAACGGAAGAAGTCGCGATCCCAGTCGATGCTCTCCCACCACGGCGGCGGCACCGGCTGCGGCGGCCACGGCCAAGGCGACGGCGGAAACGGACGCGGAGGCCAAGGGAAAGGCCAATTGCGTGGCGGCCTCGGCCAGCGCGGCCATTTCGGCGGCCATTGGTCCGGCGGCAGCGGTGTCAGCCCTGCCAGCGACTTGGTCGCGGCGAATGCGGAGTCCAGCCCGCCGGCTTGCGGCCCGGCAGACTCGACATACTGCCCGATCACGATCGCGGCTTCGTTCGCCTCGACGAGAACCATCGCATAATCGGACTCGTTCTTCGCGGATGCAGCTGCTTTCCCCGCGTCGCCGAGCTCCTTCATGCAGATGGGCAACGCCGCGTCCGGAAACGTGACGCTGCCTTTGCGCAATGCGATTGCATAGTTCCGGAGGTGCAAGCTAACCGCGATCAGTTGCATTTGAAGCTTGGAGTTCTTGGCCTTGCCGGAAACGGCTGCGACCGCGATCGCCGTCTCCTCCAGTGCGGAGATGAAATCGTCCATCGTCATCACCTATCGTCGGGGTCTGGCGGATGGCGATTTCCGCGACGGCACCCGCCAGTGCACCGTGCGTCGCATGTGGATCGAAATCGTCGGCCCAGAACACGCCGACATCGCGCATTTCAAATCGGAATGCGCCGGATCAGAACGCTCCGATCAGATCGATGAACAGCGAAGCGACCCGGAAGAAGTAGGCGCGCTGCAGTTTCATGAAACGCGCTTTCTGCCTGGCGTTCATGTTGCCTTCGACCAGACCTACGAGTTCATGATGCGATTGGCCAGCGAGGTACATCAGCCCGGCTTCCGGGTGCGCGCAGAAGTGCTGCAGCGGCATTTTGGTACGGGCCATGCAGCTCTCGTAGCGCCGCGTCGCAGCCCACTGCGCATCAATGCCGGCGTAATGCCTTTCGATGATGTGGCCTCTCACGGCATCGGATGCACGACCGTCAACGGCACGAATGATGTTGAGATTCGTGCTGAGAGCCTCGGTTGCATTCTTCAGACTGCTGTCACGCATCAACCATTTGCTCAATGCCACGAACGCGGCATCGGCATGCGGTCCACGCTCGCGAACCAGCGCGCGGATCTCGGCAGCGCTGCGCGTATCCTTCGCCATCTCATCGATCAGCCCGACGAGCCCCTGAATCGCCGCCGTTTCATCCTTGTCCAGCGGATCCTGTTTCTTGAACAGATCGAACAGCACTTTGAGATCGGCTGCCGCCTGCTTGAACGCATCTGCTGCCTTGAGTTCGGGATCCGCAGATGCTTCCGCCAGCGCCTCCAGGTAACTCGCGACGAAGTCCAGCGCAGCGTACTGCTTCGCGAACGTGGCACGATCGATGTCCTCGCTCGGTACTTTTGAATGAGGAGTCGGCTCCGTGACGCACCTAATTCCCTCATCGTTTTTATCTACAAGGCCATCATTGTTGGTATCAGAATCGAAATAGCTAACGCGCAAGGATCGTGGCGTGCAATTACGATCGAATTCATGCAATGCGACCCACAGCGCACGGTCGCTTGCGATGATGCCGTCATAGAACGCGCGCCCGCCCGCTTCTGCATGCTGGGCCGTGGCGACGTAATCCTTCGTTTCCATGCGCAGCAGCTGATTGTGTGCGCACCCGGATACAAACAGCGCTGCGGAAGCGGCAAGCAGACGGAAGATGCCGTTCATCGTGATCTTCTCCCATGCGCTCGGACCTCCCGGCGCCTGGGATATTGATTGCACGAGGCCGCATGTCAGCACAGACCATCGTGGCGTCGGATCGGCCGCTGGCCGGCATCAATTCGGTTCAATTCCGCACCCGCCCTCAGCGCCGCTCCTTCATAGCCATCACCACCCCAAGGCCGGCGAGCAGCGAGACCGCTGCGGTGCCGCCGTAGCTGAGCAGGGGCATGGGCACGCCGACCACGGGCAGCAGGCCGGAGATCATGCTGGCGTTGACGATGACGTAGACCGAAAACGCGAGGCCGAGGGCGCCGGCGAGCAGGCGCGAGTAGGTGTCGCGGGCTTCGCTGGCGATCCAGAGGCAGCGGCCGACGACGAACACGTACAGCGCGAGGACCACGGCAACGCCGATCCAGCCGAATTCCTCGGAGAGCACGGCGAAGATGAAGTCGGTGGTGTGCTCGGGCAGGTAGTCGAGATGCGACTGCGTGCCCTGGCCCCAGCCCTGCCCGGTCCAGTGGCCCGAGCCGATCGCGATCTTCGACTGGATGATGTTCCAGCCGGTGCCCAGCGGATCGCGCTCGGGTTCGAGGAAGGTGAGGATGCGGTCCTTCTGGTATGGGCGCAGCAGCCAGAACCAGGCGATGGGCGCGATGGCGGCGCCGCTGGCGCCGGCCACGGCGAACCAGCGCCACGGCAGGCCGGCGAGGAACAGGGCGAACGCGCCGCTGGAGGCGACCAGCATTGCGGTGCCGAAGTCCGGCTGCAGCAGGATCAGGCCGGTCGGCACGCCGATGATGACGCCGCAGGTCACCACGGTCATGAAGCGCGGCGGCAGGCGCTGCTGCTGCAGGTACCACGCGGCCATCATCGGCAGGCTGAGCTTGAGCAGTTCCGCCGGCTGGAAATAGAACACGCCGAGGTTGATCCAGTGGTTGCCGTGCTTGCCGTCGCCGATGAACAGCACCGCGACCAGCGGCAGCAGCGAAGCGGCGAACACCAGCGGCGTGACGCTGCGCAGCTGCGTCGGAGACACCCGCGAAAGCAGCCACAAAGCCCCCAGACCGACGCAGTAGCGCGCGCCCTGCGCGATCACCAGGCGCGGGCTTTCGTTGCCGGCGCTGTACAGCACCATCAGGCCGACCACCATCAGCGCGATCAGCGCGCCGAGCAGCGGCAGGTCGAGCGTGCGCGTGAAGCGCAGGAACAGGTCGTAGAGCCAGCGGACGAAGGTCTTCATGGCGTCGGCGGTGTCCGGGGCAACTGCGCGGCGGGTGTGGCGGGCTTTCGCTGCGATGCGATCGGCGCCTGCGACACGGCAGGACTCGACGGCGTTGCGGCCGTGGCAGGCGCAGCTTCGGCCGGCGATGCGGCCTGCGCTGCTGCAGGTACCGGCGTCGCGGGCTTTTCCGGTTCTTCAGGCATCTTGCCGAGCAGCCAGGCGTCGAAGATCTTGCGTGCGATCGGCGCGGCGGTACTGCCGCCGTAGCCGCCGCCTTCGACCACCACCGCCAGCGCGATCGTCGGGTTGTCGGCGGGCGCATAGCCGACGAACAGCGCGCGATGGCGCAGGTGCATCGGCAGCTTCTTCGGATCGAGGCTGGCGCTGCCGCGACGGCTGATCACCTGCGCGGTGCCGGTCTTGCCGGCGATGAGGTAGGGAATGCCGTGGCTGATCGCGCGCGCGGTGCCGCCGGGGCCGTGCACGGTGCGGATCATGCCTTCGCGCACCACCTGCAGGTGCGCCGGACTGCGACTGATCAGGCGCGGCGGCGGCTGTTCCAGCGGCGTCCACGGCTTGTCGAAATCGTCGCGGCGGTCCTTCACCAGATGCGGGCGGCGCAGGCGGCCGTCGTCGGCCAGCGCGGCGGTGCCCTGCGCGAGCTGCAGCGGCGTGGCCTTCCAGAAGCCCTGGCCGATGCTGGTGATGACGGTGTCGCCGAGATACCACGACCCCTGTTTCTTCGCGTTCTTCGCCTTCCACTCGGGCGACGGCAGGATGCCGCCGGATTCGCCCGACATGTCGATGCCGGTGGGCGCGCCGAAGCCGTACAGCGCCAGGTATTCGTCGAACCGGCGGATGCCCATGTCCAGCGACAGCTTGTAGTAGTAGGTGTTCACCGAATCGGCGATCGCCTTGCGCGCATCGGTCCAGCCATGGCCGCCGCCGTGCGAATCGCGATAACCGCGCTTCTGCCCGGGGATGCGGAACTCGCCGGTCGACAGCACGCGGTCGTCGGCGGTGCGCAGGCCGCTGTCCATGCCGGCGAGGGTGATCAGCGGCTTGAGCGTGGAGCCGGGCGCGACGCCGCCGAGCACGTTGCGATTGAACAGCGGGCGCGCCGGGTCGTCCATGAAACGGCGGTAGTCGGTGTGCGAGATGCCGTTGACGAACAGGTTCGGGTCGTAGGCCGGCAGGCTGACCATCGCCAGCACCTCGCCGGTGCGCGGATCGACCGCGACCGCAGAGCCGGTGAGATCGCCGAAGGCGATGCTGGCGGCGCGCTGCAGGTCGGCGTCGATGCTCAGGCGCAGGTCCGCGCCGGGCGTGGCCGGGATGCGGCCGAGGCTGCCGATGATGCGGCCTTCGACATTCGTCTCGATCTGCTCGAAGCCGATCCTGCCGCGCAGCACGTCGTCGTAGAAACGTTCGAGCCCGGCCTTGCCGGTATGGCTGAAGGCTGCGGTGCCCTCGCCCATCTTCTCGAGATCGCGCTTGTCGATGCGGCCGACGTAGCCGATCACGTGGCCGAAGAGGTCGCCATAGGGATAGCGCCGCGTGAGATACGGCACCAGTTCGACGCCCGGGTAGCGCCAGCGGTCCACGGCGAAGCGCGCGGCTTCCTCGTCGGTGATCTTCAGGCGCAGGGTCACCGGCAGGAAGCTGCGCGTGGCGCGGCGCGTCTCGTGGAAGCGCGCGATGTCCTCGGGCGTGAGCGCGATGATCTTCGACAGCGAGGCGACCAGTGCGTCGATGTCGCCGGCTTCGGCCGGCACCACGTCGAGGCGGTAGGCCGGCACGTTGTCGGCCAGCACGCGGCCCTTGCGGTCGTAGATCAGGCCGCGCGCCGGCACCTCGGGGCGCTGCTTGACGCGGTTTTCCTGCGATTTCTTCGCGTAGTCGGTGTGGTCCAGCACCTGCAGCTTGAAGTACCACCCCGCCAGCCCGGCCAGCGCCAGGCCGACGCACAGGAAGCCCAGCGCGGCGCGCCGGCGGAACTGCTCGGCCTCCAGCGCGGAATCGCGGATGTAGCGGCGGCGCATGCGATCAGGCGCTCAATGCTTCCGGCCCACGCGCAGGCCGTCGAGCAGGACGAACAGCGGCGGCCACAGCGCCGCGCCGATCACCGGCGTCCACCAGTGCATCCAGCCGTCGAGCGGTCGGCCGATCACGAAATGGATGGCGGTGGCGATCACCAGGTCGTTGAGCAGCAATCCGCCGATCGCGAAGGCCTGCTGCGCCATCGGGAAGAAGCGCAGCTGCGGGCGGAAACGCTGGAGGATGAAGGTCAGCACGGTCAGGCGCAGCGCCTGCTCGCCGAGCAGGCTGCCGAAGGCGATGTCGGCGACCAGGCCGAGGACGAACGCGGTGACGAGGCCGACGCGTTCGTGGTCCTCCAGCAGCCAGTAGGCCAGCACCAGCGCCAGCCAGTACGGGCGCAGCGGCGCGACCATGGCGGGCAGCGGCAGCAGGCCGAGCAGCAGGGCCATGAACAGGGTGACCGGGAACAGCCAGGGGCGACGGACGCGGCTCATCGCACGGGCTCCTGCGCGGCGGGCGCGGGTGTCGCAGGCGTCACGCCCGCAGGTGCGGGCGCCGCCGCAGCGGGGTCCGGCCCGGACGCGCTCCCGGCAGGCGGCGTGGCCTGCGTCGTGCCCGGCGCAGGGCCCACCGCCTCGGTGCCGGCGGTGGTGGCGGTCGCGTCCGGCGCCGGGCCGATCGGCGCGCGGGCCGGCGCGCGGCGCAGGAGCAGGACATCGCGACCGCGATCCAGCTGCGCCGCCGGCCTGAGGTCGCCGACGAGGAAGGCCCGGCTTTCGTCGCGCCGCAGGTGAGTGATGGTGCCGACCGGGAACCCGGGCGGAAAACGGCCGCCGAGGCCGGAGGTGACGATCAGGTCGCCCACCTTCACGTCGCTGGAGGTCGGGATGTTGGCCAGTTCCAGGCGATCCCCACGGCCATAGGCGACGAGGCGGATGCCATTGCGCGAGACCGCCACCGGGATGGCGTGATCGGGATCGGTCAGCAGCAGCACGGTCGCGGTCGACGAACGCACCTCGGTCACCTGGCCGAGCACGCCGCCGGCATCGAGCGCCGGCTGGCCGACCACCACGCCCTGCTTCGCGCCGATGTCCAGCAGCAGGCGCTGGCGGGTGGGATCGAGGGCGACATCGAGGACCGGCGCGAGCTGCACGTCCAGCCCGCCCTGCTCCACCGCGCCGAGCAGGCCGCGCAAGCGCGCGTTCTCGGCCGCCGAGGCCTGCAGCCGGGCGATGCGCGCGCCGCTGATCAGCAGGGCATTGCGCAGGGTCTCGTTCTCCTGCGCCAGGCGCGCGCGGGTCGCGGCGTCGTCGCGCACGCTGTCGCCCAGCTTGGCCGGCAGGCCCGCCAGGCGCCACACCGGTTGGGCCACGATCTCGATGTGCCCGCGCAGCGTGGCGAGCCAGCCGCCGCGATGGTCGAGCACCATCAACGCGACGGCCAGCGCCAGCGCGACCAGCAGCCGCAGCGTGCCGGCGATGTCCTCGGAACGGTGTGCGGAGGGGCCGGCGTAGGGAGGCACGTCTGGGGTTCGGGATGAGGGCGCGGCGAGGGGGACGCGTGGCGATGGAAGCGATCCATGCGGGGAACCGGCGCCATCAGCTGCGAACAACATGCTACGGACAGGCTGCGGACCGGCTGCGGCCCCGGGCAGGCACCACGCGTGCTGCCCGGAGCCCGGGAGCGGGCCGGAGGATGGCCCGCCCCGGAGACGCTTATTCGGGAGAGAAGAACTCGTTGCCGTGCATGTCGACCAGCTCCAGCGCACGGCCGCCGCCGCGCGCGACGCAGGTCAGCGGATCGTCCGCGACCTGCACGTGCAGGCCGGTTTCCTCGCTGATCAGCTTGTCGAGGTCGCGCAGCAGGGCGCCGCCGCCGGTCAGCACGATGCCGCGCTCGGCGACGTCGGCGCACAGTTCCGGCGGGGTCTGCTCCAGGGCCAGCTTGACCGCGCTGGTAATGCCGCCCAGCGGCTCGCGCAGGGCTTCCAGCACTTCGTTGGAGTTGAGCTTGATCATGCGCGGCACGCCTTCGGCGAGGTTGCGGCCGGAAACTTCCATCTCCAGCACGCTGGCCTGCGGGTAGGCGCAGCCGATTTCCAGCTTGATGCGCTCGGCGGTGGCTTCGCCGATCAGGGTGCCGTGGGCGCGACGCACGTAGTTGATGATGGATTCGTCGAAGCGGTCGCCGCCGATGCGCACCGACTGCGCGTAGACGATGCCGTTGAGCGCGATCACCGCGATCTCGGTGGTGCCGCCGCCGATGTCGATGACCATCGAGCCGCGCGCTTCGGTGACCGGCAGGCCGGCGCCGATCGCGGCGGCCATGGGTTCCTCGATCAGGTAGACCTCGCGCGCGCCGGCCTCCTCGGCCGATTCCTTGATCGCGCGGCGTTCGACGTTCGTCGAACCGCAGGGCACGCAGACCAGCACGCGCGGGCTGGGCTTGAGGAAGCGCGACTTGTGCACCTTCTTGATGAAGTACTTCAGCATTTCCTCGGTGTAGGTGAAGTCGGCGATCACGCCGTCCTTCATCGGACGCACCGTGGTGATGTGGCCCGGGGTGCGACCGAGCATCTGCTTGGCTTCGGCGCCGACCGCGGCGACCGAGCGGTTGCCGCCGCTGGCGCGGTCGTGGCGCACCGCGACCACCGAAGGTTCGTTCAGGACGATGCCCTGGCCGCGCACGAAGATGAGGGTGTTGGCCGTGCCCAGGTCGATGGACAGGTCGTTGGAGAACATGCCGCGGAACTTCTTGAACATCGGATGGCGTGCCGGTGGATGCGGAAACGGAGGGGGATGGGGAGACTTCGAAGCCGGGACGGACGCTGCGGCGGCCCGGAAATGCCGGCGAAACCGGGGTCGGGCGCACCATGTCGTGCGAACGCGCTAGGTTAGCAAAAAAACGGGAGAAGACTGCGCGTTCGCTCCCGGAATCCGGCCAACGGGTTCATCCCGGCTGCATCCGTCGCCACCGCGGCGATGCGCGATCGGCGGATGGCCGGCCCGGCCGCCGACATGCGGAACGGACAGCGGATCGCCCGGGGCACAGGGCGCACCGCCCGCGCGCCGACCGACCGCCGGACCGGCGGAAACTGGCCTCGCACCGGCCCAGCGGCTACGCTATCGCGCTCATTTCCCGACGAAGACACGACACGATGGCAGCCCTGATCTGCGGGTCCCTGGCCTACGACACCATCATGGTGTTCCCCGACCAGTTCAAGAACCACATCCTGCCGGACAAGGTCCACATCCTGAACGTCTCGTTCCTGGTGCCGCGCATGCGCCGCGAATTCGGCGGCTGCGCCGGCAACATCGCCTACAACCTCAAGCTGCTCGGCGGCGACCCGATCCCGATGGCCACCGTCGGCGCGGACTTCGGCCCGTACCGCGAGTGGTTCACCGAAATGGGCATCACCCTGGACCGCGTGAAGGAAATCCCGGAGCTGTTCACGCCCCAGGCCTTCATCACTACCGACCACGACAACAACCAGATCACCGCCTTCCACCCGGGCGCGATGATGCGGTCGTACGAAAACCACGTGAAGGACGTGCCGGGCGTCACCTTCGGCATCGTCAGCCCGGATGGTCGCGAGGGCATGATCCAGAATGCGAAGGAATTCGCCGAGGCCGGCATCCCGTTCGTCTTCGATCCGGGCCAGGCCATGCCGCTGTTCAACGGCGAGGAACTGCGCGCCTTCATCGAGCAGGCCGACTACGTGACCGTGAACGACTACGAGTCCAGCCTGTTGCAGGAGCGCACCGGCTGGGACGAGGCGACCATCGCCGGCAAGGTGAAGGCCTACATCGCCACGCAGGGCCCGCGCGGCGCCAAGATCTACGCCGACGGCACGACCTACGACATCCCGCCGGCCCACGAGACCCGCGTCACCGACCCCACCGGCTGCGGCGACGCCTTCCGCGCCGGCCTGATCTTCGGCATCGAGAAGGGCTACGACTGGCCGACGATCGGCCGCATCGGCAACCTGATGGGCGCGCTGAAGGTCGAGCACCCCGGCACCCAGAACCAGCGCTTCGACTACGCAGAGTTCGCCGAGCAGTTCCGCCAGCAGTTCGGCTACGCGCTCTGACCTGACCTGACCTGACCTGACCTGACCTGACCTGACCTGACGCGACCGGGGCGTGCAGGCACAGGCCTGCACGCCCCGCCGGATCGCCAGCGCATGGGCTACCCTGCGGGCTCCCCCGACACGCACGGAGTCCGTCTTGGCCATCGCCTACTGGTGCATCCTCATCGCTGCCGCCCTGCCCTACCTCTGGGTCGGCATCGGCAAGTCCGCCGGCGAGCGCTACGACAACCGCGACCCGCGCGGCTGGGCCGCGAAACAGTCCCACCCCCGCGTGCAGCGCGGGGTGTCGGCGCAGCTCAATGCCTTCGAAGCCTTCGCCCCGTTCGCGGCCGGCGTACTGATGGCGCAGGCGGCGGGCGTGGATCCTTCGCGGATCTCCCTGCTGGCGATGCTCTTCATCGGCTGCCGCATCCTGCACGGCGTCTTCTACCTGGCCAACCTGCACCTGCTGCGCTCGCTGAGCTGGTTCGGCGGCATCGGCTGCGTGGTCGCGCTGATGGTCCAGGCCGCGCTCTCCGCCGGCTGACGGCGCTGCGGGCATCGACATCGACAGCTCCCCGGACCGAACCCGGGGCCGGGCGGCCTATCGCCGCTCCCGATGGCTCATCCAGTTGATGCCCGTCCGGCGCGTGGCTGTCTGCGCGGCCCGTGCGCGCATGCCTGGATTGGCGGCTGGCGTCCGTGGATTTTCCGGACGCGCAAACAAAAAGAGCGCGCACATATAGTGCGCGCTCCCGGAGAAGACCATCCTGACGTCACCCGTGCAGGTGCGTTCCCCCCCTTGCAACCTCCGTATTGCAGCCAGCGTCCCTACCGGCTGGAGTGAGAATACCGATGCATTCTGCAATGCCAAGATGGGCGAATCGCACGAAACGGCCAATCCCGGTGAGCGGGCATGAGCAACGCGCGCTATCTCCCTGATTCACATGCTATCTATGGTGGCATGCTACCAAAAGCGGACAATGTGCAGCCAATTTTGATAGCGACGTGAATATCACTGTCATTTGCCATATCCTCAACAGAAGTGTTTCGATAACAGGCAAACCCGCCTATTCGGTGAACTGGGTCACACAAACATGCACTCACAGGACCGGATACGACTCGCACGCAGGCATGCCGGGCTCTCGCAGGCCAAGCTGGCCGAGGCCATCGGCGTGCAACGCAGTGCAGTCAGCCACTGGGAGTCGCCCCAGGGCAAGAATCCCAGCGTCGACCACCTGCGCACCGTGGCCACGGTCACCGGGGTGGCGTTCGAGTGGCTGGCGACCGGCCGCGGCAAGATGCAGCTGTCCGAGGACGCGGTGCTGGACTCGGTGTCCGCCGCCGACGCGATCCTGGTCGAGGATCCCCTGGAGCTGCGCCTGGTGACCTCGTTCCGCGATGCCTCGCCGCGCACCCGCATCGCGATGGTCGAAATCCTTGAGGAGCTGACCGCCAGGCGCCTGGGCCGGAACCGGCCGCGCCGACCGACGCTGGCGGCGGAATGAGCGCCGGCGTCGCCGACGACGATGTCCTGGCCTGCTTCTGCACCTGCCCGGACCTCGACGGCGCCCGGGCGCTGGGCAGGGCGCTGGTCGAGGAACGCCTGGTCGCCTGCGCGCAGCTGCTGCCCGGGGTCGAATCGATCTATCGCTGGGACGGCCGGATCGAAGCCGCCGGCGAGGTCCTGCTGATCCTCAAGACCACCCGGGCCTGTTTCGATCGACTGCAGGCGCGACTGGTCGCGCTGCACCCCTACGACGTGCCGGAACTCGTGGCGTTGCCGGCTGTCGCAGGCTTGCCCGCCTACCTACACTGGGTCGCCGACAGTACCCGCGCCGCCGACGGCGCGACGGATGCGGCGCCCGCCATCGACTGAGCGCTTTGTTCATGCCCCCCATGTTTCGACGCCTGATCGGCGCCCTCGCCCTGCTGCCGCTGTCGATCGCCCTGCCCGCCGCAGCCGCCATCGACGAGGACGACCTGCTGCCGGTCGACCAGGCCTACGTGCTGAGCGCCGAGGCCGACGGCGCCGATGCCGTTGCGGTGCGCTGGAAGATCGCCGAAGGCTATTACCTCTACCGTCATCGCATCTCGCTCGAAGCCACCGGCCCGGCGGGCGTGCGCAGCGGCGCGATGCAGCTGCCGAAGGGCAAGCCGCATGAGGACGAATTCTTCGGCAAGACCGAGATCTACCGCGGCCAGCTGGTGGCCACGCTGCCGCGCATCGTCGGCAGCGGCGGCCAGGTCACGCTGAAGATCAAATACCAGGGTTGCGCCGACGCCGGCCTGTGCTACCCGCCGCAGACGCGCACGCTGACCGTGTCGCTGCCCGGGGGCTCGGCGTCGAAGGCCGCCTCGCCGCAGCCCGCCGCGACCGCGCCTGCCGCGTCCGACGCGGACGACTTCAATCCGCTCGCCCGCAACGGCGGCGGCGGTCTCGCCGGCGGCCTGCGCGGTGCGCTGGGCGGTGGCGGCGACGCCGTGCGCACCGCACTGCCCGAGGACCGCGCTTTCGGCTTCGAGGCGATCGTCGGCGACGGCAACACCCTGCTGCTGCGCTTCACGCCCGCGAACGGCTATTACCTGTATCGCGACCGCACCGAGGTGTCGCTCGACGCCGACGGCATCACGCCGGGCGCGCCGAAGTGGCCGCCGGGCACGTCGCACCACGACGAGCATTTCGGCGCGGTCATCGTCTATTTCCGGCAGATCGACGTGCCGCTGCCGCTGTACCGCAGCAAGCCGGACGCGCAGACGGTGACGCTGCGCGTGACCTTCCAGGGCTGCGAGACGGACGGCATCTGCTACCCGCCGATGACCCGGCGGGTGAAGCTGGCGCTGCCGCGCGGCGAAGTGCGCGCGGCGCCGGCTGCCAGTCCGGTCGCCGCGAAGGCCACGACGCCTGCGTCCACGACGGGTAGCGCAGCGACGCCAGCGGCGATACCGGAGAATGCGACGGCCGCGGCGCCGATCGCGCGCGATGCAGGCACGGCGTCTCCGGCCGCCGACATGACTGCGGAGACCGGTGCCGACACCCGCGGCAATGCGCCGTCGGCAGCGCCACCGTCGGACGACGCCCCCGCCGGCCTGCTCGCGGCGATGCTGCTGGCGCTGCTCGGCGGCCTGATCCTCAACCTCATGCCCTGCGTGCTGCCGGTGCTGTCGATCAAGCTGCTCGGCCTGGTCGAGAGCAACGACGGCGCCGCGCGCGCCAAGGCGCATGCGCTCTGGTACGCGGCCGGCGTGCTGGTCAGTTTCGTCGCGCTGGGCGCAGCGGTGCTGGCATTGCGCCATGCCGGCGAGGCGCTGGGCTGGGGCTTCCAGCTGCAGAAGCCGGGCGTGGTCGCGGCGCTCGGCCTGGTGATGTTCGCCTTCGGGCTGAGCCTGTCCGGTGTCTGGCACATCGGCGGGCGCTGGGTCGGCGCCGGGCAGGGCCTGGCCAGCCGCAGCGGCGCGGCCGGGGATTTCTTCACCGGCGTGCTCGCCGTGGTGGTCGCGGCGCCCTGCACCGCGCCGTTCATGGCGCCGGCCCTGGGCTGGGCGTTCACCGCACCCACCGCGTCGGCGCTGCTGGTCTTCGCCTGCCTTGGCCTGGGCCTGGCGCTGCCGTTCCTGCTGGTCGGCTTCGTGCCCGCGCTCGCGCGGCTGCTGCCGCGCCCCGGCGCGTGGATGGACACGCTGAAGAAACTGCTCGCGTTCCCGCTGTACGCCACCGCGATCTGGTTGCTGTGGGTCCTGGCGAAACAGCGCGGCGCGGATGCGGTCGGCCTGTGGGCGGTCGCCGCGCTCGCCGTCGCCTTCGCTGCCTGGGCGTGGACGCATGCGCGCATGCACGCCGCGCGCTGGGGCTTCGTCGCTGCGCTGCTCGCCCTGCTCGCCCTGCCGTGGGCGCTGTCGCGCATCGCCGCACTGCCCGCACACGAGGCCGCGCGCGTCAAACAACCTGCCGAAAGCGTCACCGTGCCCTATTCCGCGCAGCGCCTCGCCGACCTGCGCGCCGCGAATCGCGTGGTGCTGGTCAACATGACCGCCGACTGGTGCGTCACCTGCAAGGCCAACGAGAAGACCGTGTTCGCGCGCGAGGGCTTCCGAGACGCGCTGGACAAGCACGACGCCGTCTACATGGTCGGCGACTGGACCGACGTCGATCCGGAGATCACCGCGTACCTGCAGCGCTACAAGGCCTACGGCGTGCCGCTGTACGTAGTCTATCCGCGCGGCGGCGGCGAAGGCAGCAAGCTGCCGACGGTACTCACGCCGGCGCTGGTGGAAGACGCGCTGGCGAAGGCGGCGCAGTGATCGATCGCGTTGCATGACGTACCGACCCGCATGAGCACCCGCACTGTCCTCATCGTCGCCTTCCTCGCCGCCGTGCTCGGCGCCGTGGCCGGCCTGCTTGTCAACGGTCCCGGACCGCTGTGGCGAAGCAAGCTCGGCCAGCAGGTGCTGCAGGAGACCATGGACGCCCGCGCGCCCAAGCCACCGGCCGGCCTGCCGATCGCCGAGATCGGCAAGCCCATCCCCGCGCTGCGCCTGCCCGATCTCGACGGCAGGCACACCGACGTGCCCGGCGCCTGGCGCGGGCGACCGCTGCTGATCAACGTCTGGGCCAGCTGGTGCGGGCCCTGCATCGAGGAAATGCCGGAACTGCAGCGGTTCAGCGCGAAGGAAGGCGCGAACGGCGTGCAGGTGGTCGGCATCGCGCTCGACGAGCCGGAGGCGGTGCGCGCCTTCCTCAAGCGCGTGCCGGTCGACTATCCGATCCTCATCGAGACCGCCGGACCTGCCGATGCCAGCGTCTCGCTGGGCAATCGCAAGGGCGTGCTGCCTTATTCGGTGCTGATCGGCGCCGATGGCCGATTGATCGAGCGTCGGGTCGGCCCCTTCGTCCCGGGCGAACTGGACGACTTCGTCGCCCCAGCGCGCTGAGGCCGGCGACGAGCACCGGAGACTGCCCCCGGGCGCCAGCATGCACCGCCGCATGCGACACAGCGCGGCACCCGTCTGCCCCCCTGCGGCACCCCGCGCTGGCCTGTCCTGCGGACAGGCTTTCGGCCATCCGCAGCGCCGCGAGTCGCGTGCGCGCTGATTTTCCGGCGCCTTTCCTCCGATACGACCGCAGCCGGCCCCTGCAAGTCCTGACAGGGGCACTTGGCACGAAGGATGCTTGTGTTCAGGCAGGCGACGCACCCGCGCCGCCGCACCCCGGGCGCCGTCTTCGACGGCACCCGCCCCGCCACCCCCGGTCGACCGCCATGTCCGCGAATACCGTGCCCTTCCCCGCGCAGAGCAGATTGTTCGGCAAGTACTTCGAGTACAGCCGCTACAACGACGTCGTGCGCGCGATGCACGGCATGCTGGCAGGCATCCCGGACGGCCAGGCCTGCGTGCTGTCGACGTTGGAAGGCCACCACCTCGCCCACGCCGCCGCGCCGATGCTCGACGCCCCCCGGCTGGCGGCGGTGGCCAGCGCCCTGTCGAACATGGCAGAGACCCTGACCCGCGATCTGGGCCAGCACGGCTTCACCGACATGGTGGTCCACACCGACGCGGGCATCGCGGTGATCCAGCGCGTGCCGCGCCCGGGCCACCAGATGGTGATGCTGACCGCGACCGGCCACGAGACCAACCCGGGCCTGCTGACCAGCCTGACCCGTCACTGCGCCACCACCATCGCCACGCTGTGTTCGGCAGCCCACCTGGACCGCTGACCGCACCGCCTCCCGACCCTTCGAATCCCCGCAGCCCGGACGCCACATCCCGGCTGCAGTCGCGCCGACAGGCCGCGACGACCCGACAACCCGTGCAGGGCGACGGCCCCAGGCAGCAATGCCGGGGCCGTAACTTTTTGGGCGTCCGCAGCGCCTCCGTTTCAAACGCGCGATTGAAAATGAGGCGATCTTCGCCGATCTGGACAGTACTCCGGCTTTCGCGCAGACTGGCTTCCCAATCGTCGGACCAGTTCCATGGCGCGGCTCCTCGTCCTGCACGGCCCCAACCTGAACCTGCTCGGCACCCGCGAACCCGGGATCTACGGGCATGCGACGCTGGCGGACATCGACGCGGACCTCGCCGAGCGCGCCGCAGCCGCCGGCCACCAGCTGGCGTCGTTCCAGTCCAATGCCGAGCACGCCCTGGTCGATCGCATCCAGGCCGCGAAAGGCCAAGTCGACTTCATCCTGATCAACCCGGCCGCCTTCACGCACACCTCGGTCGCCATCCGCGACGCCCTGGCGGCCGTGGCCATCCCTTTCATCGAAGTGCACCTGTCCAACCCGCATACTCGCGAGCCGTTCCGCCACACCAGCTACTTCACCGACCTCGCGGTCGGCATCGTCGCCGGCTTCGGCCCCCTGAGCTACGGGTTGGCCCTGGCGGCGGCCATCCGCCGCCTGGACACCTGATCCCCCGAAAGTTCTGCCTGAAAGATTTCCCCGAAACGACGCCGTGGCCCGCCGCGGCACCGAACGAGAACGAGACCACCTCATGGACCTGCGCAAAATCAAGAAACTGATCGATCTGCTGGAAGAGTCGAACCTTGCGGAGATCGAGATCAAGGAAGGAGAAGAATCCGTTCGCCTCGCCCGCGTGCCGAAGGGCGGCGTGGCCATCAGCGCGCCGCCGCCGGCACCGCTGCAGCTGGAACACACCCCGCGCGCCGCGCAGCCGGTGATGCCGATGCAGTCGCCGGTCGAAGCCGCCACCGGCGGTCGCCCGGGCAACGACCTGCCCGCCGGTCATGTCGTGCGCTCGCCGATGGTCGGCACCTTCTACGCCTCGCCGTCGCCGGACAAGCCGGCCTTCGTGAAGGTCGGCCAGACCGTGAAGCAGGGCGAAACCCTGGGCATCGTCGAAGCGATGAAGATGTTCAACCCGATCGAGGCCGACGTCTCCGGCACCGTGCTCGCGATCCAGTGCGAAAGCGGCCAGCCGGTGGAATTCGATCAGCCCCTGTTCGTGATCGGCTGAGGACCTTCCCATGCTGGATAAGGTCGTCATCGCCAACCGCGGCGAGATCGCACTGCGCATCCTGCGCGCGTGCCACGCGCTGGGCATCAAGACGGTCGCGGTGCATTCCACCGTCGATCGCAACCTCAAGCATGTCGCCATGGCCGACGAGTCGGTCTGCATCGGCCCGGCGGCCTCCAGGGACAGCTACCTCAACATGCCGGCGATCATCGCCGCCGCCGAGGTCACCGACGCCCAGGCGATCCACCCGGGCTACGGCTTCCTCAGCGAGAACGCCGACTTCGCCGAACGCGTCGAATCCTCCGGCTTCATCTTCGTCGGTCCGCGCGCCGAGACCATCCGGATGATGGGCGACAAGGTCGAGGCGATCCGCGCGATGAAGGCCGCGGGCGTGCCCTGCGTGCCCGGCAGCGGCGGCCCGCTCGGCGACGATGCGAAGGAGAACGTGCGCATCGCCCGCGAGATCGGCTACCCGGTCATCATCAAGGCCGCCGGTGGCGGCGGCGGACGCGGCATGCGCGTGGTCCACACCGAGGCCGCGCTGGTCGCCGCGATCCAGACCACCCAGAGCGAAGCCAAGGCCGCGTTCGGCAACGAACAGGTCTACATGGAGAAGTTCCTGGAGAACCCGCGCCACGTCGAGATCCAGGTGCTGGCCGACGGCCAGGGCAACGCGATCCACCTCGGCGAACGCGACTGCTCGATGCAGCGCCGCCACCAGAAGGTGGTCGAGGAAGCGCCGGCACCGGGCATCACCCCCGAACAGCGTGAACAGATCGGCCGCGTCTGCACCGAAGCCTGCGTGCGCATCGGCTATCGCGGCGCCGGCACCTTCGAGTTCCTGTACGAGAACGGCCGCTTCTACTTCATCGAGATGAACACCCGCATCCAGGTGGAGCATCCGGTGACCGAGATGATCACCGGCATCGACCTGGTGAAGGAGCAGCTGCTCATCGCCGCCGGTCAGAAGCTGTCGATCAGGCAGAGCGACATCGTGCTCAACGGCCACGCCATCGAGTGCCGCATCAACGCCGAGGACCCGGACACCTTCCTGCCCTCGCCCGGCCTGATCAAGCACTTCCACGCCGCCGGCGGCCCCGGCGTGCGCGTGGACTCGCACATCTACGAAGGCTACGCGGTGCCGCCGAACTACGACTCGATGATCGGCAAGCTGATCGTGCACGCGCCCGACCGCGCCACCGCGATCGCGCGCATGAAGGTCGCCCTGAGCGAGATGGTCGTCGACGGCATCAAGACCAACATCGCCCTGCAGCAGCGGATCATGGCCGACATCGGTTTCCAGACCGGCGGCCAGAACATCCACTACCTCGAAAAGCGCCTCGCCGAGCGCAAGGAAAAGACGCTGTCGATCCTCTGATCGCGCCAAGGTCCTGCGGACAAGAAGTCGCCCCGGTTCGCCGGGGCGTCTTCGTTTGGGCGATGCGGTGCGGAGCGCTCAGCCCTCGCGCGCGTCGCCCGTCACCGTGTCGACGATCACCGCCGGGCACTGCGGGTTGCCGCCGAACACGAATTCCGGGTTGCCGCCCACGCCCGCGCGCAGGGTCACGGTGACGTAGGGATCGATCCAGGCCGCTTCTTCCTTGCGGTTGTCGGCCTCGGGCAGGTCCATCTCGATCGGCCAGTCGATCGGACCACCGACCGGCGGCGGCGGGTCGAGGCGACGCAGCTCGCCGAACTCGCGGTAGCCGGTCTCCTCCAGCATCAGCACGGTGCCGTCGTCGTTGCGGAACAGCACCTTGAGGCGGTCGATGGCCATGGGCGTGCTGGTCGGGCCGGAAGAGCACCAGCCCTGCGCGCCGTGCAGGCACGCATTCGGGAAGCGGGACCTGATGAGGTCGACCGCGACCGCGACGCGTTCGTTGAAGCTGCCCATGGCCATCGATGGATCCTTACCGGAGTGGGACGCGGCATCCGGCCGCGACGGTGCGCAGGCGGGGAAGGATCGGGACAGATGCACGACGGGGCCATGGGCCGACGCCGGACTCGACGACCACGTCCCCCTGGCCGTGGCGGGCCCGGCAACACCGGTCCCGACCACTGAAACGCGATTCGGCGCATCGATCGGACAGCGGCTTGCGCATCGGCGCCGTATCATCGGCATATTCCACAGCGTCTCCAGGGAAGGCCCGGACAGGTGAACAGCGAATTCCACGTCGTCGGCAGCGACCCGCGCAAGATCGAGGCCGATCTGCGCACGCTCTCGCAGCGCATCGATACCGTCCTGCGCCGACACTACGCCACGCTCGGCATGATCCGCCTGCTCTCGCCCCCGAAGCACCTGCGCCAGCGCGGACGACGGGTCCGGATGCATGTGCCGTCGCGCTGGCTGGTCATCGCGTCCGCAGTGCTGATCCTCGCCTCGGCCGCGACGATCTGGCTGGCGCCGCTGATCTCGCCGCGCTGGATCCCGTCCGCCTGGATGCCGCCGGAACTGTCGCCGATCACCGTCGGCATCGTCATCGCCGCGCTGCTGCTGTTCGAACGCCTGGTCTATCCGCGCATCGTGCTCGCCGGATACACGTTCAGGCTCATGCGCCTGGAACGCATCGATGCCGGCGGCGAATTCCCCTGCGCCTACACCGTGGCGCCGGTCCCGGACACCGCCAGCGGATTCGGCTGGGAGGCCTGGAAGCGCGCGCAGAACCTCGCGCCGGGCGATCTGGTCATCGCGGTTTCCGATGCGCAGAACAACGGCCGCGGCCTGATCCTGCTGCGCACCGAGGGTCGCCTGCCCGCGCTGATGTGGGACCGCAACCTGCTGCAGGTGGACGCGTTTCCCGCGCTGCCCAAGGACGTGCGCCTGCTCGCGCAGCACTTCGACCGCGCCTGCGACCGCCATGCCGCGCACGCCGATCGCATCGAGCGCAGCCGCAACCTCCGCTCGGGGCAGATGGAGACACCCGCGCCCGTCGATCCAGCCAAGGCCTGGGAAGGCGTGGCGCTCGCGCCCGCGCTCAAGCAGCGCCTCGCCACGCTGGCCGCGCACTTCGTCGAAGGCCGCGCGACCGCCACGCACGGCCTGCTGCTGTACGGCCCGCCGGGCACGGGCAAGACGCGCATCGCGCGCGCCTTCGCCGAATGCATGGGCTGCACGTTCTATCCGCTGTCGCTGCCCGACCTGAAATCCGGCTACGTCGGCCAGAGCGGCGAGAACGTGAAGGCGCTGTGGCGCAAGGCCGTGGCCGAGCCCTGCGCGGTGATCTTCGTCGACGAATGCGAGACCGTGTTCGGCCGGCGCGGCGGCGTCGGCACCGACAGCTTCGTCGAGGAGATCGTCACCGCCTTCCTCGCCCAGTGGGACGGCTTCGAGAAGCAGAAGCACGTGTGGGTGATCGGCGCGACGAACCGGCGCGACCTGATCGACCCCGCCCTGCTGTCGCGCTTCGAGGAGCAGATCGAGATCGGCCTGCCCGAGGATGCGCAGCGCCTGGGCATCCTCGCCGAGGAATTCGCGCGCCTGGGCATCCCGCCGCCGCTGCCGCCGCGCACGGTCGCGCTGACCGTCGGACTCTCCGGCCGCGATCTGGTCGGTCTGGCCAAGCGCGCCGCGCGCGAGCACGGGACGCAGCAGGCGCTGGGCGACGATGCGCTCGAAAGCCTCACTAAGGCCCTGCGGAAGCAGGGCTCCACGGCGACCGATGCGCGCGCCAGCTGGGACACGCTGATCCTGCCGGAAGCGACGCTCAAGGAACTGAAGACCACCGCCGGCCTGCTGCAGCACGCCGACACCTTCCGCAAGCGCGGCATCGGCGTGCCGCGCGGGCTGCTGCTCTACGGCCCGCCGGGCACAGGCAAGACCCAGGTCGCGCGCACGCTCGCCAACGAGACCGGGCTGCGCTTCATCGGCGCGTCCACGGCCGACATCAAGCAGGGCTATCTCGGGCAGAGCGGGCAGAAGGTGCGCGAACTCTTCGAGCGCGCGCGCGAGGCCGCACCCTCGCTGCTGTTCATCGACGAACTCGACATCATCGCCGCCACGCGCGGCGGACAGAACGACGCGATCCTGACCGAGATCGTCGGCCAGCTGCTGCAGGAAATGGACGGGATCGCCGCGCAGACGCAGCCGGTGTTCGTGCTCGCCGCGACCAACCGCCGCGACCAGATCGATCCGGCCGTGCTCTCGCGCCTGCCCAAGCAGATCGAGATCCCGCTGCCCGACCGCGACGCGGTCGCGCGCCTGATCGCCGTGCTGCTCGACGGCAAGCCGCTGTCCTTCCCGGTCGCCGACGGCGCGCGCACGCTGGCCGCACGCGTCGACGGCAAGAGCGGTCGCGACCTGCGCAGTTGGGTGGAAAGCGCCGAGCATCGCGCCGTGGCGCGCGCGATCGAGGCCGGCGATCCGGATGCGGTCGCGATCGCGTTGGCCGATTTTGATTGATGCGTTCGACTGATGCGTTCGACTGATGCGTTCGACTGAGCGCGCGTCGCCGCGTTCAGTGCGCGCGGCGACTGAGGTAGACGATCAGCAACTCCAGGTCCGCATCGCCATCCTGCAGGATCCCGTGCGTGCTGCCTGCCCGCGTCAGCAGGGCATCGCCTGCGGCGACCGCATGCTCGCGGCCATCGAGAAAGTAGCGCCCGCGCCCGGCGAGCACGTAGTAGATCTCGTCGTGGTCATGCGGATGCAGACCGATGCCGGCGCCCTTGCGCAGCACGCGACGGCGGAACTGGAACGGCATGTCCTGCGCATCGGCGAACATCGGATAGGCCATGGTCTCGCCGGGCCCGCCATGCGGACCGGGCTGCGCGCGCGGCACGATGGCATCGCGAGGCAGCACCACCGAGGGCTGCGCCTGCGATGCACGATCGGCGAGCGATGTCGGTTTCGCACCGCAATCGGTGTCGCGCACGACGGTCGGCGCGAGGGCCGGATCGAGCATCTTCCATGCGTCGACCACGAAACAGGCCACCGCCACCGCACCCGCATCGCGCAGATGGGTGTCGTCGGCCTGTGGCTCGTTCGGGCTGTGCGCTTCCGGCACGTGCATGAAGAAACGCTTCGACGGTTCGTCTCCCAGCGCGCGCAGCCAGTCCATGCTGCGCGTGTTCAGATCGATCAGCCCGATGCGTTCGCGCGCGGCGAGATCGCGCACGGACTGGGTGTAGAGCCCGTGCGTGTCGAGCAACTGGCCTCGGTCGAACTTGCGTCGCGCGACCGGCGTGACGAGGATCGGCGTCGCGCCGCGTTCGCGCGCCAGCGCGACATAGCGCATCAACCATGCCGGAAACGCGTCGCGCGGCTCGTTGTAGCGCGCCGGGTCTTCGACTTTCGCGTCGTTGTGACCGAACTGGACCAGCAGCACGTCGCCGCGCCGCAACTCCTTCGCGATGCCGTCCAGCCAGCCCTGCTCGATGAAGCTGCGCGCACTGCGCCCGCTCTGCGCATGGTTGCGCACCGACCACGCCTTCGCATCGAGGAAGGACTGCAGCTGCATGCCCCAGCCCTGGCGCGGGGCGCGCTCGGGACCATACGCGCTGGCGGTGGAATCGCCGGCGATGAACACGCGACGCGGCCCCGTGCTTTCCTGCATGTCGTTCGCGTGCGCTGCGGTCGCGCACGCGAGCCAGAGGCACAGCGCGAGCACGACGCGCAGGTCCATCGCCTCAGCGCGCCAGCCAGCCGCCGTCGACGGGGATGATCGCGCCATTGACGTAGTCGGATGCGCGACTGGCGAGGAAGATCGCCGCGCCGGCGAGATCGCCGGGCTCGCCCCAGCGACCTGCAGGAATGCGATCGAGGATCGCCTTGCTCCGCTCGGCATCGGCGCGCAGCTGCGCGGTGTTGTCGGTGGCCATGTAGCCCGGTGCGATGGCGTTGATGTTCACGCCCTTCGCGCCCCACTCGTTGGCGAGCAGACGGGTGATGCCGGCGATGCCGGACTTGCTCGCCGTGTACGAGGGCACGCGGATGCCGCCCTGGAAGGACAGCATCGAGGCGATGTTGATGATCTTGCCGCCGCCGTTCGCGATGAAGTGCTTGCCTGCGGCCTGGCACATGAAGAACGCGGACTTGATGTTCACGTTCATCACGTCGTCCCAGTCCTGCTCGCTGAAATCGACGGCGTCGGCACGACGGATCAGGCCGGCGTTGTTGACGAGGATGTCGAGTCCACCGAGGCCGGACAGGGTTTCCTCGACGATGCGCGCAATGGGTTCGACCGACATCAGGTTGGCCTGGATGTCGATGAAGCGACGACCGAGCGCGCGCACCTGCGCGGCGGTGTCCTCGGCCGGGACGATGCCGGCGACCGCGATGTCCGCGCCCGCCTGCGCCAGCGCCAGCGCGACGCCCTGGCCCAGGCCGGTGTTGCCGCCGGTGACCAGCGCGACCTTGCCGGTCAGATCGAACAATGCATTGCTCACGGGATTGCTCATGCGCGCCTCACTTGAGTTGGCAGATGTCGAGCTGGTGCATGTCGGTGTAGTCGAGGTTCTCGCCACCCATCGCCCAGATGAAGCCGTAGTTGCGCGTACCCGAGCCCATGTGGATCGACCACGGCGGCGACACCACCGCTTCCTCGTTGCCGATCACGAGGTGGCGCATGTCCGACGGTTCGCCCATGAAGTGCATGACCTTCTGGTCGTCGCCGAGGCCGAAGTAGAAATAGACCTCGCTGCGGCGGTCGTGCAGGTGCGGCGGCATCGTGTTCCACACGCTGCCGGACTTCAGCAACGTCAGCCCGAGCAGCAGCTGGCAGGACTGGCAAGTCGCCGGCACGATGTACTGGTAGATCGTGCGTTCGTTCGACGTCTCCAGCGCGCCGCGTTCGAGCGGCACCGCGTCGGCGATCGAGATGTGCTTCGTCTCGTAGCGCGCATGTGCGGGCGTGGAAAACAGGTAGAAACGTGCGGGCCCATTGGGACCTTCGGCATCGGCGGAGGCGAAGGTCACCTCCGCGCTGCCCATCGGCACATACAGCGCATCGCGCGACTTGAGCGTGTAGGCGACACCGTCGACGGTCACGGTGCCGTCGCCATCGGCGACGTTCACCACGCCCAGTTCGCGGCGTTCGAGGAAGGGTTTGCCGGCCGCGGAGGCCGGCTGGGTCTGCACGGGCAACGAAAGCGTGGAACCCACCGGGGCGGCGCCGCCGACCACGATGCGTTCGTAATGGGTGTAGTTCAGCCGCACCGCATCGGCGACGAACAGGCCGTCGATCAGGTAGCGGTCGCGCAACTGCTGGTTGCTGGCGCCTGCCATCGAATCGGGATGGCAGGCGTGAAGGGTCTTCTCGAACATCAGTTCCCCCAGTGGGATCCCTCGGTCGGGATCGATCATAGCGAGGTTTTCGACAAATTGACACCGGTTACCAAGCGAGACATACAACGCAGCGCCACGGCTGCGACGAACGGAATTGGATGGACGTCAGCCTGCCTGCGGCGGCAGGCAGGAATCGCGGGCGACGAGGTGCGGGGTCACGCTGGCCATCACCGCGACCTGGCTGGCGTCCTGCGCGAGCAGCAGCGAGGCCGCCTGGCGGCCCACGTCGCGTACCGGCAGGCGAACGGTGGTCATCGCCGGCCACAGCTGCGAGGCCAGCGGGCTGTCGTCGTAGCCGACCACGGACAGCTCGACCGGGATCGAAATGCCCATGCGCTGCGCGGCCTTGTACACGCCGGCGGCCATTTCATCGTTGCAGGCGAAGATCGCGGTGGGGCGGTCCGGGCGAGACAGCAGCTGTTCCGCGCCGGCCACGCCGGACTCGAAGGTGTAGCCGCCTTCATACACATTCTCGGGCGGCACCTGCACGCCGCGCTTCGCCAGCGCATCGAGGAAACCGCCCCCGCGCTCGATCGAGGAACGGTAGCGCTTCGGACCTGTAATGAGGCCGATGCGGCGATGACCGAGCGATTCGAGGTAATCCGCCGCTTCCGCACCGGCGATGCGGTCCTGCGTGACCAGCATGCGACCGGCCTCGTCGAAGGGCACCGATGCGATGCGCACGTAGCGGCAGTCGATCTCGCGCAGTGCTTCGGCCAGGGCCTGGTCTTCGGACACGCGCGGGATCAGGATCACGCCGTGCAGCTTCTGCTGCAGCACGAAGCGGCGGATGCCGTCGATGTAGCCTTCGCGCTTGCTGTCGCAGGGATGCACGACGAGCTCGTAGCCGGTGTCGCGCAACGCGTCGAGGACGCCGTACTGCATGTTGACGATGTACTGCGCGGTCGGGTTGTCGAACACGAGACCGACCAGGAACGATTTGCGGAATGCGAGGCCGCGCGCCTGCGGATCTGGCGCATAACCGTATTCGCGCATCAACGCATGCACTTTCGCGCGTGTGTCCGGCTTGACCAGCGGCGAGTCGTTGATGACCCGCGACACCGTTTTCTTCGACACGCCGGCGAGCCGGGCGATGTCGTTGATGGTGGCCTTGCCCGGCGCCGGCGGCTGCTGGGCGGTGGTACTCCTGGGGACGGTGGTTTTCGCGGTCATGCGTGGATTATGGACCGAATCCGCAGGGGTGTGTCTCCGGGTGGACATTCGATCCTCACAGGATGGTGGGCAGCCACAGCGTCACGCCCGGCACGAAGGCGACCGCGAGCAGCACGCACAGCGCGGCCAGCCAGAACGGCCAGATGGTGCGCAGGGCCTCGCCGATGCCGATGCGGCCGATCGCGGTACCGACGAACAGCACCGAGCCGACCGGCGGCGTGACTAGGCCGATGCCGCCGGCGAGGATCAATACGACACCGAATTGAAGCGGATCGATGCCGTAGGCCTTGGCCACCGGCAGGAAGATCGGCGTGCAGATCAGGATCATCGGTGCCAGGTCCATGAAGGTGCCGAGGAACAGCAGCACCAGCACGATCAGCAGCAGCACCATCACCTTGTCGTGCGCGATCGCGCGCAGCGCCTCGACCGTGGCGGCCGGCACTTCGAGATAGGCCAGCATCCAGCCGAACGCGGCCGCCGCCGCAATGACGAACAGGATCGCGCCGGTGGTGCGCGATGCATGCGCCAGCGTTTCGAGGAATGCGGACCAGCCGAGCGATCGATAGGCGAGGCCCGCGACCAGGAGTGCGTAAAGCACCGCGACCGCCGCGCTCTCCACGGCGGTGAAGATGCCCGCGCGGATGCCGAAGAAGATCAGCGCCACCAGCAACAGGCCGGGCAAGGCCGACACGAAGCGCCGCGCCAGTACCGCGAATCCCGGGAAGGCCTCGGTGCCGTACCCGGCACGGCGCGCCAGCACGTAGGCGGTGACCATCATCGCCAGGGTCATCAGCAGCGCCGGCAGCATGCCCGCCGCGAACAGGTCGATGATCGACACGCCACCGCCGGCCGCCGCGGAAAACAGGATCAGGTTGTGCGACGGCGGCACCAGCAGCGCGACCAGCGCGGCGTTGATGCTCACGTTCACCGCGTAGTCCTTCGCATAGCCGCGCTGCACCATCTGCGGGATCATCGCGCCGCCGACGGCGGACACGTCGGCGATCGCCGACCCGGACACGCCACCGAAGAACAGCGAGGACACGATGCTGACCTGCCCGAGCCCGCCGCGCATGCGCCCGACCAGCGCGCTGGCGAGGCCGATCAGGCGCTCGGAAATGCCGCCGCGCATCATGATCTCGCCGGCAAGGATGAACAGCGGAATCGCGACCAGCGACGAGGATCCCGCGCCGGCGGTGACCTGTTGCACCAGCACCAGCGGCGGCAGGTCCACGTAGAGCAGCGTCGCCAGGGTCGCGACGGCCAGCGCGTACGCGACCGGCACGCCGATCGCGAGCAGCAGGGTGAATGCGATGAAAAGCAGTGCGATCGCCATGTCAGCGGGACTCCCCATGCGTGCGTGTCGCCATGCAGCGGCCGATCGCGAACACCACCATCAGCGCGCCGCCCACCGCGACCGGCGCATACGGCAGCGATTCCGGAAACGGCGCGCCCGCTGCGCGCACGTCGGCGCCGTCGAGGAACAGCCGCGTCGCCCACCAGGCCAGGCCCGCGCCGAGCAGTGCGATCAGCCCCTTCGTCGCGATGAACAGCGCGCGACGCAGCGAGGGCGGCGCAGCATCGGCCAGCAGCGTGAACGCGAAATGGCGCTCGTGGTGCACACCGGCCGCCGCGCCGAACGACATCGCGCCGGTCAGCAGCACCGCCGTCGCCGGTTCGACCCAGCCCGGCGAATGATCCAGGACGTAGCGTGCGAACACCTGCCAGCCCTGTACCGCGACCAGCAGCGCCAGCGCGGTCGCCGCCACGCCGACTGTCCATGCCGCCAGGCGGTCAAAACCGCTGCGCGGCGCCGATGCACTCTCTCCGGTCATGCCTCGTTCCTCATGGTCAGTCTCCTCAGCCCGCCGCATCGCGAATGGCGGCATGCAGCGCGCGCAGCGCCGGATCGCGCAGCAGCTCGCGGACCAGCGGCTCGGCCGCCTTCCGGAACGATGGGCCATCAACGGTGTTCGACTGGATGCCCGCCTCGGCCAGCGCACGGCGCGCCTCGGCTTCCGATGCATCCCACAGCCGACGCATGACCTTGACCGATTCGCGCGAGGCATCGAGCAGCAGCACACGATCGGAACGCGACAACCCGTCGAGCGTGCGCTTCGAGACCAGCAGCGCGTCGGGCGCATAGGAATGCCCGGTCTGCGACCAGTAGCGGGCGGTTTCGAAGTGCCGGCTGGCGTGGAAACTGCGGATGTTGTTCTCGGCGCCATCGATCAGATGCGTTTCCAGCGCGGAGAACACCTGGCCGATCGGCAGCGGCGTGGGATTGCCGCCGAGCAGGCCGATCAGCTCGATGAAGATGTCCGAAGGCGGAACGCGGATCTTGAGACCGGCGAGGTCGCGCGGCGAATGCAGCGGTCGGCGCGTGTTGTAGAAGCAGCGCGGCCCGCTGTCGTACAGCGCCAGGCCGACCACGCCGCGCGTCTCGAACCCGCGCAGCACCTCGGCGCCGACCTTGCCGTCGTGCACGCGGCGTTGGTGTTCGGTCGAATCGAACGCGAACGGCATGCACAGCGCACGGGTCAGCGGAAAGGCGTTGTTGAGCGCGCCGGTGTACACGCGGGCGAAGTCGATCGCACCGTAGCGCGCCATCTCCAGCGTCTCGGATTCGCGACCGAGCTGGCCGGCGTGGTACATGCGGATGCGCAGGCGCCCGTTCGTTTCGCGTTCGAGCGTCTCGCCGATCCAGCGCACCGCCGCGACCGTCGGATAGTCCTTCGGATGCACGTCGGTCGCGGTGAACACGCCGGGCGCACGACGGTCCGAGGCCAGCACGCCCGTCGCATGCGCGGCGCCCAGCGCGCACAGCCCAGCGAGCAGCCGCCGACGGCCGCGATCGGCCTGACTGCCGGTGTCGTGATCTCCTGTCATGCCCCTCCCTCCGGCCGCACCTGATGCATAGCCGCCTGCTGCATCGTCGCCTGCTGCATCGTCACGTGGATTTCGGCGACGCCATCGAAGACCACGCGCGCATGCTGTCCTGCGATGACGTCATGGATGCCGGTGGCCGCGCCGGTCGACACCCACTGCCCCGCGCGCAGCGGCATGCCGCGTTTCGCGCAGCGGGTCAGGGCGAAGCGCAGCGCAGCGACCAGCCCGCCGGCGATGCCGCTGGCGCGCCCCTGCCCCACCTCGACATCCTGGACGAAGGTGCGGCAGACCAGGTCGTCGCGCAGCGCGGCGCGCCAGTCGACGACTGCCGGTCCGAGGATCAGGCCGGCGTTGTTGCCGAAGTCCGACACCACGATCGCCGGCCCCAGGTCGTTGATCATCGGCATCGGGCTGCCCGCCAGTTCCGCGCCGACATGCAGGCTGGCGACCATCGCCAGCGCTTCCTCGTCGGACCACTCGATCTTGCCCGGCGCCGCATCACGGGCGATGCAGAACACGAATTCCGCCTCCACGGCAGCGAAGCCGCCGGGAATGACTTCGAAAGTCCCTGCGTGTACCGGCAGCCCCTCGGCGGATCGCGAAACCGCAGGCGGCGCCTGCACCGCACCGGCGAAGATCGGCCCGACCAGACGGTCCTCGCCCATCCGCGCCAGCCAGGCATCGGGAATCCTGCCGACCTTCCAGCCGGCGACCGGGCGCTCCCAGAGCGCGATGGCCGCGTCCTGGCAGGCGTATCCCGCCTCCAGCGAGGGCGGCTGCGCACCGGGATAGACCGTCAGCGCCTCGGCGCGCCGTCGGGCGCCGGTCAGTCGCCGTGCGATCTCCCAGCTCTCGGCATCGTCTCCCATTGCGGTCTCGGTCATCGGTGCGCCGTGTGGTCTCGTCGAGGGGGAGTTGTATAGGAAACCGGTGTCATTGACAATCTGCAGTGCACGATAGGGCAACCCCGGGAGGGACCAGGCATGACCCGCAGCACCGTCCGCACCGCTTTCCGCAGCCTCGCGGCCATGACGCTCGCCATGGCCTTCGCCGTCGGCGCCGCCGCTCCGGCGCCCCACGCTTCCGCGACATCCCAGCCGGCCTTCCCCGGCGCGCAGGGCTGGGCCGCGCATACGCCAGGCGGACGCGGTGGACGCATCGTCCGCGTGACCACGCTGGCCACGGAGGGTCCGGGCTCGTTCCTGGAAGCGGTGAACGCGAAGGGGCCGCGCATCGTGGTCTTCGAAGTCGGCGGCGTGATCGACCTGCAGCTGAAGACGGTGAAGATCCGCGAGCCCTTCCTCACCATCGCCGGACAGACCGCGCCGCAGCCGGGCATCACCCTGATCCGCGGCGGCATCGACATCGCCACGCACGATGTCGTCGTCCGCCACATCCGCGTGCGCCCCGGCGAAGCCGGCCAGGCCAAGCGCAGCGGCGTGGATTTCGACGCGATCTCCACCGTCGGCGCGCGCGACGTGATCGTCGACCACTGTTCGCTGACCTGGGCCACCGACGAGAACCTGTCCGCCTCCGGCCCGCGTTTCGGCGGCGACACGCCGGAGCAGTGGCGCGCGAACACCTCGCACCGCATCACCTTCAGCAACAACCTCATCGCCGAAGGCCTGGCGCATTCCAGCCATGGCAAGGGCGAGCACTCGAAGGGCTCATTGATCCACGACAACGCGCGCGACATCCTCATCGTCGGCAACCTCTACGCGCACAACAACGAGCGCAACCCGATGTTCAAGGGCGGCACGCAGGGCACGGTCATCAACAACCTGATCTACAACCCCGGCCAGCGCGCGGTGCACTACAACCTCGTCGCCGCCGAATGGGAGGGCCACCCGTACCAGGACGGTCGCCTGTCGCTGATCGGCAACGTCATGCGCGGCGGCCCCGACACGCCGCAGAGCGCGGTGTTCTTCATGTTCGGCGGTTCCGGCGGGCTCGACCTCTACCTGCACGACAACCTCGCGGTGGACCGCATCGGCCAGCCCCTGCCGATGCAGGGCCGCTACAGCACCGCGCCGGCCGGGGTGCGTGCGCTGAAGACTGCGCCCGCCCTGCCCTTCGGCGTGAAGCCGCTGGCGGCGAGAGACGTGCAGGACGCGGTGATCGCCAACGCCGGCGCGCGTCCGTGGGATCGCGACGACATCGATCGCCGCATCCTCGCCGACACCATCGAGGGTCGCGGCGAGATCATCGACAGCGAGCAGGAAGTCGGTGGCTATCCGAAGCATGCCGAAACCCGGCAGGCCTTCGTCGAAGCCGACTGGAATCTCGACACCATGGAGCCGCTCAAGCCGCTGCCGCGTCGCGAACCGCTGCGCTGAGATCGCAATGGCGCACGACGGCATCGATTCGACACGACGCCGCCTGCTGCTGGCCGGCAGTGCGCTCGCGCTGATGCCGATGTCGACGTTCGCCGTCACACGCGGTGGCAGGACACCGACGGTGCGTGTGCGCGGCGGTCGATTGCAAGGCGCTCGCGACATCCTCGCCGATGGTCGCGAAGTGCTGTCCTTCCGCCACGTGCCCTACGGCGCGGACACTGCGCGCCATCGCTTCCAGCCGCCGCAGCCCGAGCCGGCCTGGCGCGGGGTGCGCGACGCGACCCACTTCGGGCCCGTCGCCGCGCAATCCGGCGCGCTCGGCCCGGGCAGCGAGGACTGCCTCTCGCTCAACATCTGGACGCCTTCGACCGACAAGGCCAAGCGCCCCGTGCTGGTCTACATCCACGGCGGTGGCTACACCACCGGCGGGGGCAACGATCCGCTCTACGACGGCACGCGCCTCTGCCTGCGCGGCGATGTCGTGGTCGTCACCGTGCAGCACCGGCTCAACCTGTTCGGCTACCTCTACCTCGGCGAATTCGACGAACGCTTCACCGCGTCGGGCAACATCGGCCAGCTCGACCTGATCGCCGCGCTGCATTGGATCCGCGAGCACATAGCAGCGTTCGGTGGCGATCCCGGCAACGTCACCCTGTTCGGTCAATCCGGTGGCGGCGCGAAGATCGCCACGCTGATGGCGATGCCGGAAGCGGCCGGGCTCTTCCATCGCGCGATGACGATGAGCGGGCAGCAAGTCACTGCCGCCGGGCCGCGCGCTGCCGCGCAGCGCGCGCGGCTGTTCCTCGACGCGCTCGGCATCGCACCCGATCGTCTCGATCCGCTGCTCTCAATGCCGGCCGCGCGACTGCTCGACGCCGCCCGCACACGCGATCCTTCGCGGGTCGAGGAGATGGCCCTGTACTTCGGCCCCGTGCTCGATGGCCGCGATCTGCCGCGCCATCCCTTCCATCCCGATGCGCCGCCGCAGTCCGCCGCGATCCCGATGATCATCGGCAACACCCGAGACGAAACCCGGGCCTTCCTCGGCAAGGATCCGGCACACCACGCATTGACCTGGGCGACCCTGCCGGACGCGTTGCGTCGCCACCAGTACGTCGATCTGCCCACGGACGTTGTGATCGCCGAGTACCGCCGGCTGTATCCGGACGACACACCCAGCGAGATCTTCTTCGCTGCAACCACCGCCGGGCGCTCCTGGCGTGGCGCAGTGCTCGAAGCCGAAGCGCGCGCACGACAGGCTGCACCGACCTGGGTCTACCAACTGGACTTTCCGTCACCGCTCGATGGCGGCCGCGACCGCGCGCTGCACACGCTCGACATCCCTCTGGTCTTCGACAACATCCGCCAACCCGGCTCGCGGACCGGAAACTCCGACGACGCCCAGCGCGTCGCGGATGCGATGAGCGACGCACTGCTCGCCTTCGCACGCCATGGCAACCCCAACTACGCCGGCCTGCCGCACTGGCCGCGCTACGACTTGGCGCAGCGCGCCACCATGATCTTCGACCGCGCTACGCGCGTGGAAAACGACCCGCGCGGCGGCGAACGCCGGCTCTACGAGCAGGCACCGTTCGTGCAGCGCGGGACGTTCTGATCATCGCGGGTTGGAAACTGGGTGAAGAAGACGTGGTGAAGAAAACCGGGTGAAGAAGACGAGGCCGGGTTCGCTTCCTCCGAAGTGAGCCCGACCCAGTTTTCACGCCCGCGAATGCGCAAAAAAAGAAGGCGGTCGCGCCCACCGTCAGGGGCGCGCCGCCAAGGGGGATGGAAAGGGGAGGGATTTCTTCAGAACGAGTAGCGTGCGCCCACGAAGAACTGACGGCCGGTGTGGTGGTAGACCGAGGCACGGTCTCCGCTCGAATCGACGAATTGGTCGTTGAACTCGTCGGTGAGGTTGATGCCTTCCAGCGTGACCGAGAAATTGTCGGTGATGCTGTACTTCAGGGACGCGTCGACGTTGAAGGTCTCGCGCTTGCCTTCGACATCGTTGTTGTTGCGACCCGGCACGACCTGCAGGTAGTCGTCGCGGTACGAGCCCGAGACACGCGCGCTGAAGCGCTTGTTCTCGTAGTAGAGGGTCGCGTTCCAGGCATCGGGCGACAGGTTCACCAGGTTCTCGGTGACGAACAGGCTGCTGGTCGGCGAGATCGCGTAGTCGATCTCGGATTCGACGTGGGTGTAGTTGATCAGCACGCCGAATCCGCTCCAGAAGCCCGGCAGGAACGAGAACGGCTGCTGATAGTTGATCTCGAAACCCTTGAGCGGGCCGCCGGGCGTGTTCACCGGGGAGGTGATGTCGAACGGCGTGTCCGCCGGCAGGCCGACCGGGTTCAGCAGCTCCAGCGGCAGGCCGGTCGTGTTGTACGGACGCGTCTCGCGCAGGGTCTGGATGTAGGTGTCGATGTCCTTGTAGAACAGCGAAACGCCGAGCAGCGCGTTCTCGCCGAAGTACCACTCCGCCGACAGGTCGTAGGTCGTCGCGCGGAACGGATCGAGCAGCGGGTTGCCGGTGGTGATCGTGCGCAGCGTGGTGTTGACCGTGCCGCCCGGATTCAGGCTCGGCAGCTGCGGCCGCGCCATCACTTTCGCCGCACCGAAGCGCAGCACCAGATCGTCGGTCAGGTCCCACGCCAGGTTCAGCGACGGCAGGGTGTCCGTGTAGCTGTTCTTCACGACCACCTGGCTGCCACCCCCGGTGGCGAGATAGCCGATCGCCGCGACTTCGGTGGAGGCATAGCGCACGCCGACGTTGCCGCGCAGTCGACGACCGATGAAATCGGTGTCGAAATCGAGCTGCACGTAGCCGCCCTGGTCGGTCTCGGTCACCGCGAAGTTGTTGCCGCGCGCGTTGCCGACGGTGATGCTGCCCAGGCGGAAGTCGTCGCCATCGCCCGATGTGCCCGGCGTCGGATCGCAGTTGCAATAGATGTTGAACAGCCGCGCGATCGCGTTGAGATCCGGGATCAACCAGCCGTTCGCGTTGCCACGCGGCTGACCCAGGCCGGAGCCGAAACCGCTGAAGGTGCGCGTGATGTCCGCGACCGACACGCCCGCAGGCAGGCCGGGCACACGCGTTTCGTTCGCGCGACGGAACTCGAAGGTTTCGAAGTCGTATTCCTTCCACACCAGGCCGGCCTTCAACGCGAAGGTCTCGTTGATGTCGAAGATCAGGTTGACCTTGGCATTCTGGAATTCGTTGTCCGCGCCGAGCGGACGCACGCGGATTTCCGAGCCCGTCGAGTTCGCTGCCGGACTGCTGATCCACTGCCAGGCGGTCGGGCTGTTCACGTCGAAGGGATAGGTGATCGCAGGCGTGCGGTCGTTGCCGCGGAAATCCCACGCATAGCCATCGACGTTCTGGATGTCCAGCGTCACCGTGGTCTGGATCGGATTGCGGAACTCGGACTTCGAACGCCCGGCCTGCGCGTTCATCGTCAGCCGGTCGCTCAGTCGGGTCTGCAGGTCGAAACCGATCTGCGTGAAGGTGGTCTCCAGCTCGTCGAAGCGCGATTCCGAACGCACGTCGACGTTGTTGAACACGCCGTAGACCAGATTCCCGCGACCGTCGACTTCGGCCGAGACCACTTCGGTCTGCGGCTTGCCGCCCTGCGCCGCCGTGCGGCTGAAGGAAATGGTTTCGAGGAAGTCTTCCTGGCGCGTCGCTTCTAGCTTGGAGTACAGCGCATCGACCGACAGGGTGGTGTCGTCGGTCAGCTTGAACTGCAGGCTGCCGGTCACGCCGGTGCGCTCCTGTTCGTGGCGCAGGCGCCCGTAGCGCGGCAGGCGCGGATGGAACACGCCGGGCGCCATCGCGGTGTTGTACGCACTGACGTTGGACGCGGTGTTGGCCGGTCGCGCGATGCCGGTCGCGCAGTTCGCCGCCGACGAGCCGGGTGCCGTCGAGGCCGGGGTCACGCCGACCGGGCTGCAGAAACCGCCCGATGCACTGCTCGGCTCCCAACGCACCGCGCTGAAACCTTCCTCCAGCAGCCCGCGTTCGCTGTACGCGACCGACAGCGCCGCGCCGATGCGGCCATCCGCCCACACGTTGCTGATCAGGCCCGCGAAACGCGGATCCCAGTCGCCGGACAGATCGTTGTAGCTCATCTGCCCGCTCACCGTCGCGGTGAATTCGCGGTAGTCGAACGGACGACCCGCGCGCAGGTCGACGGTCGCGCCGAGCGAACCTTCATCGATCTCCGCCGACTGCGTCTTGCGCACCGTGAGGTTGCTGAACAGCTCGGACGCGAAGACGTTGAAATCGAAACCGCGTCCGCGGTTCGCGCCGCCCGAACTGTCCGTGCCGCCTGTCGTGGACAGCGCTTCCATGCCGTTGAGGCGCACGCGGGTGAAGTCCGGGCCGAGGCCGCGCACGGTGATCGAGCGGCCTTCGCCGGCATCGCGGTCGATCGACACGCCCGGGATGCGCTGCAGGGATTCGGCCAGGTTCTGGTCGGGGAACTTGCCGATGTCCTCGGCGACGATCGCATCGATCTGCTCGGCCGAATCGCGCTTCTCGTCCAGCGCGCGGATCAGGCTGGCGCGGAAGCCCGTCACCTTGATGGTGTCCAGGTCTTCTCCGCTTGGTTCGCCCTCCGTCGCAGGCGCCTGTTGCGCCTGGGCGCTCGCCGACAGCGCTGCGAACTGCAGCGCCAGGCCGATCGAGGCGGCGAGAATGGTAACCGGTGTCTTTTTCCTGCCGTACTGCCTGTGCATCGACATCCCCTTTCTTGAAGAAGCAGGCCCGATCTCTGCGGATTCCAGCATCTGCCAGCATCGGACCGAGGTTATGATGGCCCCGGGCGGCACCGAATGACACCGCTGGCCAAAGACGCTATCAAAACCCAGACCGCATTGCATGCTGCAACGCAGCAGCATGATGCCATCCCATGAGGAGGACGCATGCCACACCCCGTCGCCTGTTTCGGTGAACTGCTCCTGCGCCTGTCCGCGCCGGGCCGCGAACGCCTGCTGCAGCATCCTGCATTCGATGTCCATGTCGGCGGCGCGGAAGCCAACGTCGCCGTCTCGCTCGCACGCTTCGGACACGACGCCGAGCTGCTCGGCACGGTCGCGGACAACGCACTGGGCGAAGCCGCGCTCGGCGAATTGCGCAGGCACGGCGTGCATGTCGAGCGCATGCGTCGCGCACCCGGTCGCATGGGCCTCTATTTCCTCTCGCAGGGCGCGGGACTGCGTCCCAGCGAAGTGCTCTACGATCGCGCAGGTTCCGCATTCGCGACCACGCCCGCGCATGCCTACGATTGGCCGCGACTGCTGCAGGGCACGCGGCTGTTCCACGTCTCCGGCGTGACGCCCGCGCTCGGCCAGGCCACGGCGGATGCCGCGATCGACGCCGCGCGTGCCGCGCGCGAAGCCGGCGCGCTGGTGTCGTTCGACGGCAATTTCCGCGCGAAACTCTGGGCTGCGTGGGACGGCGATCCTGCGACCATTCTGCGCGCACTCATCGGCGAAGCCGCGCTCGCCTTCGCGGATCATCGCGACATCGCGGTCGTGCTCGGCGAGGATGGCGGGGACGCGCATGATGCCGAGTTCGTCGAACCCGGCGCGCGCTTCGCGTCGGCGGCAGCGCGCGCCTTCAATGCGTTCCCGCGTCTGCAGCGCATCGTCACGACTGTGCGCACGCAGCACAGCGTCGACGACCACGGCCTGGGCGCGCTGATGGCCACGCGCGATGGCGCACTGCATGTCGCCCCTGCGCGCGCGCTGCAAGGCATCGTCGACCGCATCGGCGCCGGCGACGCCTTCGCAGCCGGCGTGCTCCATGGACTGCTCACCGGCATGCACGACGGGGACAGCCTTGCCTTCGGTCTCGCCGCCGCCTGCCTCAAGCACAGCCAGCCCGGGGACTTCCATCTGTCCGATGTCGAGGATGTCCAGGCCCTGGTGCGCAACGATCGACTGGACGTGAAGCGATGAGCGACCTCGAAGACACCTCTCTCGAAACAGGCACGATCGGCGCGCGCAGCGCGGCGCTCGACGCACTCTTCGAACGCACGTGCATCGTGCCGGTGCTGGTCGTCGAATCGCTCGACGATGCCGAACCACTGGCCCGCGCGCTCGTCGACGCCGGCCTGCCGGTGCTCGAAGTCACGCTGCGCACCCCCGTCGCGCTGCAGGCGATCGAACGCATGCGCCGCGTACCCGGCGCCATCGTCGGCGCAGGCACCGTGCTGGATGCGCGCGACCTGGATGCAGTCGCACGCGCCGGCGCCGCATTCGCGATCTCGCCCGGCGCCACGCCTGCACTGTTGCGCGCCGGAAACGGCCATGTGATGCCGCTGCTGCCGGGCATCGCCACGGCGAGCGACCTCATGGTCGCGCGCGAGCTGGGTTACCGACGTTTCAAGTTCTTCCCTGCGGAATCCAGCGGTGGCGTCGCGGCGCTGCGCAGCCTGGCCGGCCCTTTCGGCGACGTGCGGTTCTGCCCCACCGGCGGCATCGATGCAGCGAAGGCACCTGCGTATCTCGCACTGCCGAACGTCTTCGCGGTCGGTGGTTCGTGGATGGTGCCGGCGAACTCCGTGCGCATGCGCGATTGGGCTGCGATTCATGCGCTTGCGCGCAATGCCGCCGCGCTGCGACGTGCCTGAACGCTTTCCGAAAGTTCCCGATGCCGGGACCTGAAAATTAAGGTTTCGTTAGGCGCCGATGCCGAGAATGCGCATCACCGGATCGGAATGCTTCTCTCTCCCCCACGTCCCACATTCCGCGACGGCCTCACACACGACAACAGAACAAGAGGTCATTCCATGAAGCGCACCCTCCTCGCCCTCACCTTGCTTGCCGCCATCCCGTTCGCCGCATCGGCAGCGGAAGGCGTGTCCTACAACCACGTGCAGGGCGGTTACGCGGCCACCAACGGCGACGGCAGTGCCGATGCCAAGGGCTACGGCATCGACGCCTCCGTCGCGGTCCATCCCAAGTTCCATCTGTTCGGCGCCTACAGCAACCAGGAAATCGACGACACCAACATCGACTTCGACCAGTGGCGCCTCGGCGTCGGCTTCAACCACGAGCTGTCCAAGAAGGCGGATCTGGTGGCCCGCGTCGCCTATGAAAAGACCAACTTCGGCTCCGGCCTGGACTTCGACGGCTACAGCGCCGAAGTCGGCGTTCGCGGCGCGCTGGCCTCGCATTTCGAAGGCTACGCGATGGCCGGCTACGAGGACTACGAGCAGTTCGACGGCGATTTCTACGGCCGCCTCGGTGCGAACGTGAAGTTCAACGAGAACTGGGGCCTCAACGGCGACGTGAAGTTCGCCGATGGCAACACCCAGTGGTTCGTCGGCCCCCGCTTCACCTGGTAAGGCCCGACGGCGCGACACGCACCCGTGCAGGCGTGGCGGACGCCCCCACATCCGCCCTTCGCGCACTGCGGCCCTCCCCTCCGCAACGCGACCTGGAAACCCGGCTCCGGCCGGGTTTCCTTGTTCTGGACAGCCGTCCGGGCGGATCGGCGTACGCTTGGGTACACTCGGCGGCCCCGCGCCGGAGGGCGCGGACAGGACCCACAACACCATCCGCAAGTCAGGGACATCCATGAAGAAGCTCCTCGCGGCCGCAATGCTGCTGGCCATCACGCCGTTCGCGGCGTCCGCCCGGGACAGCCTGGGCAGTTTCACCTACGTCGAAGCGGGCGTGCAGCGCCTGAGCGTCGATGACGGCACCGACAGCCTCGATTTCGACGGCGTGGGCATCCGCACCTCGATCGAGCTGTCGGACAACTTCTACGTCTACGGCGGCTACGCCTGGGCGCGCAACGACGACCTGGCGGTCGACATCGACGCGCGCGACATGCAGATCGGCCTGGGCTATCGGCACACCGTGTTCGACAACGCCGACCTCACCGCCGAGCTCGGCTTCCAGCACACCGAGCTGGATTCGGACCTCTTCCGCGACAACCTCGACGGTGCCCGCCTCTCGCTCGGCCTGCGCGGCGCGCTTTCGAACAACTTCGAAGGCTGGGTGAAGGCGAACTACGTCGACGGCAGCGATTACGAAGGCGAGTTCAGCGGCACGCTCGGCGGCCAGCTCATCATCAACGAGACCTGGGGCATCGTCGGCGAAGTCGAAGCCGGCGACCTGGCCTCGCGCTACACGCTTGGCGTCCGCGCGAGCTTCTGACATCGCGATCGCCTGGCTGTCGCGTCGTGCGGCAGCCAACAGCGCAACGGCCCCGATCGGGGCCGTTGTCGTTTCCAGAGGCAGAAGGAGCGGAAGGATCAGTCGCCGAACAGGCCCGTGGGATATTCGGGTTTCTGTTCGCGCGCCATCAGCCGGCGCAGGCCCTCGGCGGGCGTGATGCCACCGTGCAGCACGTCGCGCACGGTGGAGGTGATCGGCAGCTCGACGCCGTGTCGATCCGCCTGGCGCATGACTTCATCGGCGGTCTGGATCGATTCCACCACCTGGCCGATCTCCCGCACGGCGTCGGCGATGGATTGACCGCGGCCGAGCGCGAGGCCGAGGCGACGGTTGCGCGAGAGGTCGCCGGTGCAGGTCAGCACGAGGTCGCCGAGGCCGGCGAGGCCCATCAGCGTTTCGACCTTGCCGCCGATGGCGACGTTGAGGCGCAGCATTTCGTTGAGACCGCGCGTGATCAGCCCGGCGCGGGCGTTCAGGCCGAGGTCCATGCCGTCGGCGACGCCGGTGGCGACCGCGAGCACGTTCTTCATCGCGCCACCGAGCTCGGCCCCGAGCATGTCCTCGCCGGTGTAGGCGCGGAACGCGGGTCCGTGCAGCGTGTCGGCGACCTGCTGCGCGAAGGCGGGCGTGTCGGAATGCACGGTGAGCGCGGTCGGCAGGCCGGCGGCGACTTCCTTCGCGAACGAAGGACCGGTGACCACGGCCAGCGGCACGTCGTCGGGCAGGATGCCGCCGGCGACTTCATGCAGGAACCGGCCGGAGCCGGGTTCGAAGCCCTTGGTCGCCCAGGCCACGCCGGCATGGGCCGGGCGTAGCGGCGCGAGCGCATGCAGGGTTTCGGCGAAGGCGTGCGAGGGCGTCACGACGAGGACCAGGTCGCAGCCGTCGAGGGCAGCGGCGAGGTCGGGCGTGGCGCGGAGGGTGTCTGGCAGGGGAATCCCCGGCAGATAGCGGGGATTTTCGTGGCGGCCGTCGATGGCCGCCACGGTGTCGCGATCGCGACCCCAGAGCACGGTGCGGTGACCGTGCCGGGCGATCAGGGCGGCGAGTGCGGTGCCCCAGGAGCCGGCGCCGAGGACGGCGACGGCGGGTCTGGCGGCATCGCCATCCGGAGTGTAGGTCGGGTGTCCGGACATCATGCGCGCCCCGTCTGCATCACCAGCGGACGCCGATCAGGCGTTGCCGGCGGTCTCGGTACCAGCGAGGTCCTGCTGCGCGGCGCGCTGGCGCAGGCCTTCAGCGTACAGCGCTTCGAAGTTGATCGGCTGCAGCAGGAACGGCGGGAAGCCGCCGGCCGTGATCAGGTCGCTGACCGTCTGGCGGGCGTACGGATACAGGATGTTCGGGCAATGCACGCCGAGCATCGCGTCCAGGGTCTGGTCGTCGAAGCCGCCGAGACCGAACAGGCCGGCCTGGCGCACTTCCACCAGGTAGATGGTCTTCTCGGCCAGCTTGCAGCTCAGGGTGACGCCCAGTTCGACTTCGAACAGGTTGTCGGCGACGCGCTGGACACGCTGGTTGAGGTTCATCTCGAGGTTGGGCTGCCCCTGTTCGGTGAACACCTGCGGCGCGCCGGGGGCTTCGAACGAGACATCCTTGACGTAGATCTTCTCGACCGCGAAGGTCGGGCCATTGTTTTCGGCGGCGCCGTTGGCGACGGGTTCGGACATGACAGGGCTCCTGAAAGGGGAAAGGCGGAAAAGAGGTCGATTATGGCATGGCACCGGCGGGGAGGCGCCGGAGGGACCTGGACGGTCCGGGCCGTCGCCACGGCTCCATCCGATCTGGGAGCGCCCGCGCGGTTTTCAACCTCGACGGCATCGTCCCGGCCCCGGAGGGCCGGGCGCCGGGGGCGTCAGCCCTTGCCCTTGACCAGCGGCAGTTCGGCTGCCTGCCAGGCGGTGATGCCGCCATCGAGGATGTGCACGTGCTGGAAGCCGGCCTGCTTGAGGCGCTTGGCTGCGCCGGTCACGGTCACGCCGTTCTGGCAGACCAGCACCACCGGCAGGGCCTTGGCCGGGGCCAGCTGCTTGCCTTCGGGGTCGAACTGGCTCATCTGCACGTTCTTCGACCCCGCGATGTGGCCCTTCTGGAAGTCGGCGATCGCGCGCAGGTCGACGACCAGGGCGTTCTCGCGGTTGATCATCAGGACCAGTTCGGCGGGGCGCAGGGTCTTGTAGCTGCGGAAGAAGCGCGACAGCTCGTTGACGATGATCGCCACGGTCAGGCCGCCGAGGGCGATGCTGTAAACGGGGTTGCGGCCTGCGAAGGCCCACAGTTCTTCGAAATTCACGGGAAGTCTGACCAGTCGGCGCGGCGGGGCCGCGTTGGGGGCGGCATTGTCGCCTGCCCCGGGCGCGCTGGCAAAACCGCAGGCGGCGCGCCCGCCGGAGACACGGCGGACAGGCCGATCAGCGACCGTCCCAGAAGTCCGGCAGGCCGGCGACCCACCAGGCCTTGGTCTTGGGGTCGTAGCGCCAGATTTCCGTGAAACGCACGCGGCGCTGGGTGAGCGTGTTGCGGTTGACGACCTCGATCTGGATCTCGCGCAGTTCGGTGCCGGGCTCCGGGCCGGGCATGGCGGCGAGGTCGCGATAGCCGGTGACCTGGATCTGTTCGTAGCGGGAGAAGTCCGCAGCGGTCATCGGCTTCTCCTCGCGGACCTTGGGATCGACCAGCGACCAGGCCCCCTCGAAGTCGCCCCAGCGGATCGCGGCCGAGTAGGCGTACTGGTTCTTCTCGAGCGTGCTGCGCTTCTTGCTCGCCATCGCCATGCCGGCCATGGACAGCAGGAGGACGAGCACGAGCAGGCGGGTCAGGAGTCGCATCGGGGCGGCGGCGGGCATGTCGGATCCTGCGAAAGGCGTCCGGCGGATGCTACCGCTTCAGGATCGCCGCGTAACGCGACCGGCTCTCGGTCGCCACCCCGCCTTCAGGCAGCGGTACGGTCGCCTGCACCGTCAGCCTCGCCCGGCCCCGGCTGTGCAGGGTGGCGAGGAAGGCGTCCCAGGATTCGCCATCGGCCAGCGCGGCCACCGCTTCCAGGTCGCCGTACAGGGGGGCGCGATAGCGGATCTCGCTGTCGGCGACGAAGACATCGGCGTCGAGGCCGGCTTCGGCGAGGCGCAGGCTGATCAGGCCCCAGCCGGCGAGGGTCAGCAGCGAGGTCAGGCTGCCGCCGAAGGCGCAGCCCTTGTCGTTCACGTTGGCCGAGAGCGGCGCGCGCAGCCGCAGGCGGCCGGCATCGTCCAGCCCGGCCACGCGCAGGCCGAGGGCGGCCACCGGCGGCATGGCGAGCAGTTCGTCTTCGAGGGCGTGCAGCGGGTCATGGGCATGCGGGGAGGCATGCGTGGGGGCATGCAGGACTGCGGCGTTGGACATCGGGTGCGGGGGCTCGTCTTGCGGGGACTTGGTCTTGCGGGGCGTGGTGTTGCCCAGCGTGTGTTGCAGGCCAGGGATCGAATGGCCAAGCTGCCCGGATGTCGCCATCCCGCAGCCCGCGCCCATGCTACACATCCGCTACGGCATACGATGCCGCACGGTGGCAGGACGCTGCGTGCGCGCCGCTGGTGGTATCGCTGCGCCCGGCGAACGACCACGGCGCGATGCGCCGTGCCGCCGCCGCACACGGCCTGCGGGTGCTGGCCCTGTCGCCGTGGCGCATCGCGGTGCGCGACGATCCCGACACGCGCCGGGCGCTGCGCGCCGCGCTGGCTGCGGACATCGTGATCGCCACCAGTCCGGCCGCGGTGCGCGCGGCGAGCACGCTGGCCACGCTGCGCGCACGACGCGGCCAGGCGTTCTGCGCGGTCGGAAGCGCCACCGCCGAGGCGCTGCGCCGGGCCGGCATCGACCGGATCCACGCGCCCGAACGCATGGACAGCGAAGGCCTGCTGGCTCTCGACGTGCTGCAGCCGGTGCGCGGCCTCGTCGTCGGCCTGCTCACCGCGCCCGGCGGCCGCGACCGCATCGCTCCGACCCTGCGCGCACGCGGTGCCAGCGTGCATCGCGCGGACGTCTATGCCCGTGAACCGATCGCGCCCTCGCCGCGCGCGCTGGCGCAACTGCGCGCATTCGACGGCCCGCTGCTGCTACCGGTGAGCAGCGGCGAGGCGCTGACGACGATCCTGGCGGCAGTGCCGGACGACATCTCCGCGCGACTGCGCGGCGCGCGCATCCTGGCGGCCAGCGAACGCCTGGCCGCGCTCGCCCGCGAGGCCGGCTGCGCGGACGTGCGCATCGCCGACGGGCCGCGTCCCGCGCAGCTGCTGGCCTGCGCGGCGCGCGACAGCTGAACGCGGCAGCGGCGGGCGCTCCCCCCTTGCCGTAACATGCCCGCGAGCGCCCCACCCGCCATCGCGCGACGCCATGACCGAACACGACACGCCGCAGTCCGCCGAACCCGGCCCGCCGGCGTCCGCCGCCACGCCGACACCCCCGACGCCGCCGGCCGCCACGACACCGCCTGTGCCGCCAGCGCCCGCACCGACGGCGTCACGCAACGGCCTGACGATCGCCGTCTTCGTGCTCGCCATCGCCGCCGGGGGCGGTTGGCTGTGGCATGTGGCGCAGGAACGCGCCGAGCGCGAAGCCCGCGCCGAGGCCGAGGCCGCGCAGCAGCTCGACGCCATGCAATCGCGCGTGGACAGCCTGCGTCGCGACGTGCGCGGCCACAGCCAGCGCCTGCAGCAGGCCGATGCGACCAACCGCGTGCTGCGCGACGAACTGATCGGCATGGGCCAGCGCGCGACCGTGCTGGAGGACCAGGTCGCGAAGCTCGCCGACGCCAGCCGCCACGGCGCGCAGGCCCTGCGCATGGACGAGGCCGAACTGCTGCTGACCATGGGCGAACAGCGCCTGCGCCTGGCCGGCGACCTCGACGGCGCGCGCCGCGCGTATACGCTGGCCGCAGGCGTGCTGCAGGGTGTCGACAGCCCGGCCGCGCTGAATCTCCGCCAGGCGCTCGCGCAGGAGCGTGCGGCGCTCGACACCCTCGACATCGATCCGGGCCTCGAAGCGCTGGCCGGCCTCGACGCCTTCGCGCGCGCGCTGCCGCCGGACGATGCGGCGCCCGCGCAGGGCACTGCGGTCGATGCCGCTGCGCCGTGGTGGGAACGCGTGCTCGCACGGCTGGTGCAGGTGCGTCGCGCCGACGAGGCGCTGGCGGTGTCCGCGCACGACCGCGCCGCCGCGCGCATCGGCCTGGAGCTGGAACTCTCGCTCGCGCGCGCCGCCGCAGAACGACGCGACGCGACGGCCTACCGCGCCGCGCTCACGCGGGCGGAGGCCTGGCTGCCCCGGCTGTGGCCCCGCGGCGGCGGCCGTGGCAAGGAACTGCAAAGGCTCCGCGCGCTTCCGCTGGTCGCGGACATGCCGACCCTGGGCAGCACGCTCGAACTGCTGCGCGCGCAGCGCGCGGGGCGCGGATGACGCTGTTCCGCAACCTGCTGCTGTGGCTACTGTTCGCGCTGTCCGGCGCGCTGCTGGCGCAGGCGCTGATCCAGGATCCCGGATTCGTGCTGGTGCGCTATCTCGGCACCGAGATCGAGACTACGCTCGCCGGCGGCCTTCTCATGCTGTGCCTCGCACTGGGCGCGCTGTGGGGCCTGTGGAAGCTGGCGACCCTGCCGTTCCGGCTGTGGCGCTCGCGACGCGAACGCGCGGCGCGCGCGCGACTGGCCGACGGCCTGGATGCGCTGCATCGCGGCGAGCATGCGAAGGCCGAGTCCCTGCTCGATGTCGCCGCACAGGATCCGCAGTTCGCGGTCGTCGCACGCGTGGCTGCCGCGCGCGCCGCGCATGCGCGCGGGGACCTGGCCGCCGCCGTGGCGCATCTGCAGGCGCTGCCCGAACGCCATGCCGCGTCGCGGGCGCTCGCACTGGCCGACCTCGCGCTCACCGATGGCCGCCTCGACGACGCACGCGACGCACTGGCGTCGCTGGATGCGCAGAACGCACCGCCGCGCGTGGCGACGCTGCGCGCGATGCTGGACGGCACGCCCGACGACATGCCCGACAACGACGCGCCGCCGGCTGAACCATCGCCGCTGGCGGGCGACCGTTGAGCGACGCACACGCGCCGCGCCCTCGGCTATCCTGCCGCGAACGCATGCCCGACACCCGATGACGCCCCCCGCCGCCACCGCCCCCCGCATCGAACCGGATCCGCAGGACGCGGGCCACGTCCGTCTGCTGGGCGAATGGACGCTGCAGCACGCGCTCGCGATCGGTGCTGCGCTGCGCGAACTGCCCGACGATGCGCGCATGCTCGACGCCAGCGGCGTGGCGCGACTCGACTCGCTGGGCGTCCTGCAGCTGCTGCGCCACGCCAGCCGCAATGGCCTCGATGCCGATGCGCTGCGCTTCCACGAAGACCATCGCGCGCTGGTGCAGGTGATCGAGGACGTGCGCGACGGCCGGCCGAAGGCGAAGAAAACCTACGGCTTCGCCGCCGCGCTGGAACGCCTGGGCCATGCGGTGCACGACAACGCCCGCGAAGTGGTCGCGTTGGTCAGCTTCCTCGGCGAAACCCTGACGAAGATGGGCCGCACGGTGGTGCAGCCGCGCCGCCTGCGCGCGATCTCGACCGTGCACCACATGGAGCAGGTCGGCCTGGATGCGGTGCCGCTGGTGGCGCTGCTGTCGTTCCTGGTCGGCGCGGTCATCGCCTTCCTCGGCTCGAACATCCTCGCCGACTTCGGTGCATCGATCTATGTCGTCGAGCTGGTCAGCATTTCCTTCCTGCGCGAGTTCGGGGTACTGCTCACCGCGATCATCCTCGCCGGACGCACCGCCAGCGCGTTCACCGCGCAGATCGGCTCGATGGTCAACCGCGAGGAGGTCGACGCGATCCGCACGCTGGGCCTGGACCCGGTGGACCTGCTGGTCATCCCGCGCCTGATCGCGTTGCTGGTGATGCTGCCCCTGCTGACCTTCATCGCGATGCTCGCCGGCCTGCTCGGCGGCATGGTGGTGGGCATGACCAGCCTGGACATCCCGATGCAGGCCTACTACGGCCGCATGCAGGAAACGATGGAATTGCGCCATTTCCTGGTCGGCATGGCCAAAGCCCCGGTCTTCGCGATGGTGATCGGTCTGATCGGCTGCCTGGAAGGCCTGCAGGTCACCGGCACCGCGCAATCGGTCGGCGAGCGCACCACGTCGAGCGTGGTGCAGACGATCTCGCTGGTGATCGTGTTCGACGCGTTCGCGGCGATCTGGTTCATGCAGGTGGGGTGGTGATGGCGACAACGACCTCTTCCCGCATTGATGGCGATCTGCAGACCGCTCTCTTCGAGGTGAAATCGACCTGTTACTTGGCGAGCAGATCGCTCTATGTCATCGCGGGTGAGATCAAGTCTGGAGCCGTGCGAGCAGGCATGCAGATCGAGATTTCTCTCAACAGCGCCATCACGATGAACCTCGATGTTGCAGGCATCGAATTCATACGGCAGCCGGAGAGAGAACTTGTCGCATTGACGGTCATGGTCGACAGCAAAGCAGAAGCCGATCTCATCGATGCCATGAACATTGCCGGCAGTCAATTGCAGCTCGCGATGCCTGCTGGTCGTAGTGAGCATCCCGGAGAGCGCTCGACATGACGGCCTCCACGCTTGAACCCATCATCCAGGTCCGCGGCCTGCGCAACCAGTTCGGCGAACAGGTGGTGCACGACAAGCTCGACCTCGACGTGCGACCGGGCGAGATCATCGGCGTGGTCGGCGGTTCGGGCAGCGGCAAGTCGGTACTGCTGCGCTCGATCATCGGCCTGCGCGACCCTGACGCCGGTGACGTGCAGGTGCTCGGCGTCGACGGGCGTTCGCGCGACGACGAGGACCGCCGCCACATCGAGCGCAATACCGGCGTGCTGTTCCAGGACGGCGCGCTGTTCTCGTCGCTGACCGTGGGCGAGAACGTGCAGGTGCCGCTGAAGGAACACCATCCCGAGCTGCCGGAATCGCTGCTGTACGAACTGGCGCTGCTGAAGGTGAAGCTGGCCGGGCTGCCGCCGGATGCGCTGGACAAGCTGCCGTCGCAGCTGTCCGGCGGCATGCGAAAGCGCGCCGGCCTGGCGCGGGCGCTTGCGCTGGACCCGCCGCTGCTGTTCCTGGACGAGCCCACCGCCGGGCTGGACCCGATCGGCGCTGCGGCCTTCGACCATCTCACCCGCACCCTGCAGCAGGCGCTGGGCCTGACCGTGTTCCTGATCACCCACGATCTGGATACGCTGTACGCCATCTGCGACCGCGTCGCCGTGCTCGCCGAGAAGCGCGTGATCGCGGTCGGCCCGCTGGCGGAGATCGAGCGCATGGACCATCCCTGGGTGCAGGAGTATTTCAACGGTCCCCGCGGGCGCGCCGCGCGCGACGGCCACCGCCGCATCGTCGAGACGAGAGACTGACATGGAAACCCGTGCCAATTACGTGCTGATCGGCGCCTTCACCCTCGCGGCGGCGGCCTTCATGCTGCTGTTCGGGCTGTGGGCGGCGAAGTACACCTCCGCCAAGGACTGGCGCCACTACGACGTGGTCTTCGACGAAGCCGTGACCGGCCTGACCGAAGGCGGCAGCGTGCAGTACAACGGCATCAGCGTGGGCACCGTCGACGACCTGCGCCTGGACCCGGACGATCCGCGCAAGGTGATCGCACGGGTCAAGCTGCGCGCGGAAACACCGGTGAAGACCGACACCCACGCCAAGCTGTCGTTCACCGGGCTCACCGGCACGGCCTTCATCCAGCTGACCGGCGGCAGCCCGACCGCGCCGCTGCTCGCCAGCGAGAACGGCGACGACGTGCCGGTCATCGAGACCGAAGCCTCGGCGCTGCAGAACATCGCCGAGACCGCGAACAAGCTGGTGACGCGGCTCGACCAGGTGTTGAGCGAAGACAACATCCGCAACATCACCGAGACCCTGAAGAACCTGGAGAACGCCACCGGCGCGATCGCAGACCAGCGCCAGGACCTCGGCGCGCTGATCAGCAACGCCCGCGTGTCGAGCGAAAAGCTCGCCGCAACGCTGGACACGACGCAAGGCGCGATCGCCGACATCGACCGCGAGCTGGTCGACAAACTGCCGGGCCTGATCGCCAAGCTCGACAGCACGCTGACCCGGCTCGATTCCGCCGCCGGCAACGCCAATTCGCTGCTCGACGAGAATCGCGGCGCGATCCGCAATTTCACCGAGGATGGCCTGGCGCAGCTGGGGCCGACGCTGGAAGAACTGCGCGTGCTGGTACGCGACCTGCGCCGGATCAGCACGCGACTCGACGACAACCCGGCCGGCTACGTGCTGGGTCGACAGAAGCCCAAGGAATTCGAACCCGAATGAGCCGCATGAGCCCATCGCGCCGATCGAGCGCCTCCATTCGACTTCACGCACCGCTGCGACTCGCCGCGCTGTCCGCGCTTCTCGCTCTCGGCGGCTGCGGCCTCCTGCCGAAGAACGAACCGATCGCGCTCTATCGCCCCGAGCCGCGCGTGGCCATCGACGCCGCCTGGCCGAAGGCGGACTGGCAACTGCAGATCGCCCGTCCCGTCGCCGACGCCAGCAGCGACTCCGCACGCATCCTCGTGCGCCCGCGCGCCGGCGAACTGCAGGTGTACAAGGGCGCAGCGTGGACGCAGCCTGCGCCGGACATCGTCCACGACGCGCTGATGCGCGCCTTCATCGACAGCGGTCGCTTCGCCGGCGTCGCGCGGCGCGGCGAAGGCGTGAGCCCGCGCTACGAACTGCTGCTGGACCTGCGCCGCTTCGAGTCCGACTACGCCGACGCCGGCACGCCGACCGTGCGGATCGCCGTCGGCGCGCGCCTGGTGCACAACGCCGACAACCGCATCGTCGCCAGCCGGGTGTTCGAGGCCGACGTGCCCGCCGAAGGCACCGACGTGCCGCGCATCAACCGCGCCTTCGAACAGGGCCTGGGCGATGTGTCCGCCGCGATGGTGGGCTGGGTGCTGGCCGAAGGCGGACGCAGCAGCGACCGGGGCAGGTAAGCCTGCCCCAGCCGACGCTGCGCCGGTTCACGCCATGCGCGGCGCGCTCTGGCGCTGCTGCTGTTCCTGGGTCTCCTGCGCGACGGCCTGCGTACGCGAGGTGTCCAGCGCCGCGGCGAAGCGATCCATCACCTGCTCCGTCGGCTTGCTGGCCAGGGCCATGTCGACGGGCGCGACGCGTGCGGCCGGGTCGGTCTTCTCGCGATCGGTGACGAAAGCGGTCTGGCCGTTCTGGCCGAAGGCCACGTCGCCGATCGACTTGAAGCGGTTTTCCGCCGCGACCCCGGCGATGCCCGCGAGCAGGCTCGGGTTCTGGGTGTCCTGCGGCGCATCGGGCACCGCCCGCGCCAGCGCCGTCGAGGCCTGCTGGATCATCGGATCGGCATTGAACCGGTTCCAGTCCACTGCCGCGCCGGGGGTCGCGGGGGTCACGCCGGCCACGCGCACGTCCTGTTCGCCGGCATCGCTGCGCTGCTGCGCCGGGGCCAGGCCGTTGAAACGCTGGCGCATGGTCTCGGCGGCGGCATCCATCATCTCCGGCACGCTCTGCACCGCGCCGTGGTTGGCCAGGCCGTTGGCGCCGAACGGCGCGTTCGGGAAGTCGTAGTTGCGCGTGACTTCGGTGTTGTAGTTCGCACGCGCCATCGCCAGGCGGATCACGCCGTCGCCGGGCGTGTTGAAGTGGGTGTGCGCGAACTTCACGCCGTCCGCCTGCACCCGGTCGCGCGCGGTGTCGGGGTTTTCCGGACCCCAGGTGTAGGCCGGGGTGGACAGCGTGGTGACGTGGATCGCGGCGTTGATGCCGCGCTGCTTCATGCCTTCGGAAATCTCGTCCGAGGCCAGGATCGAGACGTTGCCGCCGTGGCTGAAGCCGACGAGGTTCAGGGTCAGCGGCTTGTTGCGGTCGAGATCGCCGCGTTCGATCGCGTTGTCGACCTGCTGCAGCACGTGCGCGGCGAAGCGCTCCGAAGCGATCTCGCGGTCGCGGGTGCCGTTCATCTGGTGGGCGGTGCCCGGCACGTTCTGGGAGACGGGCGCCTCGCCCATGTAGATGCCCTGGGGGTCGAACTGCGGGCGCATCACGGTTTCGGTACGGGCGCGCCAGTCGAAACCGTTGTCCCAGAGGTTGGCGCCTTCGGTGGTCCTGCCCACGGCGGCACTGATCCGCTGGGTGACCTCGCGGACGTTCTCGGGGGTGTTGATGGTGCCGTGCACGCCGAAGGTGAAGATCTGGGCGTCTTTGGCGTAGGGGTCGGACATTGCGGGTGCTCCTTGTCTGCGGGGGAAGAGGTGCGTCGGTCGGTCCATACGGTCCCGTTCGGCGCCCCTTGTGTCGCATCCCGCCCCGCTCAAGTCCTCTCGGCATCCTGCGGAAAAGCTCTCGGAAAGATTGTCCTTTCCGATCAACGCGTTGCCAGCACCCCCGAGGTGGCCGTCAGCCGGGCCGCGAAGCGGTCCTCGGCCGCCCAGCCGGGCAAGGGCCGAGGACGACAGGCTGCGGATCGCCGGCACAGCGCGTCGCGGAGGAGCTGCGCGCCCAGTCGAAGGCCCGGTCCGGCGCCATCCAGGGCCGCGATGCGGTCGACCGCCTGCGTCGCCCGGGCCAGCAGCGCCGGGTCGGCCTCGGGCAGGAGCGCCGCGTGGCGGGCCACCAGCGCCAGGGCCTCGCCCTCCTGCCGAGTGGGTTCGGGCAGCGCGAGCAGAGCAAGCAGACGCGGGCGCAGCAGCGTCCAGGCCGCGCGCGACTCGCCATCCAGCATGCGCTGGCGCGCGGCGGCGACCAGGCCGAAATCGGTCTGTTCGTGGCTGCGCGCGCCGTCGTTGCAGCGCTCGAGGTAGGCGCTCGCACGGTCACGGCGCCCGGCCTCGGTCAGCACCCAGGCATGGAAGCAGGGGTTGGGCGAGGCGGTGATGTCCAGGCCGGCCCGCTCCATCGCGTCGATCCCGGCGACCGCGTCGCTCATCTCGTCGCGCCAGAAGTGCGATTCCACCTGGAGGTACAGAGCCCAGGCCTGCGCGCGCGGATGCGGACTCGGCACGCGCGCCAGGGCATCGATCTCGACCAGCGCCTCGCCGTAGCGACGCGCGCCGACGACTTCGCCGACCACGAAGTAGGGATGCAGGCTGTTGCCGCCATCCAGACGCGCCTCGCGGATGCGGGCGCGCGCGCGATCGAGGTGCGCACGCCAGGCGTCGGGTCGATCGCGGTCCATCCTCGCGAGCAGCAGCAGGGCCTCGATCTCGGCGCGCAACCGGCCGGAGCCGCGCGCCTGGGCGACGATGCCGCGCAGGGCTTCGCGGCGCGCGGCGAGCGCGGGGCCCGGCACGATCGGTTCCGCGCGCTGCACCCAGATCCGGCTCTCGGCGGCCGATCCGGTGTCGCCCAGCGCGGCGAACCCGTCCGCCACCTGCGCCTGCGCCCGGGCCGCCGCACGGCGTTCGCCGCGATGCATGTGCAGCGGCCCGAGGTTGGTGCCCAGGCGCAGCGCCGCATGGCGCCAGCCAGCCCGCTCGGCGACGGCGCGAGCGCGATCGATCTCGTACTTCGCGCGCTCCAGTTCCTGCAGGCGCAGCAGGGCGAGGATGTAGGCATCCTCCTGCTCCAGCCATTCACCGGCACCGGCCGGCGCGGCGTTCAACCGTTCGATCTCGCGCAGGGCGTCGCGCAGCTGCAGGCGCTCGACGCGCGCGACCATCGCCGCACGGGCGCAGGGCGCGGGACCGAGACGGTCGGGCTCGACCCGCGCCAGCAGGCGTTCGATCCGGCAGCGACGCACCGGGTCGTCGGCGCCCGGACCGGCCAGCGTACGGGCCACGTCGCGGGCCTCGTCGGCCTGGCCCTGCTCGAACAGCAGGCCGGCCAGGGCGATGCGCGCATCCGCCATCCCGGCATCCAGGGCGAGCGCACGCCGGAATTCCAGCACGGCGGTAGCGCGATCGAAGCGCGCTTCGGCCAGACGCCCGGCCACGTAGGCGTCGGTCGCCGCGCCCTGCGTCCGCATCGGCACCGGCATCTGGCGCGACAGCAGTGCGCGCATCGCGGCCGCCAGGCCTTCCGCGGGGCCGCGATAGCGTTCGCGGAGCATGGCGTCGCCCTGCGCGAGCGACAGCTCGGCCTCCAGCGCGCGCGGCTCGGCCTGCACGATCTGCACCTGCAGGTGCGGCCCACGGAACGGATTGCGTGTCTGCGCGCCCTGGAAGACCACCACCTCCACGTCGCGGAGGTGGGCCTGTTCGATCGCATCGCGCAGCAGGGTGTCGCGCAGCCACGACAGCGACGAGGGGGCGACGACCGCCACGCTCATCTCGATGTGCGGATCGAACGCGATGGCCTCGTCCGCGGGCGACGACACCCGCCAAGCGACGAGCCCCGCACACGCGATCGCCAGCGCCGCAGCCGCGACCAGCGGCCATCTCCGGCGTCTACCGCGCTGCGGCGGGGCGGCGGGCTCGACAGGGACGACGGGCGCCACGTCCGCCGGGGCCTCGGTCGACGGGGCCTCGATCGACGGGAGCGCGGCCGGCCGGATCCAGGCTGCGTCCGGCACCACCAGCACGTAGCCACGCTTGGGACGGGTCTGCAGGATGTCCTTGCCGTCGCCGCCGAGCGCGCGACGGATCTGCCACACGCAGTGGGTGATCGCCGCATCCTCGACCACCCGCCCGGCCCAGACGGTCTCCAGGATGTCCTCGCGCGAGACCAGCATGTTCGCCCGCCGTGCCAGCAGGAGCAGCAGGTCCTCCGCACGCGGCGTCAGCCCGCTGGCCCCGCCCTCCGCGGACAGCACCACGCCCTGGTCGAGATCGATCGTGAGCGACCCCAGCCTGAAGCCCGTGAACACCGGCTGCCTCGATCCGTCGTGTGATGGCATGGACCCAGTCTATGCGCTCCGGCAGCCTCTCCGGAGGTGCACGACCATGACACCCGTCATGGGTCGGTCATCCGGCGTCGACGGCGGGCCCTGTGGAGACGGAGCGCAGACCGGGCAGCAGCGGTGCTGCCGGCAGGAAAGGTCGCTGTTCAGCGGCGTCGCAGCTGCACCGGCAGGATCGGCAGCGCGCGCAGGTATTCCTCGCTGCAGCCGGTGAATCGGGCCATGCGCTTGTCGATGCGGCGCGGCAGCATCACGCGTCCCTTCGTGCTGCCGAAAACGAGCGCGCCCAGCACCAGCAGCACCGCCACGCCCGAACCGACGAGCCCGCCCAGGTCCCCGGCGATGGCGGCGATGCCGCCGCCGATGAACGGCGCGGCCAGTGCGGTCGCCCAGGCGCCGAGGATGATCTGCCCGCGCGCCTTCGCGTGCGCCTCGCACAGCGCGGCGGGATGGACCGATTTCTTGCGCACGATCGCCACGACGATGAGGGCGATGAGCAGGTTGATCAGGACCAGCAGGAACAACCACGGCGAATGCCAGTAGAACGTGCGCGGCTTGATCGTGCCGTGGACCGGACGGTTGCACTTCACGCAGCGCGGCGGCAGCGGCGCATCGATCAGGGCCACGAGCTCGTTGCCGTCCCGCCAGACCTTCACCTCTCCCTCTGGCGCGAGACCGCCGAACATGGGCTCGATGGCCGCCGTCGGCGGGCTGTACGGATTGAAATCGTCGTTGCGCATGCGCTCCCCCGGGCGATGGCGGAAAAACGCATCTTACGCGGCCGGCGCCAGGCCTGTGGCGCCGGCCGCGAACGCGATCAGTCCGCAGCGTCGGGGCGCGGCGGCGGTGTGCGACGTGCCGCGCGCGACACCGTCCACTTCCGCAGCCCCCACAACCCCAAGCCGCCCAGCAGCCACAGCGGCCACACGTGCATCAGCGCGACGAACACGTCGAGCACCGCGTACCAGCCGGTGCGCAGCGCTTCGCCGAGGCGGACGAAGAAGCTCGGGCGATGGCTGTCGAACATCGCATCGGTGTCCACGGACTCGTTGCGCTCCACCTTCGGCGACTGGTACAGCGACAGGTCGATGGTGCTGAAGGCGACCTTGTCCTCGAACTCCTTCCGCTGGATGAGCGCTTCGTCGCGCTGCAGCTTCGCGTCGCCCTGCGCGGCGATGACCTCGGCCTTGCGATCGAGCCGGTCGCCCGCCTGCACCGCATCACCGAGCGCCTGCTGGGTCTGCTGCTCGCGCTGCCACACCAGCTGCTGGCGCAGGATCTGGAACTGGACGTCGGTGGCTTCCAGGCTGCGCTGGTCGAGGAAGGCCATCTGCGGCGCGATCGCACGCAGGAAGGCCTGGGTGCGATCGCTCGGCACGCGCACGACCAGCGAACCCTGCACGGTGTATTCGGTCAGCTGCAGGCGCTTGCCGTCGCCGACGGGATGGCTGACCGCGCGCAGCGTCTGCGCCTGGATGTCGTTGCGCAGCACGAAACCGCCCTGCTCGGCCACGGCGTCCTCGATCGCCATGGCGGCGGCGTAGACATCCTTCACCCGGAAACTGGCGCGCGCGGTGCGCATGAATCGGCGCGCCGGATCGGCCTGGCTCGCGGCGATGGAGGTGAGTTGGCCAGGGTCGACGCGCGTGTCTTCCTCGCGCGTCCCGTATTGCTGCGTGGCATCGGCACCCTGCGCCATGTATGCAGCCGCTTCGCGCTCCGCAGCGTTGCTTCGCATCGGCATCTGCGCCATCGGTGGCGCGGCAGGTGCAGCGGCATCCGCAGCGGCCACCTCGACCGACGTCTTTTCGGCGGCCGCTTCCGCTGCGGACTCGTGCCTGCTGCAGGCCGCGACGGCCGCAGCCAGGGCGGCGGCCGTGAGGCAGGCCGCGATTCTCGAACGCGTGGACGATTGCATCGCACTTCCCTCGTGGTTGGGTCGCGGCCGGGTGGCTGCGAACACGCGAAACCAACGTAGGGGATCCCCGCGCGGGGTGAACATCGGGGCATCCGCCCCCGGCGTCTCCCGCGCCACCGCCGTCACCGGCGGGGCGCGGACTGCGTTCCGATCAACGCATCGGTCAACGCATCGATCAGCGCTCGAGGATGGCGACGACGCCCATGCCGCCAGCGGTGCAGATCGAGATCAGGCAGCGACCGCCGCCGCGTTCCTTCAGCTGCTTGGCGGCGGTGGCGACGATGCGCGCACCGGTCGCGGCGAAGGGATGGCCGGCGGCGAGCGAGGAACCGACCGGGTTCATCTTCGCCGGGTCGATGCTGCCCAGCGGCGCGGCCAGGCCGAGACGATCGCGGCAGTAGTCGGCGCTTTCCCAGGCGCGCAGCGTGCACAGCACCTGCGCCGCGAAGGCTTCGTGGATCTCGTAGATGTCGAAATCCTGCAGGGTGAGGTTGTTGCGCGCGAGCATCTCGGCGACGGCCACGGTCGGCGCCATCAGCAGGCCTTCGCCGTGGATGAAGTCGACGGCGGACACATGCACGTCACGGATGTGGCACAGCACTTCGTGGCCGTGCTGCGCGGCCCACTCGTCGGAGGCGATGAGGCAGGCGGCGGCGCCGTCGGTGAGCGGCGTGGAGTTGGCGGCGGTGAGCGTACCGCGGCCGGAGGTGCGGTCGAAGGCCGGCTTCAGCGTCGCCAGCTTCTCCAGCGTGGTGTCGGTGCGCAGGATGTTGTCGCGCGACACGCCGCGGAACGGCACGACGAGGTCGTCGAAGAAGCCGCGCTCGTAGGCGGCGGCGAGCTTCTGGTGCGAGGCGAAGGCCAGCGCGTCCTGTTCCTCGCGCGGGATGTGCCACTCCTTCGCCATGTCCTCGCAGTGCTGGCCCATCGACTTGCCGGTGCGCGGTTCGCCCACGCCGGGCAGTTCGGGCTTGAGTTCCTTGAACGAGAACCCGTTCGTGAAGCGCGCCAGGCGGTCCATCGCGGTCTTCGCGGTGGACACCGAGATCAGGCGCTTGCGGAAGGCCGGGCTGAACACGATCGGCACGTCCGACGTGGTGTCGGAACCGCCGCCGATGCCGGACTCGATCTGTCCGGTGGCGATCTTGTTCGCGACGTGGATGATCGTGTCCAGCGAGGTGCCGCAGGCGCGCTGCATGGTGATGCCGGGGGTCAGCGGCGACAGGCCCGAGGACAGCGCGGCCTCGCGGCCGAGGTTCCAGTCGCTGCTGTGCTTGAGCACCGCGCCCAGCGCGACTTCGCCCAGCTGCTGGCCGTGCAGGCCGAACTTCTCGACCACCGCGCCGAGGGTGCGGACCGACATGCCCAGGTTGCCGACATCGGCATAGGCCGTGTGCTGGCGACAGAAGGGGATACGGGCGCCGCCCAGGACGGCGACGGGACGACCATGCAGCATCGGACACCTCTCGGATTTCGGGATGCGCCGGCGGCGGGACGCCGGGGCGCGGGACGGGTCGATTTGACCCGCAAACGCTGGAGCTTCGCCTCTAAACCCGCCGCGAAACGACGCCTGCAGCGGATAATGGCCGAGTTTACCCCCGCACGCAGAGACCATGAGCGCACATCCGACCGCCACGCCGTCCCCGAAGCCGCGCCTGTTGGTGCGCGGTGCGCTCGCCCTGGAACTGGTGCCGGGCACCCGGCCGGGCCGGGCCGCATTGCGCCAGGCCGAAGCCGGCGCACTGGCCGAACGGATCGGCCACGACCTCGCGCTGCTGGCGCCGCAGGCGGCCTCGCTCGACCTGGTCCTCGCCGGCGCGCATTACGACCCCGCCGAACTGCTGCGCCCGGGCTGGCCGTTGCACCGCCGGCTGGAGGAACTCCACGCGCGCGCCCCGCAGGCCGGCGGACCGCGGATCATCGCCTTCGGCGCGGATGCGGATGGCGTGGTGCCGCTGCCGCTGCGCGCCGAACCGGAACTCCAGGACGGCCCACTGCGGGTGGTGCCGTTCCTGCTCGTCGGCGACGCCGCCGAAGTCACCGCCGTGGCGACGACGTTCGAGGAGATCCTGCTGGAGCGCGGCATGGCTCGCGCCGAAACCGCGCTGGCCGCGCAGGACGGCTTCGCAGCGCGGATCGAACATGCGCGCTACCTCACCGCCTACGATCTCGCCGCGATGATGGCGCTGCAGTACGCGAACGTCGGCCTGGACGGCCTGTGGACGCTGCTCGAAACCGCGCTGCTGGTGCCGCAGCGGGAAGCCTGGCTGGACGCACCGCCGGAACCGCTGCTGCGCTACGCAGACGGCCAGGTGCGCGCTGCCGCCTTCGATCGCGACGGCTGGCGCACCCGCTACGGGCCGCAGGAGAACGACGACGCCCGCATCGATCGCGGCTTCGCGCACTTCCAGGCTCGACAGCGGCAGCTGGTCGCGATCCTGAAGGTCCATGGGCTCGACGTGGAACCGGTGCCCTGCCCCGCGCATGCGGATGCGCGGGCGTTGTTGGGCGCCGGCAACGGCTGAGCCGCGCAGGGTTTTCTTTGCGATCAGCCGGGAATGGCGCCGGCGGCTTCCGGCTGGTACTGGATGCCGGTGACCGTGAGCCGCAGCGTGCGGCCGCCGGGCGCCGGCCAGTCGATGTGCTGGCCCACCGACAGGCCCAGCAGCGCGCTGCCGACCGGCGCGAGCACCGAGATCTTGCCCTGGTCGGCGTCGGCATCCTGCGGATAGACCAGGGTGAGCAGGCGCGACTCGCCGCTGTTTTCGTCCAGGCAGGCGACCACCGAGTCCATGCTCACCACATCGGCCGGCATGTCGGCCGGGGCGACGACGTTCGCGCGCGCCAGCTCTTCGCCCAGCGCGTGCGCGGCGGGCAGCTGGCGCAGCGCCGGGGACTCGAGCATGGCTTCGAGGCGGGCGATGTCCAGGGACGAAACGGTGATCGGCGGCAGGCTGCTCATGAGGAACTCCAGAAAGACAACGGGCGACGCGTTCGACGCGCCGCCCGGTGATCAACAGATTGTGGAAGGGACCATAGCCCGCCGCAGTGGCGGCTTCAAGCCCCGGGCATCGGTCAGGGCGCGATCTCGATCACGCCGCAGGCAGCGCGGGCGCCGGCATTGCCGGTAGGCTGGCTGACGTAGTCGTCGACGCCGGCGTGGACGATGATCGCGCGACCGAGGACATCGTTGGCGGCACCGCTGCCGAGGGTGACGCCATCGGCACGCACATCGACCTTCGCCACGCCGCGCGCATCGGCGACGATGTTGTCCATGTCGCCGGCATGGTGCGCACCATGGCCGACGCGGCCGTGCGCGGCGGCGGCGGGGTTGAAATGACCGCCGGCGCTGCTGCCGTCTGCGGCAGTGCAGTCGCCGCGTTCGTGGATGTGGATCGCATGCGTGGCGTTGCGGCCGAGGCCGCCGAGTTCGCCTTCGATGCGCACGCCGCCATCGACCGCGAACACCAGCAGCTTGCCGCTGACCAGCGTGCCGGAGACCGGCGCCATGTTGGCGATCGCACGTTGCAGGCGGTGCTGCGGCGCTGCGGGCTGCGGTTTCGGCGGTGGCGCGCTGGTGCAGCCGGCGAGGGTTGCGAGCGCGAGGGACGAGAAGACGATGGCGAGGCTGCGATGGCGCATGCGGGGGACTCCTTGCGGTTCATCGGGGCGCGAGATGCGCGAGGGACAGGCAGCTTATCGCGTCGACGGCATGCAGGCGTTGCCGGCAGCACAACGGCGCGTCGCGCGCCGTCGGACACATCATTCCATCGCGCGCGGCTTGCGCCCGGGGCCGAGCCTGCGCGTGATCGTGTTGCGCCCCAGTCCCAGCCGCGCCGCCGCGTCCGAACGATGGCCGCCGGTGTGCGCCAGCGCGGCCTCGAACAGGGCGCGCTCGAAGCGTTCGCGGGCATCGGCGTGCAGGTCGGTGCAGCCTTCGTCGAGGCGGCGCGCGGCCCAGGCCGACAGGGCGGCCTCCCAGTCGCCTGAATGCGTCGATCCCACGACGCCGCTGCCACCGGCCGGCATCGGGATCGCGGGCACGAAGGCATCGTCGAGATCAGCGACGCCGATGACGTCGCCCGGCGCCAGCGCGGCCAGGCGCCAGCACAGGTTCTCCAGTTCGCGCACGTTGCCCGGCCAGCGATGCGCCATCAGCCGCTGCAGCGCGGCCGGCGCCAGGCGCTTGGGCGGCGCGTCGAACTTCAGCGCCGCCGCGCGCAGGAAGCGTTCGGCGAGCTTGCCGATGTCCTCGCGCCGCTCGCGCAGCGGCGGCAGCTGCAGGCGGACCACGTCGAGGCGATGCAGCAGGTCGGCGCGGAAGCGACCGTCGGCGACCAGCGCGTCGAGGTTCTGGTGGGTCGCGGCGATCACGCGCACGTCGACGCGGATCAGCTCGCGCCCGCCGACGCGGAAGAATTCGTTCTCGGCCAGCACGCGCAGCAATCGCGTCTGCAGCGGCAGCGGCATGTCGCCGATCTCGTCGAGGAACAGCGTGCCGCCGTCGGCCTGTTCGAAGCGGCCGACGTGGCGCTTGCCGGCACCGGTGAACGCGCCCGCCTCGTGGCCGAACAGTTCGCTTTCGAGCAGTTCGGCGGGAATGGCGGCGGTGTTCAGCGCGACGAAGGGCTTGCGTGCGCGCGGCGATTCGCGATGCAGCGCGCGCGCCACCAGTTCCTTGCCGGTGCCGGTCTCGCCGGTGACCAGCACGCCCAGCGGCGCCTGCGCGAGCCGGCCGATGGCGCGGAAGAGCGCCTGCATCGCCGGTGTGTCGCCGACCAGCGCGTCCTCCGCAGGCGGCGACGCGACCGCCGTCGCGGTGCCGTCGTCGCTGCCGCGCGCGCGGCCCGGCGTCGGTGCGAGCACCTGGGCCGCGAGGGCCACGGCGGCGTCGAGGTCGAAGGGTTTCGACAGGAATTCGTGCGCGCCGCCGCGGAACGCGCCGGCCGTGCTGGCGATGTCGGTGTAGGCGCTCATCACGATCACCGGCAGCTGCGGGTGACGCGCCTTGATCGCATCCAGCAGCACCAGGCCGTCGTCGCCGGGCATGCGCACGTCGGTGAACAACAGTGCAGGCGGGCGCCGGGTCTCCAGCGCATCGAGCACAGCGCGCGCGGCCTCGAACGCGGTCACTTCGTAGCCGGCTTCGCGCAGCGCGGTGGCGAGCACGAAGCGCACCGCGCGGTCGTCGTCGACCACCCAGACGGTGGCAGCGGCATCAGGCATCGTCGGCCTCGTGGGTGTAGGGCAGCAGCAGGGTGAACACGGTGTGGCCGGGGCGCGAGCGGTAGCTCAGCGAGCCGCGATGCTCGCGCGCGACCTGCTGCGCGAGCGCGAGACCGAGCCCGGTGCCTTCGGCGCGACCGCTGACCAGCGGCAGGAACACCTGCTCGGCCAGCGATTCGGGCACGCCGCGACCGTCGTCGGCGATCTCCAGGCGCAGCGCGTGCGCGTGGATGCGGTCGCCGATGCGCACGCTGCGTTCGATGCGCGTGCGCAGGCTGACGTTGGCGGCACCGGCTTCGATGGCGTTGCGCACCAGGTTCCACACCGCCTGCGTGAGCCGGTCGGCGTCGCCGAGCAGCTCGGGCAGCGAGGGGTCGTAGTCGCGGACCAGCTTCACCGCCCAGCCAGCGTCGCTCTCGGCGAGACGCAGCACGCGTTCGAGCACGCCGTGGATGTTCAGCGCTTCGTGTGCGCGCGCCGGCTGCGGCGACAGCAGGCGGTCGATCAGGTCAGTCAGCCGCCCCACTTCGGATTCGATCAGGCCGGTCAGCTCGCGCGCCTCGTCGCCCTCGACGCGCCGGGCGAGCAGTTGCGCGGCGCCCTTGAGGCCGGCCAGCGGGTTGCGCAGCTCGTGGGCCAGGCCCTTGAGCGCGGCCGACAATGCGGTCGGCAGGACCGTCGCCGGATCCTCGCCCGGGAATTCGTCGACCGGATGCGCCTCCAGCCACCAGCCGCCGCCCTCGCGCCGGGTCAGCAGCACGTCCGCGTACTGCTGCGCCTCGCTGCCGGGGAACCCGAACGGCAGCCGACGCAGGCGGACCTGGTCGCCCGGCGGGGGCGCTTCGACCACCTGCGCGAGGCGCTGGCCCTCCGCCTCCAGCGCCGCCATCGGCAGGCCCGGCAACCGGCGTGGACTGATCCCCAGCCAGCGCGAGAAGGCCAGGTTGCCGCCTTCCACCCGCCCCTCGGGATCGGACCAGACAATGGGCGTAGCGAGTGCATCGAGGGGCGCGGAAGGTGAGGTCATTGCACCAATTTAGTGCAAAAGAGTGGCGAAGACGAGGTATTTGCCCCTCCAGAGGGCAATTCGCCGACAAAACGCCCGGTACAGCGCGGGCCGGACCGCCCACCCACCCGTTCAACCGACCGCCGGTGACCTGCCCTTCACCCCCGTGAGGTAGGATGGCCGGGCATCTGCGCCATTCGCGCGTCGCTTCCGGCACCTGATCCGAGCCTCCGGTCGTTCCGCTCCCTTTCATGCGTTGCCTCACCCGTCGGGTGGGGATCCCGGGAGCCTGCCATGTCCGGTCACCATCCTTTCTCCATCGCCCAGGTCGCTCGCGACCGCCCCCGCCGGTCGGCATGCGCATGAGCCGGCATCCCCGCGCGCACTGCAGCCGCTGCGACGCCCTCTGCTGCCGCCTGACCGTGGTGGTGTTCCCCGAGGACGACATTCCCGCGTACCTGACCGACACCAATGCGCAAGGCGTGACGGTGATGGCCCGCGACCCCGATGGCTGGTGCGTCGCGCTCGACGGCGCGCGCATGAACTGCGGCATCTACGAGACGCGACCGAGCATCTGCCGCAAGTTCGCCATGTCCGGCCCCTACTGTCTCGACGTGCGCGCCGAAGCCGCGCGGGCCGCGCAGGCGATCCCGATCCGCGTCGTGGCCTGACACCCCTTTCCTCCGACCCGATGGCCCCATGACCAGACCCGATACGACCCGCCACTTCGAGCAGCGCAAGGACGACAAGCGCAAGACGCTGACCCACGAGCAGATCGCCACCGACCTGGATGCGTTCAAGCGCGCGGGCGGCAAGATCGAGGTGCTGGGAAACACGCTGACCCTGCGCACGATCCCGATTTCCACACGCCAGGACGGCACCGCGGCGCCGGTCGCCGCAGCGACGAAGAAGAGCAAGCCGGCGGCAGGCTGATCGCCGGAGTGCAGCGCACGGCCCGGCGACAACCCCCGCATGGCGGCTGCGCGCAGGCTGCCACTACACTTCGGGGATGAACAGAACGCATCCGACCCGCACACGTCCGATCCGGGCCCGCCTGGCCTGCACGCTCGCCGCCGCCCTCCTCGCCCTGCCTGCCGTGTCCGTCCATGCCCTCGACGGCAAGTGGACGCCGCAGCAGGTACTCGACATCGACGCTCGCTGGCTCAAGCAGCAGGGCCTGAAGCTGCCGCCATCCGCGCTGTGGGACGGCGAGCGCGGCACCGGCCTGCTCACCGGCACGGTCAACATCGCCGGCTGCTCCGGCGCCTTCGTCTCGAACACCGGCCTGATCGTCACCAACCACCACTGCCTGTTCAACCTGGTGCAGGAACACAGCTCGCCGCAGCGCGACCTGATCACGAACGGTTTCCTCGCACGCACGCCGGCCGAGGAGCTGCCCGGCAAGACCACCCGCGTCGAGATCCCGAAGCGCTTCACCGACGTCACCGCGCGCCTGCTCGCCGCCGTACCCGCCGGCGCCACGCCGCAGCAGCGCCTGAAGGCAATCGACGAGGCGCAGAAGGCGATCGTCGCAGAGTGCCGCAAGCAGGCGGACATCAAGTGCAAGGTCTCGGCTTTCGACGACGGCGTGACCTACACGCTGATCGAATCGATCGAACTGCGCGACATCCGCCTGGTCTACGCGCCGCCGCGCGCGATCGGCGAATACGGCGGCGAGATCGACAACTGGTCGTGGCCGCGCCATACCGGCGATTTCGCCATCGCCCGCGCCTGGGTCGGCAGCGACGGCCGCCCCGCAGACTTCGCCGAAGGCAACAAGCCCTTCGCACCGGAGTTCTTCTTCCCGATCTCGAACGACGGCGTGAAGGAGGGCGATTTCGTCATGGTGCTGGGCTATCCCGGCATCACCTGGCGCTCACTGATCGCCGACGAGATGCGCGAACGCCGCGAACGCTTCTTCGTGCGTCGCGAGGACCTGTTCGGCGAATGGATCGCGATCCTCGAAAAAGCCAGCGAAGCCGATGCACAGGCGCGGATCGCCTTGGCCGCGAACCTCAAGGGCATCCACAACCGCTACAAGAACGCGCAGGGCCAGATCGCCGGGCTCGATCGCGGGCGCATGGTCGACAAGCAGCGCGCGGCCGACGATGCCGTCGCGGCCTGGGCTGCGAAACAGCCCGCGCATGCCGACGCCATCACCGCGCGCGACGCGCTGCGCGAAGTGCTCGCCGAACGCGAACGCAGCTGGGAGCGCGACTTCCTGCTGAACCTCATTCCGATGGGCAACGACAGCGTGGCCGGCGGCATCCCGCCGCTGCCCAAGGGCTTGTATTTCGCTGCGACGCTGGCGCACAACGCCGTCGAGCAGGGCAAGCCCGACGAGGCCCGCGCATCGGGGTGGACCGCTGCCGAGCAGTCGCGCCTGCGCGACCGCCTGCGCCGCGAGCAGGCCAACTATTCCATCGATGCCGACCGCCGCGTGTTCGCCGCGCTGGTGCGCCGCGCACTGGCGTTGCCGCAGGACCAGCGCATCGCCGCGATCGATGCGCGCTTCGCCGGCAAGACCCCGGCGCAGATCGACGAGGCCATCGCCGCGCTGTATGCGGGCACGCCCGTGTTCGACGCCGCCGCGCAGGACGCGATGCTCGGCGAAGGACTCGACGCACTCTCGGCGCGCAAGGATCCGCTGCTCGACCTCGGCATCGCCTGGAACCGCGAACTGCGTGCACTGCGCGAACGCGAGCGCGACTGGAACGCCCGCGCCGCGCTGCATCGCCCGGCCTGGCGCCGCGCCGTCGCCGCGCATGCCGGCAAGCCGATCGCGCCCGACGCCAACGGCACGCTGCGCATCAGCTTCGCCCACGTGCAGGGCTACGCGCCGCGCGACGGCATGCAGTACACGCCGTTCACCACGCTCGCGGGCGTGCTGGAGAAACACACCGGCAAGGAGCCGTTCGACGTGCCGGCGAACGTCCGCGCGGCGGCCGCCACGCAGCCGACGCGGCGCGTGAACTTCCTCGCCGACGGCGACACCAGCGGCGGCAATTCCGGCAGCCCGGTGATCGATGGTCGCGGTCGTCTCGTCGGCCTGAACTTCGATCGCGTGTGGGAAAACGTCGCCGGCGACTTCGGCTTCAACCCGGCGGTGTCGCGCAACGTCAGCGTCGACATCGGCTACATGCTGTGGCTGCTGCGCGATGTCGAGAAGGCCGACACGCTGCTGCAGGAGCTCGGCGTCGCCTCGCGCAAGTGAGCACGCGAACACGTTGTTGTAGAGCGGAGCTTGCTCCGCTCATGCGTTCAGGGGAAAAGCGAGCGGAGCAAGCTCCGCTCTACGCGGGTGCAGAGGGCGGTGCGGATCGATGCGGCCGCCGTCAGCGGCGATAGGCATCCACCCACTGCACGCGCAGCGGCTTGCCGGGCATCGCGACGTCAGCCGGCAGCGTCACCTCGAGCCAGGCGCGTCCGGCCTCGACGCGCATCGTCTCGCGCGTCGCCATCACCTTGCCGCCGACCGACAGATCGAGGCCTTCCAGCGTGCGGAACGGGCGGCCCGGCGCGTAACGCAGTCGCAGGCGCAGCGGCGAAGGCCAGGCCTTGCCCGAAGCCGGCGCGAGCGTCATCCGCCCGATGCCGGACGGACTGGTGACATCGATCATCACGCCGCGTCCATCGCGTGCCTGGCGCACGGTGTCCTGCGCGCGTTCGGTCCGCACCGACAGCGGCGCGGGCTTCGCCGCGCTCGCGCACAGGGCCAGCGCCATCAGGCCGAGGGCCAACGCCCCCCGGCATCGCCATCCATCCTTGTGCCATCGCCATTGCATCGTCGCGCTCCCGATCGGCATCCCGGTCCAATGACGTCGACTGTAGGACAGGTTCGGGCATGATGGACATCCATCACCTGCCGCTCACCGGATCCGCTCATGCACGAACCCGCCCTGCCGAGCTGGACGCAACTCGTCCGCGATATCCACGACTTCCCCAAGCCCGGCATCGTGTTCAAGGACATCACCCCGATGCTCGCCGATGCCCAGGGCTTCGCCGGCGCGATCGACACCCTCGCCGCCCCGTGGCGCGACGCGTCCATCGACGCCATCGTCGCCGTCGAGGCGCGCGGCTTCATCTTCGGCGCGCCGCTCGCCCGCGCGCTCGGCATCGGCTTCGTTCCGGTACGCAAGCCCGGCAAGCTGCCCGGCCGCACCGTGCGCCAGACCTACGCGCTCGAATACGGCGAGGACACCCTGGAAATCCATGCCGATGCGCTGCACGCCGGCGCCCGCGTGCTGCTGATCGACGACGTGCTCGCCACCGGCGGCACGCTGGACGCCACGCGCGCCCTGGTCGAACGCCTCGACGCACGCGTGATCGGCGCCGGCGTGCTCATCGAACTGGCCGCGCTGCACGGCCGCGCCCGCTGGAACGGCACGGCACCGCTGCGCGCAGCGTGGGTGGTGTAGCGACACGCGTTCGACGCGCGCTCCCGACGCGGCCCTCGAATGGTCACCGGACGGACCCGGACGCGTGCTAGCGTCGGCCTGCGCCGTCGCGACGATGCGCGGTGCTTCACCCGGCCATCACTCAAGGAGGATTCCCATGTCGTTGTCGCGTCGCTGCCTGTCGTTGCACCTCATCCTCGCCACTGCACTCGCCTGCTGCGCGAGCACCGCCGCCGCATCGGATTTCCCGCGCCTCGACCAGGCCCTGCCTTCGGGCGCGAGCATCGATGCGATCCATCCGGTCTTCGACTTCGATGGCGACGGCTGCCTGCCCAGTGCCGGCATCAGCCGCTACGGCGAGCAGAACGGCGGCCTGGCCACCTCGGGCAGCATCACCGGCGGCTGTCGCCGCAGCGATTTCATGGCCTACAGCAACACGCTGCACCGCTACGCCTGCATCGACAGCGGCGGCAGCCGTTACTGCGGGCACTTCTTCGCGCTGTACATGCTCAAGGACCAGGTCACCGCGCTCGGCGGCGGTCATCGACACGACTGGGAACATGCCGCGGTGTGGACCCGCAATGGCGTGGTCACCCATGCCGGCTACAGCGCGCACGGCAAGCTCTACAACGCTGCTGCCTCGTCGCTGCCGATGCAGAACGGGCACGTGAAGATCGTGTACCACAAGGACGGCGTGGGCACGCACGCGCTGCGCTTCGCCTCGGCCAACGAAGTCGCCGAGAATCCCTACGGCCAGTTCGTGCTGCCGGTGCTCACCAGCTGGCACACGCTGCGCGGCGCCAGCCTCGACAACGCCGCCATGCGCAGCCGGCTGAACAGCTACAACTACGGCTCCGCGACGATCCCGATGAAGGATTCGAACTTCCTCGGCAACCTCAACACCTATCGCCCCTCGGGCTATCCAGCCTTCACGCAAGCGTCGATCGACGCCTCGCGGTGAACGCGACCGGGCGACCGGCCAACGCCGGCCGCCCGTCGTTCAGAAGGGGTTCCCGCTTCACTTGATCTCGATGCGCACGCCGTCGACCGCTTCCTGCAGGACGGCCTTGTGCATGGCCAGCATCTGCTCGAAGTTCTCGGTCGCGACGATGATGACCATCGACACGTACAGATCGTCGATCTTGCGGAACAGGATCAGCTGACCGCCGCCGGTCGCAGGATTGGTCACCGACAGCGCGGTGTAGCCTGGCTTGCTGAAATCGCTGCGTTCCTGCACCGAGGCGGGATCGAAACCGATTTCGCCCAGGCGGGTGAACACCACCTGCTGGTATGCCTCGATCGTGTCGACATCCTGGCCGAATTCGGCGACGAGCAGATCGACGGTGGCGCTCACGCCGAGCTTGAAACGCAGCTCGCTCCTGGGTTCGACCACGGCGAAGTAGCGGGTCGTGGTTTTCGGACTGCGCCAGGACTGCGGCGGCGTGGTCGCGATGTGCACCCGCGACTCGTGGCGCTTGAGCAGGGCAGAAAGCGCGGGAACCGTGTCGCCCTTGCCGACGGAGGCCGCCATCCTGTGAAGGTTGTCGGTGCGCATGAGGCCGCCGACGATGCCCTTGCCGAGCACCTCCTGCACGGCGGGCATCTGCGCTTCGAGGAAACCGCGATCGGTCAACGCCTGCTCGAGGGGGATGCGGGTCAGGCTGTTGCCGCCGATGCGCTCCCTGAGCAAGCGGTTGCCCTTCGCGGTCTCGTACAGGTCGTAACGGATCGTCATCGCCACCGACACGTCATGCGTCGGCGATGCCATGCCGCCGGCGGAGATCCCGGCGAACTGCTCGTCGACCAGCAGCACGTAGCCGACGCCCTGCGATTTCGCCCGCTGGATCAGCGCCTGCTCGTCCTTGTCGCTGTCGTATGTCGCGCCATCGTCGATGATGTCGAACACCGGATACTTGCCCTCGAACGCCTTCTCGATCGCGGCGACCAGGCTCGGACGACGATCGAACGGCCCGATGGTCGCGCTGTATTCCTTGCTGCGCGCATCGAACGCGATCGCATTGCCCATGCCTCCGAAAGGCAGGAACAGGCCGCGCGCCACCGCGCCCTTGGTGACGAAGTCGACCTGCAGGGTCTGCTGGGTGTCCTTCGTGGCCACGAGGACGCGGACCTTCGCCGGATCCTGCGCAGCGGCGCCGCCGATGGCGAACAGGAACAGGCAGGCGCCCGCGCACCACGCGCGGGTCCAGCGGGCAAAGCGATGCGCAGGGTGCGACATGGGGTCTCCGGAGGCAGGAAGGCCGCGCCATTCTAGGGCCTCCGTGCGCCGGAACCGTGCCTTGCGGTCGTTGCATCGGCGCGCGGCATGACTTTCGCGACATGCGCGGACGCGCGGTGCGTGGTCCCGTGGCATCGCGCCAAGCGCCGCACAGCGCGAGCGGTGCGGGACGGCGATGATGGGACCGGATGCCGCGCGCCCGCCGGCGTCCGCATGCAGCCACGCGCGGCCATGCCGCGCCACCGCAGGAGTACGGATGATGACCTCCCGTCGCGATTTCCTGACCACCGCATCCCTGGCCGGCGCCGGCCTCGCACTGTCGCCGCTCGCGGCCTGCGCGCGCGAACGTCCGCCTGCCGCGAGCGGCAAGACCACGTCCACATCGGCACGCGCCGGCACGCTGGCGATGCGCGCCATTCCTTCGACCGGCGAGCGCATCCCGGCGATCGGCGTGGGCACCTCGGGCAGTTACGAGGTCGCGCTGGATTCGCCGGCGTTCGCGGCGTTGCGCGACGTGGTGAAAGTGTTCTTCGAGGGCGGCGGCACGCTCATCGACACCTCGCCGAACTACGGCAATGCCGACGAGGTCGTCGGCGCGCTGCTGGCCGAAGGCGGCTGGCGCGAGCGCTGCTTCCTGGCGACCAAGCTCGCCGCAGACGACCAGGAGACGCTGGAGCGGCAGTGGGCCGAATCGAAGCGTCGCCTGCGCACCGGCAAGGTCGAACTGCTGCAGGTGCACAACCTGCGCAACATGGCGCAGGCCTGGCCGTACGCCCGCAGGCTCAAGGACGCGGGCGAAACGCGCTACATCGGCCTCACCCATTTCCAGGCGCGCGCGCATGCCGAGCTCGCGCGGTGGATGCGCGAAGAGAAGCCGGACTTCGTGCAGATCAACTATTCGCCGGTCGCACCGGAAGCGGCCGACACGATCTTCCCGCTGGCGCAGGAGCTGGGCATCGCGGTGATCGTCAACCGCGCCTTCGACGACGGCCGGCTGTTCGCGCGCGTCGCCGACAAGTCCCTGCCCGGCTGGGCCGGCGAGGTGCAGATCGATTCGTGGGCGCAGCTGTTCCTGCGCTTCGCCATCAGTCCGCCCGCAGTCACCGCTGTGATCCCCGCGACCGGCAAGCCCGAGCGGCAGGCCGACAATCTCAAGGGCGGCATCGGCCCGATGCTGAGTGCCGCGCAGCAGGCGGACGTGCGCCGGTTGTTCGCCTGATGCGCGACCTCGTCGCCCGGCTGTTCAACCTCGAACGCCACGAAGCGGGCGCGGTGATCGCGGGCTTCGGCATGTTCTTCCTGCTGTTCGCCGGGCTGTTCATGCTGCGCCCGGTGCGCGAGACCATGGGCGTGGCCGGCGGCGTCGACAACCTCGCGTGGATGTTCACCGCGACCTTCGTCGGCATGCTGCTGGCGATGCCGGTGTTCGGCTGGGTCGCGGCGCGCGTGGCGCGACGTCGCATCCTGTACTGGGTGTTCGGCTATGTCTCGGCCACGCTGCTGCTGTTCGCGGTGGGCATGGCGACGTCGCCGGAGGATCCGTGGATGGCGCGCGGGTTCTATGTCTGGTACTCGGTGTTCAACCTGCTCGCGATCTCGGTAGCGTGGAGCGTGCTCGTCGACGTGTTCGCGATCGGCCAGGCCAAGCGCCTGTTCGCGCTGATGGCGGCCGGCGCCAGCCTCGGCGGCCTGTGCGGTCCGCTGCTGGCGGATCGGCTGGTGACGCCGCTGGGTCACGCCGGCCTGCTGGCGCTGTCGGCGCTGTGCCTCGCCGCCTCGGCGTTCGCCGCCTCGCGCGTGCAGCGCTGGCGCGACCGGCACCCGCTGCCTGCGGACGCGGAGGCGCCCCGGCAGCAGCCTCTGGGCGGCAATCCCTTCGCCGGCGCGATCGACGTGCTGCGTTCGCCCTACCTGATGGGCATCGCGGTGTTCGTGCTGCTGCTGGCGACGCTCAACACCTTCCTCTACCTGCGCCAGGCGGAACTGGTGGCCGAGATGTTCCCCGATGCCACGCGGCAGACCCAGGTGTTCGCGCGCATCGACTTCGTGGTCCAGGCGCTGTCGCTGCTCGCGCAGTTGTTCGTCACTGGGCGCCTCGCCCAGCGACTCGGCGTGCGCGTGCTGCTCGCCGGCGTGCCGCTGGTGATGGCCGCGGGCTTCCTGTGGCTGGCGCTGGCGCCGACCTTCGCGGTGTTCGTGGTGGTGATGGTGGCGCGCCGCGCCGGCGAATACGCTTTCATCCGTCCCGGCCGGGAAATGCTCTACACCGTCGTGCCGGCCGAGCAGAAGTACAAGGCCAAGAATTTCAACGACACCGTGGTCTATCGCGGCGGCGATGCGGTGAGCGCGTGGGTCAAGACCGCCATCGACGCCGTCGCGCAGCAGCCGATGATCGCGATGCTGATCGGTGCGGGGATCGCACTGGCCTGGACGATCAATGGTGCCTGGCTGGCGCGCCGGCTCGATGGGCGCGCGGGAGATGGTGCTGCGTGAGTTGATGATCGTCCGCTATTGAGCGGCAGGCAATACGGTGCCTGGTTGCATTTGCATGATCGTGAGTCAAGAGCGATTGAATGGCACCTGGAAAGCCTTTCGGCGCGTCCCTGTGTTTCGCTCGCTGTCGCGAGCGAGTTACTTTTCTTTGCTTGTGCAAAGAAAAGGTAACCAAAAGAAAGCACACCCCGTCGGTTGCGCCCGGCGCTGTGCGCCGGGTCCACGGTCTTCGCGGGGTTTTTCGACAGCACATCCATGTGCTGGTCGAAAAACGCGCGGCGTCCTGCCGCGCGCCCTGCGGGCCTGATCCGCGAAGCCCGTCGCAACCAGGGGCCCCGGTAGATCAAGATCAAAACCTGAGCTATCCGTCTTTCAAGGCAAAGGGGACGGATTTCACAACCGCGTGATCCGCAGCCAGTTGAAGTTCCAGCCGCCCTGCGGGGCGTAGACGCCGAGGCTGTAGGTGCCGGCGGCGACCGTGACCGTGTGCGACACCGTCGTCCAGCTCTGCCAGCCGCCGGTCGCGGGCACCTGCACCTGGCCGAGCAGGATGCCGCCGGCGTTGAGGTCCAGCGACAGCGCGCCGCCGGTCGGGCTGGCGACGCGGTATTCGACGCGATAGCTGCCGCTGCTCGGGAAAGTGACGTTGTTGTAGGCCATCCAGTCGCCGGCGTCGATCCAGCCGACGTTCGAGCCGCCTTCGGAACACGGCTCGACCTGCACGCCGTTCTGCGCGCTGAAGTTCTCGGCCTGCAGCGTGGTCGACCAGGGCTGGCTGTATTTCGCGACGACGACCGAGGTCGCGCGATCGTTGAAACCGTCGCCGGTGAGGCAGGCGGTATCGGCGGTCTTCGTCACGCTCGGCCCGGTGAAGTTGTCGTCCTGGTACAGCGTCACCTGGTAGCCGGCGTTGACGCGCAGCGACGACAGGTCGTCGTTGGCGATGCCGCGCGCCTGCAGCTGCGAGAGCGTGTAGCGGCCTTCCGGCAGGGCCACGCCGTAGCCGCCGTAGTTGCAGTGCTGGTACATCGTCGCGACGCCCGTGCCACCGGAACCGGGCGTGTACACGCGCACGTAGTCGACCAGCATCTTCGAGGGGAACTTAGTGTCGTCGACGGTGAAGCCCGGCCAGTTGCCGCCGATGGCGAAGTTCAGCAACAGGAAGAAGTCCTGGTGGAATTCCTCGGTGCCGTTGATGCCGTTCTGGATGTTCACTTCATGGAACTTCGCGCCATCGAGGTACCAGCGGATCGCGTTGGCATCCCATTCGATCGCATAGACGTGCCAGTCGGTGACCGTCACCGGCGTGTTGCCGCCGTACTGCGCGTAGTTGCCGTTGTGGTCGCGCCAGTGGATCGTGCCGTAGGTGCGATCCTCGTTGTTGACGTGCTCCATGATGTCGATCTCGCCGGCTGCCGGCCAGCCCGCCGTCGGCAGGTTCGCGCCGAGCATCCAGAACGCGGGCCACGCGCCCATGAACGACGGCAGCTTCATCCGCGCCTCGATGCGCCCGTACCTGAAGGTCTTCACGCCCTGCGTCTTCATCCGCGCCGAGGTGTAGCGGAAGCCGCCGACATCCTCGCGCTTCGCGGTGATCGCCAGCGCGTTGTTCTCGATCGTCGCGTTCTCGCGCCGGTAGTACTGCAGCTCGTTGTTGCCCCAGCCGCTCGCGCCGTTGCCGGTCTCGAACACCCAGCTCGGTCCGATGGACCCGTTGAATTCGTCGCTCCAGACCAGTTGCCAGTTCTGTGCCTGCGCACCGCCCGCGAACAGCGCGGCGGCGAGCATGACCATGCACTTCATCAGTTTCATGATGCGTCCTCTGTGTGGGGGATGGCGTGTGCCACGCCGATGCCGACCTGCTTGCCGGCGACCCTGCCGGCGGCATCGGAGCGCGTCGATCCTATGCGAGCCCGCAGAGCACAAAACGGACAGTCCGCTGGACAACATCGCGGAATTGCGATGCGCATCGCTGTGCGCATCCGATGAGCTGCGACGACACGCGACATGCTGTCGCACGCACTGGCCCGCCGGGACAGCAGCAGCGGACAATGGACACCGCGCATGGACAGCAGGATGGACATGCGTGGTGGACATGCGCCTGCCCGCCGCCTGTATCCTCATGCCTCTGCCGAGGCCGCCATGATCGACCGCGAACGACTCCACGAGGACGGCTACGTCCTGCTCCGCGATGCCATCCCCGCCGACTGGCTGGATCCCCTGCGCGACGCCTTCGATGCCGGCGTGCTGCCGTCGTCGCAGTGGCCCGTGCCGCGCGGTCCGGACTGGCGGCATTCGCAGCTCGACCTCGACCCGATGGTGGAGGCCGTGTGCCGGTTGCCGGTGCTGCTGTCCGCAGCCGGCGCGCTGATCGGCGAACGCTTCTTCCTCGCCCAGGTCGAGGGCCGCGAGCCGCTCGGCGGCGGCGGCCAGCAGGGCCTGCATCGCGACTACTCCGCCGAACGCCCTGGCGACACGGTGAACGCGCTCGCCTTCTTCGACGACTTCGGCGCGGACAACGGCGCGACCCGCCTGATCCCCGGCACGCATCGTCCCGCGCCGGACGCGCTGCACATCGATCTTTCGGAGGAATCCCGCGCGATCCAGCTCAGCGGCAAGGCCGGCGACATCCTCGTGTTCGACGCCGACCTCATCCACGCCGGCACGCTCAATCCCTCGGGCGCGCGACGCCGCTCGATCCTGATCGGCTACTTCGCCGAATCGCGCCACGCCTCGCACCTGCAGACCGCGCACCTGCGCGGCGTGCGGATGGACACGAGCGAACGATTCGAGCCCTGATCCACCCCGCGCTGACGCGCGTGATAGCGAACGACCTCACACCGCCTGCGGCGCGACCTCGGCAAGCGCCGAGAGGCGCTCGGCGCATTTCGCTTCGAGGAACACCCGCAGTTCGCGGATCGCGGGGCTGAGCTGGCGTCGGTCGGCGCAGACCAGGTGCAGCGGCGTCGGTTCGGCGCGCCATTCGGGACACAGCGCGACCAGGCGTCCGGCGAGCAGGTCGTCGGCGATGTCGAGCGCGGACTTGCAGGCGACGCCGTGGCCATCCAGTGCCCAGCGACGCACGACATCGCCGTCGTCGGACACGCGGTCGCCGCGCACGTCGACGATGCATTCGCCTTCCGGCCCGGTGAAGCGCCACTGGTCGTGGACTTCGTCGCCGAGCACGAAGCACAGCGCATTGCGATCGGCGAGTTCGCGCGGATGGTGCAGCGGGCCGCTGCGTGCGAGCCATGCGGGCGAAGCACACAGCACGCGGCGGTTGGCCGGCGCCAGCGGCAGCGCGACCAGCGTGGAGTCGGCGGGCAGGCCGTAGCGCAGCGCGACATCGACCGGCTCGCGATACAGGTCGCTGCGCCGGTCGGTGGGCCGCAGGCGCAGCCGCAGGCCCGGGTGGCGCGACTGGAATTCGTCCATCCAGGTCCTGAGCGCGTTGCGGCCGAGGTCGGAGGGCGCGGTCAGCAGCAGCGTGCCGCGCACCGCATCGCTGCCGCCGGCGATGGCTTCGCAGCCCTCGTCAAGTGCCTGCAGCGCCTGCTCGCAGTGGCGCAGGAAGGTCTCGCCCTCGCGGGTCAGGCGCAAGCTGCGGGTCGATCGCACGAAGAGCGCCGCGCCCAGGCTGCGTTCCAGGCGTTTGAGCGACGCGCTGGCCGCCGCGGCCGTGGTGTCGAGCTGGCGCGCGGCGGCGGACAGGCTGCCGGCATGGGCGGTGCGAACGAAGAGGCGGAGGTCGCTCAGGGATTTCATTTTCAACGGAATCGTGAAAGTGAATCCCAATTTAGCCGCTTCCGCGGAGGAATCGCGCGGCGGATGATGCCGTCCATCCTGTTGCCGGCCGATGCCCATGTCCCGTCTGTTCGCCCCCCTGCCGCTTGGCCCGATCACCCTGCCCAACCGCATCGTGATGGCACCGATGACGCGCGCGCGCAGCACCGCGCCGGGCGATGTGCCGAATGCGCTGATGGCCGGGTACTACGCGCAGCGCGCCACGGCCGGGCTGATCGTCAGCGAGGCCACCTGGATCTCGCCGCAGGGCAAGGGCTACAGCTTCACTCCCGGCATCCACACCGACGCCCAGGTCGCCGGCTGGCGCGGGGTCACCGACGCCGTGCATGCCGCCGGCGGGCGGATCGTCCTGCAGCTGTGGCACGTCGGCCGCAAGTCGCACGGCGTGTTCCATGCCGATGGCCTGCCGGTGGCGCCCTCGGCCATCGCGTCCGGCTCGCAGGTCTGGGTCGCGGGCGAGGACGGCGTCGGCCGCATGCTCGACTGCCCGACACCGCGCGCGCTGCGCATCGAAGAGATCCCCGGCATCGTCGAGGACTACCGCCGCGCCACGGCGCGCGCGCTGGAGGCCGGCTTCGACGGCGTGGAGATCCACGGCGCCAACGGCTACCTGATCGACCAGTTCCTGCGCACGACCTCGAACCATCGCGACGACGCCTACGGCGGCGACGTGGCGCGTCGGGTGCGCTTCCTCGAAGAGGTGACGCGGGCGGTCGCGGACGAGGCCGGCGCCGAACGCGTCGGTCTACGCCTGGCACCCTTCGTCGCCGGGCCGGGCATGGACTGCCCCGAGATCGTGCCGACCATCCTCGAAGCCGCGCGCCGGCTCGCGCCACTCGGCCTCGCCTACCTGCATCTGTCCGAAGCGGACTGGGATCTGGCACCCGAAGTCCCGATGGACTTCCGCCATGCCCTGCGCGAGGCCTGGCCGACCGCGATTGTCGTGGCCGGTCGCTATACCCGCGAACGCGGCGAGGCCCTGCTCGACGCCGGCCTGGTCGACGCCATCGCCTTCGGTCGCCCCTTCATCGCCAACCCCGACCTGCCCGCGCGTCTCGCGGAGGACCTGCCGCTGGCGACGCCCGACCCCGACACCCTATTCGGCGGCGACGCGCGCGGCTACACCGACTATCCCCACGCCGCGTGAGCGCGGCCGACACGACACGGACCTCCACATGAAAGCCATCGGTTTCTTCCACAACGGCCCCATCGACCGCGACGACGCCCTCGTCGACCTCACCCTGCCCGACCCGGTGCCCGGCCCGCACGACCTGCTGGTCGAGGTGCGCGCGGTCTCGGTCAATCCGGTCGACACCAAGGTGCGCCGCAACGCCACGCCGCCCGCCGGCGAGGCGCGCATCCTCGGCTACGACGCCGCCGGCGTGGTCCGCGCGGCCGGCAGCGATGTCACGCTGTTCAAGCCCGGCGACGCGGTCTGGTATGCCGGTGCCATCGGCAGGCCGGGCACGAACGCGGAACTGCACGCGGTCGACGAGCGCATCGTCGGTCGCAAGCCGGCGTCGCTGTCCTTCGCCGACGCCGCCGCGCTGCCGCTGACCGCGATCACCGCCTGGGAGCTGCTGTTCGACCGGCTCGGCGTTGCGCAGGGTGGCGGCGATGGCGACGCGATCCTCGTCACCGGCGCAGCCGGCGGCGTCGGCTCGATCCTCGTGCAGCTGGCGCGCGCACTCACCGGACTCACCGTGATCGGCACCGCCTCGCGTCCGCAGACGCAGGCCTGGGTGCGCGAACTCGGCGCACACCACGTCATCGACCACGCGCAGCCGCTGCAGCCGCAGCTCGACGCGATCGACATTCCGCAAGTCCGCTATGTCGCCAGCCTTACCCACACCGATCTGCATTACGACGCACTGGTGCAGGCGCTGGCGCCGCAGGGCAGGCTCGGCCTCATCGACGACCCCGCGACGCCGCTCGACGTGATGAAGCTCAAGGGCAAGTCGCTGTCGCTGCACTGGGAAATGATGTTCGCGCGGCCGATGCACCAGACCCCGGACATGATCGAACAGCACCGGCTGCTCGACGCCGTCGCCGACCTGGTCGACGCCGGCCGCGTACGCGCCACCGTCGGCGAGCACTTCGGCCGCATCGACGCCGCGAACCTCAAACGCGCGCACGCGCTGATCGAGACGAATCGCGCGAAGGGCAAGATCGTGCTGGAAGGGTTCTGAGCAATGAGAGGATGATCTGCGATCGATCGGATCCATCTCTGTCATCCCGAGCCGAAGGCGAGGGACCTGCTTATCGCTTCTTCAACGCAGTTGGAAGGGTTCTCTGCTCGTCCTATGTTTCGCTCGCTGTCGCGAGCGAGTTACTTTTCTTTGCTTGTGCACTGCGCCGCTTGCGGCGCGAACGGCGCAGCCGGCCCGAAGGGCGAGCACCGCAGGTGCGAGTCAAGAAAAGGTAACCAAAAGAAAGTACACCCCATCGGTTGCGCCCGGCGCTGCGCGCCGGGTCCACGGGCTTCGCGGGGTTTTTCGACAAGACGTCCGTGTCTTGTCGATGCATTTGATATGAATGCCCGCGCGGCGTCCTGCCGCGCGCCCTGCGGGCCTGATCCGTGAAGCCCGTCGCAACCAGGGGCCCCCGGTAGATCAAGATCAAAGGCAGCGCCGGCTGATGGATGACTGGGTAAACGCGCAATTACTGAAAACCACTAGGGAAATACGAGGTGGAAGCTCAGAGTGAACACCCGCTACCCCGCCTACCCCGCCTGCGCCGCCCGTGCCCTGCGCAGGCTGTCGGTCATGAACAGGGCGAGCGCGATCCAGATGAAGACGAAGCCGATCGCGCGGTCCCGGTCGAAGGGCTCGTGGAAGAAGAACACGCCGGTGAGGAAGGACAGGGTCGGCGAGATGTACTGCATCAGGCCGACGGTCGACAGCGGCACGCGGCGCACCGCGTAGGCGAAGCCGATCAGCGGCAGCGCGGTGAGCGCGCCGCCGAAGATCAGCAGCAGGTCGACACCCCAGCCCCAGGCGCTCGCGCCGGGCAGGAAACCACCCTGCCCCGAGAACTCCTGCGACACCAGCAGCGCCAGCGCCGGCAGCAGCAGCACCGCGTTCTCGAAGCCGAGGCCCGCCACAGAATCCACCGGCGCGAGCTTGCGGATCAGGCCGTAGGCGCCGAAGCTCGCGGCCAGTGACAGCGCGATCCACGGAAAGCTGCCGTAATTGAAGGTCAGCCAGAGCACGCCGCAGGCAGCGATGCCGACCGAGGTCCACTGCAGCGCGTTGAGCCGCTCGCGCAGGAACAGCACGCCGATCAGCACGCTCAGCAGCGGATTGATGAAATAGCCCAGGCTGGTTTCGACGACGTGCCCGGCGTTCACCGCCCAGATGAACAGGCTCCAGTTGAGACCGATGCACAGGCCGGCGAGCGTGAGCATGGCGGCGAGTCGGCGGTTGCGCAGGATCGCAGCGAACCAGCCGCGCGCCTGCGACCACGCGAGCCACAGCGCGACCAGCACCGCGCTCCACAGCACGCGATGGGCGACGATCTGCAGCGCGGGCACGATCTTCAGCAGGTGCCAGTACAGCGGCATCAGTCCCCAGATCACGAAGGCGCCGATGGCGATGGCCAGACCCTTGCGGTCCAGCCCGGGCGACACGGTCGGGCTCATGCGTCGTTCGCCTCGCGCGGCGTCACGGCCACTGGCGCATCGCCGCGCGACTTCGCGCGCGCGATCGCGATGACGCCGCAGAGGATCAGCGCCAGCGCGCCGAGGTCGTGCAGGCCGAAGCGCTCGCCGCCGAGCCAGGCGCCGAGCAGCACCGCGATCGGCGGATTGACGTAGGCGTAGCTCGACGCCAGCGCCGGGCGCACGTGGTCGAGCAGCCACAAGTAAGCGCCGAAGCCGACGATCGAACCAAAGATCGCCAGGTACGCCAGCCATGCGGTGCCGTGCGCGGTCGGCGCGGTCGGCAAGCGTTCGCCGGTGATCAGGCCCAGCGCGACCAGCAGCACGCCACCGACCAGCATCTGCGCGGCGGCGGCCATGAACGGCGACGGCAGGTCGCGGCCGCGCGACCACACCGAACCGAAGGCCCAGGCGATCGGCGCGATCAGCAGCAGCACCAGGCCCAGCGGCTGCGCGGACAGGCTGCTGCCGGCGTTGAGCCAGAGCACGCCGGCGAAGCCGATGGCGATGCCCAGCCATTCGCCGCGACTGGGATGACGCCCGGCCATCGCACCGAACAGGCCCATCCACAGCGGCATCGAGGCGATGGCGATCGCGGCCAGGCCCGAGGAGACGGTCTTCTCCGCCACCACCACCGCGCCGTTGCCGACGAACATCATCAGCGCGCCGAGCACCGCCAGGGTGGGCCACTGCGCGCGGGTCGGCGGGGCGACGCCGCGCAGTCGCAGCACCGCGTAGAGCAGCATGCCGGCGAACAGCATGCGCCCGCCGGACACGCCCAGCAGCGCGGGCCAGCCGCCTTCCAGCGCGAAGCGGATGCCGAGGTAGGTCGAACCCCAGATCAGGTAGACCGCAGCCAGCGCGATCGCGACGGCGAGCGTGGAAGCGGTCGGCGAAACGGAACGCGGCGAGGCCGCGGATGGAGCAGCCATCGCAGGATCCGGGGGAGAAGAAGGAGAGGAACGATCGGCGGCGACGGATCGCAGGCCGTGCCAGCGCATTCTACGCGGGCGGCCCGAAGCATTGACGCCGACTGCGGAACGCTGGAGAGCGCGCGCTGCGACGCCGGACGACAACGCTCAGGCCGGCGCCTGGCCCGACGACTCGCGCGCCAGCAGGCCGCGTTTCACGTCCGGCCCCCAGCGATAGCCGCCCAGGCTGCCGTCGCCGCGGATCACCCGGTGGCAGGGCACCACCACCGCCACGCGGTTGCGCGCGCAGGCGCTGGCGACCGCCCGCGCCGCGCGCGGCGCGCCCAGCGATGCGGCCAGTTCCGCATAGCTGCGGGTCTGCCCGCTGGGAATCTTCATCAGTGCATCCCAGACCCGCTTCTGGAACGCGGTGCCGACCAGCGCCAGCGGCACCTCGACCGCGTTGCCCGCGAGCGCTTCGGCGACCGCACGCACGCGCGGCGCGAGGAATTCGTCGCGACCGGCATCGACGCGCTGCAGCCGCGCACGCGGGAATTCGTCGCGCAACCTGGCTTCCAGCGCATCCGCATCCTCGCCGAGTTCGACCATGCAGATGCCACGCTGCGTGGTCGCAACCAGCGCCTGGCCGAGCACGGTGTAGACCAGGCTCCAGCGCACGTCCTCGCCGTCCCCGCCGGCCCGATACCGCGCTGGCGTCATGCCCAATCGCGCGGCGCCGGTCTCGTACACGCGCGACGGCGAACCATAGCCGGCGTCGTACAGCGCGGCGCTGATGTCGCGGCCCTCGCGCAGCGAGGCGCGCAGGCTGCCGAGCTTGCGCTGGGCGAGGTAGTCGGCGGGGCTGAGCCCGAAACGGCGGCGGAAGCTGCGCTGCAGGTGCGACACGCTCAGGCCGACCGCCGCCGACAGCTCGGCCAGCCCGGGTTCGCCGGCATCGAGGAGCCGGCGTGCCTGCTCCAGCGGGTCTCCCGCCGCAGGCCCCTCAGCACGAGCCCTCCGCTGCGCCTTGCCGTTTTCGGCCACCCGCATGCCCGCCATTTCCGCGATCTCCACCCGTCGTGACATGCCCGCAGCCTACGCCCGCACCGGCGCCCCCGCTATCCGCATCCTGCGCTTGCCTGCCCGTCCGCGTGGTGCGCATACTCGGACCGGGTTGTCGACAGTCTGGGGACAGGACGGCAACGATGGCCACGCGCAGCATCCGCAAACGCCTGCTCATCAGCCTCACGCTGCTGGCGACCGCCGTGGTGGGCATCAGCCTGCCGCTGTCGCACTGGCTGATCGACCGCGAATTCGAGCGCTTCGTGATCGACAAGGCCGAAGGCGAGGCGCACCGGCTCGAACTGCTCCTGCAGGAACGCACGGCGCGCCTCCGCGCCAACGCCATCGACTACGGCGACTGGAGTTCGACCGTCGGCTTCATCGAAGGCAGCGAACCGGGCTACCTCGACGAAAACCTCTATCCGGCGGTGCTGCGCAACTTCGACGTCGATGCGGTGTTCATCGTCGATCGCACAGGCGCCGTGCGCTATTACGCCGGCACGCCCGCCGACCCGCGCGACGACCCGCAGGGCCTGCGCCCGCTGCCGCCCGAATCCCTGGCCCCGGTGCTGGCCGAGCCGCGCATCCGCAGGCTGCTGGAACGCGCGCGCGGCACCGGCCTGATCCTGCGCCTCGACGGCCGCTGGCACATGCTCGGCGCCAGCTCGGTCAGCCACCCCGGCGGCGGGCCCGACAGACCGGTGCACGGCGTGCTCGGCTACATCGCCGAACTCACGCCGCAGCGCATGCAGCGCATCGCCACGCTGGCAGGCGTTCCGTTCTCGCTCGACCGCGTCGACGGCCACGCTGTCGACGTGCGGATCGTCGATGGCGACGTCGTCATGCACCGGCTGCTGCGCGACGAACAGGGCCAGCCGATGGCCGCGCTCGACATCCGCTATCCGCAGCCGCTGGCCGAGCAGATCACGGCCACGCGACGGCTGCTGCTGGTGATGGCCCTGGGATTCTTCGGCGCCGGCGCCGCGCTGATCTGGTGGCTGGTGATGCGTGGCGTGATCACCCGGCTCGAACGCCTGCACGACGACCTGCTCGCGGTAGCGCGCGGCGACATCGACGCACTGCCGACCAGCGGCAGGAACGACGAGGTGGACCACGTCGCGGCCGGCATCAACCACCTGCACGCGGAACTCAAGCGCATCAACGGCGAATGGCGCCACGAGGCGCTCCACGATCCGCTGACCGGGCTGGGCAACCGCGCCCAGCTCCTGCAGCGCATCGACACCGCGCTGTCGGATGCCGTGTCGATGCGCACGACCGGCCTGCTGCTGATCGACCTGGACGGCTTCAAGACGGTCAACGACCTGTTCGGCCACATCGTCGGCGACGACGTGCTGCGCCACGTCGCGGCACGGATGGCGCTGGCCCTGCCGCCGGGCGCGCATGGTTTCCGCCTGGGCGGCGACGAGTTCGCGATCCTCACCGACGGCCTGCACCTGACCGCGATCCGCGCGCTGGCGCACATGGTCAATGCGACCATCCGCGCGGACGACAGCATCGGCCCCGCGCACATGCTGCTCAGCGCCAGCATCGGCGTCGCCCTGCACGATCCCGCGGACGGGCCGATCGCGACGGGAGAACTGCTGCGCCGCGCCGACATCGCGCTGTTCTCGATCAAGCGCCGTTCGCGCAACGGTTTCGCGGTGTTCGACGCGTCGATGCTGCGCGAGATGGAACGCGACAACACCACGTTGCGCTGCCTGCGCGAAGCGCTGCAGGCCGGCAGCATCGACGTCTGGTACCAGCCGATCGTGGCCGCCGACGACGGCCGCACGCTCAGCTTCGAAGCGCTGGCGCGCTGGCGCGACGCGGAACTCGGCGACGTGCCGCCTTCGCGCTTCGTCACCATCGCCGAGGAACATTACCTCGGCGCGGCGCTGGACAGGATCGTGCTCGAAAAGGCCATCGCCGGCCTGCTGCAGCTGCGCACGCTGGCGCCGGAGGCGACGCTGTCGGTGAACGCCTCGGTGCAGAGCCTGCTCGACGCCGGCTACGTCGCACGCGTGCCGCACGCGCTGGCGAACGCCGGGCTCGACGGCCACGCCCTGCGTCTGGAAGTCACGGAGAGCACGCTGGCCGCGAACGAGGACCTGCTGTTCCACCAGCTCGAAACGCTGCGCGGACATGGCGTGAGGATCGAACTCGACGACTTCGGCACCGGGCATTCCTCGCTCGGTCGCCTCGCCAAGCTGCAGCCGCTCGGCATCAAGCTCGACCGCAGCTTCATCCGCGACCGGCACATCGGCGGCGACCGCGTCTGCCGCGCGATCATCGGCCTGGCCCAGCAGCTCGGCGTCGAAATGATCGCCGAAGGTATCGAGAGCGAAGACGATGCGCACTTCGTGCGGGAGGCCGGCTGCGACGCGCTGCAGGGCTACCTGTTCTCGCGCCCGCTGCCGCTCCCGGCCATGCTCGACTGGCTGCGTGCGCGCGGCGCGACGCAGGGCTGAGAAGTCCTTCGCAACGCAGCATCCCCTGCCCCGAAACGCCGACGGCCCGCACGAGGCGGGCCGTGGGGAAGAAACCTGCGCAGGCGAACGATGCGATCAATCGGTCCAGCGCGTCGCGGAGGCCTTCTCCGAGAGCACCTGCGCCGACAGGCGACGGTCGCTGTCGAGCACCTGCAGGGCGTCGGCCAGGATCGCCGCCGACTCGCGCAGCAGCGGGTCCGGACGCTTCTCGGCGGCCTTCTCGCGCTTGGCTTCCTCGGCGATGTTGCGCTCGCTGGACGTCAGGCCGTCGTCGGTCTCGTCGCCCAGCGGGTCGAGGTCCAGGCCCAGCGCCCTGCGCTCTTCCTGGCGCTGCTTGCGCTTGGCGGCGTCGCGGTCGCGCTCGGCACGGCGCTCGGCTTCGTTGAGCGAGACCCACTTCTTCGCGGTCTCCTCGCGGAACTGGGCGATGTCCTCACGCCACCACTGGAACTCGCGGTCCTTGGCCACGCGCGCGTCGTGCAGGGTCTTCAGCTGCGGCAGCAGCGCGGTGAAGTCGCCATAGCGGATGTGCGGGACAGCGGCGATCCGCGTCCACGGCAGCGCATTGTCGTAGGTGCTCTCGCCGAACTCGCTGGCGTCCACGCTGACCGGGAACGGGATGTCCGGCACCACGCCCTTGTTCTGCGTGCTGCTGCCGCCGGGCAGGAAGAACTGCGCGATGGTCAGCTTGACCTGGCCGAAGCGCTTGCCGTCGGCCATCGGCCAGCGGTCGAGGTCGACCAGGTTCTGCACCGTGCCCTTGCCGAAGGTGGTCTCGCCGATGATCAGGCCGCGACCGTAGTCCTGGATGGCGCCGGCGAAGATCTCCGAGGCCGAGGCCGAGCCGCGGTTGATGAGCACGGCCAGCGGGCCTTCCCAGGTCACGCCCGAGGTGGTGTCGCTGTCGACCTGCACGCGGCCGCCGGATTCGCGGACCTGCACCACCGGGCCGCGATCGATGAACAGGCCGGTCAGTTCGACCGCCTCGCCCAGCGAGCCGCCGCCGTTGTTGCGCAGGTCGATGACCACGCCGTCGACGTTCTGCTCGCGGAAGCCGACCAGCAGGCGCTGCACGTCGCGGCTGGCCGACGCGCCTTCGCCATTGTTGCGGCGGCGCGCGTCGAAGTCCTGGTAGAAGGCCGGCAGCTTGACCACGCCGATGCGGCGCGCGGGCTGGCCGTCGACGCCCGGCACAGTGAGCACCTCGCCCTTGGCGGCCTGCTCTTCCAGGCGGATGCGCGCGCGGTTGAGGGTGATGCGGGTCGGCTTGCTGTCGAGCACGGCCTCCGCCGGGACCACGTCCAGGCGGACCTGGGTGCCCTTCGGGCCCTTGATCTTGGCGACGACATCGTCGATGCGCCAGCCGATCACGTCTTCCATCGGGCCGTCGCCGTTCTGGCCGACGCCGACGATGCGGTCGCCGGGCTTGAGCTTGCCGCTGAGCATCGCCGGGCCGCCGGGGACCAGCTCGCGGACCACGATCACATCGTCCTGGCGCTGCAGCTGGGCGCCGATGCCTTCCAGCGAGAGGCTCATGCTCTGCTCGAAGCGCTCGGCCGCACGCGGGTCGAAGTAATCGGTGTGCGGATCGATCGACGTCGCGTAGGCGTTGAGGAAGGTCTGGAAGGCATCGATGCCGTTCAGTTCGCCGATGCTGCGCGAAATGTTCGCGTAGCGCTTGTCGAGGGTCTTGCGGATCTCCTCGGGCGCCTTGCCGGCGAGCTTCAGGCGCAGCCAGTCGTTGCGCACCGACTGCTGCCAGAGCTTGTCCAGCTCGGCGGTGTCGGCGGCCCACGGCGCATGCTCGCGGTCGTATTCCCAGCGATCGCTGCCTTCGAAGGTGAAGATGTCCTTGCCCAGCAGCGCGCGGGCATGGGCGACGCGTTCGTTCACGCGCGTCTGGTAGAGATTGAAGATCTCGAAGGCCGGGCCGACCTCGCCGCTCTTGATCGCGTCGTCGAGGCGGGCGCGATAGCCCTCCAGCTTGGCGACGTCGGCAGCGGTGAAGAAGAGTTTCCCGGGGTCGAGCGATTCGAGATAGCGCTTGAAGACCTCGGCGGACAGCTTGTCGTCCAGCGCGCGCGGGCGGTAGGCGTAGCGGCTGTCCGACAGCAGGCCGTAGACGAGCTTGGCGGCGGTGGCCTGCTCGGCGGACGGGCTGCCGGCGTCGGCCTGCGCGGTCAGCCACGCCACCGGCGCGGTCAGCGCGAGGGCGAGCAGGGAAACCGGAAGGATCTTGGCGACTTTCATGGCGATCTCGTGTGGGAGGGGCGCGAGCCCGCGAGGTGCATCGTGTGACAGCCCGAGAGTACCGGAAGTTGCGCGGCGCACACACCGCCCAAGGTCATGATCCGCCGACGAACGCGTTCGATCCGACGGCCGGTGGGCGGCGATTCATGCTTGCGCGAACGAAGGCGCAGCGTGTCCGGAACGCTGCGTTTCCCGCGAGAGGACGCGTGGTGCGCCGGCCTGCTTACGCGAAACCGGCGTCGGCCGCCTGCTTGTCGGCGTGGTACGAGCTGCGCACCATCGGACCGGAGGCGACATGGGTGAAGCCCAGGGCCATGCCGAAGTCCTCCAGCGCCTTGAACTCGTCCGGCGTCCAGTAGCGCATCACCGGGTGGTGGTGCGGGCTGGGCTGCAGGTACTGGCCGATGGTCACCATGTCCACATCGTGCGCGCGCAGGTCGCGCAGCGTCGCTTCGACCTGTTCCATGGTCTCGCCCAGGCCAAGCATGATGCCGCTCTTGGTCGCCACCTCGGGATGCTGGGCCTTGAACTTCTGCAGCAGGGTCAGCGACCACTGGTAGTCGGCGCCGGGGCGGACGTTGCGGTACAGGTCCGGCACGGTTTCGAGGTTGTGGTTGAACACGTCCGGCGGGTTCGTCGCGAGGATCTCCAGCGCGCGCTCCATGCGGCCCTTGCCGCGGAAGTCGGGCGTGAGGATCTCGATCTTCGTGCCCGGGCTGTGCTCGCGCACGGCGGCGATGCAGTCGACGAAATGCTGGGCGCCGCCGTCGCGCAGGTCGTCGCGGTCGACGCTGGTGATCACCACGTATTTCAGGCGCATGTCGGCGATGGTGTGCGCCAGGCTCAGTGGTTCCGCCGGGTCCGGCGGCTTCGGCCGGCCATGGGCGACATCGCAGAACGAGCAGCGTCGCGTGCAGACCTCGCCGAGGATCATGAAGGTCGCGGTGCCGTGGCTGAAGCACTCGTGGATGTTCGGGCAGCTCGCTTCCTCGCAGACCGTGACCAGGCGGTTCTCGCGCAGCTTGGCCTTGAGGTTCTGCACCGCGTTGCCGGACGGAATCCGCACGCGGATCCACGACGGCTTGCGCAGCACGGGCGCGTCGGCGAACTGCACCGGCGAGCGCGCGATCTTGTCGCCGGCCACCTGTTTGACGCCAGGTGCAAGCGACGCCGGCGCGTCGGCGACCACGGTCAGCGGGATGGATTTCTCGGCGGGGGTGGACATGGTCAGGACGCCTGTTCGACCGCGGCGAGGGCCACGGCATGGGGAGAATGCGCCGCGAGTGCGGCCAGGTCGGGCGGCACGTCGTCCTGCAGGCGCAGGCCGAACTGGGCGGCGAGATGGCGCAGCAGCACCGGCTTGACCGCATCGAGGCCGGAGGGGCCGCCGAGGTCGAGCATCGAGGTCACCTGCAGGCCGGCATAGCCGCAGGGATTGATGCGGTGGTACGGCGAGAGATCCATCGCGATGTTGAACGCGAGGCCGTGGAAGGTGCAGCCGTGGCGGACACGGATGCCCAGCGCCGCGACCTTGGCGCCGTTGACGTACACGCCCGGCGCGCCGCACTGGCGTTCGGCGTGGATGTTCCACTCGCCGAGGGTGTCGATGATCGACTGTTCGATCTTGCACACGTAATCGCGCACGCCGACCTTGAGGCGGCGCAGGTCGAGCAGCGGATAGGCGACGATCTGGCCGGGACCGTGGTAGGTCACCTGGCCGCCGCGATCGACCTTGATCACCGGGATGTCGCCGGGCATCAGCACGTGTTCGGGCTTGCCGGCCTGGCCGAGGGTGAAGACTGGGTCGTGTTCGACCAGCCAGATCTCGTCCGGGGTGTCGTCGTCGCGCAGGTCGGTGAAGCCCTGCATGGCGCGCCAGACCGCTTCGTAGGGCTGGCGACCCAGGTCGCGCACGCGCGCGGGCGGCACGGACACGGCGTCGCTCACAGCGTCCACTTGATCCCCGGCTCGGCGCGCAGCGCGGCATGCGCGGCTTCGTACCGCTGGCGATCCTCGGCGTGGATGCTCACCCGGATCGACACGTACTTGCCGCCGGTGGAATTGCGCGTCGCGACGGTCTCGCGCAGGACGGGGATGCCGATGGCCTCCAGCACTTCCGGGATGCGCTCTTCGAGGCCGGCGCCGGCCGGCCCCATGGCGGTGATCTCGAACAGGCCCGGGAACTGGAACCCGTGGTCGGGGTTGTCGGAGCGAATGGTCATGCCGGAATTATGAGGCCCGGGGCGGCACAACCCAAGCGCGGAAACGGCATGAGCGTCGGCCAGAAACGCGGGTGGCGAGGCGGACCGGACAGAACGGCCTGTTCCACGACGATGCCGCCGATGGAACGCTCCTGCCTGTCCGCGCGGGCTGCGTTCCACCGTGTCCCGGGTAACGACCTCCCCGGATCACGTCCCATGCCCGCCAGCCTGTCCCTGCCGATCACCCGGCCGCCGACCCGCGGCACCCCTGCGTCGACGTTCCTGGCCCTGGCCGTCATGGCGACTCTGGCCCTGGCCGCCGTCGCCGCAGGGGCGCGCCTGCTGCAGGCCGCCGGCGACACCGTCCGCAGCGAGGTGGCCTCGTCGGCCGCACCGGCGCTGCGGGGTGAAACGCCGGACCCGCGCGCGCAGATGGAAGCGAACATCGCCCTGCTGGATGCCCGTTACGCCGTCGAACCGATCGATCCCGACTGGGCGGCCCGCCACGAGGCCCATGTCCGCGATTTCTTCGACGGGCAGCGCCTCGCCGCGCAGGGACTGGCCGGGCCGGCCAGCCTGGAAACCAGCTGCCACAGCCAGACTTGCCGGGTCAGCGTGCGCTATGCGGATCCGCTGGCGGCCGAACTCGCGACCCAGCACCTGGCCATGCACGTTTCGCCGCGCCTGCCCTTCGCCGCCGTGCTGCCCCGCGCGCTGGGCGACGGCAGCATCCAGGTCGAGGCCTGGTATTCGCGCAATCGCGCGACGCTCTGAGGCGATCGCCCGGGTTACCAGCCCGGCAGGCGCGAGGGATCCAGTCCGCCGACCTCGAACAGCGCGCTGCGCTTGCCCTGGCCCTTCACCGGGAATTCGATCTCCAGGGTCTTCGCGTCCTTCGCGATCGCCCACAGCGCGCGATCGTCCTCGATGAACATCGCGATCGCCTCGTCGGTGTCGGGACGCGATCCCGGCAGCGATCGGGTCTTGTCGCCGTCGATCTTCACCTGCACGCGGCAGCCGCGATAGCAGTCGAAATCGCCGCCCTGCAGCACGAGATAGCTGCTGCGGCCCCACGACGGATGGTCGCGGAAGATCAGGCGCACCTTGCTCGGGCCCTTGCCGTCGACGTCCACGTCGTCCTTCGCGTAGATCGACGCCGCGCGCTGCAGGCCACCGCTCACGCCCTGGGTGTCGTAGCTCCACAGCGCGGCGGTGCGCTTGGACTCGCGGGTATCTTCCAGAGTCTTCGCCACGGCGTCGTAGCCGGCACGCACGCGTTTGGCGGCCTGCGAATCGGGATGGTCGGCGAACAGGATGTCGGCCTGCGCCTTGGCCAGCGCCCAGTTCTTCTGCTTCACCGCCTCGTCGAACGCGGCGGCGCCGGCTTCGGCCTTCGCCTCGGCCTCGGCGGCGCGCGCGGCAGCCTCGGCCTTCAGCGCCTCGGGATCGGGCCCGCAGGCGACCGCGAGAACGGCGGCACAGGACAGCGCCACCGCGCGCAGGACAGGCGTTGCGTTCATTCGTGTTTCCCCGGCGGCAGCGCGGGCGCGCCGCGCGCGATGTTCCATGCGATGGCGTCGGCGGTTTCGCGCGGGCGCTCCATCAGCGACATGTGTCCGCAGTCCTCCAGCATCACCTGGCTGGCGTGGCGGATGCGCTGCGCGTACAGGCCCATCGCTTCCGGCGGAATCACCAGGTCGTGCCGGCACCACAGCAGCAGCGTCGGCTGCTCGATCTTGACCGCGCGCCGGCCCGGTTCGAAACGCTCTTCGTCGCGACCGATGCGGGTGAGCACCCGCGCCTCGAAATCCGCCTGGCTGCGGCGCTGGGCGATGTACAGCGAGGTCCCGGGCCAGGGCAGCCACGGCCGCGCCTCGCGGACGTGGAAGACCGTCGAGAGATAGCGTTCCAGCGAGGCGTCGTCGGTCAGCACGAACGGGTTCTGGCCGGCCAGCACCTCGCGCGCGAACTTGTTCGGCGCGAAGCGCACGCCCGCGGCGTTGACCAGCGCGACGTGCGAAACCAGCGTCGGATAGTCGGCCGCGAGCAGCGCGGCGATGCCGCCGCCCATCGAATGTCCGGCCAGCGCCACCGGCTTGCCGTGGCTGACCTCGGGCTGCTGCAGGAACGCGGCGACACGCGGCGCCTGCGCGAGATAGCCGTAGTCCGTGTCCTCGCGACGCTCGCTTTCGCCCCAACCGGGCAGGTCCGGCATGATGATGCGGTAACGACCGCGCAGCGCCGTGGCCACGCGGTACCAGTTCTCCTTGCTGCCGGTGTAGCCGTGCAGCAGGACCAGGGTCGGCGCGTCGGGCTTGTCCGCGGGCAGTTCCGCGTAGACCCAGCGATGGTCGCCGACGACGACGCTGTGCGATTCGGCGCCGAGGCGGATCCGCTGCTTGGCGAATTCCGCACGCATCGCCAGTCCGGGGTCGCGCCAGAGCGCGACCACGAAGAGCAGGATCAGGGCGCCGGCGATGCCGTTGGCGATCCAGGCCGTCCGGGACGAGAGTGCCACCTCGCCGGCCCGGTCAGCCGGCCGAGCCGGCGGCTGGCGCGGCAGCGGCGTCGGCATCCGGCGGCGTCGCCGGCTGCGCGACGGGCGACGGCTCAGCCGGTGGGCGGGCGTTGGCGATGATCGCCTCTATGCGCGCGATCGTGATCGGGTGGTAGGCAGGCTTGGCCTGCTCGAAGACCTGAGTGGCGAGCGCAAGACCGCCCTGGGTCTGCACCAGCGCCTGGTAAGTCGGTGCGATCAGCTTGATGCGGCCCACGCGCTTGAGAAAGTCGGCGATCGCGTCGTTGGCCTGGGTGTAGCCGTTGTTGATCGCCAGCGGATACCAGCGCTCCGCGATTTCGGCGTTCGGGGTGCCGGTGAAACCGTAGGCAGCGTCCAACTGCGCGAGCTGTTCGATCGTCATGGCGTCGGGCAGGCTCTCGATGAAATGGATCCATTCCTGCGAGATCCATGCATCGGTGATCACCCGCGGCGGCAGCTGGCGGCTGCCCAGCCAGGCCAGGCGCGCGGAATCGACCACGCCGAAGCGGCGTGCCTGCACGTGCGGCGCGTTAGCCGGGATGCCGGGCTTGTACAGCCATTCCTCGAACTCGCTCTGGCTGACGATGTTCGGATACTTGTCGAGCAGGTTGGCCTTGGCGTATTGCGCGAACTGCTCGGAATCGATGCTCTGGAACGCGAAATGATCGAAATAGCCGCGCAGGAAGGCGTCGAACTTCTCGCGGCCGAAGCGCTCCTCCAGGAAGTGCAGCAGCCACGCGCCCTTGGTGTACACGGTCGCGCTGCTGCCGTCATTGTCCGGATCGGCGAGCACGCCCGGCGCGGTGGCCAGCACCTGCAGCTTGGGATCGATCTGCGCGAATTCCTTCTTCAGCGCATTGCGTTCGATCACGCTCTGCATGTCGGCCTGGTCGCGTCCGTACAGGGCTTCGACGATGCGGTTCTCGACGTAGTTGGTGAAGCCTTCGTTGAGCCAGGCGTCCTTGGCGCTGGAGAAGGTCACCAGGTTGCCCGACCAGCTGTGCGCCAGTTCGTGCGCGATCAGCCACACCAGCGACTTGTCGCCGACGATGACCGTGGGCGTGAGGAAGGTCAGGCGCGGGTTCTCCATGCCGCCGTACGGGAACGACGGCGGCAGGACCAGCATGTCGTAGCGCTCCCAGCGGTAGCGGCCGTACAGGCCTTCAGCGGTGACGATCATCTTCTCGGTATCGGCGAATTCCTGCACCGCGCGATCGAGCATCGTCGGCTCGGCCCAGACGCCGCTGCGGTCGGAAATGAACTGGAACTTGAGGTCACCGGCGGCGATCGCCATCAGGTAGGACGGGATCTTCTGCGGCATGCGGAAGGTGTAGTCGCCGTCGCGCACCGCATTCGGATCGTTGTCGGCGCTCATCAGCACCATCACGTCGGGGCGGGACTTGATCCGCGCGCTGTAGGTGTAGCGCACGCTCGGCGTGTCCTGCAGCGGCACCCACGAGCGTGCGTGGATCTGCTGCGACTGGCTGTACATGAAGGGCAGCTGCTTGCCCTCGGTCATGGACGGCTCCATCCACTGCAGGCCGGAGGCCTTTGGCGAGGTGCGATAGGTCACGCGCACCTTCGCATTGCGCTTCGGGGTCTCGACGGTGAGCTTGGCGCCCAGGATCGGGTCAATGCCCGCCAGGCGGAATTTCAGCGGCACCCAGCCGCCCTTGCCGTCGTCGCCCTCGGCTTTCTCGATGGTCAGGTCGCGGGTGTCCAGGCGCAGCTCGGTCGCGGTCTTGTCCTTCCAGTCCAGTGTCAGGATCGCGGTGCCGGCGAGGGTCTTGCTGTCGAAATCCAGGGCCAGGTCGAGGGCGAGGTCGCTGACCACCACCTTCTGCGGTTCGGCATAGGAATGCTCGTCGACCTGCTGCGGCGCGGCAGCGGCGGGAGCCGGCTTCACGGCGGCCGGCGCGGCATCTTCGGGCTTGCAGGCGGTGATCATGAGGGTGGCGAGCAGCGGCAGGGCCAGGATCGAGGCGCGCATGGCGTGGAACCGGGAGGACAGGGAGGACATCAGTGTAGCGCCGGCGCACGCGCACCGAAGCTTCACCGGCCGGAGTGGCGGGCCTGCAGCCCGGGTCGGGCCCCGTGCCCGAGCGCCAACCTGAACGAACCCGCGCGCCAGGGCGACGGCTGTCCTTCCCGTCGCGTCCGCTCCGTTCTTCCCTGCGTGGCCATCCGGCGCGAGGTGTCTTCGCAACGCGCCAGGGCTTACGATTCCCCGCTGCACTCCACATTCCACTTCCCAAGGCGTCGCCCTCCATGACCCAGATCGTCCGCGCTTCCGTCCTGCTCAAAGCCAGCCTGCTGACCCTCGCCCTCGCTGCCGTCTCGCTGCCCGCCAGCGCCCAGCGCCAGAGCGCGCAGGACCAGCGCAAGCAGAAGATGGCCGAGATCCCGACCTGCACGAAGCCGCTGGGCACGCTGTCGGTGATCGAGCCGGAAGACGGCACCAACTGGTGGACCGGCCAGCAGCTGCCGGCCCCGTCGAAGCTGATCAAGGTCTTCGTCAGCAAGTCGCGCTGCTTCACCCTGGTCGACCGCGGCGCCGGCCTCGACGCCGCACAGCGCGAGCGTGCGCTGGGTTCCAGCGGCGAGCTGCGCGGCCGCTCCAACGTCGGCAAGGGCCAGATGAAGGCCGCCGACTACGTGATGATCCCCGACCTGATCTCGGCCAACAGCAACGCCGGCGGCAACGCCATCGGTGGCCTGCTGGGCGGGCTGGTCGGCGGCAAGGCCGGCGCCGTGATCGGCGGCCTGGACTTCAAGCGCAAGACCGCCGACGTGGTGCTGACCATCACCGACGTGCGTTCGACCGAGCAGGTCGCGATGGCCGAAGGCAGCGCCAAGAAGACCGACATCGGCTGGGGCGCCGGCGGCGGCCTGTTCGGCTACAGCGGCTTCGGCGCGATGGGCGCCGGCGGCTACGCCAACACCGAGATCGGCCAGGTCATCACCCTCGCCTACCTGCAGGCCTACACCGACCTCGTCACCCAGCTCGGCGGCCTGTCCGGCAACGCCTCGGCGTCGAACGCGCAGCAGGCGGTCACCGTGACCAAGCCGGCGCGCCTGTTCACCACCGCCAAGGGCACCAAGGTCGTCCGTTCGCTCGACCCGGGCATGATGCTGTACCCCACCGGCAACAAGGAGGGGCTGATGTGGGAAGTCGAGGACGAGCTGGGCAACAAGGGCTGGATCTCGTCGACGCTGATCGAGCTCTCGCGCTGATCGGACCGACATCGACAAGCAACGCAGACAGGGCGCTTCGGCGCCCTGTTTCGTTTCCGGCCTCCTGGCGGCGCGACGGATGGGCCGGGGCTGGATGTCCGGTTCCTGCGCGGCGGGGCGAATGAAGAGTCAGGACCGGCGCTGCTCCCCGCCCGCGCGACTCCGACCATCTCCCTGCACAGAAGAGGTGCGAACCATGAAACGACACGCCTGGCTGGCGGCTTTCGCCTTCCTCCTCGTCGTCGCGGCAAGCCAGACGATGGCGAACGCGCGCGTCGACCTCAAGGTCCTGCTCAACCAGCAGAATTCCATCAACCGGCAGATCGAGGAATCCCCGGACGGCATGGGGATCGACAGCATGCAGCTGGACCGCCTGCGCAGGGCGCAGAAAACGGTCGCCGACATCGCCGTGAAGAAGAGCAGCCTCGACCAGCTCAGCCCCGCCGACCAGATCAAGCTGCGCAACGCGCTGGGCGAGGTCTACGCGATCCTGAAAGGCACGCGCGTCGCGCAGGAACAGCGCGATGTCTGCTGGCGCGAACGCAAGATCGGCTCGCAGATCCAGAGCACGCGCTGCGCCACCTTCGAGGAACTGCTGCTGACCCGCGAAGGCGCGCGCAACTGGATGGAGAAATCGCCGGTCTGCGCCAGCCAGGGCAACGGCTGCGGCGTCGGCGGCATCAACTGACCGCGTCCCGCAACGCCCCACTTCCACCGAAGCACCGAAACGTCCCACCCCGGCGCTGCAGGACGCAGCGCCACCTCCATGCTCCCGGCATCGCGGCTCCCCTGCACGATGCCGCTCTCCTCCTCCTGCTTCCCCAGCAGGAGGTTTTTTTTGCGCGCGGTTCGCGAAGGGATGACGCGGGAGCAACCGCGACGACGGCGAGTCGTCAGACGCGATAACCGGTATGGATCGCCACGATCCCGGCGGACAGGTTCCTGAATCCGCAGCGCGCGAAGCCGGCGGCTTCCATCATCCCCTTCAGCTCGGCCTGCGGCGGGTGCTTGCGGATGGATTCGGCGAGGTACTGGTAGCTGCCGGCATCGCCGGCGAACAGACTGCCCAGCTTCGGCAGGATCTTGAACGAGTGGAAGTCGTAGATCGGCTTGAACCAGTCGGCGGTGACTTCCGAGAACTCCAGCACGCGGGCCTGGCCGCCGACCTTGAGCACGCGGTGCATCTCGCGCAGCGCGGCGGCCTTGTCGGTGACGTTGCGCAGGCCGAAAGCAATCGTGACCAGATCGAAGCTGGCGTCGGGGAACGGCAGCTTCTCGGCGTTGCACTGCACGTACTCGAAGCCGCGCACGTTGCCGCGATCGGTCATGCGGTCGCGGCCGACGCGCAGCATCGCACCGTTGATGTCGCCGAGCACCAGCTCGCCGGTGTCGCCGACGCGATCCTTGAGCAGCGCGGCGATGTCGCCGGTGCCGCCGGCGAGGTCGAGCACGCGGTCGCCCGGGCGCACCTGCGCGGTGGCGACGAAGTAGCGTTTCCAGACCCGATGGATGCCGAGGCTCATCAGGTCGTTCATCAGGTCGTACTTGCCAGCGACCGAGGAGAAGACCTCGGCGACCAGCTTCTGCTTCTGCTCGACGGGCACGTCGCGGAAGCCGAAATGGGTGGTGTCGGCGGGCTTGCCGCCGTCGCGGCCGGGGACTTGCGGATCGGAGGTGCTCATATGCGCAAGTGTACCGCGCGGGACCCGGGCCGCCTCCGGCTTGCCGGCGTGCGGCACCGGCCGATAACGTGCGCGCTGCCCTCCGCGATACCCGCCATGATCAGCCCGCCCGCGCTCGACGCACGCCCGACCACCTTCGACAGCGCCGATGGCCCGGTGCCCTGCGTCGACCTCGCGTCCGGCGCGGCGCAGGCGTGCGTCGCGCTGCAGGGTGCGCAGCTGCTGTCCTGGGTGCCCGCGCGCGGCGGCGAACGCCTGTTCCACGGCACAGCGACCCGCTACGGCGCGGGTCGCGGCATCCGCGCCGGGATCCCGGTGATCTTTCCGCAGTTCGCCGACCAGGGGCCGCTGATCCGCCACGGCTGGGCACGCACCGCCGACTGGAGCTTCCTCGGCATCGAGACCGACAGCGGCACGCCTGCGGCCGTATTCGCGCTCGACGACGACGCGACCAGCCGCGCGCAGTGGCCACATCGCTACGCCCTGCGCCTGCACGTCGGCCTGGACGGCAACACGCTGACGGTCGCGCTGGAGGTCCGCAATCGCGGCGATGCACCCTTCGACTTCGCCTGCGCCCTGCACAGCTACCTGCGCGTGGGGTCACTGGCGGCGACGCGGCTGGACGGCTTGGCCGGTCGTGCGTTCACGGACCGCAGCAGCGGCGAGACGCGGATCGATGCCGCAGCGTCGCCGCGCTTCGACGGCGAGGTGGACCGTACCTACCTGGGCTGCGACGGCGAGCGCCGGCTGTCGGACGGCCATGCGGCGCTGCGCATCGAGACGACCGGCTTCGCCGACACCGTGGTCTGGAATCCCGGCGCAGCACTGGCGGCGGGCCTATCCGACCTCGCGCCGGGCGAGCACGACCGCTTCGTCTGCGTGGAACCGGCCTGCGTGGAACCGCGCATCATCCTCGCGCCGGGGGCTTCCTGGCGCGGCACGCTGCGGATGGCGGCCTGCGAGGACGCTGCATCCGACTGAAGGCTGCGCTCAGTTGACGATGACCCGCATCACGCAGGCATGGGCGCGCTTGCCCGCTGGCTCGTCGGCTTCGCCCCGGGTATGCACGATCACCGACAGGCCGTCGCGGTCGAAATTCTCGTGGACCACGCGGCCGTTCTCGCCGAGCAGGCTCTCGTGCTCGAAGCCCATCGCCTTCAGCTCGGCGGCGAACGCGTCGTAATCCATCCCGCAGATCCCGGCAGCCGACGGAAAGGTCCCGGCGCAGTCGGGGCGGAAGGCCAGTTCGAAACTCGGACCGAGGGCGCCGTCCGGATCCAGCTCGATCGAGGACCACCAGTCGCGGCACAGGCGCTCGCCGAAGCCCAGGCGGCCCTCGTCCAGCTCGAAGTCGACCTCGAACGCACGACGGACCCGGGCGCGGGACAGGTCGGCGATGTCGCGACTGTCGCGGAGCAGGTCGAGCAGGCGACGCAGCAGGTCTTCGGCTGGGCGGACGGGCGGATCGATCGGGGCGGCGGTCGTCGTGGGCATGACGGCATCCAGGCACTGGCACGGTGGAAACGGGCGACCATGCGCAAGGACGATGACGGGCTCGCACCCCATGCCGGCATGGCCGGCCCGGGCTGGCCACGAGCATCCCCTGCGATGACCTGCGCGAATACTACCGCGTGCCGCGCCCGGCGCAGCGCGGACGCCAATCGATGCACGGCAATGTGACCCAGTTCGCGGGCGGCCAGGACGTCGCGCCGCGATCTGATCCCGATCAAGCATTCCGCGCCGGTTGGCGCGATACTGGGAGCGCTTTCAGGGGGAAGCACATGGCCTACGCAACCGTCGCATCGTCGGCGCCGTTGCTGCTCGACAGCGACGAGGCGCTCGACCGTTACCTGCACACCTATCCGAACATCGCCTTCGCGCAGGGACCGCGACAAACCGGCATCGACCTGGAGACCTGGATGTCGCTGGGCGACGATGCCGTCGAAACCTCGTGGCAGGAAGCCCGGCAGCTGGGCGTGCCGCTGGTGCGGCTGGATCGGCTGCACCCGGAATCGAAGGCGATCGCCCTGCTGACGCCGGATGTCGCCCGACAGCTGCGCGCGGTGCCGCTGCGCGTGCACGGCGGCATGGTCGCGGTGGCGATGGAGCGCCCCGGCGCGCGCCAGGTGCAGGACATGCTGGAATTCCTCAGCCGCGACCGCGTGCTGCCGGTCGTGGCCTCGCCGCGCGACATCCGCGAAGGCATCGCGCGCTACTACGACCGCGTCGAGGATCGCAACGTCGCCCTGCTGCTCGGCCTCGATCCGGAATCGACGAACCTCGAGACCAACGTGCAGGAAGCGCAGCGGCTGGCGAAGGAACAGCCGGTGGTCAAGATCGTCAACACGCTGATCCGCGACGCCGTGTCGCGGCGCGCGTCGGACATCCACCTGCGTCCAGGCGAACACGAGACCGAGGTGCTGTACCGCATCGACGACGAACTGGTGCCGGTGCGCCAGCTGCTGCCCGCGCTGCGCCCGGCGGTGGTCAGCCGCGTGAAGGTGCTGGCCAACATGAACCTGGCCGAGCATCGCCGCCCGCAGGATGGTCGCACCACCTTCGTGCTGGACGACGGCCGCAAGGTCGACCTGCGCATCTCGGTGCTGCCGGCGGTGTTCGGCGAAAGCGTGGTGATCCGCCTGCTCGACACCAACGAAAGCCTGTGGAACCTCGAACAGCTCGGCCTCACGCCCGAGGACCGCCAGCGCATCGACGACGTGATGGACGCCAGCCACGGCATGTTCCTCACCACCGGGCCGACGGGCTGCGGCAAGTCGACGACGCTGTACGCCATGCTGCTGGAGATGCGCAAGCGGCGGATCAACATCCTCACCATCGAGGATCCGGTCGAGTTCCACATCCAGGACATCCAGCAGATGCAGGTGAACCCGGCCACGGGCTTCACCTTCGCCAGCGCGATGCGCAATTTCCTGCGCCACGATCCGGACGTGGTCATGGTCGGCGAGATCCGCGACCGCGAGACCGCCGACATCGCGGTCGAGAGCGCGCTCACCGGGCACCTGCTGCTGAGCACGCTGCACACCAACACCGCCGCGACCACGGTCACCCGCCTGCTCGACCTCGGCGTGGAAGCCTACCTGCTGCGCGCCTCGCTGATCGCGGTGATGTCGCAGCGCCTGGTGCGCCTGACCTGCCCGCACTGCCGCGAAGTGGAACCGGTCGACGCGCACGTGCGCGAGACGCTGGGCGTCGGCATGGACGAGGTCTTCCACATCGGCCGGGGCTGCAACCACTGCGAAGGTCTGGGCGTGTACAAGCGCCAGGCTGTCTACGAACTGATGATCGTTACCCCGAAGATCCGCAGCCTGATCGTGCCCGGCGCCGAAGCCGACGCGATCCACGGCGCCGCGATCGAAGGCGGCATGGTGCCGATCACCCAGGCCGCGGTGCGCCTGGCGCGCGCCGGCACGATCTCGCTCGCGGAAGCCTGGCGGGTGCGCGCGGACTGACGCCCGGATCGAGAGTGGCGCGACCCGGGCCGATCGCCTGTCGGCTCAGCGGATCAGCACCATCTCGACGCAGGGGTGCGCGGTCTTCTCCGGCGGCGCTTCCGCTTCGCCGCGGGTATGGACCTGCACGGTCATGCCGGGGCGCTCGAACTGTTCGTGGAGGATGCGGTTGTGCTCGGCGCGGTAGGTTTCGTGGCGGAAGCCCATGGCTTGCAGTTCGGCGGCGAACGCCTGGTAGTCGAGCGCGCAGATGGCGGTGGCGGCCGGGTTGGCGTTCGGCGGGTCCGGACGGAACGCGAACTCGAAGCGCGGGCCGTAGGCGCCGTTCGGATCGAATTCGAACGAGGACCACCAGTCGCGATCCAGGCGCTCGGCGAAGCCGTGGCGACCCGAGGACTCGGTGAAGGACACGCCGAAGACCTCGCGCAGGCGGTCGGCGGTGATCTCCCCGATGCTGCGGCTGCCCCGGATCAGGTCCAGCAGGCGGCGCAGCGACTGCTCGGCGTCGAGCTTCGGCGCGAACGCCTCGGCGGCAGGGGTCGTCATCGGGGCATTCTCCCTGGAGGAACGGTCACGGGCGGACGGCGCATGCGCGCAGGCGGCGAGCGCGAGCACGAACGGGCATGCGAGCGGAACGAAAATCGCGACACGGGGGGCCGACATCGGCGGACGTCCTGTGGAGTTGTCGGAGCCACGACGATACGTCGCGCGGATCGGCCAATGCACGGCCCCGCACCAGCCCGCGTTGCGGGGCGGTTCAGCGATTCCGGACGCACGGCCGGGGCATTGCCGGCCATGGTCCGCTTCGGCGTTCCCGGTCGAACGATCAGAGGATGTAGCGCGACAGGTCCGGATCCTGCACCAGCGCGCCGAGGTGCTGGTCGACGTAGGCGCGGTCGACGAGGACCTGCGCGCCGCCGCGATCCGGCGCTTCGTAGCTGAGCGCGTCGAGCAGGCGTTCGAGGATGGTGTGCAGGCGGCGGGCGCCGATGTTCTCCTGGCGCTCGTTCACGGTGGTCGCGATCTCGGCCAGGCGTTCGATCGCATCGGGCGCGAACGACAGGTCCACGCCCTCGGTCTTCAGCAATTCGACGTACTGCAGGGTCAGCGAGGCCTTCGGTTCGGTGAGGATGCGCACGAAATCCTCCTTGCCCAGCGCGCCGAGTTCGACGCGGATCGGGAAGCGACCCTGCAACTCGGGGATCAGGTCGCTGGGCTTGGCGAGGTGGAACGCGCCGCTGGCGATGAACAGGATGTGGTCGGTCTTCACCGCACCGTACTTGGTGCTGACCGTCGAGCCCTCGACCAGCGGCAGCAGGTCGCGCTGCACGCCTTCGCGGCTGACATCGGCGCCGACGCTCTCGGAGCGCTTGGCGACCTTGTCGATCTCGTCGATGAACACGATGCCGTGCTGCTCGCAGGCCTCGATCGCGGCCTCGCGCACATCGTCCTCGTTCACCAGTTTGCCCGCTTCCTCTTCGAGCAGCTGCACGCGCGCGGCGCGGATGCTCAGCTTGCGGGTGTGGGTCTTGCCGCCGGACAGGTTCGAGAACATCTGCCGCAGCTGCTGGCCCATTTCCTCCATGCCCGGCGGCGCCATGATGTCGACGCCGACGTTGACCGAGACATCGACCTCGATCTCGCGATCGTCCAGCTCGCCGGCGCGCAGCTGCTTGCGCAGCTTGGCGCGGGTGTCGGCCTGCGGATCCCTGGTCTCGCCGCTGCCGACATCCAGCGTGGCAGGCGCGTCGGCGCCGAAGCCGAACGGCGTCGTCGCGGCCTGACGGCGAGGCAGCAGCGCATCGAGGATGCGGTCCTCGGCGCGCGCCTCGGCCTGCGCACGCACGCGGGCCTTGGCCTGCTCGCGGTACATCTTCACCGCAGTGTCGGCGAGATCGCGGATGATCTGCTCGACATCCTTGCCGACGTAGCCGACTTCAGTGAAACGGGTGGCTTCGACCTTCACGAACGGCGCGTTCGCCAGCGTGGCGAGGCGGCGCGCGATCTCGGTCTTGCCCACGCCGGTCGGGCCGATCATCAGGATGTTCTTGGGCATGACTTCGTTGCGCAGCGCCGGATCGAGCTGCATGCGCCGCCAACGGTTGCGCAGCGCGATCGCGACCGCGCGCTTGGCCGCGGACTGGCCGATGATGTGGCGGTCGAGTTCCTGCACGATCTCGCGCGGGGTCATCGTGCTGTTGGCGTGTTCGGTCTTGTTGGGCATGGCCTGGATTCTTGTAGGAGCGACACGGTCGCGGCGGGATCATGGGCGCTGCATGGGTCGCGACTCGCGTCGCTCCCACATCAATGCATCACAGTTCTTCGACCACGATGTTCCGGTTGGTGTAGATGCAGACGTCGCCGGCGATGTTCAGCGACTCGGTGGCGATGCTGCACGCATCCAGTTCGGTGTGCGCGAGCAGTGCGCGCGCGGCGGACAGCGCGTACATGCCGCCGGAACCGATCGCGACCAGGCCATCCTCCGGCTCGATCACGTCGCCGGTGCCGCTGATGATCAGCGAGGTATCGCGGTCGGCGACCGCGAGCAGGGCTTCGAGCTTGCCGAAGCGGCGCTCGGTGCGCCAATCCTTGGCCAGCTCGACGGCGGCGCGGGTCAGCTGGCCGTGCTTCTCCAGCTTGGATTCGAACAGTTCGAACAGGGTGAAGGCATCGGCGGCGGCGCCGGCGAAACCGGCGAGCACCTGGCCGTCGCGGCCGAGCCGGCGCACCTTGCGCGCGTTGGATTTCATCACCGTGTGGCCGAGGGTGACCTGGCCGTCGCCGGCCACGACGACGCGGCCGTTGCGGCGCACCGACACGATGGTGGTGGCGTGGAAGACGTGGGGGTTCTGGCTGGGGTCCATGGAACAGCGGATCCATCGTGGCGGGTCCCGTCGTTGTGGGGACGCCGGCACGGCGGGGCAAGGGGTGACGGATGGCAGGGCGGCGATGCGACCACCTCCCCGGAGCCCGTCATAGGGTGCGCTACAGCGCACCGCTCTTCGGTTTGCGGCGGTTACAAATGGCTCGCGTTGCGCCGGTTCTCTGGTCTCGGCGGAAAAAGCGGTGCGCTGTAGCGCACCCTATGGCTGTGGTTTCCGCTTCGCCCGCGGATGCGCGCCGTCGTAGACCTTCGCCAGGTGCTGGAAATCCAGGTGCGTGTAGATCTGCGTGGTGGCGATGTCGGCATGGCCGAGCAGTTCCTGCACGCCGCGCAGGTCGCCGGAGGATTCGAGCACGTGGCTGGCGAAGGAGTGGCGCAGCAGGTGCGGATGCACGCGCTTGAACAGGCCCTGGCGCTGGGCAAGCTGGCGCAGGCGGATCTGCACCGCGCGCGCGCCGATCGGGGCGCCGTGGCGGCCGGGGAAGACCGGGCGATCCGGCTGTCCCTGCGATTCCTTTCGCCATGCCTCCAGCGCGCGCAGCGCATGCGAGCCGACCGGCACGGTGCGCTGCTTGCTGCCCTTGCCCAGCACCGTGACCAGGCCCTGGTCGACATCCAGGTCCTGCCAGCGCAGCGCGCACAGTTCGCTCAGGCGCAGGCCGGAGCTGTAGAACAGTTCGAGCATGGCGCGGTCGCGCAGGCCCAGCGGCGCATCGGTCGGCAGTTCGACCAGCTGCACGGCCTCGTCGACATCGAGCACCTGCGGCAGCTTGCGCGGTGCCTTCGGCGCGCGGAGACCGGCAGCTGGGCTGGCCGCGACGCGCCCGTGCTTCAGCAGCCACAGGTAGAAGCTGCGATACGCCGACAGGCGCCGCTGCAGGCTCTTCGGCGACAGGCCACGCCGGTGCTCGGAGGCGATGAAGGCGCGCAGCTGCTCGGCGTGCAGGGTGGTCGGATCGTCGATGCCCTGCCCGCCCGCCCACGCGGCCAGCGCGTCGAGGTCGCGACGGTACGCGTCGAGCGTGTGCGCGGACATGCGCCGCTCGATCTGCAGGTGGGCCAGGAAGTCGTCGATGGACGACGGCGCCGCCATGGTCAGGGATCGAAGCGCCGCATCGCCGCGACGAAGGCGTCGCCCATCATGCGCAGGAACAGCGTGCCCATGCCCGGGAAGAAACGGTTGGGTTCGCGGCTGCCCACGGCGATCAGGCCCAGCCCCGGCAGCGGCAGCAACGCGCTGGACTGCACCTCGTCGCTGCGCAGGCCGTAGAGGAGCGCGTGCTTGTCCGGGTTGAGGCGGCCGCAGATCGGCTCGCCGTCCTTCAGGCAGTCGCGGAACGGGGCGAGGCGCGGATCAGCCTCGGCGACGACCTGCAGCCAGTCGGTATCGTCCAGGCCTTCGACCGGGGACAGCAGCACGATCCGCACCAGGTCGCCGCTGAAATCCTCGGCCAGGCTGGCGGCCATGGCGCGCGCGGTGTCGGCGGCGGCGCGCTGCTTCATCAGCGCGAGGGTCAGCTGGTGGGTGCGCACGGCGAGGCGTTCGTTCTCCTGCGCGTTGCCGAACAGCTCGTGCAGGCGCCGCGACAGCTCGCGGTTCTTGTCGCGCAGGATTTCCAGCTGGTAGCTGGCCAGCGAGGCCGCCGGGCCCTGCTCGCGCGGCACGACGAGACTCAGCGCGAGGTCGGGGAACTGCTGGAGGAAGGTCGGGTGCCGGCGCAGCCAGGCCGCGACCTCGTGGGGGGCGATCTTGTCTTTGTCCGGCATCGATGCGTCCTGGGATGAAGGGCTGTGGCGATCGGTCATGCGCGCCATTCGCCTTCGAAGACGAACACCGCCGGGCCGGTCATGGCGATGCTGGCCGCGTCGTCGGGCCAGGCGATGCGCAGCGTGCCGCCGGGCAGTTCGATCGAGACTTCGCGATCGACGCGGCCGCGCCGCATCAGCACCGCAGCCGCCGCGCAGGCGCCGCTGCCGCAGGCGAGCGTCTCGCCGACGCCGCGCTCGTACACGCGCAGGCGCACGCGGTCGCGGGCGACGACCTGGGCGAAACCGACGTTGACCGAATCGGGAAAGGCCGCGTGGCGCTGCAGCGCCGGGCCGAGGCTGGCGACCGGCGCGGCATCGACATCGTCGACCTCGATCACGGCATGCGGGTTGCCCATCGACACCGCACCGAACACGATGCCGCGACCGTCGATCTGGACCTCGTAAGCGTCGCGCGGCGCGTCGAAGCCGTGCAGCGGGATGCGCTCGGGCGCGAAAGCCGGGCGGCCCATGTCGAGACGGTAATGGTGCAGGTCGATCACGTCGACCGCGTGGGTGCCGGCCGGGCTGTCCAGGTCGAAGCGGGCAGCGAGGCAGCGCTCGGGGTCGCGCTGGGCGCTGTCGCGCAGCACCCAGGCGGCGACGCAGCGTGCGCCGTTGCCGCACTGCCCGGCCAGCGAACCGTCGGCGTTCCAGATGCGATAGGACGCGGCCGATGTCGCGGCGCGCGGCGGCTCGATGGTCAGGATCTGGTCGCAGCCCACGCCGGTGTGGCGATCCGCCAGGGCGCGGCACAGCGCGGCATCGGGCGCGAGGCTGTCGGGCGCGCGCAGGTCGATCACCACGAAGTCGTTGCCGGCGCCGTGCATCTTGCTGAAGCGCATCAGGGCCAGTGGCGCGTGGCTCATCTCAGCGATCGGGCGTCTTGGCCTCGTCGGCCGGGGCCGGCTGGGCGGTGGTGCCGTCGGCGGTCGCGCCTTCGGCAGGCTTGTCGGGAAGCACCAGCGGACCCTTGTTGCCGCAGGCGGACAGGGCCAGGCACAGCAGGGCGATGGCGGCGAACACGAAGGCAGGGCGTCGATTCATGGGCGCAGTGTAGCCAAGGCGCCGGGAGGGGGGAATCGCGGCGGGCTTCAGCCCGGCTCGCGGTCCTGTCCGCCGTCCTGTTTGGCGTCCCGCGCATGCCGCTGTCCGGGCTCGGGCCTGAACCACAGCCAGGTCGCGACGATCGCCATGATCGCGGTGCCGGTGGCGGCCATCCACCACTTCGGCGCGGTCAGGAACATGATCACGGCGCAGGCGCTCATCATCGTGGTCGCCAGCCATTTCGCACGTCGGCTGACCGCACCCTCGGCCTGCCAGTCACGGATCATCGGCCCGAACTGGCGATGCGCCAGCAGCCAGGCATGCAGGCGCTGCGAGCCGCGCGCTGCGGCGAAAGCCGACAGCAGCACGAACGGCACCGTCGGCAGTCCGGGAACGACCACGCCGATCAGGCCGAGCAGCAGGCTGGCGTAGGCCAGCAGCCACCACAGCCAGCGTGTGCGGCGTGGAGCGGTGGTGGGGGCAGTCCGTGCGGGTTCGACCATGGAGGCAGTATCGACGAAGCGCACGCCCGGGAACATGCCTGCGGGGACATGCCTGCGGGAGCATGCCTGCGGCGCATGTCCCGGGGGCTCCTGCGGAAACGGCGAGGCCGGGACAGTGCCCGGCCTCGCGCGTGCTTCAACGGCGGTGGTGCAGGTGCGGCGGCTCAGCGCTGCGGTTCGGCGCTCACCCCGAGCTGGTCGAGCATGAACGCGAACATCTCGGCCTGCTCGCGGAAGCGCTGGAAGCGGCCGGACTTGCCGCCGTGGCCGGCTTCCATGTTCGTGCGGAACACGACCAGGTCCTTCGACGTGTTCAGGTCGCGGAGGCGGGCGACGTACTTCGCCGGCTCCCAGTACTGGACCTGCGAATCCCACAGGCCGGTGCCGACGAACATCGCCGGGTAGGCCTGCTTCGACAGGTTGTCGTACGGCGAGTAGGACAGCATGTAGTCGTAGTAGTCCTTCTTCTCCGGGTTGCCCCACTCGTCGTACTCGTTGGTGGTCAGCGGGATGGTCGGGTCGAGCATGGTGGTGACCACGTCGACGAAGGGGACCTGCGACAGGATCACCCGGTAGGTGTCCGGCGCCATGTTCGAGATCGCGCCCATCAGCAGGCCGCCGGCGCTGCCACCGAAGGCCGCGACCCGGTCCTTCGCCGCGTAGCCTTCCCGCACCAGGTGATGGGTGACGTCGATGAAGTCGGTGAAGGTGTTCTGCTTGCGGAACAGCTTGCCGTCGTCGTACCACTTGCGGCCCATTTCCTGTCCGCCACGAATGTGGGCGATGGCGTAGACCATCCCGCGATCGAGCAGGCTGACATTGACCATGCTGAAGTTCGGATCCATCGACACGCCGTAGCTGCCGTAGGCGTACTGGAGCATCGCGGCGCTGCCGTCGCGCTTGAAACCCTTGCGGTAGACCAGCGACACCGGGATCTTCGCGCCGTCGCGCGCGGTCACCCACACGCGTTCCGTGGCGTACTTCGACGGGTCGTAGCCGATCACCGGCTGCTGCTTGAGCAGGCGGCGCTCGCTGGTGTTCGTGTTGACCTCGTAGGTCGTGGACGGCGTGGTCAGCGAGGTGTAGGTGTAGCGCAGCCAGGGCGTGTCGGCTTCCGAATTCACCGCCAGGCCCATCGAGTACGCCGGCTCGTCGGCCTTCACGTACTCCTCGCCGTCCTTCTTCAGCAGGCGGATCCGCTCCAGCCCGTCCGAACGCTCGGCGATCGCGGTGAAGCCGTCGAACAGTTCGAAGCCTTCGATGAACACGTCGTCGCGATGCGCCACCCAGTCGGCCCACTGCGCGCGCGATGTGCTGTCGCTGGGCGCGGTGACGATCCTGTAGTTCGGCGCGGACTTGCCGTCGGCGCCCGGGGCGTTGGTGCGGATCACCCAGCGGCCGCCGTGGTGGTCGGCGCTGTACTCGACATCGCGCTCGCGCGGGGCCAGCACGACGAACTCGCCGGGATTCGCGGCCGGCGTGCAGCGGGCTTCGCTCGACACCGTGCTGTCGACGGCGATGCAGATGTACTTGTCGTCGCGGGTACGGCCGATGCCCATGTAGAAGCTGTCGTCCTTCTCCTCGTACACCACCGCGTCCTGCGCGACCGGCGTGCCGAGCACGTGCTTCTTCACGCGCACGGTCAGCAGGGTCTCGGGATCGTTCTCGACGTAGAACAAGGTCTTGTTGTCGTCCGCCCAGACCAGGTTCGGCGATACGCCCTGGATCACGTCCGGATAGAGTTCGCCGGTCTCCAGGTTCCTGAAACGCACCGTGTACTGGCGACGGCCGTTGGTGTCCTCGGCGTAGGCCAGCAGGCGGTTGTCCTGGCTGACCTCGTAGTCGCCGATGTCGTAGTAGCCCTTGCCCTTGGCCAGCACGTTCAAATCGAGCAGCACCTGCTCGTCCTGGCTCTGGCTGCCGTCGGCGGCGGCACGGGCACGGACGTAGACCGCGTAGTCCTGCCCGGTCTTGAAGCGGGTGAAGTACCACCAGCCGCGCTCGCGGTACGGCACCGAGTCGTCGTCCTGCTTGATGCGGCCGACGATCTCGTTGTACAGCGCCTCCTGCAGCGGCTTGAGCGGCGCCATCACCTTGTCGACGTAGGCGTTCTCCGCCTGCAGGTAGGCCAGCATCTCCTTGTTCTCGCGCTTGTCGTCGCGCAGCCAGTAGTACTCGTCGTTGCGGGTCGCGCCGTGCGGCGCCTTGACCTGGTGGGGCTTCTTCGCGGCGTCGGGCGGGGGCGGGAGGTCGGCGGAGAGGGCGGACAGCGGTAGCGTCATGAGCAGCGCAAGGGTGGTGAGGCGGAGGGACATGATGAAGGACTCGGCCGGAGGGATGTGAGCGGCGATGGACGGCAACGGGCGGCGGGCGACCCCGCGCCCCATGGCGCCGGGGCAGCATAGCGACAATCCCGGCGGCGCCGATCTGCCGGAAGTGATGGATCGCGCTCGCCCGCATTGCGGCATCGGTCACATCCGATCCGCGCAGGCCGTTGCTGCCCGGCATCCCGGTCGCCGCCGGCGCCCGCCTTCGCGTTGACAGGACGCGCCGGCCCCGCTACAGACTGTACGTCTGCGTACGGACCACCGGCAGCGCCGGAGCGCAGGCTCGCACCGCCGGGACAGCCGCTGCCCCGGCCCACCCCGAAGATGGACTTGAGGAGCGCAACGGCATGAGCGGAATCCTGAGAGAGGCCACCGACGAAGACCTGCGGTCGTTCGACGAGGCGCGCGCGACCATCCGCGCGCACACCACCCACGACCCCGGCTTCGACACCACCCGCAATCCGCACCTGCGGATCTTCTTCGCGAACTTCGACGGCACCGGCAACGACGTCGAGGTCGCCCCGGAGAAGGGCACCAACGTCGCGCGCATCCGCGACGACATCCAGTCGCTCAACGAGCGCGGCCTCAACGCCGTCCGCACCCACTACGTCGAGGGCCCCGGCACCCAGGCCGGCCGCCTGGCCTCGACCCGCGACCAGGCCACCGGCGACACCTTCCCGCTGCGCCTGGAGGCGATGTACGGCGCGCTGTGCGAGCAGACCCTGAAATGGAAGCGCGAAGACCCCGAGGCCGAGATCCGCGTGGTCAGCGTCGGTTTCAGCCGCGGCGCCACCGAAGCGGCCGGCTTCACCAACCTGCTGGAGCGTCGCGGCATCCAGGATCCGACCCAGGCGCGCATCGAACGCGAGGTCGAGCCGGTGCAGTCCTCGCGCAACTGGGTCTTCAACAGCCACGAGAACGTGCGCATCTTCGACGGCCCGCCGCTGGTCGCGCCCGGCGGCGTGAAGCAGGCGGTGGTGCTGTTCGACCCCGTGGCGACCGGCGGCCCGGAGCGCTACGACCGCGCCCTGCCCGACTCGGTGGTGGCCGGCCTGCAGATCACCGCGAAGGACGAGCACCGCACCCTGTTCCCGGTCAACGAGATCATCGACCGCACCCGCAATGGCGACGGCCGCTTCCTCAACGTGCAGGTCAACGGCGCGCACTCGGACATCGGCGGCGGCTACTCCGAACGGCAGGGGCTCGCCGGGCACTCCGGCAACCTGGCGGCGGACTACCTCAACACCCTCACCGGCCATCGCATGTTCCACCAGGTGGAGGTTGCACGCGAGGACTGCGCGGTGCACGACTCCAACAGCACCATGTTCCGCACCCTGGCGCGGATGCAGGGCCTGCCGCCCGAGGTCGACCGCAACGTCGAAGGCAGCCTCGGCGTGGCCGAGCGCACCGTGCCGCAGGGCCGCGACATCCGCCTGGACGCGGCGCACCTGTACGGTCAGGGCAGCCACGACGCGGAGCGGACCAACGACCGCACCGGCATCGCCGACCCGCGCGCCCACGAAGCGCCGCGCGATTCCGAGCGCCCGCAGACGAAGACCGTGCCGGCGCGCGAGCCCGGTCCGGGCGCGCCGCACGACGCCATCCTGATGCAGTCGATGACCGCCGTGGCGCGGCTCGGCGACAGCCCGGCGTTCCGCGAGACGCTGGGCAAGTGGGCGCTGGACAAGGGCGAACGCGAGGGCACGATCGATCCCAGCGGCCTGTCGCTGCCGCCCGAGCAGCGCAACGAGCGGGGCATGCGCGAGCACGCCCTGCAGCGCCTGGACCTGGACGGCGAAAGCCCGCGCATGCGCCTGGCCGCCGCCATCGCCCTCGAATCGAAACGCGACGGCATGCAGCGGGTCGACGAGGTGGTGCTGAACACCGACGGCACGAAGCTGATCGCGATCCAGCGCAACGACGGGCATCCGGAACTGGCCCGCCGCGTCGCCGTGGACATCGACGCCGCGCTCAGCGTGCCGCTCGCGGCCACCGCCGGCGAACTGCGCGAAGCGCCGCAGCGAGAGGCCTTGGCGCGCGAGCAGGCCCGCCAGGACGCACCGCAGCAGCAGGAAGCGGTCCTCCCCGACGCGCCCGGCCTCGGCCCGCGCCGGCTCTGAACGGGCCTGTCCTGAGCGGGCCGGCTCCGAGCACGCAGGCCTGGAGCCCGCACATGCGAACGGCCATGCCCGGAGGCATGGCCGTTCCTGTCTGCATCGAAGCGGACGGCTGGCTCAGCCGGCGATGAGTCGTACCCGCTTGAAGTTCTGCTTGCCGATCTGCAGCACACCCTCGAAGCCCGGCGACAGCGTCGTCGCGGCGTCCTCGACCACCGCGCCGTCGATCTTCACCGCGCGCTCCTTGAGCTTGCGGTTCGCCTCGGAGTTGCTCGGCGTGATCCCCGCCGCAGTGAGCAGTGCGGCGATGCGCAGCCCCTCGGCGGGAACGACCACGTCGTGCAGCGGCAGCAGCGAGGTGTCGCCCTGCCCGGTCACCGCCGCATGCCAGCCGGCGATCGCGGTCTCGGCAGCAGCGGCATCGTGGAAGCGCGCGGCCAGCTCGCGGGCGAGGCGCAGCTTCACGTCGCGCGGGTTGAGCTGGCCAGCCTCGATCTCGGCCTTCAGGCGCGCGGCCTCGGCGACGCCGATCTCGAAGCTGAGCAGGTCGATCCAGCGCCACATGAGGTCGTCGCCGATCTTCATGGTCTTGTTGACGATGTCGATCGCCGGCTCGGCGATGCCGATGTAGTTGCCGAGCGACTTCGACATCTTGTTCACGCCGTCCAGACCTTCCAGCAGCGGCATGGTCAGCACGATCTGCGGCTTCTGGCCGAAGTGCTCCTGCAGGCCGCGACCCATCAGCAGGTTGAACTTCTGGTCGGTGCCGCCCAGCTCGACGTCGGCCTCCAGCGCCACCGAGTCGTAGCCCTGCACCAGCGGGTAGAGGAACTCGTGGATCGCGATCGACTGCTGCGCGGCGTAGCGCTTGGCGAAGTCGTCGCGCTCGAGCATGCGCGCGACCGTGTGCTGCGCGGCGAGCTTGATCATGTCGGCGGCGCTCATCTTGCCGAACCACTCGCTGTTGAAGCGGACCTCGGTGCGCTCACGGTCCAGCACCTTGAACACCTGCTCGGCGTAGGTCTCGGCGTTGGCGAGCACGTCCTCCCGGGTCAGCGGCTTGCGGGTGACGTTCTTGCCGGTCGGGTCGCCGATCATCCCGGTGAAGTCGCCGATCAGGAAGATCACCTGGTGCCCCAGGTCCTGGAACTGGCGCATCTTGTTGAGCAGCACGGTATGCCCGAGGTGCAGGTCGGGCGCGGTCGGGTCGAAGCCGGCCTTGATCCGCAGCGGGCGGCCACCCGGCTGCATGGACGCGGCGAGGCGGGCGACCAGCTCCTCGCGCTTGAGGATTTCATCGGCGCCGCGTTCGATGAGCGCGAGGGCGGCCGGGTCGAGGGATTCGGTGGACATGAGGGAAAACCGGGAAAGTGACGGCAGGGAAACGGGACGGCCATGGAACGATCCGGCCGCAACAGATGAACAAGGCGTTAAAGCCTAGTTAAACCGAAAGGCAGAAAAAAACCAAGCCGGTCAAGGATTTGACGCGATCTTTTCGACTAACTTATGGTACTGCTCTTGGCCGTCCCGACAGGGGGATTCCGTTCGATGTCCACGCCGTCGAGTCGCACGCTGCGCAACCGCTTGATCCGTCTGCGCAATCTGCGCCAGGCCCAGGCCCAGGAAGCCCACCAGGCCGATCCCTCCCAGACCCTGTCCCCCGGCTTCAACGGCCGCTGGACCCGCCGCCAGTGGGCCCAGGCCAGCCTGATGGCGACCATGGTGGCCCTGATCGGCGCCATCGTCCCCGGCTTCTCCTCCGTGCTCGAGCCCGTCGACGGCCAGGCGCGGGTCCAGACCCAGACCATGTCGCTCAAGCTGCCGCCGCTGTCGCTGATCCGGCGCCAGGGCAACCCGGGCGACAGCTGGCAGAGCGTCACCGTCAAGCGCGGCGCCTCGCTCCGCCACATGTTCACCACCCTCGGCGTCTCCGAGGACGACCTCAAGCGCGTGCTCGCCCATCCGGGCGTGAAGGAAGCCATCGGCTACGTCACGCCCCAGGCCCAGCTGTCGGTCGACCTGCCGGTCGGCGGCAAGCTGCGCGCAGTGCGCTACCTGCGCGAGGACGGCCAGCGCGTCCAGCTCGACCTGGTCGACGGCAAGGTCCGCGAGACCGTCGTCAAGCGTGACGTCGACGTGCGCACGGTCGTGCTCAGCGGCAAGGTCGGCCGCTCGCTGTTCCGCTCGGCGCGCAAGCAGGGCCTGACCAGCGTCCATCTCGACCAGCTCACCGACGAGATGTTCAAGTACGACATCGACTTCGATTCGGACCTGGACGACGACGACCGCTTCAGCGTGGTGGTCGACCAGATGTGGGTGGACGGCGAACTGGAGAACACCGGCCCGGTGCTGGCCGCCGCGTTCACCGTGGACGGCAAGCTGCACACGGCCTTCCGCCACTACCGCAACGGCAAGCCGGAATACTTCACCTCCGACGGCCGTCCGCTGAAGAAGAACTTCATCCGCATGCCGATTCCCTACGCCCGGCTGAGTTCCAGCTTCGGCGCGCGCCGCCACCCGGTGCTGGGCCGCATGCGCATGCACAAGGGCGTGGACTACGCTGCCGGCACCGGCACGCCGATCCAGGCCGCCGGCGACGCGCGCGTGCAGTTCGTCGGCTGGCAGGGCGGCTACGGCAAGACCGTCGTCCTGGACCACGGCCGCGGCACCACCACGCTCTACGGGCACATGTCGCGCTTCGGCAGCATCCGCCAGGGCCAGCGTGTCGCCCAGGGCACGATCATCGGTTACGTGGGCAGCACCGGCATGTCCACCGGCCCGCACCTGCACTACGAATTCCGCATCAACGGCGTGCATCGCAACCCGCTGAGCGTGACCCTGCCGCCGCCGGAGCCGCTGCGCGGCCCCGAGCTGGCCAGCTTCCGCGCCGAGACCCAGCGCGCGATGACCAAGATCCGCACGGTCGAGAACATCGTCTTCCCGGCCGGCATGGAACCGATCCAGGTCGCCGCCGCCGACAAGCCGGGCGCCGCGAAGAAGAAGGGCTGACGGTCGCCGCACCGTCCCTCCGCGCCGCCGCTGGCGGCGGCGCGGGCCATCGCCGATCATGGCGCGATGCATGACGCCATGACCGCTCCGCCCGACGCCACCCCACTGCCCGACAGGCTCTACCTGGGCATGATCTCCGGCACCAGCGCCGACGGGATCGACGTCGCCATCGCTCGCTTCCACGACGCCCCGACACCGCGCGCCGAGCTGGCGTTCGGCCGCACCTATGCCTGGGACCCGGCGCTGCGCGAGGTCCTGGTGGAACTGGGCCAGCGCGCCCCGGCCCTGACCCTGGACGAGATCGGCACGCTCGAAACCCGCATCGGCCAGGCCTTCGCCGATGCCGCCGAGTCCGCGATCCGCGACAGCGGCATCGACCGTGCCGAGCTCGGGGCGATCGGCTCGCATGGCCAGACCCTGCGCCACCGACCGGACGGCCCGCGCGGCGACGGCGAAAACCGCTTCACCCTGCAACTGGGCGATGCCAGCCTGATCGCCGAGACGACCGGCGTGCTCACGGTCGCCGACTTCCGCCGCCGCGACGTCGCGGCCGGCGGCCACGGCGCGCCACTGCTGCCGGCCCTGCACGCGGCCCTGCTCGCCGCGCCGGGGGAGGATCGCGCGGTGCTGAATCTCGGCGGGATCGCCAACCTGACCCTGCTGCCTGCCGACGGCGGCGCGGTGCGCGGCTTCGACACCGGCCCGGCCAACGGCCTGATGGACGCCTGGTGTCTGCGCCACACCGGCTGGCCCTACGATCGCGGCGGCAGCTTCGCGGCATCCGGCCGGGTGGACCCGGACCTGCTCGCACGCCTGCAGGACGAGGCCTGGTTCGCGCTGCCGCCGCCCAAGAGCACCGGGCGCGACCAGTTCCACCTGGGCTGGGTCGAATCGAAGCTGGCGGGGCACGAAACACCCGCCGACGTGCAGGCCACCCTGCTCGCCCTGACCACGACGACCGTCGCCGATGCACTGCACGCCACCCTGCCCGGCGCGCGTCGGGTGATCGCCTGTGGCGGCGGCGTGCACAACCCGGCGCTGATGCGCGCACTGGCGGAGGCGCTGCAGGACGTGGCCGTCGAGTCCACCGCCGCACACGGCATCGACCCGGACATGGTCGAAGCGCTCGGCTTCGCGTGGCTGGCGCGACAGACCGTGCTCGGCCGCCCCGGCAACCTGCCCAGCGTCACCGGCGCGCGCGGGCCACGGGTGCTGGGCGTGATCCACGCCCCCTGACGGCCGTAGACGGAGCTTGCTCCGCTCTGGCTTTCCCGGAAAAGGCATGAGCGGAGCAAGCTCCGCTCTACAAGATCGAAGCGGAGCAAGCTCCGCTCTACACGCCGCCGAGCTTCGCGCCGATGGGCACGTCGCGAAGCGCGCGCTCCAGCTCGTCGGGATCGAATTCGGCCGGAGGTGGCGGCTCGGCCGGCGCGGTGGCGCCGAGACGACCGATCAGCGAGAACCCCGGATCATTCGGCAGGGTTTCCAGCGACGCGATCACCGACTGCATCACGTCCGATTCCTTCGAATCGAAGCGCAGCGCGCCGCCCTCGGTTGCATACAAGCCGCGCTCGATCAGGTGCAGGATCGTCTCGTGCATCGTCCAGCCGTTCATCTCCGCGACCTTGCGGATGCGCGCGGCCATGTTCGGATCGATGTCGCGGAGCACGAGATCGGTCATGCGCTCATCCCGTCGCCGGCAGCGCGGCTTCGGCCGTCCTGTGCGCGTGGCGGACCAGCCACAGGCACAGCAGCAGGGCCGGGATGCCGATCAGCGCCGTGCCGACGAAGAACAGCGCATAGGCATCGACCAGCGCGTGCGTCTTCGCCAGGCCGTCGACCGCCGCACCGGAGAGGCCCTTCAGGAACTTGCCGGGCATCGCGTAGAACGAGCTGAGCAGCGCGTACTGCGTGGCCGTGTAACCCAGCGAGGTCAGGCTGGACATGTAGCCGACCAGGGCCACGCCGGCGAAGCCCTGCGAGAAGTTGTCGATGGCCATGGCGATCGAGAAGGCCTGGGTATCGGCACCGTGCCAGGCCAGCCAGGCGAAGGCGAGGTTCGAGGCCGGACCGACCACCGCGCCGATCATCAACGTGGTGACGAAGCCCAGGCGCAGCGCGCTGAGACCGGCGATGACGATGCCGACGGTGGTCGCGATCCAGCCGACCGAGCCCCGCACCGCGCCGACGGTTTCCTTGGCGATGCCGATGTCGTTGTAGAACGGATTCGCCATCGGCCCCATCACGAAATCGGGCAGGCGATAGAGGCTGATGGCGAGCAGGATGAGCAGCGCGGCCTTGCCGTGGTCGCGGAAGAACATCAGCAGCGGGCCGACGGCGGCATCGAAGAAGCGCAGCAGCGGCTGCACCAGCGGACGCGACCAGGTCGCGTCGCGGATCGGTGCGTCGCCCGGCGTGCGGCGAGTCAGCAGCCAGATCGCGACCGGCGTGCCGATGGCGAACGCGGCGTCGCCCCAGTCCCAGCCCTTGTCCCAGAAGTTGTGCGCGACGACGAGGAAGGCCACCGACGCGACGCCGAGCAGCAGCGCCACCAGCCAGCGCACCACCATGCCGTCGGAGACGCCCAGCGTGCCGGCGCGCGGATCGGGCAGTTCGACCACCGGCCCGACCTGCGGCTTGCGCGATTCGCGGGCGAAGAACACCGCGATCATGCCCAGGCCCATCAGGCCGGCGATGAGTTCGTAGGACGCGACCCAGCCGATCTTCGCCGCGATCACCAGGATCCACGCGTCGGTGAGCAACAGCGCGAAGCGGTAGCCGAGCTGGTAGGCAGCGCTGAGCAGCGACAGCTCCTCGCCGTCGTCGGCGCTCTCGATGCGCCAGGCGTCGATGACGATGTCCTGCGTGGCCGACGCGAAGGCCGCGACCAGGGCCAGCGAGGCGAACGCGATCAGGCCGCCCTGCGGCGTGATCAGCGCCATGCCGACCAGGCCGATCGCGACCACCAGCTGCGCGAGCAGCATCCAGCCGCGCCGGTGGCCGAGCAGGCGTCCGAGCACCGGTACGTGGACCTTGTCGATGATCGGCGCCCACAGGAACTTCATCGAATACATGATGCCGACCCACGACAGGAAGCCGATCGCGGTCAGTTCGATGCCGCCCTCGCGCAGCCACAGGCCCATCGTGTTGCCGACGAGCATGAACGGCAGGCCGGCGGACAGGCCCAGCAGCAGCATCGCCAGCACCTTGCGCTGGCGCAGGCCGCGCAGCACGTCGCGCCAGCCGGGGCGCTTCGGCTTGGGTTTCTCAGCGCCCGGGGCCGCGTCGGTCGTCGTCGCGGTGCCGGTCACTCGGCGTACTCCACGACGAAGGGCGCATGGTCGGAGAAGCGCGGTTCCTTGTGGACCGCGCAGGCCTTCACCCTGTCGCGCAGCGACGGCGTGATGAACTGGTAGTCGATGCGCCAGCCCACGTCCTTGGCGCGCGCGGCGCCGCGCTGCGACCACCAGGTGTAGTCCGTGCCTTCGGGATGCAGCACGCGGTAAGCGTCGACCCAGCCGCTTTCAGGCGCGGGCGTGCCGTCGCCGCAGGCGTCGGCGATCTGCGCGTTGAGCCAGGCGCGCTCCTCGGGCAGGCAACCGGAGTTCTTCTGGTTCGAGGTCCAGTTCTTGATGTCATTGCGCGCGCGGACGATGTTCCAGTCGCCGCACAGCACGTAGTCGCGGCCGCTGCGCAGCCATTCGTCGAGGATGGGCTTCAGCCACTGCATCACGTCGAACTTGAACGCCTGGCGCACGTCGCCGGACGAACCGGACGGGATGTAGAACGAGACCACGCTGAGGTTGCCGAAGCGCGCCTCGATGTAGCGGCCCTCGTCGTCGAACGGTGCCCAGCCCAGCGAGGTGCGGATTTCGTCGGGCTCGCGACGGCTGTAGATGCCCACGCCGCTGTAGCCCTTCTTCGTGATCGCGTCCTTGAACCAGGCGCGGTAGCCCTCGGCCTGCAGTTCCGGCGCGGCGAGCTGGTGCTCCTGCGCCTTGGTCTCCTGCACGCAGAGCACATCGGCGTCCTGCGCGCGGAACCAGTCGAAGAAACCCTTGGTGGCTGCGGAGCGCAGGCCGTTGGCGTTGAAGCTGATGATGTTCACGAGGCGGGGGATGGTCGTCGGACGGAGGAAGAGGCCGAGGGCATGCGCGCGCATCGGGCCCGGAGTGAGACTAGCGGATCGGCTGGGCCAAGGCACGCCATCGCCCTCCCTTCGGGCACCCTGCCCGCGACTTCGCCGGCGTTCGCCTTTACGATGCCCGCTCTCAACTGCCGATGCCCGCGCCACCGTGACCGACCACCGCACCCGCTTCCTGCAACTGGCCCTCCGCGTCGATGCCCTGCGTTTCGGCGAGTTCACCCTGAAATCCGGGCGGGTCAGCCCGTATTTCTTCAACGCGGGGCGGTTCGACACCGGCGCGGCGATCGCCGGCCTGGCGCGCTGCTACGCCGACGCGGTGGACACCGCCGGCCTGGACTTCGACCTGCTGTTCGGCCCGGCCTACAAGGGCATCCCGCTGGCGACCGCCCTAGCCTGCGAGTACGCCGGACGCGGGCGCGACCTGCCGGTGGCGTTCAACCGCAAGGAAGCCAAGGCGCACGGCGAGGGTGGCACCCTGATCGGCGCGTCGCTGGCCGGCAAGCGCGTGCTGATCGTCGACGACGTGATCACCGCGGGCACCGCGATCCGCGAGGCGCTGGGCCTGATCCGCGACGCCGGCGGCGTGCCGGCCGGCATCGTGATCGCACTGGACAGGCAGGAGGTGGCTCCGGGCGACGGCCCGCCGATGTCCGCCGCGCAGGCAGTCACCGCCGAGGCCGGGATTCCCGTGATCCCGGTCGCAGGACTGGACGACCTGCTTGCATTCGCCGGCGAAAGCGCCGACCTTCTCGACCAGCGCGACCGCCTGCTGGCCTACCGGGCCCGCTACGGTTGCGCGGCAACCTCCACGACCTGATCCGTCCATCCAGGGGGATGGCGAGATGAACATCCTGCGCAACTCACTGCTTTCCGGGACCACGGTCCTGCTCGCCGCCGCGCTGTCGACCGTCCTGCTGTCGACTCCGGCGTCCGCGCAGCAGAAGGACAAGCCCAAGAAACTCTACTGCTGGGACGAAGGCGGCCGCCGCGTCTGCAGCGACACCCTGCCGGCCTCGGCCGTCGGCCACCAGCGCACCGAACTCAGCGCCAGTACCGGCTCGGCGATCAGTCGCGTCGCACGTGAGCTGACCGCCGAGGAACGCGCCGCCGCCGCCCTGCAGGCCAAGGCCCAGGAAAGCGAAGCAGACCGTCTGCGCCGCGAGATGGCGATGGTGGTGTCCTACACCACGGAGAAGGACCTGCAGCGCGCCTTCCAGGAGCGCTTCGCGCTCGTCGACGAGGGCCTGAAGTCGTCCTCGATGGCGCACACCAACCTGCACAAGAGCCTCATCACCCTGCTCCGCCAGGCCAACGACCTGGAGCTGGCCGGCAAGCCGGTCGGCAAGCAGCTGCGCAACCGCATCCTGACCCAGCATCGCGAGCTGGGCATGCTCGTGTCCACGCAGCAGCGCCTGCGCACCGAACGCGGCACCCTGCAGGCCGAATACGAGCAGGCCTTGCGCCGCTATCGCGAGCTGAAGGGCACCGCAGTGACGACCGCACCCGCGGCGCCGACGCTCGCCAGCGGCGGCTGAGCCTAAAAACGAACGACGGGGTCAGGTTCACTTCGGGCGGAAACCGAAGTAAACCTGACCCCGTTGCTTGTCTGGCTCAGAACGGCAGCACCATGTCCGGCTTGAGCTGGAGCAGGCGCGTGCGGAACGCGCCCTGGATGCGCAGCAGCGCCTCCTGGTCGTCGGCTTCGAAACGCAGGACCAGAATGGGGGTTGTGTTCGAGGCGCGCACCAGGCCCCAGCCGTCCGGCCAGTCCACGCGCAGGCCGTCGATGGTCGACGGGCGCCCACCCTCGAACTGGGCGTGCTCGCGGAAGCGATCGACGAAGGCGTGCGGATCGATGTCGCCCATCTCGATCTTCAGCTCCGGCGTCGAAACACCCTTGGGCAGGGCGTGCAGCACTTCGTCCGGGAATTCCGGCGAGGCGGCGAGGATCTCCAGCAGGCGCGCCGCCGAGTAGATGCCGTCGTCGAAGCCGTACCAGCGTTCGGCGAAGAAGAAGTGACCGCTCATCTCGCCGGCCAGCTCCGCGCCGGTCTCGCGCATCTTCGCCTTGATCAGCGAATGCCCGGTCTTCCACATCAGCGGGCTGCCGCCGTGGCGCAGGATGTGCGGCGCGAGTCGGCCGGTGCACTTCACGTCGTAGACGATCATCGCGCCCGGGTTGCGCTCCAGCACGTCGGCGGCGAACAGCATCAGCAGGCGGTCGGCGAAGATGTTCTCGCCGTCGCGGGTGACCACGCCCAGGCGATCACCGTCGCCATCGAACGCGATGCCGAGGTCGGCATCGAGGCGCTGCACCATGTTGATCAGATCCTGGAGGTTGTGCGGCTCGCTCGGATCCGGATGATGGTTCGGGAAGGTGCCGTCGATCTCGCAGTACAGCTCCTCGACATCGGCGCCGATGGCCTCCAGCACGCGCGGGCCGATCTCGCCGGCCACGCCATTGCCGGCATCCACGACGACCTTGAGGCGGCGGCCCAGCTGCACGTCGGAGGCGATGCGCTGCACGTAGTCGGCGCTGATGTCGCGCTCGCTGTAGGTGCCCTGCGTATGCGGCTGGTGCAGGCGGTTCTCGGCGATGCGCGCGTGCAGGTCGGTGATGGCGTCGCCGGACAGCGTCTCGCCGCCGACGACGATCTTGAAGCCGTTGTAGTCCGGCGGGTTGTGGCTGCCGGTGACCGAGACGCAGCAGCCGGTGCGCAGGTGGAAGGCACCGAAGTAGACCACCGGCGTGGGCACCATGCCGATGTCGATGACGTTCACGCCGGCCTTGCGCAGGCCCGCGACCAGGCCTTCGACCATCGTCGGGCCAGAGAGTCGGCCGTCGCGACCGACCACGATGTCGCCGAGGTCCTGTTCGCGCATCAGCGAGCCGATGGCGTGGCCGATCAGTTCGGCGACGCCGGCATCCAGCGTCTTCCCGACCACGCCGCGGATGTCGTAGGCGCGGAAGATGCTGCGTTCGATCAGCACCTGCGGCGACTTCGGCGTCTCGCGCACGTCGATCGGCGGCGGCACCGCCGCGCCTGGCGTCGCCGCTGCCTCGCTGGCCACGGATTCCATGAGGGTGGGCGCATCGTCGACAGGACCGGCGCTGCTCGGCTGCAGGCGGCTCAGGCGGAACGCGACGTAGGCGAGCAGCACCAGCAGCACGGCGGCCACCATCGCCGGGATGCCCCCCAGGCCGGCCATCGCCCCGGGCGGGGCCGAGGTCGCGGCGACCACGCGCAGGCCGGAATCGGACACGTCGCGCGCCATGCGCTCCGCGCCGCCGGTGTATTCCATGTTGCCGCGCTCCCAGACGGTCGCGCTGTTCTGGCGCAGGCCGAGGTAGCTGTCGTCGTCGAGGCCGAGGGTGTCCAGCCCGGTCGTCAGCTCGGACAGCGGCAGCTGCGCGAAGGCCACGCCGATCACCCGGTCGCCCTGCTTCACCGGCGCGGACAGCGCCAGATGGGGCTTGCCCTTGCTGCTGACCACCCAGCTGCGCACGCGGTTCTCGGCCAGGGCGGACTCCAGCACCGCCAGGCGCCCGAAGCCGATCTTCGTGGCCTCGGCGTAGGCCGCTTCGAGGTCGGTACCGTACACCTGCACCATCGACACGTTCGGCCAGCCGGTGCGGATCGCCTTCGCGGCGCCGGCCAGGTCGCCCGTCGCCAGCGCCGCCTGCACGGTCGGCCGCTCCATCGCCTCGGACAGCTGTTTCTGCTGGCGCAGCATGGCCTGGTGGACCAGCTGCATGCCGTTGTCGCGGGTGAGTTCCAGGGCCTCGCGGCGCTGGTCGTGCATGAACTGCGCCACGCCGCTCCAGCCCATTACCACGGCCAGCACCAGGCAGAGCGCGGCGATCGGCAGCAGGGCCGGACGAATCTGGAGGATCTGCTGGCGTGTGCGGTCTTTCATCGATTGGGTCCCGAATCTGGAGTATCCAGCGCCTGCCCCTGCGGGACCGGCGCGCCTGCCCCGGCGTCGCTCAGCGAACGCCCGTATGGCCGAAGCCGCCCGCCCCCCGGGCGCTGTCGGCGAAAGTATCCACGACCTCGAAGGTCGCGCGAACGATCGGAAGGATGACCAGCTGCGCAATCCGGTCGCCCGGCGCGATGGTGAAGGCCTCCCGCCCGCGGTTCCAGGTGCTGATCAGCAGCGGCCCCTGGTAATCGGCATCGATCAGCCCCGTGCCGTTGCCCAGCACGATGCCGTGTTTGTGGCCCAGGCCCGAGCGCGGCAGGATCACCGCGCACAGCCCGGGGTCGGCGATGTGGATCGACAGGCCCGACGGCACCAGCGCGGCGTCGCCCGAGGCCAGTGTCAGCGGCGCATCGAGCGCGGCGCGCAGGTCCAGGCCGGCGCTGGCCTCGGTCGCGTAGGCCGGCAGCGGCCATTCGTCGCCGAAGCGGGGATCGAGGAGCTTGACCTGCAGGGTGTGGTGCATCGAATCGTCCAGACGGGGCGCGGGCTCAGAGCCGTGCGCGGATCAGGTCCAGCAGGGCGTCGGCCAGCACCGTCTTCGGCGCCGAACCCAGAGAATGCACGCGCTCGGCATCGATCACGGTCAGGGCGTTGTCGTCGCTCTCGAACCCGCTGCCGGCGCAGCCCACCTGGTTGGCGGCGATCATGTCCAGCTGCTTGCGCACCAGCTTGTCGCGGGCGTAGTGCTCGACATCGTGGGTCTCGGCGGCGAAGCCCACGACCACGCGCGGACGCTGGGCATGGGCCGCGACCTCGGCCAGCACGTCGCGGGTGCGCACCAGCTCGATCGTCAGCGTGTCGCCACCGTCGGGCTGGTCGGATTTCTTGATCTTCTGCGACTGGATCTCGCGGGCGGTGTAGTCAGCGACGGCGGCGGCACCGATGTACACGTCCGCCGGCAGCGAGCCCAGCACCGCGTCGTGCATTTCCGCCGCCGAGCGCACGTTGATGCGGCGCACGCCGGGCGGGGTCGGCATGCTGACCGGGCCGGCGACCAGCACCACCTGCGCACCGCGTCGCGCGGCCGATGCAGCGATGGCGAAACCCATCTTGCCGCTGCTGCGGTTGCCGATGAAGCGCACCGGGTCCAAGTCTTCGTAGGTCGGCCCAGCGCTGATCAGGATGCGGCAGCCGGCCAGGTCAGGCCCGGACGAGAGCGAGGCGGCCAGCACCTCGACGATCGCCGGCGGCTCGCTGAGCCGGCCGGGGCCGATCTCGCCGCAGGCCTGCGAACCGCTCTCGGGGCCGATCACCGACACGCCACGGGCGCGCAGCGTGGCCAGGTTCGCCAGCGTGGCCGGATGCAGCCACATGCGGTTGTTCATCGCCGGCGCCACGAACAGCGGCGCGGTCGTGGCCAGGCACAGGGTCGTCACCAGATCGTCGGCCATGCCATGGGCCAGCCGGGCCAGCACGTCGGCCGTGGCCGGCGCCACCAGCACCGCGTCGGCCCAGCGCGCCAGCTCGATATGGCCCATCGCCGCCTCGGCGGCCTCGTCCCAGAGCGAGCCGCGCACCGGCACGCCGGACACCGCCTGCAGGCTGGCCGCGCCGATGAACCGCTGGGCGTTCTCGGTCATCGCGACCTGCACTTCGGCACCGGCTTCGCGCAGCCGGCGCACCAGCTCCACCGACTTGTAGGCAGCGATGCCGCCGCAGACGCAGAGCAGGATGCGTCGACCGGCCAGGGAGTGCGCCATGCGGGGTTTTCCTACGAAACGGACCGGCGGACAGCTTACCCGATGACGACGCAAACCCCGACAGCCGGGCCCTCGTCGAAGCGCTGCAATGGGCGTCCCATCCCACCCCCGACCCGAACGCCGCCATGCAGATCCGAGACTGGCCCGACGACGAACGCCCCCGCGAGAAACTCCTCAAGCACGGCCCCGCCGTGCTCTCCGACGCCGAACTGCTGGCGCTGTTCCTCGGCTCCGGCCGGCGCGGCGAGGACGTCGTCGCCTGCGCCCGACGCCTGCTGAGCGCGCAGGGTTCGCTGCGCGCCCTGCTGGAACTGCCGCCGAGCCGACTGCTCCGGCTGCCGATGGTCGGCCCGGCCCGCGCCTGCGCCCTGCTCGGCGCGCTGGAACTTGGCAACCGCCACCTCGCCATCGCCCTGGAACGCGGCGATGCCCTGCGCGACCCGGACAGCGCCGGCCGCTATTTCGCGCAGCGGCTGCGTGGCCTGCCGCACGAGGTCTTCGCCGTGCTGTTCCTCGATACCCGCCACCGCGCCATCGCCTTCGAGGAAATGTTCCGCGGCACCGTGGACGGCGCCGAGGTCCACCCGCGCGAGGTCGTACGCCGCGCCCTCGCCCACAACGCCGCGGCCCTGATCGTCGGCCACAACCACCCCAGCGGCAACGGCGATCCCAGCGCCGCCGACCGCGCCATCACCGCCCGCCTCAAGCAATCCCTGGCCCTGGTCGACATCCGCCTGCTCGACCACTTCGTCATCGGCGACGGCAGCCCGGTGTCGCTCGCCGCAAGGGGATGGGTGTGAGGCCGCGGGGGCAGCGCGCACAGTCCCGGAGCCGGCGGGGTTGTCGGCTACAATGACCGACCGCCGCACACCAGCCCGCACGCGAAAAATCCCCGTGAAATCACAGCTCCGCGCCCTCATCGAGCAGGGCATCGCCAACCTCCGCGCCCAGGGCATCCTGCCCGCCGACCTCGCCACGCCGGACTTCGTCGTCGAGCGACCGAAGGACCGCAGCCACGGCGACTTCGCGACCAACGCCGCGATGACCCTCGCACGACCGGCGAAGAGCAATCCGCGCGCGATCGCGCAGGCGCTGATCGACGCGCTGCCGCAGAACGACGGCATCGGCGCGGTCGAGATCGCCGGCCCCGGCTTCCTGAATTTCCGTCTCTCGCAGAACGCCTGGCAGCGCCAGCTGCGCGCCGTGCACGCCGAGGGCGCACGCTACGGGCGCAACGCCAGCGGCGGCGGCCGCGTCGCCGGCGTCGAATACGTCTCGGCGAATCCGACCGGCCCGCTGCACGTCGGCCACGGCCGCGCGGCGGCGATCGGCGACTGCATCGCGCGCGTGCTCGACGCCAACGGCTGGGCAGTCAAGCGCGAGTTCTACTACAACGACGCCGGCGTGCAGATCGAGAACCTCACGAAATCCACCCAGGCGCGCGCGCGTGGCCTCGGTCCCGGCAGCGAAGGCTGGTCGGAGGATTTCTACCAGGGCCACTACATCGCCGACGTGGCGAAGGCCTATCTCGACGGCGCTTCGATCGAAGTCGACGGCCAGGTCATCACCGGCGCGCGCGATCCGGAGAACACCGACGAGATCCGCCGCTTCGCCGTCGCCTACCTGCGCCGCGAGCAGAACCTCGACCTCGAAGCCTTCCGCGTGTCCTTCGACGTCTACTACCTCGAATCCTCGCTGTACCGCGACGGCAAGGTCGAGGAAGCCGTGCGCGAGCTGATCGCCCACGGCCACACCTACGAGGAAGGCGGTGCGCTGTGGCTGAAGTCGACCGACTTCGGCGACGACAAGGACCGCGTGATGCGCAAGTCCGACGGCACCTACACCTACTTCGTGCCGGACGTGGCCTACCACCTGACGAAGTGGCAGCGCGGCTACGAGCGCGCGATCACCGAACTCGGCGCCGACCACCACGGCTCGCTGGCGCGCGTGAAGGCGGGCCTGCAGGCGCTGGACTGCGGCATCCCGCAGGACTGGCCGGAATACGTGCTGCACCAGATGGTCACGGTGATGCGCGGCGGCGAGGAAGTGAAGATCTCCAAGCGCGCCGGCAGCTACGTCACCCTGCGCGACCTGATCGACGAAACCGGCGCCGATGCCGTGCGCTGGTTCCTGATCGCGCGCAAGCCCGATTCGCAGCTGGTGTTCGACATCGACCTCGCCCGCTCGCAGTCGCTCGACAACCCGGTGTACTACGTGCAGCTCTCGCATGCGCGCACCTTCGGCGTCGTGCGCAAGATGGCCGAGCGCGGCCTGTCCTTCGACCTGGACGCCGGGCTGTCGCAGCCGATCGACATCGCCGACCCGATCGTGCGCGACGTGCTGATCGACCTGTCGCGCTGGCCGGAAATCGTCGAGCAGGCCGGCGTCGACCTGGAACCGCACCAGATCGCCACCTATCTGGTCGAACTGGCGCAGGCCTTCCAGCGCTACTACAACGCCAACATCTTCCTCGTCGACGACGCCGACACCCGCAACGCCCGCCTCGCGCTGGGCTTCGCAGTGCAACGCGTGCTCGCCAACGGCCTTGAACTGCTCGGCGTGTCCGCGCCGGAAGAAATGTTCTTCGCCGACACCGACGGCGCGGAGGCCGCGTAAATGGCCGGCAAGCGCAACACCAAGTCGCAGGCCCGCCGCAATTCCGGCGGCGACAGCACCGCCATCCCGGGTGGCATCTGGATGCTGGTCGGCCTGGGCCTGGGCATCGCCCTGTTCCTGTTCCTGCCGAAGTTCCTCGACGGCAGGAGCGCGAACGATTTCTTCCGGCCCAAGCCCAACGCCGAGGCCCAGCCGCCGGCGATCGACGCGACCAGCGACAAGACGCCGATCGCGCAGGATGGTGGCGAGGAAGGCACGGCCACCGACGCGGCACCGGACAAGACGCAGGAGCAGGAGTACGACTTCTACACCCTGCTCTCGGGCGAGGAGACCGCGCTGAGCGACACCGAGGTCGCGGCCCGTGCACGCGCCGAGGAAGCGGCACGGCAGCAGGCCGCAGACGCTGCGGACCCGGCGGAGACGAAGACGCCGGCCGACGACGCGAAGACGCCACCGCCCGCGATCGATGCAGCCCCCATCGCCGAGACCAAAACGCCGCCGAAGCAGGACGACAAGGCGGACCAGACCGCCTCGGCGACACGCGACGACACCCGCTACCTGCTGCAGGCCGGCGCGTTCCAGGCCTCCGGCGACGCCGAAGCCCTGAAGGCGAAGATCGCCTTCCTTGGCCTGAGCGCACGCGTCGAGTCCGCCCAGATCCAGGGCCAGACGGTCTATCGGGTGCGCATGGGCCCTTACGGCAGCGCCACCGAACTGGCCGAAGCCAAGAAGAAACTCGCCGGCGGCGGCCTGCCGGCGATGGCGGTCAAGGCCAAGTAAGATCGATCCCAAGCCACTGAAATAAAAGGGCTTTGCGTCTCACGGTCGCGATCCGTGAGACGCCCCGGCGGCATACTCTCGTCCCAAGAGGAGAGAACGCCATGACGCTCGAAGCCGCCCTGCTCCGACCCTCCCTGTTCAGGCCAGTCTTCAAGCCCGTCTTCGACGCCCTGCTGGCGCGTCTGCAGCAGCGCAGGCGCCGCGAGCAGCGACGCGGCGGCGAAGCCGCGATGCGCGACGCCATCCGCGAACTGCTCCTGCCCCAGCCCGACGAACGCCGCATCGAGGCCCGCCTCGCCCTGGCCCGCGCCAGCGGCGTCTCCGCCCACGACATCCGCCTCGCGGAAGCGATGCTGGCGCGCCACCGCGAGACCCGCGAGGCCACGCGCGGCAAGACCCACCGCAGCCGGCGTCGACATACCCTTCACTGATCGGGCTTCCACCGCCTGCCCGCCACACCATGCCCGCTACAATCGGCGGATGAAGACCATCCTCATCACCGGCGCCACCTCCGGGTTCGGCCGTGCCGCCGTCGAACGCTTCCACGGCGCCGGCTGGCGCATCATCGCCACCGGCCGCCGCGCCGAACGCCTCGACGCGCTGGCCGACGCGCTCGGTCGCGAGCGCATCCACACCACCGCCTTCGACATCCGCGACGAGGCCGCGATGCGCGCCGCGCTCGACGCACTTCCTGCCGACTTCCGCGATATCGACGTGCTGGCGAACAACGCCGGCCTCGCGCTCGGCACCGCGCCGTCGCAGCGCGCCGACCTCGCGCAGTGGAAGCAGATGATCGACACCAACGTCACCGCGCTGGCCACGCTCACCCACGCCCTGCTGCCGACCCTGATCGCGCGGCGCGGCGCGATCCTCAACATCTCCTCGGTCGCCGCCACCTATCCCTACACCGGCGGGAATGTGTACGGCGGCACCAAGGCCTTCGTCTCGCAGTTCTCGCTCGGCCTGCGCAGCGACCTGCACGGCACCGGCGTGCGCGTGACCAGCATCGAACCGGGCATGGCCGAAACCGAGTTCACCCTCGTCCGCACCAGCGGCGACCAGGGCGCCTCGGACACCCTGTACAAGGGCGCCGACCCGATCCGCCCCGAAGACATCGCCGAGACGATGTTCTGGATCGCCAACCTGCCCCCGCACCTCAACGTCAACCGCATCGAAGTGATGCCGGTGCGTCAGTCGTTCGCGGGATTCCAGGTGGCGCGGGATTCCTGAACGCATCGATGTCGCTCAATCAAGCAATGTGGCCGAAATGAAGAACATCGCCGCAGTACTCGTACTGTCGCTCACCGCATTGGCGGCCGGAACGAGCCGAGCGCAGTCGACCGAAGAAAGTTACAGCATCAGCGAAGAGCTGATGACATCGCTGAAACCGCATATCGGCAACGGACCTGTGTTGCCCATGCCCGCTGCCATGTCGTCGACACAGACGATCTGGAACAAGGGCAATTTTGGAATGAAGGTCTACTACGACGAGAAGATCCGCTACAGGATGCTCGAAAATCGCCTTCATCACGTTGAGGGCACTGGAGGCTTCCGCAAAGGCCAGGCAGGAGGCTCCGGCACGAGCCTGTCCCTCTGCGGCCTTCTCCCTCTGGTCAGCGTCAGCCAGTCAAGCACGACTAACAAAGGCTTCATCAGTGTCGTCGGCATCGGCATCCACACCAGTTCGACGGTCGCGTTCGCCAATCGAAGCAGGATGATACGTCTCGAAACGACGGCGCCGTCGCTTTGCGGAATCACACCGGGGCAGCATTTCACCTACCGTGTCGACGCCGAATCGACGCGGAGAGTCGAAGGCGACTACATCCGCGACCGCACGATTGAGGAAGTGGTCAATGGGCCACTCGTCACCTGCACGGCGCGCCAGGACATATTGCCCGCCAGCAGCATCGCCCCTCAGCTGGTTGGCGACTACATTCCTGTCGAGTGCGTCACCCAAGATGCGAAGAACAGGCCTTCATCGACTCATCTTGCCTATCTAGCCTCGTATCGCTTCTATCTCGTGATGGCAAACAAGTCCAAATGGCAAAGAAGCGAGCATGCGCATGTGGTCGAGCCCGCTGCGCCGGATAGCACATCTTCTCCACCGCCGCCCTGAATGATTGACCGGCCAGCGCATGGATATTCAGTGCGTCGGCACCGCTGCATGCGGCACCCTGCCTGCTCTGAAACGCCTGCCCAACCGCAACCCCGGCCGCTCCACCGCGTAATACACCAGCGCCGCCGCGAGCAGCGATGCGATGCCGTACGCCGCGAACGTGACGTAGCCGTTGCCGATGCGTTCCAGTACGTCGCCCAGATGTTCCGCCACCAGTCCGTACACCGGCTTGTGCACCAGGTACAGGCTGTACGACACGGCTGCAAGCCAGGCTGCGCCGGGGAACGCGCGACGGCCGATCCAGCTGCCGGATTGCGTGCCGGCGAAGACCAGCATCGCAAGCCCGAGCGACAGCACCGGCCAGCCGATGCTGTTGCCGAGCAGGCCGGTACGCTCGCGGAACAGCCAGAAGCTGAGCGCCATCGTCGCAAGACCGACGATGAACACCAGGTTCGCGCGTGCAGCGACGCGACCCCATGACGCCGGGCGATAGGTCTTCCAGGCCGCGAGCAGCACGCCGGCGAGCAGGCCGTCGAGCCGGTTCCAGGTCGGGTAGTAGATCTCTTCGACGAACCAGTTGTAGTCGGGGGCCAATGCGTCGAAATGCAGCCAGATCGCACTGCGCAGCGCGATGCCGCCGAGCACCAGCGCGACGCAGAACAGCGCGAGCGCGATCCCCGAGCGCAGGCGGGCGAAGCCCAGCGCCAGGATCGGGAACAGCAGGTAGAAGTGCTCCTCGACGCACAGCGACCACGCATGCGAGAACGCGGCGTTGCTGCCGTAGTCGATCGACAGGTTCACGAAGAACAAGGCGAACTTCCACCACGGCTCCATGCCCGGCGCCTCGCGGAATCCCGGCCACAGCAGGTACACGGCGAGCACCGCCCAGAATGCGGGCAGGATGCGGAATGCGCGGCGCAGGTAGAAATCGCTGAAGGACAGGCGCTCGCCGCGCGCCAGCGGTGCGAGCACCTGCAGGCCGATCAGGAATCCGCTGAGCACGAAGAACAGGTCGACGCCCATCCAGCCGTATTGCTGTGCCCATTGCCAGTCGTCGCCCAGGCCGCCGACAAGGAAGGAATGGAACAGCATCGTCCAGACCACCGCGATGGCGCGGAGCGAATCGAGACCTGGCAGGCGGATGGGCGGGACGTGCATGAGTTCGGTCTCGGTGTGCGGGCAGCGAGATGCGGCTCGCGAAGCGAAGGATTCTATGCGTCGCGCGGAATGCGCGACGCAGCGTGACGCCCGTTACGCGACGCCGTCGGGATCCATGCCGGCGAGCCTTCGCAGCAGCGGATCGATGTAGCTGCGGCTCGCACGCACCGGCGTGCCGTCGCGCAGGCGCAGGATGGCGTCGCGGTTCGCCAGCGGCTGCAGTTCGTCGATGCAATCGACGCGCACGATCGCCGAACGATGGACGCGGACGAAACGGGCGGGATCGAGCTTCTCCATCAGCCTGCCGAGCGTGTCGCGGACGAGATGGCGCTGTCCATCGACATGCAGGCAAGCGTAATCCCCGTCCGCTTCGATCCACGCGATCGCATCGGCATCGACATACCGCATGCGACGCCCGACACGCACCTCGAATCGGCGCACACGGGCCGAGGCGGATGCGACATGGGTCGCGGTCGTCGGCGCGGACTGCCAGCGCCAGCGATGGAGTTCGCGGGCACGGTCGAGCGCTTCCTCGAAGCGCGCATCGTCGACCGGCTTGAGCAGGTAGTCGATCGCACGGAGGGCGAAGGCCCGCACCGCGAAGCGGTCATGGGCGGTCAGCAGGATCGCCATCGGTCGCACCGGCTCGGGCAACGACGCAAGCACATCCAGCCCCGAGGCTCCAGGCATCTGGACATCGACGAAGGCGAGATCCACCGGTACTGCGCGGAGTCCTTCGATCGCAGCCGGCCCGTCGGCGTACTCGGCGGCGACCTGCAGGTCCGGATGCGCGGCCAGGCGCGCACGCAGGCCGCTGCGGGCCAGCGGTTCGTCATCGATGATGACCACGCGCATCACGGCTTCGCCTCCGCAATGGCCGAGAGCGATTGCCCAGCATGACTTGCCCCATCGCGAGCGGCGCCATCACGGTACGGCAGATCGAGCTCGACCCGGAAACCACCGCCGGCGACGCGCTCGGCACGCAAGGCGTGGTCGCCCGGGTACAGCGCGTGCAGGCGCTCGGCGAGATTGCGCAGGCCGATGCGCTCACCGGACCCTTCGACCGGCGGCGCCGTGTCGCCGGTATCGTTTTCGATCCGGATGCGCACGCGATCGTCCACGCGATCGATGGCGATCTCCAGCCGGCCAGGCGTCAGTCGCGGCGCGATGCCGTGGCGGATCGCATTCTCGATCAGCGGCTGCAGCAGCAGCGTCGGCACCCGCGCGCGCAGCACGTCGGCGCCGATGCGCCATTTCACCTGCAGTCGCGAGCCGAGCCGCGCGCGCTCGATGTCGAGATAGCCTTCGGCATTGGCCAGTTCCTCGGCCAGGGCGACTTCGTGCGAGGCATCGGCATCGAGCGTGGCGCGCAGGAAATCGCCGAGCCGGGCGATCATCGCCTGGGCCTCGGCGTTGCGCGCTTCCGCGACCAGCCCGGACACCGCATTGAGGGTGTTGAACAGGAAATGCGGCTGCAACTGGTAGCGCAACGCGCGCAGCTCCGCGTCACGCGCGGTGGCGCGAGCCTCGGCATGGCGCGCCTGTTCGTCGCGCAGCTCGAAGGCATACATCAGCACGGCATGGGTCGCGCAGAACGCGATCAAGGCCAGCCAGCAGGATTCGAGACCTTCGAACATGCCGGCGACGCGGAACTCGGACACGGGTTTCCAGCCCATCGACCATCCGAGCACGAAACCGAACCCCTTGTTGACCACCGACATGCCGTAGGTCAGCACGAAGACCGTGAGCGCGAGCGTCCACCAGGCGATGCCACGACGCCACAGCCTGCGCTGCAGCCATGCCAGGAGCGGCATCCAGAGGATGCACAGCGCGATGTAGAGCGTGCCGTAGGCAGCCGCGCGGGGGCGATCGAGCTCCAGCAGCACCATCAGCGCCAGCGACGCACAGGCCGGCAGACCCGCCAGCAAGGGCAGCCATGCCGGCAGCACGGCCATGCGGCGCGGGGACGGATCAGCGCGGCGATGGAATGACGACATCGAGGGACGGCCTCATCGCGATGCCAGCGGGGAATGAACGGGCAGCACGGCCATCATCCGGAAGGCGCCCATGCGGCAACAGACCATCCAAAAAAACCATCCGATCATGACATCCGCATCGCCGAGCAACACCGCATCTCAACACAGGGATGGCCGAGACTGAGGTTCCGAGGCAGGACGCTGCGCCGAAACGGTGGATGGCGCGTCCGACGGGTGCCGGACGCGCCTGCGGACTCAGCCCAGCGGCTCGTCGCTCAGGTAGGTGTAGGCGGTCAGGCCGTTCTCCAGCGCCTCGTTGAGGCGGGCGGCCTCGCTCTTGCTGAGATCGACGGCACCGACCTTGGCGCGGTAGATCCTGCGCAGGTCGTCGATCTTGTAGCCGACGTAGTCCAGCATCACGTCGGTGGTGTCGCCGCGACGCTGCTGCACGATGCGGAAGCCTTCGTCGTCGCAGCGCACTTCGACCGCGTCGGTGTCGCCGAAGAGGTTGTGGATGTCGCCGAGGATTTCCTGGTACGCGCCGACCAGGAAGAAACCAATGCGGTAGCGCTCGCCGGGACGCGGCGCGTGCAGCGGCAGCGAGCTGTCCAGATCCTCGTTCTCGACGTAGGTGTCGATCTTGCCATCGGAGTCGCAGGTCAGGTCGGCGATCACGCCGCGACGCTCCGGACGCTCGTCCAGGCGCTCGATCGGGGTGATCGGGAACACCTGGTCGATCGCCCACACGTCGGGCATCGACTCGAACAGGCTGAAGTTGACGAAGTACTTGTCGACCAGGCGCTCGTTCAGCTCGTCGAGCAGGTCGCGGTGGCTCTTCTCGTCGTAGGTCAGGCGCGCGCGCACCGCGTGGGCGATGGCGTAGAACAGGTCGTCGAGCCGCGCGCGCGCGACCAGGTCGATCTGGCCCAGTGCGTACAGGGACAGGCCTTCGCTGTGGTGGTGCTGGGCTTCGTGGAACAGCTCGACCGCCGGGCGCGTCTCGATCTCGGCATGGATCTCGCGCAGATGGCGGATCACCGCCGCTTCGTCGTCGTGCGCGGGCGGCACGCGGCCTTCCGGTGCGCGCTCGACCTCCGACACGTTGGTGACCAGCATGGCGTGGTGCGCGGTCATCGCGCGGCCGCATTCGGTGACCAGGCGCGGCGGCGTAAGGCCGTACTGCTCGCAGGCTTCGGCGACCGGCTGGACGATGCTCGACGCGTACTGGTGGATGCCATAGTTGATCGAGCAGTAGCTGCGCGAGCGCGTGCCTTCGTAATCGATGCCGAGGCCGCCACCGACGTCGACATGGCTGATCTTCGCGCCCAGCTTCGACAGTTCGACGAAATAGCGGGTCGCCTCGCGCATGCCGTTGGCGATGTCGCGGACGTTGCTGATCTGCGAGCCCATGTGGAAATGCAGCAGGCCGAGGCAGTCGCCCATGCCGGCATCGCGCAGGGTCTTCCACAGGTCCAGCACCTGGCGCGGCGAGAGACCGAACTTGGCCTTGTCGCCGCCGCTGTTCTGCCACTTGCCCGCGCCCAGCGAGGCCAAGCGCATGCGCACGCCGAGACCCGGGGTCACGCCGAGCGCCTTCGCCTCTTCCATCACCAGCGGCAGCTCGGACGGCTTCTCGACCACGATGAAGGTCTGCATGCCGAGCTTGCGGCCGATCAGCGCCAGGCGGATGTATTCGCGGTCCTTGTAGCCGTTGCAGACGATCAGGCCGCCGGGGCGGCTGAGCGCGAGCACGGCCATCAGTTCGGGCTTGCTGCCGGCTTCGAGGCCGAAGCCCTCGCCCGCGTGCGAAGCGAGCGTGCCGGCCACGCCGGCGTGCTGGTTGACCTTGATCGGATACACGGCGGTGTAGCCGCCGGTGTAGTCGAAATCCTGCTGCGCCTGCGCGAACGCCGCCTGCAGCTTGCCCAGGCGGTCGCCGAGGATCTGCGGGAAACGCACCAGCAGCGGCAGTTTCGCGCCGCTCGACAAGGCCGCGTCGACCACCTCCGGCAAGGCCACGCCCGGGGCCTGCGCGCCGCGCGGATGCACGACGATGCGGCCGCGTGCGTCGATGTCGAAATACCCCTCGGCCCAGTGCGGGATCGAGTAGGTCTTGCGGGCTTGGTCGATCGACCAGGCGGTCATGGGCGTGCTTCCGGACGGCAGGGGGGCGTGCATTGTATGGCCTGCGGCCGCCTGCACGGGGTCAGCGCCCCCGCCGGTACACCGGCGTCCCGCAGACCGCCCGCACCCGCCGGGCCAGGGCGCGCCGGGCCGAGTCGCCATCGCCGAAGACGGTGACGCTGCCGGGCAGGCGCAGGGCCGAGACCAGGCGCTTGAGCCCGGCCGCCTCGCTGGCCACCGAACCGCGCCAGGCGACCAGCAGGGTGTAGTGCGCGGCCTCGCCGGGCAGGTCCAGGCGCTTGCGCACCAGCCAGGCCTCGGCGACCTGCGGCAGCGCGCGCAGGCTGCCGGAGAGGGCCTGCAGCGCCTCAGCATCAAGGTCGTGGGCGACCAGTTCGTCGTCCACGTCGACGCCATCGCGGGCCTGCAGCGAGGCGGCCTGCGCGGCGAAGGTCTCGCGCAGCCGTTCGAGGGCGGCCGCAAGATCTGGCGCCACGGTGGCATCGCGACGCCAGGCATCGAGACGCTCGAACACCGGGACGATCGCGGCCGGGTCCAGGGTCATGGCCCGCGCCAGCTGGGCGACGCCCTCCGGGTCGCCGGCGTCCACGCGCAGCACGCCGACCCGGAACAGTGCGGACGGGTTGTCCGGGAGGCGGGCCAGCACCTGCTGGTACAGGCGCAGGGGATCCTGCTCGGGGCGCAGGGTCTCGGACAGTCGGGCATGGGCGAGCAGATCGGCCTCGGCCGGCCCGCCGTCGCGCTCCAGTTCGGCCAGGCGCTGGCGCTCGGGCTCGGCGGCGGCATGCGCCTCGGCCCAGCGCGCCTGCAGACGCTCGCGCCACTGCGCGTCGAGGATGCGCTCGATGTCGGCCAGCAGTGGCGCGCCCAACAAATGCACGACTGGGGTGCCAGGCCCCACGGCCTCGGGAACACCGTCGCCGGCCGCCAGCCGCTTCGACAGCACCGGATGGGTGTCGTCGACATCGTGCTCCCGCTCGGCAGCGGTGACCACCCGGGCCACGTCCAGCGGCGGCAGTTCGCGCAGCAGACGTGCCTGTTCGGCGCTGATCGACAGCGGCGGCTTCGGCTGGCCGCGCACGCGGTCGGCCATCGGGCGGTGAAGGCGCTTGTCGAGCCAGGCCGAGGCGTGTTCCAGGCGGATCAGCCCGGTCGCCAGCGGCCCGTGGCCGACCAGCCGCCGCGCGACCGCGTCGGCCTCGAACTCCTCCTCGCGCGCCAACACGAAGCTGACCGCGTCGAAATGCGGCGCGTACCAGGCGAAGAAGCGCGACAGCAGCAGCGGCGAGAGCAGGCCGCTGGTCGCCACCGCTTCGGCCATGCGCCACCAGCGCAGGCGCAGGCGGTAGATCCAGGCCATGAACCGGCCGTTGCCGCTGCGGAAATGGCCGAATTCGTGGGCGATGACCGCCAGCAGCTCGTCGCGGTCGAGCAGGCGCAGCAGCGGCAGGCCGAGGACGAGATAGCGGCGCTCGCCCAGCAGTCCGAACATGCGCGGGCAGGTCACGGCGGCCGCGTTCAGCTCGGCGTCGATCACCACGCCGTCCAGCGGCGGCGCACCGGCCTCGCGGCGCAGGCGCTCGATCTCGGCCGCCAGCTCCGGCACGTGATCGGCCCAGAGCGCATAGCCCGGCGGCGGCGCCACCGGCACCCACAACGCGCGCAGCACGCCCGCGCCCATCGCCAGCAGCACGATGATCCCCACCGAGGCCTGCACGTCCCATTCCCGGCCGGTGGCGAACATCGCCCCGATCGCCAGCACCGGCAGGCCCAATCCCAGCAGTGCCAGCGCACCCAGCACGACATAGCCCAGGGCCGCGAGCAGGGCGACCCGGCGACGATAGGCCGCCGGCGCCTCCCGGGACTCGGCTTCCAGCCGCGCCACCCGCGCCTTGCGTCGTCGTTCGTCGGCGGTCTCGCGCATTCCGGTCTCCAGGCCCTGTCCCGGCGGGCATCGTAACGGAAGCACTTCCCCCTCTCCGGTACAATGCCGCCCCCTCCCAACCTCCCGGGCCCCGCGCCATGACCGAGACTTCCTGGCATTTCGAGCAGTTCGAGCCCACCGGCTCGGCCATCGGCTACCGCATCACCCGCAAGCTCGACGAGGTGCAGTCGCCGTTCCAGAAGATCGAGATCTACGAGAGCACCGACTGGGGCAACCTGATGCTCATCGACGGCGCGATGATGCTCACCGCGCGCGACAACTTCCTGTACCACGAGATGATCTCGCACCCGGCGCTGTTCACCCATGCGAACCCGGAGAACGTGGTCATCATCGGCGGCGGCGACTGCGGCACGCTGCGCGAGGTGCTCAAGCACCCGGGCGTGAAGAAGGCCGTGCAGTGCGACATCGACGAGCAGGTCACGCGCATGGCCGAGAAGTGGTTCCCGGAACTGTGCGACTCGAACGACGACCCGCGCGCCGAGCTGCTGTTCGACGACGGCATCGCCTACATGGCCAACGTCGCACCGGGCAGCCTGGACATCGTCATCGTCGATTCGACCGATCCGGTCGGCCCCGCCGAAGGCCTGTTCAACAAGGCCTTCTACGCGAGCTGCTTCCGCGCGCTGAAGGACGACGGCATCCTGATCCAGCAGTCGGAATCGCCGCTGATGCAGCTCGCGCTGATCCAGGCGATGCGCGACGAAATGGGCAAGGCCGGCTTCACGACCTTCAAGACCCTGCCGTTCCCGCAGCCGTGCTATCCCACCGGCTGGTGGAGCGTCACCCTTGCGCGCAAGGCCGGCGGCTTTGATTTCCGTGAAGCCGACGCGCGCGCGAAGGCGTTCAAGACGAAGTACTACACGCCCGACCTGCACCGCGGCGTGCTGGTGTCGCCGCCGTTCGTGGCGGACGTGCTCGGCGACTGATCGACATCGATGGAAACACGACGGGCCGCAGAGATGCGGCCCGTTCGCATTCCAGGGCGACACAACGGTTTCCGAACATCCGCATCATGCTGGCTTAAGGCGCGCGGGCTACAACAACACGGTCTTCTCCGGACCCCGCCATGATCCGCAAGCTTCCACACAGCGCACGCCTCGTTCGCGGCGGGCCACTGCGCCTGCCGATGCCGCTGCCGCTGCCGCTGCCGAATCCTGCCGCACTCGACGACGCGAGCCGTTTCGCCTGGAGCCACCTGTGGCTGCCGCTGCTGGCATGGGTGCTGGCGGTGTGCATGATCGGGGCGCTGGACATCGACTGGCGCCTGTCGCACGCGCTGTACGCCTGGGAAGGCTATCGCTGGCTGCTGCGCGACGCGACGCTGACCGAAGCCTTGCTGCATCGCGGTGGCCATGCCTTGAGCATCGTGGCCTGGGTGGGCGCGCTGGTCGCGTGGATCGTCGCCCGCCGGCGGCGCTCCGCCCTGCAGCGCCCGCTCGCCTGCCTGCTGCTGTCGGTGCTGGCCTCGACGCTGCTGGTGTCCTGGGTCAAATCCTGGTCGAACATGGACTGCCCCTGGGACATCGACGGGCTCGGCGGCACGCGCCCCTATCTCGACCTGCTCAGCTTCCGTCCCCCGGAGCTGCCGCAGGGCCGGTGTTTTCCCGCCGGGCATGCCAGCGGCGGCTATGCCTGGGTCGGCCTGTACTTCTTCTTCCTGACGATCCGGCCCGCCTGGCGCTGGCATGGACTGGGGATCGGGCTGGGCGTAGGCGCCCTGTTCGGCGCGGCACAGCAGCTGCGCGGCGCGCATTTCCTCTCGCACGACCTGTGGACGCTCGGCATCTGCTGGTGCGTGGCCTACGGCCTGCGGTCGGTGATGCTGTCGCGCTGACGCGCTTTCACTCCAGTTTCAGAGCGCGTCCCCGTCCATTTCGCCGGTGCGGATGCGCACCACCTTCTCCAGGTCCCAGACGAAGATCTTGCCGTCGCCGATCTTGCCGGTGCCGGCGGACTGCATGATCGCCTCGACCACGGTGTCGACCTGGTCGTCGGTCACCGCCACTTCCAGCTTGATCTTCGGCAGGAAGTCGACCACGTACTCGGCGCCGCGATACAGCTCGGTGTGGCCCTTCTGCCGGCCGAAGCCCTTGACCTCGGTGGCGGTGATGCCGGCTACGCCGGCCTCGGCCAGCGCCTCGCGCACATCGTCGAGCTTGAACGGCTTGATGATGGCCATGACCATCTTCATGAACGGGTCTCCGGGTCGAATGTCGTCTGCCCGGAAGGATAGCCGGGGTCGGCGACCGGTGTCGGACTTTTCCCACACCCAGGCGCGGACTTCCCCGATGGTGCGCCGACGGCGGCGACGCGATGCTGGGCACCGCGCTACAATCCACGGAGCATGCCCATGATCGACCTCAGCCAGATCGACGACCTCGCCCGCCGCCTCAGCGGCCTGGTGCCCCCCGCCCTGCGCGAGGGCCGCGAGGAGATGCAGGAGAACTTCAAGGCCGCCCTGCAGGCGGGCCTGAACAAGCTCGACCTGGTGACCCGCGAGGAATTCGACGTGCAGCGTGCCGTCCTCGCCCGCACCCGCAGCCAGCTCGACGAGCTGCGCGCCCTGGTCGAACAGCTCGAAGCGCGTCTCGCGGAACCGCGCATCGCCGCTCCCGACGGCAACGACACCCCGCCCCAGGCCTGAGGGGCACCCCATGACATTGGCCCTCGTGCACACCCGTGCACGGACCGGCGTGCGCGCGCCGTCCGTGAACGCGGAAGTCTTCCTCGCCGGCGGCGTGCCGCGCATGTCCATCGTCGGCCTGCCCGAGGCGGCCGTCCGCGAGTCCAAGGACCGCGTCCGCGCTGCGATCCAGTGCGCGCAGTACGAATTCCCGGCGCGCGTCATCACCGTCAACCTGGCCCCGGCCGACCTGCCCAAGGACGGCGGTCGCTTCGACCTGCCGATCGCCCTCGGCATCCTCGCCGCCAGCGGCCAGATCCCGCTGGAGGCCCTGCGCGATTTCGAGTTCCTCGGCGAACTCGGCCTGACCGGCGAACTGCGCCCGGTCGACGGCGTGCTCCCCGCCGCGCTGGCCGCCGCCGCGCAGGGCCGCAAGCTGATTGTCCCCGCCGGCAACGGCGCCGAAGCCGCGCTCGCCGCCGAGGTCGAGGCCTTCACCGCGCGTACCCTGCTCGAAGTCTGCGGCCATCTCAGCGGTTACAAGACCCTGCCGCGCGCCATCGCCCCGCCGTGCGGCTACGACCATGGCCCGGACCTGCGCGACGTGCGCGGCCAGACCCGGGCCCGGCGCGCGCTGGAGATCGCCGCCGCTGGCGGCCACCACCTGCTGCTGGTCGGCCCGCCCGGTTGCGGCAAGACCCTGCTGGCCTCGCGCCTGCCCGGCCTGCTGCCCGATGCCAGCGAGGCCGAAGCGCTCGAAGCCGCCGCCATCGCATCGATCAGCGGACGCGGTCTCGACCCGACCCGCTGGCTTACGCGCCCATTCCGCAGCCCGCACCACACCGCCAGTGCCGTGGCGCTGGTCGGCGGCGGCGCGGAACCGCGCCCCGGCGAGATTTCCCTTGCGCACCAAGGTGTTCTGTTCCTCGACGAACTCCCGGAATGGGACCGCAAGGCGCTGGAAGTGCTGCGCGAACCGCTGGAATCCGGCGTGGTCACGATCTCCCGTGCCGCGCGGCAGAGCGAATTCCCCGCACGCTTCCAGCTGGTCGCGGCGATGAACCCCTGCCCCTGCGGCTGGGCCGGCGACCCCTCCGGCCGCTGCCGCTGCCATCCCGACGCGATCCTGCGCTACCGCAGCAAGATCTCCGGCCCGCTGCTCGAACGCATCGACCTGCACCTCGAAGTGCCGCGACTGCCGCCAGCGGAACTGCGCCCCGATGCGCCACCGGGCGAATCCAGCGACGCCGTGCGCGAACGCGTGGTGCAGGCGCGGGCGCGGCAACAGCAGCGCGCCGGCTGCATCAACGCGCGGCTCGACCAGTCGCAGACCAATGCCGTCTGCCGGCTCGCACCCGAGGACCAGGCCATGCTGGAGAACGCGATCGACCTGCTGCAGCTCTCGGCGCGCTCGATGCACCGCATCCTGCGCGTGGCACGGACGATCGCCGATCTCGCCGGCAGCACCGACATCCTCGGCCCGCACGTGGCGGAGGCGATCGGCTATCGGCGGGGGGAACGCCCGGCCGCGCACCGGGCTGCATGACGGGATGACGCCATCGTCCGGGCGTGGCATCGTCCGGGCAGGTTCGATGGCGGACATGAAGGAGCGCGCGCGATGACCTCATCCCACGGCGGCTGCCTCTGCGGCGATGTCCGCTTCACGGTCGAATGGCCCAGCAAATGGGTCGCGCACTGACACTGCTCGATGTGCCGGCGCGCGCACGGGGCCGCCTTCGTGACCTGGTTCGGTGTCGAGGACAGTCAGGCGCGCATCGAGGACCCCGTCGGCGCCCTGCGCTGGTACGTCTCCTCGCCCGGCGCGAAGCGCGGCTTCTGCGCGCACTGCGGCAGTTCCCTGTTCTTCCGCTCGGAACGCTGGCCCGGGGAGCTGCACGTCACCCTGGCCAACCTGGAGGGCCCTGCGGACAAGGCACCGATGGTGCATGTGTTCTGGGATACCCACGTCGCATGGGCGGATGTGGACCCAAGCGACGGCCTGCCGCGGACAGGAACACCGCAGCCGGGTTGAGCGACGGAGAGGCTGGCGTCAGCCGTCGCTCAGCAGTGCATGCATGCGCGCGAAATCGGCGCGGTACTGCTTCGCCAGCCCGGTCTTCTGCGCCGGCTTGAGCAGCTTTCCCGATACCTGGAAGAATTTCTTCTCTTCCTCGCGCAGATGATGATGGACCTTTTCCGACAGCTTGCGGGCCTTCGCGAGCCATCCGCGATGGTTCACGCCCAGCGACTGCATGTCTTCGATCAACTCGTCGATCTGGTGATGCTCGGACAGGGCATGTCGCGACGAGGACAGACCGGCGTCGCTCAGCAGGATCGGCATGTAGAGGTAGCGCTCCTCGGCTGCGGCATGCGCGGCGAGTTCGACGCGCAACTCGGTGAACAAGGCCTGCCGCTCGCGCGTATGCGGCTTCGAGCGCAGGAGCCTGCGGCACAGGGATCGCTGGGTGTCGTGGCTTTCGCGCAGCGCGTCGTAGATGGTTTCCGGCATCGCGGGCTTCCCTGATCGAAAGGAAGCACCATGCTAGTGCCCGCACGCCACAGTGACCCGCTCTCCCGTGCCGCGCGTCCAACCCTGTTCAGGCTAGGTCCGACCTCAGAAGGCCCGGACCTCGTGGATCATCTCTTCCTTGGGCGGCGACAGGGACTCGGCGCGCACGCAACGCACGCGGGTCACGCGACTGCCGGTCCGGTTCCGATGGGTGCAGACCAGCTTGCGCTCTTCGGCCGCGCTTGAACCATCGATGGCGGCGTTGATGCTCTGCAGCGCATTCCACAGATCGATGCGCCGGCTGGGAGCGAGTTCATCGAGGGAGGATCGTCCGGCCAGGATCGAGAAGATCCTGCGCTGCTCGCGATGGATGATCTGCCGCTGGCGCGGGCTGATTTCCTCGTTGGCGCTTTCGAGCTGGATGGCGATCGCCCGCTGCCGTTCGAGAATGTCGGCCAGATCGCGATCGATCTGCGTCACCGACGCCGTCGGTGGCGGGGCGGCGAACACGGTCGATGTGACTAGCAGGCCCAAGGCCAGGGTCAAGGCCTTCAACATGGCACGGCTCCCGGCAAACCATACGAACAGAAGCCCCACAGTACTGAATTCGCCTCGACTCAGGCAAGTGCCTGCGCCGGACGGCAGCTGCGCAGGCGGCAGCTGCGCCAGCACGGCAGCGGGGCCGCTTCAGTTCGCCAGCAGGATTCCGTCCGCATCGCGGTCCGCCATCTCCCGCTGCAGGCTGTACTGACCGACGGTCGCACAGCGCAGCCGGGTCACGTGGCTGCCCGTCGGGCGTTCGCGACGACACATCAACCGGGCTTCTTCGGCAGCACGGGTGCCCTGCATGGCGGCATTGATCCGCTCCTGCGCATTGACCAGTTGCACCCGCTGCTCGCGGCTCAGCTCCGCAATCGACGCGCGGCCCTCGATCAGGGCCAGGATCCGTCGCTGCTCGCTCCGGATCGTATGGACGCGGGCGGGGCCCAGCGCGTTCCTCGCATCCTCGATCCGCTCGGAAATGGCGCGCTGCACTTCGCGGATGCGCGGCACATCGACTTCCGGGGGCATAGCCGGACCGGCGGCCATCGCCGCGAAGCCGGACTGCGCGACGATGCAGAGGCAGAGGCAAATGCGCGATGCGATCGACGGCATGTTGGAGACTCCTGTCCTGGCGACGGAAACAGCATGCGATCGGGGGCGTCGGCGAAGCAAGTCCGCCCTTCGTCCCGCTGCCGGCACTTCGACATGCCGCGCCACGGCGGCATGTCGATTCACGCGTATCGACTTACGGCCTGCCGCGCTGCTGCCTGTCGAGTTCGCGACGGGCTTCTTCGCGTTCGACATCCAGCTCGGCTCGCGTACGGCACTTGCGCTTGGCCAACTGGGAACCGATCTTGCGCTCCTGCCTGCAGGTCAGGCGCTCGTCCGCAACGGCAGGATTCTGCGCGATCAGCGAGTCAATCACCTTGGTCGCGTTCCACACGCGCTGGCGTTCGTCGGGCGTGAGCGCGGAAGGATCGGGCGTGACCTGGACGATATCGTCGATGACCCGCTGCTGGCGCAGCATTTCGTCCTTTTCGCGGTCCGACAGGTTCGAGAGGATCCACTTGACCTCGCTCGGGCTGCGCTTGCGCGCTTCGAGCATGGCGGTGACCTGCTGGTCGGTCTGGCTCTGCGCCGCGACGGCCGTCGAGCCGACGGTCAGCAGTACGGCCATGAGGATCGCAGCGGAAGATTTACGGAAGAGCATGTACGGGCTCCGGAATTCGGCCTCGTGAAGGAGCGCATACACTGCCAGAGGAATGCCGGAATTCAAGTGCCGTTCGTCCCCCTATGCCAGAGGGACGAAACGGACGAACGACGGGCCGGCAAGCGATCCGTCGACACCGCGGGATTCATTGCTGGAACTTCACGCCCTGCGTGCGCTGCTGCTCGCGCATCTGCTCGCGGCGCGATTCGCTCATGCACTGCAGCTTCGGACGATTGGAGCCCAGCACCCTGACCCGCTCGCACACCGTCTTGTCTTCGGGGCTCTGCTCGAGCTGGGACTTCTGCGCCATCAGCAGGTTGGCCAGGCGCAGGCGGTTGTCCTCGCCCAGTTCGTCCACGCTCTGCTTGCCCTCGATGAGACCGTAGATATTCGACTGCTGCTCGCGCAGGGTCTTGCGCTGCGATTCCGAGTACCGGGCGTAGGGGCCGTCCTTCTTTTCGAGCGCAGCCTTCAGCGCATCCTGCGCCGCGCGGATTTCCGGCAGCTCCTGGACGATCTGGATCCGGTCATCGGACGCGAGGGCCGCAGGGGCCATGAACACGAGGCTGAACGCGGACAGGCACAGGGAAAGAAGAACGGACTTGCGCATGACGATATCCCGCAGATTGGACCGAAGGGGGCCCGTCCGCGCTCGGCGCTGGACGGGCGACATGGATCGGCCTCGCCCTGTGACGACGAATGGCCGCGCAGAGGCGGCCATCCATCGGAACAACCGCCTCGCCCAACTGCCTTCGCCGCTTCCGCGCGGGACCGGACACGGCCCGCGCGACCGCTCGTCGGCGGGATGCGCTCAGGCGGCGCGGGCGGCGCCGTCGTGGAACTGCTCCTCTTCGGTCGACCCCTTCAGGGCCACCGTCGAGGACTGTCCGCCCTGGATGGTCTGGGTCACGCTGTCGAAATAGCCCGTACCGACCTCGCGCTGGTGCTTCACGGCGGTGAAGCCGCGCTCGGCGGCGGCGAACTCGGCTTCCTGCAGTTCGACGAAGGCGCTCATCTGGCGGCGGGCGTAGCCGTAGGCCAGATTGAACATCGAGTAGTTCAGCGAATGGAAGCCGGCCAGGGTGATGAACTGGAACTTGTAGCCGTAGCTGGCGATTTCCTTCTGGAACTTCGCGATGGTGGCGTCGTCGAGGTTCTTCTTCCAGTTGAAGCTCGGCGAGCAGTTGTAGGCCAGCAGCTTGCCCGGATACTTCGCATGGATCGCTTCGGCGAACTTGCGCGCGAATTCGAGATCCGGCTTGCCGGTCTCGCACCACACCAGGTCGGCGTAGGGCGCGTAGGCGAGGCCACGCGAGATGGCCTGGTCGAGGCCGTTCTTCGTCTTGTAGAAGCCTTCGACGGTGCGCTCGCCGACGATGAACGGCTTGTCGTTGTCGTCGACGTCGCTGGTGATCAGATCGGCGGCTTCGGCGTCGGTGCGCGCGACGATGATCGTCGGCACGCCCATCACGTCGGCGGCGAGACGCGCGGCGACCAGCTTCTCGACCGCTTCACGGGTCGGCACCAGCACCTTGCCGCCCATGTGGCCGCACTTCTTCACGCTGGCGAGCTGGTCCTCGAAATGCACGCCCGAGGCACCGGCCTCGATCATCGCCTTCATCAGCTCGAACGCGTTGAGCACGCCGCCGAAACCGGCTTCGGCATCGGCCACGATCGGCTGCAGGAAATCGATGTCGCCGGTGCCTTCGGCGCACTGGATCTGGTCGGCACGCAGCAGGGTGTTGTTGATGCGCTTGACCACCTGCGGCACCGAGTTCGCCGGATACAGCGACTGGTCCGGATACATCTCGCCGGCGATGTTGGCGTCGGCTGCGACCTGCCAGCCGCTGAGGTAGATCGCCTTGAGGCCGGCCTTGACCTGCTGCATCGCCTGGTTGCCAGTCAGCGCGCCTAGCGCGTTGATGAAGTCCTCGGTCTGCAGCGACTTCCACAGCTTCTCGGCGCCGAGGCGGGCGATGGTGTGGTCGACCGGGATCGTGCCGCGCAGGCGCACGACTTCCTCGGCGCTGTACGGACGGGTCACGCCGGCCCAGCGCGGGTTGTTGTTCCAGTCCAGCTTCAGTTGTTCGGCGGTGGGGAGCGTGGTCTTCATGGCGTGTCTCGCGTGGGGAGGTGAAATTCGTCTTGTGGGAGCGACGCAAGTCGCGACTGCTTTTCATGGCGCATGGGTCGCGACTTGCGTCGCTCCCACGAAACGCCGATCAATCGAAGGTGTCGTACGCCGGGAGGGTGAGGAACTCGGCGAGCGTGTCGCGATGGGTGAGCTCGGCGAGCATCGCGATCGCGGCGTCGACGCGCGATGCGCCGACCACGTTCGGGTCGTTGCCGAGCTTCGAGGGCAGGCCGATCAGCGCGCGTTCGAGCAGGGCGAAATCGACCGGCGTGCCGTCGTCGAGATGCAGCGGCTCGCGCCCATCGTCCGGGAAGTGGAGCCACTGCCACAGCTGCGCGCGGGAGATCTCCGCAGTCGCGGCGTCTTCCATCATTCCGTGGATCGGCACGCAGCCGTTGCCGTCGAGCCAGGCCGCGAGATAGCGCACGCAGACTTCGACGTTGCCGTAGAAACCGGCCTGGGTGATCGTGCCCAGCGACGGCTTCAGCAGGTCCTCGGCCGTGACCTTCACGTCGTCGCGGTTGACGTCGTGCTGGTGCGGGCCAGGCATGCGCGCGTCGAAGATGCCGCGCGCCAGCTCGACCAGGCCCGGATGCGCGACCCAGGTGCCATCGTGACCCGCGGTCGCTTCGCGCAGCTTGTCGGCTTCGACGCGTGCCAGCGCGGCGGCGTTCGCCACGGGATCGCGCGGATTGGGAATCTGCGCGGCCATGCCGCCCATCGCGTGCGCACCGCGATGGTGGCAGGTCTTGATCAGCAGTTCGGAATAGGCGCGCAGGAACGGCTGGGTCATCGTCACCTGGCCGCGCTCGGGCAGCACCCGGTCGCGGTGCGCGCGCAGCGTCTTGATGTAGCTGAAGATGTAGTCCCAGCGTCCGCAGTTCAGGCCGACGATGCGGCTGCGCAGCGCGTGCAGGATCTCGTCCATCTCGAACGCGGCGGGCAGGGTCTCGATCAGCACCGTCGCCTTCATCGCGCCCTGCGGCAGGTTCAACTGCACTTCGATCTCGTCGAGCACCGCGTTCCACAGCGCGGCTTCTTCCATGCACTGCAGCTTCGGCAGGTAGAAGTACGGGCCGCGATCCTTCGACACCAGCGTCGCCGCGTTGTGGAAGGCGAACAGGCCGAGGTCGAACAGGCCGCCGCTCATCCGCTGGCCGTCGACGCGCACATGCTTCTCGTCGAGGTGCCAGCCGCGCGGACGCACGATCAGCACCGCGCGCTCGGCTTCGGGCTTCAGGCGGTAGGCCTTTCCGGGCTTGCCATCGACGGCAGGCGCATCGAATTCGAGCGTCCCGGCCACGGCCTCGCGCAGGGCGCGCTGGCCTTCGAGCAGGTTCGCCCAGGTCGGGGCGGTCGAATCCTCGAAGTCCGCCATGTAGCAGTTGGCGCCCGAGTTCAGCGCATTGATGACCATCTTCGGGTCGACCGGGCCGGTGATCTCGACCCGGCGGTCGAGCAGGGCCGCCGGGATCGGCGCCACGCGCCAGTCGCCTTCACGGATGCTCCGGGTGTCCTCGCGGAAGTCCGGCAGCGCACCGGCATCGAACCGGGCCTGGCGCTCGACCCGCGCCGCCAGCCGGGCCTGGCGCTCGGCGTCGAAGCGACGTTGCAGGCCAGCGAGGAAGGCCAGCGCGGCCGGGGTCAGCAGGGCGTCCTGGCCGTCGACGCGCCCGAGAACCTCGATCCCGGCCAGCGTTTCGGGGGGCTCGGCCTGGGGCTTGAGCACTGCGGACATTCGGGGACTCCATCGCAACGTGGGAGTTCCACCATCCGCCCGGGTACTGTATTTGACAATTGAGTTTTCTCAATGCCAGATATAAGTCCAGCTTATAAGCATGCGAATCAATGACCTCCGACGGCGCCAGTGCCCCGCGTTTCGCCTACAAGGCCGACCGCCTGAAGCCGCTGCGGGCCTTCTGCCAGGTGGTCCGGCTGGGCTCGATCTCCCGCGCCGCCAGCGCCCTGTACGTCAGCCAGCCGGCGATCACCCTGCAGTTGCAGGCCCTGGAGCGTGAACTGGGCGTCCGGCTGTTCGAGCGCACCGGCCGACGCCTCACCCCCACCCGTGAGGGCGACGCCCTGTACGAACTGGCCCGGCCGCTGGTCGAGGGCATCGACGCCCTGCCCGCCACCTTCCGCGAACAGCTCCGGGGCCTGGACGCCGGGGAGCTGCACGTCGCCGCCGGCAGCTCGACCATCCTCTACCTGCTGCCGCGCATCGTGGAGGCCTACCGCAAGGCCCATCCCGAGGTCCGCCTGATCCTGCACAACGTCACCGGCGCCGGCGGCCTGGACCTGCTGCGCTCCGACGGCGTGGACCTGGCCGTCGGCTCGATGCTCGACGCCCCCGGCGACCTGGACTATGCCCCGGTCTACCGCTTCGAGCCCATGCTGATCGCCCCGCCCGGCCATCCGCTGATGGCGAAGCCCGAGATCAAGCTCGAAGACCTCTCGCCCTACGGCCTGATCCTGCCGCCGCAGCGCCTGACCACCTATCGCCTCGTCGATCTTGTCTTCCAGCAGAACCGCGTGCCCTACACCGTCGCCCTCGAAGTCGGCGGCTGGGAGGTCATCAAGCAGTACGTCGCGATGGGCCTGGGCATCAGCATCGTCACCTCGATCTGCCTCACCGACGCCGACCGCCAGCGCCTCGCCGCCCGCTCGCTGGCCAAATACTTCCCCTCGCGCAGCTACGGCGTCGTCGTGCGCAAGGGCAAGTACCTGTCGCAGCAGGCCCGCGACTTCATCGACCTGATCCAGCCGCAGATGCTCGCGCCGCGGGAGTACGACGAGACGGGGCATTCGGGGCGGTGAGCATCGCAACCCACTGTCCAGGTGTCTTCATCAGGAACATCCACCATCGAGACCCGCATGCAGGACATGATCCACGTATCGCTCGACGACCTGACCCAGTGCGCCCTGATCGTGCCGGCGAAGACGGGGATCTTCTACGAGAACCAGTCAAGCGGCGCACAGTGCGCGCGACCTTCGCAGGAGGGCTATCTGCTGCCGATCGCGCATGACGCGCCACTCGATCAGCCGGAACTCGCACTCGAGTCGAGGGTGGGTTCGCTTTTCCCGCAAGGCAATCCGGGAGTGATCGACAAGCAGCTCGCTTCGAAGCTGGAGGATATCCTCGCATCCTCGGTATTCACGCGCGGAATTTCGGTCGACTGGTCGATGCTGCAGGCCTCCACGGAATCCTGGGTGCACGTGATCGTCGACCACATCGGAACCCTCGGGCAAGGCCATCAGCGATTCACAGCGATCCTGACGTGGCCGAACAGCGACTAGTGCGGCCAGCAAGCGCCCTGTCACTTGTGACAGTCTGGCCCGAGGACGATGCCACGAGACAATGCCGGCCGATCGTCGCGCAGCGTGCGTGGCGGCATACACAGGGGAAGAAGTGATGTCAGAGGAAAAGAGCGCGTTCGAACAGGCGTATTCAGACGAAGGGTTCTGGGACAAGCTGGTCCGCTACGCCAAGACGGCAGGCAAGGAACTTGTCGAAAAGGCGCTCTGGCTCTATTACGCGTCACAGCAACCTGCGACTCCATTGTGGGCGAAAGGCGTGATCTACGGTGCGCTGGGGTATTTCATCCTGCCGGTCGATGCCATCCCTGACGTCATGCCTGGAGTCGGCTTCACCGACGACCTCGGCATCATCGCCGCAGCGCTTGGCACAGTCGCCATGTACATCGATGATGAGGTCAAAAGACTGGCCACGCAGAAGCTCCGCGATTGGTTTGGCGACTGAGGACGTTCCCGCGCTCGCTTCGCATCCGATCCCGAACTGATCCCGCCGCGCATTGCGTTCGCCGCCGAGGCGGGCGCATCATCGCGGCATCGTCGAACACGGATCGTTTGCCATGAACCGCATCGCCTCCAGAGCACCGCTGCTCAGCGACCGCCAGGGCTTCGATCGGCGCTGGTTCGCGCCGGGGTTGGAGGCGGTGTACGTGCCGACGCGGATCGACGAGGTCTCGGCGGCGGTACGCGATGCGGTGGTGCAGTACGGGCGCGGCGTGAAGATCACCTCGGGCCGGCACTGCTACGAGAACTTCGTCTACAGCGACGACACCCGCGCAGTGATCGACATGTCGGCGCTGAACCAGGTCGGTTTCGACGCCGAGCGCAATCTCTACTTCGTCGATGCCGGCTGCGAGAACTGGACGGTGTACCGCACGCTGCTCAACGGCTTCGGGCGGACGCTGCCGGCGGGTTCGTGCTATTCGGTCGGTGCGGGCGGGCACATCACCGGCGGCGGCTACGGCCTGCTGTCGCGGCTGCGCGGGCTGACCGTCGACCACCTGCATGCGGTGGACATCGTCACCTGGGATGCCGCGCGCGGCGAAGCGCGCCTGCGCCATGTCTCGGCGCAGAGCAGCGACCCCGCCGAGCGCGACCTGTTCTGGGCGCTGTGCGGCGGAGGCGGCGGCAACTTCGGCGTGATCACGCGCTACTGGTTCGCCGAACTGCCCGAGGCGCCGGAGCACGCGACGCTGTGGACGCTGGCTTGGAACTGGAGCGACATGTCGCTGCCGTCGTTCCGCGCGCTGCTCGCCGAGTACGCCGAGCTGATGAGGGAACTGCCGGACAACGCCTTCACCCTGCTCAAGCTAAACCACGCGAGCGCCGGCCAGCTGGGCCTGGTGCTGCAGGTCGCCTCGCCGCCCGACACCTCGCATCGCGAACATTGCCTGCACGCCGAACGCCACGTCGAAACGCTGCAGGCGCGTTTCGCGCGCGTCGCACGCAGCACGCCGCTGCTCAGGCCGCTTGGCGGTCATCCGGGCTACATGCATACGCTGCCCGCGAGCGAACAGGCGCAGCACCTGACCTATCTCGAAGCCCTGCAGACGCTCAACGGCTCCGGGCCGAACCAGTTCGGCAAATACAAGTCGGCGTACATGAAGCAGGCGTTCCCGATCGAGCAGGTGGACGCGCTCCATCACTGGCTGCAGGTCGTGCCGGAAGGCGTGCAATCCACCGACATGGCACAGAGCCTGCTGCAGGTGGACAGCTACGGCGGCGCGATCAATCGCCGTGCGTCCGATGCGACCGCCGTGCCGCAGCGCAGTTCGATCATGAAGCTGCAGTACCAGACCTACTGGAACAACGATTCCGCGCCCGGCACGAGCAACCACCCGCCATACACGACGCAGGAAGCCGCGCATGTCGGCTGGATCGACGGCATGTACCGCGATGTCTATGCGGCCTACGGCGGCACGCCCGATCCCGCACGCGACACGCAGGGCGTCGTCGACGGCTGCTACTACAACTATCCGGACAGCGCGCTCGGCACACACGCCGATGGCGGCATCGAGCGCGCGATGTGGCTGTATTTCCTCGACAACTACCGCAACAACCCGCGCAACCTCGTCGACATCAAGCGCCGGTGGGATCCGACCGACGTCTTCCACCATCCGCAGTCGATTCCGGTGTCCTGAGCCGTCCGCGAGATCGTCCACGACGACCTCGCGCGCGGCGCATCCGCGACCGGTGGATGCCCGTATCATCCGCGCCATGCACAGCGCACTCAGGACCTTCACCGCCCCCGCCACAGCACGCATCCGCGCGTGGGTGCTCGACGTGTTTCCGCGCGGGCGCAGCGGCATCGACTACGAGGCGCCGGCGGGCGATCCGGGACTGTTCGGACCGGACAGCGTGACCTGGCGGATCCATGCCGACTTCCCCGGCATGCTCTCCGGCGGCCTGTGCGCACTGATGCTGCAGACCCTGCATCCGCGGGCGCTGGCCGGGGTCTGGGACCACTCGAATTTCCGCGAGGACCTCGTCGGGCGGCTGCGCCGCACCACCGACTTCGTCGCCGGCAGCACCTATGCCGGACGCAGCGAGGCCGAACGCCTCATCGCGCGCGTGCGCAGCATCCATGCTCGGGTGCAAGGAACGACAGCGGACGGCACGCCCTATCGCGCCGACGACCCCGCGCTGCTCACGTGGGTGCACGTGACCGAGAGCTACGGATTCCTGCAGGGCTATCGCCGCTACTGCCGCCCGGTGCCGACGCCGCTGGCGGACGCCTACTACGCCGAAGTCGCCGACGTGGCCCATGCGCTCGGCGCGAGCGACGTGCCCGTGCGCGAGGCGGAGGTCGATGCGTATTTCGCCTCGGTGCGCGAGACGCTGCGCTTCGATGCGCGATCGCGCGAAGTGCTCGCGGTCCTCGCGCGCATGCGCCTGCCGGTGCCGATGGCCGGCCTGTCGCGCGACCTGTTTCTCGGCGCCGGCGCCGCGCTGCTGCCGGAGTGGGCGGAACGCCTGCTGCAACGCACGGCCGTGCAGCAGCTCCAGGCACGCATCGCCGCGCGCACGCTGGCCGGTGCCGCGCCACTGTTCCGCGCCGCGCTGCCGGACGGAATCGCGCCGCGCGCCTGCGCGCGGGTCGGCGTGGACCCATCGAGCCTGTCGCGATGGCCCTTGGCGCATCGCGCCTCCGCACCGCCTTCGACCGCCGTGCAGGAAACGCCATGACCGATGCATCGCCGAACCCGCGCCTCGCGCAGGGCCTGACCTACGCCGGCACGCTGCCGCTGATCGCCTGCGCCGTACTGGCCTGGGCGCCTTCTCTCGCAGGTGGTGCAGACCTCGCGAACGCAGCGACGATCGCCCTCGCCTACGCAGCGGTCATCGCATCGTTCATCGCCGGCATCCACTGGGCGGCATCGCTGTTCTTCGCGGAGCGCTGCGGGCAACTGCCGATGATCGCGAGCAACGTCGCCGCGCTGTTCGCCTGGTCCACCCTGCTGCTCGGCGACCCGCGCCTGGGCTGCCTGGTGCTGGTGCCGTGCTTCATGTCGCTGCTCGCCATCGACCACGGCCTGCGCACGAAAGGCGTGCTGCCGCCGTGGTTCTTCGCCCTGCGCCGCAACGCCACGCTGATCGTGGCATCCGCGCTGCTGCTGGTCGCCCTCGCGCCGCGTTGACTCGACGCGGACAGGGCGGTGGCGCCTCGCCGCCACGCATCGCGACGATCACTTCCGCGTTGGCGTACAGTCACGGCCTTCACCCGGAGGTCCCCATGCACCCCGACACCCTCCAGTACCACGCCGCGCTGGCGCCCGATGACCGGGCGATCTGCGAACGGCTAGCCGAGGAGATCGCACGCCATCTGCCCGAGGCCGACAACAAGGTGTGGCGCGCGCACCCGGTCTGGTTCATCGATGGCAATCCGATCGTCGGCTACAGCACGCTCAAGCACTGCGTGCGCCTGCTGTTCTGGAGCGGGCAATCCTTCGACGAACCCGGTCTGGCGAAGGAAGGCAAGTTCAAGGCCGCCGAGGCGCGATACACCTCGATCGACCAGGTCAACAGCGAAGACCTCGCGCGCTGGCTGGCGAAAGCACGCGACATCCAGTGGGATTACAAGCACCTGGTCCAGCTCAAGGGCCGGCTGGAGCGGTTGAAGTAGGCCCGCGACGGATCCGGCACCACCGCAGCGGTGCCGGAGGGCGCGTCCGCGCAGCGATCAGTACAGCACGCAGATCCCGCCGGGATTGAGGTCGCAGACCATGTACAGCTGCCAATAGCCGCTGTCGCAGTAGTAGGTGATCTCGAGATGCTCGTGCCAGCGCGAGCGATATTCCACCGTGGTGGTCGTGCCCTGGTTGGCCTCGTTGCAGGGCGTGGTGGGCTGCGGCCAGCCGACGGCCTGCGCGGAGCCGGCGGTCATCAGGCCTGCGAGCAGGACGGTGGCCAGGCCGATGGACAGATTGAGCTTCATGCACTTCCTCCTGAAATGCGCCGCCGCAGACGATCGGCATCCTGCGGTCGGCGGCGTCCCGCGCGGAGGCGTCGGGCGAGGCCCGAGTCGCCATCTGACACCAGTCGCGCACACGAAACCGTGACCGCAACTGCAGGCCGGAACGCCGGGCGCAGTCGTCGCGTCAGTGTTCCAGCGGCACCGGCATTTCCAGGGCCGCGTCGTATTCGCCCTCCGGCAGCGGCGACGGGACCGGCTTGCGCCGCGCCTTGCTCAGTTCCGCCTTGGCCACGCGCGAGGCTTCCTGCGCGGCGAGGAAACGCTTGCGGTCCGGGCACATCACCTGCATGTAATCGGCGTCGAAGTTGAGGCGGTCGACGAGGAAGTCGACGAAGGCGCGCACCTTCGGCGAGGTGACGCGTCCGCGCGGGAACACCGCGTTGAACGCGTATTCCGGCCCGGTCCAGCCGGCGAGCACGCGCTGCACGTGTCCCAGCTCGATGTGCGCCTTCATCATCACGTCGCTGGCGAGCATCAGGCCTTCGCCGCAGATCAGCGCGCCGGTCAGCGCACCGGGATCGTTGGCGACCAGCACCGGATCGATGCGGACCTCGTCGTTGCGCTCGCCGTCGCCGAGCGGCCAGAAATACTGGCCGTTGCGGCGATGCTTGGGCATGGCGAGGGTGCGGTGGTGCTGCAGGTCGTCGGGCGTGAGCGGTTCGCCGTGGCGCTCGATGTACTGCGGGCTTGCGTAGACCTGCGAGCGGAAGACCGACAGCTTGCGCGCAACGAGGTTCGAATCGGGCAGCGGGCCGCCGCGCAGCGCGACATCGATTTCCTGGTCGATCAGATCGATCGGCTCGTTGCTCAGCAGCATCTCGATGCGCACTTCCGGATGCATGGCGTGGAACTCGCCGAGCAGGGGCGCGACCCAGGTGATGCCGATCGAATACGGCGCGGTGAAGCGCAGCCAGCCGCGCGGACCGCCCTGCAGCTGGCCGACCGCGCTTTCGGCCTCGTCGAGTTCGCGCGCGATGCGCTGGCAATGCTCGAAGTACACGCTGCCGGCCTCGGTAAGGCCGAGCTTGCGCGTGGTGCGATGGAGCAGCTGCGCGCCGAGCCGGGTTTCGAGATCCTGCACCTTGCGGCTGACCGTGGTCTTGGGCAGGCGCAGTGCGTTCGCCGCGCCGATGAAGCTGCCGTGTTCCACCACTTTGACGAAGACCAGCGTGTCGTTGAGATCGCGTTGCATGCGGGCCTCCCGGGACCGTGAAGTTGGGCCAATCCGTCGATTGGCCCATTCGAGGGACAATTATTCCCCGATCCACGGACTAATCAAGCGGCGGCCCGAGGCCTAGAGTGCACGCCATTCCCGGATCGGAGTGCCGCCGTGAGCACCGTCTCCCGCCGCAACCTGCTGCGCCACAGTCTCGTCCTGATGATTCTCGTCGACCTGTCGGCAGGCTTCGCATTGCTTTCGAATCAATTGCTTGGCATGCAGCCGACCTGGTCGTGGGCGGTCGGCGCGCTGCTCGCCCTGCCGATCGGCCGCTGGCTGCATCGCTGGGCCGACGGCGTGGTCTCGGGCCGCATCCAGAGCGTCGAAGTGATGTTTTCGGGAGAGAAAATCCCGTGAACGGGACAATCCAGGATTATCCCGCCCACGACACGCTTGGCGACGGCGCCCTGCTGGTCATCGGCGCGACCGGCTGCCTCGGCGGCGCGCTCGTCGCCTCGGCGCTGGAGGCCGGCCGCCCGGTGATCGCCGTCGGCCGGGACGCGGAGGCGCTCGACGCGTTGCGCATGCAGCACGCGGGCGCGGCGCTGACGGCGCTCGCGGCCACGGTCGCCAGCGATGCCGAAGCAGCGGAACTCGCCCGCCGCATCCGCGCACTCGACCTGCCGATCGCCGGCGTGATCGCCGCGATCCGCGGCGCGCCGGTGCGCGGCCGCCTGCTCGACCAGCCCGGCGACGCGCTGCGCAGACGGCTCGACGAAGACCTGCTGCCGCACCTGTTCGCTGCACGCCACCTGCTGCCGATGCTCTCCGCACAGGCGCGCGGCGCCTACGTGCTGATCGGCGGACCGGGCGCGGACTATCCCTGGGCCGGCTACGGCCACGATTCGATTGCCGCCGCCGCGCTGCGCATGCTGGCGCGGGTACTGCACGACGAAGCGCGCGCGCTCGGCGTGCACGTGCACCTGCTCGGCGTGGATGCACCGCTGCGCACGCCCGGCAACGAACGCCATGCCTGCCCCGAATGGCCGAGCCTCGGCGCGGTCGCGCGACGCGCGGTGGCGATGGCGACCTCGCCCGGCACCGTGCGCGATGCGGTCGTGCGCTTCGGCGACACGAGCCCGCCCTCGGCGTTCTGGTCCGACGACGTCGACGCCCTCGACACCGCGCCGCCGGAACGCCGCGTTGCGCCCCGGGCGCAGGATCCGGATGGCCCAGGCGCCATCGATGCGGAACGCTCCCTCCACGACGCGCGCAGGCTGCTGCGCGGCATCGCGTCCTCCCCACGACTCAAAGACAGGCTTTCGCCATGAACCTCAGATCGCAAGCCCGAACGGGCACCCGTTTCCCTCTCTCCACCCTGCTGCTGGGCGCGGCGATCGCTGTGGTCGTCTCCGCGTGCAGCAGCGAAGCGGCGGCGCCGCACGGCGCGCCACCTCCGCCGGAAGTCAGCGTCGCGCAGGTGCTCCAGCGCGACGTGACGCAGTGGAACGACGTCACCGGCCGTGTCGCGGCGGTGGAAAGCGTCGAACTGCGCCCGCGCGTCAGCGGCTACATCGAACGCGTCTCGTATCGCGAAGGCGACGAGGTGCGCAAAGGCCAGCTGCTGTTCGTGATCGATCCGCGTCCCTATCGCGCCGCACTGGCGCAGGCGGAAGCCAATCTCGAACGCGCACGCAGCGAGGCGCGACTGGCGCGTTCGCAGGATGCCCGCGCGCAGGCGCTGGTCGACGCCCGGGCCATCTCGCGCGAGGAGTTCGACACGCGCAAGGCCGCCACCGCGCAGGGCAATGCCGCCGTGCGCGCGGCCGAAGCGGCCGTCGCCAGCGCCAGGCTCGACCTGCAGTTCACCGAGGTGCGCTCGCCGATCGACGGCCGTGCCGGTCGCGCGATGGTCACCACCGGCAACCTGGCCCAGGCCGACGGCACGCTGCTGACCACGGTCGTCTCGCTCGACCCGGTGCATGTGTACTTCGAGAGCGACGAACAGGCGTTCCTGCGCGACGGCACGGCATCGCGTAGCCGCGTGCGCGTCGGCCTCGCCGACGAAAGCGGCCATCCGCACGCGGGCATCGTCGATTTCGTCGACAACCAGGTCGATCCCGCTACCGGCACGATCCGCGCCCGCGCGGTGCTGGCCAATCCCGATCGCCGCTTCACGCCCGGCCTGTTCGCGCGCGTGCAGCTGGAAGGCGACGCACGCACGAAGGCGCTGCTGATCGACGACAAGGCGGTGCTGACCGACCAGGACCGCAAGTACGTCTACGTGCTCGGCAAGGGCAACCAGGCGATGCGCAAGGACGTGGTGCTCGGCCGCACGATCGACGGACTGCGCGTGATCGAGTCCGGCCTGAGCGCGCAGGACACCGTGATCGTCAACGGCGTGCAGAAGGTGTTCTTCCCGGGCATGCCGGTCGTGCCGAAGAAGGTCGCGATGGAGGGCGCTGCATCCACGCAGGCCCGCACCGTCGCCGCTGTCGAGACCAGGCCCGCATCGGCCGCGACGCAGACGCCATGAGCCATCAGCGCATGACCCTCCCCGCGTCGGCCTGACGGTCGCCGTTCCGTCACTGCATCCCCCGGCAGCGGCGGAACGGCGGCGCGTCACTGCGGCGCGCCGCTCGAACGCAAGACAACAACCCAACGCGACACCGCACCAGTCGGCCTTCGGGCCGGCCCTCGACGCGGCTTTGCCGCAACCAAGGATTTCCCATGGATTTCTCCCGATTCTTCATCGACCGGCCGATCTTCGCCGCAGTGCTGTCGATCGTGATCTTCGCCGCCGGCCTGATCGCGATCCCGCTGCTGCCGATCGGCGAATACCCCGAAGTGGTACCGCCCTCGGTGGTGGTGCGCACGGTCTATCCCGGCGCCAATCCCAAGGTGATCGCCGAAACCGTCGCCACGCCGCTGGAGGAAGCGATCAACGGCGTCGAGGACATGATGTACGTGAAGTCGGTCGCCGGTTCCGACGGCGTGCTCGCGCTGACCGTGACCTTCAAGCCGGGCACCGATCCGGATGAGGCTGCGGTGCGCGTGCAGAACCGCGTGGCGCAGGCGCTCGCACGCCTGCCCGAGGACGTGCGCCGACAGGGCGTGACCACGCAGAAGCAGTCGCCGGTGTTCCTGATGGTGGTGCACCTGGTGTCGAAGGACGGCAAGTACGACTCGCTGTACCTGCGCAACTACATGCGCCTCCACGTGAAGGACCAGCTGGCGCGCATTCCCGGCGTCGGCGACGCGCAGCCCTTCGGCGGCGGCGACTACGCGATGCGCCTGTGGCTGGACCCGGACAGGATCGCCGCGCGCGGCATGACCGCAAGCGACGTGCTGCGCGCGGTGCGCGAACAGAACGTGCAGGTCTCCGCCGGCCAGCTCGGCGCCGAGCCGATGCCCAACGGCAGCGATTTCCTGCTGCCGATCCACGCCAAGGGCCGCCTGCAGGACGAAGCCGAGTTCGGCGACATCGTGCTCAAGAGCGGCGATGATGGCGAAATCGTCCGCCTGCGCGACGTGGCGCGCATCCAGCTGGCGGCGGGCGACTACACGCTGCGTGCGCGCCTCGACGGCATGAACGCGTCGGCGATCGGCATCTTCCAGGCGCCGGGCGCGAACGCGCTGGAGATCCGCGACGCGGTCATCGACAGGATGGCCGAGATCCGCAAGACCCTGCCGCAGGGCGTGGAGATCGTGTCGGTCTACGACACCACCATCTTCGTCCGCGATTCGATCAAGTCGGTCATCACCACGCTGCTCGAAGCGACACTGCTGGTGGTGCTGGTGGTGATCCTCTTCCTGCAGACCTGGCGCGCGTCGGTCATCCCCCTGCTGGCGGTGCCGGTGTCGGTGGTCGGCACCTTCGCGGTGCTCTACCTGCTCGGCTATTCGATCAACACGCTGACGCTGTTCGGCCTGGTGCTCGCGATCGGCATCGTGGTCGACGACGCGATCGTGGTGGTGGAGAACGTGGAGCGGCACATCGAGCACGGCGCCACGCCGCTCGAAGCCGCGCACCTGGCGATGAAGGAGGTCTCGGGCCCGATCATCGCGATCGCGCTGGTGCTGTGCGCGGTGTTCGTGCCGATGGCCTTCCTCACCGGGGTCACCGGCCAGTTCTACAAGCAGTTCGCCGTGACCATCGCGATCTCGACCGTGATCTCGGCGATCAATTCGCTGACCCTGTCGCCGGCGCTCGCCGCGAAGCTGCTCAAGCCGCACGGCAGCCACAAGGACGCACCTTCTCGCCTGATCGACCGTCTGTTCGGCTGGCTGTTCCGTCCGTTCAACCGCTTCTTCAACAGCAGTTCGAAGCGCTACGAAGGCGCGGTGTCGCGCACGCTGGGCCGTCGCGGCGCGGTGTTCGCGGTGTATGCGGCATTGCTGGTCGGCGCGGGCGTGATGTTCCAGGCCGTGCCGGCGGGCTTCATCCCGGTGCAGGACAAGCTGTACCTGATCGCCGGCGTGAAGATGCCAGAAGGCGCCTCGATCGAACGCACCGATGCGACGCTGAAGAAGATGGCCGCGCTCGCCAAGCAGGTGGAAGGCGTGGAAAGCGAGATCGCGTTCCCCGGCCTGAATCCGTTGCAGTTCACCAACACGCCCAACAACGGCGTGGTGTTCTTCACCCTCAAGCCGTTCTCCGAGCGCACGCGCAGCGCCGCCGACATCACCGCCGAACTCAACCAGAAATTCTCGACGATCCAGGAAGGCTTCACCTTCGCGTTCATGCCGCCGCCGATCCAGGGCCTGGGCAACGGTTCGGGCTGGTCGCTGTTCGTCGAGGACCGCACGCGCCTGGGCTACGGCGCACTGCAGGGCGCGGTGCAGGCCTTCCAGGGCGCGGCATCGCAGACGCCGGGCCTCGGCTACCCGATCACCAGCTACCAGGCGAACGTGCCGCAGCTCGAAGCCGACGTCGATCGCGTGAAGGCGAAGGCGCAGGGCGTGCCGCTGACCGAATTGTTCGACACGCTGCAGACCTACCTCGGTTCGGCCTACGTCAACGACTTCAACATGTTCGGCCGCACCTGGCAGGTGATCGCGCAGGCCGACGCGCCGTTCCGCGACCAGGTCGAAGACATCGCCCGGCTGCGCACGCGCAATGCCGCCGGCGACATGGTGCCGATCGGTTCGATGGTGACCGTGCGGCAGACCTACGGCCCCGACCCGGTGATCCGTTTCAACGGCTACCCGGCCGCCGACCTCCTCGGCGAAGCCGATCCGCGCGTGCTGTCCTCCGGCGAAGCGATGGCCAAGGTCGCCGAACTCGCGCAGAACACGCTCCCGCAGGGCATGGGCATCGACTGGAGCGACCTGAGCTACCAGCAGGCTACGCAGGGCAAGGCCGCGCTGGTGGTGTTCCCGCTGGCGGTGTTGCTCGCCTTCCTCGTGCTGGCCGCGCTGTACGAAAGCTGGACCTTGCCGCTGGCGGTGATCCTGATCGTGCCGATGACCCTGCTGTCCGCGCTGTTCGGCGTGTGGCTCACCGGTGGGGACAACAACGTGTTCGTGCAGGTCGGCCTGGTGGTGCTGATGGGCCTGGCGTGCAAGAACGCGATCCTGATCGTCGAGTTCGCCCGCGAGCTCGAACTGCAGGGCAAGGGAATAGTAGAAGCGGCCCTGGAAGCCTGCCGCCTGCGCCTGCGTCCGATCGTGATGACCTCGGTGGCCTTCATCGCCGGCACCGTGCCACTTGTACTCGCCGGCGGCGCCGGCGCCGAAGTCCGCTCGGTCACCGGCATCACCGTGTTTGCCGGGATGCTCGGCGTCACCGCCTTCGGCCTGTTCCTCACCCCCGTGTTCTACGTCGCGCTGCGCAAGCTGGCCAACCGTCCCCTGGTGTCGCACGCACCGCAGGCGACGCACTCCGCAGACGGCGTCGCCGTCTGACGCTTCTCTCCAGACACGCCTTCCCCATCGATACACAAGGCATCCATCCCATGAGCACCGCACGGAAGATCGCACTCGTCGCTGGCGCCATCCGCGGCATCGGCCTCGAAACCCTCCGCCAGCTCGCCGCGTCGCGCTCGACCTTCGACACCAACCTGTTCGGCGTGATCTCGACCACGCAGGCCTTCCTGCCGCTGCTGCGCAAGTCCGTGGCAGGACGCATCGTCAACGTGTCCAGCCTGCTCGGCTCGATCGCCGAGCACATCGGCCCGCAGTCGCCGATCTTCGATTACAAGCTGCCCACCTGCAACGTGTCGAAGAGCGCACTGAACGCATGGACCGTGCATCTGGCGCACGAACTGCGCGACAGCGGCATCAAGGTCAATGCGATCCATCCCGGATCGGTGAAGACCGACATGAACGCCAATGGCGACCTCAGCATCGAACTGGGTGCGAAGAGCAGCGTCGCGATGTCGCTGATCGGCGACATCGGTCCCACCGGCGGCTTCACCCACCTCGGCCAGACCCTGCGCTGGTGATCGCACAACACGCACCGGCGCACGCATTCGCGCCGGTGCGTCCCACTTCGACAACGATTCAACCGCGATGCTTCGTGCGTCGCCCACGGAGCATTCCATCATGAACGCCTTTCCACGCGCCCTTCCCTCGCTGCTGACCATGGCTGCGCTGTCGCTGGCGATCTCCGCCTGCACTGTCGGCCCGGACCATGTACGCCCCGACCTGCCGCTGCCGGAACGCTTCGCACGCGATGCCGGACCGGTCGACGCCATGTCGACGCCTTCCGCTGATGCCGCGTTCTGGCGCGGATTCGGCGATGCACGGCTCGACACGCTCGTCGATGCCGCGCTGTCGGCCAACCACGATCTGCGCATCGCGCTCGCGCAGTACGACCGCGCCAACGCGCTGCTGCGCGGTGCGAAATTCGACCGCTTGCCGACGATCACCGCGAATGCCGACGGCCGCGACACGCGCGCCAGCAGCGACCAGATGCCGGGCGTCGATCGCGATGCGCGCGATGTCGAGTCCTACAGCATCGGCGCGAACGTCGCCTGGGAACTCGACCTCTTCGGCCGCATCCGTCGCAACGTCGAAGCTGGCCGCGCCGATGCCCAGGCCAGCGTCCTGGATCTCGCAGCAGCGCAGGTCGCCATCGTCGGCGAAGTCGCGCGCACTTATTTCGAATTGCGCGGACTGCAGGAACGCCTGCGCGTGGCGCGCGAGAACGCGGAGAACCAGGCGGAAACCCTGCGCCTGGTGCAGGCGCGCTACGACGCGGGTCGCGACAGTGAATTCGACCTGTCCCGCGCACGCGCGCAGCAGGCCGCGACCTCCTCGCGCATTCCCGCGCTGGAAGCGCAGGTGGCAACCGCAATACATCGACTCGCTGTGCTGACAGGGCGCGCGCCGGATGCGCTGATCGCCGAGCTGTCGGCACCCGCGCCGCTGCCCGCGCTGCCCACACGCATCGATCCCGGCACGCCCGGCGTCCTGCTGCGCCGTCGTCCCGATGTCGCTGCGGCGGAAGCGCGCCTGCATGCCGCGACCGCGCGGATCGGTGTCGCCACCGCCGACCTGTTCCCGCGCTTCACGCTCGGCGGGCTGATCGGCAGCCAGGCGATCGACACAAGCGCGCTGTTCGAACGCGGCAGCGAAACACGCCTCGTCGCGCTGGGCATCGATTGGTCGTTCCTCGACATCGGCCGCACGCGCGCGCGCATCGCCGCCGCCGATGCCGATGCGTCAGGAGCGCTTGCCGGCTACGAACGCAGCGTGCTGCTCGCGCTGGAAGACACCGAGAACGCCCTGGTCCGCCATGCCCGCGCACGCGAGGAGGACGCCCTGCTCGAACGCGCCGCCGTCGACAGCGCAAGGGCCGCGACGCTCGCGCGCACGCGCTTCGAAGCCGGCGCCACCGGCCTGCTCGAAGTGCTCGACGCCGAACGTACGCGCCTGCAGGCCGAAGACGCCTTCGCGGACGCACGCACGCGCAGTGCCACCAGTGCCGTCGGCCTGTTCAAGGCGCTGGCCGGTGGCTGGCCGCAATCGCCACCGGTGCGGATGGAGGTGGGGCAGCGCTGATCACGCGCTGTCATCCGGATCGTTTCGGTTCGGCCGCGACAATGCCTGCAGCAAAAAGCATCGTCATCCTCGCGCAAGCGAGGACCCAACCATCCGTAATGATCAAGTATGGGTCCTCGCTTGCGCGAGGATGACGTGCGTTTGACTGGCGCTTGAGTGGTTGCTGCGGAAACTCATCTCACCCGCCGCTTCAACTCTCCGATCAGTTCAGAGACTTCCGACGGGGCGAGCTTGGCGAAGCGTTCCGGCAGGAGGCTGCGGCGCGAGGATTCCTGCACGGCGAGCAGTTCCATGAGCTGGATGGTGTCGGTGTGCTGCGGCGGGATGAAGTCGGCGATCGCCTGCTCCAGGTGCGTGGCGGCGAGCGCGACGCCGTCGTTGCGGGCGATGTCGAGCGCGAGCAAGGCGATGGCTTCGAGGTCGGCGTTGGAATAGCCGTCGAGGCCAGCGAAGGCATCGCCGAGCGCGGCGATGCTGTCGTCGGCAAGTTCGACCCCGTTGCGCTTGAGGATCGCGCGGACGATGCGCAGGCGGTCCTCGCCGGTGTCGACGTAGAAGAAGGGAATCTTCCGATCGAGGCGGCCCGGGCGCTTGATGTCGACGTCGAGCTTGTCCGGTCGGTTGGTCATCAGGATCGTCAGCACGTGGCCGCGGTTGGCGGTGTCGGACATGAAGTCCTTGATCCGCGCGATCACGCGTGAGGAGGTGCCGCCGTCGCTGTCGCCACCTTCGCCGTTGCCGAAGCTGCGGTCGCCTTCGTCGATGACCAGCGCGATCGGGCTCATCGCGCGGATGATCTTGAGCACGCGTTCGAGGTTGGACTCGGTGGAACCGACCCATTTCGAGCGGAAGTTCTTCAGCACCACGCCGGGCAGGCCGGCTTCCTTCAGGAAGGCCTTGATGACGAAGGTCTTGCCCACGCCCATCGGGCCGACCGCGAGCAGACCCATCGGCGCGAGCTTGCGGTCGCCTGTCTTGATCGTGGCAGCGATCTTCATCAGCTCGGCCTTGATCTGGTCGTAGCCGCCGACCGCGTCGAGCCCGTACGAGGGATCGAGGAATTCGATGAGGTCGCCGCAGGAGCGCTGGATGATCTCGCGCTTTCGTTCGCCGATGATCGCGAGCATCGCGTCGAGCGGATCCTCGTTCGACGCCGGCGCGGCGTGACCGAGGATCATGAAGGCGATTTCCTCGCGGGTCTTGCCGGCGGTGACGCCCGCATACATCTCGGCGCGCTGCTGCGCATCGGGCGCGTCGCCGAGCAGCTGCAGCGCCAGCGCCTTGCGCTCCGCCTCGGGCAAACCGGCGGCGGGGCGTTCGGCGACGATGCTGTCGATCTCCAGGAGGCGCAGGCCGGCGGTGTGCTTGGCGACCAGCGCCTGCTGCTCCGGTGCCATGTGCGGCGCGGACTGCGCGACCAGCTGCATCCGTGCGGGTTCGTCCGGGTACGCGACCTCGATCGCGCAGATGCGCGGATTGGTGTTCAGCGAGGGATGGATTTCCGACAGCGAGGCGCACAGCAGCACGACGATGTGGTTGCGCTGCAGCAGCAGGCCGCTGAGCGACCAGTCGTGGAAGATCTCCAGCAGGCCGCGTTCGTCGGTGCTGAGGAAGGTGGTCTCGGCGTTCGGCACGAGATCGCCGGCATGCGGCAGCGCCAGGGCGATGCCGTCGCCGGTGCGCATGCGCAGTTCGAGGTTGGCCATGCCTTCAAGCAGGGAGTCGCCGCCATCGACCGGCTTGGTGCCCTCGCCGCGCCGTTTCAGCCCGGCGTGGCGCAGCGCGAGTTCGTAGCGCTGCGGCTTCGCCGCCAGCACCACGTCGTGCACGTAGTCGGAGAAGGGCTGCAGCTTGCCCTCGTGCGGCACGCCGTCATGGACATTGCCGTGCAGGATGAACAGCCCGGCCTCGCCGGCGAGGTAGCGACGCTTGAGTTCGTCGGCCCAGTGCGGAAGCGGGGAGCCGCTGGACGGCGTGCCGTTGAGGGTGGTCATGGTGGCTAACTCCTTGGAACGGCAGATGGCGCGGGCCGTGCTTCTCCCTCCCCTTCAAGGGGAGGGCCGGGGTGGGGATGGGTTCCGCTGACGCGTAGCGACTGTGCGCATGAGAACCTTCGACCCCATCCCCACCCAAACCCTCCCCTTGAAGGGGAGGGCTTCAAAACGCTTGCGATCAGATCGTCCGGTTCGCGTCCGATGCCGCAGCGCGATCCTTTTTCATCGCTTCGAGCTTGGCGCGCGCGGTGGCCTTGCTGCTGCTGGCCTTGAGCGCGTTCAGGCGGGTGTCGAGGTCCGACTCGCGCAGTTCGTCGCCGAGCTTGGCCTTGGCGATGGTGTCCTTGATGCCGGTGCGGACGTTCTCCAGCGCGCGCAGTTCGGCGTCGACGGACAGGCCTTCGAGCTGGTCGTTGATGCGGGTGCGCGCCTGCGCGCTCTGCATCTTGGCGAGCATGCGGTCCTTCTCGGCCTTGAGCTTGCCGATCTCGCCCTTCACGTCGGTCAGCGCGGTCTTGGCGGTGTCGACGTCCTTCTCGGCGGCCTCGAGTTCGGCCTGCAGCGAAGCGATGTCGGCGTCGACGGCGTCCTTGCGCTCGATCAGTTCGACCGCGAGGTCGTCCTGACCGGTCGCCATCGCCTGTTCGAGCATCGCGCTCAGCTCCTTCTGCTGCGCCTGCGCCTTCTGCAGGCGATCGGCAGCGTCCTCGCGCAGGCGGATCAGGCCGGCAGTGGCGTTCTTGAGCTTGTTGTACTTCTCGATCATGGTGTTGATCGCGTTCTCGTACGCGATCTCGGGGTGCTGCTGCTCCAGCCCGGTGACGAAGAGCGAGAAGAAGCCGCGCACGAGGTTGGCGAGTCGGCTGAAGAGGTTCATGAGTGTCTCCTGGTTGCAGCTTGGTGTGTTCGGGGGATGGAATGGACGCGGATCATTTCGCCGCCCTCGCCGCCTGGCGGGCGGCCATGGATTTGGCACCGGCGGCGCCGGTCTTGAAGTAGTCGCTGTCGAGGTCGTTCTGCGACAGCTCCAGCTCGATGTCTTCCTCCAGCTGCAGGCGCGACAGCGATTCGCCGAGCTTCGAGCCGAGCGTGCTGGAGTACGGGCTGGCGACGACGAGCTGGTAGACCTCTTCGACCTGGTCGGGCAGCGAGACCAGCGCGGCATCGATCGACATGCGTCGCGCGGCGAGCTTGTCGTGGCGCAGCTTGATCGCGGCGTAGTCGTCGCGCGCCATCTTCAGGTGGCGGTAGCGCGGATCCTGCGCATCGACCTGAGCCAGCGCCTGTTCGGCCTCGCGCAGGCGGCGATCGATGGTGGCTTCCTCGCCACTGCGCAGGCGTTCCTTGATCGTCATCTGCGCAAGCCAGAGCGCGAGGAAGTCGACCGACGCCTTGTCGACGCGCTCGGCGTCGTCGTAGGAGAGCTGGCTCTGCGCTTCGCCGGCGATGCGGTACAGCACGTCGGAACGCTCGACGATGGCCAGGTATTTCTGCCACATGCCCATGCCGACCACGCGCTCCATGCCGCCATGCAGGGAAAAGAGCTCCTGCTGCAATTGCGCGCGGCGCTGGTCGATGGCGCCGCGTCGCGCGTTTCTGTCCACCTTGCTGCGGAACTTCGGCAGGTCCGGGATGACCAGGGCGAGCAGGGTCTGCACCGCGCCGAGCACGACCAGTGCGCCAAGTGCGCCGGCGCCACCGGCCGGGATGGACGCGATGGCGGCGGCCAGGCCGCCGCCGAGCAGGGTCATGACGTTGGCCTGGCTGGTGAGCCAGGCGCGGAGGTAGCTCACGGGCTTCGGCGTGGCTGACATGCGTTACACGCTCACCCGCACGTTGCCCTTGCCGGTGGCCTGGTGCAGGCGGCTGAGGATGCGCTGCTCCAGCGCGGCGGCTTCGGGCATGCGCAGCCAGCCGCTGTCGCGCGGCTTGGGCGTGGCGATGGTGAAGTCGTCGGCGACGCGCGCCGGCTGCGTCGACAGGACGACCACGCGGTCGCCGAGCAGCAGCGCCTCGGTCACGTCGTGGGTGACGAACACGATCAGGCAGGGATGTTCCTGGAACAGCTTCACCAGCAGCTGCTGCATGTCTTCGCGGGTCTGCGCGTCGAGCGCGCCGAAGGGTTCGTCCATCAGCAGGATGCGTGGCTTGAGCACCAGCGCGCGCGCCAGGGCGATGCGCTGGTTCTGCCCGCCGGACAGCTGGCTGGGATGCAGCTTCGCCTTGTCGGCCAGGCCCACTGCTTCGAGCATGTGCATCACGCGGTCGCGACGTTCGGCCGCCGGGACGCGATCGCGCCACAGGCCGAGCCGGAACGGAAACGCGACGTTGTCGTGGACGCTCAGGTCCGGACGGTTGGCGTAGCGCTGGAACACCATCACCGCATCGTCGTGGGCATCGGTGCAGGGTTCGCCGTCGATGTTCACGCTGCCGCTGGTGGGCACCGGGACGTTCATCGGCCGCACGCCGCCCATCATGTACAGCAGCGTGCTCTTGCCGCAGCCGGACGGGCCGAGCAGCATGTTGATGCTCGGACCCTCGAAGCGCAGGCTCAGGTCGTCGACGACGCGGTTCACGCCGCCTTCGGGACGCGGGTATTCCTGGACGATGTGTTCGAGCGAAATGATGGCTGCAGGCTTGGCGGCCGCGCCCTTGCCCTGCGTGGCGGTCATGCCTGGGTCTCCCACGGATAGAAGCGGCGCTTGGCCAGGCGCATCAGCTGGTACGTCAGCAGCGCGAGGGCCATGATCACGATGATCCCGGCGAACACCTGGTCCATCGCGCTGAAGCGCTTGGAGTTCTGGATCAGCTGACCGAGGCCGGACTGCGCGTTCACGTATTCGGCGACGGTGATGTAGGTCCACATCACCGAGACGCTGACGATGATGGCGTCGGCGATGCGCGGCATCGCGATCGGCACCACCGCGTGGCGGATGCATTCCCACGGCGTGGCGCCGAGGTCGCGGGCGCCGACCCAGTGGCTCTGCGGCACGGCCTGGATCGCGTCGCGCACCATCGGCACCAGGTAGACCGCCGCGCCGAGGAACAGGAACGCGATCTTCACCTCCTCGTCGATGCCCAGCCACATCACGAGGATGGGCAGCAGCGCGACCACCGGCGCGGAGCGGAAGGGATCCACCAGCGGCGAGAGGAAGGCGTTCACCTTCGGCGAGGCGCCCATGAGGATGCCGAGCGGCACGCCGATCAGCACCACCAGCAGGCCAGCGATGGCCACGCGACCGACCGAGGACAGGATCGCCGGCAGCAGCAGGCTCTTGCCGTCGCTCCAAGCCAGGTAGCTCAGGGCGTCGAACACCGCGATCGGCGAAGGCAGCTTGTTGCGGCTGATCCAGCCGCTGGCGCTGAGCGCGAACCACGCCAGCAGCACGACCGCGACACCGGCGAAGCCGAGCTGCCGCCGCGTGCCGGCGGACAGCGCGGCGTAGGGATTCCAGGGGCTGGCCATGGTTCCGTGGCTCCCGTGCTTACGGACGCGCGCCGTAGACCGCGATGCGGGTCGAACGGTTCATCTCGCGGCAACCGTCCAGGCCCACGCCTTCGGACTGCGGGTTGTTCTCGTCGCACAGCGGCTTGCTCGAACCGTTGCCGACGATCTTGAAGCGCTCGCGCGGGAACTCCCACTGCCTGGTCAGGTAGTCAACCACGGCCTCGGCGCGCGCGCGCGACAGGCGATCGTTGACGGCCGCGTTGCCGGTGCTGTCGGTGTTGCCGCTGATCTCGAAATAGGCACCGCCGTTGTTCTCGATGAACGGCACCATCTCGGTGTCGATTGTGCGCTCGGCGCGCTTGGTCAGCCCCGCCTGGCCACTGGCAAAGTTCACGGTCACCGGCTTGGTGACTTCGGCCGGCGCGGCCTGCACGGCTTCCTCGCGCGCGGCTTCTGTGAAGACCTCTTCCTTCTTCGCTTCGACCTGCGCGGCGGTGCTGGCGTCGTAGAGCTTGCGGATGAAGCGGGTGTCGAAGCTGTCGGCCGGATTGATCACCGGCGACTTCGGGTTGGCCAGAGCGCCGGCGGCACGGTAGATCTGGTCGAAGCGCTGGTACACGCGGGCGTAGTGGTTGGTGTCGCCGGCCAGGCCGAGGATGCGCGCGTTGTCGGCCACGCCGGTCCACAGCAGGTTGTCGAACAGCTTCTTCACGAAGCCCTTGCCTTCGTCCTTGGCGAGCAGGGTGAAGAATTCCTCGGTTTTCACCAGTGCGTCGACCGCGCCGTCGGGGTTGGCCTTGGCGGCTTCGACACCGGCCATCCAGCCGTTCACCAGCTTCTGCACGGCGGCGGCGCCTTCCTCGCTGTCGAGGACGCGCTTGTCGCAGACGATCACGTCGAAGATGAGGTTGGACGCGGTGCGGGTGGAATAGACCACGTGGCCCCGGGTCGCGCGCAGCGCGAGCGAGAGGTCGGGATCCCACAGCGCGGCGGCGTCGACGTTGCCCGATTCCAGCGCGGCGCGGACGCCGGCGGTGCCTTCCTCGGCGCCGATGAACACGTATTCGATGCTCTGCTTCTTCCGCGCGGACAGCGAGGAGTTGTCGACCGCGTCGATGGTCATGCCGTGCGACGGCGTGAACTGCAGCATCGCGACCTTCTTCCCGGCGAGATCCTCGACGGTGCGGATGGACGGATCCTTGGCGATGATCGCGTCGGCGCCGCGGGTGTTGTCGACGATCATGACGGCGCGGCCGTCGTGGCCGCTGTTGCGCAGGTTCGGCTGCTCCTGCGCCCAGAAATCGGAGGTGCGCCAGACGCACTGCGCGGTGCCGGCCTCGAAGATGGTCGACAACGTCGGAATGTCGTCCTGGATGACGAATTCGACGTTAAGGCCTTCCTTGTCGAAGAGCGAGCCCGGCTTCGTGGTCAGGCTCTGGCCGTTGGCGACCAGCGCCGGGGCATAGCCGTGGAAACTGACGATGCTGACCTTCAGCGGGTTGCCGGACGAGCCCAGCGGACCGTCGCCCTTGCTGCTGTAGGCGGCGGCGCTGGCCGGCTTGCCGTCGGCCTGCGCGGTCACGGCCGGCGCGTCGCCGCCTTCGGCCTTGCGGTTCTTGTAGAGGTTCCAGACGACCGAGCCGGAACCGACGACGACGATCGCGCCGATCAGGATCTTGGCGAAGGGGGTGAGCTTGACGGCCATGTGGCGCTCCTGGGGGACGAAAACGGAGTGGAGACGGAAGTCTGGATGGAGTACGGGATGGAGGCAGGTCGGGACGGCGTCACTTCGCCGGTGCGCGGAACTGGGCGGCCAGTTCCTCCAGGCTCAGCACCTGCGCATCCAGGCGCTGGGTCTCGCGGGCCAGCGCGGCCTTGTTCGATTCGGATTCGGACTGCAGCCGCGCGATGTCGGCCGCAGTGGCGCCGACCGCATCCTGGATCTGCGCCTCCAGGACGGCGATCTGCTGGCGCAGGTCGGCCAGGCGGGCGTCGCGGCCGCTTTCGAGCTCGGCGATCCGCGCCTGGTTCGCGCGCACCAGGGCGTCGGCATTGCCCTGCAGGTGGCGCTGGTGGCCGCGCAGGGCGGCGATCTTGGCGTCGGCGTCGGCCAGCACCTGGTCCATCGACCAGGTTTCGTCGGCGACGTCCATCGCGGTGATGGCGGCGCGGCGGGTGGTGGGGTCCAGGGCCTTCAGGCCGTCGACCAGCTTGATCAGGCGCTCGACCGGGAATCCGGCATCGACCACGCCCTGGCGGGCGAAGATCTCGGCGAAGTCCAGGCCCTCCTCCACGCCGGGGGTGGCGGGCGCGGCGGCGTCATCGGCGGCGGGCATCGGTGGCGGCGACCCCGTGGCGCGGCTCTCGGCCTCGGCGGCGCGGCGGATGATCGCGTCGATGTCGCTGTCCTCGGCCGCTGGCGCCGGCGGGGCCGGCGGCTCGCTCGATTCGATCAGGCGTGCGGCTTCCAGGATCTTCTTCAGTGTCGCCATGCGGTCCCCGGGGAATCTGAATTGCGCGAATGCGTCCAACGCAAGAATAAGGTACCGGGGGGACAAATCCAGCGGTGACGGATGTCACACCTCCGGATGCGCGCGCTGCCGGGCTCAGACCCCGCGATGCTTGCCCCGCCACGGCGCGTACCAGGCGCGGATGCGGGCCATGTCGGCATCCATGTCGCCGGTCAGGTGGAAGGGTTCGCCGATGCCGATGATCTTCTCGGGGTAGTGGAAGTAGGCCGGCAGCACCGGCACGCCGGCGGCGCTGGCGATCTTCCAGAAGCCCGGCTTCCAGCGTTCGACGCGCTTGCGCGTGCCTTCGGGCGCGATGCCCAGCCAGAAGCGGTCCTCGCGCTCGAAGCGTTCCAGCATCTGCTCGATCAGTCCGCGCGCGGCGGTGCGGTCGACCGGAATCACGCCGAGGCCGCGCAGGATCGGGCCCAGCGGCCACCAGAACAGCTCGCGCTTGGCGAAGATGCGGATGTCCAGGCCCAGGGCGACTTTCACCAGCATCCCCCAGATGCCGTCCCAGTTCGAGGTGTGCGGCGCGCCGATCAGGACCAGCTTCGGGATATCCGGGAAGCTGCCGGCCATGCGCCAGCCGCCCAGGCGCAGCAGGCTGCGCGCGATCCAGCGCAACGCCCGGCCCGACCGGACGCGCGGCACCTGCGGCGGCAGCGGGAGGACGACGGGGCGGTCCGCCCCCTGCGAGGGCGCTGCCTCGGGGGCGGCCATCAGTCCCAGTCCTTCGTCGCGCGCTGGCGCTTCACGCCGGATCGCTGGCGCTTGTCGTCCAGCCGCCGCTTCTTGGCGGCCTTCGACGGCTTGGTGGCGATGCGCGGCGTCGGCGCCTTCAGCCCGGCGGCGACGAACGCGGCCAGGCGTTCGCGCGCGTCCTGGCGGTTGCGCTCCTGGGTGCGGAACCGCTGCGCGTTGATGACCAGCACGCCCTCGGCGGTCATGCGCCGGTCGCGACGGGCGAGGAGGCGCTCGCGCACGGGCTCGGGCAGCACCGCCGACTGGGCCACGTCGAAACGCAGCTCCACCGCCGTCGCCACCTTGTTCACGTTCTGCCCACCCGGCCCGGACGACCGCACGAAGCGTTCGATCAGTTCCGATTCGGGGATTTCGATGCCTGCGTCCACATGGCCCTCCGCGGCCGATTGTAACGAGCGCGTGCCATCGTGGCGGCCCGGCGCCGGTTCGATGCCCGCATACCGCACACGTTGACCGTCCGCGCGCGCCTGCCGGATGATGCCAGTCCGCCATGGAGGACCCCCGCATGCTTCGTTCCGCCCTGCCCTGCGTACTCTTGCTGCTGGCCGCCCTGCCGGGCCATGCCCAGGACCCGGCCGCGATCGGCAGCGGCTACGACCCCGCCTTCGTCGGGGGTCGTGCGCGCCCAGCCCCGGCACCGGTCCGCGAAGAGCGCCCGACCTCGATCGCGGCGATGGAGCGCGCCACCGCCGCCGAGGAAATCGAAGCGCTGCTGCGCCAGGTGCGCACCCAGCAGGACGGCAGCCGCGATCCGGGCGACGGCGACGACGGCGACGCCATGGCCGCGATCCAGCTGCGCAACCAGGCCGAGGGGCTCGTCCGCCGCCACTGGAACCAGCTCGGCCCGCTGTCGCGGGACCTGTACGGCTCGACCTTCGACCGCAGCCATCCCGACGAACAGCGCGGCGTCTCGCGCTACAACACCAGCGACGCCAACGACCCCGAGACGCGCCTGCGCACCGGGATGCGCGATGCCGAGCAGGAGATGCGCAACCTCGAATCCCTGCTGCTGCCGATGCTCAAGGACCTGAAGCAGGCCACCGACACGGCGATCGAGCAGGGCGTGCGCCGCCGCTGACCCGACCGTCCCGGAACGATTCCAGATGACCTCTGTCCGCACACGCGCCGCCGCGCTGCTGCTCGCCGTGGCCGGTGCCTTCGCCGCGCCTTCCGCCTTCGCCACCGAACCCAGCGATGCCCAGGTCGATCGCCTGATCGAAGTGATGGACATGCGCCGCGTGCTGGACGAGATGTTCGTGCAGGTCGACACCATGGCTACACAGATGGGCGAACGGATGCTCGGCGAGGACGCCACGCCCGCGCAGCGCACGGTGATGGGCGACGCGATGAAGCAGCAGAACGCATCGCTGCGCAGGCTCATGTCCTGGGAGAACATGGGACCCATCTACCGCAGGATCTATCGTCGGCTTTTTACGGCTGACGAAGTCGACGCAATGATCGCCTTCTACGGCAGCGAGACCGGGCGCGGGATCATGCGCAAGATGCCGCAGGCGATGGAACTGGGCATGCAGGAAATGCAGCCCCTGCTGCAGGCGCATCTCGCGCAGATGCAGAAGGAGCTGGAAGCCGCGAAGCAGGACGCCGAAGCCAGCCCGAAGAAGGACTGATCACGCCGGCGACGCATCGCCGAACAGTGCCAGCGCCTTCGCGAATTCCGCGTCCAGCGGCGCCAGCGCGTCGACCCGTTCGCCGCTGTGCGGATGGATGAAGCGCAGGCGCTCGGCATGCAGCAGCATGCGGTGGATGCCCATCATCCGGAACGCGCGGTTGTGGCGGCCGTCGCCATGGCTGGTGTCGCCGATCAGATGATGCGACAGATGCTTGAGGTGCCGGCGGATCTGCCGGAAACGACCGGTCTGCGGCTGCGCGCGCAGCAGCGCGTAGCGCGAAGTCGGGAATTCGGTGCCCGCCGCCGCCGCCGAGGGCAGGGCCAGCTCGCACGTCGCCAGCCTGCGGAAACGCGTCACGGCCGGTTTCTTCTGCGGCTTGCCCGGGCCGCCGTCGAGCGGATGATCCACCTCGAATGTTTCCTCGGCCGGCCAGCCGCGACAGACCGCGAGGTAGTCCTTCTCGAAGGCATGCGACATCAGCACCTTGCCCAGCGCCGAGGCGGTGTCGCGGTCGAAGGCCAGCAGCAGGCAGCCGCTGGTCGCGCGATCGAGGCGATGCACCAGGAAGATCGGACGCCCGAACTGCTCGCGCAGGCGATCGGCGGCGAAGTCGGTCTCGCCGCGCGCCAGGGCGCTGTCGTGGACCATCAGCCCCGCCGGCTTGTCGACCACCGCCAGCCAGTCGTCGCGATGCAGCACGGCCAGTTCGGCCGGGACCACCGGATCGGGCATCGCCTCTGAGGGCATCGCACCCGAGGACGGGGCATCGGGGAACTCGGGAGACGACTTCTGGGTCATGGCGTGGGCGGTGCGATCTGCAAGCATCCGCCATTGTCCCCCGAAAGCTGCCCCCGAAAGCCCGAACCCAAGGAGTTCCGATGTCGAGCCTGTCCCCCGTCCGTCGCTATGTCCGGCCGCTCGCGCTGGCCTGCGCACTCGCGCTGGCGGCGCCGCTGGCCCTGGCCGGCGACGGCATCGCGCCGCCGAAGGGCGTGGCCGCGGGCCCCTGCGTCGAAGGCATCTGCGAATACACGCTGGGCAACGGCCTGCGCGTGCTGCTGTTCCCCGACGCGAGCAAGCCGACGGTCACCGTCAACATCGCGTACGGTGTCGGCTCGGTGCACGAGAACTACGGCGAGACCGGCATGGCGCACCTGCTGGAACACCTGCTGTTCAAGGGCACGCCGACCCACGGGGACATTCCCGGCGCGCTGAAGGCGCGCGGCATCCAGTCGAACGCCACGACCTCGCTCGATCGCACCAACTACTACGGCTCGTTCCCGGCCAACGACGAGACGCTCGACTGGCTGCTCGCGCTGGAAGCGGACCGGATGCTGAATTCCTTCGTCGCGAAGAAGGATCTCGACAGCGAGATGACCGTCGTCCGCAACGAGATGGAGCGCAACGAGAACAACCCGTCCGGGATCATGTTCCAGCGCCTGCGTTCCACTGCGTACCTGTGGCACAACTACGGCAACAGCACGATCGGCGCGCGTTCGGACGTGGAAAACGTGCCGATCGAGCGGCTGCAGGGCTTCTATCGCACCTGGTACCGGCCGGACAACGCCACGCTGATCGTCGCCGGCCGCATCGATCCCGCGAAGACGCTGGCGCGCGTGCAGGCCCGCTTCGGCACGCTCAAGCGACCGGCGAACGCGCTGCCGAGGCTCTACACCGTCGAGCCCACCCAGGATGGCGAACGCGAGGTGATGGTGCGCCGCTCCGGCGACACCCGCGTCGTCGGCATCGGCTACCGCACCCCCGGGTATACGCATCCGGACAACGCCGCGCTGGACGTGCTGATGGATGCGCTGGGCGACGCGCCCGGCGGTCGACTGCACAAGGCCCTCGTGGAGACCAAGCTGGCGGCGTATGCCGGCGGCGGCAACGGCGACCTGCGCGACGGTGGCCTGCTCAGCCTGGTGGCGGTCACGCCGAAGGACGGCGACCTCGCCCGCGCCGAGGCCGAACTGCTGCGCCAGGTCGAAAGCCGCCTCGCCGCCGAGCCGATCACCGCGGACGAGGTGGCCAAGGCCAAGCAGCGCATCGCCAACGGCTACGAGAACACGCTCAATAACGTCAACGCGATCGCGATGTCGCTGACCGAATCCGTCGCGGCCGGCGACTGGCGGCTGTTCTTCCTGCGCCGCGACCAGGTCGCGAACGTCAGCGTCGACGACGTCAACCGCGTCGCGCGCACCTACTTCAAGCCGAGCAACCGCACTATCGGCCGGTTCATCCCCACCGAAGCGCCAGAGCGGGTGGACATCGCCGCCGCCCCCGCGCCCGTGGAGGCGCTGAAGGGTTACGTGGGCAAGGCCGCCGTCGCCGCCGGCGAAACCTTCGACCCGAGTCCGGCGAACATCGATGCGCGCACCACCACCTTCACCCTCGGCGACGGGCTGAAGGTCTCGCTGCTGCCGAAGGACACGCGCGGCGACACCGTGTCGGTCAGCGCCTGGTTCCGCTTCGGCGATGTCGACGCGCAGCGTCGCTTCCCGCGCGCGGCGACATACGCCATCGGCGAAATGCTGATGCGCGGCACGCAGACTCAGACCCGCGAACAGATCGCCCAGCGGCTCGAAACGCTGAAAACGACGGCGAACGTCCTCGGCTTCGGAGAGCTGGCCGTCGTGTCGCTGCAGTCGCGCCGCGAGCACCTGCCCGATGCCCTGTCCCTGATCGCCGATGTGCTGCGCTCACCGTCGTTCCCGGAATCGGAATTCGAGCAGTTCCGGCTCCAGACCATCACGGGACTGGAAAACAGAAGGAAGGAGCCCTCTTCCATCGCCAACCTCGCGCTCGCCATGCACTTCGATCCCTGGCCGGCGGATCATCCCTACCGTGTACGAAGCATCGAGGAGCAACTGGCCGACCTGCGTGCGCTCAAGCGCGAGGACATGGCGGCCTACCACCGCGAGGTCTACGGCACCGCACGCGGCGAGATCGCGATCGTCGGCGATTTCGATCCGGCGACGATGCGCGCGCAACTGGATTCGCTGTTCGCCGGCTGGCGCAGTCCGGCGCCGTACGAGCGCGTGCCGATGTCCTACAGCGAGGTGCCGGCGCGCACGGCGCGCTTCGAGACTCCCGACAAGGCGAACGCGACGCTGATCGCACGCAGCAATCTCGCGTTGAACGAGAACGACCCTGACTACCCCGCATTGCTGGTCGCCAACGACATCCTGGGCGGTGGCGCAATGAGTTCGCGGCTGGGCGACCGCCTGCGCCAGAAGGACGGCCTGAGTTATTCCGTCAGCAGTTCCGTGTCGGCAGGCAGCGCGCCGGGACGCCGCGACGACAATGGCAGCCTGGTCCTGCAGGCGATCGCCGCGCCGCAGAACATCGACAAGGCCGAGGCGGCGATGCGCGAGGAACTGGCGCGCTTCGTCCGCGACGGCGTCACCGAACAGGAGTTGAAGAAGACGGTCACGGATCTGCTGACCCAGCGCCAACAGAGACGCGCCAGCGACGGCAGCGTCGCCGGCACGCTGGCGCGCAATGCCTACATGGACCGCACGATGGCCTGGACCGCGCAGTTCGAGGCGAAGCTGCAGGCGCTGACGGTCGACGAAGTCAACGCGGCGATCCGCAAGCACATCCGTCCGGAGGCCCTCAGCGTGTTCGCGGCGGGCGATTTCGCGAAGGCGAAGGCCGCAAGCGCGACCGGCGCGCCTGCTGCGAAGTGATCAGCACGGTCAGCCATGCCTCCCGCGCGCGGGAGGCATGGCCCATCAGCGCCTCGGCCAGGCCGCGACGAGCGCCCAGAGACCGCCGACACCGGCGATCCACGCGGCGGCGGGAATGCTGAACATCGACGGCCCGCCGGCTTCCAGCGCATAGAGCACCGCCGCGACGATCAGCAGGCCGGTGCCGAGGATTGCCGAGACGATGCGTCGCTGCATCGCGCGCAGCGTGGTGGCGAGATCGGAGAGGTCGTGCGAACGCATCGACAGCTCGTGGCGGCCGTCGACCTGCTGGCTCAGCCAGGCGTGCAGCAGCTGCGGCATGTCCGGCGCGCGCGTCACCAGCTCGGGCAGGCGCTTGCGGAAGTCGCGCACCAGCCGCTGCGGGCTGTAGCGCTCGACCAGGATCTGCTCCAGCACCGGTTTGGCGACGGCCCAGATGTCGAGCTCCGGATCGAGCTGTCGGCCGACGCCTTCGATGTTCAGCAGGGTCTTCTGCAGCAGGATCAGCTGCGGCTGCAGGGTCAGTTCGTACTTCTGCGCGGTGCGGAACAGCTTGACCAGCACCTCGGCGAGCGAGATCTCCGACAGCGGGCGCGTGAAGTACGGTTCGCAGACCGCGCGCGCGGCGGCTTCCAGTTCGTCGATGCGGATCGTCGCCGGCATCCAGCCGGCCTGCACGTGCAGCTCGGCGATGCGGCGGTAGTCGCGGTTGAAGATCGCCATGAAGTTCTCGGCGAGGTAGTACTGGTCCTCGGTCGAGAGCTGGCCGACGATGCCGAAGTCGATCGCGATGAAGCGCGGGTCCGCCTTGCGCGCCGGGTCGATGTCGACCCAGATGTTGCCGGCGTGCGCATCGGCGTGGAAGAAGTTGTCGCGGAACACCTGGGTGTAGAACACGCGCACGCCCTTCGCGGCGAGCGCCTTGCGGTCGATGCCGGCGGCGTCCAGCGCGGCGACGTCGTCGCTGGGAATGCCGTGCACGCGTTCGAGCGTGAGCGCGCGCTCGGCGGTGTGGCTCCAGATCACCTCGGGCACGTACAGGTCGGGCGAATCCTTCCAGAACCGGCGGATCACCGAGGCGTTCGCGCCCTCGCGCTGCAGGTCGAGTTCGGCGGCGAGCGTGGTCTCGACCTCGCGCACCACTTCGCGCGGACGGATCTTGTCGGCGTTCGGGTGCGCGCGCTCGACCAGCGTCGCAACGCTGTTGAGCAGGGCGATGTCGCCGGCGATCTGCTTCTCGATGTCCGGCCGCAGCACCTTCACCACGACCTCGCGTCCGCCGGGCAGGCGCGCGGCGTGGACCTGCGCGATCGAGGCCGAGGCCAGCGGCGTGGTGTCGAAATGTTCGAACGCCTCGCGGATGTCCTGGCCCAGCGCCTGCTCGACGATGCGCCGCGCGGCCTCGCCGTCGAACGGTGCGACGCGATCCTGCAGCAGCGACAGCTCGGCGGCGATGTCCGGCGGCATCAGGTCGCGGCGCGTGGAGAGGATCTGCCCGAACTTGACGAAGATCGGCCCCAGCTCCTGCAGCGCCAGGCGCAGACGCGCGCCGCGCGGCTGCGCGGCGACCTCGGCCGAGGCGCGCGGCACGAACGGGCGGGCGAGCTTGAGCCAGCGTTCGGCCGGCGTGCCGTCGAGCAGGTCGTCGAGGCGGTAGCGGATCAGGACGCGGCCGATGCGCGCCGCACGCAGGACGGCGCTCATGCGCCGACCCGCTTGTGCAGGCGCGTCACGCGCGCGGCGAGGCGCTCGGCATCGTCGCGCAGGGTGTCGACGTCGTCGAAGAAGGCGTCGAGTTCGGCGCGCGGCACGACATCGCGCGATTCCTCGGTCAGGTATTCGGCGGTGGTCTCGGCGAGCTTGCGCCCGCCCTGCTGCGCCCCGCGCAGCGCAGCGGCTGTGGCATTTGCGATCTGCACGCCGATCACATCGCCGAACACGCGGGTGAAGGGCAATTGCCAGTCGGGGTCGAAGCGTTCGGCGAGGCGCTGCAGGCGCCGCGCGAGTTCGGCATCGCCCTCGATGCGCAGGCGCCCGACCGGCATCGCGTCGGCCTCGTCGGCCGGCGTGCCGAGCAGGCGCGGCAGCAGCGTCCGCATGCCCAGCGACACCACGCTGCCGAGCGTGCTGCGCACCGCGAGGTCGGGCTGCGCCGCGCCTTCGCTGGCGGCCGGGCCCACCTGCAGCCGCGCGCCGGCGACGGTCATGCGCAACGCCAGCGGCTCGGCCTCCCGCCCGGCGGGTGCGTCCAGCGCCAGCACCACGCTGCGGCCATCCAGCGGCTGCAATGCGGCGCGGGTGTCGGGATCGAGGTCGATGGCGCGATTCAACGCCGCTTCTAGCGCGCGGCCGGCCAGCGGTTTCCAGTCGAGGGGGAAGGTACTCATGCGGGCATTCTAGCGGGGATGGCCGGATGCGCCGGGGACGGCTGCATTCGGGCAAATTGCCTCACCTCGCCCTTTCCCCGCACGCGGCGAGGGCGCCTGTAGAGCGGGTCGAAGGCCCGCTGCCCCGTCTCCGGCCTGCGCCTACCGCGCGTACGACGCCGCCAGCCGCTTCAGCCCTTCCTCGATGCTCACCTTCGGCACGTAGCCGAAATCCCGTCGCGCCGGTTCCATGCTGTACCAGTGGGTGGTGCTGAGCTGCTCGGCGAGGAAACGCGTCATCGGTGGCTCGCCCTTCAGCGGCAGCACGGTCCACAGGCCCTCGCAGACCGCACCGATCGCGTATGCGGCGCCGAAAGGCAGGGTCTTGTCGATCTGCGGCGCGCCGGCGGCGTGGAGCAGGGCATTGACGATCTCGCGCACCGGCTTCGGTTCGCCGTTGCTGATGAAGTAGGCCTTGCCGGCGCAGGCCGCGCCCGGCGCGAGGTGGTCGAAGGCGTCGAAATGCGCCTGCGCGGCATTGTCGATGAAGGTCGTGTCGATGACGTTGTCGCCGCCGCCGACGAAGCGCAGGCGGCCGGCGCGGGCGCGGTCGACCAGGCGCGGGACGAGCTGCTGGTCCCCTGGCCCCCAGATCAGGCGCGGACGCAGGGCGACCACCGCCAGGTCCGGGCCGTTGGCGGCGAGGACGGCCTTCTCGGCGATCGTCTTGGTGGTCGCGTACGGCGCCTTGAAGCCTTCGCCGTAGGGCACGGTCTCGGCGGTACCGCCTTCCACCGGATGGGTGGCGCGGTGGGTCACGCTGGGCGTGGAGGTGTAGACGAGCCTGCCGATGCCGTGGGCCCGGCAGGCGGCCAGCACGTTCTCCGTGCCGACGACGTTGGCCTGGTGGTAGCTGTCGTAGCTGCCCCAGGCCCCGGCCTTCGCGGCGTTGTGGAAGATCGCCTCCATGCCGGCGCAGGCCGCGAGCACGGCCTCGCGGTCGGCCAGGTCGCCGCGCACCTGGCGCACGCCGATGGCGGCCAAGTCGGCGTAGTGGCCGCGGTTGTAGCTGGTCACGTCATGGCCGCGCGCCACCAGTCCCCGGCACAGCGCATGCCCGAGGAAGCCGCCGCCACCGGTCACCAGGATCTTCATGCCATCGCTCCGCCCGCAGGCGCCATCGTCATCGGGCGGCCATGATCCCGGATCGGCGCCCCCGGCGACCAGCCCCGCCACAGCACGCGACCCGGATGAAAATGAGAACTTGTTGCATTTGAGAACGCAATTCTTACAATTGAGAACAATTCCTATTCCCTTTGTCTGGCTCGTCATGCCCCCTGTCCGTCACCCCCTGACCCTCGGCATCGCCCTGGCCGTCGCCCTGTCGCCCCTGGCCGTGCGTGCCGACGACACCCCGAAGGACGCCCCGGTCGACGATGCCGGCCGCACCCTCGCCACCATCGAGGTCGTCGGCAACCACCAGGAGAAGAAGACCGCCGAGGGCACCGCGTCGGTGCTGGACCAGAGCGTGATCGTCTCGGGCCGCGCGCTGACCGTGAACGAGGCGCTGCGCAAGGTGCCGGGCGTGACCGTCCGCGACGAGGAAGGCTTCGGCCTGCGCCCGAACATCGGCATCCGCGGCAGCAACCCGACGCGTTCGACCAAGGTGCTGCTGCTGGAGGACGGCCTGCCGGCGATGTACGCGCCCTACGGCGACAACGCCAGCTACTACCACGCGCCGATCCAGCGCTACGATCGCGTCGAGGTGCTCAAGGGCGCCGGCCTGCTGCGCTTCGGCCCGCAGACCATCCACGGCGCGATCAACTACATCACGCCGACGCCGCCGGACGACTTCGCCGGCCATGTCGAGGTCTCGGCCGGCACGCGCGGCTTCGGCGCGGTGCACGCCAGCGTCGGTGCCAACGGCCTGCTGGTCGATTTCGGCTACAAGGGCGGCGACGGCGCGCGCGACAACACCGACCTGGAGCAGGGCGACCTGTTCGCGAAGTACCAGGTCCGGATCAACGACCAGCACGCGCTGGCGATCCGCGGCAACCTGCTGCGCGAGCGCTCGCAGGTCGGCTATTCGGGCATCACCGATGCGGAATACGCGAACTTCGGCGCCGGGTACTACCCGTTCGAGAACGACCTGTTCGACATCCGCCACACCGCGTTCTCGGTGAGCCACGACTGGACGCCGAACGAAACGCTGAAGCTGCACACCTCGGCCTACTACACCGACTTCATGCGCGACTGGTGGCGCCAGTCCAGCACCACCACCGACACCCAGTGCGGCGCCGCCTTCGCCACCGCGCGCCGGCTCGGCCAGCGCGTGAATCCGAACGCCTGCGCGTCCACCCAGGGCCGCCTGCGCAACTACTACACCTGGGGCGTGGATTCGCGCTTCTCGTTGGAGCGCAGCCTGTTCGGCACCGCAGGCAGCAGCGAGGTCGGCCTGCGCTGGCACGAAGAGAAGCAGATCCGCTACCAGCGCAACGGCAGCAGCGCCACCGCGCGCACCGGCACCCTGGTCGAAGACAACCTGCGCACCGCCGAGGCGCTGTCGGCCTTCGCCACCACCACCTTCGATTTCGGCACGGTGCAGCTGACGCCCAGCGTGCGCCACGAGCGCGTCGATTTCGGCCGTACCAACCGCCTGCCCGGCGGCGCGACCGGCAGCGACGACATCCGCGAAACCACCTGGGGCCTGGCCGCGAACTGGCAGGTCAGCGACACGCTGTCGCTGTACGCCTCCGCGCACGAGGGCTTCGCGCCGCCGCGCGTGGAAGACCTGATCGCCGGCAACGGCACCAGCACCGCCGTCGACGCCGAGCGCAGCCGCAACCTCGAAGCCGGCCTGCGCACGCGCTGGCTCGGCATGATCGACCTCGACGCCGCCACGTTCCGCGCCGATTTCGACAACCAGATCGTCGTCGGCTCGATTGCAGGCGGCAGCACGCCGCTGGCCCAGGGCGAAACCGCCTACCGAGGCTTCGAATTCGCGATCGGGGTGAACCGCGACGCGCTGCGCACCCGCGAAGGCGAGGTCTACGCCAACCTCGCCGTCACCTGGCTCGCCGATGCGGAGCAGTCCACCGTGCTGCGCCGCATCGATACCGGCGCCGCCGCCAACGGTAGCCGCGCCGGCAACCGCCTGCCCTACGCACCGGACCTCGCCTCGACCTTCCGCATCGGTTACGTGAAGGGCGCGTGGGACGGCTCGGTGGAAGTGCAGCATGTCGGCCGCCAGTACGCCGATTTCGCGAACAATCGCTACCCCACCGACGGCAGCGGCCAGTTCGGCCAGCTCGACGGCTACGCGGTGTGGAGCGCGACCCTGAACTGGGAGCCGGAGATCACCGGCTGGAGCGCCTACCTCACGGTGAAGAACCTCACCGACCGCGAATACATCGTCGACCGCACCCGCGGCATCCTGCTCGGCAATCCGCGCCAGATCGTGATCGGCGCGCGCTACGCCTGGTAAGGACCGGGCATCGGGAAAAGGCCTGTCATCCCGAGCGAACGCGAGGGACCTGCTTTTCCGCTGCCAGTCGCCTGCTCCCGCGTGCAGTTGCCTCGAACGGCGCCCGACGGGGCGCCGTTCGCATTTCCGCAGTCCCGCGCGACGTATGCTGTGGCGCACCGCCACCGGGAGCCGCGCCATGCGTCGCCATCTCTGCCTCTTCGCCATCGCCGCCGCACTAGGCATCGCCAGCGGCGCGCACGCGCAGTCGCTGGAAGACCAGATCAAGGAGCGCCTGCTCGGCAGCCGCAACGGCGACGCTTCGCTGAGCGAGCGCGATGCCGCCGGCGGCATCCGCGAGGCGCTGGCGCAGGGCGTCGATCGCGCGGTCCGCCAGCTCGGCACGCAGGACGGGTTCTTCCGCGACCAGGCGGTGAAGATCCTCGTGCCCGGGAAGATGCGCAAGGCGGCCGACACCCTGCGCAAGGTCGGCGCAGGCAAGCATGTCGACGCCTTCGAGCTGTCGATGAACCGCGCCGCCGAACAGGCCGTGCCTGCGGCTGCCGGCATCCTCTCCGATGCGGTGCGCCAGATGACGCTGCGCGACGCCATCGGCCTCGTGCGCGGCGGCGAGACCTCCGCCACCGATTTCTTCCGCCGCACCAGCGAGCAGAAGCTGTTCGACGCCTTCCGCCCGATCGTCGCGAAGCAGACGCAGGCCACCGGCGTGACCCGCAAGTACAAGGACTTCACGAAGAAGAACGGCGGCACCATGGCGCTGCTGCTCGGCGGCGATGCCGACGGCGCGAACACGGCCGGCAACCTCGACCTGGACGATTACGTGACCCGCGAAGCGATCGACGGCCTGTTCCACGTCATCGCAGAACAGGAACGCCGCATCCGCCAGGACCCCGCCGCGCGCACGTCCGAACTGCTGCGCCGCGTGTTCCGCTGAGCCGCTGCGGCGCCGGGGCGGAAAGACGCGCGTTTTTCGCACATCGCAAAGCGTCTGTCGGCGATTCGCCGACGACCAAGATGGCACTCGGCACAACGACGTACGCGTCCGTATATATTGCGCTGCACAAATGAGAAATGGTCATGTGGAATGCGCAAAAGTGTGCTCCCGATCCTATTTCGCGGCATTTTCGTCGGTAGGATTCATTCGCGCCTGGCACCGGCCGGCCACGCACCCATGACGTGAATCACATTATGTGACCCTACGCTCGATGGGCGTCTCATCGCACCGACGGCCGATACGCTTCAACGGCACCGCGCCTCTCATTCCGGGGGGAACGACGCGCGGACCGCCGCGTTTCACGGACGGAAGGACATCCGAGACATCGGATTCGAACCATCCGGCATGCACCGCAGTTCCCTTCAACACACAAACGAAAGAGAACAAGGAATCCGCACAATGCAGAAACGTATCAAGATCGCTGCCGGCACGATGGCAGTCGCCCTTCTGGCCGCCAGCTCCATCGCGATGGCCGCCGGTCCGCAGACCAAGGCCAAGCCGGGCACCTGGAAGACCAGCGCCGCCTTCGGCAAGCAGCCGACGGGCCGCATCGTCGGCGGCATCGCCGCCGTGGGCGACCGTTCGTTCACCGTCCGTACGTCGGGCTGTGGCGGCACGATCATCGCCGACAGCTGGGTCCTGACCGCCGCCCATTGCGGCCGCCAGACCACCGTCTACGCCGGCTCGAACAACACCGGCAGCCAGACCGCCTACTCGGTCGCGCAGTACGTCCAGCACCCGAACTACGCCGTCAGCTCCACCGCCGGCAGCTATGCGAACGACTACGCGCTGATCCGCATCAACGGCACGTTCCCGGCCAACCTGATCCGCGCCAAGCTGCCCGACGCCACCGTCATGGGCGCCGTGGCCAAGGCCGGCGATCCGGTCACCGTGCTGGGCTGGGGCGCGACGTCGCAGGGCGGCAGCGGCACCAGCAGCCTGCGCGAAGTGACCGTGCCGGTCGTGTCCGACAGCACCTGCGCCGCGTCCTACAACGGCAGCACCGCCGCCAGCGGCCTGAAGCTCGTCCCGAGCGTGCAGATCTGCGCCGGCCTCGCCGCCGGTGGCAAGGACTCCTGCCAGGGCGACAGCGGCGGTCCGCTGATCGCGCCGTACAACGGCTCGATCTACAGCATCGGCGTGGTCAGCTACGGCAAGGGCTGCGCACTGCCCAACTACTACGGCGTCTATTCCGAAACCGTCGCCATGGTCAACTGGATCACCTCCACCATCGGTGGCGGCGGCGGTGGCACCGGCACGGTCGTGCACAACGTCAACCTGCCGTCGGTCGCGACCGGCGCCTGGTCGTCGTTCTACACCGTCAGCATCCCGGCCGGCACCACCAGCCTGGTCGTCAACATCTCCGGCGGTACCGGCGATGCCGACCTCTACGTCCGCGCCGGCGCTGCGCCGACCACCTCCAGCTACAACTGCCGTCCGTACCTCAGCGGCAACACCGAGACCTGCACGATCAACAACCCGACCGCCGGCACCACGTACTACATCGGCGTGCGCGCATACAGCGCGTTCTCGGGCGTCAACATGAAGGCGACGCGTTCGCCGAACTGAGACACGACACCATAACAACGACTTGCTGATCGGACGGGCCACGGCCTCGATGATCATTTCAGCCGCGGATCGCAAGGTCCGCGGCTTTTTTGCATCCGCAGGAACCACGCAAGCCGCGAGGCATTGCTTCCTGCAGGATCGACGCAAGTCACGAGGCCCGATCCCTTACAGACAGCCACCGTCGCGATTTGCGTCGCTCCCACAAAAGCCGGCTTCGTTCAACGGCTCCGCTTCGCCGCCCAGGCCGCCAGCTTCTCACGGCCGATCTTCGCGTTGTGGCGGATGTCGACCGGGAAGGGCTTCGGATGGTGCAGGAAAGCATCGATCTTCGCGGTATGCACGAAACCCTCGCCGAGGTGGCGCAGCTCGGCCTCGATGCGCGGCCAGTGCGTCGCCGCCACGCCTTCGCGCAGCTCCACGCACAGCACGGCGCGCTGCGCGCCGAAGGCGCCGATGCCGACCAGCGCGGTGCGACGCACGTCGCGATGGGTGTTGAACACCGGCTCGACCTGCTCGGTGCACAGCGTCGTCGATGCCGTGACCACGCGCTGCGACTTGCGTCCGCAGAACCACAGCCGACCTTCCGCGTCGAAATACCCCAGGTCACCCATGCGGTGCACGATGCGCTCGCTGCCATCGGCGAGTGTCTCGCGGATCTTCGCCAGGCGGGTCTGCGCCTCGCGGTTGAAATACAGGTCGGTCGCGCTGGGGCCGGCCACCGTGATCTCGCCGACGATGCCGCCCTTCACCACCAGGTCGTCGGACCAGCCTTCGATCGCCTCGTCGGTAACGCGGATCAGGCGCACCTCGTTCGGCGGCACCGCGCGGCCGACGCAGGTACCGGCACCCTGCTCGGTGCGCTGGCGCAGGGTCAGCAGCTCGCGGCCCTCGATGATCGCCACCGGCAGGCATTCGGTCGCGCCGTAGGGCGTCCAGAAGCGGGCATCGGGCGGCAGCAGCGACTGGATCTTCGCGACCACGTCCGCCGGCACCGGTGCGCCGGCCGACATCACCGTCTTCACCGTCTTCAGCGGCACGCCGTGGTCGGCGAGCACGCGCATCAGCGCCGGCGAACCGAACAGCTGGTCGACGCCAAACCGGTCGATCGCCGCATGCAGCTTGCGCGGGTTCGCCTTCGCCGGCCGCGTCGGGTCCATGTCGGGGATGATCGAGGTCGTGCCCAGCGCCGGATCGAACAGCGCGAACGGCGGGAAGGTCGGCAGGTTCACGCCGCCGGGCACGATGCCGAAGGCCTCGCCCATCATCGCGATCTGCGCGACGAAATGCCGGTGGCGATAGACCACGCCCTTGGGAATGCCGGTCGAGCCGCTGGTGAACAGGATCGCGGCCACGTCGTCGGGCTGCGTGTCCGCGAGCTGCGGCCCGGCGCCGACACCGGCCGCCTCGATGTCCGCCAGTGTCGCATCGGCGAGGAACGCCCGCGTCCCGGTGGTCACGCGGATCCGCGCACTGCGCGCCCAGCGCAGCAGCACGCGCGCGAACTGCGCGAGCGGGATGCCGATGAAGGCCTGGGGCTTCGCCTCGTCCAGGCACTGCCGCAGCGCGCGCCTGTCGATGCCCGGGTCCACCAGCACCGGCACGGCGCCGGCCTTGAACAGCGCGAACATCAGCAGGAAGAACTCCGGCGTCGGCCGCACCATCACCACCGTGCGCGTGCCGCGCGTGATGCCGCGCTTCGCCAGCCCGGCGGCGATGGCGTCGCTGCGCGCATCGAGTTGGGCATAGGTCAGGGCCACGTCGTAGCGGCCGGACGGGCCCGGGCAGCGCATCGCGACCTGGTCGGGGCGCTCGCGCGCCAAACGCGGCAGGCTGGCGGCGATGTTGCAGGCGGTCGGGGACGGGTCGGACGGGCTGGGCGATGCGTTCATGCCGGCATTGTCTCGCGACCGGCGCGGTGCTTGCCAATCGCGGCCGGTCGCGCAGAATCCTCCCACCCTCCCGACGTCCCAGCCGTCCTGGTTTCCCGCGCATGTCGCATCCCTGCCTCACCTGCGGCGCCTGCTGCGCCGCCTACCGCGTCAGCTTCCACTGGTCCGAAGCCGAACCGGACCTCGGCGGCGCGGTCCCCGTGGCGCTGACCGAAACCCTCGGCGCGCACCAGCGCTGCATGCGCGGCACCTGGTCGGACCAGCCGCACTGCGTGGCACTGGCCGGCATCGTCGGCCAGGAAGTGACCTGCACGATCTACGACGCACGCCCGTCGCCCTGCCGCGAGCTGCGGATGTCCTGGGAAGACGGCACGCCGAATCCGCAGTGCGACCGCGCCCGCGCGCGTTACGGCCTGCCGCCGCTGACGCCGGAGGATGCCGCAAGGGCGATCGCGCACTGATGCGGCCGAATCAACCGCGCCAGGCCAGGCTCAGAGCGGATTCGCGTCCAGGAAGCGGCGGATCGCAGGCACCAGCACCTCGTGCTTGTCTTCCAGCACGTAGTGGTGCGCGTCGTGGAAGGCATGCACCTCGGCGTTCGGCAGCGCGCGCTGGAAGCCGTCGAGGAAATGCTGATCGAACACGAAATCCTGCAGGCCCCAGGCGATGAACGCCGGGCGGTCCGCATACGACGGCAGGCGCTGTTCGGACGCCTTCAGCAGCGCCCAGGCCGGATCGCCTTCGGCGAGCGGGATGTCCTGCACGAAGCGCAGCGTGGAAATGCGGTTCGCCCATGAGTCGTAGGGCGCCACGTAACCGCGGTACACGTCCTTCGACAGCTTGCGCGACACGCAGTCGCGCGCAGTGCCGGCGGCGAAGGCGTTGAACGCGCGGATCAGGAACGCGCCGAGCATCGTGTTGCGGCACAGGTTCAGCTGCCACGGCATCGGCTTGGCCGCCGGCAGCGGGAACGCGGCGGTGTTGGTGATCACCAGCCGGCGCACCTGCGCCTGGTGCGACAGCGCCCAGCCGAAGCCGATCATCCCGCCCCAATCGTGCACCGCCAGCGTCACCGGGCCGTCGATGCCCAGGTGTTCCAGCAACCGCGTCACGTCGTCCACGCGCGACTGCAGCGTGTAGGTGTAGCGGTCATCGCCAGGCTTGTCCGACAGGCCCATGCCCACCTGGTCCGGCACGATGCAGCGGTATTGATCACTCAGTCCCAGCACCAGGTGCCGCCACAGGAAGCTCCACGAGGGATTGCCGTGCAGCATGACGACCACCTCGCCGTCGCGCGGGCCCTCGTCGAGATAGGACATCGCGATGCCGGGACGCACCTCGAAACGGTTCGGGGTGAAGGGGTAGTCGGGGTAGTTCATGCGAAACGCAACCGGTCGATGGTGAAGGGAGTTTTGGGCTGCAGGTGGCACTGCAGCTCGCGAAGATGGAATGAATCGGAATTCACGAAGCAAGAGCATCTGGAATCGACGCACCGTTTCATCGCACTTCCTCGCCATCGGCACGCGCGAGCAGATCGAACAGTGGTTGATTGATGTAGTAGTTGTTGCGTCCGACACGGATCTTGCGCAGCACGCCGTCCTCGGCCAGGGCGTCGAGATACCGGGTTGCGGTCAGCCGCGAGACCCCGAGCTCGCGCTGCAGGAACTCGACCCGCGTGTACGGGTGGTTGAACAGGTTGTTGATCAGGTCCTGGCTGTAGAACCGGTAATGGTCGCGGATGCGCAGCTTGGTCCGCTGCAGCAGTGCCTTGATCGCCTGGATGGTGTCGACAGTCTCGGAAGCCGTGATCGCGACTGCCTGCAACATGTACAGCACCCAGCTCTCCCAGTCGTCCTCATCGCGCACCGCCTGCAGCAGCCGATAGTAGTCGGGCTTCGTGCGGACGATGTGCCGACTCAGGTACAGCACCGGGATGTCCAGAAGACCTTCCTTCACCAGATACAGCACGTTGATGATGCGGCCGGTGCGTCCGTTGCCGTCGTAAAACGGATGGATGCTTTCGAATTGATGGTGAATCAGCGCCATCTTCACCAAGGGATCGGCCTCGAATGGCGGCTGATCGTGCATGAAGGACTCCAGATCGCCCATCAACCTCTGCACGTCGTTGGCGTCCTGCGGTGGCTCGTACACCACCTGGCCCTGAGGGTCGCGCAGTGTGGTGCCCGGCAGCTTGCGCAGGCCGGCACGATTGCATTCGAGGCGCTCTTGTACTTCGAGGAGGGTATTGAGCGTCAACAGTCCGGTGTCGCTGACTCGATCGAAGCCGGTCCGCAGGGCCTGGCGATAGCGCAGGACTTCCTTGATGGCGGTGCCGGTGGTCTCGGCAGGCTCTTCTTCGCGGTAGAGATCGTCCTGAGTAGTGACGATGTTCTCGATGGCGGAACTGTCGCGCGCTTCCTGCAAGGTCAAGGTGTTGATCAGGATGCGCTGGTTCGGAATGCTCGCGGCGACGCCCTTGAGTTCGGCCAGACTGCGGCTGGCCCGGTTCAGGGCCTTGAGAATCGGGGCGGTTTCGAAGCGTTCGGGGTCAAGCGCGTGCAGCGGCCGCATCGGCCCACCTGAATATGTATAGAAATCAGCGATATTTATACACGTCGAACGGAAAATGTTCAATTTCGGCGCATTTGTATATGCGCGGTCGGAGGGCATCCGCTGTCGACTCGACAAGCCACCGCAACAGGGGAAACAGGGCTACGCCTGCGTCCCATACCGCCCCCACAGCCGCTCGAACCGCTCGGAGAACGCCCGGACCAGACGGACGTCGTCGGTCACGATCAGGTTCTCCTCGTTCCCTTCCGTGGCGCTGCGGGTCCAGTTGAAGCTGCCGGTGGCGAGGCGGCGGGCGTCGAACAGGGCGAACTTGTGGTGCATGTGGAAATGGCTGGCGTCGAGGCGCACGGGCAGGCCGTGGTCGCGCAGGCGGAGCATGTCGCTGCCGGCGTCGTGGACCTTGTGGTCGTCGCCGATGATGCGGACCGCGACGCCGCGCGCGTGGGCATCGGTGAGCGCGTCGGTGAGCCTGTCGTCGGAGACGGTGTAGACGCAGACGTCGATGCTGCGTTTCGCGCCGAGGCACAGCTCACGCAGCTTGCGCAGGCAGTCCTCGCCGGGCGAGAACCAGGCCTGGGCCTCCACCGGCGGCGGGTCGGCGACGGCGTCGAGCGTGCGCACGACCTGCTCCAGCCAGCGCAGCAGGTCGATCGGCAGGGATGTCGGCGCGAACGCGGGATCGGACCAGCGCTCGCGCACGAGATCGAAGGCACGGTTGCGCAGGTAGCGCACGCGGTCGCGGGCGAGGCCGGCGCCGAGTTCGCGCAGTTCCAGCTTCTCGTCGTCGTCGAGCTGCGCATCGGCCGCGCTCTCGCGCAGCAGGCGATCGAGTTCGGCGAAATCGACGCGATGAGCGTTGCTCAGTGCATCGCTCATCGCGGCGTGCGGCCAAGCAGACGGTCGGAGAATTCCTCCAGCGCCTTCTGCAGCTGCACTTCGCGCTCGTCCGGCGGGACCTGCGTCTCTTCGCCCTGCGCGCGGCGACGACGCGGCGCGGCGACCGGGGTGGCCTTCATCGCCTCGGTCTGCGTGGTGATCCGCTCGGCGATGAGTGCCAGCACCTGCTGCAACTGCACCTGCTGTTCGGCATGGCGTTCGAACCAGTCCGGCGCGGGCGACGGGGGCGTCGGGAGAGACTCGACAGACTGCGCTGCCACGCTGGCGACGCGCGGCGCGGCCATCGCTTCGGCCAGGCGCTCCAGCGAGGCGAGCAGCTGCGGCCACGGTGCCGGCTCAGCCTGCACGACCGGCGTTTCAGGCGCGCGTTCGCCGAGCTTCTCCAGTCCGCGCACGCCGTCGACCAGGTCGGCCAGCTGCGCGACGACGCGCGGACCGACCTCGGCATCGTCCGAGCCCATGGCCTTGTTGCGCAGGAAGTCGCGCTTGATCTGCGCCCAGCGGGCGACCTGCGCCTCGCTCATGACCTCGCGCAGTTCGGCGAGCTTGAGCAGGTTTTCCTCGGCGCCGGTGGTGAGCAGCTGCGACTCGCCTTGGTAGTGGTCGGCGATCAGCTGCTGCAGCTCGGCGGCGTTCATCACCGGCGAGATTTTCTCGGCCAGCTTGTTCATGTTGCGGTAGCTGCCCTGCAGCTTGAACGCCGGCTCCGTACGGTATTTGTCGGCCTGCGCGGCGCTGGCGATGTACTGCTGGTTGACGCGGTAGACGACCTCGCGCACCTGGATCAGGCGCTCCAGCGTCGCGGTGATCTCGTTGATCTCGGCGGCGCTGTAGGCGTGGCTGAGGCTGTTTGCGGAGAAGGGCTTGCCGGCGATCTTGTCGACCAGCTTGTACAGGTCGCTGAGGTCGCGCGTGGCCAGCGGCGCGAGCACCGGGTTGGACGTGAGGCAGTTCTCGACATAGCTGAGCTTGAACGCGTCCTCCATGCCGCCGAGCACGTCGCCGAGGTTGTAGATATCGGCGCGGTTGGCGAGCATGTCCGGAATCTTGAAGACTTCGCCGGACTCGGTGTACGGGTTGCCGGCCATCACCACGCAGAACTTCTTGCCGCGCAGGTCGTAGGTGCGCGTGCGGCCCTGCCACACGCCTTCGATGCGCCGCGTGCCGTCGCACAGCGAGATGAACTTCTGCAGGAATTCAGGATGGGTGTGCTGGATGTCGTCGACGTACAGCATCACGTTGCTGCCCATCTCCAGCGCGAGGTTGAGCTTCTCCAGCTCCTGCTTCGCGGTGGCATCCGGCGCCTGCGCAGGATCGAGCGAACGCACCTCATGGCCCAGCGCCGGGCCGTTGATCTTCATGAAGATCAGACCCAGCCGGTGCGCGACGTATTCCATCAGCGTGGTCTTGCCGTAGCCGGGCGGCGAGATCAGCATCAGCATGCCCATCAGGTCGCTACGCTTGCTCTCGCCGACCGTGCCCATCTGCTTGGCGAGATTGTCGCCGATCACACCGAGATAGACATCGTTGATCAGCTTGTTGCGCACGAACGAGCTCAGCGGACGTGCCTTGAACTCCGACAGCCGCAACGCTTCGCGCTCGCGCGCGACCAGCGCCTGGCGCAGCGCATGGCAGCGACGGAACTTCGGCAGGAACTCCGCGCGATGGCGGCGCAGGCGTTCGGCGAGATCGTCGACGCCGATCTGCAGCGTGCCCGCGGCGATGCGCGAATGCTCGCCGAGCAGGCCGGTCACGCTGGCACGCAGGTCGACCTCGACCACCTTCGACAGCGCCTCGTCGCCGAACAGCAGCAGGGCGACCGCTTCCGGCAGGTAGTCGACCAGCGATGCATGCGCAGGATCCTGGCCCATGGCCTCGAACCAGTGGCGCGCGAGCAGCCAGCGTGCGGCGGGTTGCTCGCGCAGGGACTGCAGCGAAACCTGCAGCGCATCCCACAGACGCTCGGCGACCAGGCGCTGGCGCAGCGCCTCGTGCAACTGACGCGCATAGCGGCTGAACACGAAGGCAGGATGCGTGGCGGCGATCACCGCGACCAGATAGTCGGCCGCCGGATCGCACAGCGCGGCCTCGACCGGAAGCGCATGCGCTTCCGCTTCGGCGCGCATCGCCTGTGCGATCTCGTCGCGCAGGCTCGACAGGCCGCCGCGATGCGCGAACACGCGATCGATGCCCTGCGCGTTGCGCGCACGATCGGCCCACAGCGCGGCCTCGGCGCGGTCGCGCACACGCGTCCAGAACAGGCTGGCCCAGGCGCGCGCGGCGGGCGCATGCGCGAGCAGGCCGGCGCTGTCGCGGAGCGGCAGCAGCGCAGCGAGCAGCAGCGCGGCATCGTGGTCGTGGATGCCCTTCTCGTAACCATCGCGATAGCGCGACGCGGCGAACTCGCGGATCGTCTTCGCCAGCAGCTCCGGCTGCTTCGCCTGCTGGCGCAGCAGGTCGAGGGTCAAACCCTCGCGGCCCGCCTCGGCCGCATCGAGCACTTCGCCGAGCAGGTATTCGGCGCGGTACAGCTGCGGCGACTCGGATTCCAGGCCGAGCGACCAGAAGTCGCGCAGGGCGTCCAGTTCGGGATCGCGCACCGGCGCGAAGAACTCGGTGCCGGTCAGGTGCAGGGCCAGGCCGTCCCCGCGCGGCAGCACGGTCAGGTCGAGTTCCTGAGTGTTGACGCTGAAGCGATGGCGCGGGCCGAGCTTGATGACGTTGCCGCCTTCCTCGAACAGCTCGGTGCGGTCGCGCAGCGCGCGCACGGCCTGGTCGCGCACACTCTTGAGGCGCGCGTCGATGTCGTCGGCCTTCACCGAATCCTTGAGCGCGCGCAGGCGTTCGGCGAGGTCGCGCAGCTTGAGGATCAGCGCATCGCCGGCGAAGAACGCATTCAGCTCGTCCATGCCCGACAGCCGCGCGGTGCGTCGGGTGAGGCCGTCGAGGATTCGCGAGGCCGCATCGGCCAGCGACTGCGTCTTGCGCTGACGCTCGTCGAGCAGCGACTGCTTGTGCGCCTCGAAGGTATCCAGCAGTTCGTCGCGCTTGGCGACGATGTCGCCGAGGAACTGTTCGTGCTCGCCGAACTGGCTCTCCAGTTCCTCCAGCTGGATCAGCAGCCGCGACAGCTCCTGGTCGCAGCGTTCCGGATCGCGGGCCGACGCCAGCGCGCTGGCGATGCTCTGCCCGAACAGGGTGAACTGCGCGCCGAACTGGGCCACGGCTTCGCTCGAACCCAGCGACTTGCGCCGCTGGTCGGCGCGCGCCTTGGCCTGGTTGAGCTTCGCGTAGATCTCGGAGATGGTCTCGACGATCCGCGTGCGCCGCGTCGCATCGTCCACCTTCAGTGTGGCCATCAGCTCGGACAGCACGTCGAGGTCGGTGGACAGCGCCTGCATGCCCTGCAGCGGCGCCTGCAGCGCGGTCACGCTGGCCGCCTTCTGCGCCTCGGCATCCAGCGCCTGCACGCGTTCGGCGAAGGGATGCAGGGCCTTGTCGCCGGCGAGGAAGCCGCTGGTGGCCTCGCCGACGTTCGCCTGCGCGGCGAGCAGCTCGGCCTCCATCGCATCGACCGCCGCCACGTCGACATAGCGCTGCTCGCGCAGGGTCAGCAGGCGCCCGCGCTGCGCGGTGATCGCATTCAGGGCATCGACGCAGTCCTGGACCTTCTCCCAGCTGTCGGGATGCAGGCCGCCGAGCAGCGCCCGCTGGCGTTCCGAAGCGTCGCGCATGGCATCGCCGGACTGGCGGCGGATGCTTTCGACCTTCTCGTACTCGTCGAGCACGGCCTCGCTGCTGGCGACGATCTCGCGCAGCAGTGGCGCCAGTCCGCCGCAATGCCGGTCCTCGATCCAGTGATACTGGTCGAAGAGGCGTCGCGTGGTCTGGGTCAGCAGCTGGTAGCGCTGCGCCGAGACATCGGCAGTGTCGATCTCGCGCGACAGGCTGAGCAGGTCGGAGATGCCGCGCACCAGCTCGGGATTGCCGATGCGGCCCATGAAGGTGTTCGACGGCGGCACCTTCGCGACGTGGTCGTCGAAGGCGAAAGGCGTCTGCCAGACCTGCATCGGGTGGATCTTGGTCGGCTCGTTGTTCTGCGCGGTGAAGATCACCATCCGCCCGTCTTCGAGCCGCGCATAGCCGTGGCCGATCACCGGCGGCTGCATGCCGCGCTGGATCGTGTTGTACACGAACAGCGCGATGCGGCCGTCCTGCGGCTCGTAGAACAGATAGAGCACGTCCTCGCCGTTCGGCGAGCGGATCGTGCGCTTGTAGCGCATGCCTTCCACGGCCTGGTCGAACGTGCGCGTCTCGCCGTTCTGCAGCATGTAGCCGCCCGGGAAGACGATGCCGTGGTCGTCGGGCAGCTGCACGCAGGCCTGGCCGATCGCGTCGATGCGATGGACCTTGCCGGTGATCGTGTTGTACGCCAGGTGCCGCCACGCCTGCTCGCGATACGGCAGGATGCGCAGCAGAACGAGGCTGCCGACTCGCGCGAACTCGATCTGCGCGTCGTCGAGCGACTGTGTCTGGTCCTCCACCGGTTCGCGGTAGATGCCCAGGCCGTCCTCGGTGTTGTTCTCGACCTTGATGGTCAGGTCGCCGTTGACGGTCTCGACGAACAGCGTGTCGAGAATGTTCAGGTGCGGATGCCGGCCGTTGACCGCCATGTCGCGGGTCGCGCGGATCCACTCGAAGTCGTAGGGTGCCGGCAGCGCGATGTCGCGTTCGCCGCGATTGTCGATGTAGCGCACCGCGCCGCCGTCGATCTGCCAGCGGAACACGCGCATGTCCTCGATGCGCTCGCCGATCTGGAACGCGGCCAGCAGCTTGCCGTCGCGCACCACCAGCTGCAGAAGGCGGGTGTTCTTGTAGTAGGCATGCAGCTCGGTGAAGTCCTTCACGAACGCGGCTTCGCCGAGGAAGCTCGACGCCATCGCGACCGGCGTGACGTCGTAGCCGTCGGCACCTTCGACCAGCCGGTACAGCGAGAACACGTCCTCGATCCGCGTCTCCTTCTTCAGCCCGATGAAGACGTTGTAGCCGAACAGCAGGCAATCGCCGACCTGGACGATGTCACGCGCGACGCAGTTGTGCTCGGTGCGGATGCGCAGCCGGCCTACGACCTCCATCCGGGTGCCGCCGAATTCCTCCAGCCGCTGCGCGTTCAGGCCATCGGCCAAGGCGCGCAGCTGCGCGCCCTGGTCGCCCAGCCGCCTGCGCAGCACCTCATAGGCGCCGCCTTCGGCGACGGCCTTGTCGACTTGCGACACAGCGACCGCTGCACCGTCCGTATTCGCACTTGTCGTGGTGTTGTCCGCCATGTCTTCCGATCGTCGCTGTCAGTGGCGCGGCGGCTGCGACCCCGCGCCGATTTCAAGGGAAATGCTTGTTGCCTGCCGGAACTGCAACCATGACCGGTTCGAACGCCATCGGCTTCCACCGTCTACGACGGCAATGCCGGCACGTCACGCCCCCGTGCCGGCCGCTGCCATTTTGTCGCATGGCCCGGACACACCCTGCTTCCGCCTGATCTCATCCGGCCCCATGGCCGCTGCCGTGCCTGATTTGTGGGACGCGGGAACCCATTCGCGCACCTTCTGCTCTTTCAAGACAACGGCATCGACGTACGTGCCGGCTTTCGATTTCGTACAGATGATCACGAGTGCGAATCGCCCGCCACCCATGCCCAGCGCACTGGCATCCATCGCTTCTGCAGATCCGACCTTGCGGACGTCGACCGAGCCTATCGCATCCTTCCTGGCAGCAAGGCGTGCTTCGAAGTCCCGGTACTCGTTCGAGTCTCGATAGGCTTTCAGCATTCCGGTCCAGAGCTGCTCGTACATGGCCTGGTCGGCTGTCTCCACGAAGCGCATCGCCGCGAGTGTCGCGCCTTCCCGCTCGACTGCTCTCAGTGCGACCACCGTTCCTTCGAAGTCAAGCGATTCTTCCTGTCCTGCAGAGACTTCGCCTGCATGGACTTCGCCTGCATCGCCACATCCCGTGACCAACATCGTCGATCCCAGCATCATCGCCAGCATTGCGGTACGAATCATGTTTACCAATTCCTCATGAGATCTGTTCAACGGGGGACGCAGCGGTCAAGACGGATCTCGACCGAATCATCGCCGCGCTCGGCGACGACGATCCGAGCGGAGCGTCGCATCGACCGCCGGGAGCCGGATCAAGCCTCTTCCGGCTCCACGGCCTTCTTCCCGCCGACCTGCATCGACAGCAGCTTCTGCAGCACTTCCTGCACGATCGGGCTCTTGCCGGCGACGCCTTCCACCGCCTTGCCGACCGACAGCGCCTTGGCGAACGAATCGAAGAACGCGCCTTCGCCGCCGACGATATCGATGTTCGCCTTGGCCAGCGCGGTGGACAGGACCTCGGCCTGCTCGCGGGCGATCTCCTTGTTCGCTTCGATCGACGCCAGCGCCTGCTCGAAGTTCTTCTCCAGCTGCATGCGGAACTCTTCGTGCGCACGCGCCTGGTCGCTGAGCGAACCCAGCGCACCGAACTTCTCGGTCAAGCCCTCGGCCTCGGAGCGGTACTTCTCGCGCATGACCTCGGCTTCGCTGAAACCGACGTCCTTGGTGACCTTGGCCTGCGCCTCGCCGAGCTGGGTTTCGCCGCGCGCCTTCGCCGCCAGGTTCTCTTCCAGCACCTTCGCCTCGGCCAGGCCCTTGTCCTGCGTGCCGCGCGCTTCGGCGGCCAGGGTTTCCGCGACCACGCGCGCCTTCGCCAGACCTTCCTTCTCCAGCGCGGCCGCGGTGATCTCGCGCACGCGCGCATCCGCCAGGCCCGGCGCGGCGCGCTCGGCCTCGATGCCTTCGGCCATGCGCTTCTTCGCCTCCGCCTGCTTCGCGGCCGCTTCGAGTTCGGCCTGCGCGATCACGGTCAGCTCCACCGCCTTGTGCTTGGAGGCCTGCTCGTCGGCCTCGGCCTGCTTGACCTGGCGCACCAGCTCCTCTTCGGCCTTGGCCTGCGCGGCGAGGATCGTGACCTGCTTCCTGCGGTCCGCTTCGGACACTTCGCGGACTTCCTTGATGCGTTCCTGCTCCATCGCCACGGTCTTGTCCACGGCGATGCGTTCGCGCACGACGTTGGCGATGTCCTTGCGCTGCAGTTCCAGCGCTTTTTCCTTGTCGATCTTCTGCAGCTCGACCTCGCGCTCGCGGGAGACGATCTCCAGCTCCTTCGCGCGGTTGACCTTCTCGACCTCGATGACCACAGCGCGCTGGCGGTTCTGCTCGGCGACTTCGACCTCGCGCATGCGGTTCTGCTCGCGGATGTCCAGCGCTTCCTGGGTCGTGATCCTGGCCTGCTCGGCCTTCAGGCGCTCTTCTTCCTGCACCTTGTGGGTCTCGGCTTCCTCGCGCGCGCGGATCGTGGCGATCTCCCGCTTCTGGCGGGCCTCGGCATCGGCCTGCTGGCGTTCGAGCGCGAGCATCGCCTCGCGGGTCTCGACGTTCTTCTTGGTGATCGCCAGCTCCTCGTTGCGCGCCAGTTCGTTGGTGATGACGTTCTGCGCAGCGGTCAGCTCGGTGATCTTGCGGATGCCTTCGGCATCGAGGATGTTGCTCGGGTCGAGCGAGTTCTTCGGCGTCTGTTCGAGGTAGTCGATCGCGACGTCTTCGAGCACGTAGCCGTTGAGGTCGTTGCCGATCACCTGGATGATGCGGTCGCGGAATTCCTGGCGGTTCTCGAACAGCTTCACGAAGTCGATCTGCTTGCCGACCGTCTTCAGCGCCTCGGAGAACTTGGCGTTGAACAGCTCGTTGACCGCGACCTTGTCCGAGGCGCGATCCACGCCGATCGCCTTGGCGACCTTCAGCACGTCCTGCGCGGTCTCGTTGACGCGCAGGTAGAAGGCGACGGTGATGTCCGCGCGCATGTTGTCCTGGCAGATCAGGCCATCCTTGCCGCGGCGATCCACTTCGAGGGTGATCAGCGAGATCCGCATGAACTCCTTCTTGTAGATCACCGGATAGACCAGCGCACCGGTGAAATGCACCTTCGGCGTCGACGACATGTCGTTGACGATCAGCGCGGTGCCCTGCGGCACCTTGATGTAGAAGGCCTTGAACAGGCCGACGATGCCGAGCAGCATCACGATGATGACGCCCGTGATCGTCAGCAGCCCTATGAGGTTCGGACCCAGTTCGTTCATTGCGTTTTCTCCTGATCTTTCATCACATTGTTCGTTGCTTGGATGGTCCGCAGAATCCCGGCTTGCGGACTGGGTGTCATATCTCTTCGAATTCCGCCGGCGACGTCACCCGGTAGGCGTTCTGCTCATCCAGGTATTCGATCAGCACGACGCGGTCGCCGCGCACGAAACGGCCGGACACGTCGCAGCGCACCTGCAGGATCAGTCCGGCCCCGCCATCGTCGACCCAGGCGGTGCCGTGCGTCTGCGTGATCTCCGGGCTGCGCACTTCGGCGTAGCGGCCGAGCAGCGGACGCTGCGTCACCGGTTCATAGCGGCGCAGCAGGCGACGCACCGGCGTCAACACCATCCGTGCGACCGGGATCGACAGCAGCAGCCCGCCGATCATCGTCGCGATCCCGGCCAGCATCGCGCCGATACCTTCGGGCATCGCGCTGATCACGTGCAGATCGACCAGAAAGCAGAACGACCAGCCGACGATGGCGATGATCGTGAACACCACCATCACCGGCACGCCATGCAGGCCGAACTTCATCAGGAAACCGCCGAAGCTGCCGTGGTCGCCATGCGAACCGTGCGAACCATGGGCGCCATGCGCACCATGCAGGCCGTCCGTGCCGATGTCGTCGGGCAACAGGCCATCGAGGGCATCGAGTTCGAGAATGCCCATGGCCGAGAGCAACCAGTGCACGGTCACCACCAGCAGCAGCACGCTGTACACGACGGTCGGGAACGATGTCACGACCCTCAGGAACACTTCCATTCCGCCTCCCCTTTCGTTGCGGCGCCGTTCGGCGCCAGCCGCCCCATGCCCTTCTTCGTCCTCGTCTTCACCGTCATTCGTCGCGGCGATCCTTCAGGCGTGACAGCACCGCCTCGGTGCGATCTTCCTCCGCGATGATGCCGGCGCGTCGCAGCCGCGCCTCCAGCGAGGCATCGAGCGCCTCGCCGTCCTCGATCCTGGCGGCGTCCAGCCGGATGTCGCGCTCGGCCTGGCGCCGCTTGATCCGTTCCAGCGAATCCAGCGCGGTGCGCACGCGCCCATCGGCATCGCGTCGGCGCGAGGCCATCGCCGCCTGCGCGCGCTGCACGGTCTCGGTGGCGCGCACGGTGTCGACCTGCTGCTTGAGGCGGCCGATGGTCGCCTCGAACTGCACCACGACCTTGCGCAGATGCGCGACGCCCTCGGTCAGTTCGCCGACCTGGCGGGCATGACCGTCGCGTTCGATCTCGAGCAGGGCGATGTGCCCCGCGACGTCGCGCGCCAGCTGCTCTTCGCCCGACTTCAGCGCCTTCAGCGCGTAGCCTTCGTACTCGGCGAGCTTGGCGTTCGCCGCAGCCAGCCGCTCCTGCGCGACCTTGCAGCGCGCCATGGTCTCGGCCAGCGTGGCGCGCACGCGGCGCAGCTCGGCGTCGTTGTCGCGGATTTCCTCGTCGAGGATGCGCAGCGCCTGGCTGTCGGCGATCGCCTCGCCCAGCCCGGTGACGCCGCCGCGCACGGCGGTGACCAGGCGCCGCCACAGCGCGGACGGCTCCGGCGCGGCAGCGGTATCGGCTTGCGGCTGCGCCTTGCGGCGCCCTTGCGGCTTCGTGCTCACGCAGCCTCCCGCAGATGCCATTCGTATGCTTCGGTGGCGCGGATGACATTGTCGGCTAGGGTTTCGGCTTCGAACAGCACGTCGGCGAGCGAAGACGCGGAACTCAGCGCGCCGAACATGATGTAGACCGCTTCGCCGTCGATGGTTTCGATGCCCAGCGTCGACAGCGGGAACAGCTTGTGGGTGCGCAGCAGCTCTTCGTTGAAACCGACGGGATCGCGGACCTGCGACACCGGCCACAGCATCGCTTCGACGATGATCTGCCGGCCGACCACGGCCATGTACAGCGGCAGGTCGCCGTAGTCGTGCATGGTCAGGTAGAGGCCGGGCTCGGCGCCTTCGATCAGTTCGACGCTGATCGCACCCAGGCGCACGCGGTCGCTGGCCGCGAGGGCGTCGCACAGGGCCGTCGCTGTCCACAGGGTCTTGTCGGGCATCGCTCCGCCTCCTTCCGCTTGCATCGTCGCCACGACGGCCGCCGGACCCCGGGGCTGCCGCATCCGGCGCTCCACCGCCGCCAGTTCGTCGGCGTATTCAGGCAACACCCACAGTTCCTTCTTCACCAGCCCCTGCTCGCGCAGTCGGTCGCGGTGTCGGCGCTGGTAGAAGGCGGAGCTGCGGCGTTCCATGGACGGATCATGAATGTCACATGTGATATCTGTCAATTCATCACATGTGATGTTCCGGACGAACGGCGGCAGCCCGGCCAGCGGCAACGGGGCCAGGTGCGCTTCCGTGGAGGGAAGCGACACCGATCCCGGGTTCGGAAAGGTTTCTCGCCGTCAACGACGCGGCCAGCAGGGCGCACGCCTGCGCTCGCGATACCGCCGACGGAACGAGGGCGCCGCCGGCGAACCGGCGACGCCCTCCATGGCTCACGGCTGCTCGATGTCGTTGACCGACCGGACGCAGGACGCGAAGCCCGCGCTGGTCATGCCGAGCGCGATGTTGCGCGTGCAGAGCGCGGGCGCACCGGCGATGCCGAACTGGGTGCCTTCGCCGCCGCTCATCACGTTGTTGCTCACCTGCGCATCGCTGCCGTCGATCTGGATGGCGACCGCGAAACCGCCTGCGTTCGGCCTGAGCCCGACGATCTCGTTGCCATGCACCACCGCGCCGTTGGAGAAGTCGACGCGGATGCCCCAGATGCGGCCGTTGTCGGCGCCGCCGGACACCAGGTTGTTGCTGATGACGTTGCCGGTGGACGGCGTGCCGGGCTGGAACGCGGACACCGTGATGTTGCGCGCGTAGTCCAGGCCCGTGGCGGCGCGACCTTCGAGGATGCGGTTGCCGATGATCTTCGAATCCCTGCCCCACAGGCTGATGCCGTCGTAGCGGGCGCGCACGATGTCGTTGTTGACGATCTGCACGCGCTCGCTGCCCGGCGAGAACACGATGCCGGTGGCGAAACCGATCAGTTTGCAGTTGCGCACCGTCACGTCGGTCACCGGCCCGAAACCACCGGCGACAATGCCGAAGGCATCGTTGTCGGCATCGACATGACGCACGCCGCGACCGCGGCAATCCAGCGTGACGCCGCTGGCGTTGATGTTGAAGGCCCCGCCGGCCAGGCCGGTGTCGATGCTGTTGCGCAGGCAGTAATGGCCGGGCGCGTTGATGTCGACGGGCAGCGTGTCGATCCACTGCGTACAGGATGCGCCCTGCGCCTGGGCGGGCAGCGCGGACGAGGCGAGAAGTGCGAGGAGGCCGCTGAAGACGATCTTGGTCATGAAATTCCCTGCGATGTGAAAACGTCCGAAAGTGGTCCTGCCGAACCCTCGCGGCCGAGCCGACGACGGCGCCATCGTCGGCATCGGAAGCGGGGCGGGCAGGACATCGGCACGCGATTGCGTCCTGCAGGAACGGGCCTCATGGCCCTCGCGTGCCGATGCGCCATTGTCCCGGGGCGCCGTGTCACAGCCTGGGACTGGGCGGTTTCTCCGCGCTGCAGAAGACGCGCGGTCGTCGTGGGCCCACAAACGAAAACCCCGGCCGGAGCCGGGGTTTCGTGGGGCGCTTGGGCGCAGGCAGCGGGTGCGCTTACCAGACGACTTCCGCCATCGAGCAGTTCAGGCCGGAGCCGATGCCGAGCAGGGCGACGCGATCGCCCTTCTTCAGGCGGCCCATCTCGCGCAGCTTGCTCAGCACGATCGGCACCGAGGCCGGGCCGATGTTGCCGTGCTCGCCGAAGATGGTCAGGACCTTCTTGGGGTCGATGCCGAAGGCCTGGATGAAGGCCTGGGTGTGGACCTTGCTGACCTGGTGGATGACGAATTCGTCCATCTCGTCGACGGCCCAGCCCAGCGCCTGCTTGGCGGCGATGAAGGTCTTCTGCGCCAGCTTCAGGCCTTCGGTGAGCAGCATCTTGGTGTCGGTGACCATGCGATCGAGGTTGCCGCGGCAGAGGGTGTTCCACTGCGTGGCGGCGCGGGTGACGCCGCCGCGGTAGCGCGGTGCGCCCGGGGCCAGCTCGGCGCGGGCCAGGACCATGGCGGCGGCGCCGCAGCCGAGGGTCAGGGTGGCCATTTCGTTGCGGAACTCTTCCTCGGTCGCATCCGGGCGGGTCATGCGCTCGATGGTCTTCTCGTAGGCGAGGTTCGCGGTTTCGCCATCGACGATCAGGGCATAGTCGATCTCGCCGCGTTCGATCATCCGGCTGGCGATGTCCATGCCGTTGAGGAACGCGAGGCAGGCATTGGCCACGTCGAAGTTCTGGCAGGTGTCGGGCAGGCCGAGGTTGCCGCTGACGATGCTGGCCGTGGACGGCTCCAGGTAGTCGCGGCTGACCGAGGTGTTGACCAGCAGGCCGATCCGCGAGGGGTCGATGCCGGCGTCGGCCAGGGCTTTCACACCCGCGAGGGTCGCGGCGTCGGACGCCTGCACGTCGTCGTCCCAGAGGCGACGGGCGTGGATGCCGGCGACGTCTTCCAGGACATTGGCCTTGATGCCGAGACGATCCAGCGTCGGCTTGAGACGGGCGTTGATCTCGGCACTGGTGAGCTGACGCGGAGCGTCGATGTGGGCCAGGCCGGCGATGGCGACGTGTTGGAACAGCATGGGCGAAGGGCCATGAGACAGTCAGGAACCGTATAGGTTACCGCCTTCGATACCCGGGCGCATGCAAAAAAGGCTCCGGCTGTCGCATTTTTGGCCACCGGCAGCGGATTTCGCCCCGGAAAGCAAGCTGCGGGAGGCGGGCAGGGCCTATTTCCGGCAGCGCCAGGCCGCGAAGCGCTGGGCCCCATCGACCGGCGGGGCGAGCGGCTGGACGGTGTCGGCGCCGATGCCGGGGGCTTCGTTGCGGGCCAGGGTCTCCAGCTCGTCGCGGACGCGGAGCGGGTTGCGTTCGTAGGGGCCGAGGCCGTCCTTCACCGAGACTTCGACCTCGCCGCGCTTCTCGCAGCCGGATGGCGGCTGGGCCAGGACCCGCACCTGGCTGGCGCCCGGTGCCATGTGCACCCAGGTGCAGCCGCCGAGGAGCAGGCCGAGGGAGAGGATCGAAGAGGCACGGCACGACGCACGGAACAGGGACATCGGGGACTCCGGGCAGGCGACGGAAACGCGATGCCCGCCATGATGGCGGGCATCGCGTGAACGTCACAAGGCGGGAAGCGATCAAAGCACTATCGATTCACTCATATCAGCCGCCCGCGCGGCCCTGAAGCCGTAGGCGCTCATGGTCACTTGCGGGCGGGCTTGCCGTCGGCGTCGATGATCGAGACCTCGCCGAACTTGAGGTCGCGGACCGGCTTCTCGATCTGCTTGAGATCGCCGACCACCACCCAGGTCAGGGCCTCGGGGTCGATCGTCGCGGCGGCGGCCTTGATCTGGTCGACGGTGAGGCCTTCGACCTCGGCCTTGCGCTGGAAGACGTAGTCGTCGGGACGGTCGAAGCGGACGATGCCGCCCAGGGTGCCGAGCACGGCGCTGGCGGTCTCGTACGAACCCGGCAGGCCACGGATCTCGGTGGCCTGGATCTTCGCCACTTCCTCCGGCTTCGGCGGCGCCTTGCCGGTGGCGTACTCGGTGATCTCGCGACGCAGTTCCTTCAGCGAATCGGCGGTCTTGTCGATCTGCACCGCGGCGAAGGCCATCCACGGACGCTGGCCCAGCGCGCTGCTGGCCGAGCTGTACGAGCCGTAGGCCCAGTGCTTGTCCTCGCGCAGGTTCATGTTCAGGCGCGAGGAGAACTCGCCGCCGAGCACCGAATTGGCGATGTCGAACTTCACCGCGCCCGGGTCCTTGCTGGACGGGGCGAGCTGGCCGACGTAGATGTTGGCCTGCACCGCGCCGGGCTGGTCGATCAGGAACACGCGGGGCTTCTTCGGCAGGGCCACCGTGGGGATGGCGGCATTGCTGCGGCCTTCACCCTCGCCCTTCCAGTCGCCGAAGTGCTTTTCCAGCACCGGGACGATCTCGGCGAGCGTGGTGTCGCCGACGACGACCAGCGTCGCGCCTTCCGGACGCACCCAGCGGGCGTGGTAGGCGCGCAGGTCGGCGGCGGTGAGCGAGGCGATCGAGGCCTCGGTGCCGGTGCCGCTGAACGGGATGGCGTAGGGATGGCCTTCACCGTAGAGCAGCGGCGGCAGGACGCGCATCGCGGCACCGTTGGGACGGGCCTTTTCCTGGGCGATGCCGGCGATCCACGTCGCCTTCACGCGGTCCATTTCGGCCTGGTCGAAGCGCGGACGGCGCAGCATGTCGGCGAACAGCGCGACCGAACCGTCGAGATTCTTCTTCAGTGCGGACAGGCCGGCGCTGGTGCCGTCGAGGCTGGCGCCGGCGCCGAGGTTGGCGCCCAGCACTTCGGCGCGGTTGCCGAAGGCGATGGCGTCGTACTCGCCCGCGCCCTCGTCGAGCATGCCCATGGCGAAGCCCGAGGTGCCCAGCTTGCCGCCCTGGTCGGCGACGTAGCCGCCACCGAAGAGGTAGCTCATCTGCACCACCGGCACGCCGGGGCGTTCGGCGAGGATCACCTGCGTGCCGTTCTTCAGCGTGGCGCGCTGCAGCGAGGGGAATTTCAGGTCGGGGAATTCGCTGGGCACCTGCACGCCCTTCGAGCGGTCCACGCCGGTCTCGACCGTGCGGTACTTCTTGTCGACCGCCGGCAGGGCGAAGGGCTTGGGCGTGGCCGCCGGGTCTTCGGCCAGCGGGGTGCGCTCGCCCGGGAGGACGGTGAGGGTGTGGCTGCCCTTGCCGGTGCCCAGCCAGGTATTGCCGACAGCCTTCACCTGCGCCGCCGTGGTGGTCTCGATGGTCCGCAGGCTGGTGCGGAAGCAACCGGGGTTGCCCGTGTAGACGGTGCACTCGGCCAGCACGTCGGCCTTGCCGCCGAAGCCGCCGATGCGCTCGACGCCACGGATGAAGCCGGCCTCGACCACGGCGCGGGCCTGGTCGAGTTCGACCTGGGTCGGACCTTCGGCGAGCAGCTTCTTCAGCTCCTCGTCGATCGCGGCCTCGACCTTCGCCGGGTCCACGCCCTTCTTCACGGTCGCGACGATCACGAAGTTCGAGCTCAGCTGCGAGTAGTCGGCGCTGGCCGAGACGCTGTCGACCAGCTTGTCGTTGAAGAACAGGCGCTGGTCCAGGCGCGAGGCGCGGCTGCCGCCGAGCACCTGCGCGAACAGCGACAGGCGGTCGATGTCGACGGTGCCGGCCTGGGCCACGTTCCAGACGCGGTAGATGCGGGTCTGCGGCACCTTGTCGGTGAGGGTGGCGCGCGAATCGGCCTTCAGGGGCGCCACGTCGACCTTCGGCTGGGCCATGGTCGGGCCGGCCGGGATGTGGCCGAAGTACTTCGTGACCTTTTCCTTCGCGGTCGCCAGATCGATGTCGCCGGCGAGCACCAGCACGGCGTTGTTCGGGCCGTACCAGGCGCGGAACCAGGTCTTCACGTCATCCAGCGAGGCCGCGTTGAGGTCGGCCATCGAGCCGATGACGCTGTGGCCGTAGGGATGGGTCTTGGGGTACATCGCCTTGCCGAGGAGGTCCCAGACCTGGCCATAGGGCTGGTTCTCGCCCTGGCGCTTCTCGTTCTGGACCACGCCGCGCTGCTCGTCCAGGGTCTTCTGGTCGATCGCGCCGAGCAGGTGGCCCATGCGGTCGGACTCCATCCACAGCGCCATGTCCAGCGCGGTGGTCGGCACGTTCTGGAAGTAGTTGGTGCGGTCCTGGTTGGTGGTGCCGTTCTGGTCGGTCGCGCCGACCAGTTCGAAGGGCTCGAAGAACTCGCCCGGATGGTTCTCGGAGCCGTTGAACATCAGGTGTTCGAACAGGTGCGCGAAGCCGCTGCGGCCTTCCGGCTCGTCCTTGCTGCCCACGTGATACCAGACGTTCACCGCCACGATCGGCGCCTTGCGGTCGGTGTGGACCACCACGCGCAGACCGTTGGGCAGGGTGAAGCTTTCGTACGGGATGTCGACGCGCGGGCCGGCGGCGGTCTTGGCCAGGGCCGGGGCGGACATCAGCGAGGCGGTGCCGCCGAGGGCGGTGGCGAGCGCGAAGGCGAGCAGGCCGGCGCGGAACGTGCGGGCCATGCCGAGGCGGGCCGTACGGGCGCCGGTCTTGGATGCCGGCTTGATGGAGCGGGCGAGGGACATGCGGATCTCCTGCGAACGTGATCTGGGCAGCCGCGTGGTCCGGACAGGGCAGGCGGCGGCAACGGACAAACGCCGGCCTGCGGCCGCCCGGGCGGGCTTTGGACACAGGTCAGCGAGCGTTGCATGCTAGCGATCCGGCCCCGGGCTGGCACTAGGCCACAAGTCCCGGCTGCCACGCCCGACCGCCCACGCCCAGGAGCCCCGCATGGCACGACACGCCCTCGTCACCGGCGCGAACCGCGGCATCGGCCTTGAATGCGTCCGCCAGCTGCTGGCGCGCGGCGACCGCGTCGTCGCCACCTGCCGCCACCCCGGCAAGGCCACGGCCCTGAACACCCTGGCCGGCGAGTATCCGGGCCGCCTGCGCGTGCTGCCGCTGGACGTGGCCGTGGAGAAGTCGCGCGCCGAGCTGGTCCGCGAGCTGCCGCTGGTCTGCGAGCGCCTGGACCTGCTGGTCAACAACGCCGGCGTGCTGCACTCGGGCGAGCGTTTCGGCCACCTGTCGCAGGCGCTGCTGGAAGACAGCCTGCGCGTGAACGCCCTCGGCCCGCTGCTGCTGACCGAGGCCCTGGCGCCGGTCCTGGCCGACGGCGCGCGCGTGGCCAACATCTCTTCGATGATGTCCTCGCTGGCCACCCGCAGCGAATTCCGTTCGCCGGGCTACTGCATGGGCAAGGCCGCGCAGAACATGGCCACCGTGCAGCTGGCGCACGCCCTGCGGCCCCGCAGCATCGTCGTGCTGGCGCTGTGCCCGGGCTGGGTGCAGACCGACATGGGCGGCCCGGGCGCGCAGATCACCGCGACGCAGTCGGTCGAGGGCCTGCTGCGGGTGATCGACGCCGCCGGCATCGAGGACAGCGGCCGGTTCATCGACTGGCGCGGCGAAGCGATGGCCTGGTAGCGCATCCGCCGGCACCGGACGGCCCGTACCCACGGGCATGATCCGGACACTTCTCCTCGCCCTGCCCTGCCTGCTCGCCGTCCTGCCCGCCCACGCCACCCTGCTGGCCGTGGACGGCGATGCACGATCGCCCGACCGGTCCCGCCTGCTGTACCGGGAGAGCCACCTGATCCGCAAGGACGGCGACCGGCCGGTCGAACGACTGGTGCTGTATCGCTGCCCCGACGGCCGCGCCTTCGCGCGCAAGCGGATCGATTACCGCCGCTCCACGCTGGCCCCGGACTTCGAACTGGTCGATGCGCGCGGCCATCGCGAGGGCCTGCGCCGGCAGGGCGATCGCATCCTGGTGTGGAGCGGCGACGACGCGCCACGCGCGCTGTCGCCGCCGGGCGGGCCGCTGGTCGCGGATGCGGGATTCGACGAATACCTGCGCCGGCACTGGACCGCCGCGACTTCGGGCAAGCCGCAGGTGATCGCGTTCGCGGTGCCGTCCTACGGCCGCAGCCTGTCGTTCAAGGTGCGCGGCCAGCCGGCGCGCGATGCCGGCGACCCGCATCGCTTCGAACTGCGGCTGGACGGCCTGCTCGGACGACTCGCACCGCCGATCCGCGTCGAGTACGACGACCAGCGCCAGCTGCGCCGCTTCATCGGCCTGACCAACATCCGCGACGCGCGCGGGGACCAGATCGAAGCCGAGATCGTGTTTCCTTCGGCGCCACGCGCGGCCGATCCGCGCGAATGGCAGACCGCGTCCGGGGTGCCGTTGGCGACCTGCGCGCTGGGCGGCTGAGCGTCGCGGCGCACGGCACGGCCTGTAGCATGTCGCCACCCGTCGCCACGAATCGCGCACGCTCGACGCCGCCATGTTCCATGTCCTGCTGTACCAGCCCGAGATCCCGCCGAACACCGGCAACGTCATCCGCCTGTGCGCGAACACCGGCGCGCGCCTGCACCTGATCCGCCCGCTCGGATTCGAGATCGACGACAAGCACCTGCGTCGCGCCGGCCTGGACTACCACGAATACGCCTCGATGCAGGTGCACGATTCGCTCGACGAGGCGCTGGCGACGATCGCGCCGACGCGGCTGTTCGCGCTGAGCACGCGCAATTCGACGCGCTACGACCGCGTCGCGTTTGCGGCCGGCGACGCCTTCCTCTTCGGCCGCGAGACCAGCGGCCTGCCGGATGCCGTCCTCGCGACGATCCCGGACGAGCACCGCCTGCGCCTGCCGATGCAGCCGGGCAATCGCAGCCTCAACCTGTCGAACGCGGTGGCGGTGGTGGTGTTCGAAGCCTGGCGACAGGCAGGGTTCGCCGGCGCGTCGAGCTGAATCCCCGTTTCCATCCCGCGATCGCGACCACGTGATCCATGCCCCCTGAATGCACAACGGGCGGGCACCCGTCCCGGTGCCCGCCCGTTTTTCCCGGACCTCGCAGCGGCGAGGCCGTGACGTCACCTTCCGTGACGCCCGACGGTGCGCGCTTCGCCCGCCGGTGATGCCTTCAGCGCCGCTGGATCAGCGCTGGGTGTCGGACTTCGCCTGGCCCTTGCCATTCGATGCGAGGTAGGTCTTGTACTCCTCGCCGGTCAGGGCGCCGTCGGCATTGCTGTCAGCCTGGTCGAACACGGCCTGCAGCGACGGGATGTTGCTGGCCTCGTCCTTGCTCAGCGAACCGTTCTTGTCCACATCGAGATCGGACCAGGACTTCTTCGCCGGTGCTGCAGCCGGGGTGGCGGCGTCGGTGCTCTGCTGCGGCTGTGCTCCGGTCTCGCTGGTCGGCGGGGTCGTCTGCTGCGCGAACGCCAGCGGCATGGCGCAGGCGGCGGACAGGATGAGCAGGGCGGACAGGGATGCGCGGTTGCTACGGGTCATGTCGTTTCTCCAGTCAGGGGTCATGTCGAGCGGTTCGTGGATCGGGGGAAGAACCGTTCGGGACACACCATGCGAGCGACGCGATGAATCGATTCCACGCCGCGAACATGAACGCAACGCGCGCTTAACCAACACGCCGCCGTTTCGTGCGAAGCGAAGCGCGAAATCGTGATGTTCCGCAGGAAAAACCGCGCCATCGACGCGTTCATCACGCTGAATCGAACACAACCTTCACAGGTGATCGCGTCAACCTGCAGCTGCGATCACCGCATCGACCTCCGCCTGCACCGTCGGCCGCACCACGCGCGCGACTTCGACGCCGTCGCGCAGCAGCACCAGCGTGGGCCACAGCTTGATGCGGAACGAGCGGCCGAGCGGACGACCTGGGCCGTCCTCGATCTTGAGGTGACGGATGTCGGCCCGCGCGGCGAGCGTGGCTTCGAACAGCGGCTGCGCATCGATGCAGTGCGGGCACCACGGCGCGCCGAATTCGATCGCGGTCAGACCGGGCCAGGCATCGACCTCGACACGCGAGGGTTCGGCTGCGGCGAATTCTGCTGAATAGGGCATCGATGCGCGCTCCTGCTTGACCAGGCGCGCATGATGACCTGTCGCCGCCGTCAACGCGACGGCGCGGTGCGCGGTGGCCGCGCCTGCGGCACGGGCCGCGTCAGTGTCGCCGGTGACGTCGCGGACGGACGCGGGCGCAGCAGCGGCGCGGAGCCGGGCAGCTCGAACGGGCCGATCAGGCTGTCGATGTCGACCTCCTCCAGAGCGCCGATGTCCATCGTGAAATAGCCCTGCGGGATGCGCGCGCGACGATCGCCCGGCGCCAGCTTCGCGCGCGGTGGCGCGTCGTAGCGCACCGCCGGCAGCGGCCACGGCATCGGGAAGGCCTGCGGCGACGGCGGCCTGTTCGCGCCGGCGTTGCGCAGCGGGCTGTTCGGCGACGGACGCAGGTTGCGCTGGGCGACATCGCGGAACAGCGGATCGGTGCCGGTGACAGTGGATGTCCATTCCGGCGGGACGAAGGTCGCGGTCGACTGCACCCAGTTGCGCGTGCCGGACACGCTGCGCGCACCGCTCCAGGGCGTGGTGACGTACGGCGCGCATACCGGCGTCGAGGCCGTGGTGTTCTCGCGCAGGATCGCCGGCGCCGCACCGCCGGTCTGGAAGATCGCGTTGTTGTGCATCTCAACGCTGCCTGCGCCGAGCTGCACGTACACGGCGGTGGCCGCGCCGGGACGGTCGAAGAGGAAGGTGTTGCCGACCATGCGCACGCGGCCGTCGCTGGCACCGTTGAGGTCGCCGCCGATACGGATCGCGTGCGGCCAGCTGGTCGAGGTGTGGACGATGACGTTGTCGAGCAGCTCGGCGTCCTCGCGTCTCGTCGCGCGCGTCCAGCCGCTCGCCTGGGTCTCGCAATCGGGGCCGATCAGTTCGATTTCCTGGTAGACCGAACCCTCGAACCAGTTGGAATGGATCTCGGCGCGCTCGTGGCGGTTCTTCAGCAGGTTGCCGCCGTTGCCGCTGTGCACGTAGTTGTAGCGCATGCGGAACACCGAGCCCGGGTACGCCATCTCGTCGGACTGCATGTAGATCGGATGGCGCGTGCTGCCGCTGCCGGCGTCGTAGACCTCGCTGTATTCCAGCGTGAACGAACCCGAGTTGAGGTCCGCGCCGAGGATGCCGTGGCCCGGGCAGGCGTGGATCACGGCGTCGCGCACGGTGATGTCGTGGGCCTCGCTGAGGACGCAGGTGCTGGTGCCGCCGCGTACTTCGAAGCCTTCGAACACGACATGGTTCGAGCGCTGGAACTTGATGCTGTGCGTGCCGCCCGCAATCACCGGCCGGCTGGCGCCGGCGACGCGTCGCCAGCGGATGATCACCGGATTGCCGGACGCGCCGCCGTCGTCCTCGCCGACGATCACGCTGGTGTAGGTCGCGTTGCCGTCGACCTCGACGATGTCGCCCGGCGCGAGGTCGTTGCCGTTGAACACCGCCGACAGCTGCGTGTATTCGCGGCCCGCCGGGCCGACGGTGTAGGTGCGCGCCGACACCTGCGACGCGATGCACGCCAGGGCGAGGAACGACACTGCGGCGAGGGGATTGGACATGAGCGCTCCGTGACGCAGCCTGCGGACGATGTGCGGACCGTCGACGCCCCCCGCGCCAACGCCCGCAAGCATGGCACAGGCGATCCGGGCGTCCGTGAAGCGGATCACGCGACGGGCGGCGTATCCTGTGCGCCGACGACGGAAGGAAGCCCGCATGGACAAGGAACAGCCCGGAGACGCGTCCCGCGCGCAGGCACCGGCCTATCGGCTGTCGTTCGCGCATGCGGACGGCTTCCTGCGGGTCCAGGTTTCCGGCGACATCGACGCGCAGGACGTGCGCATCGCCTACTGGCGCGAGATCGTCGCGACCGCGCGCGAACGCGGCGAGCGCAGGCTGCTGGTGCTGGATCGCAAGAAGGGCACGCCGGCCACTCCGGACGAGCTCGCCGAGATGGCCGGCCTGTTCAGCGCCGATGCCGCGCATTTCGAGCGGATCGCGGTGATCGAGCCCACCACGGCCTTCCTGCCGGCGATGGAGCACGCCGAGATCCAGGGCCGCAGCGTCGGCATCAATGTCCGCATCTTCGGCGACGAAGCCAACGCCGAGCGCTGGCTGCTGTTCGGCACCGCCGACGATTGAGCCCGGCCCGGGTCCGGCCCTGCGCGCCTCCCCACGCCCCGCCCCCTGCCTTTCGGCCCATGTGACTAGGTGTTGTAGTTAACTACATTACCTGTGCACTTGGGGATGAAGGCCTGCCGTCGGCGGGTCGTCCGCATGGGGATGGGCTCATGACGCACTGCGCGCTTTCATTGGAATCAGTTACTTATCGTTATTCGAGCCGCCAGGCCGCCGTGAACGGCCTGGACCTGGACCTGGGGCCGGGCATCCTCGGCCTGCTCGGTCCGAACGGCGCCGGCAAGTCCACGCTGATGCGGATGCTGGCGACAATGACCCGGCCCAGCGCCGGGCGGATCACCTGGAACGGCATCGACATCGCCCGCGAACCCGACGCCCTGCGCACCAGTCTGGGCTACCTGCCGCAGGATTTCGGGGTCTACCCGGCGCTGAGCGCGCGCGAGTTCCTCGGCTTCCTCGCCGCGGTGAAGGGCCTGTCCGGGGCGAAGGCGCGCGACCGCGTCGACGCCTGCCTGTCGATGGTCGGCCTGGGCGACGCCGCCGACCGCCGCCTCGGCGATTTCTCCGGCGGCATGCGCCAGCGCGTCGGCATCGCCCAGGCGCTGCTGAACGATCCGGCCCTGTTGATCGTCGACGAACCCACGGTCGGCCTCGATCCGGAAGAACGCATGCGCTTCCGCCACCTGCTCACCGACCTGGCCGGCGAACGCCTGGTCATCCTCTCGACGCACATCGTCTCCGACGTGGAGGCCAGCGCGACCAGCATCGCGGTGATGACCACCGGCGAACTGCGCTTCCACGGCACGCCGGAACAGCTGATCGCCCGCGCCGAGGGCCATGTGTGGGAATGGACGATCGCACCGGAACGCCTGGCCGAGGTACGCCAGCGCTTCAAGCTCTGCGCATCGCTGCGCCGCCCGGACGGCATCCGCGTGCGCGTGCTGGCGGATCACGCACCCGATGCCGACGCGCAGTGCGTCGCGCCGGAACTGGAGGACGCCTACACCTGGCTGACCGGCGCGGAGGCGCACTGACATGGGCATGCTCGACATGAGCGCCTTCCAGCGCGTGTTCGCGATCCTGCTCGCCGACCTGCGCGAGCGGATGCGCACGCCGCGCTTCTGGGTGGTGCTCGCGGTGATGACCGCCGCGACCTGGTGGTGTTTTCCGCCGGTCGACGCGGGTTACAGCACGCTGTCGCTCGTCGACGGTTCGCGCGGCCGTTACTCCAGCGGCTGGATGGGCATGGGCCTGGGCCTGATCTACAGCAGCCTGCTGCTCAACCTCGTCGGCTTCTACCTGGTGCGCGGCACGCTGACCCGCGATTTCGAGACCCGCGTGTGGCAGCTGCTGGTCGCCACGCCAATGACGCGCGGCGGCTACCTGCTCGCGAAGTGGGCCAGCCACATGGTGGTGTTCGGCGCGATCATGTTGACCGGCGTGGTCGTCGCGCTGGTCGCGCAGTGGGTGCGCGCCGAAGACCGCCACATCGATCTCCTCGAACTGGTGAAACCGCTGCTGCTGCTCAGCGTGCCCAGCCTCGCGCTGACCGCGATGTTCGCGATCTGGTTCGACCTGGTGCCATGGCTGCGACGCACCGGCGGCAACGTGCTGTTCTTCATCGTGTGGACGACGATGCTGACGCTGTCGGTGGCCGGCCAGGACGGCAAGGGCCGACCCCAGCCGCAGGGCTGGACCAGCGATCCCAGCGGCATGATCGTCGCCGCGCGCGAGTTCAGCCGCGTGCGCGAGGCACAGACCGGCAAGGCGCTGCCGTTCGGGTTCAACCTCGGCGGGGATCGCGTCACCGAGACGTCCGAATTCTTCGACTGGCCAACGTGGCATCCCGAGGGCAAGCTCGTCGCGAGCCGCGCGCTGTGGCTGCTGCTCGCGATGCTGGGCACGCTGGCGGCAGCGCCGCTGCTGGACTGGGCCGCCGCGCGCGGTCTGGGCAAGACGAAGGCGCGCAGCGGGGGCGGACGCGCGCTGCGCTGGCTGCACCGCCTCTTCGACCGCGCGCTCGATCCCTTCGCGCGCGGACCGCTGGGCATCCTCGCCGTCGCCGAACTCAAGCTCGTCCTGCGCCAGCGCGCGTGGTGGTGGTGGCTCGCGGCGCTGGGCGTGATGGGTGCGCAATTCGGCGCACCCGAGGGCATGCGCGTCGGCCTGCTGCTCGCCTGGGTACTGCCGCTGGACGTGCTGGCGCGCGGTGTGCTGCGCGAACGCGACCACGGCACCGGTGCGCTGGTGTTCACCGCACCGAACGCGCTGCCGCGGCTGCTCGCCGCGCGCTTCCTCGTCGGCTTCGCGATGCTGCTCGCGCTGAGCCTGCCGGCGATGCTGCGGCTGGTCGCCAGCGAACCGCTGTCCGCACTCGCCGCGCTGGCCGCGATGCTGTCGATCACCAGCTGGGGCCTCTGCCTCGGCGCCCTGTGCCGCAACCCCCGCCCGTTCGAACTGCTGATGCTGTGCGTGGCCTATGTCTGCCTGCAGGGCGCGGCACTGCTCGCGGTGACCACGCAGCCGGCGTGGACCCTCACCGTGCACGCCATCGGCCTGCTGCCGGCCTGGCTGCTGCTGGCCTGGGCCTGGCCGCGACTGGCGCGACGTTGACGCTGCCGCCTGCGGATCAGTCCTTCGATGCCGGCCCGTCGGCCAGGTCGTCGAGGATCGGGCAGTCGGGGCGATCGTCGCCGTGGCAGCGCGTTGCCAGCGCATCGAGCGTGCGCTGCATCGCCTGCATCTGCGCGATCTTCTCGCCCAGCTCGCGCGAATGCGCGCGGGCCATCGCCTTCACCTCGGCGCTGGCCCGCGAGCGGTCGTCCCACAGACCGAGCAGCGCTTCGATCTGTTTGATCGAAAAGCCGAGATCGCGCGCCCGCTTGATGAAGCGCAACCGGTGCAGGTCCGCCTCGGCGTAGAGGCGATAGCCGGCGAAGGTGCGGCCGACCTCGGGCAGCAGGCCGATGCGTTCGTAGTGACGGATCATCTTCTGGCTGACGCCGGTGGACGCAGCGGCCTCGCCGATGTTGTGCAGGCCCTGGCCGCGCGCTTCGGCGAGTTCCGGACGTGGGCTGCGGGTGGTGCGTGCAGGCATGGCGACGACCTCAGGCGATGCGCCGCGGCGACCAGCGCCGCAGCAGCAGGGTGTTGGACACGACGCTGACCGACGAGAACGCCATGGCCGCGCCGGCGACCACCGGATCGAGCAGGCCCAGCGCGGCCAGCGGAATGCCGACGACGTTGTAGGCGAAGGCCCAGAACAGGTTCTGGCGGATCTTGCGCACCGTACGCCGCGACACGTCCAGCGCGTCGGCGACCAGGCCGGGCTCCGGGCGCATCAGGGTGATGCCGGCGGCGTGCATCGCCACGTCGGTGCCGGTACCCATCGCGATGCCGACATCGGCCGCCGCCAGCGCCGGCGCATCGTTGATGCCGTCGCCGACCATCGCCACGCGGCCATCGCGGGCCAGTGCGCGCACCGCATCGGCCTTCTGTTCCGGCAGCACGTCGGCGCGCACGTCGTCGATGCCCAGCGCGCGCGCGACCGCGCCGGCGGCACCGGCGTTGTCGCCGGAGATCATCACCGTGCGCACGCCGAGTCGGCGCAGTTCGGCGATGGCCTGCGCGGCGTGCGCGCGCGGCGGGTCGCGGAACGCGAGCAGGCCGTGCAGCTGCGGCGCGCTCTCGCCCGCCTCGCCAAGACCAGCCTCGCCCAGCCAGGACACCGTGCAGCCCTCGTGCGCCAACGCATCGGCGCGCGCGGCGAGCGGCGCGATGTCGATGCCGGCCTCGGCCATCATCCGCCGGCTGCCGAGCAGCAGCGCGCGGCCGTCGACCGTGCCGCGCAGGCCGCGACCGGCCACCGCGCGCACGTCGCGCGCCGTCGGCGCAGCGCCGTCACCCTCGCTGCATGCCGCGAACGCGGCCAGCACCGCCTTCGCCAGCGGATGTTCGCTGCCTTGCTGCAGCGACGCTGACCGCATCAGCAGGGCGTCGTCATCGCCATCCACCGCGACCTGCGCGACCAGCACTGGCCGGCCTTCGGTCAGCGTGCCGGTCTTGTCGAAGGCGACGGTACGCACCGCATGCGCGACTTCCAGCGCCTCGGCGTCCTTGATCAGGATGCCGGCGCGCGCGGCCACGCCGGTGCCGGCCATCACCGCGGTCGGCGTGGCCAGGCCCAGCGCGCACGGACAGGCGATGACCAGCACCGCCACCGCGTTGAGGATCGCCGTGTTCCAGTCGCCGGCGAACAGGCCCCAGCCGAGCAGGGTCAGCAGCGCCAGCACGACCACGACCGGCACGAACACCGCGCTCACGCGATCGACGAGCTTCTGGATCGGCGCCTTCGCCGCCTGCGCGTCCTCGACCAGCCGCACGATGCGCGCCAGTGCGCTTTCCGTGCCGACCGCCGTGGTGGTCACCGCGATCAAGCCCTCGCCGTTCACCGCACCACCGGTCACGCGGTCACCCACGCCCTTCGCCACCGGCAGCGATTCACCGGTGATCAGCGATTCGTCGGCATGCGTATCGCCTTCGAGCACGGTGCCATCGACCGGGATGCGTTCGCCCGGCCGCACGACCACCACATCGCCGACCACCACCTCGGCCGCGCGCACCTCGATCTCGCGACCGTCGCGACGCACGCGCGCATGCGTCGGACGCAGCGCCTGCAGCGCGCGGATCGCCTTGGTGGTCTGGCGCTTGGCGCGCGCCTCCAGCCACTTGCCCAGCAGCACCAGCGCGATCACCACGGCCGAGGCCTCGAAATACAGCGGCCGTTCGCCGTGGTGCGCAGGCCCCTGCCACAGGTGGAAGACGCTCAGCCCGTACGCGGCGGTCGTACCCAGCGCGACCAGCAGGTCCATGTTGCCGCTGCGTGCCTTCAGCGCGCCCCAGGCCGCACGGTAGAAGCGCGCGCCCAGCCAGAACTGCACCGGCGTCGCCAGCAGCAGCTGCAGCCAGCCCGGCAGCATCCAGTGCTTGCCGAACGGCAGCGCCAGCATCGGCAGCACCAGCGGCAGGGTCAGCACGATCGCGATGATCAGGTGCAGGCGTTCGCGATCCATGCGGCGCGGCGCATGCGCGGTATCGCTGGATGATGATGTTTCTGCCGCATCGTCCGGCAGCGACGCGACATAGCCGGCATCGGCGACGGCGGCGATCAGGCGCGCGATCAAGGCTTCGTCGTCACCGGCCGGCACGACCACCCGCGCGCGCTCGGTCGCGAGGTTCACGCTGGCATCGATCACCCCGGGCACCGCGCGCAGCGCACGCTCGACGCGCCCGACGCAGGATGCGCAGGTCATGCCGTCGATGCACAGCGCGATCTCGCCGCGCGTCACCGAGTAACCGGCGGCCTCGACGGCTTCGGCGAGCGTGCGGGCATCCACGGTGACGGGCCGCACGTCGGCGACATGGGTGACCGGATTGACGACGACGGCCTCGACGCCCGGCACGGCGCGCAGCGCGCGGTCGACGCGCCCGGCGCAGCTCGCGCAGGTCATGCCCTCGATCGACAAGCGCAGCGACGCCGCAGCGGGGGTGGAAGGAGGCAAGGATGCGGTGGACATGGCGGTCTCCGGTTCGGGTCCGCGACCAGCGTCGACCCTGCCATCATGGCAAGGTCAAGCCCGGCACGCGACCGCTTGACCCTGACACGGGGGCAAGCCCGACGCTGCACGGGCCGGCGACGCGCCGGCCCATTCACTCCCCCAGCGAGGACCCCATGAAATTCGAAGTCGAAGGCATGACCTGCGGACACTGCGCCCGCGCCATCACCCGCGCGATCCACACCCTCGACCCCGACGCCCGCGTCGATGTCGATCTCCCGCAGGGCATCGTCACCGTCGAAGGCGCGATCCTCGTCGACGCCGCTGCCGACGCGATCACGCACGCGGGCTACACGGTGCGGGAGCGGGGTGCGGGGTGAGCGCTCTACCCTGAGGGATTCAGCCCATCCACCCCGCGAACACCCCCAGCGGATGATGCGCGCGGGCGACGGAGATCATGAACAGAAAGACGGCGACCGCGCCGGCGAAGCACAGCGCTTTCGCACGTTGCGTGCGGGCGCGCTTGAGCGCGAAGGTGCCGAGGGCGATGTAGACGAACAGCAGCACGATCTTCGCGGTGAGCCAGCCGTTGGCGAACATCGCAACCGGCAGGATGGCGGCGAGCGCGAGCGCGGCGGCGAGCAGCACGCTGTCGATGGCGTAGCTGGTCAGGCGCACGGGTTTGCGCATGGGCCAGGCCGCGCCGGCCAGCACGCTGGTGCCGCGTGCGAAGAACAATGCGCCGCTGAGCAGCACGCAGGCAATGTGCAGGGTGCGCAGTTGCGGGTACCAGGCCAGCAGTCCGGATGGATCCATGTTCGATGCCTCGCGGAAACGTCACGACGCCCGCACATGCGGGCGCTGCATGGTCTCACGTCGCGGCAGCGGCGACGATCCGGTTCGGCCCCATGCGCTTGGCCTCGTACATGGCATGGTCGGCGCGCGCCAGCAGCGCGTCGAAACCTTCGCCCGTGCCGCAGGCGATGCCGATGCTCAGGCAGACCGACACTTCCAGGCCGTCCAGCGGGACGGTGGTCTGCATCGCGAGCGCGCGGATCTTCTCCGCGACCGCATGCGCGGCTTCGGACGTGGCGTTCGGCAGCAGCACCGCGAATTCGTCGCCGCCCAGGCGCCCGCAGATGTCGGAGCGGCGCAGCGCGGCGCGCATCAGGTCGGCGACATGGGCGAGCATGGCGTCGCCGACCGAATGGCCGTGACCGTCGTTGATGTCCTTGAAGTGGTCCAGGTCGATGACCAGGATCGCGACGCGACTGTCCTCGCGCGCGGCGAGCTGCATCAACGCGCGCGCGGCGGCGGTGAAGGCTCGGCGGTTGTTCAGGCCAGTCAGCACGTCGGTTTCGGCATGCCATTGCGCGATGCGGTTGGCTTCGCGCAACCGGTGCGTCTGGCGCACGCTTTCGTCCATGCGCGCGCCATAGGCGAACACGCTGCGCGTGGTGCTGACCGCGAACAGCACGCCGGCGACGGCGGCCCAGCGCGCGACGCTGTCGTCGGAGAAGAACAGCACCACCTCGATCGGCAGCAGCAGCAGGCCGATCACCAGGAGGGTGAAGCGCGGGAACAGGCCGTACGCCACCAGTGACGCGCCGGCCAGGCCGATCAGGAAGGAAAAGGTCACCAGGACCTGCAGCAGCGGCGCGTTCAGCACCAGCAGCGGCGCGCCGAGTCCCCACATCAGCGAAGACGCCAGGACGGTGATCGCGTAGCCGCGGAACCAGCTGGCCATGGCCGCAGCATCCGACCTGCGACCACGGTAGTGCAGCACCAGCGACAAGCGCACCAGCATGACCAGCGCGAACGTCGCCAGCCATGCGACGAGCCAGGCGTGCGATGCGCTGCTCCAGACGGCAGAGACCCAGAGCACGCCTGCGACCAGCGAACCGGCGAAGCTGTGGCTGGCCTCGCGGTGGAGAACGCGGATCTTGTCGATCCCGACTTCGCGCTCGACATCGAGCCGCGACGGGGGCGGTCCGCAGGCCGGGGCCTCGCCGACAGGACCGCCGTCGACGGGCGCGCCCTGCGCGGCCGGCGGCGCGGCGCGCGGCTCCACGGGGGACGGCTCGTTGGCGAGCGAGGACGGCATGTCGGGGGATGGCGTGGACCTTGAACGGTCCACACGATCAAGCAAGAAGCAGGCCATCCGTCCTGCAAGCGCATGATTCGGGCTGCCGATCAATCACTTGCAGGCGTCGCAATGGCTCCGCGCGCCTGGATCGCGTCGTCCCGTTGCGACCGAATGCGACGCGAACGAGTGCCCTCCGACGAGGCTCAGATCGCTCGCGAAAACCGCGGACGTTCGACCGGACGCTGCAGGTAGTGGTCGAAGCACATCGCGATGTTGCGCAGCAGCAGGCGCCCGCGCGCGGTCACTTCGATGCGGTCCTCGCCGATCTGCACGAGGCCATCGCTCGCCAGCGGCGCCAGCTGGGCCAGCGCATCCGCGAAATACGCGCGGAAGTCGATGCCGTAGCGACGTTCCAGCGCCGACGCCGGGATCTCGCCCTGGCACATCAGACGCTGGATCAGGTCGGCGCGCAGTTGGTCGTCCTCGGACATGAACATGCCGCGGAACACCGGCAGGCGACCTTCGTCCAGCGCGGTCTGCCAGCCCGGCAGGTCGCGCGGGTTCTGGCTGAAGCTGGTGCCGATATGGCTGATCGCGCTTACGCCCAGGCCGATCAGGTCGCTGTCGGCATGGGTGGTGTAGCCCATGAAGTTGCGATGCAGCCCGCCGCGCGCCTGAGCCTGCGCCAGTTCGTCGTCGGGCAGCGCGAAATGATCCATGCCGATGTACTCGTAACCGGCGGCGGTCAGCGTCTCGATGGCCAGCTGCAGCAGTGCGAGCTTGGTCTCGGCATCGGGCAGCAGGCGCGCGTCGAGCTGGCGCTGCGCCTTGAACATGTCCGGCAGGTGCGCGTAGCTGTACACCGCCAGGCGGTCCGGACGCATTGCGATCACCGTGTCCAGCGTGCGCCGGAAACCGTCGACGGTCTGGTTCGGCAGGCCGTAGATCAGGTCGATGTTGACCGAGCGGAAGCCATGCGCGCGGCAGGCATCGACCACGGCGCGGGTCTGCTCCACGCCCTGCACGCGGTTCACCGCGTCCTGCACCGCCGGGTCGAAGTCCTGCACGCCGAGGCTGGCGCGATTGAAGCCGGCCTGCGCCAGTTCGGCGATGTCCTGCGGCAGCACGGTGCGCGGATCGAGTTCGATCGAGATGTCTCGATCGGGCGCGTCGCTGAAGCGGAAATGCCGGCGCAGCACGTCGACCGTGCAGCGCAGCTGGGTCGCGCTGAGGAAGTTGGGCGTGCCGCCACCGAAGTGCAGCTGGATGACCTCGCGGTCGCGGTCGAACAGCGGCGCGATCGCCGCGATCTCACGGCACAGATGGGTCAGGTAGGCGTCGCCACGGCTGCGGTCGCGGGTGATGACCCGGTTGCAGCCGCAGTAGAAGCACGGGCTGAGGCAGAACGGCACGTGGACATACAGCGACAGCCGGCGCGGAATCGGGTCGCCGTTGCTGTCCTGGATGGCGCGCCGCAGTTCGGCCTCGCCGAAGTCCGGGCCGAACTGCGGCGCCGTCGGGTACGACGTGTAGCGCGGGCCGGGCCGGTCGTAACGGCGCAGCAGATCGGGGTCGAAGGTCAGTCGCGGCATCATGGCCGCAAGGTACGCACCGGGCGCGGGTCCGGCTTTGACTCAAATCAACCTGCGGCCGAAGGCGTCGCCGGCGGGGCAGTCAGGGTGTGCGCGGGCAGGCTGTGCGCAGGCACGTCCAGCTCGACCGACAGCGCCAGGTGGTCCGACCAGGCCGCCGGCACCGCGCGCATGTCGGCGCAGCGCAGGCCTTCGGAGAGCAGCACGTGGTCGATCGCGCGCTGCGGGCGCCAGCTGGGGAAGGTGTGTACGGCACAGGCCGGCGGCTGCAGGCGGGTGCGCTGGAATAGCAGCGCCATCTCCGGCTGGTCGATGGTGCAGTTGAAGTCGCCCATCAGCACGCTGTGCGGATGGTCCTGCAGCAGTTCGCCGATGAAGGCCAGCTGTGCGCGCCGCGAACCGGCGCCCAGCGACAGGTGCGCGACCGCGATGGTCAGGCTGTCGCGGTCGCGGCCGAAGCGCGCGACCAGCACGCCGCGACCGGCGATGCGGCCGGGCAGCGGATGGTCGCTGACCTCGGCCGGCTCGATGCGCGACAGCAGCGCGTTCGCGCTGGAGGCGACCACGCCGACCCGTCGCCCGGCGGTGCCGTTGCCGGCCACGCCCACGCTGCGGTTGGGCTGGTGGCTCCAGAAGTCGAAGCCCGCGCGCTCGGCAAGGTAGTGGGTCTGGTTGGTGAAGCCCGATCGCCAGCTGCCCGGGTCGCTTTCCTGCAGGCCGACGATGTCGTGCAGCGCGGCCAGCTCGGCGATGGCGTCCAGCGAGGCGCGCTTGTTGCCGGCCGGCAGCACGTGCGACCAGCTGCGGGTGGCGTAGTCGGTGTAGCGCCGGGTGCTGGCCCCGGCCTGGATGTTGGCGCTGAGCAGTTTCAGCCGCCGCGAATCGCTCGCGGCGGCATGGGCTGCGGCCGGTGTCGATGTCATGCCCGGCCGCTCCCGTTGCGGATCATGCGCGCGATGCGGATCAGGGCGTGGCCGGTGCAGCGGCGCCGCTGGCCTGGGCGCGCTCGAACGCGATCAGCGCATCGGCGACGCGCAGGCGGTCTTCGGCGCTGCGACCCAGCACGCGGTACTTGCCGTTGATGAAGATCGTCGGCGTGCTCGGGGTGGCACCGATCGACTGCGCGGCGAAATACTGCTTGGCCTTGTTGTACTTGCCGGTGACCGCGAAGCTCTTCATGTTGCCGGCGAAGGCCTTGGCATCGACGCCGAACTGCGAATAGAAGGCCGCGATCTCGGCATCGCTGTCCTCGCCGCGCTCGCCCTTGAGCTTGCCTTCGAGGTGGATCGCGTCGTAGACCTTCTCGTGGGCCTTCTCGGCGATGCCCATGGTCTGCGAGGCGTAGAACGCGCGGACGTACTGATCCCAGTTGCCGCCGAACGCCGCCGGCACGTAGGTGAAGCGCACGTCGGCCGGCAGGGTCTTCTTCCAGTTGCCGATCAGCGGCTGGAACGAGGCGCAGGCCGGGCAGACGAAGTTGAACATCTCGACCACTTCGATCTTGCCGTTGAGCGGCTCGAACGGCTGGCCGTTCTGGACGAGCTGGTAGTCCACGCCGAGCTTCAGACCCGGGACCGGGCCGTCGGCGGTGGCCAGCGGGGGCGTCGGGGCTGCGCCGGCTTCGGCGACGGCCGGATCGGCGACCACGGCATTCGGATCGTTGCCCGCAGCGGCAGCGGCAGCGGCGTCCTTCATCAGCTGTTCTTCGCTGACGGCGGTGTCGGTCGCGGCCGGCGCATCGGTGCTGGCGGCGTCGTCCTTGCCGGTGCACGCGGTCAGCGCGAGCGCGGCGAGCAGGGCGAACGGCAGGTATCGCTTCATCGGTGTCTCTCCTGTCGGAATGCGGTCGGTCTATCGAACGATGTGGAGCTGGGAATGACTGGGGAATGACGGGCTGTGCCGCGCGCGGACGCGGCGTCGCGGATCCGGCCGGCGATGCGCCGGGCAGAAGGAAATCAGGGTTTGGGCTTGGCCCGCTCCATCGCGACCAGGGCATCGACGATGCGCAGGCGGTCGGCGAGCGAACCGCCACGCACCACGTATTTGCCGTTGACCACCATGGTCGGCGTGCCCTTGACGCCGTTGGCCTTCATGAAGCCGCGGACGCGCGACATCTTCGCGGCGGTCTCCTTGGACTGCATCAGCGCGACCATGCGCGACTGGTTCAGACCCTTCTGCGCGAACCAGGTTCCCAGCTCGTCGACGGTGGGGCTGTTGCGCGGCAGCGTGCCGTCCTTGTGGATCGCGTCGAACAGCGCGTTGTGCACCTTCGGCAGCGCCTTGGCCGATTCGGCGGCGAAGTAGGCCAGCGCGTAGCTGTCTTCCGGGTCGAAGGCGACCGGCACGTAGGTGAAGGCGACATCGGCCGGCAGCTTCTTCTTCCAGGCATCGACCATCGGCTGGAAGTCGGCGCAGTGGTGGCACGTGTAGGCAAAGACCTCCGCCACTTCGATCTTGCCGTTGGCCGGCTGCCAGCGCTGGCCCTGCGGCAGCACTTCGTAGTCGCGGCCGGCCTGGACCGGGCCGGCGGGCGCCTGCGCGCAGGCGGTCAGCGGAAGGAGGAGCGAGAGCAGCAACCAGGCGAACAGACGCGGCATGGGCGGAAACCTGTGTCGGGGGAATGAAAAAACGCCGGCACAGAGGATGTCCGTGCCGGCGTCCGGATTCAAGCGCGAAACCTGTGGATTGCGATGCCGGACGCAGGCCCGGCGGCGCTTCAGCGTGCCTTCGCCGTCGCCGGCGCGCGGGCGTGCAGGCCCTGCATGTAGCTGGCCAGCGCCTGGATTTCCTCGTCGGTCAGCGGCTTGGCCACGGCGGCCATGATGTCGAAGTGGGCCTTCTCGGCGGCGGGCAGGGTGGTCACGCCGGCGCGGTATTCCTCGAGGCGACGCTTGCTGTACCAGGCCTGCTGGCCGCCGACGTGCGGATAGGCCGGGCCCGGGTTGCCGGCGCCGGTCGGGCCGTGGCAGGCCATGCAGGCCGGCACGCCGCGCTGCGGGTCGCCGCTGCGGTACAGCTTCTGGCCGACTTCGTAGAACTTCAGGCCCTGGTTCGGGCCCTGGGCGATCACGGTGTCGTCGGCGATGCCGGCGCCCGACTTCTGGGTGGCGTAGTAGGCGCCGATGTCGCGCATGTCCTGCGCGCTCAGGGCGGCGGCGAAGGGCTGCATGATCGCGTTCGCGCGGTGGCCGCTCTTGAACAGCGCCAGCTGGGTGGCGATGTAGCGCTCGCTCTGGCCGGCGATGCGCGGGTAGAGGGTCGGATCGGCGGTCGAATTGCCGTCCAGGCCGTGGCAGGCGGCGCAGGCGCCGGCCTTGGCGGCACCGGCCTTGGCATCGCCGCCCTTGGCCTTTGCCAGTTCGGTCAGCACGGACGCGTCCAGCGGCGCGGTCTGGACCGGCGCGGCTTCGGGCACGGGGGTGACCGTGGTCTGGGCGATGGCGGCGGCCGCCGCGACCGCGAGGACCGCGAGGCCGGCGAAACCGAAGGCACGTGCGTGACGCATGCTCAACACTCCAAGAAGACGGGACGCGGGGCCGGCAGGACCGACCGCAGGCCGAAACCGTGGAATTATCGTCGCGGCACCGGGGCCGGTCAAACCGGGCCGGCCGGGCTTGCCGGTCGTGCGATGCTATGGCGATGGTCACCCCTCCCAATCCCTTCGTCCGCGCCGGCTACCTGCTGGCCGCCCATACGCCCCGCCAGCTGCCGCCGGACGGCGGTTTCGAGGTCGCGTTCGCCGGCCGCTCCAATGCCGGCAAGTCCAGCGCGCTCAACGCCCTGTGCCAGCAGAACGCGCTGGCCCGGGTCTCGAAGACGCCCGGCCGCACCCAGCAGCTGGTGTTCTTCGAGCTGCCGCCGCACGAGGGCAAGTTCCTCGTCGACCTGCCCGGCTACGGCTACGCCAAGGTGCCGCAGGACCTGCAGGCGCACTGGCAAGCCTTCCTCGACCAGTACTTCCGCACCCGCCAGGCCCTGAAGGGATTGGTGGTGGTGATGGACATCCGCCATCCGCTGAAGGACTACGACCGGCACATGATCGCCTACGCCGCCGAGCGCGGCCTGCCGGCCCACGCCATCCTGACCAAGGCCGACAAGCTCGGCCGCGGCGCCGCCGGCAACACGCTGATGGCCGTGCGCAAGGACCTGCAGGCCCAGTACGGCGACACCGTCAGCGTGCAGACCTTCTCCGGCGAATCGAAGGCCGGCGTGGACGAACTGCGCAGCGTGGTCGCCGGCTGGCTGGGCATCGGCAGACCCGCAGCTTGACGCCCGTCGCGATGCGACGTTAAGAAGACCACGCCTTTTCCCCCGAAGGACCCAGAGGATGTTCCCCCTCCAGCCCCCCGGCAGGCGCCGTCGCGCGATGGCTGCCCTGACCGCATTGCTGTCGATGTCGCTGGCCGCCTGCAGCAGCGGCGACGCACCGGCCCAGCCCGCCGCCCCCAGCAAAGACACGCCCGCCTCCCGACAGGACGTTCCGCCCGTGACCACTCCCGCCCCGCCGAAGATGGCCGCGCAGCCGCCGTCGCCCAGCAGCATGCTCTACCTCATCTACCAGAAGGACGGCGATGGCGCGCTGTCGTACGAAGTCGACGACGGCGCCGTCGCGACCTGGTGGTTCGGCCATTCGTTCGATCTGGGCGGGAAGCACTGGTACACCGGCTTCGCGTACAACACGCCCGAGGTCTACGGCCCGAAGGACGAGAACGCGGTGCCGGCGCCCGGCAGCAAGGTCAACATCACCGCGGCGACGCTGTTCAAGGACAGCGCCGGCTCGGAGAAGGAATGGACCATCGACGGCGCGTATCCCACGATCGGCGAGTTCGGCGCCTACGAGCGGGCCGGCGAAATCGACAAGACGCGCAAGATCGAAAGCCGCGAGACCGGCGACGGCCGCATGGTGCTGGCGGTGCCGGTCACCTTCTTCGCCAATGGCGTGGATTCGGCGTCCTATGAAATGTTCCTCTTCGACTCGGCCGACCTGCAGCTCGAAGCCAATGCCGGCAGGCAGCGCTGGACCTACATCGGCAACATCGCCGCAGGCGAGGACAACGATGCCGATTGCGGCCAGGAGCCGGGCGATCGCGCCTGCTACCAGACCAAGGGCACGCTGAGCTTCGGCACCCCCGGCGACGGCGGCCTGCCGACGATCCGCATCGCGATGAGCGGCACCGGCACCGAAGCCGCGAGCGGCGTCACCGAATATCGCTACGACACCGCCGGCAAGCAGTACCAGCCCGCACCCTGACGCCGCACCGGCCGACGGACGGGCGTCCCGACCGCTGCCCACGCGACCCGGGATTGCTAGACTTCACCCCGCGCGCCGGCCTGGTCCGGCACGCAGGCAGTTCTGTTGACTGACCGTAGAGGGCTCATGGAGGAGTCCGGTCGACACCCATGCCGGGCGGCCCTTCGGGGACGTCCGGGCGTTGTTTCATGGTCGACCACATGCAGAGGGTCCACGGACGGATCCGGTTGACGCGCCGTGGCGGCGACACCGCCACGCCCAACCTCACGGACAGCACACACATGCCACGCGATTACAGCAAGACCGAAGTCCTCGACATCATCGAGAAGGAAGCCAAGGAACGCGGCATCCCCCGCGACGATTTCCTCCGCTTCGCCTACATCGAAACCGGCGGCAGGTTCGACGAGACCGCCAGCCGCGGCCCGAACGGCGCCAAGGGCCTGTTCCAGTTCGTCCCGGACACCGCCCGGGCCTACGGCATCGCCGGTCGCGAGCTGGACCCCGTCGCGAACACCGATGCCGCCGCACGCCTCTACCTCGACAACCGCCAGGCACTGGTCAACCGCCACGCCCGCGACGGACGTCCGTACCTGTCGGGCAGCGCGCAGCCCGACGGCCTCGACATGTACCTTGCGCACCAGCAGGGCGCCGCAGGCTACCGCTCGATCCAGACCGCGATCGCGACCGGCGAGTTCGGCCGCGACGATACGCGTCGCAACATCCTCAACAACATCAGTTCGCGCGACTTCGAGAAGGTGACCGGTCGCAAGTACGAATCGCTGTCGTCGATGTCGGACCGCGACCTCGCGACCAGCTTCACCACCTATTGGGATCGCAAGTTCGATCGCATCCAGATCCCGGAAAAGAACATCGGTCCGGCCACGCAGGCGAACACGCCTTCGCAGGCCACGCCCGCGCAGACCGCGCCGACGCAGACACCTGCCCAGACGCCGCTGCAGAACCGCCCCGCGCAGGAAGCCGGCAAGGGCATCGAGCTCAACGACGCGCACGCGCTCACGCTGAAGTACGACCACGTGAAGTACGCGATGAGCGGCAAGATCGCCGGCGTCAGCGGCAAGAACCCGGACCAGGGTTACGTCGATTGCTCGGGCTGGGTCGCGACGATGCAGAACGCGACCATGGCCGAGATCAATCGAGAAGCCGGGCGCGAAGTGTTCTCCCGCGCCGATCGCTTCAGCCTGGGCAACGACGGCGCTGCGATGATCGTGCAGAAGGCCGAGCAGCGCTCCGGCGTGATGCTCACCGGCGCGCAGGTCACGCGCGGCGCGCTGAAGGAAGGCATGATCATCGGCGAGGACAACGGCCCGACCAAGTGGGACGGCGGCCGCTACAAAGGCATCGACCACATCGTGATGGTCGTGCGCGACCCGAAGAGCGGCGAGCTGATGGTCAGCCAGTCGCGCGGCGGCGAAGGCGTGGAGCTGAGCTCGCTCGACCGCTACCTGGAGCGCAAGCAGGCGAACGGCGTGAAGCTCTACGCCACCGATCCGCTCGCCGAAGCGCGCACGCTGCTGCAGGATCGCAACCAGTCGCAGACGCAGGGCGGCGCACAGCGCGCGGCGCAGCCGGCGGATGCGCTGGCCGACGGCGTGCTCAAGCGCGGCGAGGACGGCGCAGCGGTGAAACACCTGCAGGCACAGCTGTCCACGCTGGGCTACAAGCGCCAGGACGGCCAGCCGTTCAACGCCACCGGCCATTACGGCGAGAACACCGTCGCGGCGGTCGCGGCCTTCCAGAAGGCCAATGGCCTGCCGGCCACCGGCGACGCCGACAGGGCCACGCGGCAGGCGATCGAAGTGCAGTGGAACCAACAGCGCACGCCGACGCAGGCGGCGCCTGCCGAGACCACGCCAGCGAAGCCGGCGCCGACACCCGCGCCGACGCAGCCGAACGCAACACCGTCTTCGCTGGCCAGCCCGCAGCATCCGGACCACGCGCTGTACAAGCAGGCGCTGTCGAACCTCGAACAGCTCGGTCCCGGTGGCGGATTCAAGTCGCGAGAGCAGATGGAACAGGCCGCAGGCGCGCTGGCGGCGGACGCCAAGGCCACCGGCCTCAGCCGCATCGACCATGTCGGCCGCAGCAACAACGGCCAGGGCTTCCTGATCGCGGTGCAGGGCGTGAACGGCGACCCCTCGCACCCGGCCGCGAAGCACGCGTACATCGACTACACGCAGGCGACCACGCAGACGCTCGAACAGAGCACGCGCATGGCCGATGCCAAGTCGACGGAAGCGCCGCAGGTCGCGCAGCAGGCGCAGGAAACACAGCGACGCGGGCCCTGATCCGGGCGCTTTCCTCTCTCGACCTTCCCGGGCGCATGCGCCCGGGAAGCGTCATCCGGCCGCGCGGCGCAGCAACAACGCGTAGCCGATCACGCCGACGACGAGGATTGCGACGAACAGCAGCAGGCGCCTCACCGCGATCGCCTGTGTCTGCACCGAGGTCGGCTCACCGGCACCGGTCGCGTCCAGGTCTTCACCGTCCAGGTCATCGTCCTCGAACCCCACCGGCTCGCTGGATTCCCAGTCGTCGACGACCAGGCGCGCCGCTGCGACATGCGCATCGGGCACGCGCACGAGGACTTCGGTGTTCGCCGGCAGCTCGCCGACCGCGCCCTGCAGGAATTCGCCCTGGACGAAGGCCGGAATGCCCTCGGCTTCCATCATCTGGCGGATCAGGTGGGCATCGGAGAGGTTGGCGGCGCGGTAGACGATCTGCATCGGGGCGCTCCTCTTGGCCACAGGTGGACGGACATGACAGCCAGCATACCCTCGACGCCTGTCGATCATCCGTTCGCACGCTCCCCGCAGCAGGGCACCGCATCGACCAGAACGCGCGCCGGGACAGTCAGATCCGACCGAGAAAGCGCAGGCCCACGCCCGGCTCGGTCGCGATGTAACGCGGGCTCGCCGCATCGTCGGCGAGCTTGTGGCGGAGCTTGCCGACCAGCACGCGCAGGTAATGCGTGTCTTCCTCGTGATCCGGGCCCCACAGCTCGCGCAGGATCTGCGGCTGCGTCACCACCCGCCCTGCGTTGCGGGCCAGCAGCGCCAGCAGCGCGAACTCCTTGCGCGCCAGGGTCACCTGGGCGCCCTCCAGCAGTACTTCGCGTCGTGCAAGATCGATGTGCAGCCTGCCATCGTCGAACACCATCGCGCCCTCCATCGGCGCTGCGCGCGCACGCAGCAGCGCGCGCACGCGCGCCATCAGCTCCTGGATGCCGAAGGGCTTCGTCACGTAATCGTTGGCGCCCGCATCGAGCACAGCGACCTTCTCCGCCTCGCCGGACCGCACCGTCAGCACCAGCACCGGCACCTGCGACCATTCGCGCAGTTGCGAGAGCACCGCATGGCCATCCATGTCGGGCAGCCCCAGGTCGAGAATGACGAGATCGGCGCCATGCGTGGCCAGCGCAGCCAGACCGGCCGCGCCGTTTTCGGCGAGTTCGACGCGATAGCCCTGCGCGCGCAGGCTGATGTCGAGGAAGCGGCGGATCTGCGGTTCGTCGTCGACGACCAGCACGCGGATCGGCGACGCGCCGGCGGGAAGCACGGGCGTTTGCGTCATGGACGGTGTCCGCTCTCCGGGGGCAGGATGCGGGGAAGGGTAATACGGATCACGGTGCCGCGACGCTGCGGGTCGGGACCATCGCCCGGCAGCGCTTCCACGCTGCCGCCATGGGCACCGATCATGCCCTGCGTGATCGCCAGGCCCAGGCCGGTGCCATGGCCACCGCGATCGCCCCGCTCGACGCTGTAGAACATGTCGAAGATGCGCTTGCGCTCCTCTTCGGGGATCCCGGGGCCGCGATCGCGCACGTCGACCTGCAGCGCACCGTCGCCGAGGCGCCGGGCGACGATGTCGACGGCCTCGCCGGTGGGCGAGAACTTCGCCGCGTTCTCGATCACGTTGAACAGCGCCTGCTCGACCAGCGCGGGATGCACCCAGATGGGCTCGACGTCGGCGTCGACGCGCACGGTCGCGAGCATGTCGGGCTGGTAGCGCTGCAGGCGGGACACCGCCGAGCCGATCAGTTCGCCCACACCGATCCAGTCGCGATTGAGCGTGAGGCCGCCGTGGCCGAGCCGGGTCATGTCGAGCAGGTTCTGGATGTAGCGGTCCAGCCGCTCGCCCTCCAGGCGTACGGTGTCGAGCAGCGCGTGGCGGTCTTCGGCGCTCATCGCGTCGCCGTAGGCATCCAGGCTGCCGGCCGCGCCGATGATCGAGGCCAGCGGCGAACGCAGGTCGTGCGACACCGACGACAGCAGCGCGGACCGCAGGCGTTCCGTCTCACCGGTGAGCTTCGCGCGCTCCAGGTCGGACACCAGCCGTGTGCGCACGATGGCCTCGGCGATGTCGGCGACCATCGCTTCGGCGAGCCGACGCTGTTCCGCACCCAGTCGCGACACGTGCGCGGGCAGGCGCAGGCCGGCCACGCCGGCGGCCTTGCCGTCGATCACCAGCGGCAGGAACCACCAGCCGGCATTGGCGAGCGTGTCGGTGAAACGGCCGGCGGGCTGGCGATGCCTGCAGGCCCAATCGGCAGCGGCGCGATCCATGTCGCTGAGCGCGAACGCACCGTCGCGCGGCAGCGGCGCATCGCCGACGTGCAGCAGGGCGTCGCCGTCGATGGCGCGCTGCAGGGCCACGCGCCCGGCTTCGACCACTTGGCCGATGTCCGCCGCGCTGGCGAGTTGCCGTCCGAGGGTCTGCAGCGCGCTCGCATGGGCATTGGCGGCGCGCAAAGCGACGACCTGCGCGCGCAGCCTGGCCGCGAGCCGCCCGCAGACCAGGGCGGCGACCAGGAACAGGAACACCGAAGCCACGCCCTGCCGGGCGCCGATGTAGAACGTGAAGCGCGGCTCGATGAAGAAGAAGTTGTAGGCCAGGAAGCACAGCGTGGCCGCGATCACCGCGGCCGCCATGCGCGTGCGCGCCGCGACCACGATCACCGCGACGATGAACACCATCGACAGGTCGCCCAGACCCGCGAACCGCTCCAGCAGCCATCCCAGGCAGGTCGCCACGGCCGCTGCGACGACGGGCAGCGCGATATCGCTGCGGGTCAGCCCACCGCCGGCTTCGCGCAGGGTCCGCCGCGCGCGCGCGCGGGCTTCGGGCGTGCTGATGATGGTGAGTTCGTAATGCGCGCCGCGCTGCAGCAGTTGCTGGGTGATCGTGCGGTTGAACATGCGCGCGAGCGGGCGTTCGCGCGTGCGTCCGAGCACCAGCGTCGACGCGCCGATGCGACCGGCATGGTCGAGCAGCGCGTCGACGATATTGGGGCCGTGCAGCACTTCGGTCTCCCCGCCGAGCCGTCGCGCAAGCGCGAACGCACGATCGACTTCCTGCTGCGCCTGTACGCCCGGCAGGCCGCGCGACTGCACGGTGACGACGGTCCACGGCGCATCGCGTCGTTCGGCGATCCGGCGGGCCATGCGCACCAGGTATTCGGACTGGCCCAGGCCGTCGATGGCGACCATCACCTGCCGGCGCAGCGACATGCCCGGCAGGCCGCGCGCGGCCTGCGCCTCGCGCAGGTCGCTGTCGACGCGATCGGCTGCAACCTGCATCGCCAGTTCGCGCAGCGCGCTGAGGTTCGACGGCGAGAAGAAGGCTTGCAGCGCCTGCGCCGCATGCTCGGGGACATACACCTTTCCCTCCTGCAGGCGCTCGATCAGCTCGCGCGGCGGCAGGTCGATGAGCTTGATGTCGCGCAGACGGTCGAAGACCAGGTCCGGCACGGTCTCGGCGACGCGCACGCCGGTGATCCGGTGCACCACGTCGTTCAGGCTTTCCAGGTGCTGGATGTTGATCGTCGTGTAGACATCGATGCCGGCGTCGAGCAGTTCGATCACGTCCTGCCAGCGCCGCTCGTGGCGGCTGCCCGGCGCGTTGCGGTGCGCGAGTTCGTCGACCAGGGCCACGCGCGGCCTGCGCGCGATCAGCGCATCCAGATCCAGTTCGTCGAGCCTGCGTCCGTGATAGTCGATCGAACGGCGCGGCAGCACCTCCAGGCCATCGAGCATCGCCAGCGTCTCCGCCCGCCCATGGGTCTCGACCAGGCCCACGACCACGTCGACGCCCTGTTTTTTCAGCTCGCGCGCGCGCGACAGCATCGCGTAGGTCTTGCCGACGCCCGGCGCCGCGCCGAGGAAAATGGTCAGGCGCCCGGCGGCCTGCTTCTGCAGTTCGCCGATCAGGGCATCGGCCTGTGCGCTGCGTTCGTTCATGTCTCGACGTGATTCGCGATGCGCGTGTTGCCGGTGCGTTCCGCCAAGCTTAGCGGAACGCGATGCCCGCGATCGACGCGCGACGCGATCACGGCGCCACCCGCAGCGCGTCGAGGGCGAGATTGAGCCGCAGCACGTTGACGCGCGGTTGCCCCAACACCCCGTACTGCGGCGCTTCGGTCTGGGCCGCCACCAGGCACTCGACCACGGCGACGTCCAGGCCGCGCGCCTTGGCGACGCGGGCGACCTGGATGCGCGCGGCGGCCGGGCTGATGTGCGGATCCAGGCCGCCGCCGGACTGCGTGACCAGATCGCCGGGCACGTCGGCGGGCGCGACGCCCTCGCGCGCGGCGACGGCGGCGATGGCCTCGTTCACGCGCTTGCGCATGTCCGGATTGGTGCGCGACTGGTTGCTGCCCGCCGCGGCCATCGGATCGTAGCCGGCCGCGGAGGGCCGCGACGCGAAGTAGCGGTCGCCCGCGAACGGCTGCGGCACCAGCGCGGAACCGACGACGGCGCCGTCGCGCTCGATCAGGCTGCCCTGTGCCTGCGCAGGGAACAGCACCTGACCCAACCCGGCACCAGCGAGCGAGTACAGCAGGCCGAAGCCGGCCAGCGCCACGCCGGCGAAGACGATCGCGGGGCGCCATGCGCCGCCACGATGCAAGGGCGCATCGAAGGACGGCGTCGCATCGCGGTCGGGCTGTACGGCGGCAGTGTGTGTGGCATTCATGTCAGGCTCCAGCGGCGACGAGCGCCATGTCGATCAGCTTGATGGCGATGAACGGCAGGACCACGCCACCCATGCCGTAGACCAGCATGTTCCGGCGAAGCAGCGACACCGCGGTGGCGGGCTTGAAGCGCACGCCCTTGAGCGCGAGCGGGATCAGCGCCGGGATGATCAGCGCGTTGAAGATCAATGCGGCCAGCACGGCGTTCTGCGGACTGGACAACTGCATGACGTTCAGCGCGGACATCTGCGGAATGGCGGCGGCGAACAGCGCAGGCAGGATCGCGAAGTACTTCGACACATCGTTGGCCAGCGAGAACGTGGTCAGCGCGCCGCGCGTGATCAGCTGCTGCTTGCCCACCTCGACCACCGCCAGCAGCTTGGCCGGATCGGAATCGAGATCGACCATGTTGCCGGCCTCCTTCGCGGCCTGCGTACCCGAGTTCATCGCCAGGCCCACGTCGGCCTGCGCCAGCGCCGGTGCGTCGTTGGTGCCGTCGCCGACCATCGCGACCAGGCGGCCGCCGGCCTGCTCGGTGCGGATGCGCGCGAGCTTGTCCTCGGGGCGGGCCTCGGCGATGTAGTCGTCGACGCCCGCTTCCGCCGCGATGGCGGCGGCCGTGAGCGGATTGTCGCCGGTGATCATCACGGTCCGGATGCCCATCTCGCGCATGCGCGCGAAACGTTCCTTGACGCCGTGCTTGACCACGTCCGACAGCTCGACCACGCCGAGCACGTGCCGGCCTTCCGACACCACCAGCGGCGTGGCGCCACCGCGCGCAACCTGCTCGACGCGGGCATTGAGCTCCGCCGAGACCTCGCCGCCCAGCGCCTGTACGTGACGCGCGATGGCATCGCCCGCGCCCTTGCGGATGACGCGTCCGGACGGGCCGTCCTCGCCCGGCAGGTCGACGCCGGACATGCGCGTCTGCGCGGTGAACTGCACGTAATGCGCGCGCTCGGGATCGACGACGACGCTCTGCAGTTCACGGGCCAGGCGCACGATCGACTTGCCTTCCGGCGTGGGGTCGGCCAGCGAGGACAGCAGCGCGGCATCGCGCAACTGGTCGCGGTGGATGCCGGCCAGCGGATGGAACGCGGTCGCCTGGCGATCGCCATGGGTGATCGTGCCGGTCTTGTCGAGCAGCAGCACATCGACGTCGCCGGCGATCTCCACCGCCTTGCCGGATTTGGCCAGCACGTTCGCGGCCAGCGCGCGGTTCATGCCGGCGATGCCGATGGCCGGCAGCAGGCCGCCGATGGTGGTCGGGATCAGGCAGACCAGCAGCGCGATCAGCAGCAGCGGATCGAGTGCGATGCCCAGGAAGCCGGCGAGCAGCGGCAGCGTGGCACAGACGATGAGGAACGTCAGGGTCATCGCCGCCAGCAGCATGGTCAGCGCGATTTCGTTCGGCGTCTTCTGGCGGTTGGCGCCTTCGACCAGCGCGATCATGCGGTCGAGGAAGCTGCCGCCCGGTTCCGCGCTGATCTCGATGACAATGCTGTCCGACAGCACCTTGGTGCCGCCGATCACGCCGCTGCGGTCTGTCCCGGCTTCGCGCAGCACAGGTGCGGATTCGCCAGTCACCGCCGCCTCGTTGATGCTGGCGATGCCCTCGATGATCTCGCCATCGGCGGGAATGAGTTCGCCCTCGCCGACGATCACGCGGTCGCCGCGACGCAGCTGGGTGGCCGGTATGCGGGTTTCGTTGCGCTGCGCGTCGAGCCGGCGCGCGACGAGGTCGCGGCGTGCGGCGCGCAGCGTGGCCGCCTGGCCACGGCCCCGCGCCTCGGCCACCGCTTCGGCGAAATTGGCGAACAGCACGGTCGCGAACAGGATCAGCGTCACCGCGGTGCCGAACACGAGCTGCTTGCCGACCACCACGGTGATGAGCGCGGAGAGGAGCGTGCCGAGCAGCACGATCGCGATCACCGGGCTCCTCAGCGCCTGGCGCGGCGACAGCTTGCGGAAGGATTCGATGAGGGCCGCACGCAGCGCGGCGGCATCCAGCCCCGCCAGCGACTGGCGGCGCGCGATGCCCGCATCGGCTTGGGAATGGTTGTTCATGATTGGACGTCTCAGGGACTGGCCAGCGACAGGTGTTCGGCCACCGGGCCCAGCACCAGCGCAGGCGTGAATTGCAGGACGGTCAGGATCGCGATCACCGCGACCAGCGTCAGCGCGAAGGTCGGCGTTTCGACATGCAGCGTGCCGCTGCCTTCGGGGGCCACGCGCTTCTTCGCCATCGCGCCGGCGATCATCAAGGGGATGATCAGGGCCGGATAGCGACCGAGCACGAGCACGACGACGCAGGTCAGGTTCCACCAGTAGGTGGCGTCGCCCAGACCTTCGAAACCCGAGCCGTTGTTGGCGAAGGCCGAGGTGTACTCGTAGAACACCTGGCTGATGCCGTGGAAGCCGGGATTGGACGTTCCTGTTTCAAAGCCGCCGATGTATTCCGGCAACGCCAGCGTGAGCGCGGTGAAACCGAGCACCGCCAGCGGCTGCAGCACGATGAGCAAGGCGAGCCAGCGGATCTCGAAGGCTTCGATCTTGCGTCCGAACAATTCGGGTGTGCGTCCGGTCATCAGGCCGGCGAGGAACACCGCCAGCAGCAGGTAGACCAGAAACTGCTGGAGGCCGCAGCCCACGCCGCCCCAGATCGCGTTGACCAGCATGTTGCCGATGGTCACGCCGCCGGTCAGCGGCGCCAGCGAGTCGTGCATCGCATTGACCGAGCCGTTGCTGGTCTGCGTGGTGAGCGCCGCCCACAGCGCCGATGCATCCGCGCCATGCCGCACTTCCTTGCCTTCCATCAGCGCCGGATCCAGCGCCGTGGGCGAATGGCCTTCAGACCAGATCGCGGCACCGGTGGACAGCGCGGACATCAGCAGCATGCTGCCGAAGATCAGCGCGGTGAACCGCCGCCTGCGCACGAACGTGCCGGCCATGAAGGTCACGGCGACCGGGATCAGGATGAGCGCGAGGGTTTGCAGCAGGTTGGACAGCGGCGTCGGGTTCTCCAGCGCCACCGAGCTGTTGGGCCCGTACCAGCCACCGCCGTTGGTGCCGAGCTGCTTGGCCGCCACCATCGGCGCGACCGGTCCCACCGGGATCTTCTGCGCTTTCATTTCCGCGCTGGCATCGACCGGCGCGACGGTTGGACCGCCCTGCAGCGTCGAGGGCACGCCCTGCCAGGTCAGCAGCAGCGACCATGCCAGGCACAGCGGCAGCATGAAGCGGAGCGTCGCGCGGATGACGTCGACCCAGAAATTGCCGACGTCGCGTTCCGCCTGCCCGGCCTCGCGCTTCGCAGCCTGCGTGTCTTCCGGACGATAGAACTGCGTGACCGGCAGCGACTTGTCGGCCTCACCAGCGGCCGCGGCGGCTTCGATCGGCGAGGCGTCCTTCGCCATCGACTCGCGCCCCCCGAACAGGCCGCGCAAGGTCGCCACGACCAGCGCGAGGCCCATCATCGGCGTCACCACCTGCAGGCCGACGATGCCGACCATCTGCGAGAGATAGCTCAGCTGTGCCTGGCCGGAGTAGTGCTGCTGGTTGGTGTTGGTCAGGAACGACACCATCGTGTGCAGCGCGGTATCCCAGCGCATGTTCGGGATGTCGTCCGGGTTCAGCGGCAGCCAGGCCTGGGTCATGAACAGCGCCCACACCAGAATGCCGAGCACGAGATTGGAGGCGAGGAAGGCCTTGGCGTAGGCCTTCCAGTCCATACCGCTGCCGGGGTGGATGCCCAGCGCGCGATACAGCAGGCGTTCTACAGGACCGATGGCACGGTCCAGCCACGACGACTCGCCGCGCATCACGCGGGCGAGATACAGCCCCAGCGGCCAGCCGAGGCCGACCGCGAGAGCGAAGACGAGAAAGAGTTCGATCATGTTCGTTCACCAGTACAAGGTGCGTGGACGTGCGCACTGCGCCGCGTCGGGCGAGGACGCGATGCGCGCCGACCGCTCAGAAATCCTCGGGGCGCAGGACCACGTAGATCAGATAGGCCGCGGACACGATCACCGCGACGCCGCAGACAAGGGACAACCAGGCAGGCATCGTCGTTCTCCGGGATCAGAAGGACGCCTGCAGCGCCGCTTCGACGCGCGACCCGGCGACGTCGTCGCCGAAGATCGTTTTCGCGTTCGAATCGGTGGCGTGTGCAGTCAAGCGCGCCTCGAATGGCGCCTTGAATGCCCACACCGCACTGACCAGGCCGTGGGAGTAGCCATCCTTGGCCACGACTGCGTCGTCCAGGAAGTAGTGCCCCACGGCCGCTTCGAAGCGGAACGTGTCGGTCACCGGCAGCTTCGCGCCAAGCAGCGCATAGGTCCCATCTGCGTCGTAACCCAACGCTTCGCTGGAGTAGCCGAGCGACAGCCAGTAGTGGCTCCTGTAGGTGATCGTGCCGTTGAGTTCGGTCCAGTCGAGATCGACCGTGGTCGACGGATACTGGTACCGGACCGCGTTGACATCGACAGTCCAGTCATCGTTCAGGGCCTTGGTCCAGCCGACCGTGAAGTCGAGTTCGCTGCTGGCGCGCGTTTCCGGGGCGAACTCGACGTTCGAGGCCCAGATCGATGCGTACAGGCCGGATTCGCCGGCGACTTTCACGCCCGCCTGCACGGTGGGATCGCCCTGCGTCTGCGTGGTGCCGCGCCAGACGTAGTCGGTACCGATCGCCGCGTTGCCGGTGAGGTCGACCGCGCTGGCCTCGCGACCGATGGCCATCAGGCCGATCGCGGCGAGGATGGCGGTGATGAGGGGCGCGCGCGCTTCGCGCAGGCGTTTCGAAACAGGAATCATGGTGCCGCTCGTGGATGTCGTCGAGGCCGGTCTGGCCACGCGGACATTCTCCGGAGGGGCGGCGTAAAGCCTCTATTCGCTCGGGGCGGCGTCGCGAAAAATCCGCGTAAACAATCCATGTTGCGCGACTCGGGTCGCGCTGCGGCGACAAGCCTGAGGCCCGCCGCTCATTCCTCCAACGAAAACGCGGCCGGGGCAAGCCCCGGCCGCGCGTGTTGCGCGATCCATGGCGACGACCGTCGAGGTCGGCCGCCGCCGTGGATCGATCCCGATGGATCCTTGCGAATCGATCAGAAGTTCAGCGTGTACAGCAGGCGGTTCGGCGAACCCGTCTGGGCACCGGTCACCTTGTTCGGCGTCGAAGCATTGATGATCGCCGTGGTCACCTGGGCCGGGGTGGCCGAGGGGTTCAGGGCGAGGTACAGCGCGGCGGCGCCGGCCACGTGCGGCGACGCCATCGAGGTGCCGCTGATGGTGTTGGTCGCGGTGCTGCTGGTGTACCAGGCCGAGGTGATGTTCGAACCCGGGGCGAAGATGTCCAGGCAGGTGCCGTAGTTCGAGAACGACGAACGCGCATCGGTGTTCGTGGTCGAACCGACGGTGATCGCGTTGGTCGCGCGCGCCGGCGAGTAGTTGCAGGCGCTGGCGTTGTTGTTGCCCGCAGCCACGACCACGGTCACGCCGGCATTGACCATGCGCTGCACGGCCGAGTCAGTGGTGCTGGACGCGCCGCCGCCGAGGCTCATGTTCGCCACGGCCGGACGGATGCGGTTGGCGGTGACCCAGTCCATGCCGGCGATGACGCCGGAGTTGGTGCCCGAGCCCGTGCAGCCGAGCACGCGGACCGGATGGATGGTCACGCCCTTGGCGACGCCATGCGTGGTGCCGCCGACGGTGCCGGCGACGTGCGTGCCGTGGCCGTTGCAGTCGGTGGTGCCACGGCCATCGCTGATCGCGGTGTAGCCATTGCCCATGCGGCCGGAGAACTGGCTGTGGGTGCCGAGCACGCCGGTGTCGATGATGTACGCGTGCACGCCGGAGGCGGTGCGGTTGTACACGTAGGTGCCGCTCAGCGGCAGGTTGCGCTGGTCGACGCGATCGATGCCCCAGGTGGCGCCGCTCTGCGTGGCGGACGTGGTGACGATGCCGTCTTCTTCGACATAGGCGACGCGCGGGTCGGCCAGCAGGCGGGCCAGGGCGCGGTCATCGGCCTGGGCGACGAAGCCGCGGACGACGTGGTTGAAGCTCTTGGTGATGCGGACGCGGTGCGTCGAAGCCATGCGGCTGGCGACGGTCGCGACGGAGGCGTTCGGGCGCGCTTCGCTCAGCAGGCGCGCGGCGTCGTCCTTCAGCACGACGATGTACTGGCCGGCGATCGGCTTGTCGGCGGTGCGGAAATCGGCGGCGGCGGCGGTGCCGGCCGACAGCAGGGTGGCGGCGATGGCGGCGGACAGCATGCAAACTCGATGATTCACGATCACTCCCTTTATTCGTTGTTGTTCGAGATGGTGTGTTGTGTGCTCGCGCGGCGGTACCCGCCGCGTCGGCGATCCAGAGTGCGCAGGCGTGGACGCGCGACGTTCCGCAGACCGGGTCTGCGCGGACGGCGGGTCGGTGACTGACGGATCGGGCCTGCGTACTGCTTGTCCCTGCAGATGCCCGATGCTTTCCCCCTGTGGATCGCGGAACGACACTAGGAAGCCCGTTCAGGTTGTGTCAATCAACGCCACTGTGCCGACTTTGGCTTCGCGGGCTTCGAGCCATGGCCTGGCGGGGGTGTCTGCAGGGGCAGAGCCAAGCCTGTCTCAGTTCACCGGCACGTCGTCCGGGGCATACCGACGACCGTATACCGCGCAAGCATGTGATCGATCAGGGAAAAGCACGCGAGGGTGACCGCATTGCGATGCAGCACATTCCCTTTGGGAATAAGCTCATGGCAGAAAGAGCATATGTCATGCCATTCGCAACAGGCCGTACGCACATAATGAACAAAGGCGCGTGCCTCGACCCGATCCTGCTGCGATGCAGCAAGCTCATGCGACGGAATCGCGCAGCCTCGGGTCCATCTGCGCCCGCATCAGATCCACTATCGCGTTGATCGCCACGATCAGGACACCCACCACCAGCACCACGCCGAGGACCAGGGTGTAGTCGCGGTTGAGCGCGCCCTGGACGAAGTAGCGGCCCATGCCGGGGATGCCGAACACCTGCTCGACCACCGCCGAGCCGGTGACGATGTTGATCAGCGCCGGGGACAGCCAAGCCACCACCGGCAGCAGGGCCGGCTTCAGGGCATGGGCGAACAGCAGGCGGGTTTCGGACAGGCCCCGGGCCCGCGCTGCGGCCAGGTATTCGGCATGGCGCACGTCGAGCATCGAGGCCCGCGCCAGGCGGGCGCAGTAGGCCAGGTTCGGCAACGCCAGCGCGATGGCCGGCAGGACCACGTTCGTCCACTCGCCCCAGCCGCCGGCCGGCAACCAGTGCAGGGTCACCGCGAACAGCAGCACCAGCAGCGGCGCGACCACGAACTTCGGCACCGCCAGGCCCAGCCCGGCGAACAGCATGAACAGACGATCGAGCCACGAGCCGGCGCGCATGGCGGACCAGATGCCCAATGGCACCCCGACCAGCAGGGCCAGCAGCAGGGCCAGCCCGCCGTTGAGCAGCGACACCGGCAGCGCCTGCGCGACCAGCTGGTTGACCGTGTAGTCGGGGTACTGGAACGAGGGTCCGAGGTCGCCACGCGCGACATCGCCCAGCCAGGCCGCGTACTGCGCCGGCAGCGCGCGGTCCAGCCGGTATTTCGCTTCCAGCGCCGCCTGCACCTCCGGCGGCGCCGATTTCTCGGTATCGAACGGGCCACCCGGCGCCGCGCGCAGCAGCACGAAGCACAGCGAGGCCAGCAGCCACACCGTCAGCAGGGCTTCACCCAGGCGTGCCAGGAATCGCCGCACCCCGGAGGCCTGTCAGACCTGCACGTCGAACAGGCGACCGATCACGGCCGCCGCCGCCATCGCCATCGCGCCCCAGAAGCCCACGCGCAACGCACCGCGCGCGACGCTGGCGCCCCCGACCCTGGCCGCCAGTCCGCCCGACAGCAGCAGCGCCACCACGGTCACCGCGATCACCACCAGCTCGATCCGGCCCGCCGGGGCCAGCAGCACGGCGAGGATCGGCAGCACCGCGCCCGCCCCGAACGCCGCCGCCGAGGCCAGCGCCGCCTGCAGTGGCCGCGCGCGCAGCGACTCGGTGATGCCCAGCTCATCGCGCGCGTGCGCGCCCAGGGCATCGTGCGCGGTCAACTGCTGCGCGACCTGCTTCGCCAGCTCCGGCGACAGCCCGCGCTGCACATAGATATGCGTCAGCTCCTGCAGCTCGGCATCGGGCTCCTCGGCCAGCTCGCGGGTTTCCTTGGCGATGTCGGCATGCTCGGTGTCGGCCTGCGACTGCACGGAAACGTATTCGCCGGCGGCCATCGACATCGCGCCGGCGACGATGCCGGCGATGCCGCTGCCCAGCACGGTGCGCGCGTCCGCACCCGACGCGGCGACGCCGACCACCAGGCCGGCGATGGAGATGATGCCGTCGTTGGCGCCAAGCACGGCGGCGCGCAGCCAGCCGACGCGATCGGTGCGATGGGTTTCGATGTGCCAGCGGCGCATGGGCGGCTCCTGCAGCGAAGGGGTGGGTCGATTGTCGGCGATCGCGATGTGAACGTCAGCGCTCGGCGAACGACATCCAGCGCGACGGGTGGCGATCGAGGGGATTGGGCTCGAAGCCGCGCACGCCGTCGTCGACCAGGTGTTTCGACGTGTAGAAATACAGCGGAATCGCGACGTGCGCATTGAGCAGGCGTGTTTCCGCTGCGCGCAGCCAGGCGTTGCGGGCGGCCTCGCTGCGCGCGAGGTCGGCGCGGCGCATCGCGGCCGTGTAGCGCGGATCGTCGTAGCCCATCCAGTTCAGCGCACCGTCGTCGGCGAAGCCGACCAGGAAGTTGCGCGCGTCGGCGACATCGCCGATCCAGCCGCCGCGGAACACCTGGGTGATCGCGCGCTGCCGTCGGTTCTGCACGAACACCTTCCACTCCTCGTTGCGCAGGCGCACGCGCACGCCGAGGGTGTCGCGCCACATCGCCGCCACCGCCAGCGCCATGCGCCGATGCGGGGTCGAGGTGTTGTAGCGCAGCTCGATCGTCAACGGATTGGCATCCGAATAACCGGCAGCGCGATACAGCGCCTTCGCCCGCGCCTCGCGCCGCGCCTGCGTCCAGCCGGACCAGTGCAGCGATGCCGGCGCGTAACCGGGAATGCCCGGCGGCACGACGCCATAGGCTGGGGTCTCGCCGAAACCGGTGATGTAGCGGGTGAGCTTGTCGCGATCCACCGCCAGCGACAGCGCCTCGCGCAGCTGCGGCGCGTCCTTCAGCGGCGGCTGCGTGGTGTTCAGGCCGAGCCAGAACGCACCCAGATAGGGCGAGAGCCGAAGACGCGCGCCGTGACGCGCGCGCAGCTTCGCCAGCGGCTGCGGCGGCACGGTTTCGGTCAGGTGCAGGTCGCCGGCGATGAAACGCTGCAGCTCCGCCGCGGCATCCTCGGTCACATGGAAGCGCACGCGCGGGATGCGCACGCTGGCAGCGGCGTGGAAATGCGGATTGCGTTCGACCACGAGGTGCGCCTGCGGCGTCCACGCAGCCAGACGATACGCCCCGTTGCCCACCAGCCGCCCGGGGCGCGTGTGCTGGTTGCCGTGACGTTCGACGGCCGGCAGATAGACCGGGAATGCGATCGGCAGGGTCAGCAGCGCCGGCAATGCGACCTGCCGCGACGTGCGCACGCGCACCGTGCGCGCATCGGGCGCATCGATGCCCAGCCGCGTCGGCTGCAACTTCCCCGCACGCACCTCGGGCGCATGCAGCACGGCATCGAACTGCTCGGCGAACGGTGCGGCGGTCTGCGGCGCGAACGCACGACGGAAGCTCGCGACGACCTGCACGGCATCGAGCGGCTCGCCGTTGCTCCAGCGCAGGCCCTCGCGCAGGTGGAAGGTCCAGGTGCGGCCATCGGCCGACACCGACCAGCGCTCGGCCATGCCCGGGACCAGTCGCCCCCTGGCGTCTTCGGTCACCAGCCCTTCGTACAGATCGCGCAGCACGTTGCCGCAGGCAACCTCCTGGCAGACGTGGGCATCCAGCGTCGACGGCTCCGGCCCGTTGCCGCGCTCCAGCGCGCGCGCCTGCGCCATCGCCGGCGAGGCGCCGGTCGCCATGGAACACAGCGACAGCAGCAGGGCAACAATTCGAGTCATCGGCGGGGGCTATAGTGTCGACCTTGCGATGTTAGGGGACACCCCCCATCTCGCCTACCCGCGCAACCGGATTGCCACCTGACGGCCTCCTGTTGCAGGCCTCCCCCCGCATACGGACTCTCCATGTCGAGCCCCAGCCACGTCGCCGACACGCCCATCACCCATCGCGACCAGCTGGTCGAGGTGCTCGCTTCCGGCGAAAAGCCCAAGGCCGACTGGCGCATCGGCACCGAGCACGAGAAGTTCGGCTTCCGCCTCGACGACCTGCGCCCGCCGACGTTCGACGGCCCGAAGGGCATCGAGGCCCTGCTCACCGGCCTGACCCGCTTCGGCTGGGAAGCGGTGCAGGAGCATGGCCACACCATCGCGCTGCTGAAGGACAACGCCTCGGTCACGCTGGAGCCGGCCGGCCAGCTGGAACTCTCCGGCGCGCCGCTGGACACCATCCACCAGACCTGCGTCGAAGTCGGCACGCACCTGAAGGAAGTGAAGACTGTCGCCGACGAACTCGGCCTCGGCTTCCTCGGCATGGGTTTCCAGCCGAAATGGCGCCGCGACGAGATGCCGTGGATGCCCAAGGGTCGCTACAGGATCATGCGCGCCTACATGCCCAAGGTCGGCGACCTCGGCCTGGACATGATGACCCGCACCTGCACCGTGCAGGTCAACCTCGACTACAGCAGCGAAGCGGACATGGTGAAGAAATTCCGCGTCTCGCTCGCGCTGCAGCCGATCGCGACCGCGCTGTTCGCCGATTCGCCGTTCACCGAGGGCAAGCCGAACGGCTACCTGTCGTACCGCTCGCACATCTGGACCGACACCGATCCCGACCGCACCGGCATGCTCGACTTCGTGTTCGAGGACGGCTTCGGCTACGAACGCTACGTCGACTACCTGCTCGACGTGCCGATGTATTTCTCGTATCGCGGTGGCGAGTACATCGACGCTTCCGGCAAGTCGTTCCGCAAGTTCATGCAGGGCGAGCTCGACGTGCTGCCCGGCGCCCTGCCGACGCTACGCGACTGGTCGGACCACATGACCACCGCGTTCCCGGAAGTGCGGCTGAAGAAGTTCCTGGAAATGCGCGGCGCCGACGGCGGCCCGTGGAACCGCCTGTGCGCGCTGCCAGCGTTCTGGGTCGGCCTGCTCTACGACCAGACCGCGCTGGACGCCGCATGGGACCTGGTGAAGGATTTCAGCATGGCCGAGCGCAACACGCTGCGCGACCACGTCCCGAAACTCGGCCTGCACGTCCCGTTCCGGAACGGCACCCTGCGCGACCTCGCCCGCGAAGCGCTGAAGATCTCCGTCGAAGGCCTGCGCCGTCGCGCCGCGCTCAACAGCCAGGGCGTCGACGAAACCCGTTTCCTCGACCCGGCCATCGAAATCGTCGAACGCGGCCAGACCGCCGCCGAGCGCAAGCTCGAACTCTTCCATGGCGCGTGGAACGGCGACATCGACCGCGTGTTCCGCGAGTTCGCGTACTGAGCCACACGTTGTGCGCCATCGCGGCTTGCGTCGCTCACACAAGGCTCGGCAATCGATTTGGCTGTATGCGACACGCTTTGTGGGAGCGACGCAAGTCGCGAGTGCCTAGACCTTGTCGTCCAGGACATCTTCCCAGACTGTACCAAGGTACGGATAACTGCGAGGAACAGCGACCAATCCGGCCCGTACCGGATTATGGAGGATGTACATCGCAATACCGCGCACGCTCTCATCGGCGCGGAGCGTCCGATCATGGAATCCCGGCATCCAGAATTGACCACAAGCCACGCCGGATCGCCTCACAGCAAGCGCCGATACCGCCTTGACACGCTGGATCAATGACGAAAGCACCCGCTCGCGCCCCAGCTCGATCAGTACGTGCATGTGGTCAGGCATCAACACCCAGCACAGCAACCTGGAGTCACCCCACAGGTCGCCCTCCATCAGCTTTGCTGCGACCACCTCCGCCGTTTCTGCGTGGCTGAACCGTGGGCAGCGGTTCGCACAGATAGTGGTGACCATGTATATCTGCCCGGGAATTGACCAGCGCCCCTTGCGGAGCGCTTTGTAGCCTGAAGATGAGCGCACGAATGTCATCCCGGCAGCCTAAAGTCCGCGACTGGTGACCGGTATCAGGCGTGGCCTGGCTGGTGTGTAGGAAAACTCCCAGCCTGTCGCGACTTGCGTCGCTCCCACGAACAGCATCACACCCTGTGCGCAAGTCGCGACGGACTGCCAGACAGGCCAACGGCGGCAGGTACGCCTGTCCCATGGACATCCCGGGACAGGACGCGCGGGCATGGCTTATGCACACGAATGCATAGCCCCGCTCGCGGATTTTTGTATACCCTTGGGAAACGCCCCCCACGCGTACCCCCATCATGCGACTGCGCGAACGTCTCGAATTTGCCGAGAGCGATACCCTGCTGCGCGACGATGTCCGTCGCCTCGGCGCCATGGTCGGCCAGATGCTGGCCGAACAGGTCTCCCCCGAATTCCTCCTCCAGGTCGAAACCCTGCGTCGTGCCGCGATCGCGCGCCGCGAGCAGGGCGAAACCATCGACGAACTGGCCGCGCGCCTGGCCGAGGTGCCGTCGGGCGACGCCGATGCGCTGGTCCGCGCCTTCACCGCGTACTTCAACGTCGTCAACCTCGCCGAACGCGTGCATCGCATCCGTCGACGCCGCGACTACCAGCGCAAGACCGACGCACCACAGCCGGGCGGCTTCACCGCCGTGCTGCGCACGCTGCGCGACGACGGCGTCACGCTCGACGACCTGCGCGCGCTGCTGTCGCGGCTGCGCGTGGAACCGGTGTTCACCGCACATCCCACCGAAGCGATCCGCCGCGCGCTGCTGCTGAAGGAACGCACAATCACCGAGCGTCTGATCGCCGACATCGACCGCCAGCGCACGCCGGCCGAACGCGGCGCCGACACCGCGCGGATCCGCCAAGCGCTCACCGCCGCATGGCAGACCGCCGACGCGCCATCGCAGCGGCCGAAGGTGTCCGATGAGGTCGAACACATCGGCTACTACCTCGGCAACGTGCTCTATCGCGTGCTGCCGGTGTACTACGAAGCCTTCGCCGAGGCCGTGCAGGCCGTGTATGGCGAATCGATCGACCTGCCGACGCTGCTGCGCTTCGGCACCTGGGTCGGCGGCGACATGGACGGCAATCCCAACGTGGGCGCGGAAACCATCCGCGCCGCACTGACCGCGCAGCGCGCGCAGGCGCTCAACAGCTATCGCCACGACCTGCAGTCGCTCGCCGAAGTGCTCACCCAGAGCCGCGACCGCGTGCGCGCCGACGATGCGGTCGAACGGCTGATCGCCGACTACACCGCGCTGCTGCCGGCGGATGCGGCGAAGCTGAGTCCGCGCCTGGTCGACATGCCGTATCGCCAGCTCATCAACCTGATGCGCGCGCGTCTCTCGGCCACTCTGGCAGGCGGACCCGGTGCGTATCCCGATGCCGATGCGCTGCTGGCCGACCTGCGCACCATCGACGCCAGCCTGATGCACAACCGCGGCGAGCATGCCGGACATTTCGCGCTGCAGCGCGTGCTGTGGCGCGTGAAGACCTTCGGATTCCACCTCGCCACGCTCGACCTGCGCCAGGATTCCGGCACGCATGACGAGGCCGTGGCCGCGCTGCTCGGCGATGGCGAGTGGACCTCGCGTTCCGTCACCGAACGCGTCGAACGCCTGCACGCGATGATCGACGGCACGGCGCGCATCGACCGCGAGGCCGCATCCGCGCGCAACACGCTCGACGTGTTCCGCACCGTGCACGAGGCGCGCGCCACCTTCGGCGCGCACGCCTTCGGCCCATACATCATCAGCATGAGCCGCAGCGCCGCCGATGCGTTGGCCGTGCTCGCGCTAGCGCGCACCGCCGGTTGCGTCGAGGGCGACGACGTGCCGCTCGACGTGGCGCCGCTGTTCGAAACCATCGACGACCTGCGCGCCGCGCCGGACATCATGCGCGCGCTGTTCGCCGATCCCGTCTATCGTCGTCACCTGACGTCGCGCGGCGATCGCCAGATCGTGATGCTCGGTTATTCCGACAGCGCGAAGGACGGCGGCATCCTCGCCTCGCGCTGGTCGCTGCAGCGCACCCAGGTCGAACTGCTGGAGCTGTCGCAGCAGGCCTGCATTCGCATCGAGTTCTTCCATGGTCGCGGTGGTTCGGTCAGCCGTGGTGGCGGCAAGACCGAGCGCGCGGTCATCGCCGCGCCGCGCGGCACCGTCGACGGCGTGCTGCGCGTGACCGAGCAGGGCGAAGTGATCCATCGCAAGTACGCGATCCGTGCGCTGGCGCTGCGCAACCTCGAACAGACCACCGGCGCCGTGCTGCGCGCCAGCCTGCGCCCGCGCCCGCCGGAACCTCGCGAGATCCGCTGGCGCGATCTCGCCGCCACGCTGGCGCAGCGTTCGCGCGCGCACTATCGCGCGCTGGTCCACGAGCATCCGCAGTTCTCGACCTACTTCCGCGCCGCAACGCCGATCGACGTGATCGAACAGCTACGCCTGGGCTCGCGTCCATCGAAGCGCCGCGAAGGCGGCATCGAAGCGCTGCGCGCCATTCCCTGGGTGTTCGCCTGGTCGCAGAACCGCTCCGGCCTCACCGGCTGGTACGGCGTGGGCACCGCGCTGTCCGCCGCCATTGATGAAGTCGGCCACGACACCGTCGCCGACATGGCGCGCGACTGGCCGTTCTTCGCGGCGATGCTCGACGACATCGAGATGCTGCTGGCGAAGTCCGACATCGACATCTTCGAACGCTACTCGCGTCTGGCCGGTCCGCTGCACGACACCTTCTTCCCCGGGATCGCCGAGGAATTCGCGCGCACCTGCGACACCATCCTCGCCCTGCGCGACCGCGGCACGCTGCTCCAGGACGACTACAGACTTCGCCTGTCGATCCGACTGCGCAATCCCTACGTCGACCCGATCAGCCTGCTGCAGGTGGAGCTGCTGCAGCGCTGGCGCGCCGGCGAACGCAGCGACGAAGCCCTCCTGCAAGCGCTGGTCACCACGGTCAACGGCATCTCGGCAGGGATCCAGAACACGGGCTAGCGCTGCCAGGGGACGCGCGTCGTCGCTCGGTACGCGCCCGGCTTCAGCGCGGCTTCGCGATCCGCTCGATCCGCTGATCCATCGCATCCATCTGCTTCTGCAGTTTCAGCACAGCCTTCAGCACTTCTTCCAGTTCGGTGCGCTGGAAGATCGATCCCGGAGGCGTGATGCCGACCGCGACGGTGCTGGTGCCTGGACTCACTCCGCCGCCGCCACCACCACCACCTCCTCCTCCGCCGCCTCCTCCTCCACCGCCGCCTCCACCGTCATTGACGCCCACGGCGACCGTGCTCACCGATGGATTCATGTTGTGGTCGCCGAGTTCCATAAAGACACGTCCGTGCTGCCGTATGATTTCGACCAGCACGAGGGGATTCTTTTCGAGGTCGATCAGTTTTCCGAATTTCTTCCGGATCTGCTCGACGGCCCTGAGTTGCTCGCGTTCTTTCGTCATGACGATGCACTCCTCGTGCTCATGTGGTCACTCGCGGAACCGCTTCTGGCGAAGCCAGGTCACAAGCGTGGTCTTCCTGCCCTTCAGCAGGGGCATGCTCGAATGGATCATGCGGTGGTTGCTGTCGCCGTTCGCGAACAGGTTGTTCCAAACCACCAGCTTTCCCGCCTTCGCACGCACGCGACGTCCGAGCGCACGAAAATCGGTGCCGCCGCCGTGCTCGGGCGTGGTCAGATACAGCAGGAACGTGTAGATGCGGTCGCCGGCGGGATGCGTGTCCCAGTAGCCGGAATCCATGTGGTAGTAGAAATTCCCACCCAGCGGATAATCGGTGGCCTGCCAGGTCTCGAGATGAGACGTCTCCATCTCGACGAAACCTGCGAGACGCTGCTCGATCTCCGCCAGCTTGTCCAGCATCTCGTCCGTCAACAGGCTCTGCTGCGCGGTCTCGCTGACGCGCAGCGGGCTCAACACATCGCGCCGCGTGCCGTCGTCCTGCTCCATGTAAGTCAGGCTCGGCCGCCAGCACGCGTACTTCAGCTCGTTCAGGATCCAGCGGCACTCGCTCGACGACAGGAAGCCATCGATCTCGAGGACAGCGTGCTCGCCGATGTCCGCCTCCATGTCCTGCACGCGGCTCGCTCGAATGGATCCCATGCCCGTTCCCTCGGATGTGCGTCGATGGCACGTTCCGCGCGTCGATGCGGCGGCCAGTATCCATGTCAACGCACGGGGCGATGGACAGCGGACACGGGCGTGGATCGTACTGAGGGGCACGCCCGGATCGACTGCATCGCTGCTGGCACGGCCGCCAACGGCATATGCACGTATCAGCGCTTCTTCGCCGCCGCCTCCAGCGCCCGCATCTGTGCGTTCGATAGGAATCGGAGGCTTTCCAGCTTCCGGCCGTTCAGGAAATCGAGCATCACGCCGTACTTGAAGCCATCCACGCCATCGCGCTCATCCATCGAGTGGATGCGGGCGATGTTGTAGCCATCGCAGAAATGGATCGTCGTACCTCCGTCGGATGCGGCCAGCGCGACCCGACAATCCGGCATGCCGCCCGCAAGGATCGCTGCGTAGTCGGCCGACGCAGCCTGGACGATGGCGCGTCCTTCAGCGTCGAGCGAATCGAGCGCAATGCCGAAATGGGGCGCGCCAGCGACAGGCATGAGATGCGCAGGCAGCCTGCGTTTCGACATGTTCGTCGGAATGCCGCTTTCATCGCCCGCCTTAGGTGACTCAAGCGGGTCGGACTGCGATGCCTGCACGGGTGACTTGCCGGTGACGGGGACATCTCCGGGCGAGCAGGCCGATAACAGCAGCGCGCAGGCCATCAGCGCCACGATCCTGCATTCCGCGATGCGCTTCATGGATCCATGCCTCATTCCGTCATCGTACGGAAGCAATAGAACAATCCGCCGCTGCCAAGTTCCGCAAGCTTCGGTACGCTGCAACCACGGCTCAGATGCGCGGCATTCCAGGACCTCGCCCAGGGCTGATCGATCGCGCTGACGCGATCGTGGTGGCCAACCAGGGTGCCGCCTTCGTCGCTCGCGCTGGTCCAGTTGCGGCAGGTCGAATCGGGATCCAGCGGCGACGGCGCGGTGCCGTCGAGACGCGTGCCGGTGAGGATGTCGTGCACCTTGCCGGGTACGGGTTCACCACGTTCATCGAGCGCCGTGGTGCGCGAGATCACATTCTCCGCGCCATGGAGCGCGGCCACCGACTCTGCGATGCGCACGCCCTTTGCGTTGTGCCACGGGCCCGCGCCGATGCGGTCGCGCGCGTGCACCGGCACCTCCGGCGGCATCACCTGGGTGCTCAGGTACGCGCGCCAACCCGTCGCAGGCAGGCGCGCCTTCTCCGCCAGCATCGCGCAGTGCCGGTCCGCGCCCTCGATCCCGCCGAGATCGCCGCCCTTGCCGGGACCCGCGCTGGTCACGAAGAACGTGGTCTCCTGCGCGATGGTCGACGACATCGGCGATGCAGCCAGCAAGCACAAGGACAGGCGCAAGGTGTGCGCGGTTGGCATGGCGTCTTCTCCAGTCGTTCGTCGATCGATTAGTCCGAATCCTACAACGCCGGCACATGCGACCGCACATACAGCCAAGGCCACCGCTACCGGGCAGCCTTCCATCCATCCGAGTGCGAGCGCAACGAGGCTTTCAGGCTGGCCGCTGCTCCAACCACGCCCTCTTTTCGCGACAGGATCATGTACTGCAATGCAGGCAGTTCCGGGATCGGCCGTGCGACCACGCCGGCAGGCATGCGGCAGCAGGCGTTCACCACGGCCAAGCCCATGCCCAGTTTCACCAGATGCAGCATCAACTCCCAGCCCGATGCTTCGACTGCCGCATGCCAGGGCACCTGCGCGGACTGCAGCATCTGCGACAGCATCATGCGATGTGGTCGCCCCGCTGGCGGCACGATCAAGCCGGCATCGGTGATGTCCTTCAGGCGAATGCTGCGACGCATGGCCAGCGGATGCTTTCTAGGCAACGCCAGCACTTGTCCCACGCGGGTCAACGGCTCGGCGTCCAGATCGCGCGGCATCGCGTCCAGACAGGCGATTCCCAGGTGCGCACGCCCAGCGCGCACGGCCTCCACGGCCGCCGCACCGTCCGCTGTCATCAACTGCAGGGCATGGCGACGATTGGCCAGATGCGCACGGATGCCGGGGCCAAGCAGATAGAGGAACGCGCCTTCGCCGGCCGCGAGCACAACCGGTCGCGTCGTTGCATCGTCGCGCATGTCGTCGCGGAACGCCGCCATCGAGGCCGCCATGTCGCGCGCCAGTCGCTGCACGCGCCGTCCGGCCTCGGTGATCTCGATCGTGCGTCCGCGCCGCACGTAGAGCGGCGTGCCGACTGATGCGGCGAGCTTGGCGATCTTCGTGTGCAGCGCCGGCTCCGAGATGTGCAGCCGCACGGCAGCACGGCTGAAATTGCCGTCCTCGGCGAATTCAGCGAAGGCGGCAAGGGCATCGATGGACAGGTCGCGCATCGGATTCACCATCCCGGACTCACTATAAGCATTCTCGATAGCGTATCCGAACAATCAAGTTCCCGTGAATAGTCGACCCGTGTGGAATGCGCGTCATCCACACACCTCACGGAGTACATCATGATTCTCGGCATCGACGTCGGTCGCGTCCTCATCACACCGGGCGACGACAGCAGGCCCGACACCTCATTCATCAGCGGATCTCTGGATGCCGCACTGGAGACACCGCCTTACGACGACATGTTCGACGTCGTCCCGTCACTGGTCGAACACTTCGAGGGGCGCGTCTGGATCGTGTCCAAGTGTGGACCACGCATCCAGCAGCGCACCCTTCAGTGGTTCGAGCGCCATCGTTTCTTCGAACGCACCGGCATCGCAGCCGACAAGGTCAGGTTCTGCCTGAAGCGTCCCGACAAGGCGATCCACTGCCGCGAACTCGGCATCACGCATTTCATCGACGATCGCGCCGACGTACTGGAACCGATGGCCGGCATCGTGCCGCACCGCTACCTTTTCGGGCCGCAGCGCGGCCGCCCACCCTCCGGCATGCGCCATGTCTGTACCTGGCGGGATGTGGCGAAAGCGATCCTCTGACGGGAGCCATGCAGTCGCTGCTCGTGTCACCGCATGATCCAACACGATCCGCTAATCGCGACAGAACCCCTCTCCGGTACGAATCGTCAGGCACTGCGTCTTCTCGCTCAGCCACTTCATGCCGGTATCGAGGCCATTCGTTTGTCGCATGGACTCTTCGACGCCATCACGGTTGAAGACGATACGCGTGCCGTCGGCACGTCCGGGGAAGCGGCGTGGACCATCGAGATTGGTGATCACGAGGTCGTAGACACCATCGCGTCCGCCGATCACCAGCGATGTGCCTTCGGGGCCACCCCACTGTCCGACCCAGCGATCGGTGGGATAGGCGGCCGGCACCGCCGCCGGGTCGGCAGGCACCGTTGTCGCGTCGGGCGCTTCTGTGGCCGAAGGCGGCGCACTGCGCTCGTTGCAGGCGCCAAGCGTGCAGGCGACAAGCGCGACCAGCACGAAGAGGGATTTCGGATACTGCATCGGAGTCCTCCTGTCTCTGTAACCGATAGCCAGACAAGCATGGGCCGCTTGAACACCAGGTAAGGCGGGCAATCGATGCTGGACACCTGCATTCGCCTGCCACATACTCCCCCCCACTATGCCGTACACGCCTGCCGAGAAGAAGAAGGCCCTGACCCGACTGCGCCGCATTCGCGGCCAGACGGATGCGCTGGAGCGGGCGCTGGAGGCGGGCACCGACTGCGGTTCCGTGCTGCAGCAGCTGGCGGCGATCCGCGGCGCGGTGAACGGGCTGATGGCGGAGGTGCTGGAAAGCCACCTGCGCGAGGAATTCGGCGAGGCCGCCGCGAAGGACGCGGGCATCCAGCAGGCGATCGCGCTGGTGCGCTCGTATCTCAAGTAATCGAAACGACACATCCCAGGGAGAACACCATGAAATCACGCGCCGCCGTCGCCTTCGGGCCGGGCCAGCCACTGCAGATCGTCGAGATCGACGTCGCACCGCCGAAGAAAGGCGAGGTGCTGGTGAAGATCACGCATACCGGCGTCTGCCATACCGACGCCTTCACGCTGAGCGGCGACGACCCGGAAGGACTGTTCCCCTGCGTCCTCGGTCATGAGGGCGCGGGCGTCGTGGCGGAGGTCGGCGAAGGCGTGACCAGCGTGAAGCCTGGCGACCACGTGATCCCGCTGTACACCGCCGAATGCGGCGAATGCCTGTTCTGCACCAGCGGCAAGACCAACCTCTGCGTGGCCGTGCGCGCGACGCAGGGCAAGGGCGTGATGCCCGACGGCACCACGCGCTTCTCCTACAACGGCGAGCCGGTGTACCACTACATGGGCTGCAGCACCTTCAGCGAATACACGGTCGTCGCCGAGGTCTCGCTGGCGAAGATCAATCCGGAAGCGAACCATGAACAGGTGTGCCTGCTCGGCTGCGGCGTCACCACCGGCATCGGCGCCGTGCACAACACCGCGAAGGTGCAGGCCGGCGACACCGTGGCGGTGTTCGGCCTCGGCGGGATCGGTCTTGCGGTGATCCAGGGCGCGCGCCAGGCGAAGGCCGGGCGGATCATCGCGATCGACACCAACCCGGCGAAGTTCGAGCTCGCCACACAGATGGGCGCGACCGACTGCGTGAACCCGAAGGACCACGACAAGCCGATTCAGCAGGTGATCGTCGAGATGACCGGCTGGGGCGTGGACCACAGCTTCGAGTGCATCGGCAATGTGAACATCATGCGCGCGGCGCTGGAATGCGCCCATCGCGGCTGGGGCCAGTCGGTCATCATCGGCGTGGCCGGCGCCGGGCAGGAAATCTCCACCCGCCCGTTCCAGATGGTGACTGGCCGGACATGGAAGGGAACCGCGTTCGGCGGTGTGAAGGGGCGTACGCAGTTGCCGGGCATGGTGGAGGACGCGATGAAGGGCGAGATCGAGCTGGCCCCGTTCGTCACCCACACCCTGCCGCTGGACGAGATCAACGAAGCCTTCCACCTGATGCACGAAGGCAAGTCGATCCGCACCGTCATTCATTACTGACCAGCCAGCCGACATGGCGCCACGGACCGCTGGTATGCCAGCGCCCGCTCACAACGCACCAGGACGCGATTCGATGATGAGATTCCTTGGCGCCATTCTCCTGCTGCTGTGGTTCTGGATGGCGACCGCGACCGCACAGGATCTGGCTCCCGGCTCGACGCGCGACGCCGATGCGGTGATCGACAGCCTGCCGGATCTGGCCCGGCAGGCGATTCCGCTGTACCGGGAAGAGAACCGGGCGCGCTATCTCAACACCCTGTTCCGCCTGCAGAGCGTCGCCGGCGATCACCGCGCGGCGAACGACACGCTGCAGGCCCTGGTCGAACTGCGCAGCGTGTCCGATCCCGGAAACGTCGCGCCGCTGCGCGCATTCCAGGTCGCGCAGCGCGCACGGCTGGACCATGCCGCGAACGGGCCGGTCACCGAGGGCCATGTCCGCAGCGCCTTCCGCGCTGTGTTCGAACCGCTGGGCGACCTCGACGCGAGCCGGGCGATGCATTGGCTCAAGGGCGATGCGGATGGCCTGCGCACAAATCTGCACGAGGCCGCGATGAAACAGGTGGGCGTGGCGCGCATGCCGCTGCCCGATGCGCTGGGCCTGATCCGCACACAATACCTGCTGACGACCTTCGAGACCCTCGGACCACACACAGACGCGCTGGTCGCGGAAGACGATGCGCGACGCTATATCGTCGATGCGCGCGGCCTGGTGCGCACGCCCGATGGCGCCGACATCGCGACCGTGCTCGTGCGACCGCGCGCGACTCGCGAGCCCTTGCCGGCGCTGCTGCGCTACACCATCTATGTCAACGAGCAGGGGATGGCGGATGCCCGCAGCGTAGCGGCGCGCGGCTACGCCGGCATGGTCGCCTACACGCGCGGCAAGGGCTGGAGCCCGCAGGCACCTCTGCCTTTCGAGCACGACGGCGACGATGCCCGCGCTGTCATCGACTGGATCGCGCGCCAGCCGTGGAGCGACGGTCGCGTCGGCATGTACGGCGGCAGCTACGACGGCTTCGCGCAGTGGGCGGCGGCGAAGAAACTGCCGAAGGCGCTGAAAACCATTGTGCCCTGGGTCGCGAACAACCCCGGCAACGGCCTGCCGATGGAGAACAACGTCTTCCTGTTCGTCAATCACGGCTGGCCGCTCTACGCCGCCAGCAACAAGACGCTGGACAACGAGACCTACTCCGACCATGCGCGGTGGGATGCGCTCAACGAGCGCTGGTACCGCAGCGGCGCGTCCTATCGCGACATCGATCGCATCGACGGCACGCCGAATCCCTGGTTCCAGCGCTGGCTGCAGCATCCGCGCTACGACGCCTATTGGCAGGCGATGACGCCGCATGGACGCGAGTTCGCGCAGATCGACATTCCTGTACTGACCGTCACCGGCTATTTCGACGACGGCCAGCAGTCCGCGCTGCATTACCTGAAGCAACACTTGGCACAGCGGCCCGATGCCGATCACACCCTGCTGATCGGCCCATGGGATCACGGCGGCTCGCAGGCCGCGCGCAAGCCATCGGCGCACAACGGCTATGCGATCGATCCGGTCGCCATGATCGACACGCCGGAGATCACCTTCCAGTGGATGGACCATGTCTTCCGCGGCGCGCCGAAGCCGGCGATCCTGCGCGACCGGGTCAACTACCAGGTGATGGGCGCGAACGCGTGGAAGCATGCGCCATCGATCGATGCGATGAGCCGCGAGCGAAAGACCTTTTATCTCAGCGCGACGCGCAGCGGCCAATACCACGCGCTGTCGGAGCGCCCCGACGCCACGCCATCGACGCTGAGCCAGATCGTGGACTTCGCCGATCGCAGCACCAGCCTCGGCGACACCTATCCGGACCCCGTCGTCGGCAGGACGCTGGGCGCATCGAGCGGCCTGGTGTTCGAGAGTGCGCCGTTCGATGCAGCAATCGAAGTTTCAGGCATCTTCTCGGGCGAATTGCACGTGACCACCGATCGTCGCGACCTGGATTATGCGGTGACGCTGTACGAGCGCCTGCCCACTGGCGAACTGTTCCAGCTGTCGTACATCATCGGTCGTGCGAGCCATGCCGATGACATGGCGACACGCCATCTTCTGACGCCCGGGGAAAAGACCATCATCCGCTTCGACAGGACGCGGATGACCAGCCGGCAGTTGCAGCCGGGCAGCCGCCTGGTCGCCACCGTCAGCGTCAACAAGAACGCCTACGCGCAGGTCAACCACGGCACCGGCAAGGATGTGAGCGACGAAAGCATCGCGGATGCCGGCGCGCCGATGCGCGTGCAGTGGCACACCGAGAGCCGCATCCACATCCCGATATCGAATTGAATCGAGCGATTGATCCACACCAGATCGAGGCAGAGAGAGCAAGCGCACATGCAACGGATCGAACATCACGCGTCCCACGGCGGCTGGCAGGATGTCTGGCGCCACGAATCGACAGTGCTGGGATGCACGATGAACGTCGGGGTCTACCTGCCGCCGCAATCGGCCAACCGGCCGTGCCCGGTGCTGTACTGGCTGTCCGGGCTGACCTGCACCGAGCAGAACTTCATCACCAAGGCCAACGCGCAGCGTTACGCGGCGGAGCACGGGGTGATCGTGATCGCGCCGGACACCAGCCCGCGCGGCGACCAGGTGCCGGATGCCGAGGGCTACGACCTCGGCAAGGGCGCGGGCTTCTACCTGGATGCGACGCAGGCGCCATGGTCGGCGCACTACCGCATGCACGACTACGTCGTGAACGAACTGCCCGCGCTGGTGGCGGCGCATTTCCCGGCCACCGATGCGCGCGCGATCAGCGGACATTCGATGGGCGGGCATGGCGCGCTGGTGGCGGCGCTTCGCAACCCGGGGCGCTACCGCAGCGTCTCGGCGTTTTCGCCGATCGTGGCGCCGTCGCAGGTGCCGTGGGGCCGGAAGGCCTTCGCGGCCTATCTCGGCGACGACGAATCGCAGTGGAATGCCTGGGACGCGTGCGAACTGGTCGCGACCGCGCGCGAGCGGCTGCCGCTGCGCATCGACCAGGGCGGCGATGACGAGTTCTTCGACACCCAGCTGCAGTCGGGTCGCCTGCTCGCCGCCTGCGATGCGGTCGACCATCCGATCGACCTGCGCATCCGCCCGGGCTACGACCACAGCTACTACTTCATCAGCAGCTTCATCGGCGAGCACTTCATCTTCCACATGCGCCAGTTGAACCAGGCACGCTGAACCTGGCGCTTCGAAGTGCTTGCCTGGCCGCCTGTCGCGCGTGTCAGGCGGCGGTCACGTCGCGCAGCTGCCAGGCATGCCCGGCGAGCAGGCGCAGGCGGTGGCGCAGGACGCTGCTGGAGATGGACGACACCACCACCAGCTCCACGTGCAGGTCATTCTGCGTGCCGACCACGGTGGCCCCGGGATCGGTCGCGGCCATCGCCGGATCGACGGCGTCCGGATCTTCCTGCGTGGCGCGCCAACGCTGGAACAGCGCATCGGTGCGCAGCGCCGCCAGCAGCTCCCCGGCGATGCCTTCGGCGCCGCGCGAACGGAACGCGAACGCGCCGGCGGCCTGCACGGCATCGGGATCGGGCAGCGAGATGAAGAACCTGGCGGTCATGCGCGTGCTCCTCTGATCGGTATGCGGTCGATGCGCCACACGTTACGCCGATCAGGTGGCGGCGGGTAGGGCGTGCCCTGCACCCGCCGTGGTGTTCGTTGCGGACGTTCAGGACGCATGCCGAAGCGCATCATCACCGTGACCGTCGACGTGACCGCCGGCGGAACGGCCACGACGGCGGGCCCAGGGCCCGCCCTACAGCAAGCCGCTGCGCTTGATCGACAGGTACTGCTCGACCAGGGCGGCCGGCAACTGTTCGCAGGTCACGTCGAGCACGGTGACGCGGTGGTTGCGCAGCACGTCGTGCGCGGCGGCGCGTTGCGCGATGTAGCGCGCAGCGGAGGCAGCGCCGACGGCGCTGCGCAGGTCGTCGACCGGCACGTCGAGCGCCTCGTCGAGATCGCGCTCGCGCAGGCTGGCGACGACCACAAGATGCCGGCGCTGGAGCAGGCGCACCGCGCCTAGCACGTCCTCGATGTCTTCGTCGCGCAGGTTGGTGACCAGCATGACCAGCGCGCGGCGGCGCTGGCGCAGGGCCATCTCGGTCGCGGCGGCGAGGTAGTCGGTGGCGACCGGCGCGGGTTGCAGGTCGTAGCTGGCGCGCAGCAGGGTGTCGATCGCGCCCATGCCGCGCTGCGGCGACACCCAGCGCTGTTCGCCGCCGGCGGTGAACAGGCCGACCGCATCGCCGCGCTTGAGCGCGATGTACGACACGACCAGCGTCGCGTCGAGCGCACGATCGAAGTGGGACAGCCCGCCTTCGTGCGCGAGCATGCGCCGGCCCGTATCGACGACCATCAGCAGCTGCTGATTCTTCTCGTCCTGGTATTCGCGCGAGATGAGCTTGCGCGCGCGCGCCGTCGCTTTCCAGTCGATCTGGCGCAGGCTGTCGCCGACGCGGTATTCGCGCATCTGGTGGAAATCGGTGCCTTCGCCGCGACGGCGCTTGATGTGTGCACCGACCAGGCGCGAGGCCTGTTCCGCGCTGAACAGCGCGAACCCGGCCAGCGGCGCGAAGTTCGGGAACACCCGCACCTGCTGCGCGACACCGGCGATGCGCGACTGCCGCCACAGCCGCAGCGGCGAATGCAGGCGCAGCTGCACGCCGTCGAAGCGGAAGTTGCCGCGCGCGCCCGGCTGCAGGTGATAGCGCAGGGTCGACACGCTGTCCGCCGCGAGGGTGAGCGTGCGTGGCAGTCCGCGCATCGCCCAGCCGCCGGGATGCAGGTCGTGCACGGTCACGCGCTGGCGGCGGCCATAGTGCTCGATGCGCAGCTCGACATCGCGCTCGACGCCGATCGGCCACGCTTCCGGCAGCGTGCGCGCGATTTCCGGCGTGGACACGCGCAGCAGCAGGGCGAGGTCGATCAGGGCGAGTCCGGCCAGCGCGACGATGGCGATCAGCCAGGCGTTCGCCGACACCACGCCGATGCTCGCCGCGAGCCCGAGTCCGCCCCAGGCAACCAGCGCCCAGACCAGCAGCGGCCCGGGACGCGGCCAGGCGCGGCGCGCGCCATGCGCGCCTGCCGGGCGCGCGGGCACGGCAGGCGCGGCTTTCGCGATGGCCGGCACGGCGCTCATTGACGCGGCGCTTCGACCTTGGCGAGCAGGGCGTCGAGCACCTGGTCGGTGCTCTGGCCTTCGATCTGCATTTCCGGCGAGAGTGCGATGCGGTGGCGCAGCGCGGGCTTGGCGATGGTGCGGATGTCGTCGGGCGTGACGAAATCGCGACCCGACAGCACCGCCTGCGCGCGCGCCGCGCGGACCAGCGCGAGGCTGCCGCGCGGGCCGGCGCCGAGCGCGATGCCCGGCCACTTGCGGGTAGCGGCGACGATGCGCACGGCGTAGTCGATGACTGCGGCATCGACGGTGACCAGCGCGGTGCCCAGCTGCATGGCCACGATCTCGTCGGCGCTGAGCACCGGGCGTACCTGCGACAGGTCGAAGTGCGCGGCGGCGCGGCCGGTACTGACCGCGGTGACCATGCTCACTTCGTCGGCATGCGAGGGATAGCCGATCAGCACCTTCAGCAGGAAGCGGTCGAGCTGCGCCTCGGGCAGCGGATACGTGCCTTCCTGCTCCACCGGGTTCTGCGTGGCCAGGGTCATGAACGGCGCGGGCAGCGGATGGCTGCCGCCTTCGATGGTGACCTGTTGCTCCTGCATCGCTTCGAGCAGCGCGGACTGGGTCTTGGCCGGTGCGCGGTTGATTTCGTCGGCGAGCAGCAGGTTGGTGAAGATCGGGCCGCGTCGGATCGTGAAGCGCTCGGTCTTCGGGTCGTAGACCGCGTGGCCGCTGACGTCGCTGGGCATCAGGTCGGGGGTGAACTGCACGCGGCCGTAGCCGCAACCCAGGGCCTGGCCCAGCGCGCGCACCAGCAGGGTCTTGCCGAGGCCGGGCACGCCCTCGATCAGCACGTGGCCGCCGGCAAGCAGGACGATCAGGATCTGGTCGAGCACCTCGTCCTGGCCGATGAACGCCTTGGCGACCTCGTCGCGCACCGCAGCGGCGCGCGCGACCAGGGCTTCGCCGACGATCGGCTCGGGCGCGGAGGACGGAATGGCGGTGGCGTCGTTCGTCATAGTTGGCGTCTCAATTGGAGAAGTCTGGCGATGCGTTGCACGAAATCCTTGCGGTCGCCGCTGCGCGGATAGCGCAACGCAGCTTCGACCTCGTCCTTCGACAGGCCGGTGCGTCGCGCGATGGCTTCGATCTGCGCCGGGCCGTCGAGCGCGGCCGCATAGGGGTCGCGCTGACGCAGGCGGCGCATGAAGGCCTCGTGCACCGCGGCGTAGAGCGTGGCGCGACGACCGTAGCGATACAGATGCTCGCCGCTGGCCTGCACGTGTTCGAGCAGGGAGCGGCGATCCATCGGCGGCGCCGGCAGCTGCGGACCGAGGCGCTCGGCGCGCATCCACAGCCAGACCAGCAGGGCGAGGAACAGCGGCAGGAGCGCGCGCCAGCCGTGGTCGAGCAGCAGCTTCCACAGCGGCGGCATGTCCGCGCTGTAGATCAGGTGGAAGGTGCCGCGCGCATCCCAGTTCGGCTGCAGCAGCTGGCGGGTGAGCGCGAGGTGCTGCACGTCTTCCAGCTTCTCGTTGCGCAGGAAATCGAGCTCGGCGATCACATCGACCGTGCCCTCGCCCCAGCCCACGCGGGCGTAGCCGTAGTCCAGGCCGTCCTCGTTCTCTTCCGACCACGCGGCCTGCACCTGCGCCTCCTCGTCGTAGAAGTAGAAGCGGCGCCCGTTGCAGAACTCGTTGTGGCGCGCCAGCGCGTCGACTTTCAGGCCCATGCACTCGGGCACGTCGTCGTAGGGCGCGATGCCCAGGTCGGTGAGCAGCGGCACGTCGGCATCGCCGATCGCCACGCCCGGCGCGGGCGTGGTCACGATCAGGTGGCCGCCCTCCGCGACCCAGTCGAGCAGGGCCTCGGCATCGGCGACGGGCAGCGCGCGCAGATCGCCCATCATCAGCACGGTGTCGGCCGGCTTGAGCGGGTGTTCCGACAGGCGCAGGCGCTGGCGCGATTCCACGCGGCGGCCGGCGTCGCGCAGCGACAGCTTCAGCGCGTACAGCGGGTTGTAGGACGCCTCGCCCTTCGCCGGCAGCTTGACCTCCTCGCTCACGCGCTCGTGAGTGTCCAGGAACCACCACACCGCCAGCGCGCCGAGCAGCACGCCGAGCACGGTCACCAGCGAGATCAGGCCGACCCGGCGACCCTGGTTCGCGGGCGCGCTCATGACGTCCACCGGAAGCGGCGCGCCAACAGATCGAGCAGGGTCTCGAAGTCACTGGCCTCCGGCAGGCTGTGGCCATACGCGGCGTACTGCCAGACGCGGACCACGCGCTGGAAGGCCTCGCGGTCCTCGACCTCGGGCATGCGTCGCGAGGCGCGCAGGCATTCGGCCTCGGTCGCGCCCGGCGGCAGGTGCGCGTCGATACGCGCGGCCATGGCCTCGACGCTGGCGCGATACAGCAGGGCCAGCGCGCGGCGCGGCTGACCCTGGGCCCACAGACGGCGCGCGACGGTGGCGATGTCCGGCGGCAGCGGTTCGTGCTCGTCGACGCTGCGCACCTCCACAGGATCGGGCTGCGCCTGCGGCGGGCGCGTCGCCAGCTGCAGCCAGGGCAGCCAGCGCTTCGCCGTCGCGATCAGGAGGCCCACCAGCACCGCCAGCAGCAGCCACAGGCCGTATTCGGCAATGAAGCCGAAGATGGCCCCGAGCCAGGCCAGCGACGGCATGTCGAAGGGCGCCTTGTTCTCTTCCTTCTTCTTTTTCGGCTTCCAGAGGCTGACCGTGCGCGTCGGGCGCAGGTCGGGATCCTTGTAGGCCTGCTTCACCGAGCGCCCGAAGGCATCGTGCGGCACGCGCTGGTCGCCGAAGATGTCGTCCAGGCTGCGATCGTCCGCTTCGGCTTCGTCGTCGGCGGGCACGTCGTCGGTCGTTTCGGCGGTCTTGTCGGGAGGCGTCCCGCCGCTTGCGGCGGACGCCGGCGCCTGCGCGTCCTGCGCCGTGGCCGGCATGGGCGACATCGCCAGCGGCAACAGGCAGGCCAGCGCCACCAGGCTGGTGCCGGCCGCGGCGGCGAGGCGACGACGCATGCGCCGGAACGCGATCTCCAGGTCCCAGGCTTCCAGCTGCGTGCGGCGATTGAGGTACAGGCCGAAGCCGGCACCGATGTAGAACGGTTCGATCAGCGCCACCGCCAGCCAGTCGACGCCGTTGAGCGCGATCAGCGCCCAGGCCGGCGGGGTTTCGGTGATCGTCGCCCAGGCGTCGCGCGCGGTCTCGGACAGCAGTTCGTTCGGCACGAACATCAGCGGGATCAGCACGGCGGATATCTGCAGCGCGAGGATGAAGTGCAGGCACATCAGCGTCAGCATCGCCGCGTGCCCGCCGTTGCCGGCGCCGATGACGCGGCGGCGTTCGCGCATCAGCGCCGGGGCCGCGCCTTCCAGCAGGTCGACCGGCAGCATCGCCGTGCGCAGCGGGCTGAAGCGGCGCCAGGTCAGGTGGCCCAGCATCGGTCGCCAGCCCCAGTGCAGCTGCGCGCGCAGGGTGTCGGCGACGGTCGGCACGCTGCCGAACACCGCGCGCGACAGCACGTAGAGCGGGATGCGATCGAACACCGGGCGCAGCCACCACATCGCCAGCAGCGCCAGCCAGAGCTGGTCGATCGCCCAGGCGGCGAGGTTGAGCAGCGCGAAGACCAGGCCGGTGACGATGAGCCACGGCACCCAGATCGCGGCGGCGTGGCGGCGCACCAGCGCGGCGCCGAGTTCCATCGCTTCCCAGCCCGAGCGCGGACGCAGTTCGACCGCGAGCGATTCGATCCTCATCGCCGGCCGCCTCCGCCGGACGCATCCGGGGCATCGACGATGCCGCGCCCGCCGAAGGTCAGCCAGGCCAGGGTGAGCGTCCACAGGAGCGCGCCGACGCCGTACTTCACCAGCGCGGGGATCCAGCCGATCGACGACCAGAAGGCTTCGACGAAGGCCGCGAACAGCAGCATGACGAACACGCCCAGGCACAGGCGCGCACCGACGCGCCCGGCCTCGATCAGCGCATCGACGCGACGGCGGCGGCCCGGCGCGACCAGCGCGAGTCCCAGCTGCAGGCCGGCGGCGCCGGCGATCACGATGGCAGTGAGCTCGGGCGCCGAGTGCCCCGCGACGAAGCGCCAGAACGGGTCGCCGTGGCCGATCGCCTGCAGGTGGCCGGCGGTGCCACCGATCATCACACCGTTGATCAGCAGCACGACCACCGTGCCGATGCCCGCGAGCAGGCCGCTGGCGAACGTGCGCAGGCCGATGCTGATGTTGTTCATGATGTAGTGGCCGAACATCATGAAATCCGAACCGCTGTCGCGACCGATGCGGTGCTGCGTCGCGGCCGGGTCGTACATCTGCTCGAATTCCGACACCTGCTCCGGCGCCATGATGCTGTAGATCAGCTCCGGCATCTGCTGCACGGCGACGAACGAGGCCACCAGCGGCACGACGAACAGCAGGCACGCAGCGAGCAGGCAACCGCGCTGCGCGCGCACCAGGCGCGGGAAATCGGCGAGCAGGAACCAGAGCGCGCGATGCCACGCGGCCGGCGGCGCGCGGTAGAGCACGGCGTGGCCGCGCTGGGTCAGCACCTGCAGACGCTCGACCACGCGCGGGCTGTAGCCGCGACTGCGCGCCAGCGCCAGCTGCTGGCACAGGCGGCGATAGCGCGCGGGCACGTCCTCGTCGCGCAGCTCGCCGCTGACGACCGGGTGCTTGCGCGCCTCGCGCGGGCTGCCGCGCCGGGTCAGCCAGGTCTCGAAGGCGTCCCATTCCTCCCGGTGACGCGCGACGAAGGCCTCCTGGCGCATCACCGCCGCGCGCATCGTCGCGGCCCCGGCCGAGGCCGGCATGGCGGAGGATGAGGGAGTGCCCGATGCAGTCGAGGTCATTGCCGTCCCAGCAACCAGTTGGCGACGCCCTGCAGCCGCAGCGCGCCGAGCGCACCGCCGCTGCCCACCACGGGCGCGGCGATGTCGGCCAGTTCCTCGCGGCGCGCCTGGGTCAGCTGCGAAGCGCGGTCGGCGAAGGCGATCACCGCCGCCTGCTCCTGCGGACGCAGCGGCTGCGCCGGCGCATGGGCGCCGTCGACCTGCACGCGCGGTGCGGGCGCAGTGGCAGGGGCGTGGATGACCATCGTCCTGGCGACCATGTCGCCCAGGCGGCGGCCCCAGGGGTCGAAGAAGCCCGCCACCAGGCCGGTGGCGTAGCCGAAGGGCAGGAAATCCACGGTACGCAGCAGGTTGCGCACGATCGACGCCAGCCAGCCCACCGGCGCGCCGTCGTCGGAGATCACGCGCAGCGACATCACCCGCTTGCCCGGGGTCTGGCCGTCCCAGAGCACCTCGAACAGGATCGGGTAGGCCCAGAAAATCACGAAGTAGGCGATCAGGTAGACGCCGGCGCCAACGCGGTCGAGCATGGCGGCGACGATGCTGACCACGAACAGCAGGGAGAAGCGGACGGCGCTGTCGATCAGCCAAGCCAGGGCGCGCGGCACGGGACCGGCAGCGGGCAGCCGCAGTGCGACGCCTTCGGGGGTGTAGACCTCGCGCACCGTGTCGAGGCTGCGCATGGCGTGTTCGCTCATGCGGCGCGGCTCCGCGCCATGGGCCACGCCACGCACCACGCGTGCGGCCCCATCGTGCCCGCGTCCCTCGTTCCCACCGCTCCGGATCCCGTCGTCTCTGTTCGCATGCGGGGCCTACTCTACCGTGACGCTGCGCAAATTACGCCCCCGGATCGCCGCGATCCGGCACACTGGCCACCCGCCCGCGGACGACCCGCCCCGATGGACTGCCGACCCGGCTGCGGCGCCTGCTGCATCGCGCCCTCGATCGCCTCGCCCATCCCCGGCATGCCGCACGGCAAACCGGCGGGCATGCCCTGCGTGCAATTGGACGATGCCCTGTGCTGCCGGCTGTTCGGCCAGCCCGAACGCCCCGCGTTCTGCGCCTCGCTGCGCCCGGCCGCGGACATGTGCGGCGCCTCGCGCGACGAAGCCATCGACCTGCTGTCGATGCTGGAGATCGCGACGCGGCCGTGAGCGATGCGCGCATAAGTCAAAACGGGGTCAGGTTCACTTTCGCAAAAAGTGAACCTGACCCCGTTTTGACGGGTGATGCACGTCAGAGCGGCCTGCGCTTCTCGTCGCGCAGCCCGGCGATCAGCGCGGTGCCGTCGGAGGCGACGCGCAGCTCGGCGTAGCGAGCGGGCTCGTAACGCTTCGCCTGGCCTTCGGGAAAGAACCAGCTGTTGCCGGCGATGACGATCTGGAACCACTTGCGCACCCGGAATTGCAGCGCGATCTCGCCCTCGGCGAGCCGCTGCGGCGCGTCCTGGATGCGGACGAAGCGGCCGACGCCGTCGCGATCCGGCACGACGACGACGTAACCATCGCTGCAACCCTTCGAGCCGCAGGAATCATCCATGTTCCAGAGCGCTGTCGCATTACTGCCGCTACGGCGCTCGGGATGCTGCGCATCTCGAATCGCCTCGTCCACCGCGAAACGCAGCACCATGTAGTCGCCCTGCATCAGCGAACGCGGGTCGACCGGCGCCAGTTCCAGCAGCACCACGCGGCCTTCCGACAGCGTGCGCTCGTGGCCGCGGATGCCGAGGTTGGCCACGACCAGCGCCAGCAGCAGGCCGCCCCAGAGCAGGAGGTTGCGCCAGTGCGTCATGCCGCCTCCTTCCGCGCGAAGCGCGCGTGCGCCCAGCGCACCCCCAGCACGGCGACGCCCGCAGCCGCGAGCCAGCCGGATTTCTCCAGCAGGGTCAGCTGCAGGTGGTAGTAGTAATCGAACAGATAGGCCGCCGTGCCGAGCAATCCCATCGCCAGCAGCGCGGGCCGGTACAGCGCGAAACCGATCAGCGCGATGGTCACGCCGATCGACACGCCCGGCGCGCGCCACACCAGCAGTGCGAAACCGGCTGCGAAACCCAGCGCGATCAGGCGGCCTCGCGCATCGAGCGCAGGCTGTCGCGACACCAGCCAGTGTGCGCACAGCGGCAGCAGCGGGACGATCAGAACATCCGCGACCAGCAACAGGTCGTTCGACGTCTCGACCCGACCGGAAAAGATGCCGGTCGCGCGCGCGACGAACCAGGTCGAGAACAGCAGCACGAGCGCCAGCGCCCAGGCCAGCGGCGGCAGGGCCACCGCCAGACGATCATGGCCGGTACTGCGCCACCATGCGGCGAACATCGCCCAGGCCAGCAGCGGGATCGCGAAGTACTTCGACGCGGCGTCGTCGACGAGACAGAGGGCGAGCAGGGCCACCGCGACGATGACGCCGCAGAGGAAGCGATGCATGGGCAGCCGGCCGAGCGCGTACATCACCGCAGCTACCGCGCCGATGCCCAGCCAGACCAGTCGCCAGTGATCGTCGCTGCCCGGGCGCTCGCCCCACTCGACGAAGGCCATCCCGATCAGCAGTTGCCCCACCAAGCTGGTGGCGATCGCGAACTGCTCGATGAAGTCGCGGCCGCGCGCCACGCGCAGCAGCATCCACGCGACTGTGCAACAAGCGGCGCCCATCGGGAAGGCCAGCGCCGGAGCGCGATACAGATCGTCGAACAAGGTGAGGAAGAAGCCGAAGAAGAACAGCGCCGCGATCCAGGCCGACACGCCGATCAGCGCGGCGAGATACCACGGCGTGTCGTCGGCGATGTCCGGCGCGTCGCCGGAGACCGCACCGGCCTGCGTCAATCGCTGCCAAAGCGCCTGCGTGCGTGCGTCGAGGCTCATGCGGCCTCCTCGCGCGCCAGGCGGCGCAGCACGAACGCGGCGGCGGTGGCCTGGACAAGCACCGCCATGGCCAGCGCGAGCATCTCGAAGGCAGTCTCCTTGCCGCTGAACACGAATTCCGCCAGTGCGCTGGTCACCACCGCGATCACGCCCAGCATCAGCATCGCCAGCACCGGCAGGTCGCGGCGCGGGTGCAGGAAACACAGGCCCGCGACCAGGGTCATCGCCAGCCAGCACAGCAAGCCGACATGCAGCCCACGATCGCGACCGAAGATGTCGTCCATCGCCGCGAACGACAGCGATGCGATCATCGCGAATGCCAGCAGGCGGCGGCCGATGTGACCGGAGAATTCGGGCCAGCGCGTGCCGGCGAGTTCCCAGGCCAGGAGAAGCAGTGCGTTGAGCAGGCCGAGGGCGACATCCTGGGACAGGTGGCCGGCGACATCCAGCCACAGCGTCAGCGCCACGTTGAGCAGCAGCGCCCAGGTCAGCCACAGCGCCGCATGCCGACCAGCGAGCACCCAGGGCAGCGACAGCGCGGCCCACAGCGCGAACAGCTCCCAGGTGTCGGCGCCGGTCTGGTAGGTCTGGCCGATCAGCGCGAGCAGGCCGCCCAGCAGCACCATCGCCAGCCACAGCACCGCCTGCCCGGCGAGTCGCGACAGCCCCAGCCTTGCGGCGCCGATCACCGCCGCCACCAGCAGCGCCTGCAGGCCGTAGAGGCGCAGGAACTTGCCCATCTCGTCCCAGTTGGCGGCGATGAAGCAGATCGCGCCGGCCGCGAGCAGGGCAACGCCGAGCCACAGCCCCAATAGGTCGAGGAAACCACGCCACTGCGCCGCAGACGGATCGCCACCGAGCGCCGCGTGCGCGCGTGCCGAGGTCGCGGCGTCGATCGCAGCGGCACGTCGCCAGCCGCGCAGCAGCGACCGCGTCGCCGCTTCGTCCCGCCATCCTGCCGCGTCGTGCATGGCGTCTCCGTGCCGGTCAGGCCGGCGGGTTGGCGGATATCGCGTCGAGGTACTGGCCCTTGAGTCGCACGTAATGCCCGGCCGAGTAGTACAGCGCCTCGATCTCGGCCTCGCTGAGCTTGCGCGCGCACTTGGCCGGGCTGCCCAGCCACATCTCGCCCTCGCCGACCACCTTGCCCGGCGGCACCAGCGCGCCGGCGCCGACGAAGGCATGCTTCTTCACCACCGCGCCGTCGAGGACGATCGCGCCCATGCCGATGAGCACCGCGTCCTCGATGGTGCAGGCGTGGATGATCGCCTTGTGGCCGATGGTGACGTCGCTGCCGATGCGCGTGGCGAAACCGCCGAGCTTGGCGTGCGGGCCGTCGTGGCTGACGTGGACGATGGTGCCGTCCTGGAGGTTGGTGCGCGCGCCGATGCGGATGAAGTTCACGTCGCCGCGGATGACGGTGGCGGGCCAGACCGAGCTGTCGTCGCCGATCTCGACGTCGCCGATGACCGTGGCGGCCGGGTCGATGTAGACGCCGCTGCCGAGCCGGGGCCACTGGCCGAGGTAGGGGCGGGTGGGGGGATGGGGGCTGTGGGCATCGTTCATGCGGGCATTGAACCATGCGACCGGCGCGGGACGCACGGCGCCGGACCTCCCGAGGCTCGCCCCCGAGGCAAGTCGCGGAAAACGCGACGCCCGGTCGCCTGCCGCGCCACGGAATGCCACTACACTTCGGCGTATGGACGCCCAGACCACCGCCGCCACGCCCACCGACCTCACGCCCGCCGACATCAGGCCCGCCGAACTGCAGCCCACCCTCGACCGCCTGCGCGCCGCCTGGCGTGCCAGCAAGCCGGACCACGCCCAGCGCATGGCCGACCTGGAGCGGCTGAAGACCGTGTTCCGCAGGCGCATGACCGAGATGGAGGCCGCGGTGCGCGCCGACTTCGGCCACCGCTCCGAGCATGAGACCCTCCTCGCCGACGGCATGACCGTGCTCACCGAGATCGACCACCTGCGCCACCACCTGCGGCGCTGGATGAAGCCGCGACGCGGCCGCGTGGGCTGGCGGCTGTGGCCGGCGCGCGCGCAGATCCGCCGCGAGGCCCTGGGCGTGGTCGGCGTGATGTCGCCGTGGAACTACCCGGTCAACCTCGCCCTCGTGCCGCTGGCGACCGCGATCGCCGCCGGCAACCACGTCTACCTCAAGCCGTCCGAACATACGCCGCGCACCAGCGCCTTCCTGCAGTCGCTGCTGGCCGAGGTCTTCCCCGCCGACCGCGTCGCGGTCGCCGTGGGCGGCGCGGACATCGGCGCGGCCTTCGCGGGCCTGCCCTTCGACCACCTGCTGTTCACCGGCTCCACCGCCGTGGGCCGCAAGGTGATGGCCGCCGCCGCGCCGAACCTGACGCCGCTGACGCTCGAACTCGGCGGCAAGTCGCCGGCGATCGTGGCTGCGGATTTCCCGATCGAACAGGCCGCTGCGCGCTTGGCCAGCGGCAAGTGGTTCAACGGCGGCCAGACCTGCATCGCCCCGGATTACGTGCTGATCGATGCCGGGCGCCGCGACGCGCTGGTCGCCGCGCTGCGCGAACAGGTCCATGCGCGCTACGGCGCGGACATGCGCGATGCGCCGCATTTCACCCGGGTCATCAACGAAGGCCAGTACCGCCGCCTGCGCGCCCATCTCGACGACGCCCGCGCGCGCGGCCTGCAGGTCATCGCGCTGGCCGAGGTCGACGAGGCGCGCGCCGAGGCCGAGCACCTGCTGCCACCGACCCTGGTGCTGGACCCCGGTGACGACGCGACCGTGATGCAGGAGGAGATCTTCGGGCCGATCCTGCCGATCCGCGGCTACGCCGCGCTCGACGATGCGATCGCGCATGTCGAGCGCCACGACCGGCCGCTGGCGCTGTATCCCTTCAGCCACGACAGTTACACCGTCGAGCGCATCCTCGGCCGGCTGGTCGCCGGCGGCGTCACCGTCAACGACACCCTGCTGCATTTCGCGGCCAGCGACCTGCCGTTCGGCGGCATCGGCCCCAGCGGCATGGGCCAATACCACGGCGAAGCCGGCTTCGACACCTTCACCAAGGCGATGCCGGTGCTGTGGCAGGCCCGCTGGAGCGCCACCGACATGCTCAAGCCGCCCTACACCGGGCGGATCGACGCGCTGGTGCGCAAGCTGACGCGCTGACACGCCGCGCAGACCCACCCTCGACTTCCACAACGGACACAAGGATTTGCCGATGCCCCGTCGCACGCTCGCCCTCACAGCCGTCGTCGCCACCGCGCTGGCCGCGCTCTGCGCGCAGGCGGCGCCCTCGAAACCCGCCAAGCTGCGCAGCTGGCTCACCGGCAACGCTGCGGATTCGGCACGCCAGCCGGTCGGCGGTCCCGCGCTGCTGCTGATGGGCGGCAGCACCGAGGTCGACGCCGCGTTCGCGCAGCGCGCGTTCCCGATCGCCAACGGCGGTGACATCGTGATCCTGCGCACCTCGGGCAAGGATGGCTACAACGACTACCTCTACACCCTCGTCAGCGGCCCGCTGAAGCCCGATTCTGTCGAAACCCTGCTCGTCGACACGCGCGACAAGGCCAACAGCGACTACGTGGACCGCGCGATCCGCCAGGCCGAACTGGTTTTCCTCGCCGGCGGCGACCAGTCGACCTACGTCAACGCCTGGCAGGGCACGCGCGTGCAGGACGCGCTGCACTTCGCGCACGCGCGCGGCGCGGTGATCGGCGGCACCTCGGCCGGCCTCGCCGTACTGGGCCAGCACGTCTACGACCCGGACGGCGTCGCGGGCGTGACCAGCGCGGAAGCGCTGGCCAATCCGTACCATCCGTACGTGATGCTGAGCACCGGCTTCCTGCGTTTCCCGATCCTCGACGGCGTGATCACCGACAGCCACTTCCGCGAACGCGACCGCATGGGGCGCACACTCGCCTTCATGGCGCGGCTGCGCCAGGACGGCCTCGCGCCGTCGATCACCGCCATCGCGATCGACGAACAGACCTCGCTGTTCATCGACCGCAACGGCCGCGGCACCGTCGACAGCAACCTCGGCGGCGCGACCTACGTGATCTCCGAACGCAGCGACACCGTGCGCGAGCAGGTCCAGCCCGGCCAGCCGCTGGTCTACCGCAACCTGCAGCGCGTGCGCCTGCGCGCCGGGCAGTGGTTCGACTTCGTCGCGCGCACCCACAACGGCGAGAGCACGACGCTGTCCGTCGACGGCCGCAACGCCGTGCCGTTCACGCCCGCCGACCCGTACTGAATCGGCACCGGCATCGCCTGCGACGCGTGCTCAGAGCATGCGCCGCAGCGCGTCGTCGCGACGGAACAGGTGGTGCCACAGCGCGCCCAGCGCATGCAGGGCGATCACGGCGTAGAAGGCGTTGCCCAGGGTTTCGTGCGCCTCCTCCAGCGCCTCGCCCGCGTCCTCGCCGAGGGCCAGCATCGGTGGCACCTCGATCGACGTGAACGGGATCGCCAGCGCGTGGCCCTCGGCCCACACCGAGAGCACGCCGAGCACCGGCTGCGCCACGACGAACAGCAGCAGCGCCAGCGCGACCAGCTTCGATAGCATCACGCTCCATGCAGGCGACGGCGGCGTCACCGGCGGTGTGCGCGTGAAGGCGCGCGACAGCAGGCGCGGCAGGAACAGGGCGAGCAGGGCCAACCCGGCGAAGACGTGCCAGTCCGGCCCGGCACGCTCGCCTTCCGCGATCTCCTCGGTCAGCTCGCTGGTGAGATAGGCCAGCAGGACGAGGCCCGCGCTGATCCAGTGGATCGCGCGCACGGGCCATGCGAATTTCGACGAACGGACGGCGGACATCTTCGGCTCCAGGCATGGGGGAGACACGAATGTCGCTGCGCATGCACATAGAGGAATTGATCGCGATCAATCCGCATCGCGAAATCGGCATGACCGATGGCAGGGTCCGCGGAACGATTCCCGACTGCGTGCGTAGCTGATTCCCGCTACACTCGCGCAATGAAAATCGCTTCCTGGAACGTCAATTCGCTCAACGTGCGCCTGCCGCACCTCGAACAGTGGCTGCAGGCCGCGCAGCCCGACGTGGTCGGCCTGCAGGAGACCAAGCTGGAGGACAACCGCTTCCCCGATGCGGTGCTCGCGGGCCTCGGCTATCGCAGCGTGTTCGCCGGACAGAAGACCTACAACGGCGTGGCCCTGCTCGCGCGCGGCCATGCGCTCGACGACGTCGTCATCGGCATCCCGGGTTTCGACGACGCGCAGCGTCGCGCCATCGCCGCCACCGTCAACGGCATCCGCATCGTCAACCTCTACGTGGTCAACGGCCAGGACGTCGGCACCGAGAAATACGACTACAAGCTGCGCTGGCTCGACGCCGTGCATGGCTGGATCGCCGACGAACTGTCGCGGCATCCACAGCTGGTGGTGATGGGCGACTTCAACATCGCGCCCGACGACCGCGACGTGCACGACCCGGCCGTGTGGAACGACGAGAGCATCCTCACCTCCACCGCCGAACGCGCCGCCCTGCAGCGGCTGTTGAACCTAGGTCTGCACGACGCCTATCGCCTGCATCACAGCGAAGGTGGTTTCTTCAGCTGGTGGGATTACCGCCAGGCCGGTTTCCGCCGCAACCTCGGCCTGCGCATCGACCTCAACCTGGTGTCCGATGCGTTGCGCGACAAGACCGTCGCCGCCGACATCGATCGCGAACCGCGCACCTGGGATCGTCCCAGCGACCATGCGCCGGCGTGGGTGCAGATCGCCTGAGTCAAGCCGTATCGGGTGCGCCTCGGCGCACCGGCTTTTCACGCCCCTGACGGCCCGCTTCGCGCGACACGCCCACCTTCAGGTACTACGTCGCCTCGCGACCCAGGCGCCTGCCAGCATCGAGATGCCGATCGCCAGCGCGAGATCGATCGCGAAATACACGGGATGGAAGGCATAGGTATCGCAGCTTGCGGGATGGCAATCGCCTCCGCAGCGATGGAACGCGAACGGCAGGCCGATCGAATGGAAACCATCGACGGCCGGCGCGCGCACCGTCAGCAGATGCGTCGCGGCGTTCAAGCCGACCCACAGCAAGAGCATCGCCAGGCACGTGAGGACCGACACGCGTCGCTGACGATGCGCCTCAGGTTGCGTCATTCCTTCGACGTGTCCGCCACCGGCCTGCTCCGCAGCGACGCGGCGATCAGGCCCAGTCCGCCGGCGAGCAGGCCGAGCATCATCAGCGTGTTGAACAGGCTGGTCGGGCGGAAATAGATCTGCAGGTTGGCGAGCACGCCGACGATGATGATGGTGAGGCCGGCGAGCAGCAGCAGCCAGCCGATCACCGACTTGGCGTTGAAGAAGATCAGCCCGGTGCCGAGCAGGAACGGGATCAGCGAGAGGCCGAAGCTGCTGTAACCGTAGAAACTCCAGAATCCGCCGGAGCTGACGTGGACCTGGTTGGTGAGCAGCCAGCCGCCCGCGACTGCGCAGACCAGGCCGATCAGGAACTGGGAAATGCCACCGGGCGTGCCGCCTGCGCCATTCATGGTGCGTCCTCGGGAAGATGAACGAATCGACGAGGGATCATAACGCGGCGCTGCGGTCGTGGCGGACAACCCGGCATGCGGATCCGGCGCGGATTTTGACCGGGGTCAGCGCGACGCGGCGGATCGGGTCTACACTGCGAACCGACACCGGACGGGAGCCAGGCATGCGTCGATCACGATCTTCCGGCAAGCGCGGCATCTCCTGGATCGCCGTGCTCGCGCTGCTGCTGCTCGGCGCCGCAACCTGGAGCTTCCTGCGCACGCCGGACGCGACGCCGTCAGCCGACGCGCCGGGCATCGCCGCGTCTGCGGAGATGGAAACCAATCCGCTGGCGCTGCCGCCGCCGATGGAGGCGAATACTCCGGCGACACCGGCCGCATCGCCCCGCTACCCGGATTTCCTGCCACCGGAAGCCATCGACACCCTGCAGCTGATCGCGCGCGGCGGCCCTTATCCCTATCGCCAGGACGACGGCGTGTTCGGCAACCGCGAACGCCGCCTGCCGCAGCAACCGCGCGGCTACTACCGCGAGTACACCGTCGAAACGCCAGGCTCGCCCGATCGCGGCGCGCGGCGCATCGTCGCCGGCGGCCAGCCGCCGGTCGAATACTTCTACACCGACGACCATTACCGCAGCTTCCGTCGCTTCACGCTGGACGGATCGGAGACGACACCGTGAACATTTCGGTCGAACTGGGCAGCCTGCTGGCCGATGCGGAACAGACCGGCGCGTATTTCGTCGATGCGCGCGACCGCGAGGCGCTGGTCGAAGCCGGACGTCTGCTGCGCTACACCGTCGCGCCGATCGACCTGCGCAACTGCGCCGACCTCGACGCCGTGCTGCGCGAGATCGCCGACGCGCTGCAGTTTCCCGACTGGTTCGGCGGCAATCTCGACGCGCTGGCCGACTGCCTGAACGATCTGTCCTGGCTGCCCTCGGGCGGCTATGTGGTGGTGCTCGAACACATCGGCGACTGGCGCGCGCGCGCGCCCGAGGAAGTCGACGATGTCGTCGACATCCTCAACGACGCCGCCGCGCGCTGGGCCGACGACCAGGTGCCGTTCTGGACCTTCCTGCCGCTGTCGCCACGCGAGTTGGAGGCGATGGACAGCGACACCGGCGAGGATTCATCGCCCGCGTAGCGGAAAAGCATCGCGACTTGCGTCGCTCCCACAGGAGAAAGACTGCTTGTGTGGGAGCGACGCAAGTCGCGACTGCCGGCCAGGCTCAGGCCGACGCAGCCTCATCGCCCGATCCGGCTGCGACACGCGCCGGCCGCGCATAACGCCACGCCACCAGCACCGCGCAGGCGAGCAGCACGGCGGCGATCAGGAAGGCGATGCCGGGCAGGCGCGTCGGTGCGTGCGGGCCGATGAAGAAACCGAACGAACCGGCGAACAGCGCCGGCGCGAAGATGCCGGCGAGCGACACCAGGCCGCTGAGCGCCCCCTGGATGCGGCCCTGCACATCGGCGCCGACCTGCTTGCTGATCAGCGACTGCGTCGCCGGTGCCGCGATCGCCCACAGCGCGCTGATCGGCAGGCCGACGAGGAACAGCCAGCCGACATCGGCGATGCCGTAGATCACGAAGCCGACCACGCCGCAGGACAGACCGAGCAGCATCGCGCGACGTTCGCCGAGCGCCTTCACCAGCCTGCCGACCAGCAGCGCGTTGACGATCACGCTGAGCACGCCGACGGCAGCCAGGACGTAGCCGGCCTGCTTCTCGCCCCAGCCGTAGCGCGCGTCGGCGAACAGCACGAAGGTGCTCGGATAGACGTAGTGCGCGAAGTTGGCGATGAACACCACCGCGACCAGGCCCCAGATCTGCGGGTACTCGCGCAGCATCTTCACGCCGCCCATCGGCTTGGCATGCGCCCAGTCGAAGCGCGGCGAACGACGTTCCTTCGGCAGCGACTCGGGCAGCACGAACAGGCCGTAGGCGAAGTTCAGCAGGGCCAGCCCGCCGGCGAACCAGAACGGCAGGCGGTGGTCGATGTCGCCGAGCACGCCGCCGAGCAGCGGGCCGAGGGTGAAGCCCAGGCCGAACGCGGCACCGATCATGCCGAAGCCCTTCGCGCGATTTTCCGGCGTGGTGACATCGGCGATGTAGGCGTTCGCGGTGGTGAAGCTGGCCGAGGTGATCGCCGAGACGATGCGGCCGACGAACAGCCAGGCGAGGTTCGGCGCCAGCGCCATCGCGATGAAATCGATGCCAAGGCCCAGGCAGGACAGCAGAATCACCGGACGCCGGCCGAAGCGGTCGGACAGCGCGCCCTGGATCGGCGAGCTGAAGAACTGCACCAGCGCGAACACCACGCTGAACGCGCCGACCCAGTAGGCGGCGGTCGACTCGTCGCCGCCGACGAAGGTCTGCACCAGATGCGGCAGCACCGGGATGATCACGCCGAACGCGAGCACGTCGATCAGCACGGTGATGAAGATGAAGACGAGCGCGGCCTGTCGGCGGCCGCCGGCGAGAGGGCTGTTCACGTGAGTGCGGGGAGGGAGAGCTGGAGCGCGAGTCTACCGCGACGCGCCCGCAGCCGACGCCATGCGCCGCGAGCGCATGCTCCGTGACGGACGCCTCATGTCGTCGTGGCCGTCATGAAAATCCGGCAGTTGCCGCAGTGCATCAATTGTGCTTAAGTCGGATGCATCCTGTGTCAAATCGTCGGCGAGCCTCGTGCCCGCCTTGGTTTCTGCGCCTTTCACTCGGACCCCCTCCCGATGGAAAGTTTCCAATGTAACGATTCGCGCCGGCAACGGCCTGGCCTCCACGATGCGCGCGACGAGCGCGACAGCTGCGGTTTCGGGCTGATCGCGCACCTCGACGACACGCCCGACCACTCGCTGGTCGAGCAGGCGCTCAACGCACTCGCACGCATGGAGCATCGCGGCGGCATCGCTGCCGACGGACTCAGCGGCGACGGCTGCGGCCTGCTGATGAAAACGCCCGATGCCTTCCTGCGCGCGCTCGCCGCCGAATCCGGCATCGCGCTCGGACAGCGCTACGCCTCCGGCCTGGTGTTCATGCCGCACGATCCCGACGCCATCGCGCGCGTGCATGCGGTGTTCGCGAAGACGATGCGCGAGAACGGCCTGGCCGTCTCCGGCTGGCGCACGGTGCCGATCGACGACAGCGTCTGCGGCGCACTGGCGAAGTCGACGATGCCGGCGATCGAGCAGGTCTTCGTCGTGCCCGTGCTGGACGTGGAAGGCGCGCGGATGTCGCGCGAGGCCTTCGCACAGGCCCTGTACCTGGCGCGCAGGCGCGCCGAGCAGCGACTGCGCGACGTGCCTGGACTGCATGTGGTCAGTCTGTCGGCCAGCAGCATCGGTTATAAGGGCATGGTGCTGCCGCAATACCTGTCGCGGCTGTATCCCGATCTGCAGCGACCGGAACTGGCGAGCAGCGTGGTGGTGTTCCACCAGCGGTTCTCGACCAACACCAGCCCGCGCTGGCCTCTGGCGCAGCCGTTCCGCATGCTCGCGCACAACGGCGAGATCAACACGATTTCAGGCAACCGCGTGTGGGCGCAGGCGCGCGCGCACGTGTGGCGCACCGAGGCGCTCGATCCGTCCGAATTCGATCATCCGATCGAGATCGACGGCTCGGATTCGATGAGCCTCGACTCGATGCTCGAACTGCTGCAGGCCGGCGGCATGGACCTGCTCAAGGCGCTGCGCGTGGTGATCCCGCCGGCGACGCAGTCGCTGGAATACAAGGACGCCGACCTGCTCGCGTTCTACGAGTACTACGCGATCAACAGCGAGCCGTGGGACGGCCCGGCGGGCATCGTCGCGTTCGACGGCCGCTATGCCGCCTGCACCACCGACCGCAACGGCCTGCGCCCGGCACGCTGGCAGCTGAGCGACCAGCGCGTGTTCATGGTCGCCTCCGAAACCGGCGTGTGGGACGTCGACGACGCGCGCATCCTCGCCAAGGGCAAGCTCGGTCCGGGCCAGATGATCGCCGCGGACCTCGACACCGGCCGCCTGCTCGACACCGACGCGATCGACGCCATCAACCGCGCGCGCGCGCCGTACAAGCAGTGGCTGAAGCAGGGCATGACCTACCTGCACAGCGAACTGATCGATCCGAATCTGACCGCCGAGCCCTTCGACGGCAGCACGCTCGCAGGCTTCCAGAAACTGTTCCAGCTGACCCGCGAGGAACGCGAGCAGATCCTGCGCCCGCTTGCCGAGACCGAGCAGGAAGCGGTGGGTTCGATGGGCGATGACGTGCCGATGGCGGCGCTGTCGGCGCAGGTGCGCCCGCTCTACGATCGCTTCCGCCAGGCCTTCGCGCAGGTGACGAATCCGCCGATGGATTCGCTGCGCGAGGACTGCGTGATGTCGCTGGGCACGCAGATCGGCGAGGAAGGCAACATCTTCGTCGACGGCCCGGAACAGGTGCGGCACGTGATGCTCAACTCGCCGGTGCTGTCGCAGCGCAAGCAGCGCCAGCTGCTGACGATGCCGCAGTTCCGCGACTCGCATCGCTACATCGACCTGAACTACACGCCGACCGAAGGCCTGCGCGCCGCGCTCCTGCGCCTGTGCCGCGAAGCCGAGACCGCTGCGCGCGATGGCATCGAACTGCTGATCGTCACCGACCGCAGGCCGCGTCGCGGCGAGCTGCTCGTGCATGCGCTGCTGGCGACCGGCGCGATCCATCGCCACCTGGTGCGCACCGGCCTGCGCTGCAAGTCGAACCTGATCATCGAGACAGGCACCGCGCGCGATCCGCACCACGTCGCCTGCCTGATCGGCTTCGGTGCGACGGCGGTGTATCCCTACCTCGCCTACCAGACCCTGCACGACCTCGGCGAGCGCGGCATCCTCAAGACCAAGCACGGCGAAGTCGCGCAGATCGGCCGCAGCTACCGGCGCGGCATCAAGAAGGGCCTGTTGAAGATCATCTCGAAGATGGGCATCAGCACGATCGGCAGCTATCGCGGCGCGCAGCTGTTCGAGATCGTCGGCCTCGACCGCGAGGTCGTCGACCTGTGCTTCGCCGGCACGCCCTCGCGGATCGGCGGCGCCACCTTCGAGCAGCTGCAGCGCGAGACCGAATACATCGCCGCGCGCGCCTGGGACAACAACGCGCTGCCGGAGATCGGCGGCCTGCTGCAGTACACGCCGACCGGCGAATACCACCAGTACAACCCCGATGTGGTCACCACGCTGCAGCGCGCCGTGCGCAGCGGTCGACGCGAGGACTGGGACGCGTACGCGAACGCGGTGAACGGCCGGCCGCCGGCCGCGCTGCGCGACCTGCTCGCGCTCGACACCGCGAAGACGCAGCCGATCCCGCTCGACGAAGTCGAACCGGTATCGAGCATCGTCCGCCGCTTCGACAGCGCGGCGATGAGCCTCGGCGCGCTGTCGCCCGAGGCGCACGAGGCGCTGGCGATTGCGATGAACCGTCTCGGCGGGCGCAGCAATTCCGGCGAAGGCGGCGAAGACCCGGCGCGCTACGGCACTGACAAGGTGTCGAAGATCAAACAGGTCGCGTCCGGCCGCTTCGGCGTGACGCCCGAATACCTGGTCAGCGCGGAAGTGCTGCAGATCAAGGTCGCGCAGGGCGCCAAGCCCGGCGAAGGCGGCCAGCTGCCCGGCCACAAGGTCAACGCGCTGATCGCGAAGCTGCGCTATGCACGACCGGGCATCGGCCTGATCTCGCCACCGCCGCACCACGACATCTATTCGATCGAGGACCTCGCGCAGCTGATCTTCGACCTGCGCCAGATCAATCCCGAGGCGCTGATCTCGGTGAAGCTGGTCGCGCACGCGGGCGTCGGCACGATCGCAAGTGGTGTCGCCAAGGCCGGCGCCGACCTCATCACCATCTCCGGCCACGACGGCGGCACCGGCGCCAGCCCGATCTCCTCGATCCGCTATGCCGGCACGCCCTGGGAACTGGGCCTGTCGGAAGCACGCCAGTCGCTGATGGCCAACGGCCTGCGCGAACGCGTGATCGTGCAGGCCGACGGCGGCATGAAGACCGGCCTGGACGTGATCAAGGCCGCGCTGCTCGGCGCGGAATCGTTCGGCTTCGGCACCGCGCCGATGATCGCGCTGGGCTGCAAGTACCTGCGCATCTGCCACCTCAACAACTGCGCAACCGGCGTGGCGACGCAGGACGACAAGCTGCGCGAGGACCATTTCACCGGCCTGCCCGAGCGCGTGGAGAATTTCTTCCGCGGCATCGCCGAGGAAGTGCGCGGCTATCTCGCCCAGCTCGGCGCGCGCACGCTCGATGACGTGGTCGGTCGCACCGACCTGCTGCTGCAGACCGAAGGCACGCTGCCGCAGCATCGCCTGATCGACCTGTCGCCGCTGCTGTCGCAGGACGGCCTGACCGGCCCCGCGCGCTGCAGCGTGCGCGGGGCCTCGGCGCCGCCGGAAGGCCTGGCGGCAACGCTCGATGCGGACCTGGCAGAAGTCATCGCGCACAAGCGCGGCGGCAGCTTCCGCTACGCCATCCGCAACACCGATCGCAGCATCGGCGCGCGCCTCTCGGGCCGCATCGCCCGCGCGCACGGCAACCACGGCATGGGTGATGCCCCCATCGACCTGCATTTCGACGGCAGCGCGGGCCAGAGCTTCGGCGCCTTCCTCGCCGGCGGCCTGCGCCTCGAACTGGAAGGCGAAGCGAACGACTACGTCGGCAAGGGCATGGCGGACGGACGCATCGTCATCCGTCCACCGCAGGGCGCGCGCTACGTCGCGCACGAGTCGGCGATCCTCGGCAACACCTGCCTCTACGGCGCCACCGGCGGCGAACTGTACGCCGCCGGCCGCGCCGGCGAGCGCTTCGCGGTGCGCAACTCCGGCGCGCTGGCGATCGTCGAGGGCGCGGGCGACCACTGCTGCGAGTACATGACCGGCGGCATTGTCGTGGTGCTCGGCCGTACCGGCCTGAACTTCGGCGCCGGCTTCACCGGCGGCATGGCCTACGTGCTCGACCGCGACCGCGATTTCGTCGATCGCTACAACCACGAACTGATCGACATCCTGCGCATCAACTCGGAAGGCTTCGAGCACCACCGCTCGCACCTGCTCGACCTGCTCGAACACCACCAGCGCCTCACCGGCAGCGTCCACGCCCAGAACCTCATCGACAACTTCCGCGATTTCCTCGGCAAATTCTGGCTGGTGAAACCGAAGGCGGTGAGCATCGAATCGTTGGGCGAAACTCTGAGACGGGCTGCGTAATGAGCAAGAAAACACCACAGGCGTTCCTGCAATCGCAACGACAGATGCCCGAGCGCGTCGCACTGGAGCTACGCCGCCAGGGCGACTGGCATGAGCTGTACGGCCGCTTCGAGGAAGCCGAGGCGAAGAAGCAGGCGTCGCGCTGCCTCGACTGCGGCAACCCCTACTGCAGCTGGGGCTGCCCGCTGCACAACTTCATTCCGCAGTGGCTCGAACTCGCGCGCGAAGGCCGCGTGCACGAGGCAGCGGCGCTGTGCCACGAGACCAATCCCCTGCCGGAAATCTGCGGCCGCGTCTGCCCGCAGGACCGACTCTGCGAAGGCAGCTGCACGCTCAACGACGGTTTCGGTGCGGTCACCATCGGCGCGGTCGAGAAATACATCGTCGACAAGGCGCTGGCCGAGGGCTGGCGCCCCGACACCACCACCGCGCCGGCCACCGGCAAGCGCGTGGCCGTGGTCGGCGCGGGCCCGGCCGGCCTCGCGTGCGCGGATCGCCTCGCGCGCGCGGGCGTGCAAGCCGTGGTGTTCGATCGCTACGAACAAGTCGGCGGCCTGCTGCAGTTCGGCATTCCGAGTTTCAAGCTGGAGAAGTCGGTGATCGCCGACCGCCGCGCGGTGCTCGAAGGCATGGGCGTGGAATTCCGCCTCGGCGTGGAAATCGGCCGCGACGTGTCGATGGACGCACTGCTCGGCGAATTCGACGCGGTGTTCCTCGGCCTGGGCAGCTATCGCTACACCGATGGCAAGCTGCCAGGCCAGCAATTGCGCAACGTGCTGCCCGCGCTGCCCTTCCTCGTGCAGAACGGACGCATCGTGGTCGGCACCGACGACACCACCGGCCGGCCGATCGCGGGCTGGGAAGACCAGGTCGACCTGCCCGACCTGCGCGGCAAGCGCGTGGTCGTGCTCGGCGGTGGCGACACCGGCATGGACTGCGTGCGCAGCGCGATCCGCCTCGGTGCCGCGCAGGTCAGCTGCGTCTACCGCCGCGACGAAGCGAGCATGCCCGGCTCCGCGCGCGAAGTCGCCAACGCGCGCGAGGAAGGCGTGCAGTTCCTGTTCCAGCGCGCGCCACTCGAATTGATCGACAACGGCGAAGGCGACGTCCGCGCCGTGCGCGTGGCCGAAACCCGACTCGGCGAACCCGACGCGCGCGGCCGCCGTCGCCCCGAACAGGTGCCCGGCAGCGAAGTCGAACTCGACGCCGACATCGTGATCATCGCCTTCGGCTTCCAGCCCGATCCACCGGCCTGGCTCGCCGAACACGGCATCGCGCTGCACGATGACGGCCGGATCCGCATCACGCCCCCGCCACCGCCGCATCACCACATCGCCCAGACGAACGGCGCGACCGCGATCCTTCCCTACCAGACCGCGAATCCGAAGATCTTCGCCGGCGGCGACGGCGTGCGCGGCGCGGACCTGGTGGTCACAGCGGTGAAGGAAGGCCGCGACGCAGCGGCGAGCATCGTGCGCTGCCTGCTGCCGGGCTGAGGCTTCGCCGCATCGCCGAAGTCGATATGCCGCCGGAACGACACGGGCACCGGCCCGTGCCGTTCGCGCAGCATCAGAAGGTGAGGCTCCAGCTGTTCAGACGGCCGGAATCCTGCTGGTCGACGTCGCTGACGCGCAACCGCCAGGTGCCGTTGAGCGGTTCGCTGGACAGGTTCAGCTGATAGCTCTGGATGACGTTGTCGGCACTGTCGCTGCCGGACGATGCCTTGACCGGGTACACGGTGCCATCCGGCGCGATCAGGTCGATCACCACATCACCGCGATAGGTGTGCGAGATGTTCACCGACAACGTGGCGTTGCTAGGCGCGTTGCCGGTGCGACCGTTCACCACGATGCCGCTGGTGATGGTCGCGAGCGCCGGCAGGTCCTGACCCGTGGTGTTCGCATAGGTCTGCGTGCTGCCACCGGTGCCGGCGGTGAAGCTGCCGGTCAGGCTCGCACCGGAGAATGCCGCGTAGCCCTTGATCAGCACGTGATACGTCCCGGCCTGCGCGGTCGCGACGTTGATGGTTTCGCTGTTGGTGCCGCCATCGGACTTCTGGTCGAAGCCGCCGGTGGCCGAGGTCGGCGCACTGCCGAACTTGATGTACAGGTCGGCATCGCCGCTGCCACCACTGGTCAGGAAGCGGAGATTGGTCGCGCCTGCGGGCACCTGCAGCGTGTAACGCAGTTCGGCATCCTTGGCACCGGACAGGCCGGTCACGGCCACGCCGTTGCTCAACACGTTGCCCCCACCGCCGCCTCCGGTGGCGATGTTCACCAGCACGGCATTCGGCGCGCCTGCTTCACCAGAAGCATCGACGCCCTGGACGTAGATGAGGTGCCGACCCGGGCTGAGTCCCGTCGTGGAAATGCTCGCGGTGACTGTCTCGCGCGAAGTGCTGAAACTGCCGTCGCCGGCATTCATCGCGATGCCGCCGCTCGCGCCGGCTTCCCAGGGCGGCGTGTCGATGTAGGCGCGCGCCGAAGCGATGCGATGGGTAGGATCTGCGGTGCCGACGGTCTGCCCCCACAGGCCATCGTCAAGCACGGCGCTGATCGTGACGGTGGTACCGGCAGCGACAGTGATGGATCGGGCAGCAGACACAGAGGGCGCCGAGACGGTCAGGCTGGCGGTTTCCGGACCGGACGGATAGCGGTAGGGCCTGGTCAGGATGCGCGCGGTGTATTTCAGCGCGCTGAGGTTGTCGGGCAGGATGGTGCTCAGGAAGGAACTGCAGGGCTGGAAGAAAGTGCTGTCAGCGACCAGGCTCGATCCAAGCTCCCATGTGTAGCTCGGCACGCCAAGCTCGCCGTACATGGCGTCATCGGTCGCGCCTGCGGTCGGGTAGAGGTAGGCCGACTGATACGGCGAGTACTTGTTGTAGTAGCCCATCCGGCGACCGAGGCTCTGCAAGCCGGCGTGATTCGGCGCAGTGCTGTTCTGCACGTCGCCCCAGGGCCAAAGCACATCGCCACCGAAGGCGTGCAGGTCGATGTAGACGCCCTGGGTGTCCGCCGGCGCGGCGCTGGTCCTGTCGCTGGCACGCTTGTCTGCGAAGATCCCGCCCGCATAGCTTCCCGATGCGCCGCGCGTGCCGGCGATCAGGCGCATGATGTTCTGCGTCTCCTGCTCCGAGGCGGCCGAGGGCCCACGGTAGGTTTCGACGCAGGCGTTGCTGCTCGTCTGAGCGTTATCCAGTCCCCCCCATCCGAACGGGAAATTGCGGTTCAGATCGACGCCGGTCTGGCTGGCGGGGCAGGAGCCGTTGGTGTTGTTGATGTTCTTGCGCCACAAGGTGCCGTTCTCGGCGACCTTGCGGCCATCGGGATTGCCTTGCGGAATCAGGTAGAACACGTAGTTGTCGAGCAGCCAGGTCGCTTCGGCGTCGGTACCGTAGCCATTCACCAGCCACTCGCCGAAGCGCATGCTGAGCTCGGCTGGCGCATATTCCCGCGCGTGGATCGAAGACAGCAGCACCATCGCCGGCTTGTTCGTGCGGATCGCATCGGTGGCCGAGTTCGTCAGGCGAAGCACCTGCATCTCGTAGCCGTTGGTGCCGCCGGCACTCCATTTCTTCCAGGTCGGCCCGAGGTTCATGACCTGGGCGAGCGCGGGCTTGCTGACAGCCAGGGTCGCCATCGCGCTGTGCGTATCTTCCACGGTGCGATAGCAGGCGAAGTCGCTCAGCGCGCGTGCGCCGAAGCGGCCTGTACGCAGGGCCTGGCTCATGCTGCGCAGTCGACTCGTACCGGTGGGATCGATGTCCATACGCACGCCCATCCGGCGCAGATCGGACATGTCGTAGGCGTCGATCGGGACCCGGATGGTCCTCGCCTGCCTGTCGATGCGGGGATGCTGGAAGCGCCCGGCGATCCGCTGGAGTTCGGCCTGGTCGCGGTAGTGGATGATGACGTAGTACTCCTCGGCTGCAACCCTGGATGGGGTCGCGGTCGAGGACTGCGCGGGTGCGCTCGATGTCGGCAGCGTGCACAACAACAAGGCTGCCGGCAACGCGGCGACCAGCAGCGAACGAATTTTCATGGCGGTGTCCCTCGAAAGATCCTGCTTCAAGTAAGGGCCACATGCGTGTGGCCGTGCGCCGGGGGGGGGGGAGACGAGTGCCGTCGATGCGGCGCTTCGCAGGCGCTGTCGGGATGGCACCGGCGGCCGGCGCCATCCCGCCGTGATCAGAAGGAGATGCTCCAGCTGTTCAGACGGCCGGCATCCTCCTGGTAGACGTCGCTGACGCGCAGACGCCAGGTGCCGTTGAGCGGTTCGCTGGACAGGTTCAGCTGGTAGCTCTGCATGACGTTGTCGGCGCTGTCGTTCGAGGAAGCCTTCACCGGATACACGGTGCCATCCGGCGCGATCAGGTCGATGACCACGTCGCCGCGGTACGTATGCGAGATGTTCACCGACAGCGTGGCGTTGCTCGGTGCGTTGCCGCTTCGACCGGTCACCGGGATGTCGCTGGTGATGGTCGAGAGCGCTGGCAGATCCTGACCGACGTTGTTCGCATAGGTCTGCGCACCGCCACCGCCATTGCCGGCGGTGTAACTGCCGGTGAGGCCCAGGCCGGAGAAAGCGCTGTAGCCACGCACCAGAACGTGGTAGATACCGGCCTGCGCGATTGCGACGTTGATGGCTTCGCTGTTGGTGCCGCCATCGGATTTCTGGTCGAAGCCGCCAGTGGCCGACGTGGGCGCACTGCCGAACCTGATGAACAGGTCGGCATCGCCACTGCCGCCTGAGGTGGCGAAGCGCAGGTTGGTCGCGCCCGCCGGCACCTGCAGGGTGTAGCGCAGTTCCGTGCCTTGTGCGCCCGACAGATTCGTCACGGCCACGCCATTGCACAACACGCTGCCGCCGCAGGCCGGATTGCTGCCGCCGCTCACGGTCACCGCGCTGGTCTTGCTACCGGTCAGTCCGCCATTGTCGGTGACCGTCAACCTGACGCTGTAGGTGTTCGCAGCCCCGTACGTCTTGGTCGGATTGGCCATCGTCGAGGTCGTGCCGTCGCCGAACTCCCACACGCGCGAAGCGATGCTGCCATCGCTGTCGCTGGAAGTATCGGCGAACGTGGCGCTCAGGCCGCTGGTCACGGTCGTGAAGTTCGCGACCGGCGCGGCATTACCGCCAGCGGGCGGGATCAGCTCGACACCGGTACCATCGGCCTTCCGCCTGTACCTGGCGAAGAAATCCTTCCACAGATTGCGCGAATGCTCGTTGAGGTTGCCGTGCTCGACGCTCGCGGCGACCGAGCAGCGCGCTTCGAGCTTGCTGGTGGTGTTCGTGTAGACCGTGGTCGCGACGCGATTCGCACTGTCGAGCGCGGCGTAGCTGATGCTCGATGTCGAGGTCGCACCCAGCTTGGTCCGCACGGCGTTGACGAATGTGTTGGGGCAATCTCCGCCATCCAGGCTGCCGACGCCGTACCAGTACGGAATCGCCTGCCCGCTCACGCTGGAGGCCTCGGTGTACGCCCAGGAACCGGCGGCGGCGAGCACATCGCCGTTGCTCGCGACGAAGTCGGAGACGAAGTAGGACCCGTTCGAGAAACCGTGCATGTACACGCGGCGGGCGTCGACCGCGTACTGGGTGCCGTCCGCAGTGATGCCGTTGGCAGTGAAGCCGGTGATCAGCGTGCGATAACGCGCGAAGTTCGAGGAGCCCCACGAGAAGCCCGGCGCGGTCGGGGCATACACGATGAAGCCGAACTCGTCGGCGACGCGATTGAACTCGGTCTGGTCGAGGAAGTAGTTGCCGTTCGCGGTCACGCCATGGAACAGCATCACCACAGGCGCCGGGACACCGGGGTTGCTGCGCACGGAGGCCGGCACGTACACATAAGCGTCGCGGCTGCTGCCGCTGACGGTCTCGGTGATCCTGTAGAAGCCCGTGCTGCCGGCACGGACGCGCGCGCGGAGCGTGTAATTGCCCTGGACCGTCTTCCAGCGCGAGACCTTGGTGAACAGGTTGGCATGCACGAGGTTCGGCATGTCGGTCGTGCTGGCCACGTTGCTCATGCGGCGCACGAAATGCGACGTCGTGAAGTCGCGGTTCCAGGCCGAGGAGCCGGTGCGGTAGTAGCGCAGGTCGTTGGCGCTGGTGGTATCGCTGCCTTCGGAGCCGCCGCGTGCGTTCTCGGTGCGGACATGCGCGACGAAGTTGTCCATGCCGGTGCCGGTCGAATTGATCGTCAGCACCGCCAGCGGGCGCTGCGGCTTGGTCAGGCCGGTGAGGCTGGCCGACGAGGTCGCATCGATGAAGGCTGCGCCGGCGATGTTGTTCGGGTACTGCGCGGCATAGGCCGCCAGGGTGGTGCCGGCGGAACCGTAAGCAGCCATGTAACGCGAAGCGCCCTCAATGCCGCTGCTGGTCGAGCTGCTGTACAGCGAAGCGAGCGAGGAGACGTCGGCGCTCGCATCCCAGGCGGTGCCGCCATCCATCACCACGACCTTCGCCGCTTCGGCATTGGCCACGGCCTTCCAGCGGCTGCCTTCTGTCGACGAGAGGAAGCCGGAAGCGGTTTGTCCTTCAGGCGCCAGGACGATGTAGAGCGGCACGCCCTGGCCCGACGCGACCGTGTTTCCGATGTAGGAGACGGAGGCGGCGTTCGCGAACATCGGCAAGGCCAGCAACAGGCCAGCGGCCAATGCGAGCCGCCTGCACGGTACGTGGTCGGGTGCTGCATCCGTGCTGCCGGCAACGGCCGGCATGTGGAGAAGAAAAGTGGTCATGGCTTACCTGCAAGAGTGTGGTGGATGCCCTGCACCAGCCCGCGATGACGGGAGGCGCGCACGAATCGGACGGGTGCGCCGCAGACAGGCAGCCGGCGCCGCGCCGCGGCCTCTACGCCACAGCTCGGGGTCGGATCGATGCGCCCTCGCGTCGCCGCAGCCACGCGTCGTGCGTGTCGACAGTGCGAAGACACCCTCGCGCTTCGTGGCTGGGTCGCATGCTCGACCGCCACGGACCGGTCTTTCGTGATGAAAGACCGCTTTTTATGTCTTGTGAGATTCTTCTCAGCAGGCCAGCTGCACGGCGCTGCCGGCGACCGCCGCTGCGGCAGCTGGCTGGCGGCCCGGGCAGGCCACGCAGGATGTCGTCAGGCGACCGCCATCACCGCCGACTCCACGCCGGTACGCGCGATCCAGTCGAATGCATGCGCGAACGCGGTGCTCGCCGAGCAGGCCAGCGTGGAGATGGCGACGCGCAGCTTGCCGGTGCGCGTGAGCGGGATGTCGTCGGCGTAGTGGAAGTTCAAACGGGTCGACGGGCCGCAGACCTCGTGGAAGCGTTCGCGCAGGGTATCGAGCGCGGCGGGGTCGAAGCCCTCGCCGCGCACCAGCGAGACCTCGATGGCGTCGAGCCGGTGCTGCACGGCCTGGAAGCGCTGGATGCCGGGCGTGCCGAAGACGAGGTATTCGAGGTACTCGCCGACGAAGCGGCCTTCGGGCGTGCGCAGGGTGTCCATCCGGCGGCCGTCGACTCTGCCCAGCAGCGGCAGGCCGCGCCCGCAGGGGCAGTCCTGCGCGTGGGCGGTGGCGATGTCGCCATTGGCGTAGCGCATCAGCGGCATGCCGTAGTTGTGCAGGTCGGTGACCAGCACCTCGCGCGGGCCGGCGGCATCGCCCGGCGCCACTGGCTCGCCCAGCTCGACGTGCAGGTGGTCGGCGTTGACGTGCAGGCCGGGGCCATGACCGCATTCGGCGGCGATCAGCATCACCTCGCGACAGCCGTAGGTGTTGCGGACCGGCGCGCCGAACACGCGTTCGATCAGCAGGCGATGGTGCGGATAGAGCGGCTCGGCGGCGCAGAGGATCGCGCGAGGCGCATGCACGCGACGGCCGCGCGCCTCCAGCCACTTGGCCAGACGCACCAGCGGCGCGACGTAGGCGACGATCACCTCCGGACGATCGGCGTCGATCGCATCGGCATACCCGGCGAGGTTGGCCTCGCCCATGACATAGGCGTTGAGGTAGCGGCGATTGAACGCCGCGTGATGCAGGCGTTCCTTCCATCCCTGGCCGCCGGGATCCTGGCCCCACAGGAACAGCGCATGGACGCCGAGCGGCGCGCCTGCCCAAGCGTAACCGCGCAGCATCACCGCAGTGCGGCGTTCGTAGCTTTCGCGGGTGTAGCCGATGGTGACCGGCTCGCCGGTGGAGCCGCCGGTGGTCTTGTACAGGAGGCGATCGCGCCAGCCATCGGCCTTGAGCGCTTCGAAGTGCTCGCGGAGGTGACGCTTGGTGAGGATCGGCAGGCGCGCGTAGTCGTCGTGGTCGCGGATGTCGCCGGGGCCGGACACCCCGGCGCGCGCCCAGTGCGCGCGGTAGAACGGCACCTGGGTCCAGCAGTGGTCGACCAGCGCGCGCAGCTTGCGCCACTGCAGCTCGCGGATCTCGTCGGCCGACCGCCACTGGTCGCGCTCGTACTCGGTCAGGTAGCGCAGGGTGCCCCGGCCGCGCAGGCCGGACTCGTACAGTGGATACAGCACCCTGCGGAACAGCGGCCCATAGGCCCGGCGCAAGCGGTTCATGCCATGTGTCTCCAGCACCTGTCGGTCTCCTCGCAATCAGGACAACGACAAGCAGGCACCGTGCCAGCCACCGCGATCGCGGGCGAGCCCGGCGCTCAGCCGGCGCCGCGGACCCGGATCAGTTCGAGGAACTCGGCCCGGGTGCGGGCGTCTTCGCGGAAGGTCCCCAGCATCTTCGAGGTGACCATGCTCACGCCGCGCTTGTGGATGCCGCGCGTGGTCATGCACTCGTGCGCGGCCTCGATCACCACGCCCACGCCGCGCGGTTCCAGCGCTGTCTGGATGCAGCGGGCGATCTGCGCGGTCATGTTCTCCTGGACCTGGAAGCGGCGGGCGTAGGCCTCGACCACGCGGGCCAGCTTGCTGATGCCGACGACGCGGCCCTTCGGCAGGTAGCCGACATGGGCGCGGCCGATGATCGGCGCCATGTGGTGCTCGCAGTGGCTCTCGAACTCGATGTCGCGCAGCACGACAAGTTCGTCGTAGCCGCCGACTTCCTCGAAGGTGCGCTGCAGATACGCTTCCGGATCCATGGCATAGCCGCTGAACCAGTCGCCGTAGGCCTTGACCACCCGCTTCGGGGTGTCGATCAGGCCCTCGCGCGTCGGGTCGTCGCCGGACCAGCGCAGCAGGGTGCGCACGGCCTCCTCGGCCTGGGTACGGGTCACGCCGTGGCGTGCGTCGCCACCCGCAGCGGCGGCAGCCTCGGCAGGCGTGTCATGAGCGTGGTCGTCGGCGCACATCGTGAGGGAATCCAGCGTGGGGGTGGGCATGGTAGCGCGTTCCGTTCAGGGAGGGCCTTGAGGCCTACGGAACGGCGCATTCCCCGGATGCAGAGATCCGCCGCAGCCGTGCTTCCAGCCCCGATTCCCGCCAGGTCCGGCGCTCGAGCGCGCGTTCGAAGGTTTCGGTCGCGCCCCAGATCCAGACGCTGCGACGGGCGCGGGTGAGCGCGGTGTAGAGCAGTTCGCGGGAGAGCACGCGGGCGTCGCTGTCGGGCAGGACCAGCAGCACGCGGTCGAACTCGGAGCCCTGCGCCTTGTGCACGGTGGTGGCGTAGGCCGAGGCGTGGACCGGCAGCTGCGCCGGGCGCCAGGCGCGCAGGCCCTGCGGGGTCTCGAACCAGGCGGCGAGGTCACCGTGGCGGTCGCGCCAGACCACGCCGAGGTCGCCGTTGTACAGGCCGTGGCGCTCGCTGTTGGCGGCGATCATCAGCAGGCGGCCGTGGAAATACGGCGTGCGCTCGCCCAGCTCGGCGGCGCACCAGGCGTTCCAGTGCTCGGCGCCGAACGGGCCGCGACGCAGCGCGGCGAGGATGCGGCAGCGCGCGGCCAGGGCCAGCGCCTGGCCGGGATCGTCGGCATCGCGCACGGCGGCGAACGCGGGCAGGGCCTCGCGGCGCAGGGCCTCGGCCAGGGCTGCACCATCGCCGTGGCGACGCGACAGCACGGCCTCGTCCCCGTGCGCGAACACGTCGAGCACCGCGTCGCGATCGCCGCGTTGCAGCGCACCGGCCAGCGCCTGCAGCGGCGCGGCACCGGCCTGTCGCCAGCCGTGCAGCAGGTGCACGCGCGCCCCGGCGAGCGGCCCGGTGTCGGCCTGCGCGGGCGACACGTCGGTGCCGAGCAGCGCGGTGGCGAAGGCGGCATCGTCCGCCGGCAGGGACAGGCCATCGCCGCTGGCCGCGCACAGGCCGCCGAGCACGTCGCCGGCTTCCACGGCAGGCAACTGGTCCGGGTCGCCGATCAGCACCAGGGTCGCGGACGCCGGCACGGCCTCGACCAGCTTGGCCATCAGCGGCAGGTCGACCATCGAGGCTTCGTCGACCACGACCAGGTCCTCGCGCAGCGGATGGCCGGCGTGGTGGCGGAAGGCGACGCGCCCGGGCTGCCAGCCGAGCAGGCGATGCAGGGTGCGGGCCTGGGTGGGCACCGCTGCGGCGGTGTCGGCGTCGATGCGGCCGGCAGCGAGATCGGCGCGCAGCACGGCGGCGATGGCCTCGCGCAGGCGCGCGGCCTCCTCGCCGGTGGGCGCGGCGAGAGCAATGCGCGGCGGCGGCGCGCCGCGCAGGCGCGCGGCTTCGATGACCGCGACGAGCAGGCGCGCCACGGTGGTGGTCTTGCCGGTGCCGGGACCACCGGTCACCAGCAGCAGGCGTCGGCGCAGGGCCATCGCAACCGCCAGCGCCTGGCGATCGAGCATCGGCGGTGCATGATCGCCGGCCGCGCGTCCGAACAGCCGTGAGAGCAGCGCACGCAGCGCCGGGGGATCGGCAGTCGCCTCCTGCCGCTGTGCAGCGCGCGCGGCGAGACGGTCGGCGAGCGCCTGCTCGTAGCGGGCGTAGCGACGCAGCGCGATGCGATCACGACTGAAGTCGAGCAGCGTGCCGGCATGCCCTGCGTCATCCGTCGAGACACAGGCGTCGGCCTGCAGCACAGCGCGCCATTCATCGAGATCCGGCAACTGCGCGCTGGTGCCGAGCGCATCGAGCAGGCGGTGCATGTCGCCCAGCGCGACGCTGCTGTGCCCGGCCGCGACCGCGCGCATCGCCAGCGCACCGGCCAGCGCCACCGCCGGCGAAGCGCGCAGGCGATCGCGCAACAGGGCGGCGAAATCGGCATCGACCTGGCGCAGCGCGCCGTCGGCCTGCAGCCGATGCAGGGCGCGCGCGGCATCGGCATGCACGCGTTCGGCATCACCATGCGCTTCGCGGATCCGATCGTTCATCCGCCGCCCTCGCCGTCGAAGAACGCATCGAGCGCGGCGAGCAGCGCCGGATCGACCGGATCGACATGCACGCCGCGGCGCGAGGTCCCGGCCGCATCCGCGTCGTGCGCAGCAAGCGTGTCGGCATCGATGCCCCGCATGAACAGATAGACCGCGCCGCCGAGATGGCGCGCATCGTCGTAGGCCGCGCCATGGCGCAGGCGCAGCCAGCGGCGCAGCGCGACCAGGTAGATGAGGTACTGCAGGTCGTAGTCCTGCGCCTGCACCGCGCGACGCAGGCTGTCGGGGTCGTAGGCCGGCAGCCGGTTGGTCTTGTAGTCGAGCACGTGGTGGCGACCGTGCGCATCGCGATACACCAGATCGACGTAGCCGTGCATCAGGCCATCGAGCGAGCCCGCGACAGGCCTGCGCGCGCGCGGGTAGCCATGCGCCTGCAGCAGCGCGTGCAGGGCGTCGATGCGCAGCGGCCGCAGACGGAAATGGAAGGGCAGCTCGCGGATGACCGAGGTCGACGGCCAGTCGCACAGGCGCACACCACCGGGCAGCGCGACGTTGAGCGCACGCGAGACCAGGCGCGCGGTCTGTGCGATGTGCGAGGGCGTGACCGCGAGTCCCTGCCGGCGCAGCGCGCGTTCGAGCAGGGCGCGCTGGATGTCGGGCACGAGGTCTTCATCGTCGCCGGGCGCGCGTCGCCACGCGGCGGCATCGGCCTCTTCCAGCACGCCATGCACGGCGTTGCCGAAGCCGGTGCCACCGAGCGTCGCATCGTCGGCCTCCAGCTCGACGACGGCCAGCGCTTCGTCGCCCGCGCCGCGCGCGCTTTCGCCATCCTCGCTGCGCGCATGCAGCGACGAGAAACTGTGCAGGCGCAGTCCGCCGACGAGCGTGCGCGACGGCATGCGCGTCGCCACGGACGCGACCTGCTCCTGCCGGCGCGACGGTCGCGGCAGCGGCGCGTCGGGATCGAAGGGCCGCACGACGATGCTGCCGCCGGAATCGGCCGCAAGCCGTTCGATGCGCGCCTGCATGCCGGCGTAGTCGAGGGTGTCGTCCTTGAGTCCCGTGCTTTCGCCGGAATGCAGGATCCAGTGCAGCGCGGTGCGCTTCACCTGATCGTTGCGGCTCCAGACGACGTGCAGGGCGTGCTTGGCCCGTGTCAGTGCGACGTAGAGCTGTCGCTGCTGCTCGGCCTGTTCCTCGCGCTGCACCTCCACCGCGATCGCATCGGCCTGCGCCGGTTCGAGCACGCCCTTGCGCAGCCAGGCGCGCGCGGGACGGCCCTGCGCATCCTGGAATTCGCGCGCCACCAGTCCGCGCGACGGCGGTTCGCTGCGCCAGGCCACGAACGGCAGCACCACGACCGGATACTCCAGGCCCTTACTCTTGTGGATGGTGACGATCTGCACCATGCCCGCGTCCGATTCCAGGCGCAGCTGCCGCGTTTCGTCATGGGTCGCATCCGCGCGCTGCCGCGCGAACCAGTGCAGGAGTTCGGCCGCACCGGGACGCAGCGCCGATTCGGCCTGCAGCAGCTCGGCGAGGTGCAGCGTGTCGGTGAGGCGCCGCTGGCCGTCGGCCTCCGCCAGCCAGCGCGGTGCGGCATCGACCACGAACGGCAGCAAGGCCGGCAGCGGCCCGCGCTGTCGCCAGGCATCGGCGGCATCGGCGAAGCGCGCCAGCCACGCCTGCTGCGCGCGATCGTCACCGTCGAGCGCCTGCAGCGCGGTCGCATCCAGTCCGAGCAGGCGCGTCGCCAGCGCAGCGCGGAAACGACCGCCATCGGCCGGTTCGAGCAGGCTGGCGAGCAGCGCATGCAGGTCTTCCGCGGCTTCGCCGGCGAACACGTTCGCGCCGGACAGCGTCGCGGCAGCGATGCCGGCGCGGGTCAGCGCGCGCTGCATCATCGCCGCCTGGTCGTTAGTCTGGGCCAGCACCGCGATGTCGGCGGGACGCAGCGGGCGCAGGCGTTCGCCGACGCGCAGCGTGCCGTGCGCGAGCAGTTCCGCGACCACGCGCGTCGCGGCATCGCGCATGACTTCGAATTCGTCGTCCTTGTTGCGCAGGCCCTTGCGCAGCGCCGAATTCGGCGGACCCTTGGGATCGTGCGGCGCCTTCGGCAGCCAGTGCAGGGTCATCCCGGGCACCGGGTGCTCGCCAGCGTTCGCATCGACGAGGCGCAGATCGTCGTCGCGCGCATCGGCGCCGGGCTCGACATGCTCGAAACGGATCGCATCGACATGGAAGGGCAGCGGATGCGTGGTGAACAGGGTCTCGATCGCGCGCAGCACCGCAGGGGTCGAGCGGTAGTTCGCACCGAGGGCGACCACCGCCGATGCGCCGCTGCGGGCGATCGCATAGTCCTTCGCCTTGAGATATGTGGCCAGATCGCCGCCACGGAAACGATAGATCGCCTGCTTGGGGTCGCCGATCAGGCACAGCCAGCCCGGCGCAGCGTTCGACGCGCTGTCGTCCACGCCGGCTTCGTGCATGCGCTTGAAGATGTCCCACTGGCGCGGATCGGTGTCCTGGAATTCGTCGATCAGCCGGTATGGCCAGCGCGCGGCGAGCGCGGCGGCGAATTCGGCATCGTCGCTGGCGCGCCAGACGCGTTCGATCAGGCGATCCTGGTCGGACAGGCCACGTCGCGCCATCAGCGCTTCGTAGCGCGCGGTGGCGGTGTCGCGCAGCGCGTGCAGCGCGGCGGCCATCTCCGACTCGTGGGGCTCGGGATGCATCGTGCGCAGCGGATCGCAGAGCTTCGGCAGGTCGCCGGCCAGCGCATCGGGCGAATCCCACAACGCCGAGAGCAGCGGATGCAGGTCGACATCGTCCGCACCGGCAACGCCGTTGCTCGCCGCACGCCAGACCTCGGCCGCGACCTCCGCCCAGAGTTCGCCCGGATCGTCGATCACCCGCTGCTCGGCGAGCAGGCCGGCGCGGAAACCGAATTCGCGCAGCGCACGATGGCAGAAGCCGTGGATGGTCGAGATCGTCGCTTCGTCGATCTGCAGCAACGCGGCTTCGACGCGTTCGCGCACGCGCGCTTCACCGTCGCGGGCGATCGCCGCCTGCAGCACCGCCATCGTCGGCACCGCTTCGCCCTGCGGCATGGCGTGTGGCGCGTCGAGCAGCCGACGCGCCAGGCGCAGGCGACGACGCACGCGCTGGCGCAGCTCCTGCGTGGCCGCGCGGGTGAAGGTCACCGCGAGGATCTGCGCCATCGTCGCGCCGCGCTCCAGCAGCAGGCGCAGCACCAGCGTGGTCAGGGTGAAGGTCTTGCCGGTGCCGGCGCTGGCTTCGATCAGGCGCACGCCGTCCAGCGGCAGGTGCAGGCCGACATCGCGCGGCGCCGTCGTCGGCGTGTCGTCGTGCGCGGCCGGTGCGCCGAACAGGGGCAACTGCGTGCTCATGCGCCGAGCCCCGTCGTGTCGAAGACGCGCACGGCGAGTTCTCGGAAGCGCACGCCGAAGCGGCCGTCGATGGCATCGAGCAGGCCGTCGGGGCGGAACGCCAGGCGCAGCCAGGCATCATCGCTTTCGCCGGCGAACTCGTGCGGCGCGAAGGCATCACAGGCTTTGCGCCAGGCCGCGAACGCGTCGCCCTTGGCGGCGAAGTGTTCGGCATAGGCATGCGCGGCCTTGGGCGCGAACGGCAGCGGCGCGGCCTGGCCCTCGCGCCACAGATCGAGCAGCACGCGCAGCCGCGCCTGCGCCTGTTCGCGACTCACGCCGGACCAGACGCGCCCGGCATCCTTGCCCTTGCCGTTCTCGAGTCCGAGCAGGCGCGTGCTCGCGGCCTCGCCCAGCGCGGAGGCGAGCAGCAGGTGGTCGATACCCGCTTGCAGCACCCGCTTGCCACCGAGGCTGCCCGCGCTCGCGATCACGCGTCGTCCGTCGTACACGTCGTCGAAGCGGAAGTCGATGCCGAGGCCGGCGTCGCCCTCGATCACGGTCGGCGAGGCGTCGCCGATGGCCGCGGCACGCGCCGCGCGCAGGCTTGCAGCATCGACGCCCGCATCTGCGGCGAGCTGCTCGCCGTCGCGCCCCGGCGGCAGCAGGCCTCGTGCGCGCAGGCGACGCGGCACGACGTCGCTGTCGGGATCCGCATCCATCGGCGCGTCCAGCAATGCGTCGAGCACCTGGTAGCGCAGCAGCCTGTCGTGGCCGAGCGGCTCGCGGTCCGGCGCATCGTCGGCCGTCTCGGGCAGGCGCAGGCCGAGCCGCCCGCGCAGCCAGGCTTTCGCGGGATTGGCGAAGAAGCGCTGCAGCGCCTCCCGGTCCGGCACCTCGTCGTCGAGCGCATCGGGCGTCGCGACCGACAGCGTGTCGGCGACGAAGGCCGGCACGGCGCGCAGGTCGCGCGCATCGACCGCATCGGCACGCCATTCGCCCCGATACGAGAACCGGCGTGGTTCGATGCCGCCCTCGTCGTCCGCACCGAAGGCACGCGGCGAGAACGGCTGCAGCGGATGGTCGACGCACAGCGCGTCGCGCACCGCTTCGCCATGCATCGCCTCCACCGCGTCGAGCAGTTCGGCGACCACCGGCGAGGGCTCGCGCATGCTGCCGTCGCGCGCATCGCGCCCGCCGTAGCTGAGATAGAACACATCGCCCGCCGCGCACAGCAGCTGCAGGAACAGGAAGCGGTCGTCCTCGCGCACCGAGCGATCGCCGAGCCGGCGCGGCGCACGGCCCTGGATCGCATCGACGAGGCGGTTGATGTCGTCGCCCGGCTCGCGGCGCGGATAGGCGTCGGCATCCAGCCCGAGCAGGCAGATCACCCGGAACGGCACGGTGCGCAGCGGCACCATGCCGGCGAATACCACGCCGCCCGACAGCCACGGCCGATGCGGCGATGCGCGCTCGAGCGTGTCGTGCAGCGCGCGCTGCACCAGCGCCGCCGGCAGCGGGCCGGCCTCGGCGGCTTCGGCCGCGAAATCGTCCAGCGTCTCCAGCAGCAGGCGGCGCGCCTGCGCTTCGGCGTCGTCCTGAGGCACCGGTGCGAGCAGGTCCTGCAGCAGCGTCGCGAGGGTCTCGCGCCACGCACCGGCGTCGCGCGGTTCGCGTGCCCAGGCCGCGAACGCGCGCAGCCGGCGATACAGCGCCAGCGCGCCGTCGAGCAGCTCGGCATCCGCACCTTCGAGTTCGGGATACGGTGCGATGAGCGCGGCATCGACTTCGACCTCGGCGGCGTCGCCGCTCGCATAACCACCTAGCAGGCGCTCGATGCCGAAATCGAAGCTGTATTCGCGCCAGCGGCCCGCACCGGCGCGTTCGCGCGCCTGTGCGTCCTCGCCCCAGCGGATGCCGGCGGCCTCGAACCAGTCGTCGATCTTCGCGCGCCGCGCGGCATCCAGCCCCAGTGCATGCGCGATGGCCGGCGTCGCCAGCAGGTCGCGGAACAGGCCGGCGGTCAGCGGCGCATCGGCCAGGCCGAGCAGCGTGGGCAGCAGCGGCACCAGCGGATGCGACTGCACCTGCGGGCGATCGGCGAGCGAGAACGGAATCCAGCGCGGGTCGTCGGGCGCGATGCCGCCGAACACCGCGCGCGCCAGCGGCAGGTACTCGGCGATGTCCGGCGCCAGCACCGCGATTTCCGAGGGCTGCAGCGGCGGATCGAAACGTGGGTCTTCGAGCAGACCGCGCAGCTGATCGTGCAGCACCTCGACTTCGCGCAGCTTCGAATGACACGCGTGCAGCTGCAGCGACACGTCGCCGGGATCGAACGCGCTCGGCACCGGCGCGGCGCGATCGAGCACGTCCTGCTGCAGGCGATGCAGCAGTGTGTCGCGTCCGGGCGCGACGAAGCATTCGAGTTCGCTGTGCGGCAGCAGCACGTCGTAGGCGAACAGCTGGGCGACGATCTCGCGACCGCCGGCGCCCCAGGCCATCAGCAGCGGGTTGTCGCGCTGCGCGTCGGCGAGCGCCGCCGGCAGCGACTGCGGACCGTCGCGACGCAGGCGTTCGCGCAGCGATTCCACGTCGCCCCAGTATTCGGCCGATGGCGTGGGCAGGTGGAAGTCCAGATCGATCCACTGCCCGACCACGGCCAGCAGGTGCAGCACGTCCGGTGAGACGTGGATGGTGCCGAACGCGACGAGGCGCGGCGGCAGGCCCGGCGGCGCGATGCCGGTGGCGGCCGGCGATTCGCGATCGTGGCGCGCCAGCCAGTCGGCGAGCAGCGCGGCGCGGTGCGCGCCGGGCTGGCGGTGCCGCATCTGTCGCCAGAGCTGCGCCTGCCAGTCGTCGCGCGACTCCGGATGCCCAGCCTCCCAGTCGCGCAGCCAGTCCGGGCGATAGGCCTGGTACTTGTCGAACGCGCCTGCCAGGGATTCGGCCAGGCCGAGGCGGGCCAGTGCGACTTCGCGGGGATCGCCGCTGCCACCGGCGCGCTGCAGGTGGCGGCGCACCGGCGGCGGCAGGCTGCCGGGCTGCGCGCCGAGCAGGGCGTACAGCCGCCAGCGCAGGTGGTCGCGATCCCACGGCGACTGGTCGGGCAGGTCGGCGCGATCCGCGCGCAGCAATCGCCAGACGAATTCCGAGGGCGTGCACAGATCGAGGTTCGCGGCCACGCCATGGCGCTCGGCGAGGGTCTGCAGCAGCCAGTGCCGCAGCGTCGGCTGCGGAATGAGGATCACGTCCGGCGCCAGCGAGTCCACGTCCAGCGGTGTCGCCAGGCGCTCGCCGAGCAGCCCCGCCAACCGGTCGAGCCGGTTGCCGGAGATCAGGCGGAAGCGGGTGGAGGCGGTCGGCATCGAGGACACATGATGCCGGAGCGCGCGCCGGACCGCTTCGCGCCCGCGAACTGCGCACAAAAAAAGCGCCGCTGCGGTGAGGCAGCGGCGCTCGGTGGATCAGACGCGTGGATCCGGCGATGGCGGCGTGGATCAGAACTTCTTGTCCACGTTCAGCTGCACGCCGTGGTCGCGGTCTTCGCCGTTGCCGATCAGGCCGCGGTAATCGAGCTTGAACGACCAGTCGTTGTTCAGATCGAACAGGAAGCCCAGGCCGAACATCCAGCGGCTCCGATCGAAGTCCGAGAACGTCGCGCGGTAGAACGGGCCGCTCGGCAGGTCCGCGTAGCGCATCGACTGCGCGCCGCTGCCCTTGAAGTCGTGCTGGTATTCCATCCGGAACTGCGGCGAGAAGATGCCCCACGTGGTCTCGCGACGGTAGTCGATGCGCACGCCGGCGTTGCCGGTGGTGGTGTCGACCTCCATCTCGTTGTAGGCCAGCGCGAAGATCGCGTCGCCGTTCTCGGTGTAGCCGTCCAGCGTGGCGCGGGCCACGTCGACACGGGCGTACGGCGTGAACTGCCAGGCATTGCCGACCGCGATGTCCGCACCGGCCGACAGCGAACCGAACCACTGCGAACCGCCACGGTTGCCGTTCACGAAGTTGCCGTTGCTGGTCACGAAGCGGCGCAGGTCGTAGTCGAGCTTCTGGTAGCCCCACAGGCCGTCGAGGAAGAACACATCGCCCGGGCTGTAGCTGCCGTACAGGGCGAACGTGTACGCACGACCCTCGCTGCGGCTGCCGTTCTCGCCGATGTCGCTGCTGTCGGTGCCGTAGCCCACGCCGCCGCCGAGCACGAAGGACTCGTTGACGCGGTAATCCAGGCCGAAGCTCACGCCATCGGTCTCGAAGTCGACGTTCGCGGTGTCGTTGCGGCCATCGCGGTTGCCCGAGCGGATCATGCCCGAGGCCCAGATGCCGAAGGCCTTGTTGACGTCGCCGCTGCTGCCGCCCTGGCCGGTACCGCCGCCAGCGCCATTGCCCGCACCGTTGCCGAGGCCCGCACCGATGCTGTTGCCGGTGGTCGGACGATCGCAGCGGCGACCCGGGATGCTGCCCACCATTTCAGGGCAGTACTGGTCGTAGGACACGCTCAGGCCGTTGTCGAAACCACCGCCCGAACCCGACCCGTGCAACCGCTCCAGACGCTGCTGGAAGTTGTTGATCTGGGTGGTGGCGAAGCGACGGGTCGCATCGGCCTGCGACTCGATCAGGCCGCGCACTTCCGGATCGCGCGACGGATCGGGGCGCTGCACGATGTTGATCGTGTAGGCACGCGTGCCGGTGAAGCCGAGGGCATCGGTGGCGCGGATGGTGAAGTTGAACGCACCCGAGACCGTCGGCGAACCGCTGAGGTTGCCGTTGGCGTTGAGCGTCACACCCGCCGGGAGCGCGCCGGCCGACACCGCGAAGGTGTACGGCGCGGTACCACCCACCGCGTTGATCACGTGGGTGTAGGGCACCGAGAAGATGCCGTTCGGCAGCACCGGCGGATTGACGGTGATCGTCGGGGTCGAGATCGCCAGGGTGTAGGCGTTCGTCACCGTCGCCGCCGTGCCGGTGGTGCTGTCGGTCGCGCTGATGCTGAAGCTGAAGCTGCCCGCGACGGTCGGCGTGCCGGTCAGCGCGCCGGTGGTCGGGTTGAAGCTCAGGCCTGCCGGCAGCGCACCCGACGCCAGGGCGTAGGTGTACGGCGCCACGCCATTGCTGGCGGTGAAGGTCTGGCTGTACGGCGTGCCGCCCGTGCCCGCCGGCAGCGCACCGGCCGCCGGGGTCAGGGTCAGCGTCGGCACGGCGATGACCAGCGTGTAGTTGTTGGTCACCGTTGCGGCCGTGCCACCGGTGCTGTCGGTGACGGTCACGCTGATGTTGAACGTGCCCGACTGCGTCGGCGTACCGCTGAAGGTGCGCGTGGCGGCGTTGAAGGTGATGCCGGCCGGCAGCGCGCCGGTCTGGGTCACGATGTACGGCGCGATGCCACCCGCGATGGTCAGCGTCTGGCTGTAGGCCACGCCCGACGTGCCGCCCGGCAGGGTCGCCGGCGTCAGCGTGACCGTCGGCACGGCCACCACCACGGTGTAGGCGCGGCTGCCGGTCTGGCCGAAGCCGTCGGTCGCGGTCACGGTGAAGTTGAACGTGCCCGAGGTGGTGGTGGTGCCGGACAGCACACCGCTGCCGCTCAGGGTGAGACCGTTCGGCAGACTGCCCGCGGTCACCGCGAAGGCGTACGGCGCAGCGCCACCGGTGGCGGTCAGCGTCTGGCTGTAGGCATCGCCGGCCGTGGTGTTCTGCAGCGTCGCCGGATCCACGGTGATCGTCGGTGCCGGCACGTCGATCGTGTAGTTCTGCGCGATCGAGAACGGCGCGCCCACGCCGGTCAGCACGGTGTCGGTGGCGGTGATCGTGATCGGGTAGCTGCCCGGCACGGTCGGCGTACCCGAAATCGTGTTGCCGCTGAAGCTCAGGCCCGTCGGCAGCGTGCCGGTGAGGACGTAGCTGAAGCTGTTCGAGCCGCCTGCGGCCGGGAAGGCCTGCGAGAAGGCCGTCGCGTACGGCGCGTTCAGCGTGCCCGCGGCCGGGGTCATCGTCAGCGTCGGCGCCGCGATGGTCACCGTGTAGGCCTGGCTGCCGGTCTGGCCGAAGTTGTCGGTCGCAGTCACGGTGAAGCTGTAGGTGCCCACCTGGTTCGAGGTGCCCGTGAGCGCACCGCCGCTGGCCAGGGTGATGCCCGGCGGCAGACTGCCCGCCGTCACCGCGAAGCCGTACGGTGCTGCGCCACCGGTGGCGGTGATGGTCTGGCTGTAGGCGACCGCAGCCGTCGGATCCGGCAGGGTCGCCGGGCTCACGACGATGGCCGGGGCCGGCACGTCGATCGTGTAGTTCTGCGAGACCGTGAACGGCGCGCCCACGCCGGTCAGCACGGTGTCGGTGGCCGTGATCGCGATCGGGTAGCTGCCCGGCACGGTCGGCGTACCGCTGATCGTGTCGCCGCTGAAGCTCAGGCCCGCAGGCAGCACGCCGGTGAGGACGTAGCTGAAGGTGTTCGAGCCGCCCGATGCGGTGAAGGTCTGCGAATAGGCCACTGCGTACGGCGCGTTCAGCGTGCCCGCGGCCGGGGTCATCGTCAGCGTCGGCGCCGCGATGGTCACCGTGTACGCACGGCTGCCGGTCTGGCCGAAGTTGTCGGTCGCGGTGATCGTGAAGTTGTAGGTCCCGACCTGGTTCGAGGTGCCCGTGAGCGCACCGCTGCTGGCCAGGGTGATGCCGGGCGGCAGGCTGCCTGCCGTCACCGCGAAGGTGTACGGGGCCGCGCCGCCGGTGGCGGTGATGACCTGGCTGTAGGCAACCGCAGCCGTCGGATCCGGCAGCGAGGCCGGGTTCACCGCGATCGCCGGGGTCGGCACGCTGATGGTGTAGTTCTGCGCGATCGTGAACGGCGCGCCGGTGCCGGTGGTGCCGTCATCGGTCGCGGTGATCGTGATCGGATAGTTGCCCGGGACCGTCGGCGAACCGCTGATGCTGCCGCTGCCCGCATTGAAGCTCAGGCCAGCCGGCAGCGTGCCGGTCAGGGCGTAGCTGTACGGACCGGTGCCGCCGCTGGCGGTGAAGGTCTGCGAGAACGCGGTGGCATAGGGCGCGTTGAGCGTGCCCGGAGCCGGCGTCATCGCCAGGGTCGGGCCAGCGACGGTCAGCGTGAACGCCTGGCCGACGTTGTACGGCGCGCTGGGACCCGTGCTGCTGTCGGTGGCCGAAACATTCAGATTGAACGTGCCGGCTTCGGTCGGCGTGCCCGAGATCGTCACCGTGTTGGCGGTGGTGCCGGTGACGGCGAGACCTGCCGGCAGGTTGGTGACCTGATAGGTCGACCACGGCTGCGCGCCGCCATTGAAGGTGAAGGTCTGCGTGTACGGCGCCGCGACCGTGGCGGCGAAGCCACCGCTCGGGGTGATCGTGATCACCGGATCCTGCACGGTGATCGTGACAGTGGCGGGCGCCGAGGTGCCGCCGGAGTTCGTCGCGGTGTAGGTGAAGCTGTCCGGGCCGGCGTAGCCGACGTTCGGCTGGTAGGTGATCGTCGTGCCGCTGACGATCGCCGTGCCGTTGGTAGGCGCGGTGACGATCGCGAGCGAGGTCGCCGCACCGCCGCCCAGGGTCAGCGGCACGTTGGTGGCCGGGGCGTTGTAGGCCACGGTCAGCGACGAGTTCGTGGCCGTCGGCGGCACATCGATCACGGTGATCGCATACGACTGCGTGGCCGTGTACGGACCGGTACCGGTGCTGCTGTCGGTCGCGGTGACGCTGAAGTTGAAGGTGCCCAGCGCGCTCGGCGTGCCGGTGATGGCGCCGGTCGACGGGTTGAGCGTCAGGCCGCCCGGCAGTGCGCCGGCGGTGACGGCGTACGCGTACGGCGCGGTGCCGCCCGAGGCTGCGGTGATCGAAGCCGTGTACGGCGCGCCCAGCGTGCCGCCCGCCAGCGTCGTCGCCGGCAGCGTGATCGTCGGCGCCGCGATGGTGACCGTGTAGGCCTGGCTGCCGGTGAACGGACCCGGGAAGGGGCTGCTGTCGGTGGCGGTGATCGTGAAGTTGAACGTACCGCCCGCCGTCGGGGTGCCGCTCAGGGCACCCGCCGGCGACAGGGTGACACCGGCCGGCAGCGCACCTGCCGTGACCGCGAAGCCGTACGGGCCGACGCCGCCGCTGGCGGTGACGGTCTGGCTGTAAGCCGCCGCCACGGCGCCGTTCGGCAGAGTCGCCGGGTTCACCGTCACCGGCACGTCGTCGTTGGTGATGGTGCCGACGCCCTGGTTGTCGCTGATCGTCGCGTTGGTCGCGCCGCTCAGGTTGACGAAGAAGGTCTCGTTCGCCTCGGGCACGGTTTCGCCGATCACCGGCACGGTGATGGTGCGGGCGGTCTGGCCCGGGGTGAAGGTCAGCGTGCCCGACGTATTGGTGTAGTCGGCCGGCTGGGTCGCGGTGCCGTCGGCCGTGGCGTAGTTCACCTGCACGGACAGACCGCTGGCCGCGTTCAGGGTCACGGTGAACACCGCGTTGACGGTGCCGGCATTGCCTTCGACCACGGTCACGTCGTCGATCGACAGGGCCGGATCCGGATCGTCGTTGTTGATCGTGCCGATGCCCTGGCCATCGACCACGACCGCGTTGATCACGCCGGTGACGTTGACGAAGAAGGTTTCGTTGTTTTCGTCCAGCAGATCGCCGTTGACCAGCACAGTGAAGGTGTAGGTGCTGCTGCCGGCCGGGATGGTCTGGCCGGTCAGCGACTGGGCGACGTAATCCACGCCCGCCGTGGCGCTGGCGTTCGCCGTGGCGATGTTGAAGGTGACGCCGCCCGGGCCGGCCGGCGCGCTCAGGCTGACCGTGAAGGTGGCATTGGTGATGCCGGCGTTGCCTTCGCTGACCGTGACGTCGTTGATCACCAGGTTCGGCAGGTCGTCGTTGAGAATCGTGCCGGTGGCGCTGTTCGGCACGCCGACGGTGTAGCCGGTGCCGGCCGCCAGGGTCAGCGTGACGGTCTCGTCGGCTTCGATATTGGTGTCGGCGGTCGGATTGACCGTGACCGTGCCGGTGGTGTTGCCGGCCGGAATGACCAGCGGCGAGGCGATGGTCGCGTAATCGGTGCCGTTGGCCGCCGTGCCGCCGATCGTGTAGTTGATCGATGTCGTCGAGAACGCGGCCTGGTTCAGCGTGAAGGTATAGATGAGGTTCGGCGCGCCGTCTTCGGCGACCGCCGCCGGGGAGACGGAGACCGTCACGGTCGGCACGTCGTCGTTGAGGATGGTGCCCGTGGCGCTGGCCGGCGCACCGACGGTGTAGCCGGTGCCGGCGGCAACGGTCAGGGTGACGGTTTCATCCGGCTCGACGGTGCCGTCGACGTTCGGATTGATGGTGATCGTCGCGGTGGTCGCGCCGGCCGGGATGACCACGGTGGCGACGCCGCCGGTGTAGTCGGTGCCCACTGTCGCGGTGCCGGTCGTGGTGATGTTGACCGTCGTCGGCGAACTCAGGAGGAGGCTGCGGGTGACCGTATAGGTCAGGTTGGTCGCGCCGTCTTCACTGACCGAAGCCGGCGACACCGCGATGCTGACGCTGGGCGGCGGGCTGACGGTGAGATTGAACTGCGGGATCGGCGTGTTCTCGAAATAGGTGCCAGGCCCCGTACTCGAATCGCTCACGCGAAGATTGATCGGATATACACCAGGTGCTGCGTTCGTCGTTCCGCTGATCACACCGCCGGACAGGCTGATGCCGGCAGGCACGTTGCTGCCGGGCTCAGGGGTATTGGAAATCGTATACGGCGGCACGCCGCCGGAGACTGTCAGGGTCTGCGAGAACGGCGCGCCCTGGATCGCAGTTCCAGCGGCCGGAGTCACGACAAGCTCGGGGTTCTGGACTGTACCGGTGTAGCCCTTGTCGACGAACTGCGCAGTCGGCGTCGTGGCATCCGTTGCACGGACACTGAAGCTGTAGGCACCGCGCTGGGTCGGCGTACCGCTCAGCACGCCTGCGCTGGTCAGCGTCAGACCGGGAGGGAGGACACCGCTCTGCAACGCATACGTGTAGGGGGCAAGTCCGCCGGAAGCGGTCAGATTCACCGTGACCGGCTGACCGGCGGTGAGCGTCGGCAACGAGGCTGGCAATACCGTGATCGGCGAGGCCGACGGGTTGATGGTGATCGTGATGCGGACATCGCCGCCACTGACATCATCGGTGATTTCGAAAACATCGGTCGACCCGATGCCGGTGGTGCCATTGTGGCTGTAGTCGAGGAACCATTGACTACCCGACAGCCGGGTGGTGGCAGTGCCGTGATCCTCGAAGTCCAATGCCCCGAAACTGCCGCCGTCGATATCCCCGGTCCCACCGTTTCCCGGGATTTGCTGACAGTCCGAGATATCGATCGTGACGGTGCCGCCACTGGTGACCGTGGCGGTCTGTGCCGGACACTCCGAGGATGTGTGCTGGGCGCTTGCCAGCGCAGGCCAGAGCAAGGCCAGAAGGAGGAGCAGGTAGCCCAGCGCACCGTTGAAACGGCGACCCGAGCGACGGTTCGAAGAAGACGTGTACATGTTCCAGCTCCCCTGAAGAGCGCCCGTCCGACACGGGCTGCCGGCCGGCCATGATGGCCGCCCTGCGAAAACGCGATCCGGGGATTCGAACAGACACGCTAGCCGCTCCCCCGGCATGGTCCATGTCATTGGAACAGGGTTCCGGGTCGAGCGGAAGCCCCCGCCGAGAACTGATACCAAGATACGGTGCCGCCGGGCCTTGTCGCCCCGGCCAATGCGGTTCAGAGTACGTCGGCGCGGCGCACGACGCGTTCGCGCTCACCATCCAAGGGGAGGATCACGATGAGCGAATTCTTCATCGGCCAGATCATGATGGCCGGCTTCAACTTTGCGCCCAAATTCTGGGCACTTGCGAACGGCCAACTGCTGCCGATCAACCAGAACCAGGCCCTGTTCTCGCTGCTGGGGACGCAGTTCGGGGGCAACGGGACCACCAACTTCGCGCTGCCGGACCTGCGCAGCCGCACGCCGATCGGCTACGCCTCGTCCGTGGACCCCAGCTGGCAGCCGCCGGCGGTCCAGATCGGCCAGTCGGCCGGCGTCGAGAACGTGACCCTGCTGAGCACCAACCTGCCGTCGCACGGCCACTCGGTCAATGCGTCGACGAACAACGGTGATATCCGCACCCCTAGCGGCCGCATCTTTGCAACCAGCACCAATGCAGGTTCTCCACCGCCTAACCTTTATGCTGCGAGCACCGGCCCCCTGGTTCCGCTGAATCCCCAGACCGTCGCGCCTGCCGGCGGCAACCAGCCGCATCCGAACCTGCAGCCCTACAGCGTGATCAATTTCTGCATCGCGCTCAGCGGCATCTATCCGTCGCGCAGCTGACGACAGACGGACCTCAAGGACACCGGACCCGCGCGCCAGACCGCGCGATCCACACAACCTCCGGAGCAAAGACACATGAGCACACCCTACATCGGCGAGATCCGCATGTTCGGTTTCGGCACCCGCGGCGCCCCCAACGGCTGGCAGGCCTGCGACGGCAGCCTCCTCCCGATTTCCCAGTATGACGCCCTGTTCGCCCTGATCGGCACCACCTACGGCGGCGACGGTCAGACCACCTTCGCGGTGCCCGATCTGCGCGGCCGCCTGCCGATCCACCAGGGGACCGGCCCCGGCCTGAGCACCTACGTCATCGGCCAGCGCGCCGGCACCGAGACAGTGACCGTCCTGCCGACGCAGATGCCGGCGCACACCCACACCGCAGTCGCGACGGCCGCGCTGGCGACCACGCTGACACCGGGCAACACACTGCTCCCCGCCGGGATCAGCGGCGACAATTTCTATGTGTCCGATATCACCGGAAAGACAGCCGTCGCGATGTCGCCGCAATCGACCAGCCTTGCCGGTGGCAGCCAGCCGCACGAGAACTGCATGCCCACGCTGACGGTGCAGTACTGCATCGCGACCCAGGGCATCTTCCCCAGCCAGGGCTGATCCCGCCACCGACCGCATCCATCGCGCCACGCAGGCGCGGCCGCTGCGAGTCCGCGCGGCCACCTCATCGGAGGAACCAACTCATGACACAACCCTACATCGGCGAAATCCAGCTGTTCGGCTTCACCTTCAACCCCGTCGGCTGGGCGTATGCGAACGGCGCCACGCTGGCGATCTCACAGAACACCGCGCTGTTCTCGCTGATCGGCACCATCTACGGTGGCAACGGCCAGACCACCTTCCAGTTGCCGAACTTCGCCGGCCGCGCCGGCTGCCAGCAGGGCCAGGGGCCGGGGCTGAGCCCGCGCTCGCTGGGCCAGAGCTTCGGCGTCAATACCGTGACCCTGACCAGCAACCAGATCCCGCAGCACAACCACGGCATCAACGCATACATACCATCCAATGCAAGCACGCCTGCAGCCAACAGTGGCCTGTCGCAACCAGGCGTCTCCGCGAACAGGCCCTTCTCCTCGGGCGCTCCCAACACCACCTTCGCCCCCAACATGCTTTCTCCCAGCCAGGGCGGCGGCTTCCCGCACGAGAACCAGCAGCCCTACCTCGGCTTGAACTTCTGCATCGCGCTGGTAGGCATCTATCCGTCGTTCCCGTGACATGACGGTGGCGACGCCGTCGCGGCCGGCACCGTTCCCACCGGAACGGGCCGACCGGATGCAGACACCCGCGCTCCTCGCCGAGCGCGGGTTTTCGTTGCGCTGGCTGCGCGACGGGGACATCCCCTGGCTGCGCGACCTCTACGCAACGACGCGCGCCGAGGAAATGGCACCGGTGCCCTGGCCGGAGATCGCCAAGCGCGCGTTCCTGGATCAGCAGTTCGGCCTCCAGCACCAGCATTACATCAGCCACTACGCCGATACCGACTTCCTGGCGATCGAGCAGGCAGGCCGCGGCCCGGTCGGCCGCTACTACCTGCAGCGCGTGGCCCCGGCGCACCTGATCGTCGACATCTGCCTGTTCCCGGGTCTGCGCGGCAGTGGCGTGGGCAGCGCGCTCATCCGCCACAGCCAAGCGGAAGCCGCCGCGCTCGGGCGCGGCATGCACCTGCACGTGATGCGGACCAATCCCGGTGCGAAGCGGCTGTACGAGCGCCTGGGCTTCGCCGTCACCGAAGACGGCGGCGGATCGCACCTGGCCATGGCCTGGTCGCCTCCGGGCTGACGCCGGAGCGTCACCTCGGTTGCAGACCGCCCGTCAGTTGTAGATCGCCTGATAGAGGAAGCCCGCGCGCTCCTGCGCGACCGGCACCAGGAAGATCCCGACATCGCCGACGCGCGGATGGCGCATCGGATAGATCTGCTGCGGGAACAGGATCGGCGACGTGTTGCGGAACAGCAGCGAGAACGGCACGCGCATCGCGCCGGGTACATGCGCCTGCAGCGGCCGCGCCTCCACCAGGACGAATTCCACGTCCATGTCGTTGAGACTGGCGGTGAACGTCTCGTTCACGCAGCCGGCGAAGTGTTCCAGCGTCAGCAGATCCATGGTGTCCCCGTGTCGGTGTCGCCGGCGCGCGGGCCGGCATGGCGCGACATCCTCGCGTGCGCACGCCTCGCGCACAAGGCGGCGTCCGGCATCACTTCTCCGGCAGGGGCCGGTTCCGGGACGCTGCGTCGCCCACGGCGGCGCAGACAGGCGGTCGTCGGACGGCGACAATGGGCGCCCGCCGCCGGCCGCCGCTCCACCGGGATTCAGCCGGGAGCCGCCATCCTGAACGCCTTTTTTACGCCCCGGATTCCCTCCGTCGTGTCCTCCGCGCCCCCTTCCATCGCCGTCCGCGTCGCCGGCCTCCGCCTCGAACGGGGTGGCCGCGTCATCCTGCGCGACATCGACCTGTCGGTGCCGCAGGGCAGCGTGACCGCGATCCTCGGGCCCTCGGGCTGCGGCAAGTCGACCCTGCTGTCGGCGGTCACCGGCGAGCTGTCGCCGGCCGCAGGCACCGTCGAGGTCTTCGGCCAGCCGGTCCCGCAGCGCAGGCGCGAGCTGCTGGAACTGCGCAAGCGGATCGGCGTGCTGCTGCAGGGCAACGGCCTGCTGACCGACCTGACCGCCGCCGAGAACGTGGCCCTGCCGCTGCGCACGCATACCGACCTGCCGCCGGCCGTGGTGAGGCAGCTGGTCGAGATGAAGCTGCATGCGGTCGGCCTGCGCGCCGCCGCCGACCTCTATCCGCGCGAACTCTCCGGCGGCATGGCGCGCCGCGTCGCCCTGGCCCGCGCCATCGCGCTGGACCCGCCGCTGATGATCTACGACGAGCCGCTCACGGGCCTGGACCCGATCGCCAGCGGTGTGATCATGAGCCTGATCTCGCGGCTCAACCGCACCCTCGGCCTGACCAGCCTGATCGTGACCCACCACGTCCACGAGACCCTGCCGATCGCCGACCGCGCCGTGGTCATCGCCAACGGTGGCATCGTCTTCGACGGCACGCCGGCAGAACTGCAGGCCGGCGCCGACCCGCTGGTCCGCCAGTTCCTCGACGGCCAGCCGGACGGTCCCATCCCGTTCGACGCCGCGCCGCGCACGGAGGCCGCGTGATGGCCTTTGCGCAGACGATCCGGGGACTGGGCAAGGCGGGCCTGTTCTCGCTGGCGGTGTTCCGCGCGAGCACGCCGACCGCCGACTTCTGGCGGGAGCTCGTTCGCGAGGTCTACAAGATCGGCGCGCGCTCGCTGCCGATCATCGCCGTCGGCGGCGCCTTCGTCGGCCTGTCGGTGACCCTGCTCGGCTACCGCGTGCTGGTCACCTACGGCGCGACCGGCCAGGTCAGCGCGGCGGTGGGCATCGGCCTGTACCGCGAGCTGGCGCCGGTGCTGACCGCGCTGCTGTTCGTCGGCCGCGCCGGCAGCTCGATCGCCGCCGAACTGGGCCTGATGCGCGCCACCGACCAGATCACCGCGCTCGGCCTGATGGGCATCGACCCGGTCGGCAAGGCCGTCGCCCCGCGCTTCTGGGCCGCCGTGCTGAGCATGCCGCTGCTCACCGCGTTCTTCTGCAGCCTGGCGATCGCCGCCAGCTGGTTCCAGGCGGTGCAGGTGCTGGGCATCGACAACGGCAGCTACTGGCAGGTCATGAAGGACGCCGTGGATTTCCACGACGACTTCCTGTCCGCCTTCCTGAAGTCGGCCGTGTTCGGCGGCACCGCCGCGCTGGTCGCCTCGTACGTGGGTTACCACGCCGAGCCGACCATCGAAGGCACCTCGGTCGCCACCACTCGCGCCGTGGTCAACGCTTCCCTGCTGGTGCTGATGTTCAACTTCGTCCTGTCAGCCTTCCTGTTCAGATGATCTTCCGCCAGGGATGTCGTTCCTGGCCCAACGTTTCTTCAGGTAATCCGTCATGAGTACCCGCGGTCCCCGTATCGAATTCGCCGTCGGCGCGTTCCTCCTCCTGGCCCTGGCCTCGCTGCTGGTGCTGGCGATCGCGTCGACCAACGGCCGCTTCGGCGTCAGCCAGGACACCTATCCGCTCAAGGCCCGTTTCACCAACCTCGGCCAGCTGCGCCCGATGGCGCCGGTGAAGATCGGCGGCGTCGCCATCGGCAAGGTCGCCTCGATCGACCTGGACCCGCAGAAGCTCGACGCGGTGGTCGTGCTCGACATCGACAGCCGCTACAAGGACCTGCCGATCGACACCTCGGCCAGCATCCTTACCGGCGGCCTGCTCGGCGAGAGCTACGTCGGCCTGCAGCCGGGCGGCGATCCGCAGACGCTCAAGGCCGGCGACGAGATCGCCTTCACCAGCCCGGCGGTCGACCTGATCCAGATGGCCGGCAAGTACATCTTCGGCGGCACCGGCACCTCCCCGTCGCCCACGACCACCGCCGAACCGGCGGACTCCCCCACCGACGCATCGTCGACTCCATGACCCCCCTCATGACCCCCATGAAGACCCGCCTCCTGCCCGTTCTCGCCGTCGTCGCCCTGGCCACGGCCGTTCCCGCGCTCGCCCAGAATGCCGCCCAGACCGCCACGCCGGCGCGCCCGGCCTCGGCCTCGGCGATGATGCAGGGCACGCCCAGCCAGCTCGTGCTCAACAACAGCCAGCGCGTGCTCAGCACGCTGGAAAAGCGTCGCGGCGAGTTCCAGAAGAACCGCGGTGCGCTGCGCCAGTTCATCAGCACCGAATTCAACGCGATGTTCGACCGCGACTACGCCGCCCGCCTCGTGCTGGGCCGCCACGCGCGCGGCGCCTCGGACGAGGACGTGAAGCTGTTCGCCGACGCCCTCGCCGACAACCTGATGTCGCGCTACGGCTCGTCGCTGCTGGACTTCAACACCCAGCTGCGCGTGCGCGTGAAGTCCGAGCAGGCCCTGAAGCAGGGCTTCGGGGTGAAGGTCTCCAGCGAATTCCTGCGCCAGGCCGGCGAACCGATCCCGGTGGATTACCTGATGCGCAAGACCGGCACGCAGTGGAAGGTCTTCGACGTGATGGTCGAAGGCGTGTCCTACGTGCAGACATTCCGCAGCCAGTTCGACGCCGAACTGCAGCGCAAGACCATCCGCCAGGTCGCCACCGAGCTGCGCAACGGCCAGATCAAGGCCGACGCGGGGCAGTGATGGCCGACCGCCCCGCGAGCGTCGTGCGCGACGGCGAGACCCTCCGCTTCGGCGGGGCGCTGCGGCGCGACAGCGTCGCCGCCCTCTGGCGCGAGCTGCAGGGCGGCCTCGCGGGCGTGCGCGCCCTTGACCTGTCCGGGGTCGAGCGCATCGACAGCGCCGGTCTGGCGCTGGTCTCGCTGCTCGCGGCGCGCGGCGAGGGCGTCGAACTGCACGGGATCGCCGAAGGCGGTCCCATCGGGTTCGCCGAACTGCGCGAAGCCTACCGGCTGGGCCACGGCCTGGCCTTCGTCCGGGATTGACCGGATCCAAACCACTACACTGCCCCCATGAACGCACGCCTCGCCTCGCTCGGCCTCGTCCTCCTGCTGACCAGCGGCTGCGCCCATCAGGCCGCGACCCGCGACACGCCGCCCGCGCAGGTGGTGGCGGACGCCGCGCCCACCGCCGATCCCATCGTCGACCCCGCCGCGCCTGCAGACGCCGTCGCCACGGCGACCGAGGCGGCCCCGGTCGTGGCCGGCACCGAGCCCGCATCCGCAGACGCGACCACGGATGCCGCCGCCGGCCAGGCGCCGACCGAGGCGGAACAGGACTTCGCCGCGATCTACGGTGAAACCGCGCTGGGACAGGCGGGCTACGACCCGATCGCCGATCCCACCCTACCGACACCGGTCGTCGCACCGCAGAGCTACGACCCGTGGGAGAAGTACAACCGGCAGATGCACCGCTTCAACAACGCGGTCGATCGCAGCATCGCCAAACCGCTCGCCCGCGCCTACGTGAAGGTGGTGCCGCGTCCGATGCGCCTTGGGGTCAGCAACTTCTTCAACAACCTCGGCCAGCCGGTCAGCGCACTCAACGCCTTGCTGCAGGGCAAGCCCAAGCAAGCCGGGCAGTCGCTGGGGCGCTTCCTGATGAACTCGACGCTGGGCCTGGCCGGACTGTTCGATCCGGCCACCTCCGCGAAGATCCCCAACCGCAGCGAGGACTTCGGCCAGACCCTCGGCAAGTGGGGCTGGAAGCGCTCGCGCTATGTCGAACTGCCACTGTTCGGCCCGCGCACCGTGCGCGACACCTTCGGCATGCTCGGCGACGCGCCGCTGTCGCCCACGCGTCGGATCGGCAACGACGCCACCCGCGTCGGTCTGCAGGGCCTGCAGTTGGTCGACCTGCGCACCCAGCTGATGGCGACCGACAGCCTGCGTGAAGGCGCCACCGACGACTACGCCCTGGTCCGCGATGCCTGGCTGCAGCGCCGCCAGTACCAGATCCACGGCGACCAGCAGAACGGCAACTCCGCCGAACTGCCCGATTACCTGCGCGACATGGAAGACGACCCGACCGTGCCGGTCAACGCGATGCCGGGGCTGCCGGGCACGCCCTGACGCCGTCGCCCCAAGCCTTCACCTCCGGACGCGCTCAGTCCGCGTCCGGTACTCCACCGACATCGGTACCGGTCTCGACGCCGGCATCGCCCAGCAGCAGCCGCGCCTCGTCGGCAGGCAATTCCTCCACCTTGCGCAGCTGTCGCTCGATCGCGCGCGTACGCACGCCGGCGTCCTTGATGCTGTTCTGCACGGTGTCGAGCTGCTTGTGCGCCTTTTCGAGCACGCCGGCGAACTTGCCGAACTCGGTCTTCACCGCACCCAGCAGCTGGCGCACCTCGCCCGAGCGCTGCTCGATGGCCAGCGTGCGGAAACCCATCTGCAGGCTGTTGAGCAGCGCCAGCAAGGTCGTCGGCCCGACAAGGGTCACGCGATAGTCTCGCTGCAGCACTTCGAACAGGCCAGGGCGACGCAGCACTTCGGCGTACAGGCCTTCGGTCGGCAGGAACAGCAACGCGAAATCGGTGGTGTGCGGCGGCGCGAGGTATTTGTCGCGGATGCGCTTGGCCTCGACCTTGATGTGACGCTCCAGCGCCTGCGCGGCCTCGGCGACCGCCGCCGCATCGGCGCGATCCTGCGCATCGAGCAGGCGTTCGTAATCGTCTCGCGGAAACTTGGCGTCGATCGGCAGGCGCACTGCATGCCCGGCCTCAACGCCCGGCAGCTTCACCGCGAACTCGACGCGCTCGCTGCTGCCCGGCACGGTGGCCACGTTCTGCTCGTACTGCTCGATCGTCAGCACCTGTTCGAGCAGCGCGGCGAGCTGCACTTCGCCGTAGATGCCGCGGGTCTTCACGTTGGTCAGCACGCGCTTGAGGTCGCCGACGCCGGTCGCGAGCTGCTGCATCTCGCCCAGCCCGCGCTGCACCTGCTCCAGACGCTCGGACACCAGCCGGAAGGATTCGCCCAGACGCGTCTCCAGCGTCGATTGCAGCTTCTCGTCGACGGTCGCGCGCATCTGCTCGAGCTTGGCCTCGTTGCCGGTCTGCAGCTCGCGCAGCTTCTGCTCCAGCGTCGCGCGCAGTTCGCCCAGGCGCTGCTCGTTGCGATCGGTCAGTTCGCGCAGCTGCGCGCCCAGCGCGTCGGCGAACTGCTGCTGGCGCGTCGCCAGTTCCAGTCGCGCCTTGTGCGCGTCGTCGTTGAGCGCGACGCGCAGTTCGTCGAGACGCGCGTCGGTGCGCGCGGTCAGGTCGCCCAAGCTGCGACCGAAGGCATCGATGCGCTGGCCCTGGTTCGCACCCAGGCTGTCGAGCTGCTGGCGCAGCTCGCCGCGTCCCGCGCGCTGCTCCTCGCGCAGCGCCTCCTCGATGCGCCCACGCAGGCTGTCCAGCGCGGCGTCGGGCCTGCGCAGCAGCAATACGACGAGCAGGACGAGGATGATCGCGACGGCGACCAGCAGCAGGACGAGCAGGAGATTGGTCTCGGGCATGGCGGCAGTGTAGCCCGCCACACCGTGTCGATCAGTCCACCACGCGACAGAACGCAGCCTTGAGGTAGCGGCTTTCCTGCACGTCGGTCAGCCACGGGTGGTCGGCGCCGGCGCCCGCGACCTTCAGCACCTGCACGGTGCGGCCGGCGTAGAACGCGGCGCGGCGCAGCATGTCGAGGAACTGTTCCTCGCTGACCAGGCCGGTGCAGGAGAACGTCGCGAACAGCCCGCCCGGCTTCACCACACCCATCGCCAGCTTGTTCATGTCGAGGTATTTCTTCAGCGCCGGAATGACCTGCTCGCGGTCGCGGGTCATCTTCGCCGGGTCGAGGATCACCACGTCGTACTGCTCGCCGGCATTCGCCGCGTCGCGCAGCCACGGGAAGATGTCGGCCTGCACGAAGCGCGGGCGCACGCCGCTCTCGAACGGCAGGTTGAGTTTCACATTGCCCTTGGCGATCTCGATCACCGCTTCGTCGATGTCGATGCCGACCACCTCGGTGGCGCCGCGCGCGGCCGCGTACACGCCGAAGCCGCCGGTGTTGCAGCACAGGTCGAGCACACGCTTGCCGGCGCACTGGCGCGACAGCCACTCGCGGTTGTCGCGCTGGTCGGCGAAGAAGCCGGTCTTGTGCGCACCGGCAGGATCGGCGCGGAACTTGATGCCATGTTCGGTGATGATCGCCGGCGCGGCCGGCTCGGAACCACGGAAGTCGAAGCTCTCCTGCTTCTGCACGTGCTCGTCGGCGAACGCGTGGAAGCGGCAGCCCGGGAACTGTTCGCGCAGCGCCGCATAGATCCATTCGCGATGGCGGAACATGCCGGCACTGAAGTATTCGACGACCAGCAGGTCGCCGTAGCGGTCCACGACCAAGCCGCTGAGGCCGTCGCCCTCGCTGTGCACCACGCGCCAGGCGTCGGACACCTCGTCGAGCTTCAGCACCTCGCGGCGCAAACGCACGGCCTCGGCGATCTTCGCCGCGAACCAGGCCTGGTCGACCGCCACGTCCGGGTCGCGCTCGAGGATGCGGATCGCGATGCGCGAGTGGCCGTTGTAGAAGCCGCGCCCGGTCCAGACCCCATCCGGGCCGACCACATCGACGATGCTGCCGGGCTTGGGACGCTGGGCCGGCTTCTCGACGAGCTTCTGGAAGATCCAGGGATGGCGGGACGTCCAGGGGTTCCTGAGGCGGATTTCGGGCAGATTCGGCAAGGTTTCGTTCATTTCCGCATTGTACGGCGATTGACAAGACGCGACCCGGACCTGAACAATGCGCGCGTCTGAAGGGGAGTAGCTCCCAACGTCACGGTCGTCATGACGAGCCCACCGGCTCCGGCCCGACGGCAACCCGGCCCAGCGCCGCGGTTGTGAGCGAGACCTTCGCCGTGTGGCGAAGGCTTGTCCCCGCTGGTCGTGCAGTGCGCTGCCGGCCCGGTCCGCGCCCGATCCCACGGTCCGACATTTCGTCCCTGGACCTGGAGTTGCAATGACCACCATCGGTAGTCCCCTGTTGTGGGGCGCGTTCGGCGTTCTCGTCGTCGTCGCCCTGCTCGTCGATCTGGTGCTGATGCGCCACGGCGGCCCGCACAAAGTCACCTTCAAGGAAGCGCTCTACTGGAGCATCGGCTGGGTGCTGCTCGCCCTCGCCTTCAATGCCGGCCTCTGGTGGTACGTCACCGACACGGCCGGTGCCGCCGTCGGCAACCGCGTCGGCCTCGAATTCCTCACCGGTTACCTGGTGGAGAAATCGCTCGCCGTCGACAACATCTTCGTGTTCCTGATGTTGTTCACCTACTTCGCGGTGCCGGAGGAGCAGCGCCAGAAGGTGCTGATCATCGGCGTGCTCGGCGCCATCGTGCTGCGCGCGATCATGATCTTCGCCGGCGCGTTCCTCCTGGCCAAGTTCCACTGGATCCTCTACGTCTTCGGCGCGTTCCTGCTGCTGACCGGCGTGAAGATGCTGCTCGCCGCAGGCAAGGCGCCCGACCTCGAAGCGAATCCCGCGCTGAAGTGGATGCGCAAGCATCTGCCGCTGACCAGGGACTACCACGAGGCACGCTTCACGGTGATGCTGGATGGCAAGCGCTGGTACACGCCGCTGTTCGTGGTGATCGTGCTGATCGGCGTGACCGACGTGATCTTCGCGGTCGACTCGATCCCGGCGATTTTCGCCATCACCAGCGACCCGTTCATCGTGTTGACCTCGAACGTGTTCGCGGTGCTGGGCCTGCGCGCGATGTTCTTCCTGCTCGCGGGCATGGCCGACCGCTTCCACCTGCTGCCCTACGGCCTGGCGATCGTGCTGATGTTCATCGGCGTGAAGATGTTGCTGATCGACATCTACAAGATCCCGATCGTGGTCTCGCTGGGCGTGGTGGCTCTCACCATCGCCGCGACGGTGGTGCTGAGCTTGCTGCGCCCCGCCGCGCAGCCGCCCAGCGCCTCCTGAGGTCCGCCCGCCGCCCGTGGAACGCGACGTTCCGCGGGCGGCGGGACTTGCTTTCCCGCGCCCGGGCACCATCTGTTGCTGCATGGACCTGCACACGCCCGAGGATGTCCCCGATACCCCCGCGCAGCGCGCCGCCGATCGGCGGCGCCTGATCCTCGCGCTCAACGCCAGCCTGGCCTTCGTGCTCCTGCTGGCCGCCGCCTTCGCCCTGCAGCAGGGTACCGACTTCCGCGCGCTGACGGTCGCCGCGCGCGAGCCCGCCGGGCTGCTGGGCATCCTCACAGCGCCGCTGCTGCACGGCTCCTTCGAGCACATCGCCGCCAACGCCGCCTCGCTGCTGCTGCTGGGCACGCTCGCGCTGGCGGTCTACCCGAAGGCGACACTGCGCGCGCTGCCGCTGTTCTGGCTGTCTTCGGGCCTTGGCGCCTGGCTGCTGGGCGATCCCGGCTCGCATCATCTCGGCGCCAGCGGCCTGACCCACGGCCTGATGTTCCTGGTGTTCATGCTCGGCCTGCTGCGCCGCGACCGCCCGTCGATCGCGGCGGCGATGATCGCGTTCTTCCTCTATGGCGGCATGCTGCTCACCGTCCTGCCGCAGGAACCTGGCGTTTCCTGGCAGTCGCACCTCGGTGGCGCGATCGGCGGCGTGCTCGGCGCGCTGCTGTTCCGTCATGCCGATCCGCTGCCGCCGCGCAAGAAGTACAGCTGGGACCTGGAGGACGAGGGCGCGTTCGACGAGCACGACGAACTCGAATTGCCGCCGCCCGACGACGTGCCGGTGCTGTGGCGTCGCCCGCCGGAAGAGCGCGGCGTGGTGCTGCCCTTCCCGCGCCGGGACCCGCCGCCCACGGAGCCACGGCGGCCCACGGATTCGTGACGATGAACGCCCATTTAACGAATTATTGACAGCGCACGCCAAGCCACCTATCGTGCGCCTCCCTTCGGGACGACGGCCACGCGCCGCGTACGCAAGCGACCCGGCAGGTTCGCCCGAATGGCCAGACCCCACATCATTCATTTCCAAGAGTTCACATCTTCATGAAGAAGCTCGCTCTGCTTGCCGCCCTTGCGGCCGCCTCCCTGTCCACCACCGCATTCGCTGCCGAAGGCAACGGCGGTTTCATCCGCGCCGAAGTGGGTCGTTCGGACGTCGACGTGATCGACGACCGCGATACCGCGTTCAGCTTCCGCGGCGGCTATTTCTTCAACAGCAACGTCGCGATCGAAGGTTTCTACGCGAACCAGTACCGCGCCAAGACCGGCTGGGGCGACGAAGAAGCCCAGCTGTACACCCTCGGCGTCGGCGTGGTCGGCAAGAAGAACTTCGGCGGCGACCACAAGGGCTTCTTCATCAGCGGTCGCGGCGGCCTGGCCTACACCGACATCGCCTACGTCGAAGACGGCGAAGTCGAGATCGACGAAGAGAACGACAACTCGGCGAACATCTACCTCGGCGTCGGCGTCGGCTACGACTTCAACGAGCGTTTCGGCCTGAGCCTGAACTACGACTACCAGAAGGCCGAGCTCAACGACGTCGATTTCGACGTCCGCACGCTGACCCTCGGCGGCGAATTCCGCTTCTGATCGTCGCTGCGACACTGCGGATCGCCTGATCCGCGTCCGACGGCCGCCTCCGGGCGGCCGTCGTCGTTTCGTGCGCCGAAGCGAACAAGAGAACGGTGATGGCGATGTCCGATCGCCCATGTCGAATCGTCGTATCGCAATGCATTCGCCGCATCGAAATCGCATTGACGCACCGCGATCGACTCCCTATCGTGTGCGGCCCTTCGCGGAAGCGGCCTGCATCGACACGACGCAAGCGTGTCCACGGCGTCTCCGCAGGGCATCGCGCTGCATGCACCACACGCACTCCAACCCCACAAGACATTCGAGTCCATGAAGAAGATCGCACTGTTCGCGGCCCTGGCCGCTGTTTCCCTGACTTCCAACGCCTTCGCCGCCGACGGCAAGGGCGCTTTCCTGCGTGCCGAAGCCGGCAACACCCGCATCCACTATTCCGCGATCGACGACAGCGAGAACGACGTCGGCTACAACCTGCGCGGCGGCTACTTCATCAACCAGAATCTCGCGTTCGAAGCCTTCGTCGGCAACCTCGGCGGCGACGGCATCGACGGCGCGTCGATCGACGCGATCAACTACGGCGTCGGCATCGTCGGCAAGAAGTCCTTCGGCGAAACCGCGCATGAAGGCTTCTTCATCGGCGGCCGCGTGGGCGTGGCCCGCATCGACGTGGACCTGGACGTCGATGGCGCCGGCAACTTCGAAGGCCATTCCAACCATCCGTACATCGGCGCGAGCATCGGCTACGACTTCAACGCCAACATGGGCCTGAGCCTGAACGTCGACCACCAGAAGTTCAGCTCGAACGGTCTCGACGGCAACGTCGGCCCGGTGCCGGTCCGCATCACGGACGTGGGCGCGCAGTTCACCACCGTGACCCTGGGCTTCGAATACCGCTTCTGATGTGATCGCGACACCGCGGACCCCGCTTCGGGAATCCGCATCCGACGGCCGCCTCCAGGCGGCCGTCGTCGTTCGAGCGTGGCTTCAGCGCGACACGCCCGCGCCGAGCTGGCGATCGTGCAGGCGCGACCACAGCAGCAGCGAGGCCGCCGCGCCGCAGAGGCACAGGAACATGTCCCACTGGGTGTCCCACTGGTCGCCCTGGGTGGCGAGGAAGGCATCGGCATCCGCGCCGTAGATCAGCGCGGCCCACCATTCGATCAGTTCGAAGAACGCGCTGAAGCTGAGGCAGGCGGCGAGGACGAGGTAGACCAGCCAGCCGCCGCGACGCAGCGACGTGCAGCGCAGCAGCAGCTCGCGGGCGAGGATCGCGGGCACGAAGCCCTGCATGAGGTGGCCGACGCGGTCCCAGGGATTGCGCTCGAAGCCGAAAGTGTCGCGAAGCCAGAAGCCCAGCGGCGTCTCGGCATAGGTGTATGCACCGCCGTGGATCAGCACCAGCGCGTGCGCGACCAGCAGCCAGCTGAGCAGCCGCGTGAGGGGGAAGCGCTTCCAGTTGAAGGCGATGATCGGGATCGCGACGATCACCCAGACCACTTCCAGCAGCCAGGTCAGGCGATCCTTCGGATCGATGCCGGACACGACCAGGGCGAGGATCGCGATGGCAAGCAGCAGCTTGCGCTCGACGGGCGAGGGCGGCGTGGCGATGGCGGTGGATGCGGTGGTCATCGGGCGCTCCGGGCAACATCGATGATCTTACGCCGACGGCTCCGGGTCCGTTGTCGCGGCCTGCGACGGGTGCTAGCGTCCCGTCCTTGCCGCCGTCCCAGGAACCGCCGATGTCCCGTTCCGCATTCGCCTTGCTGCTCCTCGCGCTCGTCGCCTGCCAGCGCGAGGAAGCAGCGCCCGCCAAGCCCGGGCTTCAGGTGTCCGCACCGACGCCGACCGAAGCGGCACCGGTGCCGAAGACCGATGCCGAGCGGCGCATCGCCGAGGATGTGAAGCAACTCGCCGACGACCGCATGGAAGGCCGCGAGACCGGCACGCGCGGGTTCGATCTGGCGGCCGAGTACGTGGCGAAGCGGTTCCGCGAGATCGGCCTGGCGCCGGCCGGCGAGAACGGCAGCTACTTCCAGACCGTGCCGCTGCTGGAAGGGCGGATCGCGAAGGAGGGCGCGGAACTGCGGGTGAAGCGCAACGGTCGCGAGATCGCGCTCCGTTTCCAGGACCAGTTCCTGCCGGCGGCGAACTTCAACGTGCCGCAGCATCGCGTCGAGGCGCCGGCGGTGTTCGTCGGCCAGGGCGTGCATGCGCCGGAACTCGATCACGACGATTTCGCCGGGCTCGACCTGAAGGGCAGGATCGCGGTGGTGTTCGGCGGCGCGCCGGCGCGCTTCGACAACGACCGCCGCGCCTTCTACAGCTCGTCGCGCGAGAAGCTGCGCGGGCTGGTCGCGCGCGGCGCGGTGGGCGTGGTGTTCGTGAACACGCCCGAGGACGAGGCGGGCAGCCCGTGGGCGCAGGATGCGGCGAACTGGCAGGAATCGTCGATGCGCCTGCGCGGCGCCGACGGCAAGGGCCTGTGGACCTTCCCGGAACTGCAGGGCATCGCCTGGGTGAGCGCGGCCAGCGCGGACCTGGTGTTCGCCGACGGGCCGCGCACGGCGGCGCAGCTGTTCGACGAGGCGCGCGCGGGTACGCTGAAGGGCTTCGCGCTGCCGGGCACGCTGACGCTGGCCGGGCGCACCACGCTGAAGCCGATCGAATCGCGCAATGTCGTCGCGGTGCTGCCGGGCAGCGACCCGGCGCTGGCCGGCGAGTCCACCGTGTTCACGGCCCACCTCGACCACATCGGGATCGGTGCGGCGGTGGAGGGCGACGCCATCCGCAACGGCGCGCTCGACAATGCCCTGGGCGTGGCGATCATGCTGGAAGCGGCGCACTCGCTGATGTACCTGGAGGCGCCGCGGCGGAGCACCGTGTTCGTCGCCACGACCGCCGAGGAAAAGGGGCTGCTGGGGGCCGAATGGTTCGCCACCCATCCCACGGCGGCGGCCGGCACGATGGTCGCGAACATCAACATCGACATGCCGGTGCTGCTGGCGCCGAGCAAGGACGTGGTGCCGGTGGGCGTGGAGCATTCCTCGCTCAGGCAGGTCCTGGACATGGTCGCGAAGGACGTCCGCGTCGACCTGTCGCCCGATCCATTCCCGGAAGACGTGGTGTTCGTGCGCAGCGACCAGTACGCCTTCATCCGCGCCGGCGTGCCTGCGGTCTACCTGATGGGCGGCATGGTCAGCGCCGACGGCGAGCGCGATCCGAAGCGCGCGCTGCAGAACTTCCTGCGCAAGCACTACCACCAGCCCAGCGACGAAGCCACGCTGCCCATCGTGTGGAGCGATGCGGGGCGGCTGGCCAAGCTCAACATGCGGATCGCGCGCATGATCGGCGACGCGAAGGATCGACCGACGTGGAATGACGGGGATTTCTTCGGCGGGAAGTTCGGGGCACGGCCGCGATGATTTCACTGTCATCCCGAGCGCAGCGAGGGACCTGTTTTGATTTCCGTCTATCACGGATGAAGCAGGTCCCTCGCTGCGCTCGGGATGACAGAACGACGGCGTCCTGACTGCCTCACCGCCCCAGCGGCATCCCCTTGAACGCCTTCACCGTGCGCAGGACGAAGCTCGAGTTCACGTCGGCGACACCGGCCTGGGTGAGCAGGCGGTCGAGCAGGAAGCGGGAGAAGTGTTCGAGGTCCTGCACGACGACGTGCAGCAGGTAATCCATGTCGCCGGTGAGCGCGTGGCAGGTGACGACTTCGTCCCAGGCGTTCACGAACTCGCCGAAGGCGGCGACGGCGGCGGCCTCGTGGTGGCGCAGCTGGACGCGGACGAAGGCCTGCAGGCCCAGGCCCAGGCGCTCGGGGTCGACCTCGGCGCGGTAGCCGGCGATCACCCCCTCGCGCTCCAGCCGCTGTACCCGGCGCAGGGAGGCCGAAGGCGAGAGGTGGACGCGCTCGGCCAGCTCGGCATTGGTCAGGCGGGCGCCGCGCTGGAGTTCGGCCAGCAGCAGCAGGTCGGTGCGGTCGAGCTCGACGGACGGCATATCGTTGCGCCTCGATTGCGGATATCGTCCGATTATTGCGCATCGACCGCCTGTCGGCGCAATAACGCAAGCCTGTTGCGCGGGAACGGGCCTAGAGTGTGCGGATCGCCCGCCGGGCCCATCGCGCAAGGAATCCGCCATGAACGCCGTCCCGCAACGTGTCGAGCACCAGATGACCGACAAGGGCTACGTCCCGGTCTACACCACGGCCGTGGTCGAGCAGCCCTGGGACCAGTACACGGAGACCGACCACCAGGTCTGGGCCACCCTGTTCGAGCGCCAGCAGAAGATCCTGGTCGGCCGGGCCAGCGACGAGTTCCTGCGCACCCAGCAGGCGATGGGCATGAGCGCCGGGCGGATCCCGAAGTTCGACGACCTCAACCGCATGCTCCGCGCCGCCACCGGCTGGGAGCTGATCGGCGTGGAGGGCCTGCTGCCCGAACTGACCTTCTTCGAGCATCTCGCCAACCGCCGCTTCCCGGTGACCTGGTGGATCCGCAAGCCCGAGCAGCTGGACTACCTGGCCGAGCCGGACCTGTTCCACGACCTGTTCGGCCACGTGCCGCTGCTGATGAACCCGGTGTTCGCCGACTACATGGCGGCGTACGGCGCGGGCGGCGTGAAGGCGCACGGCATCGGCCCCGAGGCGCTGGTCAACCTGACCCGGCTGTACTGGTACACGGTCGAGTTCGGCCTGATCCGCGAGGCCGGCGGCCTGCGCATCTACGGCGCCGGGATCCTCAGCTCCAAGGGCGAGAGCATACATTGCCTGGAAAGCGCCGCGCCGAACCGCATCGGTTTCGACATGGAGCGGATCATGCGCACCCGCTACCGCATCGACACCTACCAGAAGACCTATTTCGTGATCGACAGCTACGAACAGCTGATGGATGCGACGCGCCCGGACTTCACCCCGATCTACGCACGCCTCGCCACGCAGGAGTCCTTCCCGGCCGGGCAGGTGCTCGATACCGACACCGTCTACAACCGCGGCACCGGCGAAGGCTGGCTGAGCGACGGCGACGTCTGACCGCTGCCGACACCATCCCACCCACGAGGCCCGCGCATGCGGGCCTCGTGCATTCCGGGCCGGTGAAAACCACTGCGGTCCGTGCCATGCTGGGGTCCGCCAGCCAGCCACGCCGGGCACCGCTCCCGCCGCTCGCGCTTCTTCCGCCCCGCACTGGCTGCCGCGCCGACCGCCAAGGATGCGACCGGCGCTGCTCTTTCATCCGCTGCACCGAACGCAACAGGCCGTCTCGCGCCACGCGAGGCGCCGCTCCGGCGTTCCCGTCCGACTTGATCCGGATCAAAACGACCGACGGGCGCCGTTCATAGACTGCGCAGCAACCGGAGGAAGCACCCATGCACACCGCGGATACATACAACGACAAAGTGGTCCTGCAGTTTTCCGTGATGACCGTGGTCTGGGGCATCGTCGGGATGCTCGTGGGCCTGTTCATCGCGGCGCAGCTGTACTGGCCCGCGCTCAATTTCGACCTGCCCTGGCTGTCCTACGGACGCCTGCGCCCGCTGCATACCAATGCGGTGATCTTCGCCTTCGGTGGCAGCGCGCTGTTCGCCACCAGCCTGTACGTGGTCCAGCGCACCAGCCATGTCCGGCTGCTGTCAGACAAGCTGGCGGCCTTCGTGTTCTGGGGCTGGCAGCTGGTCATCCTGCTCGCCGCGATCACCCTGCCGCTGGGCCTGACCCAGGGCAAGGAATACGCCGAACTGATCTGGCCGATCGACGTGCTGATCGCGGTGGTCTGGGTGGCGTACGCGGTGCTGTTCTTCGGCACGATCGCCAAGCGCCGCGTGAAGCACATCTACGTGGCGAACTGGTTCTACGGCGCCTTCATCATCGCCGTGGCGCTGCTGCACATCGTCAACAGCCTGGCCATCCCGGTGGGCGCGCTGCATTCCTTCCCGATCTACAGCGGCGCCGTCGACGCGATGGTGCAGTGGTGGTACGGCCACAACGCGGTGGGCTTCTTCCTGACCGCCGGCTTCCTCGGGATGATGTACTACTTCGTGCCCAAGCAGGCCGGTCGCCCGGTGTATTCGTACCGGCTGTCGATCGTGCACTTCTGGGCGCTGATCGCGATCTACATGTGGGCCGGCCCGCACCACCTGCAGTACACCGCGCTGCCGGACTGGGCGCAGAGCCTGGGCATGGTGTTCTCGCTGGTGCTGCTGGCCCCGAGCTGGGGCGGCGCGATCAACGGCGTGATGACGCTCTCGGGCGTGTGGCACAAGCTGCGCACCGATCCGATCCTGAAGTTCCTGATCGTCTCGCTCTCGTTCTACATGATGAGCACGTTCGAGGGACCGATGATGTCGATCAAGACGGTCAACTCGCTGTCGCACTACACGGACTGGACGATCGGCCACGTGCATTCGGGCGCGCTGGGCTGGGTGGCGATGATCTCGATCGGCGCGATCTACGCCCTGCTGCCGCGCCTGGTCGGCCTCAAGCAGATGCACTCGATCAAGCTGATCGACGCGCACTTCTGGACCCACACCATCGGCGTGGTGTTCTACATCGCCTCGATGTGGATCGCCGGCGTGATGCAGGGCCTGATGTGGCGCGCCACGAACGCCGACGGCACGCTGACCTACAGCTTCGTCGAATCGCTCAACGCCACGTATCCCTATTACCTGGGCCGCATCGCCGGCGGCGCGCTGGTGGTGGCCGGCATGCTGATCATGGCGGTCAACGTGATCCGCACCCTGCAGGCCGCGCGCGGCGTGGTGGAGCACCCGGTGCTCGCCCCGCATGCCGACGAAGCCCGCGCCTGATGCGCACGCGTCCTCTTTTCGGAGACCCAAGATGAGTCATTCCCACGAGAAAGTCGAAAAGAACGTCGGCCTGATGGCGATCCTGATCGCGGTCGCGGTCTCGTTCGGCGGCATCGCCGAGATCGTGCCGCTGATGTTCCAGGCGGAGGCGATCAAGCCGCTGCCCGGCGTGAAGCCCTATCCGCCGCTGGAACTGGCCGGTCGCGAGATCTACATCCGCGAAGGCTGCTACAACTGCCACTCGCAGATGGTGCGCACCCTGCGCTTCGAGACCGAACGCTACGGCCACTACTCGCTGGCCGGCGAATCGGTGTACGACCGCCCGTTCCAGTGGGGCAGCAAGCGCACCGGTCCGGACCTGGCGCGCGTCGGCGGCCGCTATTCGGACGACTGGCACCGCGTGCACCTGATCAATCCGCGCGACCTGGTACCGGAATCGAACATGCCCGGCTTCCCGTGGCTGGCCGAGAACAAGGTCGACGGCGCGCTGGTCCGCAGCAAGATGCAGGCGCTGAAGACCCTGGGCGACCCCTACTCGCAGGCCGACATCGACGGCGCGGTGGACGAAGTCGCCGACAAGACCGAACTCGACGCCCTGGTCGCCTACCTGCAGGGCCTGGGCAAGCACGCACCGAGGGGGGGCTGATCATGATTCCCGGAATTGTCACCGCCGTACTGCTGGTGCTGTTCGTGGCCGGCTGCTTCTGGGCGTACAGCCCCAAGCGCAGGGCCGACTTCGACGCGGCCGCGCGCGAACCCCTGAACGATGACGACGCGACCGCAACGGTCGCGCGGGAGACACGGCAATGATGAGCGCAGGATGGTCGTGGTTTGTGATTGCCCTGGTGGTGCTGAACATCATCGGCTGCGTGTGGCTGATCTGGTGGACGGCGCGCCGTCGCGCCGGCGACCCCGCCGCCACCGATACCAGCCATGTCTGGGACGGCGATCTGACCGAATACAACAAGCCGATGCCGCGCTGGTGGATCAACCTGTTCTACCTGACGATCCTCTTCACCATCGGCTACCTCGCCTGGTATCCGGGCCTGGGGTCGTTCGCAGGCAAGAGCGGCTGGACCTCGGCGAAGGAACACGACGCCGACAAGGCCGCCGAGGACAAGAAGCTCGCCGCGACGTTCGCGCCGTACGCGGGCAAGCCGATCGACGTGATCGCCGGCGATCCGAAAGCGCTGAAACTGGGCAAGGCGATCTTCTCCAACACCTGCGCCACCTGCCACGGCTCGTCGGCGCAGGGCGCGGTGGGCTATCCCAACCTGACCGACAACGTCTGGCACTGGGGCGGAGCGCCGGAGCAGATCCTCGAAACCGTGCTCAACGGCCGCCAGGCGGCGATGCCGGCCTGGGAAGCGGCGCTGGAAGGCCCGAAGGGCGTGACCGAGGTGGCGGTGTACCTGCAGTCGATGCGCGGCGAAAAGGTCGACAGCGCGCTGGCCAACGCCGGCAAGAACCGCTACGAGGCGATCTGCGTCAGCTGCCACGGCATCGACGGCAAGGGCAACCAGGCGCTGGGCGCGCCCGATCTGACCGACGACTACTGGCTGTACGGCGACAGCAACGCCGCCGTGATCGAAAGCATCGCGAAGGGCCGCAACGGCATGATGCCCGCGCACATGCCGATCCTCGGCGAAACCCGCGCCCGCCTGGTCGCGGCCTACGTCTGGTCGCTGTCGAACGGCAAGTCCGCGGACGCGACCAAGTCGCAATGAGGTGACGACATGCCCCACGAGACCGCGCCGCAGCCGTTCGATCATCCTCCGCGTTCGATGGCCCAGCGACTGGGCGCGATCCTCTGGCCCAGTTTCTTCGCCGCAGGCGTGTCGACCATGGTGTGCTTCGCCATGGTCGATCCGCTGGTCCTCCGCGACATGACCTTCCCCGATCTGCACATCAGCCGCGAAACCGGCTATGCGATCGGGTTCTTCGCGTTCTGGCTGGCCACGTCCGCCTCCAGCCTGTTCACCTGGATCCTGCTGCGCCCGGCCAGCCGCTTCAACCGCGCGCTCAAGGGCGACTGACGCCGCGCCCGCGCGCGTCCACGCCTCCACCGACGGTCCCCACGGCCATGACCAAGAAGATCCCCATCCAGCTCGCCGAAGACGCGCAGTCGATGTACGTCAGCGAGAAGAAGATCCATCCGCGCGACGTGGACGGACGCTTCCAGCGCCTGCGCGCGATCGCGGTGTGGGTGCTGCTGGGCATGTACTACGTGTTCCCGTGGATCAACTGGGACGGCCGCCAGTCGGTGCTGTTCGACCTGCCTGCGCGCAAGTTCCATGTGTTCGGCCTGAACTTCTGGCCGCAGGATTTCGTGTTCCTCGCGCTGCTGCTGATCATCGCCGGCATGGCGCTGTTCTTCTTCACCTCGCTGGCCGGTCGCCTGTGGTGCGGCTACGCCTGCCCGCAGACGGTGTGGACGGAAGTGTTCATCTGGATCGAACAGTGGGCCGAGGGCGACCGCAACAAGCGCATCAAGTTCGACAACGCGCCCTGGACCGGCGAGAAGCTGCGCCGACGCGGCGGCAAGCACGCGCTGTGGCTGCTGTTCGCGCTGTGGACGGGCTTCACCTTCGTCGGCTTCTTCACGCCGATCCGCGAACTGGCTGCGCGCGCCGTGCCCTTCGACTGGAGCGGCTGGGAAACCTTCTGGGTGCTGTTCTACGCCCTGGCGACCTGGGGCAACGCCGGCTTCCTGCGCGAGCAGGTGTGCAAGTACATGTGCCCGTACGCGCGCTTCCAGAGCGCGATGTTCGACCGCAACACCCTGATCATCGCCTACGACCCGATGCGCGGCGAACCGCGCGGGCCGCGCAAGAAGGGCAGTCTCGACAGCGTCCTGGCGCGCGCGCGCGGCCTGCTCGACAAGGCCACCGCCTACGACTACGTGTTCCGCGCCGCGCACCACCACACCGCCGCCGACAACCTGGTCGCCGCGCGCGGCAACACCTCGATCCTCGACCACAGGCTCGAAGCAGAGCCGCTGCCGAAGTTCGCACCGGACCAGCTCGGCGACTGCATCGACTGCACCATCTGCGTGCAGGTCTGCCCGACCGGCATCGACATCCGCAACGGCCTGCAGTACGAGTGCATCGCCTGCGGCGCCTGCATCGACGCCTGCAACGAGGTGATGGACAAGGTCGGCTATCCGCGCGGCCTGATCCGCTATTCCACGCAGAACGCGATCGACGGCAAGCCCTCGAAGGTGCTGCGCCCGCGCATCGTCGTCTACGGCCTGCTGCTGCTCGCGCTGCTGGTCGGCTGGGGCTGGGGCGTGACCCATCGCAGCCCGCTGATCGCCGAGGTCCTGCGCGACCGCAACGCGCTGTACCGCGAAGCGCGCGACGGCGGCATCGAGAACGGCTATACCCTCAAGCTGATCAACAAGACCCGCGAAGCGCAGACCTACCGCATCGAGGTCCAGTCCGCCGACGGCATCGCGCTGCGCGGCGGCGCGCAGACCGTCCGCGCCGATGCCGAGGAAGTGCTGACCCTGCCGCTGGTCGCGACCGCGCCAGGCAGCATCTCGGGTAAACACACGCTGCGTTTCGTGATCCAATCCGGAGACGGCGAGACCCGACGCGAGGTCGATGCCAGCTTCTTCGGACCGAGCCCATGACCGACTCAACGCCCAACCCCGCACCGGATTCCTCGTCCTCGCAGCGCAAGCCCCGCAATCCCGTCCTCTGGCTGGTGATCGGCCTGCCCGCCGTGGTGATCGTCGCCAGCCTGACCACGCTGTACATCGCGATCGATGCCGGCGGCAGCGACGCGATTCCCGACGAGGTGCGCCGCACCGCGCAGATCCAGACCACCGAGCTGGGCCCGGACGAACGCGCGGCCACGCTGAAGCTCTCCGCCGTGTTCAGCGTGCGCGACGGTCATGTGGAAGTGCTGCCGGCCTCCGGAGCGCTGGTCGACGACAAGGCCCTGCGCGGCCAGCCGCTGCGCCTGCTGCTGCAGCATCCCACCCGGGCCGCCGAGGATCGCGAACTGAAACTGCTGCCCACCGAGGCCGGCTGGCGCGCGGACATCGCGCTCGATCCGAACCATGACTGGCGCATCCAGCTGGCGCCCGAAGGCACGGCCTGGCGCCTGCGCGGACGCCTGCCCGCCGGCCAGCGCGGCGTGCTGCTGGCGCCGGCGGTGGGCGACGTGCCCGCAACCGGAACCGACGCGCGCTGAGGCGCGCATGCTCCCGGCATGACGCACGCGGCGACCTGTTTCCACTGCGGCGACGCCCTGCCACCGCAACCGCTGCGCGACACCATCGCCGGCACGGAGCAGGCGTTCTGCTGCACCGGCTGCGCGGCGGCTGCGCGCTGGATCGCCGATGCCGACCTCGGCGACTACTACCGCCTGCGCCAGACCGACGCCGCGCGCGTCAGCACCGAGGCGATCGATTACGCTTGCTGGGATCGCGCCGACCTGCTGGCCGAACACAGCACCACCGTCGACGGCGGTCGCGAGATCACTGTGCTCACCGACGGCATGCGCTGCGCGGCCTGCGCGTGGCTGATCGATCGCGCGCTCACCCGCGAGCCCGGCGTGCGCGAGATCGCCGCGAACGCGATCACCGGGCGCATCCGCATCGTCTGGGACGACGCGCGCACGCCGCTGTCGGCGCTGCTGTCGCGGCTGGCCTCGCTCGGCTACCGGCCCTCGCTGGCCACCGGCGAGGCGCACGAACAGGCGCGCAGGCGCGAGCGCAACCGCTGGCTGCTGCGCCTCGGCGTGGCCGGGCTGGGCAGCATGCAGGCAATGATGTTCGCCGAGGCCCTGTATCTCGACACGGCCGGCGAAATGCCGCTGCCCACGCGCGATTTCTTCCGCTGGATCACGTTTCTTGTCTCCACACCCGTCGTGTTCTACGCCGGCTGGCCGTTCATCGAAGGCATGTGGCGCGAACTGCGCGGCCGCCGCCTCGGCATGGACACGCTGATCGCCTCGTCGACGCTGCTCGCCTATTTCGCCAGCCTGCTGGAGACGGTGCGCGGCGGCGTGCATGTCTGGTACGACGCGGCGGTGATGTTCGTCTTCCTGCTCCTGGCCGCGCGGATGCTGGAGCAGCGCGCACGCGGCATCGCTTCCGCGCAGGTCGATGCGCTCGCGCGCGCGCGTCCCGCGCTGGCCATGCGCGAGCGCGAGGACGGCAGCGCCGAACAGGTGCCGCTCGCGGCGCTGGCCGCTGGCGACGTGCTGCGCATCGCGGTCGGCGAGGCCGTGCCCGCCGATGGCGTGCTGCTCGACGACCACGGCGACGGCGGCGCGGCCTTCGACGAAGCCCTGCTTACCGGCGAATCGCTGCCGGTGTCGAAACGCGCGGGCGACACGGCCTATGCCGGCAGCCTGTGCCGCGAGCGTCCGGCGCGACTGCGCGTGACCCACACCGGCGCCGACACCCGCCTGTCGCAGCTGGTGCGCTTGGTCGAGCGCGCGCAGGAGCAGCGTCCCGCGATCGCGCGCGCCGCCGACCGCATCGCCAGCGTGTTCGTCGCGGTGCTGTCGCTGATCGCCCTGGGCGTGTACCTGTGGTGGCGCGTGCACGAACCGGCGCGCGCCTTCGAGGTCGCACTGGCGGTGCTGGTGGTCAGCTGCCCCTGCGCGCTGTCGCTCGCCGTGCCGGCCGCGCTGGCCGCCGCGCATGGCGCACTCGCGAAACTGGGCGTGCTCGCCCTGCGCGGCGAAGCGCTGGACACCCTCGCGCGCGCCGACCGCATCGTCTTCGACAAGACCGGCACGCTCAGCGACCGCCATCCGCGCATCGTCGCGATCGACACCTTCGGCGACATCGATCGCAGCCGCGCGCTGGCCATCGCCACCGCGCTGGAACGCGACAGCGGGCATCCGCTGGCGGCGGCGTTCGTCGAAGCAAGTGCGCAGGAGGCAGGCACGAGCGCTGCGACCGACGCCCGCAATGTCCATGCAAGCCCCGGCCACGGCATCGCCGGCCAGGTCGACGGCCGCGCATGGCGCCTCGGTCGCGCGGCATGGGCGGCGGCACAGGACGCGCGCGGCGGCGACGACGAAGCGGCGCTCTGGCTCGGCGACGGCCAGCGCGCCAGCGCGCGCTTCCGCCTCCAGGAAACGCCGCGCCCGGAAGCCGCCGAAGCGCTGCAGGCGCTGCGCGCGCAGGGACTGTCGGTCGCGCTGTGCAGCGGCGACGCCGAACAGGCGGTGGCGCGCATGGCCGACGCCGTCGACATCCCGCGCGGCCGTCCGCACGACGACGTCCATGTCCGCGCGCGGCAGACGCCAGAGGACAAGCTCGCCTACGTGCGCGAGCGCCAGGCGACGGGCGAGATCGTGGCGATGGTCGGCGACGGCATCAACGACGCCCCGGTGCTGGCCGGCGCCGATGTGTCGATCGCACTGGCCGACGGCGCCGCACTGGCGCAGCGCGCGGCGGATTTCGTGGTCGGCGGCGGCGACCTGCGGCGCATCCCGCAGGCCGTGGCGCTGGCACGGCGCAGCCGGCGCATCGTCCGCGAGAACTTCGCCTGGGCCATCGGCTACAACCTGCTGGCCCTGCCGCTGGCCGCTGCCGGCATGGTCACGCCGTGGATCGCCGCCGTCGGCATGGCCCTGTCCTCGCTGCTGGTCACCCTGAACGCGCTGCGCCTGACGCGATTGCCTGCGCAGGCACCGACGGACATCCGCGCACCGCGCATTTGACCGCGCTCAGAAACCCGGCGCCGCCCGGGCGTAGACTGCGGCGCATGAACATCCTGCTCGCGCTCATCCCGATCAGCCTGGCCCTGCTGGGCCTGGCCATCTGGGCCTTCGTCTGGGCCGTGCGCAAGGGCCAGTACGACGACCTCGACACGCCGGCGCTGGACATCCTGGTCGACGACGACAAGCCGCTGCCGGCGGCCGGAACGCGTCGGGACAATGTCGATCCCTGAGCCGATGCGTCCGTTCCGCGTCCGGAGCCCTGCGCGATGCTGATCGACTGGCTCGTCCTCGGTTCCGCACTCCTCGCCGGCCTGTTCGGTGGCGTGCACTGCGCGGCGATGTGCGGCGCCATCGCCACCAGCCTGTCCTTCGGCCAGAAGGCCGCGTCGCCCGCCGCGCAATGGCTGCACGCGCTGCAGCCCAACCTCGGTCGCGTGCTCGGCTACACCGTGGCCGGCGCCATCGTCGGCGGCATCGGCCACGGCCTGGTCGCCCTGGCGCAGCAGCCCACGCTGATGCTCACGCTGCGGGTCGGCGTGGGCCTGCTGACGATCGTGGTCGCGTTGCGTCTGCTCGATCCGCGCGGTCGCCTCAATCCGCTGTCGCGCCCCGCGAACGCGGTGTGGAGTCGCCTGCAGCCGCTGCAGCGCGCCCTGCTGCCCGCCGACACCGCGTTCAAGCGCATCGGCATCGGCCTGCTCTGGGGCTGGCTGCCCTGCGGGCTGAGCGCCACCCTGCTCGCCACCGCCTGGCTGCAGGCCAGCACGCTCAACGGCGCGCTGACCATGCTCGCCTTCGGCCTCGGCACCCTGCCGGTGATGCTGCCGCTGACCTGGAGCGGCGCCCGCCTCGGCCAGCGCCTGCAGCGCGGCGGCCTGCGCGCCATCGCTGGCGTGATCGTGTTGCTCGCCGGCCTGCTCACCATCGCCGCCCCGTGGCTGATGCAGGTGCCCGCGCTGCATGGCGTACTGGCGGCGCTGGGGTGCCAGCCGCTGGCTTGAGCGCTCAATCCTCTTCGACGAACAACGGACTCGGCTCCGATCCGAACTCGCGGAGGAAGTAGACCGTCGGCGGTGCGGCCGCGCCGCTTTCCTGACGGGCATCGGATTCGGCGAGCGCCCAGATCACGGACGCGTCGTACGCGAACGATTCGATGTCGTCCGCATCCATGTCGTCATCCAGATGGCGCAGCATCACCGTGTAGCGCCAATCGCCCGCGACCTGTTCCGTGTCCGGGTCGTACCAGGCCACATGCAGCTTGCCCTGGGTGCCATTGCTCATGAAGCACAGCGAATCTGCGTGCTGCACGCGATCGCGCCCGCGCTGTCCGCGCATTTCGTCGACGACGGTGGCGATGTCTTCGGCCAGGGCTTCCGGCGTCGCCGCGGTCGTGAGGTAGTACAAGGGTGGTTCTCCGGCCGCAGCCCACCACCCCTGCCGGGGCGCGTCCGGCTCGCCGTCGACGTCTGCCCTGTCGGAATCCGCCCCCGCACGCACATCCTGCGGGGCGGACTGCGGCTGCGTACCCCGCGCCAGCGCAGCCTCGACCAGTCGTTGCAGCGCGACTTCATCGTCGGCGTGCGCATCGAGTACCGCCAACACCCAATCGCATCCCGCCGCCGAAACTTCGCTGCGCTGCACCGGATCATTCCTCAGCGCTTCGATCGTCAACGCGAACTCGCCGCCGTCGGCGGCCACGCCCTGTCCGATGGTTTCGGCCAGATGCAACGGCAACGGATCGAACGGACGCAATGTCAGCGCGAGTTCGTGCCGCGTCCGATAGCGCTCGCTGTGTTCAATCACGCAGGCGCCCAAGGGCAAGGCCATGTGCAGCCAGCGCGCATGTTCCCGCGAACCGGGCGCCAGCGAATGCGACTCGGCATGCAGGTCCGACGGCGATCGATGGCCACCGTCCCAATGCAGGCCATGCGCGTCGAGCATGAACACGCGCAGGTCGCGCAGCGCTTCGGCTACCCCGTCGACCCGCGATTCGTAGCTGCACAGGTCACCGTTCGGAAACCGCAGCCCCCATGCGCCATCGCCGCCGGGCAAGGCCAGCAGGGGCGCGGGAATGCAATCTCCGGGAACGACGAGCGCTGCACCATGCAAGGTCCCGATCATCCGCGCGGGCTGGAATTCATGGATGCTGAAGCAAAGGACGTGTTCGCGGCGACAGGTCGTGCACTGCACTGCGGCAAACCAAGCCTTCTCACTGTCCGGCGCCACGATCCGACCGGCCTCTTCGCTGCAGCCGAACCAGTGCGGCAACTGGCTGCTCCACACGTATTTCAGGGCATCGAATTCGCGAATGCCGCGCCCGACCTCGTGCTGCAGCGGGACCTCGCGTTCCGCGCCGCAGGCTGCGCACTGGAACGGCAACCGTGCGTCGGCCTGCTCCGGGCCGTCGTAGAAGCAGGGACGCTGGGGATCCGGGAGGAGATGGGGGCGGAGAAGGTACATGCGAACAAGACTGGCCTGGAAACTGGGCATTAGAACGTGTTGCATCCGCCTTTGCACGTCGCCGCGCGCAGCCGCCTGGCGATCGCTGCGGCCTTTTTGCTTACACTGCCGAAATGCCTGTCCTGCCCGCGATCGATGGCGTTTCGCCGAGCCGTTTCCAGCTGCCGATCGGCCCATGGACCACGGTGCTGGACGCGCTGTGCGCATGCTTCCCGAAGGTGGATCGCGACACATGGACCTCGCGCTTCCTGCGCGGACGGATCTTCGATGCCTCGGGCACGCCGCTGCCGGTAAATGCGCCGTATCGCGTCGGCGCGGAGATCCGCTACTACCGCGAGGTGATGGACGAAGCGCGCATCGATGCCACGGAAACGCTGCTGCACGTCGATGCGGACCTGATCGTGGTCGACAAGCCTCACGGCCTGCCGGTGATGCCCGGCGGCAGCTACGTTGCGGATACCCTGCTGGCGCGGCTGGTGCGGCGCTTCGGCGACATCGGCATCGTGCCGCTGCACCGGCTGGATCGGCCGACGGCGGGCGTGGTGCTGTTCTCGGCGAATCCGGCCACGCGCTCGCGCTATCAGGCGCTGTTCCGCGACCGCGCGATCGACAAGCGTTACGAAGCGATCGCGGCACCGCTGCCCGAGATGCGATTTCCGATGCAGCGGCAGTCGCGGCTGGAACGCGGCGAGCCCTTCTTCCGCATGCGTGAAACCGAGGGCGAGCCCAATGCGTTCACCGACATCGACGTGCTGGCGCGCGGCGACGCGGCCTGGCGCTACGCGCTGTCGCCGATCACCGGCCGCAAGCACCAGCTGCGTGTGCACATGGCGGCGCTGGGCGCGCCGATCGCGAACGATACGCTCTATCCCGTGCTGCGCGACGCGATGCCGGACGATCCGCAGCATCCCCTGAAGCTGCTCGCGCGTTCGCTGGATTTCATCGATCCCGCCACCGGCGTGCAGCGGCGCTTCGAGAGCGCACAGACGCTTCGCTTCTGAATGCCGCTCAGCCCTGTGCCAGCAGGACTTCCAGGACGTCATCACCGTAGCGCGCCAGCTTCGCGCCACCGATGCCCGGCACGCGCGCCAGCGCATGCATCGAATCAGGGCGACGCTCGGCGATCTCGCGCAGCGTGCTGTCGTGGAAGATCACGTAGGCGGGCACGTTCTGTTCCTTCGCCAGTCGCGCGCGCAGGTCGCGCAGCGCGCGGAACAGCGGCAGCGCCTCGGGCAGCACCGACACGCCGGTGCGCGGACGGTCCTCGCGGCGCGCGCTCTTCTCGACGAGGTCGCGACGCATCGACACACGCTGGCCGCCGGTGAGCACGACGCGGCTGGCATCGGTCAGGCGCAGGCCGCCGTAGGACTCAGCATCGACCGCGAGCAGGCCCATCGCGACAAGCTGGCGGAAAACGCCGCGCCAGGTCTTCGCATCGAGGTCGGCGCCGATGCCGTAGGTGCTGACGCGGTCGTGGCCGAACTGGCGGATCTTCTCGCCCTCGCCGCCGCGCAGGACGTCGATCAGGTGCGCTGCGCCGAAACGCTGGCCGGTGCGGTACACGCAGCTCAGCGCCTTGCGCGCGGCGTCGGTCGCGTCCCACTGGTCCGGCGGCGAGAGGCAGTTGTCGCAGTTGCCGCAGTCCGTTGGATACGTTTCGCCGAAGCTGGCCAGCAGCACGCGACGCCGGCACTGCAGGGTTTCGCAATAGCCGAGCAGCTGGTCGAGCTTGCGTCGTTCGAGCTGCTTGCGCTCCTCGCCGGCCTCGCCCTGTTCGATCATCTGCTTGAGCAGCACCACGTCGCCCAGGCCGTAGCACAGCCACGCGTCGGCGGCTTCGCCGTCGCGGCCGGCACGACCGGTTTCCTGGTAGTAGCCTTCGAGCGATTTCGGCAGGTCCATGTGCGCGACGAAACGCACGTCGGGCTTGTCGATGCCCATGCCGAAGGCGATCGTCGCGACCACGACCACGCCATCCTCGCGGATGAAGCGACGCTGGTTTTCGGCGCGCACATTCGCGTCCATCCCGGCGTGATAGGGCAGGGCCTTGAAGCCGTTGCCGGCGAGGAACTCGGCGGTCTCCTCGACCTTGCGCCGCGACATGCAGTAGACGATGCCGGCCTCGTCGCGATGCTGCTTGAGGAAGTCGAGGAGCTGGCGCCGGCCGTTGTCCTTCTGGACGATGGTGTAGCGGATGTTCGGGCGGTCGAACGAGCTGACGAACCACCGCGCGTCCTCGAGCTGCAGGCGCTCGGCGATCTCGCGCTGCGTCGGCGGGTCGGCGGTCGCGGTGAGCGCGACGCGCGGCACCTGCGGCCAGCGCTCGTGCAGCACGGTCAGTTCGCGGTATTCGGGGCGGAAGTCGTGGCCCCACTGCGACACGCAGTGCGCCTCGTCGATCGCGAACAGACCGACCTTCGCGCGATCCAGCAGCGACAGGAAGCGCCCGGTGAGCAGGCGTTCGGGGGCGACGTAGAGCAGGTCGAGTTCGCCGGCGAGCAGCGCGCGCTCCACGCGCATCGCGTTTTCGGCATCGAGCGTGGAGTTGAGGAATTCGGCGCGCACGCCGACCTGGCGCAGCGCGTCGACCTGGTCCTGCATCAGCGCGATCAGCGGCGACACCACCACGCCCACGCCGTCGCGCAGCAGCGCCGGCACCTGGTAGCACAGCGACTTGCCGCCGCCGGTGGGCATGAGCACCAGCGCGTCGCCGCCGTCGGCGATGTGTTCGACGATCTCGCGCTGCGGGCCGCGGAAGTCCTCGTGGCCGAAGACGCGGCGCAGGAGGTCGCGCGCCATGCCCGGCATGGCGGCGGTGGCGCCGTCGCCGGGACTCACGCCCGCTTCTGCTTGCCGTCGCCCGCCGACGATTCGGCGCCGTGCGCCAGGCGCAGCAGTTCGGCGGCGTTGACGATCTCGACACGGCGGCCGGTGACGGCGATGACGCCGTCGTCCTGCAGGCGGGTGAAGCCGCGGCTCACCGTTTCCAGGGCCAGGCCGAGGAAGCGGGCGATGTCCTCGCGGCTCATCGGCAGCTGGAACTGGCTGTCGGACTGGCCGACGTTGCGGTAGCGCTCGCCAAGGCTGTGCAGGAACAGGGCGATGCGCTCGTTGGCCTGGCGGCGGACGAGGATGCCCAGATGGTCCTGGTCGCGGTCGACGCTCTGGCCGATCACGCGGAACAGCTGCTGCTGCAGGCTGGGGATCTGCCCGGCCACGCGCGACAGCTCGTCGTAGGGGATTTCGCACACGGTGGCGGCGGTCAGGGCCACGCCTTCGCAGCGATGCTGGCCACTGCCGAGGGCATCCAGGCCGATCAGCTCGCCGGCCAGATGGAAGCCGAGCACCTGCTCCTCGCCGTCCTCGCTAATGCTGACCGACTTGAACGCACCGTCCCGGGCGACGTAGACCGCGTTGAGCGGGTCGCCGATGCGGAACAGGCGGTCGCCGCGGGCGATCGGCTTGCGCCGCTGGACGATGTCGTCGAGGCGCTGCAGCTCCTCGGCGCCGATGCCGCCGGGCAGGCACAGCTGGCGGACCGAGCAGTAGGTGCAGCCCCGGCGCAGCTTGATCAGGTCGAGTACGGAGGAATCGCTCATCGGTCGCTAGTGTGCCACGGTCATCCGGCGGCGGGGCCGCAGAACCGTCCCGCCGGGTATGGCGATTTGTCCCGGCCCGGACCGCCCCGGCGCCCCGGGCTCGAATCCGGGGCGCGACACCCCTTATACTGCCCGGGTTCTGCGGCCCGGAAACCGGGTCCGCTCCGTCAACAGTCGTTTTCCGGGTGAGTCGTGCGCAATTACGATCTGGATTTTCTGAAGCGCTTTTCGCTGGTCATCGCCTTTCTCGCGGCGCTGACCCTGGGCCTGATCCTGTTCGCGGCCTACCTCCATAACGCACTGCCCGGCCAGACCAATCCGGTCGAAGTCGCGCGCACCGAGGCCCGCATCGCCCCCGCCGGCGACGTCTACGCGGGTGCCACCGGCGAAGCGGCCAAGGCGGCCGCCGATGTCGCGGCGCTGGAAGCCCTGAAGGCCAACGTGCCCTTCGGCGGCCGTACCGACGGCGCCGAGATCTACAACCAAGGGCCCTGCGCGGGCTGCCACAAGTCGGGCGCCGGCGGCGCGCCGATGCTCGGTGCCGCAGGCATGGGCGCTCGCGCCAGCAAGGGCAAGGACCTCCTTTACAAGCACGCGATCGAAGGCTTCACCGGCAGCGCCGGCGTGATGCCCGCCAAGGGCGGCAACCCGGCCCTGACCGACGACCAGATCAAGGCCGTCGTCGACTGGATGCTGGAACAGCCGGGCTGATCCGTCACACGCCTCGCCTATCCTCCGCAACGCCGCCTCCGGGCGGCGTTGTCCGTTTCGAGACTGGAGATTTCGCCATGATCCGCATGATGTTCCGCCTTGTACCGACGCTTCTCGCCCCCTCCGCTTGCCTGCTGCTCGCCGGCGCCGCGATGGCGCAGCAGCCGATCGCCATCGGCGCGATCCAGGGCAATGGCGAGCGCAGCCCGCGCGTGGGCGAGACGGTGGTGGTCGAAGGCGTGGTGACCGCCGTGCATGCGGGCAAGCGGGCCGGCGTTTTCCTGCAGGACGCCGGCGACGGCGATCCGGCGACCTCGGATGCGATCTTCGTCGAAGCAGAAGGGCTTGCAGGCGGTATCCCGTCGATCGGGACACCGCTCCGGCTGAGCGGCACCATCGTCGAGGCCGATGCCGGACGCGGCACGCTCACCCTGCTGCGGTCAGTACAGATCCTGCTGGTCGAGGCACGGAGAAAGACCATGAAGGCCGGTCCGGTCGTCCGCCTGAAAGCCCCGCCGGCCGACTGGGAACCTTACGAAGGCATGCGCGTCGAGATCACCGCTCCGCTGACCGTCGCCGGCACACACCGGCTGACTCGCGAGGGGATGCTCTTCGCGCACTTCGGCGAAGGCCGCCTGCGCACGCCGACCGAGGCCTTCGCGCCCGGCCCCGAGGCGAAGGCGCTCGCCACCGACAACGCCCGTCGCCTGCTCCGCCTCGACGACGGCAGCGACCAGGATCGTCCGGCCTCGGTCTGGTACCTGCCCGGCGACCCGCCGCGCACCGGCAGCCGGCTGACCCGGGTGGAAGGCGTCGTGGATCATTGGGGCGGGGCCTACCGGCTGCAGCTGACCCGCGCACCGAAGGTGGATCCGGCCGACCGCCCGAAGCCGCCGAAGGTCGGCGGTGACGTGCGCATCGCCGCACTCAACCTGGAAAACCTGTTCAACGGGGACGGCGCCGGCGGCGGCTTCCCGACCCCGCGCGGCGCGCGCACGCCGGCCGAGCTGGAGGCGCAGCTCGGCCGCCTGACCACCACCATCCACGGCCTCGATGCCGACGTGGTCGCGCTGATGGAAGTGGAGAACGACGGCTACGGCCCGGACTCGGCGATCGCCCAGCTGGTGGCGGCGCTGAACCGCGACGGCGCGGACTGGCGCTACATCGACGCCGGCCGGGGCCCGGGCAGCGACCAGATCCGGGTCGGCCTGATCCATCGCGCCTCCCGCGCCACGCCGGTCGGCGCCCCGGCGACCCTGGAGGACGATCTGTTCGGCACCCGCAGCCGCCCGCCGCTGGCGCAGAGCTTCCGCGCGGGCGATGGCCCGGTGTTCACCGTGGTCGCCAACCACTTCAAGTCGAAGGGCTGCGGTGACGCCAGCGGCGCGGATGCAGACCAGAAGGACGGCCAGGCCTGCTGGAACGCCGCGCGCACCGAATCCGCGCGTCGGCTCGATGCCTGGCTGCGCAGCGATCCGATGCGATCGGGCAGCGATCTCTCGGTGATCGTCGGCGATCTGAACGCCCACCGCATGGAAGATCCGGTCCGCCTGCTGGTCGATGCCGGCTGGCGCGATGCATTCGACGGACATCGCGGCGAGCCTCCGTACAGCTACGTCTTCGACAACCAGACCGGCCGGCTCGACCACGCCCTGCTCAGCCCCGCGCTGGCGAAGCGTCTGGTCGACGCGGCGGAATGGCACACCAACGCCGACGAGCCCGACAGCCGCGGCTATCAGGAAGCCCCGGAGCAGCGCGGCCCCTGGCGCAGCTCGGACCATGACCCACTGGTGCTGGGCTTCCGCCTGCGCAAGCCCTGAACGGGCGACCGCGCGCGGCCCGTTATCATGGCGTCATGACTATCCCCGCCTTTCCCGATGTCGCCACCACCCTGTCCCTGGCCGGCCCGGCCGGCCTGCTGGAGGTGGCGGTGGACCCGCCCGAGGCCGATGTCCCGCCCCGCCCGCTGGTCGCGGTGATCTGCCATCCGCTGCCCACCGAGGGCGGCACGATGCACAACAAGGTCGTGACCATGGCCGCGCGCGCCCTGCGCGAGCTCGGCGCGACCACGGTGCGCTTCAACTTCCGGGGTACGGGTGGGTCCGAGGGCACCTTCGACCACGGCGAGGGCGAGCTGGACGACCTGCGCGCGGTGGTGGCCTGGGCTCGGGCCGGCCGACCCGAGGCGACGCTGTGGCTGGGCGGTTTCAGCTTCGGTGCCTACGTCAGCCTGCGCGGCGCCGCCGAATTGCAGGCGGGCCTGCTGCTGTCGATCGCGCCGCCCGCCGGGCGCTGGGCGTTCGAGACGATCGAGACGCCGACCATGCCGTGGCTGGTGATCCAGGGCGACGAGGACGAGGTCGTCGAGCCGCAGGCCGTCTTCGACTGGTTCGAGGCGGTGTCCAAGCAGCGCGGCGAAGGCGCCGAGCTGGTGCGCATGCCCGAGACCAGCCATTTCTTCCATCGCAAGTTGATGGACCTGCGCGGCGCGATCAAGCACGGCGTCCAGCGCTACCTGCCAGGCAACGGCAATCCGGGCGACGCGGCATGACGCAGGCGCCTTCCGCGCGCTACGCCGCGGGCGTGGCGCGCGGCGACTGGAATGACGATCCCGCGCAGCACGCGGCCCTGCACGAGCTCGACCGCCTGCACGCGCACCTGGCCGCGCCGGTGGAAACGCCGGGCCTGCTCGCCCGGCTGTTCGCCAAGCCCGTCGATCCCGCACCGAACGGCCTGTACCTGTGGGGCGGGGTCGGTCGCGGCAAGACCTTCCTGATCGACCTGTTCTACGACGGCCTGCCGATCCGCGAGAAGCGGCGCACGCATTTCCACCGCTTCATGCGCGAGGTGCACGAGCGCCTGCGCGCGCACGCGGGCGAACGCGATCCGCTGGCCATCATCGCCCGCGAGTGGCGCAAGCAGCTGCGCGTGCTGGTGCTGGACGAGTTCTTCGTCAGCGACATCGGCGATGCGATGCTGCTGGGACGCCTGCTCGACCGCATGTTCGTCGAAGGCGTGATCCTGGTGACCAGCTCCAACGCCGCGCCGGCCGACCTGTACAAGGACGGCCTGCAGCGCGCGCGCTTCCTGCCGGCGATCGCGCTGCTGGAGCGGCACTGCAACGTGGTCCACCTCGACAGCCCGCACGACTACCGCCTGCGCGCGCTGACCCGCTCGCCGGTGTATCGCGCGCCGCTGGATGCCGGCAGCGACGCCTGGCTCGAATCGCGCTGGCACGAACTGGGCGGCGACGACGGCCACCGCGACGCCGGCATCGATGTCGATGGCCGGCGCATCGCGGTGCGCGCGCGCTGCCCGGGCATGGCCTGGTTCGATTTCGCAGCGGTCTGCGAAGGTCCGCGCGGCAGCGCCGACTACATCGAGATCGCCACCGAATTCCACACCGTGCTGCTCGGCGGCATTCCGCTCTTCAACGGCGGCAACGACGACGCCGCGCGCCGCTTCATCACCCTGATCGACGAACTGTACGACCGCCACGTCAACCTGGTGTGCAGCGCCGACGCCGAACCGACCGCGCTGTATCGCGGCGAACGCCTCGCCGCCGCCTTCGAGCGCACAGCGTCGCGCCTGATCGAAATGCAGAGCGCGGAATACCTGGCGCTGGAGCATCGGGGCTGAGCCTACCCCTGTTTTGCAGGCGCTTTTGTGGGAGCGACGCAAGTCGCGAAACAGACCCGGGAAAGCGTCGCGACTTGCGTCGCTCCCACAAAAACAAGAAGCACCGCCGATTTCTGCGACGATAGCCCCATGCCCGGAACCGACACCATCGCAGCCATCGCCACCGCCGCCGGAGCCGGCGGCATCGGCGTGGTCCGACTCTCGGGCCCACGTGCGAAGGCCATCGCCGAGACGATCTGCGGCCGACGACTGAGGCCGCGCCATGTGCACTACGCGCGCTTCACCGACGATGCCGGCGAGACGCTCGACGACGGCATCGCCCTGTATTTCGCCGCGCCGGCCAGCTACACCGGCGAGGACGTGGTGGAGCTGCAGGGCCATGGCAGCCCCGCCGTGCTGCGCGAGGTGCTGTCGCGCTGCCTGGCGCTGGGCGCGCGCATCGCACGGCCGGGCGAGTTCAGCGAACGCGCCTTCCTCAACGGCAAGCTCGACCTGGTGCAGGCCGAGGCGGTGGCCGACCTGATCGCCGCCGGCGACGCCCGTGCGGCGCGCGCGGCGCGACGTTCGCTCGACGGCGTGTTCTCGCGCCGGGTCGACGCGCTCGCCGACCTGCTGCTGCGCCTGCGCGTGCACGTCGAGGCGGCGATCGATTTCGCCGACGAACCACTCGACACCCTCGGCGGCGACGCCCTGCGCAGCGGGCTGGCGCGCGCGCAGGACGACCTCGACGCGCTGCTGGTCGAGGCCGAGCGCGGCCGGAAACTGCGCGACGGCCTGCACGCGGTGATCGTCGGTCCGCCGAACGCGGGCAAGAGTTCGCTGCTCAACGCCCTGGCCGGCAGCGAGCGCGCGATCGTCAGCGACGTCGCCGGCACCACCCGCGACCTGCTGCGCGAGACCGTGCGCGTCGATGGCGTGGAACTGACCCTGGTCGACACCGCCGGCCTGCGCGCCGGCGGCGACGCGATCGAACGCGAGGGCATGCGCCGCGCCGAGGCCGAGCTGGGCCGCGCCGACCTGGCGATCGTGGTGCTCGACGGACGCGAGGTCGAGGCCGGGCGCGCGGCGGTGGCCGAGGCGATCGCCGACGTGCCGCAGCGGCTGTGGGTCTTCAACAAGTCCGACCTGGCGGCAGCGCCGGCGGCAGCCGGCGAAAACGAAGTGTGGGTCTCGGCGCGCACCGGCGCCGGACTCGATGCGCTGCACGCACGGCTGCGCGCGCTGGCCGGCCTGGAGGCCGATGGCGTCGACGGCAGCTTCAGCGCGCGGACCCGGCAGGTCGACGCATTGCGTCGCGCGCGTCAGGAATTGGTCGCTGCGCGGCAGTTGCTGGACCGCGACCGGCTGGAGCTGGCGGCGGAGTCGCTGCGCCTGGGCCACGACCAGCTGGGCGAGATCACCGGCAGGGTTGCGCCGGACGATCTACTGGGTCACATTTTCTCCACGTTCTGCATCGGCAAATAGCCCGCGATGCCGCCCCGGGGATGTCGGCGGCACGGAATGCGCAGGAACCCCGCACGCCCCCGGTGCGCTGGCACAACTCGTGCTTGCCCACCAGAACCCAGCCCGCAGGAAACCACCATGACCCCAGCCTCCAACATCCGTATCTCTCCGATCCGCGACGGGTTCCGTCATGCCGCGCTCGCGGCCGCCCTCGTGCTGGCCATCTCGGCCTGCGGCGGCGGCGACAAGCCCGCCGACGCCGGCACCGCCGCCCCGACCGACGCCGCGGCCCCCGCCGCGCAGCCGCCGGCCCAGGCGGTCTCCGCCCAGGTCGCGGCCATGAGCGTGGACCAGCTCCGCGAAGCCGCCCGCACCGCGCAGAACGAACAGCGCATGTACGCGCCGGCCGGCAACAACGCGATGGAGTTCTACCTGGCCCTGCGCGACAAGCAGCCGAACGACGCCGCGGTGACCAGCGCGCTGACCGACCTGATGCCGTATGCGCTGATCGCGACCGAGCAGAGCATCGCCCGCGACGACTTCAGCGAAGCCCTGCGCCTCTACGCGCTGATGGAGAAGACCGACAAGAGCGCGCCGGCCCTGCCGCGCCTGAAGCAGGCGATCACCGACGCCCAGGCCAGCTTCGCCCAGCGCCAGCAGCAGCAGGAGCTCGACGCCGAAGCCGAGAAGGAGCGTCTGGCCAAGCTGGAGGAAGACCGCAAGAAGCAGCAGGAAGAGCAGCAGAAGGTCGCCGCCGAGCGCATCCAGCAGCAGCAGGCCGAAGCCGCGCGCAACGCCGAGGCGAACCGCCAGGCCGAGGCCGCGCGCCAGGCCGAAGCCGCACGCCAGGCCGAGGCCGCACGCCAGGCCGAAGCGCGTCGCCAGGCCGAAGCCGCACGTCCGACCGCCGCGCCGGCTACCGCCAGCGCCAACGACCTGCGCCTGATCAGCCAGTCCGCGCCGAAGTACCCGCCGGAAGCCTTCCGCGACCGCATCTCGGGCGAAGTGCAGGTGGAATTCACCGTCGGCACCGACGGCACCGTCACCAGCGCCCGCGTGGTCCGCGGCAACCCGCCGCGCGTGTTCGACCGCGAAGCCGTCGCGGCGGTGAAGCGCTGGCGCTACCAGCCGATCGCCTCGCCGGTCACCACCCGCCAGACGATCGCGTTCAAGCCGTAATCCCTGCGCGTTCCGCAGACACGAAGAAGCCCGGCTCGCGCCGGGCTTCTTTTTTCCTGTCATCCCGAGCGTAGCGAGGGACCTGCTTTCCGAGTCTTCTGCAAGAGCATTCAAGCAGGTCCCTCGCTACGCTCGGGATGACAGCGACTCATCGTCGCTGCCTGTACACCAACGATCAGGTCGAGATCGCCAGCTTCTCCTGGCGATAGCGCCAGATCGCGGCGAGCCACAGTACGCCGGCCAGGGCCAGCGCGCAGGCGAGGTAGATACCCCACTGCTCAGGCGATGCGGTCTCGCCACGCGAGGCCTTCACCAGCATCTGGTTCTGCGACAGGAACGGCACCGCGTACTGCCACAGGTCCTGGTCCTTGAGCGGATAGGCCATCAGCGCATAGGCCGGCAGCATCGGCATGAACATCATCCACACCAGGTGGCTCTGCGCTTCCTTCATGCTCTTGGCGCCGGCGGCGATGAAGGTGAGCAGCGCGGTGCCGATCAGCACCAGCGGCACCAGCACCAGCATCATCTTGCCGATCGCGAAATAGGACACGTCCAGCGAACGCGCCATGGCGCTGGTCGACAGGGCCGCGCTGAACTTGAACGAGAGCAGGGTCAGCACCAGCGCGACGATGCCGATCAGCGCGGCGGCCATCATCTTGCCGCTGACCAGGGTGCCGCGCGACACCGGCGTGGCCAGCAGCGGTTCGAGCGACTGCCGCTCGCGCTCGCCGGCGGTGACGTCCATGGTGAGGTTGGCGCCGCCGATGAAGGCGAACATCAGCAGCAGCACCGGCAGCATCATCGACAGGAAGCGGCCCTGCTTGGCCTCGGGCGTGGCCACGTCGCGCTGGGCGACGTTGACCGCCTGCGACAGCGAGGGATTCACGCCGCGCGCCACCAGTCGCAGCGCGCCGACCTGGCGACCGTAGGCCACCAGCGCGACGCGCACGCGCTGCACGGCGACTTCGGCGTTCTGCCGCGTGCTGTCGGAGACCACTTCGACCTTGGCCGGGCGGCCTGCGCGCCAGTCCTCGGCGAAGTCCGGGGCGATGATCAGGGCGACATCCTCGTCCTGGCGGCGGATCGCACCGACCAGGTCCTGCGGCGGGGCCTTGGCGCGGATGTCCTGGGTGGCGAGGAAGGCGACCAGGTTCGGGGCGTAATCCGCGCCGATGACCGGGATCTCCAGCGGCTTCTCCAGCTGTGTGCTGACCCGGGTCTCGACCAGCTTGCCCAGGCCGAGGAACAGCAGCGGGTAGACCAGCGGGCCGAGCAGCAGGGCCATCAGGAAGGTGCGGCGATCGCGCGCGAAGTCGCGCAGCTCCTTGCGCAGCACGGTCAGGAAGATGTTGAACGATGCGGGCATCATGCGTGCAGGCCCTCCTCCGAGCCGATCAGCTGGACGAAGGCGTCCTCGAGGTTGTCGTGGCCGGTGCGCGCGCGCAGTTCGTCGGGCGTGCCCATGGCCTTCACTTCACCGGCGGCGATCACCACGATGCGGTCGCACAGCGCGGCCACCTCCTGCATGATGTGGCTGGAGAAGATCACGCAGCGCCCTTCGGCGCGCAGCTGGCGCAGGAATTCACGCAGGCCGCGCGTGGTCATCACGTCCAGGCCGTTGGTCGGTTCGTCGAGGATGACGTTCATCGGATCGTGCACCAGCGCGCGCGCGATCGCGGTCTTGGTGCGCTGGCCCTGCGAGAAGCCTTCGGTGCGGCGGTCGAGCACGTCGGCCATGCCCAGCGCGTCGGCGAGGCGCGCGGTGCGCGCGGCGATCGTCGCCGCATCCAGGCCGTGCAGCTCGCCGAAGTAGGCGATGTTCTCGCGCGCGGTCAGGCGCTTGTACACGCCGCGTGCGTCGGGCAGCACGCCGAGGCGGCGGCGCACGTCGTTGGCGTGCGTGGCGACGTCGAAGCCATCGACGCTCACCTTGCCCTGGTCGGGCGACATCAGCGTGTAGAGCATGCGCAGCGTGGTGGTCTTGCCGGCGCCGTTGGGGCCGAGCAGGCCGGTGATTTCGCCGTCGCGCGCGGTAAAGCTCACGCCGCGCACGGCCTGGACAAGACCCGTGCGGGTCTTGAACGACTTGTGGAGATTCTGGACTTCGATCATGGGGAAGACTCTTGGTTGAACCACGCGATGCGGCGCGGCTCGATGGAATGGCTTGATGAAATAGATTCCTGACGCCGGGGAGCGGATGATCAGGGCTCCCAGCCGTAGTAGCCCGCGAACGGCGGCGAGGCCTTCAGGCGCTTGAGGCAGCCGGCGTCGAGCGCCTTCGCATCAGCCTTCTCGACGAACTGCGCGAACAGCTTGGGCATGCAGCCGGTGGTCAGCACGCTGTGGCCCTGGCCGGGCAGGACGAGATGACGGCCGTTGGGCAGGGTCTTCACCACCTCGTCGCCGTAGCGCGGCGGCGTGACCGGGTCGAATTCGCCGCTGATCGCCAGCACCGGCACGTTGCCGGACAGCGGCGTGCGGAAGTCCGCCGGGCGCGCGCCCTTCGGCCAGGCCGCGCACTGCGCCTGCAGGAATTCGGCCATGGAGGTGCCGAGGATGGTGTCCTTGTCGGCGGGATCGATGCGGATCTCCGGGTCCTCGGTGCAGCTGACCGACAGATGCATGCCCAGCGCCATCGAATCGCCGAGATCACCGGCCAGCGAACGGGCCTGCGACAGCAGCGGCTCGTAGCGGCCTTTCGAGGCATCGTGCAGCACCAGCGGCAGCATCGACGCGGACTCGGGACGATAGGCATAGAAGCGCAGCAGCGCGCTCAGATGCCCGAAGGCCGGCGCTTCCTCGCGCCATTCGCCGCTGGTCGGGTCGCGGTAGCGCACCGGGGCGATGCCGCCGGCCTGCAGCGTCGCGCGCACCGTCGCCAGCATCGCCACCGGATCGCCGATGTTGCGCTTGCACGCCGGGTCGGCGGCGCAGCGTGCGAACTGCTGCTTCAGCGCCGCGTCGAGGTTGCGCGCGTGCTCCTGGCCCAGCACCAGCGTGTTCGGCGCGATCGAATCGAGCGTGACCGTGCGCGTGTGCGCCGGATAGCGCTTGGCGAACTGCTGCGCGACGCGGGTGCCGTAGGAAATGCCGACGAGGTTGAGCTTGTCCACGCCGACCGTCCTGCGCAGCAGGTCGAGGTCGCGGATGTGGTCGGTGGTGGTGTAGTAGCGCAGGTCCGAGGTCTTCGACAGGCGACCGCGGCAGCGTTCTGCCAGCCCCCGCATCTGCGCGGCGTCGGGTTCGGTGGCGCTGCCGTCCATCAGCTCGCCCAGTTCATCGCACTCCAGGAGATGCGAGCCGCCGGTGCCGCGTGCATCCATCAGCAGGATGTTGCGACTGCGGCGCACGTCTTCCAGCGCGTCGTGCAGCCCGGGATAGGCATCGAGGATGGCCTGGCCCGGGCCGCCGGCGAGGATGACCAGCGGATCGGGCTGGGTGGCGTTCTTCGCCGGGATCAGCGCGACGGCGAGGTCGATCGTCCGCCCCTTCGGGGCATCGTGGTTCTCGGGCGCCTTGAGGGTGGCGCACTGCGCCTCGATGGCGGCGGTGCCTTCCTCGCCGAGGGAACAGGGCTTGAAGCGCAGCTGGCCGTAGCGCAGGTCGCCCTCGGCATCGGTGCGCAGGGTCGGGGCGGTCTGGGTGGCGCCGCCACCGCAGCCGGCGAGCGCGAGCGCCAGGGCGGACAACAAAAGGAATTTGGGCATGGAGGACTTCCGGTGCTGGGGGTTCGCCGGCAACGTCGACCGGCTTCAGGGATCAGGACGCAGGGGCGGGGAGAATGTGACCGGCGGGATGCGCGGGCACAAGCGCGGCAATCCCCGCCTGTCCGGGACAGGCGGAGTCGGAGGTGGCGGTGTCGACGCGGGGATGGACTTACGCGCGGCCGTGCAGGTAATCCAGGGTCACTTGCAGCATCGAGCGGAAGCCGACATCGAGCGCGGATTCGTCGAGGAAGAATTCCGGCGAGTGGTTCGACGGCGCCTTCACCGGGTCCTGTCCCTGCGGCGTGGCGCCGACGAAGAAGAAGAACCCGGGGACTTCGCGGGCGTAGAACGAGAAATCCTCGGCGCCCATGTTGAGGTCCATCTCGACGACGTTGCCTGCGCCCGCCGCGCGCTGGAGGCTGGGCACCATCTTCGCGGTGAGCGCAGGGTCGTTGACGGTGACCGGGTTGCCCTTGGTGTCGGGCACCTGGGCGACGGCGGTGGCGCCGTGCGCGGCGGACACGTGCTCGGCGACGTTCACCAGGTCCTTGAACACGGCCTGGCGCATGCCTTCGTCGAAGGTGCGGATGGTGCCGATCAGTTCGACCTGGTCCGGGATGATGTTGTAGCGGATGCCGCCCTTGATCGCGCCGAAGCTGACGACCACGGGCTGCTTGGAGATGTTCTGCCGACGCGACACGATCGTCTGCGCGCTGCCGATCACGTCGGCCGCCGCGACGATCGGGTCCACGCCGCCCCAGGGCCGCGAGCCGTGGGTCTGCCGGCCCTTGATCACGATGTTGAAGCGGTCGGACGCGGCCATCGTCGGGCCGCTGCGATAGCCGACCTTGCCGGCGTTGAGCGTGCTGAACACGTGCAGGCCGAACACGGCCTCCGGCTTGAAGTCGCGGAAGATGCCCTGCTTCAGCATTTCCTCGGCGCCGCCTTCCTCGCCGTCCGGCGGGCCTTCCTCGGCGGGCTGGAACACGAACAGGATCTCGCCCGGCAGATCGGCCTTCATCGCCGCCAGCGCCTCGGCCACGCCCATCAGGATCGAGGTGTGCGCGTCGTGGCCGCAGGCATGCATCACGCCGACGGTCTCGCCGCGGAAGGTCGAGGTGGCCTTCGATGCGAAGGGCAGGTCGTTGCGCTCGGTCACCGGCAGCGCGTCCATGTCGGCGCGCAGCGCGATGCGCGGGCCGGGCTTGCCGCCCTTGAGCACCGCGACCACGCCGGTGGTGGCGATGCCGGTCTTCACCTCGAAACCAAGCTTGCGCAGGTGGTCGGCGACCAGCTTCGACGTACGCACCTCGCGATTGCCCAGCTCGGGATGCTGGTGGATGTCGCGACGCCAGGCCAGCACCTTCGGCTGCAGGCGCTGGGCCTGCGCGTCGACCTCAGGGCGCGCGCCGTCGGCGGCGAATGCGGACGAGGCGGACAGCAGTGCGGCGAGCGCGGCGGCAAGGGTGGTGGCGCTCGCGGTCGAAGCGGGCAGGATCGAAGCGGGCAGGAGCGTGCGCATGCGGGGCCTCCGGAGTGATCCGCCGATCCTACCCCATCGCGTCGCTGCGCCCCCGGCGAACCGGGCATCCGTCATGGTTCTCCACGAGTCGCCCGAACCGGCATGATCGGTATCGCCGAAAGCGGTCGCCCGACTGCTCGTCAAACGCCGGCATGCATGCGAGTCTGCGGCCTTTCGCATCCATCGGGACCCACCCATGTCGAACCCGTCCTCCCGGCCGCTGGAAGGCGACGCCGCGCTGATCCGTGCCGTCGGCACCTTCGCGCTGACCGCCGCGGTCATCAACGTGATCATCGGCGGCGGCATCTTCCGTATGCCCTCGGCGCTGGGCGGACAGATGGGCATGGCCGCGCCGCTGGCGATCCTCGCCGGCGCGCTGGCGATCATCCCGGTCGCGCTGTGCTTCTCCGCCATCGGCAGCCGCGTGCGCGCCACCGGCGGGCCTTACACCTACCTCACCGCCGTGTTCGGTTCGTTCGCCGGCTTCATCGCCGGCGCGCTGATGTGGATCAGCAACATCGCCTCCAGCGCCGGCGTCGCCGCCGCGCTGTCCGAGCAGGTGGCGACGCTCGTGCCCGCCCTCGCCGGCAAGACCGAGCGCGCACTGCTGCTCACCGGCGTGTACGCGCTGCTGTTCGCGCTCAATGCCTTCGGCGTGAAGCTCGGCGCGCGCGCGATCGCGGTGCTGGCCACGCTGAAGCTCGCGCCGCTGTTCCTGCTCGCGGCGGTGGGCATCTGGTTCGTCGACTGGTCGCAGGTGAGCTTTTCCTTCGGCGACGTGCCCTCGGTCTCCGCGCTCGGCGCCTCGATGGTGCTGGTGATGTTCGCCTACTCGGGCATGGAGACCGCGCTGGTGCCGTCGGGCGAGCTGCGCGACCCCTCGCGCAACGTGCCGCGCGCGACGCTGGCCGCGATCCTGCTGGTAGTGCTGCTGTACCTGGGCCTGCAGATCGTCGGCCAGGGTCTGCTCGGCCCGGCACTGGCGAACAGCCCGGTGCCGATCGCCGACACCGCCGCGAAACTGTGGGAACCCGGCCGTGTGCTGCTGCTCGCCACCGCCTGCGTGTCGATGACCGGCTTCCTGATGGGCAACCTGATGGGCACCTCGCGCCTGGTATTCGCGCTCGGTCGCGACGGCTACCTGCCGCGCGCCTTCGGCCGCGTCACCGAAACGCACCGCGTGCCGCTGTTCGCGCTGGCCGCGCATGCGATTCCCGCCTGGCTACTCGCGCTGGGCGGCAGCTTCGACAAGCTCGCGCTGATCTCCGGCGGCGCCATCTGCCTGATGTACGCCTTCGTCAGCGTCGCCGCGTGGCGCGCGCAGCACATCGGCCTGCGCGATGCCGAGGCCACGCCCTTCGCATTGCCCGGCGGTCCGCTGATCCCGGCGATCTCGCTGCTGGCGATGCTCGCCATCGTCACCACGCTCAAGCCCGACGAATGGGCCGCCATTGGCATTGCGCTGGGTGCGCTGGTGCTGGTGTACGCGGGACTGCGCGGCGCGGCGAAAAAAGCGGCCTGACCGCAGCGCAGGGATTCAGTGCGTGTTGCGGTCGCGATCCCAGCCGCGATGCCTGATGTCCAGATACAGGCTGTAGCAGGCGGTGAACGCGGGAAAGAGGTTCTGCAGGATGCCGACCGCGTCCTGCTTCGAGGAGAAGATGAAGTAGCTGAGCGTCATCAGGCTGCCGACGATGCTCATGTACCAGAACAGGCGCGGGATGACCGGCTTGCCGGCACGCTTGCTGGCGATGAACTGCACCACCCAGCGGCAGCCGAACATCAGCGCGCCGGTCAGGCCGATCAGCTTCCACGGGCTCATGTGGATGCCGGTCCACTCCAGCCACGCGATCGGCGTGTTCATCAGGTCCATGCTCAGAGCTCCCGCACCGCCGTGCGCTTGCTGCGCACGATCAGCCAGGCCACGCCGCGCAGGTCGCGCAGGCCGACCAAGGCGCGGTTGAGGTTGTTGTACTTGGACACGCCGCTGGCGCGATGGCGGTGGTTCACCGGCACGCTGACCGTCTTCCAGCCCGCGCGCTGCATCAGCGCGGGCAGGTAGCGATGCATGTGGTCGAAGTACGGCAGGTCGAGGAAGGCCTCGCGCTCGAACAGCTTGATGCCGCAGCCGGTGTCCGGTGTCGCATCGCGCAGCATGCGGCTGCGGATCGCATTCGCGAACTTCGAGGCCCAGCGCTTGCTGCCGGTGTCCTGGCGGTTGACGCGCCAGCCGGCGAACAGCTTCACGTCGGCGGGCGATTCCGCGCGCTTGGCGAGCAGCTTCGGGATGTCCGCCGGATCGTTCTGGCCGTCGCCGTCGAGCGTGGCGATCCACGCGCCGCGCGCGGCCTTCACGCCGGTGCGCACCGCGGTGCTCTGCCCACTCTGGCTGACGTGGTGCAGCACGCGCAGCTCCGGCACCGTGGCCTTCAGGCCCTGCAGCACGGCGAGCGTGTCGTCGCGCGAATGGTCGTCGACGTAGACGATCTCGAAGTCGACCAGACCGCGCAGCGCGGCGACGATCTCGTTGACCAGCGGCGTGACGTTGTCGCGCTCGTTGAACACCGGGACGACGACGGAGAGATGGGGGGGGGTCATCGATGGAATCCGCGTAATGTGCGCCAACTGCCGGAAGACGCGCTCAAATGCGCGCCTTCAACCGCTCCAGCACCCCGTCCAGCGTCTCCAGGTCGGTGTAGTGGATGACCAGGCGGCCCTTGCCGCCGCGACCGTGGAGGACGTTGACGACGGTGCCGAGCGATTCGGACAGGTCGCGCTCGAGGGCGACGATGTCGGCCTGCGGCTTGGCCTTCACGGGCTTGGCGGCCTTGTTGCCGGTCGGGATCTGGCCGGCGCTGAGCTGCTGCACGCGGTGCTCGACCTCGCGCACCGACCAGCCGTGCTCGGCGGCCTGGCGGGCCAGGGCGATCGCGGCCTGCGGGGTCAGAGACAGCAGGGCGCGGGCGTGGCCCATTTCCAGCGCGCGGGTCTCGACCAGGGTGCGGATGTCCGGCGGCAGTTCGAGCAGGCGCAGCAGGTTGGACACCGCTGCGCGCGAACGGCCCACGGCCTCGGCGGCCTGGGCGTGGGTGAGGTCGAATTCGTCGATCAGGCGCTGCAGCGCCTGCGCCTCTTCCAGCGGGTTGAGGTCCTCGCGCTGGATGTTCTCGATCAGCGCCATCGCGACCACGGTGCGGTCGTCGACCTCGCGGATCACCACCGGCACTTCGCTCAGGCCGGCCTGCTGCGAGGCGCGCCAGCGACGTTCGCCGGCGATGATCTCGTAGACCTTGCCGCCCTTGTCGCGGTCGATCTCGCGCACCACGACCGGCTGGATCACGCCCTGTGCCTTGATCGACTCGGCCAGCTCGGTGAGCTTGCCCGGGTCCATCGCGCGGCGCGGCTGGTACTTGCCGGGGGTCAGCGCATCGATCGGCAGCATGCGCAGGGTGTCGGTGGGCGTGGCTTCCAGCGCGGGCGCCTCCGCGGCGGCCTTGGGGCCGAGCAGGGCTTCGAGACCGCGGCCGAGGCCACGCTTTTTCACTGCCGTCATGCGGACGTCTCCTCCGAGGATGCGGACGACTTGTCGTGGGCGGCCGTCCCGGCCTGTTGACGCTCCAGCTGGCGCTCGCGCTGGCGGCGGATCACTTCCACCGCCAGGCCGAGGTAGGCGATGGCGCCGCGCGAGGCGCGGTCGTAGCCGACGATGCTCTGCCCGTAGCTGGGCGCTTCGGCCAGGCGCACGTTGCGCGGCACCACGGTGGTGAACACCTTGTCGCCGAAGTGCTTCTCCAGGTCGGCGGACACCGCGTTGGCGAGGTTGTTGCGCGCGTCGAACATAGTGCGCAGCACGCCCTCGATCTCCAGCGCGGGGTTGAGCTTGGCCTTCAGCGCCTCGATGGTCTCGATCAGCGCGCTCAGGCCTTCCAGCGCGTAGTACTCGCACTGCATCGGCACCAGCACCGAGTCGGCGGCGGTCAGCGCGTTGAGGGTGAGCAGCGACAGCGCCGGCGGGCAGTCGATGATGATGAAGTCGTAGCGGTCGCGCAGGCTGTCGAGCGCGCGCTTGAGGCGCTGCTCGCGGCCGGGCTCGTCCATCAGCTCGATCTCGGCGGCGGTCAGGTCGGTGTTGCCGGGCAGCAGGTCGAAGCCTTCCGGCGTGCGCACCACGACATCGACCGCATGCATCTCCTCCAGGATCACGTCGCAGGTGGAGCCGGCGAGCTCGCGCTTGTCGACGCCGCTGCCCATGGTCGCGTTGCCCTGCGCGTCGAGATCGACCAGCAGCACGCGCTTGGGAGCCAGCGCCAGCGCGGCGGCGAGGTTGACCGAGGTCGTGGTCTTGCCGACCCCGCCTTTCTGGTTGGCGATGGCGATGATGCGGGCCATGGATGGGTCCGGTGGGTACTCGTGGAGGCGGAATGCACCGTACCACCCCATGCCTTCCGGTATGGAGCGAAAGCGGCCGAACCGCAGATTATGCCTGCTGCCGGGGCGTCCCGGGGTCAGCTTGCGACCGAAGGGTCGCGGCCGATCGTGACCAGGTGGCGCTCGGCGTCCAGCCCGGGCACGGCCAGCGGCTGGATCCCGCGCACCGTCCAGCCCGGCGGCAGGGCGGCGATCTCCTCGTCCGGGCGCGCGCCCTTCATCGCCAGCAGCACCCCGTCAGGGGCCAGCAGGTGCCCGCCCAGGGCCAGGATCTGCGGCAGGGTGGCCAGGGCGCGGGCGGTGATCGCCTGGTAGGCACCGGGGCGGTCGAGGGCTTCGATCCGCGACTCCGCGACCTCGGCATTGCCCAGGCCCAGGGTGCGCAGGGCCTCGCGCATGAAGCGCGCCTTCTTGCCGGCCGATTCGACCAGGGTCACGCGCAGGCCCGGGGTGGCGATGGCCAGCGGGATGCCCGGCAGGCCGGGGCCGGTGCCGAGGTCGGCCAGGGTGGCCACGTCGCGCACGGCCGGCGCCATCGCCAGCGAGTCGAGCAGGTGCTTGGTCACCATCTCGCGCGGGTCGCGGATGGCGGTGAGGTTGTAGGTGGCGTTCCAGCGCAGCATCAGCGCGAGATAGCGGGCCAGCGGCTCGGCCAGGGCGGCATCGAGGCCGAGCGCGGCGAGGCCGGCGTCGAGGTCCGCGCGCGCGTCGGCGGGAAGGGAAGACATGCTCATGGCGGCATTATCGCCGAGGTTCGGGCCAAGGTCTGGCAGGACTCAGCCGGCGTCGCGCCACGCCAGCGTCGCCAGATAGCCGGGCGACGGCGTCCAGGCGTGCAGGCGCCAGTCGTCGGGCCGGCCCAGTTCGGGGTCGCAGTCGAGCAGGCGCGGCGGGCCGTCGCGGTCGTCCAGCGAGAAACGCAGCCGGTGCAGTCCGAACGACAGCCCGCGCCCGTGGGCCTTGAGCAGCGCTTCCTTCGCGCACCACAACCGGGTGAAGTCGCGCTGCAGCGCGTCCGGATCGGTCGCCAGGCCCTCCAGCGCCTCGGTCTCGGCCGGATGAAAGAAGCGCTGGGCCAGGGCCAGCGCCTTGGGGCGCGGGCGCAGCAGCTCGATGTCGATGCCGACCCGGGCACCGTCGGCGCAGGCGGCGATCAACCGCTCGCCGCTGTGGCTCCAGTTGACGTCGGCATGGTGCGGCCCGGCGTCGATGTGCGGCCGGCCGTGGGCGTCGCGCGCGATCCGCAGCGCCGCCGGCGTCACGCCCCAGGCCGCGCCGAGCCAGTCGCGCACCCGGTCTTCGGCCCGGTCACCGGGACGGTAGGGCCACCAGGCGCAATGCACGGGGCCGGAAACGAGGGACTCCACGGTGCGTCGGAATTTGGGCGGGCAGGGGGCGCCAGCGTAAGCTACGCCGGGGCGGGCAGCCACAATGCCCGGAGAAACACGCGGAGAACGGGCGGATGTCGGCAGCGCTGGAATCGATGGGGGCCGGGGCGGCACAGGCGGCCTCGCGGCGCATGGCGATCGCCGAGGGATCGGGCGGGCGCTGCTTCGCCTTCGACGGTCATGGCCGCATCCCGCTGGACACCTTCCTCGCCGAGGTGCGCGGCGTCGCCGCCGGCCTGCCCGAGGCCGCCTGCGCGGTGAACCTCTGCGAGGACCGCTACCGCTTCCTGGTCGCCTTCTGCGCGGTCGCGCTGCGCGGCCAGATCAACCTGCTGCCGCCGTCGCGCACGCCCGCCGCGATCGACGACGTGCGCCGCCAGTATCCCGACAGCTACTGCATTTCCGACGTGCGCCTGAGCCCGGCGCCGCCGCGCCTGCATGCCCTGCCCGAACGCCTGCCCAAGCTCGACGGCCCGCGTCCCGAGGTCGATGCCGGCGCGCTGGCGATGATCGGCTTCACCTCCGGCAGCACCGGCACGCCCGGCGCGAACCCCAAGACCTGGGGCAGCCTGCGCCGCAGCACCGCGCAGAACGCGGCGGTGCTGCGGCATTTCTGGCCCGATGGCGGCGCGACCGAGGCCACGCTGCCGATCATCGCCACGGTGCCGCCGCAGCACATGTACGGCATGGAGCTGTCGGTGCTGCTGCCGCTGCTGGCGAACGCCGCCGTGCATGGCGGACGCCCGTTCTTCCCGGACGACGTGGCCCGCGCGCTGCGCGAGGCCCACGGCGAGGCCCTGCTGGTGACCACGCCGGTGCACCTGCGCGCGCTGGTGGAGTCGGGCATCGACCTGCCGCGTCCGTCGGGGATCGTGACGGCCACCGCGCCGTTGCCGCAGGCGCTGGCCGCCGCCGCCGAGCAGCGCTTCGGCTGCGAGGTGCGCGAACTGTTCGGTTCCACCGAGACCTGCGTGATCGCCACCCGCCGCACTGCGCGCGACGACCTGTGGCAGCTGCTGCCCGACGTCCGCCTGCAGCCGCAGCCCGACGGCACCCTGGTGCAGGCCGCGCACCTGCCCGCGCCGGTGATGCTGGCCGATCTGGTCGAACTGCGTCCCGAAGGCCGCTTCCTGCTCTGCGGCCGCCAGGCCGACCTGCTCGAAATCGCCGGCAAGCGCGCCTCGCTCGGCGACCTCACCCGCCGCCTGCTCGCCGTGCCCGGCGTGCTCGACGGCGTGATGCTGCAGCTCGATCCGTGCGAGGTCACCGGCGTGCGCCGCATCGCCGCGCTGGCCGTGGCGCCGGGCATGGACGAAACCGCCATCCTCGACGCGCTGCGCCAGAGCATCGACCCGCTGTTCCTGCCGCGCCGCCTGCGCCTGGTCGACGCGCTGCCGCGCAACGAGACCGGCAAGCTGCCACGCGCAGCGCTGCTGCCGCTGCTGCGCTGAGCGCGCAGCCGCAAACGATCAGCCGGCCTTCGCCGGTGCCTTCGGCGCTGCGGCCGCCGCGACGATCCGCACGCCCTTGAGCTGCGGCGTGCCGTCGACGACATCGGTCCAGACCACGTGCGCGACCGCGCCGTCCAGCACCAGTTTCGGCATGCCCGTGGCGCGGCCCCGGCCGTTCACGTCGGCCAGCTTGGTGCGCTGTATTTCCTTCGACAGATCGGGCGCGTAGCGCGCCAGCCACAGGCTCTGCGCACCCTTCACCTCGCGCAGCCAGACGATCCAGACCTGCTTCGCGTCGATGGCGACCGCCACGCGGCCGGAGACTTCGGGCCCCTTGTCGAGCACCAGCGGCTTGCCGAACGTCGCGCCGGCATCGCTGGACGCCGCCAGCTTCACCGCGACCTCATCGTTGGCGCCGGTGTACCAGGCCACCACGGCCTGCCGGTCCAGCGCCGCGACCGAGGGACCGTTGACCGGGCAGGCCGGCATCTTCCAGCCGTCGGCATGCACCGGCTTCGGCGTCGACCACGCCTTGCCATCGAACCGCGTGGCGTAGATGTCGCGGATCTCGTCCTTGGTGCGGTCGCGATAGACCAGCAGCGCGCCATCGCGCGTCGTTGCGACATCGGTCTGGCAGCAGTCGCAGACATCGACATCGATCTGCGCGGCATCGCGATCGGCCATGTTCGCGTCGAACACCGCCGCGCGCAGGGTCATCGGGCCGCGCGCGTCGCCGTGGCCACCATGCCCGTCGCCCTGCCCCGCCTCGTGCCCCGCGCCACCGCCGGTGTTGCGCCCGTCGAGCCAGGCCACGCCGAGCAGACCGTCGTCCTGCGCCCACATCGACACGAACCCGTGCTCGGTCGTGGTCGCGTCGTCGTGCACCTTGCGCGGCGCGCTCCAGTTCATGCCGTGGTCCAGCGAACGCACCAGCATCACGTCGTAGGCATACGGCGCATCGGCGGATTTCTGCAGCCAGTGCGCCCACAGCGCGCGATCGGGCGTGGCGGTGATGTGCGGCGTGTCGGCCCAGTTCACGAACATCGAATTGCCGACCGCGATCGTGCGCGCGGTCTGCCAGCCGCGATCGGGCAGGTGTTCGGCGAACTGAAAGGCCGGGCGACGCCCCGGTACCTCGCTGATCCAGCTCAGCAGCAGTCGGCCATCGGGCGCAAGGCTCAGATCCGGCTGCGCCGTGCCCGGCATCGCCGGCAGCGGCCAGGCCTCGATCGCGATGTCGCCGGCGATCACGGGTTTCGGGGCTTCGACCTCGGCGGCACAGCCGGCGAGCAGGGCGAAGGCGAGGACGGTGAGGAGAGTAGGCGTACGCATCGCGCTAGGGTACGCCATCGCCCTCATGCATGACCGCTTCGGACGACCCCCTTCGCACCTGCGGCAATGCCGCCAGGAACCGCGCGATCCCGGCATCGCTGCGCAACACCTCGACGCGAACGCCATGCGCCGCCGCCTCGCGCAGCTTCACCAGCACGGCCGGGCGCCTGCGCCAACGGTACGTCGCGATCCACCACAGGAAATCCGGATCGATCCTTTCGTTGCAGCCGGGCGTCATGTCCGGACGATGCCGGCTGCGATGCATCCAGCGCCGCCGCAGTACGCGCCACAGGCATTGCCACGGCGGGAGATCGAGCAGCAATGCCGTGTCGCAGGCGGACAGGCGCAGGTCGAGCGTACCGCCGAAATTGCCATCCATCACCCAGGCTTCGGCGGCGAGCAAGGCACGAACCCTCCCTTCCCACGCATCGCGCTCCGGCTGCACCCAGCCAGATTGCCAGTACAGCGCATCGAGATGAAGCAACGGCAGGTCCAGCCGCTCGGCCAGCAAGCGCGCGAGCGTGGATTTTCCCGCGCCGCCAGGGCCAATCAGAAGGACTCTTCGCATGCCTGGCGCGCGCGCATCATTCGACGTCGATCTTCCTCGACTTCGCGAGCAGCTGCCGCGCTTCCTCTTCGCCGATCCGTTCGATGACCGCGCACTCGCCACCCGGGCGCACCTTGAAATGAATCGTCTCGCCGTTCACGGCGGTGAACTGCAGGCTGTCGAACTTCATGGTCGGCGACCAGCCGCCGAAGCACTTCACGCCGACCGTGTGCGGCGTACCCGCGCGCGCCTCGAATTCGACATGCCGGCCGGTCCTGAGCTGGCCGCGATCCATGCCGTCGAGGCTGACCCCGTACTTCAGGCCAGCACCGACCAGGCTCTGCGTACGCAGCACCACGACGGTGGCAACACCGTCCTGCTGCTGCACTTCGGCGGGTGCAGGCGCGTCTGGCTGTCCTGCCGGCTGCCCGCCCTTCCACTGCATCCAGTCCTGGCCCAGTGCCAGCAGCAGCACCACGTGACCGATCGATCTCAGCATGACCCCTCCCGGGATTCCCTGCGCGCGCGATCACGCCGCCGCGCCGCGCCGTTTCGTCAGATGCACCAGCAGCAGTGAGATCGCGGCCGGTGTCATGCCCGGGATACGCTGCGCCTGGCCGACGGTTTCCGGACGCACGCGCTGCAGCTTCTGCAGCACTTCGTTCGACAGGCCGCGCACATGCGCGTAGTCGAAACCATCCGGAATCGCGGTGTGTTCATGGCGCTGCTGGCGCGCGATCTCCTCGCGCTGGCGGGCAAGGTAGCCGGCGTACTTGGCCTCGATCTCGACCTGCTCGGCCACGTCGGCATCGTCCACGCCGGGGCCGAGCGTAGGCACGGTCATCAGCTTCGCGTAATCGAGTTCCGGTCGGCGCAGCAGGTCCAGCGCATGCGTCTCGCGGCTGAGGTCGATGCCCAGCGTCGCCAGCGCTTCGCGGCCGAGCGCGTTGTTCGGCGCCGCCCACACGCTGCCGAGGCGCGTGGTTTCGGCCTGCACAGCGTCGCGCTTGCGCGAGAAGCGCTCCCAGCGCGCATCGTCGACCAGGCCGAGCGTGCGTCCGGTTTCGGTCAGGCGCAGGTCGGCGTTGTCCTCGCGCAGCTGCAGCCGGTATTCGGCGCGGCTGGTGAACATGCGGTAGGGCTCGTTGGTGCCGTGGGTGATCAGGTCGTCGATCAGCACGCCGATGTAGGCCTCGTCGCGGCGCGGCGACCAGGCCTCCTTCTGCTGCGCATGGCGCGCGGCGTTGAGGCCGGCGATCAGGCCCTGGGCGGCGGCTTCCTCGTAGCCGGTGGTGCCGTTGATCTGCCCGGCGAAGAACAGGCCGGAGACGAGCTTGGTCTCCAGTGAGGTCTTCAGCCCGCGCGGATCGAAGAAGTCGTACTCGATCGCGTAGCCGGCGCGGGTGATGTGCGCCCGCTCGAAGCCACGGATGCTGCGCACCAGGTCCAGCTGCACGTCGAACGGCAGCGAGGTCGAGATGCCGTTCGGATAGATCTCGTGCACGTCGAGGCCTTCGGGCTCGACGAAGATCTGGTGACTGGCCTTCTCGGCGAAGCGCACCACCTTGTCCTCGATCGACGGGCAATAGCGCGGGCCGATGCCCTCGATCTGGCCGCTGTACAGCGGCGAGCGGTGCAGCGCGTTGCGGATGATCTCGTGGGTGCGCTCGGTGGTGTGGGTGATCCAGCACGACACCTGCGGCGGATGGTCGGCGGTGCTGCCCATGAACGAGAACACCGGGCGCGGGTCGTCGCCGGGCTGCTCCTCCATCGCCGCGTAATCGAGGCTGCGGCCGTCGATGCGCGGCGGCGTGCCGGTCTTGAGTCGGTCGATCGCGAACGGACGCTCGCGCAGGCGCGCGGCCAGCGTGGTCGCCGGCGGGTCGCCCATGCGCCCGGCGGCGTACTGGGTCTCGCCGATGTGGATCTTGCCGGCGAGGAAGGTGCCGGCAGTGAGCACCACGGCGTCGGCGCGGAAGCGCAGGCCGGTGTTGGTGATCGCGCCGCGGACGGCATCGTTCTCTAGAATGAGATCGTCGACCGCCGACTGGAACACGGTGAGGTTCGGCTGGGTCTCGACCGCGCGGCGGATGAAACTGCGATAGAGCGAGCGGTCGGCCTGGCAGCGGGTCGCGCGCACGGCCGGGCCCTTGGACGCGTTCAGCCGGCGCCACTGGATGCCGGCGGCATCGGCCGCGCGGGCCATGATCCCGCCCAGTGCGTCGATCTCCTTCACCAGATGGCCCTTGCCGATGCCGCCGATGGCCGGGTTGCAGCTCATCGCGCCCACGGTCTCGATGTTGTGGGTCAGCAGCAGGGTGCGCGCGCCGGCGCGGGCGGACGCCAGCGCGGCCTCGGTGCCGGCATGGCCGCCGCCGATAACGATGACGTCGAAGGTGTAGAAGTCGTTCATGCGATGACCTGGAATCGATGACCCGGCCGGTCGGCGGGCGGGTCGATGGCAGCCGTGCCGCGTCGCCGCGCCGGTGCATTGCGGGGAAGTCTAAAGCAGTCGACCGGCACGCAAGCCGGCACGCAGGCCAGAAGGAAGTTGGCACGCAACCTGCTTATCCCAAGTGGCACTCAGCGCGGCAAGGCGCGAAAGCGCTGGCCGGGGTGGAACAGGGCTGGCCACGTGCGCGCTGAGGTAGCCGGGGGTCGGATGTCGGGGGACGTCCGACCCCTTTTTTTGTCTCCGCGTTTTGTCTTCGCGATCGGCATGCGCGTGGCGAGCCCGCGCAACGCCCCGGAACCGTGGCACCCAGGCAGGCACAAACGAAAAACGGCGCCGAAGCGCCGTTGTAAGGTGCCGACGCCCGACGGGGAGCGGAACAGGGGGGATCCGGATTTCCCCGCCGGGGTCGGCGATCTCGTAACGAGTTGCGTCGCAATGCGACGCAACCGGTCATGCTGGGCTAGCTTGCGACCAATTCCCTGCGTTGGCAAGGGCCATCAAGGCTCTTCTCCGCGACGGAATTCTCGTTCCGGACGTTCCGAGCGCGCGGGCATCGAAGGACGCGGGCGAGGCGCGTCGATCATGCGCGCACGCGGTGCTTCGATGCGCGGACGCGGCGGCGGCGAACTGTCGGGCAACGAGATCGGGGCACGCCGCTCGCGGACCACCACGCCCGGCGGCTTGCTGCCTCCGCCAGGATTCAGGGGGCGATGTTCGCGATTGCGGAAACGGTCCAGGTTGCGCCATGGCCCGCCCTCGTTGTCGGTGAAGCGCGGGCCGCCGCCAGGGCCGCTGCCCGGACCATTGCCAGGACCCGGACCACCCGGCGGACGATGACGCGGCGGACGGTGCGTGTAGCGCCAGTACGGGTAGTAACCGTACGGATATCCGTAGCGATAGCCGTAGGCGCCGTACGGGAAGCCGTAACGCGAATACGGCATGTAGCCGAAGCCGAAACCGAAGTGGCCGTACCAGCCGCCGGGATAGCCGTAACCAATTGATCCGTAGGGGTATCCATAGGCGTCGTAATACTCGACGCGGGGCTCGGCGTAGTAGTAATCGCCACCCGGTCCATCGCGATACGTGTAGCTGGTGACGCAGCCGGTCAGAATCAGCGCGGAGAGTGTCGCAACCAGACCCAGACGGGACATTGAAGAGAACATCGGTGCACCCCTGTCGTTCTTCGACTGTCATTGATGACGGGCATCGGCCCGCCACACCCCGACAGCTTCGGCCTGCGGGATTGAATGCGTCCTTAAGACGCCCTGCCGGATCATCGCATCCCCACGCGCCGGCTGCACGGAGGCATCCCGGTGACCACGGTGGCAACCGCCATCCGGCCGCCCATGCCGCCGCGGCTGATACGATGTCGCGATGAACGCGGCCGTTCCCCCACTCCCGCATTTCGACGACATCCTGAACGCGGCGGCCCGCATCGCCCCGCACGCGCGCGTCACGCCACTGCTGCGTTCCCGCTCGCTCGACGACATTGCCGGCTGTTCGCTGCACTTCAAGTGCGAAAACCTGCAGCGCAGCGGTGCCTTCAAGTTCCGCGGCGCCTGCAACGCCGTCTTCGCGCTCGACGATGCGGCGGTGTCGCGCGGCATCGTCACCCAAAGTTCCGGGAACCACGGCGCCGCCCTGGCGCTGGCCAGCCGCCTGCGCGGCGTGCCGGCGACGGTGGTGGTCCCCGAGGGTGCCCCGGCGATCAAGCTGGCGGCCATCGCCGCGCAGGGCGCGCGCATCGAGCGCTGTGCGCCGACCATGGCCGCGCGCACCGCCGCGACCGACACTCTGGTCGAACGGACCGGCGCTCACCTCGTCCACCCCTTCGACGACCGCGACGTGATCGCCGGGCAGGGCACTGTCGCGCTGGAGCTGCTGCGCGAGGCGCCCGACCTCGACGTGCTGCTCGCCCCGGTGGGCGGCGGCGGCCTGCTGTCGGGCACCTCGCTGGCGGCGAAGACCCTGCGGCCGGGCATCACCGTCTACGGCGCCGAACCCGCCGGCGCCGCCGATGCCCATGCCTCGCTGCGCGAGGGCCGCTGCATCACCGACATGACCGCGCGCACCGTCTGCGACGGCCTGCGCGGCCACCTCGCGCCGCGCACCCTGGCCCTGCTGCAGCGGCACGTCGACGGGATCCTGCTGGTCGACGACGACGCGGTGGCCGCAGCGATGCGCCTGCTCTGGGAGCGGCTCAAGCTGGTGGTCGAGCCCTCCGGCGCGATCGGCCTGGCTGCGGTGCTGGCCGACCGCGAACGTTTCGCCGGCCGCCAGGTCGGGATCGTGCTCTCCGGCGGCAACGTCGACCTGGACCAGCTGCCCTGGCAGGCGCAGGCGTGAGGGCGACGGCGTGAGCAAGGGCCTGCCTCCGCCGCTGGCACCGCTCGCCTCGCGCAAGCGACGCAGGCGGCGCGGCCTGTTCGGCAAGCTGTGGCGCCTGTGCCTGCTGGTGCTGCTGTGGCTGTGCGGCGTGGCGGGGTGGATCGTCTACATCGGCGCGCGCGACCAGGCCGCAGGCGACGACGTGCGCGCCGACACTGTGATCGTGCTCGGCGCCGCCGCGTACGACGCGCGTCCGTCGCCGGTGTTCGAGGAACGCATCCGCCATGGCATCGCCTTGCACCAGCGCGGGCTGGCGCCGACCCTGCTGTTCACCGGCGGCTTCGGCGGCAGCGGCGCGCGCTTCGCCGAATCGCAGGTCGCGCGCCGCTATGCGGTCCGTCACGGCGTACCGGTCAACGCGATCATGATCGAGACCGTCTCGCGCAACACGCGCGAGAACCTGCGCGAGGCCGCCGCGCTGATGCGAGCGCGCAAGATGACCCGCGCCATCGTCGTCAGCGACCCGCTGCACATGTCGCGCGCGCTGCGCCTGTGCAACGAGGTCGGCATCGAATGTCTCGGCTCGTCCACGCCGACCAGCCGCTACCGCAGCTTCGCCACGCAATGGCGGTTCCTGCTGGCCGAGGTCTACTTCTTCCACCGCGACCTGTTCCCGCGCAAGGAATGACCTGCACCGGGACGAGCGCCTCCCAGGAGCGTTTTCCATGATCATCGACGGCACCCGCGCCCACGACCGCAGCACCGAACTGGTGCTCGCCTACTACGCTGCCTTCAACCGCGGCGACCGCGAGGCGATGCTGGCCCTGCTCAGCGACGACGTGGCCCACGATCTCAACCAGGGCGCGCGCGAGATCGGCAGCGATGCCTTCGCCGCGTTCATGGCGCGCATGGACCGCTGCTACCGCGAGCAGCTGCGCGACATCGTGGTCATGGCCTCGCCCGACGGCAGCCGTGCCGCCGCCGAATATGTCGTTCACGGCGAATACCTCGCCGACGATGAAGGGCTGCCGCCGGCGAACGGGCAGACCTATGTGCTGCCGGGCGGCGCGTTCTTCGAGATCCGCGACGGCCGCATCGCGCGGGTCACCAACTATTACAACCTGCAGGACTGGATCGCGCAGGTGGGATGAAACCGCCGCGTCATCCGCCAGCCGGGCCCGGCGGATGTTCGGCGAACCAAGCCGCGATACCGGGCATGTGCTGCTCGAAATCGCCGGGAATCGACAGGTTCAGCACGCCCGCGCGCACCGCGCCGCGATTCTCGAAGTCATGCGTCGTGCCGCCAGGGACCAGCACGAACGCGCCGCGCGGCGCGTCGATCCATGCGCCATCGACCAGGAAGCTCATCACGCCTTCGATGACGTAGAAGATGTCGTCCTCGGGATGCGCATGGGCGCCGGGGCCCTGCGTGTTCGGCTCCAGCCACCATTCGGAAATCGAATAGGCGCCTGCGGTTTCGCCGCCATCGGCCTTGAAGACCGCCGAGATACCGCCCATCGGATAGGACCGGCCTTCGCCGGGACCGAGCACGACAGGTTTTCGCGTGGAAGCGTTCATGCGGATACGGCCTCGTGTGGTTGTGGCGGACGCATCGACCTGCGAACCGACGTGCGCATCATCGGCAACCGATCGTAGGGAATATCCATGGCGCGCGCATGGGCCATCGCCCCACGATGTCCGTCGTCCGCAGCATGCCCGTCACGAAGCATGCCTGTCACGAGGCGACATGGCCTGGCGCCAGATCGACATCGCCCGCAGCACCGCCTGCCTGCGCTCGGCCAGGCCCAGTTTCGCCGGACCGTTGATGCGTGCGGTGATGCCTTCGACATCGCCGGCATCGGCCAGCGGCGAACAGCCGCGCGCATCCCAGAACGCGAACGCGATCCGCGCGGCGGCCTCCGGTTCGCGTGCGAGCTCCGGATCGGCTTCCAGATCGAGACCGACGATGCGGCCGATGTCGCGATAATTCGCCCGGCCCGTGAGCTGCTTGTAGCCGGAGCCGCGATAGCGCCAGCCGTCGCCGCTGGCTTCGTCGCCGTTGCCCAAGCGGTTGGCGTAGACGCGGTTGGCGATCGCCTCAGGTCCGCGCGCGATCAGCGCCTTCGCGTCCCCGATGCCGCGGACCGATCTGAAGATGGCATCCAGCCGCGCGGCATTGCGGTAATTCAGGTTCTCGACCATGTGCGCGATGCCGCCGGTCTCGACGAAGATCTGTCCCATGAAATGACAGAGCCGGCGCGGCGTGACGACGCTGCTGCTGACGCGCGCCGCCTCCAGCGCACGCGCATGCACGTCGGGCATGCGGCTTCTCGGCGCGAAGCGACGGAGCGTCTCGGTGGTGATCATCTGCAGCGCCTCCCGGTTTGAGCGCCCCTGCGCGACTCGTGCGCACGGTGCCTCACGACCATTGCAGCGCATCCACGGCGCAGGGCCTGCGACTGGCACCGCGCGCCGGTCGGAACCCATCCCCGGGAGACGGCCTGCCGAGCCGACATGATGACTGCACCTGGGTACTGCGCAGCTCACGATCTCGCCAGCGACCACGCGATCGACTGCAGGATCGGCGCAATTCCTGCGACGACCAGCGCGTAGGCCAGCGGCGAAACCGCGATGCGGGCCGAATCCGCGAACGAGAGCGCTGGCGTCACCAGCCTGCCGGCCGCCCAATGCATGCCGAACCAGAGCAACGGCGCAGCGACGAGCAGCAGGACGTAGAACACGGCAAGTCCCTCCATGCCCGACGTGCTTCTGGCCGGGACCACCACGAGGATTGCGACGAACACTGCTGCGGGAATCGACGAGAGGCGAACCTTCAGCCATGAATCCGCCAATCCACGCGCGAGGAACCTGCGCCGCTCCCAGCGCACCAACTGGACGAACCCCAGGAGCGCCACCGCAGCGAACACGATCAGGATCATCTGGAATGCATGCATGCGCCACTCCTGAAGTCGGCCATGTCGATGCTACGTGGCAGGTCATCGATCATCGCTGTGCAACGCCCAGATCGGGAAGTCGAGCGTAGCACTGGCGGCAGACGCAGGCGACTGTCGACAGGGATACAAGTGCGCGCCGGTGACGCGCTGCCGGCTGCGATGCTGCGGTTTGCCTGCGCTTCGACGTGCGCGCTATCCTCCCGGAGGATGATCGATCTCACGACGACGCTCCGGGATCGCCTGGGTCTTGCCCACCCTGTCCCGGTGGAATTCCAGCGAAGCGAACGCATGCCGTTCGCCGGATTCGACCGCGAACGCATCGAGTACCCGGGACTCGAAGGCGACCTCATCCCGGCCTTCCTGTTCACGCCGACCGCAGGCGCGACGCTCGGCGGCGTGGTGGTCTTCCACCAGCACAATGGCGAATTCCACTTCGGCAAGAGCGAAGTGGCCGGCGAGGTGGGCGATCCGTTCCAGGCCTTCGGGCCGGCACTCGCGCGCAGGGGCCTCGCGGTGCTGGCGCCGGACGCCATCACTTTCGAGGATCGACGCGCCGCAGTCCGGGGGACTGCACCGGATATGTACGATTGGCTGCAGCATTACAACGCGATGAGCTATCGCCTGCTCGATGGCGATCTGCTGATGCGCAAGTGCCTGGACGACGCGCAGCGTGCACTGAGCGTGCTGCTCCGGGCCACCCGCATCGACGCAGACAAGGTGGGCGTGGCAGGTCACTCTTACGGCGGCTACACCGCGCTCTATCACGCCGCCGTCGACACGCGATGCCGGTTCGCATGCATCAGCGGCGCAGTGTGCAGTTTCGAGACACGTCGACGCGAAGGCACCGGCATCACCCTGTTCGAAACGGTGCCCGGACTCGCACGCGAGATCGACACGCACCACGTGCTGTCGGCCATCGGGCCCCGGCCGACGATGGTCGTGTCGGGCAGCCAGGACAAGTATTCGCGTGACGCCGACCAGGTCGTGGCCAGAGTCGCCGGCGATTTCATCACCCATCTCCGCGTCGACCGCGCGCATGCGCTGGATCAGGAACGGTTCGACGCGATCGTCGACTGGATCGTTGGACGCGTTACCGATCCCGCAGACACCACAGCCGATGCATGAAGCCGCATTGCGACGCAACGCTGGCTCGATGGATCGTCAGATAATCAGATCGCGAATCTGTCGGCGATGCACCTGACAGCAACCGCGACACCGTCTTCTTCCGCCAGTCGGGCGCCCACTGATCTGGCGTTCTCCGCGATACGCTGCGACTGCGTCACCTCACTGATCGCTGCTGCGATGCGCGTCGGCGTTGCGCGTCGACGCGTGATCGCCTTGCACGCAACGCCGATCCTCTGCAGCTCCCGGCCCCAGAGTTCCTGCTCAGCCGTATGGGCAACGACGACCGAAGGCACTCCAGCGAGAAGCGCAGCCTGCGACGTGCCAGCGCCACCGTGGTGCACCACCGCGCTGCATCGCGGGAAGATCGAGGCGTGCGGCGCGGAATCGACGAAATGGATCTGACTGCTGCATTCGAATCCAAGTCGATTCCACGCGGGCGCCTGGATGATCGCCCGTGTCGAAGCCGCTTCCGCCGCAGCCGCCAGCAGTTCGATGGTCTGCCGCTGGTCGCTGCCTGACAGCATGCTGCCGAAGGTCATGTAGACCGGTGGTGCGCCCGACGCAAGGAACGACAGCAGCTGCGGAGAGACGCTGCCTTCGGCGACGGATGCACGCGTCTCCAGCGCGCCGCAGACCTGGTAGTGATCCGGCCAGTCCGGCTTTCGCTCGCATATGGCCGGCGTGATGGCGAGCAATGTCAGGTCCTCGGATGCCCACACGGTGTCGATCATGTCGCGCGCGGGCGCAACGCCGATGCGTTTCCGCAGTCGGTCCGGATATCGCTTGAGGCTGCTGTTCAAGACCGACCGGGCAAACCGCCAGACGAGGCGGTTGCCGAACGCGCCGAGATCGGGAACCCCGGACGGCGGCTGGAATGCCGAGGGCACGGCCCCGTGAGCCAGCACGACACTGACGCAGGGACGGCCCTGCCGTTCTGCCGCGGCAGCGAGCGTGTACAGGAAGTAGTGGCCGATGACGAGGTCGTTCTCCGCGCAAAGTCGTTCCGACGCCTCGTACATCGCGGTCTCGGCAGGCAGCAGCAGGTGCTCGATCGCCAACCGCGTCTGCCTGATGGCGTTGCGCTCGCGCACGATCGTGTTCCCGATGCGCTCCAGCGCCTGCTTGTCGGGCACGGTGGGTGTCGCAACGATGCGCAGTTCGAAGCCTGTGCTCGCCCTGAGCTCGTCGTAGCGATCGCTGTCGACGCAGGTGATGACCAGCGTGACCTCATGACCAGCCGCCTGCAGGCCCTCCGCCAAGGCAACGAACGGCCGGATATCGCCATGACTGCCCCAGGTCTGGATTCCGATCTTCATGCGCCGGGGTCTGTCCCATCTGACTCGATCCGGCAAATATACCGGCAGCGCTCCACGTTGCGTGATGCGAAACCCTCACGTACGGCGCACGCATGCCAATCGGCTGCCAGACTTTTCCTGAATTCCCGATCGGTGCTTGCGCACCGGGAATCCATCAAACCTTCAAGGCACGGGTCGAGAGGGAAGACCAGAAGGCGCTGATGTTCTCCGCGTCATGGCCTCATCGTGGGGAAAGAACCTGGGTGTCCCGATCTTTTCGTGATCTTTTCGTTTCGCGCAGGAACGCGCGAAACTCATCCTCCTGCCATGGCGGAATCAGAATCCAGGTTTTCGAATCATGGGCCAGCTTCACCACCAGAACATCGTCCCCCAACCGTGGGGAATCTGCCCCGCAGGGCACTTGAACGTCCAAATCCGTTTTCCACTTCCCTCGAAGTGACATCCGTGGCTGTACGTGAATGGTTCTCTCCCACACGCCAGACCGAATGTCTCCTGTCACCAACCCTTCCACAACGGTATGTGGCGGCGGCGTTCCCGGGACCCAGACATGGATCTGCGGCGTGCATGCGTTTGCGCTGAATGCGAATCCGCTTGCGATCAAGGCGACAAGGATTTTCATGAGGGCTCCAGCGCCGGAGTCAGGCCGCTTGGCGAAGCGGGTTCGGCTTGGACGAATTGTTAGGGCCCATGCCGGACGCTCTTCAGGCGCTTGCCGTCCGAGATGGGGTCAGTGCAAACCCTCACCCTAGAGCCGCCATGCGAAAAGTACCCACATGTCTCGCTAGTGGCCAAGTCCGTAGCGAGCTCTGGCTCACCCTCAAAGCAGAGGTTTTGTTCGGAGCACCTTACAGGGACTGGCTCCCAGCCGGCTGCCACGACGCGTTGTCGCATTGGCCCGTAGTGCTCACCGACGGTGGCTTCAAAGGGCGGCGGCGAAGTGCTGGTGGAGCAACCGGCCGCCACTGCCACCATCACGACGATTGGAAACCGCACCATGGGCTCTAACGCCTGAATTAAGCTGTGCCGCGAAGCGGCGTCGGCTTGAATGAATTGTTAGACGCGAAGGCAGTCACTTGTTTTTTCCGTTGCAATAACAAGTTGCCACACCAGCCCTTTATTTCCAAAGGTATGCTCACGGCAATCGATGTAGTCTTGCCTAGAAAGCTCTTCAATGTGAGCTGCACGATTTCGATAACTTGTAGTTAACGTGGCTAGTGCACGATGAAACCCTTGTGGGTCAAGTATCCACACAGAGCCCACCCAATCTCCAATAAGGCTAAGAAAACAACGAATCAGCCGACTTGTTTCACGTCTTTCTTGACTATGCACTACCGTTTGAAGGAAGTGTGCGAACGTGCCGAGTTCCGGAGGCTTTCGTCCCGAATCGATGCAGTAGGCGGCTATGCGGCCGATATCCTTGTCTTTCTTGTCTTCGCTGAGGTCTTCGCTAGCCGTCAAGACTGCGAGGGGAACGAGAATGCGGCTTACAACCTCAGCTTCAACTGCTTTACATAAGCCGATTACAGCAGGCGACCATTCAAGCTGCGGGTCTGAATCCAGCTGTGCAGCAACGTGCTCAGCAGTAGCAACGAAACGTAACGAATGTGCCGCCAGAACCTCTGCGCGCTTCTCAGAGGCGCGATATATGCGTTCAGCTTGACGTAGCTGATTAGCTGAGACGAGAGAAAGAAGCTCTTCAGCAAGCTGCTCTGCCCGTACGTCCTCTGCGGCTGCGCCGGCCTTGATCTCGTAGAGTGATAAGAGTAGGCCATAGCATCCATTGCATAGTTTTCTAGCCCAGTCACCTGCGTACAGAGTGATGAGCTTCGATTTCTTCGTGTCACCACACCGAAAACATCTGAAAGCGGTTCCATCCGCAAAGCGGAATTGTTGGAGCGGCCCGCGCCTCGGGTATGACTTCGTTATGTTTGAGGGGACTGGATCCATAATTCCTAGCGTCTAACACCTGAGTTAAGCCGCGCCGCGAAGCGGCGTCGGCTTGGACGAATTGTTAGCGCGTTGCTTGAGCTATCGCAACAACTCAGCGCTTACCGTCGCCTCCGTGACCGCCACGATCCACGTGACCACCACGATCTACGTGACCGCCACGATCCACGTGACCGCCACGATCCACGTGACCACCACGATCCACGTGACCACCACGATCCACGTGACCACCACGATCCACGTGACCGCCACGATCCACGTGACCGCCACGATCTACATGACCGCCACGATCTACATGACCGCCGCGGTCTACATGGCCACCACGATCAGCATCGTTTCCCTGTCCATCGCGATTAGGCATTTCTACTTCCTCCCGTGAGAGATCGACGAACTATCAAATGCACGCTAACTACGATTAGACCCCAATTAGGGGCGTAGCACTGATTCTGCCCATGGCTGCCGGCCACCGTCAATCAGGATTTTCCTATACAGATCAACGGCTTTCGCCGACAGAACCGTTTGTGTGAATCCGCAAGATGGCGGTGTTATCCCGCATGGTTGCAGCCTAATGCCGTCCGCAGACTCCGATACCGTCATAGGCAGGGCCGATCTCGGCCAGCAACCGCCAGAGTTGTTGGAAGATGTTTGCAGACGATTGCGTATGAAGCGCTACAGCTTGCGCACGGAACAGGCGAATTCGCACTGGATTCGCCGCGATATTCGCTGCAATGACCTGCGACATGCTCGTGAATCAGGCGGCGCAGAGGTCGAAGGATTCCTCAGTGATCTGGCTGTACACGTTGCGACATTGCTTCGCGACGCACCTGCTCGAATCGGGATCGAACATCCGCTCCATGCCGGAGCTGCCGTGGTCACAAGGATGTGACCACGGCGCAGATCTGCACGCATGTACTGAATCGATGATGCGGGTGCGGCGTTGAGTCCATCGTTCGGTGAGACTCATCCGGCGCAATCGCCTGCAGCGGTTGCACCCTACGCGGGACGGGGTGAACTCACCGCCGCCGCACCGGAATCCCGCTCGCCGGAAAACGTGCGACATCCTCGCCGCCTTCGCGGATCGGGACGCCGTGTTCCGGGGCCCAGGCGACGGCGGTGACGATTTCCCAGGTGGCGGGCAGCTGGTCGCCGTGGCGGAACTGTTCGTAGGCGCGGGCGGCGGCGGCGAAGCGGGTCTTGCCGGTGAGGGTGTGCCGGCGCGCGTGCAGGGCATTGGTGGCGCCGATGGCGCGCTGTTCGCGCATCAGCGCGGGCAGGTCGGGATAGCGGGTGACGAGCTCGTCGCGATCGAGCACGGGGTTGCGGAAGCCGCTGCCGATCAGCGCGTCGCCGACCTGCGCGATCGAGGCGAAGGGGCTGACGTGCGGCACGGCGTCGGCTTCGGCGAAGGCGCTGCGCAGTTCGTAGAGGGTGTCGGGGCCGAAGGTCGACATGACCAGCATGCCGTTGGGCTTGAGCACGCGGCGGAAGCCGGCGAACACCGCCGGCAGGTCTTCGACCCACTGCAGGCAGAGGTTGGAGAACAGCAGGTCGACGCTGTGGTCGGCCAGCGGCAATGCGCGCGCGTCGGCGCAGATACGCTCGGGCGTGCGCTGGCCGAGGCCGACGCGTGCGAGCGTGCGCGCGAGTCCGCCTTCCACCGGCTGTTGCTGCAACATCGGCAAGGCGAGATCGAGCGCGAGCACGCGCGCCTTCGGCCAGCGCTGCTGCATCGCGCGCGCGGCGCTGCCGGGGCCGCAGCCGAGGTCGACGACGACCGACGGCGCCTTCGCGTCGGCGGCGCGGCCTTCCTCGTAGAAATCGAGCGATTCGAGCAGGCGCGCTTCGACCTCGTGCTGCAGCTTCGCCGCATCGGCGTAGCTGGCGGACGCGCGCGAGAAGGCGCGACGGACCTGGCGGGGGTCGAAGAGCTGGTTCATCGAAGCGTGGTCACTGCGCGCTCATTGCGGCAGGTGCTCGGTGAGGAAACCGTCCAGCGCCGCGACCACCTCGTCCACATGGGTCAGGAACGGCGCATGCCCGGCATGTTCGATCTCGACGAAGCTGGCGTACGCCGGGCTCGTCTGTTCGATCGTCGCGGCGGCGAGGCGCATCGCGCGCGGGTCGACGAGGCGGTCGCGGCGGCCGGCGATCCACAGGCTGGGGACGCGCAGCTGCGGCAGCAACGGACGCAGGTCGGTGGTTTCGAGGATGCGCAGGCCGTCGACGAGCGCGCGTGCGGCGGGTTCGCCACGGGCGAAGAGTTCGGCGCGCAGTTCGCGCAGCTCGTCCTTCGCATGATCGGAGCCGAAGGCTTCGAGCGCGACGAAGCGGTCGAGCGTGCCGCGATAGTCGTCGGCCAGGCCCTGGGCGAAGTCGCGGAAGATCTCGGGCGAGACGCCGAAGCGCCAGTCGGGGCCGCGCACGAAGCAGGGGCTGCTGCACAAGGTGACCAGCGCCGGCACGCGCGCGGGCGTTTCCGCAGAACGACGCACGGCGGCGTGCAGGGCGAACATGCCGCCGAGCGACCAGCCGATCCACGGCGCGACCGGCACCTGCGCCTGGATGGCGTCGCAGACGGCATCGAATTCGAGCGGTATGGCGGCGTCGCGGCTCAGGCCGTGGCCGGGCAAGTCGATGATGTAAAGCGTGTGGCGATCGCGCAGGCGATCGACCAGCGCGTGGAACACGCCGCCGTGCATCGCCCAGCCATGGATCAGCACCAGGGGCGGGCCGTCGCCGCTGACGGTCATGTGCAGGGAGTCGTTCATGCGCAGGATGCGTTGCGGGCCTTGCGGATCATCGGTTCGAGCGCGCGCCAGTGCTCACGGACCATGCCGGACGACAGGCGCGTGAGCCGACGCAGCCACAGCGGACGCCTGCGCACGGCCTGCACGTGTTCGACCAGCCATGCGTCATCGAAGCCCGCCCATTCGCCGGCCACCTGCAACAGGTTGGCATGCAGCGCGGGATGCACCTCATCGAGGAGGATCCGCTGGAGTTCGTCCAGGGGATAGGGCGATGCGGCGAGCACGCGCGCGACGCTGTCGTGGAAGAAGCGGACATCCGTATCGAGATAGAGCTCCGACAGCGCGACCCAGACCGGAATGCGCGCGTCGAGATCGTCGGTCGCCGCCAGTGCAGGCCTCATGCCACCGCGGCGCCGGAAGCACCGGCATTGCCGTAGCCCATCTCGACCGCATCGCGCGCCCAGCTCAACGCATCGACCAGGGCATCGACTTCGGCCTGGGTGTGCAGCGAGGACAGGGTGATGCGCAAGCGGGCCTTGCCGTCGGGCACGGTCGGCGGACGGATCGCGGGCACCCAGAAGCCCTGGGCTTCCAGCGCGGTGGTCAGGGCCAGCGCGCGCTTTTCCTCGCCGCACATCAGCGGCTGGATCGGCGTGGTCGACGGCAGCAGCTGCAGGCCGCGGAACTGGGCGTTCTGGCGGAAATGGCCGATCAGGTTCTGCAGCTTCTCGCGGCGCCAGTGGTCGCGGCGGGCCAGCTTCACGGCGGCGAGGGTCGCGGCGGCCTGCGCCGGCGGCAGCGCGGTGGTGTAGATGTAGGGGCGAGCGGTCTCGGCGAGGTGGCCGATGATGTCCTCGCTGCCGACCACGCAGGCGCCATAGCCGCCCAGCGCCTTGCCCAGGGTGGCGAGCTGCAGGACATCGCCCGGGGCGAGGCCGGCATCGACCGCACAGCCGCGGCCTTCGGCACCGACCACGCCGATGCCGTGCGCGTCGTCGACGTACAGCAGGGCGTGCTGGACCTTGGCGACCAGCGACAGTTCGCGCAGCGGCGCGACATCGCCATCCATGCTGAACACGCCGTCGGTGGCGACGATGGCGGCGCCGTCGGGCACGGTACGCAGCTGGCGCAGCGCGCCTTCGGCATCGTTGTGCGGATAGCGGCGCAGCTTGCAGCCGGACAGGCGCGCGGCGTCGATCAGGCTGGCGTGGTTGAGGCGGTCCTGCACGCAGACATCGTCTTCGCCGAGCAGGCCCTGCAGCACCGCGAGGTTGGCGAGGTAGCCGCTGCCGAACAGCAGCGCGCGTGGCGCGCCCAGCCAGTCGGCGATTTCCTTCTCCAGCGCCTCGTGCGCAGCGTGGTGGCCGCAGACCAGGTGCGAAGCGCCGCTGCCAGCGCCGTCGCGGCCGGCGGCGGACTGCAGGGCATCGACGACGGCGAAGTGCTGGGCCAGGCCGAGGTAGTCGTTGCCGCTGAAATTGGTCAGCCAGCGCCCGTCGACCTCATAGCGCACGCCGTCGCGCCGGGTGACCGTGCGCCGCTGTCGCTCGCGCCCCTGCAGGGTGCGTTGCACGCGGGCGGCGAGGATGCGGTCGGTGAGGCGCGGGCGGCTCATGGGCTGTGCTCGGTCGTGCGGTGCGGTCAGGCGGCGCGGGTGCAGGTCGGCGCGTCGCCGGCCGGCAGGGATTCGATGATGTCGGCGTGCACGGTGCCGCTGGTCTCGACCACCTGCATCGGCCGCAGGCCCAGGCGCTCGAACAGCGCGAGGTCGCGCTCGGTGTCCGGGTTGCCGGTGGTCAGCAGCTTCTCGCCATAGAAGATGGAGTTCGCGCCGGCCAGGAAGCACAGGGCCTGCAGCTCGTCGCTCATGCTCTCGCGGCCGGCGGACAGGCGGACCATCGATTTCGGCATCAGGATGCGGGCGACGGCAATCGTGCGCACGAATTCGAACGGGTCCAGCTCGGCGGTGCCGTGCAGCGGCGTGCCTTCGACCTGGACCAGTCGGTTGATCGGCACCGAGTCCGGATGGGCCGGCAGGTTGGCCAGGGTCTGCAGGAAGGCGGCGCGCTGGCGGCGGGTCTCGCCCATGCCGACGATGCCGCCGCAGCAGGTCTTCATGCCCGCATCGCGGACATGGGCCAGGGTGTCCAAGCGGTCCTGGTACTCGCGGGTCTTGATGATGTCGCCGTAGAACTCCGGCGAGGTGTCGAGGTTGTGGTTGTAGTAGTCCAGGCCGGCATCCTTGAGCGCCGTGGCCTGTTCGCCGCTGAGCATGCCGAGGGTGGCGCAGGTCTCCAGGCCCAGGGCCTTCACCTCGCGGATCATGTCGGCGACCTTCGGGATGTCGCGGTCCTTCGGCGAGCGCCAGGCGGCGCCCATGCAGAAGCGCGAGGCGCCGGCGGCCTTGGCGGCTTTCGCGCGCTCGACCACGGCGTCGGTGTCCATCAGCTTCGTGGCCTCGACCCCGGTGTGGTAGCGCTGGGCCTGCGGGCAGTAGGCGCAATCCTCGGGGCAGCCGCCGGTCTTCACCGACAGCAGGGTGCTGACCTGGACCTCGGCGGGGTCGAAGTTCGCCCGGTGCGTTTCGGCCGCCTGGTGCAGCAGCACCGGGAAGGGCTGCGCGAGCAGCGCCTCCACTTCGGTGCGGCTCCAGTCGTGACGCAGGGGGCCGGAAGCACTGACAACGGACATCGGGGTTTCCTGACAGACACAGCGAAGCGGGACCGGCAGTCTGGAAAGCATGTCCAGCCCTGTCAACCTTGACGCATCGAGCCCCTGGGCCCGCCTGCGCGCCGCCTTCGACCGCCTGTGGCCAGCACGATGCCTCGTCTGCGGCGAACGCGCCGGCAACGACGACCTCTGTCCGGCCTGCGTGCGCGAACTGCCGTGGAACCGCTGCGCCTGCCCGCGCTGCGCCCTGCCCCTCCCAGCCCCTGCCCCGGCCTGCGGGCATTGCCAGCGCCGGCCGCCGCCGCTGGCCGAGACCCGGGCGGCGTTCCGCTACGCGCCGCCGCTGGACCGCCTCTTGCCCCGTCTGAAATTCCACCGCGACCTCGCCGCCGGCCGCGCCTGCGCCCTGCATATGGCCGAGGCCCTGGCCGAGGCGCCCCGGCCCGACGCCCTCATCCCCCTCCCACTGCACCCCGCCCGGCTGCGCGAACGCGGCTTCGACCAGGCCCTGGAGCTGGCCCGGCCACTGGCGAAGGCGCTGGACCTGCCATTGCTCGACCGCGCGCTGCTACGCACCCGCGACACCGCGCCGCAGTCCCGCCTGGACGCCCCGGCACGGCGGCGCAACCTGCGGCGTGCGTTCGCGGTCCGCCCCGGGGTGTCGCTGCCGGCCCACGTGGCCCTGGTCGACGACGTGATGACCACCGGCGCGACCCTGCACGCCGCCGCCGAGACGCTGCTGCGCGCCGGCGTCACCCGGGTGGATGCCTGGGTGTGCGCGCGGGTGGCGTGAGGGAACCCAGGAGAATGCGTGGTCTTATGGCGCTGCCTCGGCAGAGGCTTCCGGATTCTGTATGTATGCCAAGACTGTCGCCTTCAATCGATCCTGATAGTCGAAGATGGTGTCGACAGAATCCAGAGGCAGGATTTCCTCTTCCTTGTTTTCCTTGAAAACCCCCAAACGGAGCTTCTGCCTGTTGTTGAACCTCAGTCGGCAGATGGGTTTTCGATTGTTGTCGTCAAAAAGCACAGCGCAATACGATTGCGCATCGCGCATGAAGATACGCCTGGACGGGACAATGTCTCTCAACATCGCACGCACTGCATAGAATCCTTCGAGCTCTTCGGAAGAAGTTACAAGCTGGGGTTCTGACGCCATCGTTTCTGACGGCTTTTCCTGCGGGTCAACGGCCCTGGAAGCGACCAGCACAGGCAATGCATCCGGCGTCATCGCACCCTTGAGTCGGGCATTGATCTTTTCACCGATCAATTGCTCGAAGGCACGCTTCGATATCGCAGTGAACTGGTCCTTTACCACAGGGGTGAATCGCTTGCCTGCCAAGAGATCCGCAGAAACGAGGCGGACGAATTCCTCCGGGGGATTCACCATCCATTCCTCGATCTTGTTCTGGATGGCTCGGGTGTACTTCAGATCGTTCGCTGTCGCTAGAATGTTGTCGAGGTTGTATGCCGACTTCGCGAACTTCTTCAGCTCATCCACGTCCTTGTCCTTGAACTCAAGAATATTGAATTCAAAGAACGGCTTCTCGTCCATCTTGTTGGGCTGTTCGAGGTCTGTGAAGAACTTATAGACGATGCCGTTCGTCAGGACGCCGAATCTGGCGGAAGTCACATGGAAATAGCGGAAAAGCTGTCCTGCATGGCTGATGTTGAGATCATCGCCAGCCTTCTTGCATTCGAAAATGATGATCGGCTTGCCGTCGCTGAGGATCGCGTAATCGACCTTTTCACCTTTCTTGGTACCCACGTCAGCCACGAGTTCAGGCGTGACCTCGAACGGATCGAACGGGTTGTAACCGAGTATCTGGATGAAGGGCATGACCATTGCATTCTTGGTCGCCTCTTCGGTCTGAACGACATTCCTTGTGCTCGCAATCCTGGAGGACAGCACGCGCAATTGATCCACGAAATCCATGACTTCAACTCCCCTGTCGAATGTGATGCTGGATCGTTCCGTTGAACAGTCCAGGCAGGTGCGCATCTCGTCGCGCACGACGGAGAATTTGGCGTCAAATCAAGAAGCGAATCAAGGCCCCGCAACGCACCACGGGATTGAGCGGGACGCCTGCGAGACAGCGCGACGAGAAGCCCACGCACCGCGAGAGATCGCCTCATGGTTTCATCAGAGCTGAGCCCGTGAAAGAGCGGCTGATCAAGACGCGGCGTTCACGGAGATTCCGGAAACGGGCCGCTCGCAACGAAACTTTTACAATGCTGCCGCCTGACTCACCACCCGAACAGCTTGAAGTACACCTGCGAGGTGCCGGTCTCGTCGTCGAGGCGGCCGTCGCCGTTGCGGTCCTGCAGGAAGTAGGCGGGTCCGCGCGCGGGCTGGATGCGGACGATGCGCAGCTGGCCGGCGACGCGATATTCGGTGATGACGTCGCCATTGGGCTGGTTGCGGGTGGTGGCGACGGCATCGGCGGGGATCTGCACGTCGGCGGTATCGGCGCCGCCGGTGGTGGCGCAGGCGGCGAGCGACAGGCACAGCGGCAGCAGCAGGATCGGCAGGATCGGCGTCGTGCGCATGAGGGTGCTCCGCGTGGGGGATGTGGTTCGATCATACGTCGCCCGGCGTGAACCCACCGTGCCGCCGTCCCGCTTCACGCCTGTCCCGGAAGCGTGGGGGGTAGAATCCCGGCATGAAACGACTCCTCCTGATCGACGGTTCCGCCTACCTCTTCCGCGCCTATCACGCCATGAAGGCGCAGGGACGCGAATTCACTGCTCCGGACGGCTTCCCGACTGCCGCTCTGCATGTTGTGCTTAGCATGCTCAAAGCACACCTGAAGGAGCAGCCCGACTACCTCGCCTTCGTCGTCGACGCCTCCGGCCCGACCTTTCGCGACGCACTGGACCCGCAGTACAAGGCGCACCGACCGCCGATGCCCGACGACCTGCGCGCGCAGGTCGAGCCGATGATGGAGATCGTGCAGGCGCTGGGCTTTCCGATCTTGCGCGTGCCCGGCGTGGAGGCGGACGACGTGATCGGTACGCTGGCGCTGCGCGCCGCCGAGGCCGGGATGACGGTCACCATCTCCACCGGCGACAAGGATTTCGCCCAGCTCGTCCGCCCGGGCGTGGCCCTGGTCAACACCATGACCGGCAGCCGCATGGCCGACGACGAGGCGGTCATGGCGAAGTTCGGCGTGCGCGCCGACCAGATCGTCGACCTGCTGGCGCTGATGGGCGACAGCGTCGACAACATTCCCGGCGTCGAGAAGTGCGGCCCGAAGACCGCCGCGAAATGGCTGGGCGAATACGGCAACCTCGACAGCGTCATCGTCAATGCCGACGGCTTCAAGGGCAAGCTCGGCGAGAACCTGCGCGCAGCGCTGCACCGGCTGCCGCTGAACAAGCAGCTGACCACAATCAAGACCGATGTCGAACTGGACGTCGGCCCAGCCGACCTCGCGCTGCGCGAGCGCCACGTCGAGGACCTGCGCCGGCTGTACGCGCGCTACGGTTTCAACCAGGCGCTGAAGGAACTGGGCGGCGACCCGGCCGGCGAAGCCGCTGCGGAAGCCGCCGCCGACCGCGCCGGCCTGCGCAGCACGGCCGCCGGCTACGCGCGCGCCGCGACCGGCAGCGCGGACGAAGCGCCGGACCCGGCGCTGTCGGCGAAGGGCGACTACGACACCGTGACCACGCGCGCGCAGCTCGACGCATGGGTCTCAAAACTCGACGCCGCCGACGAATTCGCCTTCGACACCGAGACCGACGCGCTCGACGCGATGCAGGCGAACCTGGTCGGCCTGAGCTTCAGCACCGAACCCGGCAACGGCTGCTACATCCCGGTCGGCCACACCTATCCCGGCGCGCCGGCGCAGCTGCCGATGGCCGAAACCCTGGACGCACTGCGCCCGCTGCTGGAAAGCGCGAAACACCGCAAGCTCGGCCAGCACGGCAAGTACGACCTGCACGTGCTGCGCCGCCACGGCGTGGACGTGGCCGGCTATGCCGACGACACCATGCTGGAGAGCTTCATCTGGAACTCCAGCGCCACGCGCCACGACATGGACTCGCTGGCCAAGCGCTACCTCGGCTACGACACCATCAAGTTCGAGGACGTGGCCGGCAAGGGCGCCAAGCAGATCTCCTTCGCCGAGGTCGCGATCGACGACGCCGCGCGCTACGCCGCCGAGGACGCCGACATCACCCTGCGCCTGCATCGCGTGCTGTCGGCGAAGCTGGCGACCGAGCCGTCGCTGGAGAAGGTGTATCGCGAGATCGAGGTGCCGCTGGTGCCGGTGCTGGCGCGGATGGAGGCCAACGGCATCCTGATCGACGCCGACGAACTGCGCCGGCAGAGTGCGGACCTGTCGCGGCGCATGCTCGCCGCGCAGCAGAAGGCCACCGAGCTGGCCGGGCGCACCTTCAACCTCGACTCGCCCAAGCAGCTGCAGGCGCTGCTGTTCGACGAACTGAAGCTGCCGGCGCTGGTGAAGACCCCGACCGGCCAGCCGTCGACGAACGAGGAAGCGCTGGAGGCCATCGCAGACCAGCACGAGCTGCCGCGCATCATTCTCGAATATCGCGGCCTGGCCAAGCTGCGCAGCACCTACACCGACAAGCTGTCGGAGATGGTCAATCCCGACACCGGCCGCGTGCACACCAGCTACCACCAGGCCGGCGCCGCGACCGGTCGCCTGTCGTCGAACGACCCGAACCTGCAGAACATCCCGATCCGCACCGAGGACGGGCGCCGCATCCGCAAGGCCTTCATCGCGCCGCCGGGCCGCAAGCTGGTAGCCTGCGATTACTCGCAGATCGAACTGCGGATCATGGCCCACCTGTCCGAAGATGCCGGCCTGCTGCGCGCCTTCGCCGCCGGTGCCGACATCCACCGCGCCACCGCCGCCGAGGTGTTCGGCAAGCCGCTGGACGAGGTGAGCGGCAACGAGCGCCGTGCCGCCAAGGCGATCAACTTCGGCCTGATGTACGGCATGAGCGCATTCGGCCTCGCCAAACAGCTCGACATCGGCCGCGGCGAGGCGCAGGACTACATCGCCCTGTACTTCAACCGCTATCCCGACGTGCGCGACTTCATGGAGCGCACCCGCAAGGAGGCGCACGAGCGCGGCTACGTCGAGACCGTGTTCGGCCGCCGCCTGTACCTGGACAACATCAACGCCAGAAACCAGGGCCTGCGCGCTGGCGCCGAGCGCGCCGCGATCAACGCACCGATGCAGGGCACCGCCGCCGACATCATCAAGCGCGCGATGATCGCCATCGACGGCTGGATCGCCGACCATGCCGACCAGGCGAAGATGCTGCTGCAGGTGCACGACGAACTGGTGTTCGAGTGCGATGCGGATTTCGTCGACACGCTGATTCCGGAAGTCAAAGCAAGGATGGCGGCGGCCGCGGAACTGCGCGTGCCGCTGGTGATCGACGCCGGCGTCGGCGACAACTGGGACGAGGCGCATTGACGTTGCGGATGCACCTGCGGAACGCTGTTTTCCGCGATTGCGCATGCAGCGAGTCGGTTAGCGGAACTGCACAACCTGTGACTTTCGACAGGGTCCAACCTGTTGTTTCAGACAGGTTTTCCCGCGATTTTTCCGCGAAACTGAATATCCGCTGCATGCGGATTAAATCGACCCTGAATTCGTCTGCCTTCTGAGCGAATTCTTTACGAACTCTCCGGCCGAATCGTGGTCAACTTGTTCGCGACGGATGCAACGTCCGTCGCAGGTCACCCACTCCCCTGGGGTGACCCCCGGAACGAACGACTCTCCCCAAGTCCCGTTCCAAGCCCCGCCGGTTCCCCCACCTGCGGGGCTTTTTATTTGTGCGGCCGGCCGGGAGACTGTGCGAAGTCTCCCGGCCGGTACGCCACCATGTCCGATCTGCTGCAACTGTCCGCGCCCTGGTGGCATTTCGTGCTGCGCGCCGTGATCGTGTACGCGCTGGTGATGGTGCTGATCCGGGCGTCGGGCAAACGTGCGGTCGGCCAGTTCACGCCATTCGACCTCGTGCTGCTGATCCTGATCGGCAACGCGGTGCAGAACGGCCTCAACGGTGGCGACAACTCACTGCTCGGCGCCGCGCTGCTGGCGAGCTGCCTGATCGGCCTGAATTACCTCGTCGCGTTCGTCGTGGCCCGCCACCCGCAGGCGCGGGCGCTGGTCGAAGGCCAGCCGGTGGTGCTGGCGCGCGACGGCAAGGTGTTCCGCGACGTGCTCAGGCGCGAACTGGTGAGCAACGGCGATTTCCTCGAAGCGATGCGCGAAACCGGTTGCAGCGAGATCGAGAAGATCCGCCTGGCGACGCTGGAGACCAACGGGCGGATCAGCATCCTGCTGGCGGACGAGGCCTGAGACGACGTGTAGAGCGGAGCTTGCTCCGCTCGGGCTTTCCCGGAAGAGGCAAGAGCGGAGCAAGCTCCGCTCTACAAGGGCGCAGGTCGGCTCAACCCAGCTCCGCCAGCCAGTCGCGCGGCGCCAGATAGTCGGCCAGCCGCGCCTCGTCGCTCTCCGCGTCCGGGTTGTAGCCATATTCCCAGCGGACCAGCGGCGGCAGGCTCATCAGGATCGATTCGGTGCGGCCGCCCGATTGCAGGCCGAACAGGGTGCCGCGATCGAAGACCAGGTTGAACTCGACGTAGCGTCCGCGCCGGTAGAGCTGGAACTGGCGCTCGCGCTCGCCGTACGACGTGTCGCGGCGGCGTTCGACGATCGGCAGGTAGGCGTCGAGGAAACCGTCGCCGACCGCGCGCTGGTAGGCGAAGTCGCGTTCGAAGTCCTCGTGCAGGTCGTCGAAGAACAGGCCGCCGACGCCGCGGGTCTCGTTGCGGTGCTTGAGGAAGAAGTACTCGTCGCACCATTTCTTGTGGGCGTCATAGCGCGCCTGTCCACCGAACGGCTCGCACAGGTCGCGCGCGACCTGGTGCCAGTGGCGCACGTCCTCGTCGACCGGATAGAACGGGGTGAGGTCGAACCCGCCGCCGAACCACCAGGCCACGGTCTCGCCGTCCTTGAACGCGCGGAAATGGCGGACGTTGGCGTGGGTGGTCGGGAGGTACGGGTTGCGCGGATGGAACACCAGCGACACCCCGACCGCCCGCCACGAGGCCCCGGCCAGCTCCGGCCGCGCAGCGGTCGCCGACGGCGGCAGCTTGGTGCCGGACACATCCGAGAAGCCGATGCCCGCCTGCTCGAACACCGCGCCATCGCGCAGGATGCGCGTGCGCCCGCCGCCACCCTCGGCGCGCTGCCAGAGGTCTTCGCGGAACGTCGCCGCGCCGTCCGCGCCCTCGATCGCGGCGCAGATGCGGTCCTGCAGGCCGGTGAGGTAGTCGCGGACACGAAGGAAATCTTCTTGCGGAGCAACGGGGTCGGTGTGGTCGGTCATCGGCGAGGACTCATGGTGGTGCGGCGTTGTCGATCATGTGCAGGAAAGGACTGGAATCCGAGAAGGATTTCATTCCGATCGAGGGAAATCATCTGGAATGAGCACAGGCAGCGTCAGGGCTTCGAGGTAGCGCTGAATATCTTCGTGGAGATCGGCGAGATCTTCACCACGAGGATATGCGGGATGAATCGAATACGTCTTCGGCATCGCACGATCATCCCCTTCGTAATGCACTTCATGGATGGCGTGTTGGCCATCCACCTTCATGACGCGGTATTCCCAACTCATTGTGATCGGTGTCCTCTTTCATCGGGCTGCCCCAGGACAACACCTTATGCCGGCTGCAGATTCGCATACGCCAGCACCAGCCACTTGCTGCCGGCGTCGTCGAAGTTCACCTGCACGCGGGCGTGGGCGCCGCTGCCTTCGATGTCGGTGACGATGCCGGTGCCGAACTTGGCGTGGGTCACGTTCTGCCCCACGCGCAGACCGGGCGTCTCCTGCAGCGAGGCGTGGCCCCACTGCTTGCGCGGCTGCGCCTGGTACATCGGTCGCGAGACCTGCACCTTCGGCCGGACTTCGTGGATCAGCGTGGACGGGATCTCGCGCAGGAAGCGCGAGGGCAGGCCGTACATCTCCTGGCCGTGCAGGCGGCGGGCTTCGGCGTAGGTGATCACCAGCTTCTGCCGCGCGCGGGTGATGCCCACGTACGCGAGCCGGCGCTCCTCTTCGAGCCGCCCGGATTCCTCGATCGACTTGTTGTTCGGGAACAGGCCCTCTTCCAGGCCGACCAGGAACACCAGCGGGAATTCCAGGCCCTTGGCGCTGTGCAGGGTCATCAGCTGCACGCCGTCCTCGCCGGCCTCGGTCTGGCCTTCGCCGGCTTCCAGCGCGGCATAGGCGAGGAAGGCGACGAGTTCGGACAAGGCCGCAGTTTCCTCGTCGTCGCCCTTCACGAAGCGCGCGGCCACCGAGACCAGTTCGTCGAGGTTGTCGGTGCGCGAGTCCAGCGAACCCTTGGACTGCAGCTCGTAGTGCGTGCGCAGACCGGAGCGGGCGAGCGCGTGGTCGATCTTGTCCTTCAGCGGCAACTCGCCGGCTTCGTCGGTGATCGCTTCGATCAGCTGCGCGAAGGCGGCGATGGCGTTGCGCGCGCGCGCCGGCAGCGCATCGCCGGCGGCGACCTCGGCGGCGGCTTTCCACAGCGAGATCGAGCGGTCGCGGGCGCGGCGGCGCACTTCGTCGAGGGTGCGCTCGCCGATGCCGCGCGGCGGCGTGTTGACCGCGCGCTCGAAGGCCGCGTCGTCGTCGCGGTTGGCCATCAGGCGCAGGTAGGCGAGGGTGTCCTTGATTTCCGCACGCTCGAAGAAGCGCATGCCGCCGTAGACACGGAACGGGATCTGCTCGCCGAGCAGGGTCTCTTCGAAGGCGCGGGACTGGGCGTTGCTGCGATAGAGGATCGCGCATTCACCGTGGCTGCCGCCGTCGCGCACCCACTGGCGGATGCGTTCGATGACGAAGCGCGCTTCGTCAATCTCGTTGAAGGCCGAGTACAGGTCGATCGGCTCGCCTTCGCCGCTGTCGGTCCACAGCTGCTTGCCCAGGCGCGAGGGGTTGTGCGCGATCACCGCGTTGGCGGCGTTGAGGATATTCGCGCTGGAACGGTAGTTCTGTTCGAGGCGGATGGTCTTCGCGCCGGGGAAGTCGCGCAGGAAGCGGTTGACGTTCTCGACCTTGGCGCCGCGCCAGCCGTAGATGGCCTGGTCGTCGTCGCCGACCACGAACACCTGGCCGGTGTCGCCGGCGAGCAGGCGGATGAAGGCGTACTGCAGGCTGTTGGTGTCCTGGAACTCGTCGATCAGCAGCTGCTGGAAGCGGTGCCGGTAATGCTGCAGCAGCGGCGGATGGTCGCGCAGGACTTCGTGCGCGCGCAGTAGGATCTCGGCGAAATCGACCAGGCCGGCCTGCTCGCATCGCTCCTGGTACAGGGTGTAGGCGCGGAGCATCACGCTCGCCCATTCGTCCTTGTCGGGCTGGATGTGCTGCGGGCGGCGGCCTTCGTCCTTCTGGGCGTTGATCCACCACGCGATCTGGCGCGGCGGGAAGCGCGCCTCGTCCAGCTCCAGCGCCTGCACCACGCGCTTGACCAGCCGATGCTGGTCGTCGCTGTCGAGGATCTGGAAGCCCTCCGGCAGCTTCGCGTCCTGCCAGTGCAGGCGCAGCAGGCGATGGGCAAGGCCGTGGAAGGTACCGATCCACATGCCGCGCGTGCCGTGCGGCAGCAGGGCGTCGGCACGGTGGCGCATCTCGCCGGCCGCCTTGTTGGTGAAGGTGACCGCGAAGATGCCGTGCATCGGCACGCCATGCACTTCGTGCAGCCAGGCGATGCGATGGGTGAGAACGCGGGTCTTGCCGGAACCGGCGCCGGCGAGCACGAGCATGTGGCCGGGTTCGGCCGTGATCGCCTCGCGTTGCGCGGCGTTGAGGCCGTCGAGCAGGTGGGAAACATCCATCGCGGCATTCTAGGCCATCGGATCGCGAATCCGGACTTCCCGGGCGCTGCTTTTCGTAGAGCGGAGCTTGCTCCGCTCGCGTCTACGCGCCATGTCGAAGTCACGGCCCATTGCCGTGGCGCCCCCATCTGCACCACAGGTAGGGATAGCCCTCGACATATCCAGCCAGCCCTGCCCGGACTGGATTCTCGATGATGTAGCGCGCCTGACGCTGGAGGTCGTGCTCATGGCGCAGGCGGTGATCGTAGAACCCGGGTTGCCACACGGGTCCGGACCGTCCACAGGCAAGGTTCAAGGCCCGTGCGGACCGAGACTTGAATGCTTGTACGCCGACGCTGAGGTCGACGTCACACAGCTCGATGAGCCAATGCAGGTGGTCGGGCATCAGCACCCAAGCATGGTGCACGAATTGGGTTCCGCTGCCGGCGTGCCGGATTTCCTCGATGACGGCCTGTGCCATGCCTGGATGGCAGAACAGACGCTGGCGAGCAGCGGAGACGGTCGTGATGACGTAATAGGCGCCAGGTTGGGAGTAACGGCCTTTGGTGAGCTTGTGACTGGTCATGCCCCGGAGGATGGAATGACTGGCCTGACGCCACCATCGGGAAACTCCGCATTCGGCTGTGCGCTTGCCTCCGGTGGGAGCGGAGCAAGCTCCGCTCTACATGAACCACTGTGCGGGCCCGCCCGCACCGGGCGCGGCGCGGGCGTCAAATGGCGACATGAAATGTCCGCATGGGAACTGGCCACGGCCCGCACGCCAAGCGCCAGCGTATGGCCCCCGGCTGCGCGTACACTCCGCCTTCCCCGCCCACGGAACCGGCGACGCCATGATCGAACTGCATTACTGGCCCACCCCCAACGCCCACAAGGTCACCCTGCTGCTGGAGGAACTGGTCGATGCCGGCCAGCCGCTGCCGTACACCATCAAGCCGGTGAACATCGGCACGGGCGAGCAGTTCCATCCCGATTTCCTGGCGATCGCGCCGAACAACCGCATGCCGGCGATCGTCGACACCGCACCCGCCGACGACGGCGCCCCGGTCAGCGTGTTCGAATCCGGCGCGATCCTGCTCTACCTGGCCGAAAAGACCGGCCGCTTCCTGCCCCAGGACCTGCGCGGTCGCACGGCGACGCTGGAGTGGCTGTTCTGGCAGATGGCCGGGCTGGGCCCGATGACCGGGCAGTACGGCCATTTCAATGTCTACGCGCCGGAAAAGATCCCCTACGCGATCGATCGCTACACCCGCGAGGCGCACCGCCTGCTCGGCGTGCTCGACAAGCGCCTCGCCGGCCACGCCTTCCTGGTCGGCGACGAGTACACCATCGCCGACATGGCCTGCTACCCGTGGATCAGCCCTTACCGCACGGCGCCGATCGACCTCGACGCGTATCCCGAAGTCCGCCGCTGGTGCGATGCGATCCGCGCGCGCCCGGCGACCCAACGCGCCTATGCGCTGACCAAGCAGGTCAATCCGCAGGCCGGGCAACCGCTCACCGACGAACAACGCCGCACCCTCTTCGGAACTTCCAAGCCATGATGCTCCGCACCCGCACGCTCGCCCTGCTCACCGCCGCAGTGCTCGGCGCCCCCCTGCTGTCCGGTCTCGCCATGCCCCACGCCCACGCCGCCGGCCCCGCGCCGGGCAAGCTCACCCTCGAAGCGATCAACGGCGCCGCGCCGCTGTCCGGCCCGACCCTGGTCAAGCCGCAGATCGCGCCCGACGGTTCGCGCGTGACCTTCCTGCGCGGCAAGGACAAGGACCGCAACCGCCTCGACCTGTGGGCCTTCGACGTGGCCACCGGCACGACCGCGATCCTGGTGGATTCCGCCGACGTGCTGCCCGGCGAGGAAGTGCTGAGCGACGAGGAAAAGGCGCGTCGCGAACGCCAGCGCACCGCCGCGCTGTCGGGCATCGTCGAATACCAGTGGTCGCCGGACGGCAAATCGCTGCTGTTCCCGCTCGGCGGCGAGCTGTACCTGTACGATCTCGCCAAGAGCGGCAAGGAGGCCGTGCGCAAGCTCACCCGCGGCGGCGGCTTCGCCACCGACCCGAAGATCTCGCCGAAGGGCGGCTTCGTCAGCTTCATCCGTGGCCGCAACCTGTGGGCGATCGACCTGGGCAGCGGCGAGGAACTGCAGCTCACCGCCGACGGCAGCGAGACCATCGGCAACGGCGTCGCCGAATTCGTCGCCGACGAGGAAATGGGCCGCCACACCGGCTACTGGTGGGCGCCGGACGATTCGGCGATCGCCTTCGCGCGCATCGACGAAAGCCCGGTGCCGATCCAGAAGCGCTACGAGGTGTATCCCGATCGCACCGAAGTGATCGAACAGCGCTATCCGGCGGCCGGCGACCCGAACGTGACGATCAAGCTCGGCACGATCGCACCGCGCAAGGGCGCGACGCCGTCCTGGATCGACCTCGGCCCGAACCCGGACATCTACCTCGCGCGCGTGCAGTGGCGCGACGCGAAACGCCTGACCTTCCAGCGCCAGTCGCGCGACCAGCGCAGGCTCGAACTGATCGAGGCCACGCTGGCCGACGGCAAGCAGCGCACGCTGGTCACCGAGACCAGCAAGACCTGGGTGCCGCTGCACGACGGCCTGCGCTTCCTCAAGGACGACCGATTCCTGTGGATCAGCGAGCGCAGCGGCTTCGAGCATCTCTACATCGCCAGCGCCGACGGCAAGCAGCTGACCGCGCTGACCTCGGGCGACTGGCCGGTCGACGCCCTGCTCGCGGTGGACCAGGACAAGGGCCTGGTGTATTTCAGCGCCGGCCGCACCGCCGACGGCAAGGCCGACGCGCGCCAGAACCACATCCACGTGGTGCCGCTGGCCGGCGGCGAGATCCGCACCCTGTCCACCGAGCCGGGCATGCACGGCGCCAGCTTCGCGCGCAACGCCAGCGTCTACGTCGACAGCTGGTCGAACACGAACACGCCGCCGCAGATCGTGCTGCATCGCGCCGACGGCACGCGCATCGCCGCGCTGGTCGAGAACGACCCCTCGAAGCCCGACCACGCCTACGCGCCGTATCGCGATGCGCAGCGTCCGATTGAGTTCGGCACGCTCACCGCCGCCGACGGCAGGACGCCGCTGCACTACAACCTGATCAAGCCGACCGGCTTCGACCCGGCGAAGCGCTACCCGGTGGTGGTCTACGTCTACGGCGGCCCGGCCGCGCAGACGGTGACCCAGAGCTGGCCCGGTCGCGGCGACCACTTCTTCAACCAGTACCTCGCGCAGCAGGGCTACGTCGTGTTCTCGCTCGACAACCGCGGCACGCCACGGCGCGGCGCGGCCTTCGGCGGCGCGCTGTACGGCAAGCAGGGCACGGTGGAAGTGGACGACCAGCGCAAGGGCGTCGAATGGCTGCGCGCGCAGCCGTGGGTGGACGGCCAGCGCATCGGCGTCTACGGCTGGTCCAACGGCGGCTACATGACCCTGATGCTGCTGGGCAAGGCGCCGAACGACTACGCCTGCGGCGTGTCCGGCGCGCCGGTGACCGACTGGGCGCTGTACGACACGCACTACACCGAGCGCTACATGGACCATCCGAAGACCAATCCGGCGGGTTACAGGGAAGCGAGCGTGTTCACCCACGTCGCCGGCATCCAGCCCGGCGCGCTGCTGCTGATCCACGGCATGGCCGACGACAACGTGCTGTTCGGCAATTCGACCAAGCTGATGAGCGAGCTGCAGAAGCGCGCGATTCCCTTCGAGCTGATGACCTATCCGGGCGCCAAGCACGGCCTGCGCGGCAACGATGCCCTGCATCGCTATCGCCTGACCGAAGCCTTCTTCGGCCGGTGCCTCAAGCCATGAGCCCGCACGCACCGCCGCCGCTGCCCGCAGGTGCGATGCCGCCCGCGCCACCCGCCGGCCAGCCCGGCTGGTGGCAGCGCAACTGGAAATGGGCGGTGCCGGTGCTGGTCGCCTTCTTCGGCGTGCTGTTCCTCGCGGCGATCGGCCTGTTCGTCTATGGCCTGTTTTCGATGATGGGCTCGTCCGACGTGGCGATGGAGGCCAAGCGCCGCGCGCAGCAGGACCCGCGCGTGATCGAGGCCCTGGGCCAGCCGATCGAACCCGGCTGGTTCATCCAGGGCAACCAGCAGCTCAACGGCCCGAACGGCTCGGCATCGCTGCAGATCCCGCTGGAGGGACCGAAGGCCGATGCCGACCTCTACATCGAAGCGGTCAAGCGCGTCGGCCGCTGGCAGTACCGTACGCTGACCGTGGTGGTCGACGGCCGATCCACCGACATCGACCTGCGCACGCCCGACGAGATCGCCGCCGCGAGCGCGACCGACGAAGAGGATTTCTCGTCGTCTTCCGACGAGAGCCTGTAACACCGTCGCGACTCGCGTCGCTCCAGCAAGCGCTTTGTCGCCTTGTGGGAGCGACGCGAGTCGCGACCATCAACCCCGCGTATCACAGCCGCACGTTCCCGCTGGCACATCGCCACCGGAACACCCGATGTCCCCTCGCCGCCTGCTCCCATCCGCACTGCTCATCGCGCTCGCCGCGCCCGCGCCGACACGCGCCGCCGAGCCGCCCAGCCACGATGAGGCCCGCGACTTCCTGCGCAGCCTGTTCGTGGCGTCCCCGTACCGGCTGAATGCGATCGCGCTGTCGGGCGAGATCCGCTACCGGCTCGCGAGCAACGCATCGCCGACATGGCAACCGCCACGCACTGGGGAACAATCGGTCACGATCGACAACGAAGGCCTGCATGTCTCGATCTGCGCCGACTGCGGCGACGAACCCGCACCATCGGCGGACGCGCTGAAGCATTACCTTTCGCCGAATGCGTGGGTGCGCAGCGACGACCCGCGCATCCGCAGCTTCGCGCGCCAGCACGGGCGCGGACGCTCGGTGCGCACGCGCATGGCCGGCCTGACCGAGGCGGTACGCGCGCACATGAACGGGCCGATCGACTACCGCCACTACGACGATGCGGCGACGGCGCTGGAGAAGCGCAGCGGCGACTGCACCGAGTTCGCGGTGCTGCTCGCCGCCGCAGCCCGCGCGCGCGGCATCCCGACGCGGATCGTGCACGGCATCGCCTATTCCGGACGCTTCGCCGGCCGCGCGCACGTGTTCAGCCCGCATGCCTGGGTGCAGGCCTGGGACGGCAGGCGCTGGACCAGCTACGACGCGGGCTTCGGTCCGTTCGGCGCCGGGCACATCGTGCTGGCGATCGGCGACGGCGACCCGGCCGCGCTGCGCGGCCTCAACCGCGCCACGCGCCAGCTGCGCATCGTCGACGCCGCGCAGATCCGGCGCGACCGCGACACGGCGTCGAACTGACGCCTTCTGTCATCCCGAGCCGCAGGCGAGGGACCTGCTTTTCGATTGATCGGAGAGACGTTTCAAAGCAGGTCCCTCGCCTGCGGCTCGGGATGACAGCAAGGAAACGAATGCGCAGATGACGACGTGCCGGCCCAGGTGCGAACCGGCCCGTCGTGTCGATCCGGAGGAAGATCAGCGACCGCGCATTGTCGATGCGATCACCACCGGCAAGTCCGGCAGCGAGGCGTCGTCGGCGAGGCCGGCGTCCGCCGGATCGTGCACCGCGCCGACGATGCGCACTTCGTCCAGCTCGGCGAGCTGGCTGTCGGGAATCCGCGAACCGGTGGTGGCGCGACCGCGACGCTGCGTCTTGCCTGCATCGGCCTGCGCAGGCAGCGGCGGCACCGAAGTGTCCTGGGGCAAGGCGGCATCGGCAGGATCGTGGATCGCGCCGATGACGAGGATTTCGTCGAGATCACTGGAATTGCGCTCGACGATGCGCGAGCCGGTGGTCGGTTCGGGACGCTCGCTGCGCGGCGCCTTGCGTTCGGCGGGCGTGTCGTCGGCGAACGCCGGGAGCGAAGCGGTGCAGGCGCACAGGGCGATGGCGAGCACGGTGGTGCGTGGCATGGACATGATGGTCTCTCCGGTCATGGATGAATGCATGCGGTGTCGCGCGCTGCCGGCGTGGATCGATCCTGCTGCGCGACGCGCTTCCTGCTGAACGCCGCGCCGGTGGCAACGGGGTTGCGTACCGGTTCGACACGCGCGAGCTTCGGCTCGCACGGATACTGCGGTCTCAGCCGCTGCGCCGTGGCCGCCGCATGCTGTCGTCCGTGACCTTCGGCGCTGTGCCCGCGCCGCGACCGGGGGTAGCGTTGGATCACCTCCGGAGACGTCCCCCATGAAACCGCTCGCCCTTGCCATCGCACTGACCCTCTTCGCGGCCGTGGCCGCACCGCCGGCGTTCGCGCATGCCGCGCCGCCCGCCCCGGCCACTTCCGCCACCAAGGCACCGCCGGCATGGGTCGCCGCCAGCAACGCGCACGCGCAGGTGCTGTTGCGCGCGACCCTGCCCTTCCAGCCCGAACAGGCCTCGTTCTTCGGCATTCCCGGCTACGACGACCAGGTCACCGACCTGCGTCCCGACAACGTCGCACGCGCGCGGCAGGCCACGCTCGCGGCCAGGGCCACCCTGCAGAAGGCGCTGCAGCTGGAGCGCGACCCGGACGTGCGCCAGGACCTGGCGATCATGGTCCAGGCCGCCAACGACAGCGTCGAAGCCAGCCAGATCAACGAGCGCCTGCTGCTGCCCTTCGCCGATGCGCCGCAGCTGGTGTTCCAGGGCGTGCGCGGGCTGCTCTCGGAACAGACGCCGCCGGAACGCCGGGCCAAGGCGCTGACCCGGCTGAAGACCTATGTCGGCATGACGCCGGACACCGTGCCGATCATGACCCTCGCACGGCAGCGCTACGAAGAACGCGCGGGCAACGCCAGGCTGCTGCGCCCGACGAAGCTGGAAGTGGAGCAGGCGCTGGGCAATGCCGAGACCTACGTCGCCGGCATCCGCAAGCTGTTCGCGCAGTACAAAGTGGATGGTGCCGACCCGGCGCTCGACGCGCTCGAAAAGCAGGTCGCCGACTACGTGGCCTGGGTGCGCAGCGACGTGCTGCCGCAGGCGCGCACCGACACCCGCCTGCCGCCCGAACTCTACGCACTGCAGCTCAAGCAGGTGGGCATCGAAATCCCGCCGCAGCTGCTGATCCAGCGCGCGCGCCTGTCGTTCATGGAAACGCGCGCGGCGATGCAGCGCCTGGCGCCGCTGGTCGCGAAGGAGAAGGGATTTGCCGAGACCGACTATCGCAGCGTGATCCGCGCGCTCAAGCGCGACACCATTCCGAACGACCAGCTGGAAACGCGCTACCGCACGGTCATCGACGCGATCGATCCGATCATCCGCCGCGAGGGCATCGTCGACGTGCCGCAGCGGCCGATGGTGATGCGCCTGGGCACCGAGGCGGAGAGCGCGGCGCAGCCGGCACCGCATTTCCTGCCCGCGCCGCTGATCGGCAACACCGGCCAGCAGGGCCAGTTCGTGCTGCCGCTGGGCAACCCCAACCTCGGCGCCAGCGAACGTTTCGACGACTTCAACTTCCCGGCCGTGGCATGGACGCTGTCGGCGCATGAAGGCCGCCCGGGCCACGAGCTGCAGTTCACCGCGATGGTCGAACGCGGCGTGTCGCTGGCGCGCACGCTGTTCGCGTTCAACTCGGTGAACGTGGAAGGCTGGGCGCTGTACGCCGAGGCCGAGATGGTGCCCTACCTCCCGCTGGACGGGCAGCTGGTGGCGCTGCAGTTCCGCCTGCTGCGCGCCGCGCGCGCGATGCTCGACCCGATGCTCAACCTGGGCATGATCGATCGCGAACGCGCCGGCAAGGTGCTCAGCGAGGATGTCGGCCTGTCGCCGGCGATGGTTCGCCAGGAACTGGACCGCTACACCTTCAACGCCCCCGGCCAGGCCGGCAGCTACTTCTACGGCTACGCGCGGATCCTCGAACTGCGTGCGGAAACCGAGCTGGCGCTGGGCGAGAAGTTCGACCGACTCGCCTTCAACAACTTCCTGCTCGACCAGGGCATGTTGCCGCCGGACCTGCTCGCGAAGGCCGTGCGCGAACGCTTCGTGCCGGAGCAGCAGCAAAAGAAACGCTGAGGAGCGCCCCCACCCCAACCCTCCCCCGCATGCGGGGGAGGGAGATTCACGCGCAGCGTGAACGGGAGGGGGCAATGCACTTCCCCCGCATGCGGGAGAGGAAGATCAACGCCGCCACGCCAGCAACGTCACCACGCCCGCGACCAGCCCCCAGAACGCGGAGCCGATGCCGTACAGCGTCAGCCCGGAGGCGGTGACGAGGAAGGTGACCAGCGCTGCTTCGCGGTCGGTCTCCTCGCGCAGCGCGGCGGCGAGGCTGCCACCGATGGTGCCGAGCAAGGCGAGGCCGGCGATGGCGACGATCAGCGCCTTCGGGAACGCGGCGAACAGCGCGGCCACGGTCGCGCCGAACAGGCCGACGAGCACGTAGAACACGCCGGCGGCGACCGACGCCACGTAGCGGCGCGACGGGTCTTCGTGCGCCTCGCGGCCCATGCAGATCGCGGCGGTGATCGCGGCGAGGTTCAGCGCGAACGCACCGAACGGCGCGAGCACGGCGTTGACCACGCCGGTCCAGCCGATGATCGGCGACACCGGCGGCGTGTAGCCGGAGGCACGCATCGCCGCGACGCCGGGCACGTTCTGCGAGGCCATGGTCACGATGAACAGCGGCAGCGCGATCCCGGCGATCGCGGCGAACGACAGCGTGGGCGCGACGAACACCGGGCGCGCCAGTTCCAGCACGAGGCGTTCGGTGTGCATCAGTCCCGCAGTTGCAGCGAAGGCGATGCCGGCGAGCAGGGTGAGGATCACCGCGTAGCGCGGCGAGAACCGGCGCGCGGCCACGTACACGGCGAACATGGTCAGACCCAGGCCGAGGCTGGTCTTCATCACCGCGAACGCTTCCAGTCCGAAGCGCAGCAGGACGCCGGCGAGCATGCCCGAGGCCAACGCCATCGGGATGCGGCTGATCATCCGTTCGAAGACACCCGAGAAACCCGCGACCGCCATCAGCAATGCCGAGAGCAGGAACGCGCCGACCGCATCGGACATCGGCAGGCCGGCGGCGCTGCCGATCAGCATCGCCGCGCCCGGCGTGGACCAGGCGGTGACCACCGGGATGCGATGGCGCAGCGACAGGCCGATGCAGGTGAGCCCCATGCCCAGGCCGAGCGCCCACATCCACGAACTGGTCTGCGCGGGCGTGGCGCCCAGCGACTGCGCTGCCTGGAACACGATGACGACGGAACTGGTGAAACCGACCAGCACGGTAACGAAGCCGGCGGCGATGGCCGACAGCGAGGCATCGCGCATGAGGCTGCGGCGCGGTGGCGCGCTGGAAGGCGTGGCGTCGGCGTTGGTGTCCATGGGCTTCCCTGCGTGCATGGCGAACGGTCGCCGCCGTCAGCGCGGCGCGCGGCCGGGGCTCTGGCCGGCCTGCGGGCGCACGAGCGGCGCGGGCTTCGTCGCCTGCGGGCGCGGCACGCGCAGCGGACGCGAACCGTTGGCCGGGATCGGCTCGAACATCGCCGGATTGAGCAGGTGCAGCGCGTTGCGGCAGTTGAGGAACGGATAGGTGCGCGCGCTGACGGTGTCGGTGATGCGCGTCGGCGACAGGGTCATCGCCTCCATGCGCTGCGATACCGTCGACGCGGGCGCAGCCTGTTTGAGCGCAACGGCGCAGGCGGCGGCCATCGGCGCGGCCTGCGAGGTGCCGCCGAAACTCGATGTGGCCCCGTTGAAGCCCGGCGCGGTGACGAAGGCGCCGGCGGCGTACAGATCGGTCGTCGGACTGCGATTGGTGAAGCAGGTCGGCTTCATCGGCTCGGTCGAGGCTTCGGTGCAGCCGAGGAAGGTGCGCGACGGGCCGTTGAAATCCCAGGTCGCACCGGTGGACAGCGCGGTCGAGATGCAGGCCGGTGCGCTCATCGCATTGCTGTTGCCCTGGTTGCCCGAGGACACCACCACCACCGCACCCAGCGCGCGGAGATTGTTCACCGAGGTCGCCAGCGCCTGGGTCCACGCAGCGCTGTTGTCGCAGTCGCCGGGGAACAGGGTGTCGGTGCCGAGACTGAGGTTCACCGCGTCGATGTCGGGATGGTTCACGGCCAGCCAGTCCAGCGCGGCGACGACATCGGCGGTCGACTGGAAGCGGTTGTTGCGGTCGATCACCTTCACCGCGACCAGCTGCACCTGGGGCAGCGCGCCGCGTGGCGCGACCGTACCATCGCCGCCGATGATGCCGGCGACGTTCGTGCCGTGGCCCTGGTCGTCCTCGGCCGACCCCGTGCCGGACTGGCTGGTGCTGCCGTTCGGGCAGCAGCCGGTGCCGACCGTGCAGAAACAGCGCTCGCCGACGATGCGGCCGGTGAAATCGGCATGGTCGGTGTCGATGCCGGTGTCGACCACGCCGACCTTCATCCCGGCGCCGCCGACGCCCAGCTCGCGGAGCTGATGGACCTGGTTGAGCACCGACGCGTAGTCGGGCTCGCCGCCACCGCTGCCGCCGACATCCAGGTCGACCTTCGCCACGCGCGGATCGCGGTGCAGGCGCGCCAGCGTGGCCGTATCGGCACGCATCGCGAACGCCGGCACGCGCGCGAAGCGGTGCGTCACCCGCGCGCGACCGGCGGCCGGCAGCGCGCGCAGCACGGCGTCGACATCCGGCGCGACCACCGGATGCAGGCGGATGCCTTTCGCCGCCGCGGCCTGCGCGGCCGGGGTCGGCTGCAGCATCACCACGACGCGTGCCTCGCCGTCCTTGCGCGCCTTGGCGAGCGCCTCGGCGGAGACCCCCTGCGCCGAGGCGGCGAGCGGAATGAGGGTCAGGACGGACATGGCCGCGATGGCGATGCGGCGGAACCAAGAAATACCTGCGATGCGACTGCCGTGCATGACCCGACTCCCGGATGACGCGCGCAGCTCAGCGCCCGCGCAGCTTCTTGAACAGCTGGACCGCGCCCAGCACCACGATGCCGAGCAGGATGCCGACCACCGCGTCGAAGGCCATCGACAGCAGCGTGCCGGTCCAGCCGTGCGCATACGGTTCGATGATGTGATGCAGCGCCGGGACGTTGTGGGTGATGATGCCGCCGCCGACGAGGAACATCGCGGCGGTGCCGGCGATCGACAGGAACTTCATCAGCTTCGGCGCGCCCCACAGCAGGAAGCGGCCGACGCCGCGCTGCAGGGCGGCGATGCCCTGGCCCGCGCGGGCGGTGAGGTACACGCCGACGTCGTCGATCTTCACGATCGCACCGACCAGGCCGTACACGCCCACGGTCATCAGCAGCGAGATACCGACGAGCACGCCGAACTGCTTCATGAACGGCTGCGTCGCCACCGTGCCGAGCGAGATCACGATGATCTCGGCCGACAGGATGAAGTCGGTGCGCACCGCGCCTTTGATCTTGTCCTTCTCGAACGCGACCATGTCGACCTGCTCGTCCTTCACCGCGCCGAGCAGTTCGGCGTGGTGCGCTTCATCTTCCTTGCTGCTGTGCAGGAACTTGTGCGCCAGCTTCTCGACGCCCTCGAAGCACAGGAACGCGCCACCGATCATCAGCAGCGGCATCACCAGCGGGATGTTGATGCCGCGCCCGCGCATCCAGACTTCCAGCGCGCTGATCGCCAGCGCCGCCGGGACCAGGATCGCCTTGTTCACCGCCGAGCCCTTGGCCACCGCCCACACCACCGGCAGCTCGCGATCGGCATTCACGCCGGTCACCTGCTGCGCGTTGAGGGCCAGGTCGTCGCCGAGCACGCCGGCGGTCTTCTTGGCCGCCACCTTGGTCATCACCGACACGTCGTCGAGGAGGGTGGCGATATCGTCGAGCAGCGCGAAGAAGCCTGAAGCCATGGGGCGGACATCCGTGGGGAAAAGACCGCGCCATTCTGCCACGGGCGATGCGGCGGTCCCGCGTCGCCCGTGGCCCGGCCCGGCTCAGGACCGGACTCAGCGGTCGGGCGCCCCGCCTTCGATCACCACCCGCGTCGCCGCCGTGCGCGCCCGGGTCGCCGCGCCGTACATCAGCTCGGCCTGCGCCGGTGCCGCCAGGTAGTCGCCGGCGTTGCCGACCCGCGCGAAGTAGTGGACCTCGTGCCGGCCCGCCGGCAGGACCTTGGCGTAGAACTTCGGCGCGCGCGGATCGAGGCGACGGGTGCGGAACCAGCCGGACCCTTCGTCCGACACCGCCTGCAGGTCGACGCCGGCCACGCCGCTCAGGGTGAGGTCGGTGGGGCGCAGGCCACCGGGCACGGCATCGGTGATCGCGACGAAATGCCGGTCGGCGCGGGTGTCGAGGCGCAGGGTCACGCGCACCCAGTCGCCGTCGCGCAGCGATTCGCCCGCCAGCGGCTGCCAGCGGCCGTCGCGCAGCATCCGATACTCGCGCTGCAGGGCGAAGCCGATCGCCGACGCGTTCGCGGCGCGCGCGTCCTCGCTGTAGCGGTATTCGACGCGATAGCTCGCAGGCACGTCGCCGCCAACCTGCGGGGTCAGGCGCAGCGGCTGGCCGGCCTCGCGCGGTTCGATCGCGAGGTCCCAGCGCGGCGGTTCGCCGCCGGGCGCCAGGGCCAGCGTGGTGCGGCGATCGCCCAGCGACAGGTCGAGGGTGACGGGCGTCCGCGTGCCGTCCCGGCCCAGTCCGCGCAGCGCGAGCAGGCAGACCGCGCCGCTCTGGGTGTCGACCTCAGGCACGCCGCCGGCATACAGGTCGCCGAGTCCGGCGATCAGCGCACGCCGCGTCACGGTGTCGGCGAACGAGGGATGACGACGCAGCAGCGCGATCAGTTCGCACTGCTCGCGCAGATCCGAACTCATCCAGCGATCGTGGCGGCCCGGCGCGCGCAGCACGCGCGCTTTGCCGCGCAGCGTGGTGGCGTCGAGCAGGCGTCGCGCGGCGTCGCGGGCCTGCGGATGCCGGCCCGCAGCCATCGCCCGCGCGGCAGCGACCTGCGCCGGCAGCGGCAGTGTCGCGAACTCGCGCCACAGGCCATCGGTGACCGCGAAGCCCGGCTTTTCCTGCGCGGCTGCGGCGAAGGCGACGCGTACACGGGTCACCGGATCGCTGCCGGACGGATGCACCCTGCGCTGCAGGTAACCGTCGGCCTTCGACAGCGCCCGCAGCGGAACGTCGTGGCCCAGGTCGGCCAGCGTGCGCAGCACGCGCACGGTCCAGGCGGTAAGCGGCACGTCGCCGCCGTCGTCGTCGGACGTATCGGCGAAATAGCGGAAGCCACCGTCGCCGGTCTGGAACACCGCGACGTTCGCCAGGGCATCGTCGATGCTGGCGCGCGCGTCGGGGAAGCGCGCGCCCTCGCCGCGCTCCAGCGCGATGGCCGCAGCGACCGCGCGGCTGAGCATCTGCTCCCAGCAGCGATGCGGATAGCGATGCAGGTCGTCGATCCAGCCGTGCACCAGCGCGTCCGCGCCGGGGAGCAGACTCACCGACAGGCGCACGTCGCGCGCGCCCGCCGGCAGCGTCGGCATCGGCAACAGCAGCGGCGAGGCGCCGAGCCAGCCGGCCTGCACGCGCCGCGCGTCGATGCTCGGCGAGGCCAGTTCGATGGCCTGCGACACAGCATCACCATGCGCACCGCCATGCGCATGCGCGGTCGCGACGAGCATGCGTGGCGTCGCTTCGGCCCCGGGCGCAATGTCGAGCACGAATGACGACTGCCCGCGCGCGGCGAGATCGAGCGTGGCGTCGGCCTGCGCACCCAGCGCCTCGACCGCGAGCCGCGCGTCGACGCGCAGCGGCGCATCGCCGCTCTGCCGCACGTTCGCGGTGAGTTCGGCGCGATCGCCCGGATACAGCCGCACCGGCGCATCCAGCCGCGCTTCCAGCGGCAGGCCGACATCGAACATCGCCTCGGCGCGGTCGAAGCCTTCGCCATCGTCCGCGCTCCACGCCACCGCACGCCAGCGCGTCAGGTTGTCCGGCGCGGTCACGGTGAACACGCGTTCCTCGCCCGGCGCCAGGCGCAGGCCGCCCTGCCACAGCGCGGTGTCGGCGAAGGCCCCGCGCACGCGCAGCGCGAGCAGCGCTGGATCCGGCGGCGGTGCGCGCTCGCGGCGGGTTGCGCCGGGGTCCGGTTTGACGATGTAAAGCAGGTCAGCAACGGGCCCGATGTCCTGCGCACGCAGGATCCGCGAGCCGGTCACGGCAATACGATCCAGGTCATCGGTCTCGCCGGCGTATCCCATCCCGGGCGAGGCCGGACTGTCGACTTCACTGGCAGCATCGAACACGACGGGCGGTTCTTCGGGAAAATCGGGCGCCACGACCTCCGTTGATCGCCGAATTTCCGCCTCGCGCAACCGCATCACGGCCCTGGCCGACGCCGGGCCGCGCAGCGATGCCTCGACCTTGGCATCGTCCCAGGGCAGCCAGTGCGTCCACGGCGCCTTGTTCCAGCCCGCGTAGTCGATCACGTGCAGCCGGCCGCGCCAGTCGGCATCGCGACTGCCCAGCCAGGCGGCGCCGTGCGGATCGAAGTCGTCCCAGCGCGCACCCGCGAGCGAGCGCAGGGCATCGTCGAACACGGCCAGTGCGACGGTGCGCGGCGTGGGGCCGTTGTTGCGCACGCGCACCTGCACCGGCTGTCCCGGCTCGGTGCGGATGCGATCGAGCGACAGCGCGACCGCAGGCTTCCTCTCGGGTCGCGGCACATCCACCGCGACGGTGAGCGTCGTGCTGCGCGGTGCCTTGCGCAGGCCTTCGGCATCCACCGGCGCCGGCGCGCGTTCGCGCACGCGCAGGGTCATGTCGACGCGATTGCGGCCGTCGGCGTGGGTCGGCAGGGTCAGTTCGGTTTCGGCGCGGTCGATCGCCAGCGTGCGCGTCGCCAGCACCTCGCCGCCGGCGGACACCACCAGCAGCGCATCGGCGCGCGCATACGGCTGGCGCAGCAGCAGGCGCACCGGCGCGGAGGCGTCAGCCGGTGCCGCGATCACCTCCAGCGCCGACTCGATGGCCGGCGCCTCGCCGCGCGCACCGCGCGCGTTCCACACGTAGCGGGTCAGCACCGCCGGCGCGGCGTCGCCACTGCGCGCGGTGAAGACATAGCGTCCGCTGCGCGTGCGCGGCACGTCGCAGGGCGCGGGCGTGCCGGCGACGAGCGTGCAGGTCGCCACCGGCTCGTCCTGCGTCGTGCCGTCGACTTGTTCGCTACGGCGCACCACAGTCACGGTGATCGTCTCGCCCGGCACGGCGGTGCCATCGGCCGCGACCAGCACGGCGTCCAGGCGCAGCGGCGTCGCGGCATCGAACCACGCCGGCAGCAGGCGCAGGCCGACGTAGCGCGCATGCCGCGCGTAATGCACGGTCGCGCCGTTGCTGACCACCGGCTCGCGACCGGCGAGGGCGATTTCCGCAGTCGTCTGCAGCCGGGCGAAGGCGGGCGGCTGCGCTGGCGTCTCGGCCTCGTCATCCACGAAGGCCACCGGAATCTCGACGCGCGCGCGGCCGTCGGCATCGAGCGTGCCCGTCGCCGCTGCAGGCGGCGCGAAGCGCGCATGCACATCGTCCGCCGAGGCATCGAGGAAGGCGTAATCGGCGAAGGCCGGATAGGCATCGGCCGGCGATGCTGCTTCCATGAACGTGCGCACGCGGCGGATCTCCGCGCCGCTGGCGGCACCGCCGGACCAGTAGCCGGCCTCGATGTCGAGCGCGATGCGATCGCCGTCGCGCACCAGCGGTGTCGTGGTCTCGGCCTGCGCCCAGAGGTCCTGCGCGCGGAAGGTGCCGACGAAGATGCAGGCGGCGTGCTCGCCTTCGTCGAGCCGGAAACAGTAGTCGCCGTCCACGGTCTGCGAGGGCAGGACGAATTCGCCGGCGAACGCGCCGCCGTCATCGAGCGTGCCGCGCCAGGTCAGCAGTTCGGTGCGCTGGGCGTCCGACACCAGCGACAGTGCGACCGCCTTGTCCTCGGGACGCAGCAGGCGCCCGCCGCGCCCCACGCGCACCCAGCCGTGGAAGCGCACGGTGTCGCCGGCACGGTACAGCGGCCGGTCGGTGGCGACGAACAGACGCGGACGCGTCGTGGAGACGCGGGCCAGTCCGCCATTGCCATCCTCGCCCAGATGCAGCACCGCGCGCCGCGCGCGGTCGGTCGCACGCAGGAACCACGAAGCCGGCGGCGTGCCGCGCGTCTTCGGCGCGCGCGCGAAATCGGCGGGCAGGACCAGGCGGGCGACGCCGTCGCGGCCGGTGCGCGCGGTGCCGACCACGGTCTCGGTCGGCATCGACGCCGGATCCTCCTTGGCGGCCGGCGCGAGCCGGACCAGTTCGACCTCGACCCCGTCCAGCGATCGGCTGTCGTCCCAGTCCAGCGCCCAGGCCACGACTTCGCTCCCGGCGACCTGCGCACCGAGGTCGAACTGCGGCGCGGCCATCCGCAGCGCCTCCCAGGAATGCGGGCCGAGCTGCCAGCGCAGCGTGCCGCCTTCGCCCAGGGTGCGCCGCGCGGATGCGGAAACGGCGGTCGCCGCGGTGCCGCGCGTCGAGGCGATGCCCAGGCGCTCGCGGAGCGGACCGGCGCCGAGGCCGTCGATGTCCAGGGTCAGCGCGGGTGCGTTCACCGCCTCGATGCCGGCGCGGTCGGGATCGCCCAGCAACCAGCGTGTCGCGGGCGCGCGCAGGGCCGGGCGCGGTGCGCCGGTGCGGAGCTCGACCCGCGTCGGCGCGGACAGGCGGCGTGCATCGACATCGCGCAGGCCGCCGTCGATGTCGAAGGCGATACGGGTATCCGGCGCGTCGATCACGAGGGAGGCGACATCGCCATCGCCCTGCGACACGCGCGCGTCTGACTCGACCGGCGCAGAAGCCGTCACCCAGCGCGACAAGACAACGCCGGTCGGCAGCGCGGCGACGAACGCCGCACGCGCGTCGGCCTGCAGCGTCGCCGAGAAATGGATCGCGATCGATCGGCCGGGCACGCAGTCCAGCGACAGGCCGTCCGCTGGCTGGAGGTCGCGCGCCTCGCGCTCGCGGGACGCACAGGTGGCCGCACGCACGCGGAACGGTTCGGCATGGCGGAACAGCAGGAGGCGCCCGGGTTCGTCCGACGGCAGCGGGCCGGCGCTGGAGCGCAGGCCCGCATCGGCCACCACATCAATGACCGCATCGGTCGGCAGATCCGGCGGCAGCGTGACTGCGAAACGCGGCCGTTCCCTGCCGTTCCAGTGCCGCCGCCCGGGCAGCGGCGAGACGCGCAGGCCGCGCCAGATGCGTTCGCCGTCGCCCAGCGACAGGACCCGGGCCACTGCTTCGGCGGTCATCGGCAGGTTGCCTTCGAGCACCAGCGACGGCACGCCGGCCTTCCAGTCCGTGACACTCGCGTCCAGTTCGGGGCGTTCCGTCTCCACGGTCAGCACCACGGCGCCGAGCGGCTTGCCCGAGGCGGTCTGCAGTCCGGGCGCGAGGCGGATCGTCAGCCGCGTGGCCGGCGGCAGAGGCTTGCCGCCCGCGACCGTGCAGCCGATTTCGGTGTCGTCGGACCAGTGGCAGTCGAGGGCGAGGGCCGGTTCGACGCGGAGGCCGGTCACCGGCTGGTTGTCGAGCGCGAGCATCGGCTCGGGGAATTCGAGGGAGAAGCCGTCGTCCTCGACGTCGACCTGAATGCCGCGCGTGGGGTCTGCGGCCAGTCCCTTAACCGGCAGCACCATCGCCGGCAGGCACAGCGCGGCCAGCAGCATTCCTCGTCCGAGTCGTCGCATCGCATCCCCCTTCATCGTCGGCGCATCGTGCAGCAGGCCAACGGCCGGCACCAGCGAACGGGGTCCGCGCCTCAGGTCACCTTCGCCAGCATCCGCCGGTGGCCGATGAAACGCGCCCAGCGGGTGCCGAGGTCGATCCAGCAGACGTAGCCGGCTTCGCCGAGCAGGCGCAGCCACATGCCGGGGCGCAGGGACAGCGCCGGTTCGGCGGCGCAGGGTTCGTGTTCGAAGCCCAGCTGGGTCGCGAACAGCGCGCAGCGGGCGAGGTGGTAGCGGCTGCTGACCAGGGTGACGCGGCCACGCTCGCCTTCGGCGGCGAGCAGGTCGCGGGCATGGCGCAGGTTCTGCAGGGTGTCGCGCGAGGCTTCCTCGAACAGGAACGGCGCGTCCGCTGGCAGGCCGGCGGCGAGCAGCGCGGCGTGCGCGGTCCTTGCTTCGCTGGGATGGCCCGGCGCGGCGCCACCGAGCAGGACGATCCGGCGCGGCGTGTGCGCCCGCCACAGCGCGGCGACGCGGGCCACGCGAGCGGCGAAATCGGCATCCATCCGCCCGTCCGGCGCGTGCTTGCCGAACAGCAGCAGGCAATCGCCGGTGGCCGGGACGGTCGGCGCCCGCGCGGCGGTGCGCACGACGCGGGCGAGGTAGAGCAGATAGACCAGGCCCGCGCTGAGCAGGCAGGCCAGCAGGGCCACGAGACCCGAGTGGAGCACGTCGGGGTCGAGCGCGAGCCGGGCGCGGTGGTCGAGGCGGGTCATCCCGGCGGTGACTCGAAGGCGCCGGGGCGATGGCGCCCCGGCGGTGCGGCTTACGGGGTCTGCGACAGCTGCAGGTTGACCCCGAGGTCGTTGGTGAGGTTCTTGATCCAGCCGAGGTAGTTGGCGTGGATCTCGGCCTTGCCCTTGCGATCGAGGCGGTAGTTCAGGTTCTTGCTGTCCACGTAGGCGAAGCGCACAGACTGCTGGTCGTAGGTGATGCGGATCTTCGCTTCATGGTCGCGGATGAACAGGGTCGAATCGATTTCGCCGGGACGCTCGGCGGTGATCGTCCAGCCACGGCCCAGCAGCGCGCGCTTGATGTCCTTGACCAGGGATTCCTGGGTGGCGCCCGCCGGGACCGACACCGGTGCGGGATCGACCAGCGGCGCGGTGCGGCCGGCGTGGACGGTGCCGCTGAAGGCCAGCAGCGCGAAAACGGAAAGAGCAACGGCGGAAAGACGCATGAATCCCCCTCGGTGGAATGTGGCTTCGTGAAGTGTGGCTTGATGAACCGCGCGGCGCGGTCTGGTCGGAATGCAGCAGGCCTGTCGCAGGTCCGGCAGGCGCACATTCAGGATATCGCGCCCATCCGCCTTGTGTCGCATGGCGAGTCGACCGCCGGCGACCGTCTTGTCGGACACGGCCCGTATAATCCCGGGTCGTTTCCCGACATGAGCCATGCGGTGCCCTCCGCCAGCCAAACTCCGACCCCGATGGCGCCGCTTGCGATCCGCGCCCACACCTCCACCACTGCCCTCGGCCATGGCCTGACTGCCCAGGTCGAGGCCCTGCGTACCCGACGGAGCGGGCTGCGCATCAACGATTTCGGCGAGGGCGCCACCGCCGACAAGAGGCTGGAGACCTGGATCGGTCGCGTCGATGGCGTGGAGGACGTGGTCCTCCCGGCCGAATTCGCGCCCTGGGACTGCCGCAACAACCGGCTGGCCTGGCTGGCCCTGCAGCAGGACGACTTCGTCGCGAAGGTCGAGGACCTGATCGCCCGCCACGGCGCCGAGCGCGTGGCCGCGATCATCGGCACCTCGACCTCCAGCATCGGCGCCAGCGAGGAGGCCTACACCCGTCTCGACGACGGCGCCTTCCCGGCCGACCTGCGCACCCAACTGCTGCACACCCCGCATTCGATCGGCGATTTCGTCCGCCGCATCACCGGCATCCGCGGTCCCTGCGTGACCGTCGCGACCGCCTGCTCGTCCAGCGCCAAGGTCTTCGCGCAGGCCGCGCGGCTGATCCACGCCGGGGTGGTCGACGCCGCCCTGGTCGGCGGCATCGACACCCTCTGCGGCAGCGTGCTGTTCGGCTTCAACTCGCTGGGCCTGGTGTCGCGCAACCGCTGCCTGCCCTTCGACGCCCGCCGCGACGGCCTGTCGCTGGGCGAGGCCGGCGGCTACGCGATCCTCGAACGCGCCGTCGACGGCGAACGGGGCCTGCGCCTGTGCGGCTACGGCGAGAGCAGCGACGCCCACCACATGTCGAGCCCGCATCCCGAGGGCCTGGGCGCGCGCCTGGCCATGCAGGACGCGATCGCACGCGCCGGCATCACCCCGGCCGATGTCGGCTACCTCAACCTGCACGGCACCGCCACGCCGGCCAACGACACGGTCGAGGCGATCGCGGTCGCCGGGCTGTTCGGCGACACCGCAGCGGGCGACGGCCTGCATGCCAGCTCGACCAAGGGCTGGACCGGCCACACGCTCGGCGCCGCCGGCATCGTCGAATCGGTGTTCGCGCTGATCGCGCTGGAACACGGCCTGCTGCCGGGCATCCTCGGCGACGGCGCGCCGCAGCCGGACCCGGCCTGCGGCCCGCAGATCCGCTTCGCCAACGCCGATCGCGCGATCCGCTACGCGATGAACAACTCCTTCGGCTTCGGCGGCAACAACGCCTCGCTGGTGTTCGGGAAGGCATGACATGACGACCTTGACCGCACACATCGAAAGCATCGGCTTCTGGACCAACGGCCTGCCCTCGTGGGACGCCGCGCGCGACTTCGTCGCCACCGGCACGCTGCCCGAAGGCGCACCCGCCAAGCCCTCGCCGCAGTTGCTGCCGCCGAACGAGCGACGCCGCGCGCCGGAATCGGTCGCGGTGGCGCTGGAGGTCGCGCTGTCGGCCTGCCAGGCCGCCGGGCGCGATCCTGCGTCGCTGCCGTCGGTGTTCACCTCGACCCACGGCGACCTGTCGATCACCGACTACGTCTGCGCCACGCTGGCCGCCGAGCCGCTGGCGATGTCGCCGACCAAGTTCCACAACTCGGTGCACAACGCCGCCGCCGGCTACTGGACCATCGGCGCGGGCTGCTTCGAGGCTGCAACCGCGATCAGCGCCTACGACGGCAGCTTCGCCGAGGGCCTGCTCGAAGCGCTGGCGCAGCTGGCCGCAGGCGCCGAGGCGGTGCTGCTGGTCGGCTACGACACCGGCGCAACCGGGCCGCTGCGCTCGGTGCACGACTGCACCGGCCTGCTCGGCGGCGCACTGCTGCTGTCGCGCGACGGCACGGGGCCGCGCATCTCGGCGACCTATGCCGACGGCGATGCCGGCGCACTGCCCGGCGGCGACGGCCCGCTCGGTCGCCACGCCGGCGGCAATGCCATCGCCTCGATGCTGCCGCTGTTCGACGCGCTGGCCTGGGGCGCCGGCCATGTGGTCCTGCGCGCCGGCCCGCCGGGTCGCGTGCTGACGGTGGACATCATTCATGACTGATCGCACTGCCGGCACGCCCGTCGTCTACGACCGCCACAGCATCGCCGTGGTGATTCCGGCCCTGAACGAATCGCTGCGCATCCGCGACGTGGTCGAGGGCGCGCTGGCCGAGTGCGACCGGGTGATCGTGATCGACGATGGCTCCGACGACGGCACCGCCGAGCGCATCGCCGACCTGCCGGTCACGCTGCTGCGCCACGAGACGCGGATGGGCAAGGGCGCCAGCCTGCGCGACGGTTTCCGCGAGGCGCTGCGCCAGGGCGCGAACGCGGTGCTGACCATGGATGGCGACGGCCAGCACCTGGCCGCCGACATCCCGCGCCTGGTCGCCGCCGCGAACCGCCATCCGAACTGCATCGCGATCGGTGCGCGCCTGCGCAAGCGCGCGCAGCAGCCGACCTACCGCCGCCTCGCCAACGAATTCGGCGACTGGGGTATCGCCTGGGGCTGCGGCTACCGCATCGCCGACACCCAGAGCGGCCAGCGCCTGTACCCGGCGGCGGTCGCGGCGCTGACCGACGTGCCCGGCGAGGACTTCGTCTACGAGGCGCAGATCCTGATCAGCGCCGCGCGCCGCCTCGGCATGGGCGTGGTCTCGGTGCCGATCGAATCCCGCTACGCCGGTGCCGGCGCGGTCGAGAAGTTCCGCAAGAGCCACTTCCGCCCGCTGCACGATCTTTGGCGGATCACCTCGCACGTGGTCGTGCAGGTCTGGAACTACGGCCACGTGATCCGCGAATATCGGCGTACCCGCAACACCCCGGCGGTGATCGACGACCCGAGCGGCGAGTTCGCCACGGCGCCCCGCAAGTGAACGAGCAAGAGCAGGCCATGAACGACGGCAACGCGACCACGCAGACCTCCCACGACGTCATCGTCCTCGGCGGCGGCCTCGCCGGGCTGAGCCTGGCGATCCAGCTCAAGCGCAAGGACCCGGCCGTCGACGTGGCGGTGATCGAACGCCGCGCGCACCCGGTGCGCGAAGCGGCGCACAAGGTCGGCGAATCCACGGTGGAGATCGGGGCGCACTACTTCGCCAACGTGCTGGGCCTGCGCGAGCACCTCGACGCCGAGCAGATCCGCAAGTTCGGCTTCCGCTTCTTCTTCAGCGAAGGCCGCCGCGACATCGACCGCTGCACCGAGCTGGGCGTGAGCCGGATCCTGCCGACGCCGTCGTGGCAGATCGATCGCGGCCGCTTCGAGAACTTCCTCGGCGAACGCGCGCGCGAACTCGGCGTGCGCTTCCACGACGGCGCCGTGGTGCGCAGCGTCGACCTGCGCGAGGACGACGCGCCGCACAGCGTCGGCTTCGAGCAGGCGGGCAGCGTGCAGACGGTGTCCGCGCCGTGGGTGGTCGACGCCAGCGGCCGCGCCGGCCTGCTCAAGCGCAAGCTCGACCTCGCCGAAAGCAACGACCATGACGCCAACGCGGTGTGGTGGCGCGTCGACGGCATCATCGACCCGAAGCTGTGGTCCGACGACGCCGACTGGCAGGCGCGCTGCAATCCGCCGGACCGCTGGCGCTCGACCAACCACATGTGCGGCCGCGGCTACTGGTTCTGGCTGATCCCGCTGTCCTCCGGCGCGCATTCGCTGGGCATCGTCTGCGACGCGAAGCTGCATCCGCTGGAGACCATGAACACCCACGAGAAGGCGATGGACTGGCTGCGCACGCACCAGCCGCGCGTCGCCGAGGCGCTGGACACGCCCGAGCACGCGCTGCAGGACTTCCTGTTCCTGCGCCACTTCTCCCACTGCTGCAAGCAGGTGTTCAGCGGCCACCGCTGGGCGCTGACCGGTGAAGCCGGCGTGTTCCTCGACCCGTTCTATTCGCCGGGCAGCGATTTCATCGCGATCTCGAACACGCTGATCTGCGACCTGATCGCGCGCGATCGTGCCGGCAAGGCCTTCGCGCCCTACGCCGACATCTACCAGCAGCTGTACTTCGGGTTCTACGAGAACACGATGACGCTCTACCAGGACCAGTACGCGCTGTTCGGCGACGCCCAGGTGATGCCGGTGAAGGTGATCTGGGACTACACCTACTACTGGGCGCTGCTCGCGCCGCTGGTCTGCGGCGAGAAGCTCACCGAGATCCAGCTGCTCGGCCGCCTGCGCCCGCAGTTCGAACGCGGCCGCGACCTCAACCTCGCGATGCAGGCCCTGCTGCGTACCTGGGGCCAGCGCAACGACGCCTCCGGGCGGGTCGGCGACGCCGCGCTCGACGGTCGCCTGCTCGATCAGTTCAACATCGACTGGTTCCACGAGATGAATCGCGCCCTGCACGACCTGCTCGACAACGCGACCTTCGCCGAGCGCATCCGCGACAACGTCGCGCGCATGGAATGGCTGGCCGCGGAAATCCTGCAGCGCGCGCGCGCGGACTATCGGGATATCGACGACCACGGGCTCGCCGCACTGCTGCCCGCGCCCGCCGAGCGCGCCTCGCTCGCGCCCGTGTGGTACGCGGCGGCGTAAGCAGGTCGCCGCCGGATAAAGCACGAGGGCCGCTTGCGCGGCCCTCGTCGTTTCAACCCTTTGCCGAACTCACTTGTCGCCGAGCGACGCCCCGTCCACCGGTGCCGTCAGCCATGCGGCGATGTCCTGGCCCATGACCTTCACCGTGCGCCCGAGCACTGAACACGAACCCTTGTAGCCGGCGAAGGCGCCGCCCATCGAGTGCCGGCGCGCCTTGAAACTGGCGATCTTCTGGCCGTTCTCGTACAGCGTGCCGGCCGCGGTGGTGCCCTTCTGGTGCCCGAGGAAGGCGTTGCCCATGCTGATCGCGTTGGTGATGCGCAGGTCGAGCACGCGCCCGGAGGCGGCCTTGTCGACCGGGCCGTCGGTGAACTGCACGGCGATGCCCTTCTCCTTGGCGTACTCCTGCAGGAAATCGGCGAGCTGCTCGTTGATCGTGCATTCCTGCTTGATCTTGTCGGCGATGTCGCCGTCCTCGGAATACGGCACGGGCCGCTGGACCTGCAGTGACTGCGCGGATGCGGTGGAAGCAAACAGCGACAGGACCAGCATGTGGATCGGTCGAAGCTTCATTGCGATGTCTCCCCCTGGTGGATGCACCGGCCAGCGGATGCGCCGACCGCCATCAGCGACAACGCGGCCGGCGACGGGTGCAGGACACGCCCACGCCCGGCGGAATCGCTCAGGGCGCTTCGGTCAGCGCATGCGCCGCGCCCATCGTCCGGCGCGGGGCTTCCGTCCACTCGGGGTCCAGCCACAGGCGCAGGGCATCGGCCTTGCGCTGCTCCAGTTCGAGCCTGTGCTGGGCGTACCACTCGTCGAGCTTCGGCGCGCGCTCGATCCATTGCGCGCGGGCCATCGCTTCGGCGAAGACCTGCGAACGGGCGCTGTCCCGTGCATAGGGCGAGGCGGCCATCGGGATCAGCTGGAACTTGGCCTTGCCCGGTCCGATCTCGGAGCGCAGCGTCACGTAGTAACGCTTGCCCGCCTCCAGTTCGGCGTCCAGGAACAGGACCTTCGAGCCGTTGACCATGAAGCGATGCTTGCCCGGGTCGACCAGCACCGCGTACTTCTCGTGGTGGTACATCACCGCCAGCGGAATCAGGGCATCGTCGGGCGCCAGGTACAGGCTCGCCGCCGTGGTGTTGCCGTAGCCGCTGGGCCGCAGGAACACGACCATGGCCTTGCCCTCGGCCGGCTTCGGATCCTGTTCGGTCGCGGCGCGCATGATCGGATTCTTGATCGCAGCGGAGGCGGTCGGCATCGCCGACACGGCCAGCAACATCGTCAGGATGGCGGAAAGACAGGTGCGGAACATGGGATCTTCCTGATTCGAAACAGAGGAGTCGGTTGGACGACGAGCGACGACGCTCAGCTCATCCCGCCATCGATGCCGATTACCTGGCCGTTGATGTAGCCCGCGCCGTCGCCGCAGAGGAATGCCACCAGCGCGGCGACCTCTTCCGGCGTGCCGGCGCGGCCGGCGGGGACGATCTGCTTGATCTGCTCCGGCGGGAAGGCCTCGCGGGCCATGCTGCCGGCGATCACGCCCGGCGCGACGACATTCGCGGTGATGCCCCGGCTGGCCATCTCGCGCGCGAGCGACTTGGTCGCACCGTGCAGCGCGGCCTTGGCGGCGGCGTAGTTGGTCTGGCCACGATTGCCGATGACGCCGGCCACCGAGGAGATGCTGACCACGCGGCCCCAGCGCGTGCGCGCCATCGGCAGCAGCAGCGGCTGTGTGACATGGAAGAAGCCGTGCAGCGAGACGTCGACGACGCGTTTCCACTGTTCGTCGCGCATCCCGGCCATCGGCGCGTCGTCGTGGATGCCGGCGTTGTTGACCACGATCTGGATCGGACCGGCTTCGAGCAGGGTCGCGAGCGCCGCGCGCGTGGTCTCGCCGTCGGCCACGTCGAAGGCCACCGCCTCGGCGGAACCGCCACTGGCGAGGATTTCATCGCGCACGGATTCGGCGCGGGCGAGATTGCCGTTCGCGTGCACGATCACGTGCACGCCGTTCGCGCCCAGCGCGCGGCAGATCGCGCCGCCGAGATCGCCGCTGCCGCCGGTGACGAGGGCGCGGCGGGGGATATGGTTCATGAAGATTCTCCTTGGTGACGACTCGATTCTGTGGGAGCGACGCAAGTCGCGACCAACGGATGCATCAGGTCGCGACTTGCGTCGCTCCCACACCGCTCACCCCTGCAGCATCACCGCCGCCCGCCCTTCCGCGAGCAACGTGCCCTCATGCAGCACGCGGAAGACGTACTGCTGGCTTGCGGGACTTTCGGCGAGCAGTTCGGCTTCGCAGGCGAGGTCGCCTGGCAGGTCGTCGATGCGGCCGACATGCAGCTGCACGTCGCGCAGGGCGACGAGGAAGCCGACCTTCGGTTCGCCGCCGGACGCAGCGCCACGCAGGCCACCGTGGACCGCCATCGCCTGCGCACCGTATTCGCACAGATGGATCGCGCGCAGACGGTCGTCGCCACGCAGCGGGTTGGCGGGATCGCGATGCGTGGCGCTGCGCAGGCGCACGCTGCGCTCGTCCCAGCCGGTGACGGCGTCCCACAGGCACATGCCGCCCTTGTGCGGGATCATCGCTTCGATCGCGCGTCGATCGATCACGTCATGGCCGGTCAAGCGGCACCTCCAGCTTGTGTCTTTGTAGGAGGGCCTTCAGGCCCGAGCGTTTCGCCGTTCGCACCGCCATCCACCGCATGCCGCGAGATCAGCATGGCCAGCACGAAATTGCACACCACGCCCAGCGTGACCGTCACGCCGATCGCGCGCAGCACCGGGATGGTGGACAGGCCGAGCAGGAAGAACACCAGGAAGGTCATCAGGCTGCAGACGATCAGCGCGTGCAGCGTGCGCAGCTGGTCGGCGTAGTCGTCGCCGGCATGCTCGAAGAACAGCGCATAGTCGAGACCGAGGCCGGCGGCGAGGATCAGCGCGACCAGGTGGAACAGGGTCAGCTCGACGCCGAACGCGCGCAGCACCGCGAGGATCAGCAGCGTGGTCAGTGCCATCGGCAGCAGCACGCGCACGACGCGGCGCGGCGTGCGCAGCGCGAACCACACCGTGGCCGCGAGCAGCAGCGCGGCGATGCCAAGCGCGAACAGCACGCGTTCGCGGTAGGCCTCGACCAGCGATTCGGAGGCGGTCTTGAGGTCCATGAGTTCGACGCCGGGCGACGCAAGCGCCGCCGACACCTTCGCCGGATCGGCGAGGCCGGTCATCGACACCAGCGCGGTAGCGTGGTCGCGCTGTTCCAGCAGCAGGGCGCCGATGCGCGTGGCCAGCGGCGTGCCGGCGAGATCGCGCGGCGCCAGTGGTTTCGCGGTGCGCGCGGTCTCGACATCGGCAAGGAAATCCTCGAAGGCATCGGCACGGAACGGCGTGGCCGCGACGGCGGTGTCGAGCGACGTCCGCAGCGCATCGGCCGAGGGCAGCTTCGCCTGGCGCGCGCGCTGCACGGCGACGCTGGGCAGCACCTTCGCGGCGCTGTCGTAGCCGGCCAGCGTGCCGTCGGCGACCAGCGCGTCGAGGCGCGGCTGCAGGGCTTCGAGCCGACGCAGCACGTCCTCGGCGTCCTTGCCGCGCACCGCCAGCAGGTAGCGCACGTCCGGCGCGCCCAGCTCGGTGCGCAGGCGCGCATCCTCGGCCAGGGCTTCGGGCTGCACGGGGGTGAGCTTGGACAGGTCGTTCTGCCAGAACGGCCCGGGCGCGAAGCGCAGGGTCCCGAGCGCGGCGACCGCGAGCACCGCCAGCAGCCACATCGGCGGACGCGGCACCTGCTCGGCCAGGCGCCACAGCGCGGCCATGCGCGGCGATGCGGCGGGGTCGCGCGGTGCCGGATCGATCAGCCCCGGCAGCAGGAAACGGGTGGTCAGCGCGGCCATGGCGAAGGCGGCGATGGTGAACACCGCCAGCTGCTGCAGGCCGTCGACGCCGGAGAACAGGAAGGTGAGGTAGGCGATGCAGGTCGAGGCCACGCCGGTCGCCAGGGTCGGCCAGATCGCCCGCGCGTTCGCCCATGGCGACACGCCCGCGCGCTGGTGGCTGAACAGGTGGATCGGGTAGTCCTGAACGACACCGATCAGGGTGAAGCCGAAGGCGACCGTAATCCCGTGCACGCCCTCGAACAGCAGCGCCACCGCACCCAGCCCTGCGAGGCCGGCGCTGGCCAGCGGCAGCACGCCGAACAGCGGGGTGCGCCAGCTGCGGTAGGCGATCAGCAGCAGCAGGATCAGGCCGACGGTGTCCACGGTGCCGATCAGGCTGGCTTCGCGCTGCGTACGGCCGCCGATCTCCACCGAAAACGCGCCGGGGCCGGTCAGGATCATGGTCGCCGGGCTGTCGCCGCGCGACCGGTCGAACGCCGCCTGCACCGCCGCCACCGCCAGCTGCTGGCCGGTGGGGTCGAAGCCGGCGGCCCTGGTTTCGATCGCGAGCAGGGCGCGCTTGCCGGCGCGGTCGAACCACACCCCGTGCAGGCGCTGCGGCGCGGTCGCCGGCTGCAGGGCCTCGGCGATGCGCAGGGTTTCCAGGGTGGGGTCGGACGGCAGGATCGGTTCGATCAGCGCGGCGGCCGGCGAGCCGAGGTCCTGCACCCGCGACTCCAGCTCGCCGCGCAGGAAGTCGGTGTCGTAGGGCTGGCTGTCGAGCGTCGGCGACAGCAGGTAGCGGTACGGGCGCAGGCGCTCGGGGATGGCGTCCAGCCCGGCATCGGCGCCGTTGGCGACCAGGACGAAACGTTCATCGGCGGCCAGGGTCGCGGCCACGGCCTGCGACTGTGCGGCCAGGGTTTCGGGATCGTCGCCGCCGATCGCCATCAGCAGCAGGCGCGAGCCCGGGCCTTCGCCCAGCTCGTCGATCAGCAGCTTCTGCGCCGGGGTCTCGGCCGAGGGCATGAACTTGCGCAGGTCGCCGCTGACCTGCAGGCGCTGCGAGATCGCGACACCGGCGCCAACCAGCACGGCCAGCCAGATGAGGGCGAGGATGACGCGGCGGGTGGCAGTCATGGGCGCAGCCCTTCGAATGTCATCCCGAGCGCAGCGAGGGACCTGCTGTTCGCACGTTCCCGGTGTGAGGTTTCAAAAGCAGGTCCCTCGCCTTCGGCTCGGGATGACAGGCAGCCGGAACCAGACAGGCTCACTTCACGCCCACCCGGCACAGCGCCTCCATCGCCTTCGCATCCGTCCCCGGCTTCACCGCGAGCGCGGCGCTGGCGAGCAGGGTGCGCTGCAGGTCGCCCTTCACCGGGCGGGTCTCGATGCAGCGCAGTTCGGCGCCCTGGCCATGCAGGGTGATGTCGCGCACGCGAGCGGCGAGCGCCTTGTCCTTCGGCACCAGGGTCAGCGTCCAGCGTTCGCGCGGGCCCTGCACCTTCAGCGTGTAGACCTGCTCGATCTGCGCGCGGTCGCCGGCGAGCAGGGCGCCGAAGCTGCTCTGCAGGCTGGCCAGTTCGGGCGCGCGCGACAGCGAGAACGTGCGCGGGGTCTTGCCGGCCCGGGCGATCGTCGCCTCGCCGGCGCGCAGCGTGGTGGTCTCGGCGTAGGGACTGCGGACCTCGCGGACCAGCGTATCGGCCACCGGGCGGCGGTATTCGCCGACCAGGCGCAGCGGATCCTTGAGCAGCGGCGAGACGCGGACCTCGACGAAATCGGTGCGCATCGGCGCCGGCCGCGCCAGCGCCTTGAGCACCCAGTCGGCGTCGGCGGTCTGCGCCAGCGCCGGTGCGGCGACGCCCGACAGGACTGCGCCGAGCAGGACGGTTCGAATCGCGCGCATCAGTCGCGGCTCCAGAAGTCGTAGAAGTTGAACCAGTTGTACGGGGCGGTGCGGGCGACAGCTTCCAGCCGCGTGGCGTAACGGCGGATCAATGCAGGGATGGCGGTCGCGCGCTCGCTGCGCGGGATCACGATGTCGTCGCTGAAGTTCTCGAATACCAGCTCGTAGCGGTTGCCGCCCTTGTACAGGCCGAAGCCCAGGGTGACCGGGGCCTTCAGCGCGGCGGCGATCAGCCACGGCGCCGTGGGAAACGGCGCGTCCTCGCCGAAGAACGGCGCCAGTTCGGTCTGTCCGCCCGGATGGGCGCGATCGATCAGCAGCGCGACCAGCGCGCCCTGGGCGATGGCCTCCTGGATCGCCAGCATCAGGCCCGGACCATCCTGGCCGCCGTCGATCACGGTCGCCGCGACCTCGGGATTGAGCGCGTCCAGCAGCTGGGTCAGGGCCGGGTTGTGGGCTTTGTCGAGCACCACGCGGATGGTGTACTCCGGGCGCTGCCGGGCGAGCACGCGCAGCACTTCGAAACTGCCCAGGTGCGAGCCGAACAGCAGCATGCCGCGCCCCTGGTCGAGGTGGGCGTGCAGCTCGTCCAGGCCGCGCACGGCCACGTCGAAGCGCTGCGCCACGTCGATCCGGCCGTCGCCGAGCAGGAACACGCGGTCGAGGATGGTCGAGGCGAAGGTGTGGACATGCCGGGCCGCATCCCACAGCGACGCCGGGCGGCCCAGCGCACGCCCCAGCCACTGCCGCGAAGCCTCGCGCTCGGGGCCGCGACGGACCAGGAAGTACAGGGTGATGGGATAGAGCAGCAGCCGACCGATCCAGCGCCCGCCGTAGCGGCTGATGTTGCGGATCAGCCAGAGCGCGAACAGGCCGCCGCCCTCGGGGCGCTGCTTCCACTCGGTGCTCATGCGACCGGCTCCGTCGCCTGCACGTCGCCGGACGCGATCACGGTCTCGCCGCGCAGCACGCGGAACCGCCAGCGCTGCGGCACGCCTTCGGCCACCGCCGGATCGATCTCGATCCGCGCTTCCTCCCCCGGCAGCAGCGGCTGCACGAACTTCACCTGCGGCAGGCGCAGCGCGCCGAGCGGGCCATGCGCCGACTCGATGGCCGCCAGCACGCGGTCCAGCACGACCACGCCCGGCACCACCGGACGCCCCGGGAAATGGCCCGGCAGCGCCGGATGATCAGCATCGATCACGAAGTTCATGCCTTGTGCTCCAGCATCGATGAAACGGCGGCCTGCGCCTGCTGCGCGAGGGCCTGGCGATCCACCCCGGCAGTGGCCAGCGGCGGGCCGATGCGGACCACGATCCGGCCCGGACGCACGCGGAACAGGCCCTCGGGGGACAGCACCGCCCCCGCGCCCTCGATCGCCACCGGCAGCACCTCGACGCCGGCATCGATGGCGGCCTGAAAGGCACCACCCTTGAACGGCGCCATGCGCCCGTCGCGGCTGCGCGTGCCTTCGGGGAACACGCAGAGCGTGGCGCCACCGCGCAGCAGGTCGACGACCTCGCGCAACATCTTCGACCCGGCGCGGCGGCTGTCGCGTTCGATGAAGACCATGCCCATCGCCCGCGCGTACTGGCCGAGGAACGGCACCTTGCCCATCTCGGACTTCATCACGAAGCGCAGCGGCACCGGCACCGCGCGGAACAGCGCGCAGATGTCGATGATCGACTGGTGGTTGGCAACGATCATGCGCGGCTTCGACCAGTCCACGGATTCCGCACCCTCGACCGAAAAGCGCGCGCCGGCGCCCGCCAGCAGGGTCGGTGCCCACATCCGCGAGGCCATGCGCAGCGGGAGGCGCGGGCTGCGGGTGACCAGCAGGACCAGCAACGCCGCGACGATCCCGGCACTGGTGAAGGCCAGGGTGAAGAGCAGTTGCAGGACGTTGTACACGGCCCGGAACGCGCGCGCCGCCGGCGATTCGCGGCGGTCGGCCTGGGTGTGCAGCGGGACGTGGACCGTGGACATCGTGGGACGGACTCTCCAGGAAGCGCTTACAGAGGCTCAGCGGGCGGGGCTCAGCGCGCGGCGCCGACGTCGTCGGAACGGAAGAAATCGCGCCAGAAGGCCGGCCCCAGCGCCGCCATCTTCCGCGCGAAATCGAACAGGTTGCGGTAGGGACGGACCGGGAACACGAACTGGCGAATGATGTATTCCAATGTCGCGAAACCGCCGAGCACGCCGTAGACCGCGATGTTGGCGATGAACGACCACTGCTCGCCGGTGACCGTCACCGGCGCGGCGATGCCCGCCTGCGCCAGCAGGCCGTTCGGCACCGCGACCAGGGCCAGGCCGAGGTTGAGCAGGGTCAGCAGCACCAGCAGCCCGGCCCAGGCGGCGGTCAGGCCGCGGGTGTAGGTGCGATGCCGGGGCGAGAGCTCGTCCGCGGGGATGCCGTACAGCGCCGAGACGACCTTGCGCACCAGCGGCACGCGACCGCGACGCAGGCTGCGCGCGAAGCACCAGGCGATCAGCCCGGTGAACAGCGGCGGCACCAGCAGCAGCGGCAGCAGGGCGAACGGGGAGCGGGACAGCCAGACCAGGGCACCGGCCACGACCGGCAGGGCCAGCCAGTGGGCGATGCGACGCTGGGCCAGGCCCTCGATCAGCACCGTGAGCGCCAGCGCGCCCAGCGCCAGCGCGGCGATCGGGCCCGACGACCTGGCCTCGGCCAGATGCGCCAGCGGGATGTACCCGACCAGCAGCAGGACCCGCAGCGCCGCGATCACCCCGTCTTGTGCTGTTCGATGTGGGCGGACAGCGCGCGCAGCGAACCGAAGATGCGGCGGTTGTCATCGTTGTCGGAACGCAGCTGGAAGCCGTATTGCTTGCTGATCGCCAGCGACAGCTCCAGGGCGTCGATCGAATCCAGGCCCAGGCCAGCGCCGAACAGCGGGGCTTCGGGGTCGATCCCCTCGGGCGCCACGCCATCGAGGTTCAGGCTCTGGACCAGCAGTTCCGCCAGCTCACGCTCGGCGGCAGTCATTTCGGACATGTCTCGGTTTCCGGTTCACGGTCGGGTGCGGATGGGGATCCGGCCGATAGGCAGGCTTCCCCGGCGGCAGGAGCGCTTGTGGCGCCTGCCGGACGGGAGCGCGGTCGGCGGCGGCGGCCATCCCCATGGCCGGCAGTGGCGACGCGCTGCGCGGTATGATGCCAGTCTCAGACTGCAACAAGAAGAGCATGACAGTACATTCCGGTACGGACGGTTCCGTTCAGGTAGCCGGGGGCACGCCGAGCACGCGCGAGCACGATGCCCTCGAACGCGGCGCCCCTGGATGTGATGCCCATGCGCCTGAATGTGATGTCCTTGAATGCGATGTGCTGGTCATCGGCGGCGGCCCCGCCGGCAGCACGGCCGCGATCACCCTGGCCCGCGCCGGTCGGCGCGTGCTCCTGCTGGAAAAGGACCGCCACCCGCGTTTCCACATCGGCGAATCCCTGCTGCCGATGAACCTGCCGATCCTCGACCGCCTCGGCCTGCTGGACAAGGTCGAGGCCATCGGGGTGCGCAAGATCGGCGCCGACTTCCCCCGCCCGACGGCCGGCGAGGGCATGACCCACGTCTTCCGCTTCGACCGTGCGCTGACCCCCGGCTGCACCCACGCCTTCCAGGTGCGCCGCGACGAATTCGACCAGTTGCTGTTCGAGGCCGCCCGCGAGGCCGGCGCCGATGCACGCGACGGCGTCGCGGTCACCTCGGTCGAGTTCGACCCGGACGGGCGCCCCGCCACGGCCCGCGCGCGCGCCGATGACGGCACCGAATACACCATCGCGATGCGCTACCTGGTCGACGCCAGCGGCCGGGACACCTTCCTCGGCAACAAGCTCAAGCTCAAGCGTCGGAATCCGAAGCACCAGTCTGCCGCGCTGTTCAGCCACTTCCGCGGCGTCGAGCGCCGCCCCGGCGAGGACGCCGGCAACATCACCATCGAGCGCTTCGAGGAAGGTTGGGTGTGGATGATCCCGCTGCGCGACGACGTGATGAGCATCGGCGCGGTGTGCAGCCCGGCCTACCTCAAGCAGCGCAAGGGCGACGGCGACGCCTTCCTGATGCGGACCCTGGAGGGCATCCCGACGCTGTGGTCGCGCATGGCCAACGCAGAGCGCATCGCGACGGTGCATGCCACCGGCAACTATTCCTACACCTCCACGCGGATGTGCGGCCCGGGCTGGACCACGGTCGGCGATGCCTACGTCTTCATCGATCCGATCTTCTCCTCGGGCGTCTACCTCGGCATGCACAGCGCCGAACGCGCGGCGGGCATGATCGACGCCGCGCTGCGCGATCCTTCGCGCGAAGCCGCGCTGCAGCGCGCGATGGTCCGCGACTTCGATCGCGGCCTGAAGGAATTCTCCTGGTTCATCTACCGCTTCACCACGCCGGTGATGCGCCACCTGTTCGCGAACCCGCGCAACATGTTCCAGATCGAGCAGGCGGTGATCTCGATGCTCGCCGGCGACGTGTTCGACAACCCCGCCGTGGTGCGCCGCCTGCGCGCCTTCCGCATGATCTACCGGTTCACCCGCCTGTCGATGGCGCCGCGCGCGCTGCGCGACTGGTGGCGCCGCCGCCGGGGCCGCGGCGCCGGTTTCAGCGGCGATACCCTGCAAACGGAGTCCTGATGAGTCCCACGCTGTCCCCTGCCGCCGCGCTGTCGGTGGATTACCTGCATGCCGATGCGCCGGACGCCCTGCTCGGCGAGGACACGCTGGCGGTCTTCGGCTTCGGCAACGCCGCGCCGCACTGCGACGATCCGCGCTACCTGCGCGTGCCTCTCGATCCCTGGGGTGGCGCACCGTTCGAGCACTGGCGCGCGGCGGGCCCGGTCGAATTCGGCCGCGAAGGCGAACCGGACTGCCAGGTGCGCTGGGCCAGCGACGGGATCCTGACCTTCGGCGTCATCGAAGTCGACGAACCGGCCGGCGACCACCCCGACCACAGCGACATCTGTGATGCCGCCGAGCGCGCGTACGCGGCGATGGTGGGCTTCGTTTCCGGCAGCCGCACGCCGCACCTGCTGCGGATCTGGAACTACCTCGACGCCATCACCCAGGGCGACGGCGATTCGGAACGCTATCGCCAGTTCTGCGTCGGCCGCGCGAACGGCCTCGGCCGCTTCGACAACCTCGAACTGCCGGCCGCCACCGCGATCGGCCGCTGCGACGGCCGGCGCACGCTGCAGGTCTACTGGCTCTCGGCCGCGCAGCGCGGCACGCCGGTGGAGAATCCGCGCCAGGTCAGCGCCTACCGCTACCCGCGCCAGTACGGCCCGCAGTCGCCGAGCTTCGCCCGCGCCATGCTGCCGCCGCCGGACAGCCACATGCCGCTGCTGCTCTCGGGCACGGCGAGCGTGGTCGGCCATGCCTCGCAGCACGTCGGCGAACTGCTGGCCCAGGTCGGCGAAACCTTCGCCAACTTCGATGCCCTGCTTGCCGAAGCGCGCCGCCACGCTCCGACGCTGCCCGCCGGCTTCGGCAGCGGCACGCGGCTGAAGGTCTACGTGCGCGACGCCGACGACCTGCCGCTGGTCGCCCGCGCCCTGGACGAACGGTTCGGCAGCACCGTCCCGCGCATCCTCCTGCACGCGGTGATCTGCCGTCGCGAGCTGGCGGTGGAGATCGACGGCGTGCATGCCTGACCTCCGGCACGCTTGAAATCCACCCAGGTCGCGACCATCTTCATCGTACGGGCGGCATCCGCGCCGCCCACGGAGACGGCGATGGGCTTCATCAGTCTGGTCTGGGGCGTGCTGGCGACGCTGTTCATGCTCATCGCCCTGATCCCGCTCCTCGGCTGGCTCAACTGGCTGGTCATTCCTTTCGCCGCCATCGGCGCGATCCTCGCCGCGATCGGCATCATGCTGCGCGGCGAGAAGGGCCGCCGCGCGAAGGCCGGCCTCGTGCTCAACCTCGCGATCCTCGTGATCGCCGCGATCCGGCTGTCGATGGGTGGCGGGATTCTCTGAGCATTTCGTAGGGCGGGCCCTGGGCCCGCCGTTGCGGCTTTCCTTGTGCACCGCTCGATGATCGAAACTTCTTCGATCATTTCCAACGCAACCGGTGACATGGCAGTGGCGGGCCCAGGGCCCGCCCTACGCCCGCTGCAATTTTCTCGCTTCCACCAGCGCCCGCGTATGCGCATGCTGCGGCGCGCCGAGCACATCGGGGGTGTCGCCGAGTTCCACGATGCGGCCCGCTTCCAGCACCGCGATGCGTTCGGCGACCGCCGCCGCTGCGGACAGATCATGGGTGACGAACAGCAGCGCGAGGCCGCGTTCGCGCTTGAGCGACGACAGCAGGTCGAGGATGCCACGCCGATGGTGCGCATCGAGCGCGGACACCGCTTCGTCGCAGACCAGCAGATCCGGATCGCGGGCCAGCGCGCGGGCGATGGCGATGCGCTGGCGCTGGCCGCCGGAGAACTGGTGCGGCCAGCGCTCGGCCATCGCCGGGTCGAGACCGACCGCGGCCAGCAGTTCGCGCGCCTTCGCAGCGCGCGACGCGGCATCGCCATCGCCGTGGATGCGCAACGGCTCGCCGACGATATCGCCGACGCGCATGCGCGGGTCGAGCGAGGCATAGGGATCCTGGAAGACTACGCCGATGCGTCCGCGCAGCGCGCGCAGGGTCGCACCGCGCTGCGCGGTGAAGTCGACGCCATCCAGCCACACCCGCCCCTGCGCACCGCGCAGAAGGCGCAGCAGTACGCGACCGAGTGTGCTCTTGCCGCTGCCGCTCTCGCCGAGCAGGGCGAGCCCTTCGCCGCGATGCAGCGCGATGTCGACATTGTCGAGCGCAGGCGTCGCCGCGCGCGGGTAGCGCATGGTGAGCGCTTCGCCGCGGAGCAAAGGCAAATCCCCCGTCGACTGCTGCGCAGCCGCCCGCCCCCTTTTGCAAAGGGGGCTCATCGCCGCTTCGGACGGCATGACTGCATCGGATGGCACAGCCAGCGGGCTCGATGCCACGGCCACAGCTGCGTCGACCCGCAGGCCTTCTGACGACAGCGAAGACGCTGCTGTTCGCCCCCTTTGCAAAAGGGGGGCGGCGTCGCGCAGCGGCGACGGGGGTATTTGCTCCGCCTCGATCAACTCCCGCGTGTAATCCTGAGCCGGCGCATCGAACACCGCGCGCGTAGCGCCGCGTTCGACGACATCGCCACGCTGCAGCACCAGGACCTCGTCGGCATAGGCACCGACCAGCGGCAGGTCGTGGCTGATCAGCATCAGCCCGAGGCCGTCCTCGCGACGCAGCACGTCGAGGAGGTCCAGCACCTCGCGGGCGATGCGCGCGTCAAGCGCGGAGGTGGGCTCGTCGGCGATCAGATAGCGCGGCCCGCTGCACAGCGCCAGCGCGATCGCGATGCGCTGGCGCTGGCCGCCGGAGAACTGGTGCGGGAAGCGCGCGAGCGCGGCGCCGGGATCGGGCAGGTGCACGCGCGCCAGCAGGTCGCGCGCCTCGCGATCCGGACGACCATGCACGCGCAGGGTCTCGCGCAGCTGCGCGCCGACCGTGCGCAGCGGATGCAGCGAGGCCAGCGGATCCTGCGGCACCCAGCCGAGCACGCGTCCGCGCAGCGCGACATGCGCGGGCGCGATGCGGGGACCGAGCGGGATGGACCGGCCCTCGTGCAGCACCTCGCCGGAGGACCACAATCCACCCGGCAGCAGGCCGAGCAGCGACAGCGCGCTCAGGCTCTTGCCGCTGCCGCTTTCGCCGACCACGCCGAGGCAGCGGCCGGGCGCGACTTCGAGATCCAGCGGACCGAGCAGCCGGCGCGTGCCAGCATGCACCTGCAGCTGGCGCAGGGCGAGGGTCATGCGGCCGCCTGTTCGACATCGGCGCGGGCCTCGTCGCGCACGTCCAGCCAGTCGCGCAGGCTGTCGCCAAGGAACTGGAACGCCGCGAGCGTGGCGACCAGGAACCCGGCCGGGAACAGCAGCGTCCACGGCGCGCCGTCGAGCTCCTGCACGCCTTCGGACAGCAGCGTGCCCCAGCTCGCGGACGGCTCGTCGACGCTCAATCCGAGGAAGCCGAGGAAGCTTTCGACCAGGATCGCCTGGGGCAGGATCAGGCCGAGATAGACCACCGCAAGCGGCATCAGGTTGGGCAGCGCGTGCCAGCGCAGGCGCTGGCCGAACGACGCGCCCATCGCGGTGGCGGCGAGCATGAACGGCGTCTCGCGCAAACGCGCGGCCTCGGCGCGCATCACCCGCGCCAGGTCGATCCACACGTAGCCGCCGATCGCGATCAGCAGCAGCCACAGCGAACGCTCGAACAGGGTCAGCAGCAGGATCACGATCAGCAGGAAGGGCAAGGCGCTGGCCATGTCGAGCAGGCGCAGCATGCCGCGTTCGACCCAGCCGCCGGCCAGCCCCGCGCTGGCGCCGAAGCCCAGGCCCAGGCCCAGCGCGACGAGGCTGGCGAGCAGGCCGATGGTCAGCGAGAGCCGGCCGCCGGCCAGGGTGCGCGCGAGCACGTCGCGGCCGATGGCATCGGTGCCGAACCAGTGCCCGGCCGTGCCCGGCGCGACGGACAGCGCCTCCCAGTCCGGGCGGTGCGGATCGAAATCGATGAACAGCGGCCCGAGCCAGCACAGCAGCGCCAGCCCGCCGAGGAACAGCAGGCAGGCGCGGGCCATCGGCGGCAGCGGGCGGGCGGGACGCATCGGGGGATTGTAGGGATTTGCATGGGCGATCCTTCAGCCCCCTTTGCAAAAGGCGGCGGCGGTCGCGAAGCGGCCGCGGGGGATTTGAGAGCCGATGCACGTGAATATCGCGCGAGGTCCTGCGAGACCTCGCGCAAATCCCCCCGCCGCGCTACGCGCGTCGGCCCCCTTTTGCAAAGGGGGCGAGGGGAAAGACCGCTCGCTCGTCCGTGGTCCTCGCGACCATTTGTCCCGGCGCAAATCGCGCACACCGCACCCGGCGTATCATTCGCCCATGACCTATCCCTACACCCGCCTCCGCCGCATGCGCCGCAGCGAGTTCTCGCGCCGCCTCATGCGCGAACACGTGCTGACCGCGAACGATCTCATCTATCCGGTCTTCGTCCATGAACTCGACGGCCGCGCCCCGGTGGGCTCGATGCCCGGCATCGAACGCCTGTCGATCGACGAGCTGCTGAAGGTCGCCGAACAGGCCAGCGAACTGCGCATCCCCGCGCTCGCCCTGTTCGCGGTGACCGCGCCGGAGGCGAAGTCGCTCGACGGCGTCGCCGCGTGGGACGACGAGGGCCTGATGCAGCGCGCCGTGCGTGCGCTCAAGCAGCGCTTCCCCGAGCTGGGCGTGATCACCGACGTCGCGCTCGACCCCTACACTTCGCACGGCCAGGACGGGCTGATCGACGACAGCGGCTACGTGGTCAACGACGAGACCGTAGAGGCGCTGGTGCAGCAGGCCCTGTCGCACGCCCGCGCCGGCGCCGACGTGGTCGCGCCCAGCGACATGATGGACGGCCGCGTCGGCGCGATCCGCGAGGCGCTGGAAGTCGCCGGCCACATCCACACCCGCATCCTCAGCTACGCCGCGAAGTACGCCAGCGCCTACTACGGCCCGTTCCGCGATGCGGTGGGCTCGGCCGGCGCGCTCGGCAAGGGCAACAAGTACAGCTACCAGATGGACCCGGCCAATTCCGACGAGGCCCTGCGCGAAGTCGCGCTGGACCTGGACGAAGGTGCCGACATGGTCATGGTCAAGCCGGGCCTGCCCTATCTCGACATCATCCGCCGCGTGAAGGACGAATTCGGCGTGCCGACCTTCGCCTACCAGGTCAGCGGCGAGTACGCGATGCTCAAGGCCGCCGCGCAGAACGGCTGGCTCGACGAACGCGCCTGCGCCCTCGAAGCCCTGGTCGCGTTCAAGCGCGCCGGTGCCGACGGCGTGCTCAGCTACTTCGCGCTGGATGCGGCGCGGTGGCTGAAGGACAGTTGATCGCGACACCCCACAGGAGCGCAGGATGAATCGTTACGCCGTGTTCGGTCAGCCCGTCTCGCACTCGCTCTCGCCGCACATCCACGCCGCGTTCGGCAGGCAGACCGGCATCGCGCTCGAGTACACCGCCATCGAATGCGCGCCGGAGGCCTTCGCCGACGCCGTCGCAGCCTTCGCCGCGCAAGGCGGCCAGGGCTCGAACGTGACCCTGCCGCACAAGCAGGCCGCTGCGGACCTGTGCAGCGAACTGAGCGAACGCGCGCAACGCGCCGGTGCGGTGAACACGCTGGCACGTCGCGGCGATGGCTGGTTCGGCGACAACACCGACGGTGCCGGCCTCGTCAGGGATCTCACCGGTCGCCATGGCCTCGACCTGCGCGCGCGCCGCACCCTGCTGATCGGTGCCGGCGGTGCCGCGCGCGGCGTGGCGCCCTCCCTGCTCGACGCCGGCATCGGCGACCTGTACATCGTCAACCGCGACTCGAAGAAGGCCGACGCGCTCGCCGACCTGCTCGGCGAACCCGGCCGCGCACATGCGCGCTATTTCGAGGATCTGCGCGACCTCGGCAACTTCGAACTGATCGTCAACGCCACCTCGGCCGCGCGCGGCAGCGGCCTGCCGAGCCTGCCGATGTCGCTGGTCGATTCCCGCACCGCCTGCGTCGACCTCAGCTATGGCGAAGCCGCGATCCCCTTCCTCGCCTGGGCCCGCGCCGCAGGCGCGCACCGCAGCGTCGACGGTCTGGGCATGCTGGTCGAACAGGCCGCCGAAAGCTTCACGCTGTGGCACGGCGTGCGCCCCGACACCGACCCGGTGTACGCGGAACTGCATGCCCGCCATGCGGCACTGGTGACGGCGGACTGATACGGCCGACGACAGCCCTGCAAGCACACAACGGAACGGGAACGACCGCATGGACTCCATCAGCACCATCCTCTTCACCCTCACCGCCTACCTGCCCGATCTGATCGGGCTGGGCATCGCATTGATCATGCTGCTTGGTTCGGCGAAGCCCGGGCGCGAGCGCAGGAACGCGGTGGTCGGCATCACCATCATGGCGATCTCGACGCTGGCGAGGATGGGGCTGACCTTCTACCAGAACTCGATCTTCTCGAGCGGCGCGGCGACGAGCGACGTGGCAAGCATGCTGAACCTGTTCATGGCGGTGCATACCGCGCTGAACCTGATCACCATCGCCGGCCTGCTGATGGTGGTGTGGGCATTGTGTCGCGCGACGCGGGCGGTGGACGCGCGCTGAACGTCCACGGCCGGGCCGGCTCCTTCCGTCAGGACGCGATCCGCACCTGCCACAGCTGCGGCGCGAGTTCGGTCCAGTCGATCTCCACCGGCAGGAACTTCTCGATCAGGCGCGCATTGCTGCTCAGGTGATCGCTGATCAGATGCGTGGTGAACGCACCGCCGCCGGCCAGCGCCATCGGCAGCAGCAGTTGGTCGGACAGGTGCTCGCCGACGCAGGCGGTGCTGCGCAGGTAGTGCCCCGCTTCCTCGCACAGGCGTTCGGCCACGCGCTCGGCGGTGACGCCGCGCTCGCCGTGGCCGGTGAACAGCTCGGCATGCGAGTCGTGCTCGACGCGCAGCAGCAACACGTTGCCCGGGCCCGATGACGGCGTGACCTCATGTACCCGTCGCGCCTCGCGCGGCAGGTGCAGGCGGCGCATCAACACATCGAGTTCGCGCTCGCCGATATTGTTAGGCAAGCCTGACAGCATCGCCGTCGCCGACATGCCGCGACGCTCGCCGCGATCAAGAAACTCGGCATGGCGCAATGCCTGCGCCGGTTGCACGACCGCATGCGCGATGCCGCCGCCGGCCGGGAAGAAGCCGGGGCGCTCGATCCGCAGCGAAGCCTCGATGCCGATCTTCGCGACCGCAGGCAGGAAGGTCTCGACCAGGAAGTCCGCGCTCGGCGCCATCGGATTGTGCGTGCCGCCTTCGAGACGCAGCGTCGACGGTCGGTCGCACTGCCACAGCGGCGGCAGCACGGTCTGCAGCACCAGCATCGCCGACCCGGCGCTGCCGGTGGCGAAACGGTAGTCGCCGGGCGTGACCACGCCCGGCTCGAAGCGTAGCGTGGTCGCGCCCAGCTCGGCGCCTTCGACGAAAGCGTTGCCGATCTTCGCCGCCGCGTTCACCGCGGTCAGATGCTGGCGCATCAGGCCCGGCTTCGAACGCTTGGCGCGGATCTTCGTCATGGTGAAGCCCGTACCCGTGCACAGGCTCAGGCTCAGCGCGGTGCGGAGCAGCTGCCCGCCGCCGGCGGAGCCGTCGATTTCGATCATGTCCATATTGAAATTCATTCAGTAGAACGGGCGGACATTGCTGTCCGCCCGAGTGAATTATGGCGTGTCACAGAAAATCAGCCTTTGACACACACCACCTGCCGCAACGTATGCACGATCTCGACCAGGTCGTCCTGGGCCGCCATCACTGCATCGATGGGCTTGTAGGCGGCCGGGGATTCGTCGACCACGTCGGCGTCCTTGCGGCATTCCACATGGGCGGTGGCCTTGATGTGGTCGTCGAGCGAGATCAGCTTCTTCGCGGCGGTGCGGCTCATCACCCGGCCTGCGCCGTGGCTGCAGCTGCAGAAGCTGTCCTCGTTGCCGAGGCCGCGCACGATGAAGCTCTTCGCGCCCATGCTGCCCGGGATGATGCCCAGCTCGCCCTTGCGCGCGCTCACCGCGCCCTTGCGGGTCACGTGCACGTTCTTGCCGAAGTGGTGCTCCATCTGCACGTAGTTGTGGTGGCAGTTCACCGCTTCGGCCTGGGCCTCGAACGGCTTCGGGATGACCTTGCGCATCGCCTCGACCACGTGGCGCATCATGATCTCGCGATTCATGCGCGCGTAGCGCTGCGCCCAGTCCACCGCGAACACGTAGTCCGCGTAGTGCTGGCTGCCTTCCGGCAGGTAGGCGAGATCCTGGTCCGGCAGGTTGATCATCCAGCGGCGCATTTCCTGCTTCGCCAGCTCGATGAAATAGGTGCCGATGGCGTTGCCGACGCCGCGCGAACCGGAGTGCAGCATGAACCACACGCGCTGTTCCTCGTCGAGACAGATCTCGATGAAGTGGTTGCCGGTGCCGAGCGTCCCGAGATGGTTGAGGTTGTTGGTCTTCTTCAGGCGCGGGTGGCGCTCGCAGATCTTCTCGAAGTCGGACACGAGCTGCGACCAGCCCTCGACCGACAGCGTCGGCGCGTTCTCCCAGGCGCCCTTGTCGCGCGGACCGACGGTGCGGCCATGCGGCACGGCACGCTCGATCGCGCTGCGCACGCCGGCGAGGTTGTCCGGAAGATCGCTCGCCATCAGCGAGGTGCGCGCCGCGATCATGCCGCAGCCGATGTCCACGCCGACTGCCGCCGGGATGATCGCGCCGATCGTCGGCACCACCGAGCCCACGGTCGCGCCCTTGCCCAGGTGCACGTCGGGCATCACCGCAATCCAGCGATGGATGAAGGGCAGCTTCGCGATGTTGCGCAGCTGGTCGCGCGCCTCGTCCTCCAGCGGGACGCCGCGCGTCCACAGCTTGATCGGCACCGCGCCCGGGTCCTGGATGACGTTGTAGTTGTAGTTGTAGTTGTAGTTGTAGTTGTGGTTGTGGTTGTGGTTGTGGTTGTGGTTGTGGTTGTGGTTGTGGTTGTGGTTGTGGTTGTGGTTGTGGTTGTGGTTGTGGTTGTGGTTGTGGTTGGTCATGGTGAATTCTCGCATTGCAGAAAGGAAACGGCGACAAGAGGAACGGAAGATGTTGTGACACCACAGGGTCGGGGGACCTTGTGTCCCGGGGATTGAACCCGGTCGCGCGGACAAGCCGCACTTACCCGTGTACTTCCGCCAGCATTCGCCGCTGGAAAGCGGGGATCGCCGACCGCGACGAGGCGTGATGACGCGAAAATTTGAGCTCTACCAGACTGAGCTACCGATGCACTGACAGGCACCGGGCGGGATTCGAACCCGCGACCACAAGGAGCGCCATCGGCATTCGCGGCCGACGAGTCGAACGTGAAGAAGTAGCTTCGCCTCTTCGACAAAGAGTGATGGAACGTTTCATGCAGCGCCTTGAACCACTCGGCTACCGCCGCTTGCCAGCGACGGGCAGGATTCGAACCTGCGATCTCCGCACCCCTGTAGTTCCACTGGCATTCGATGGAGACGAAGTTGAGAAATTTGATGTGAAAGGATGCCAATCGCGACAAGAATGACGGAACGTTTTCCTGCTCTACCCCTGAGCTACCGCCGCATGCTTTCACGGCGGGCGGGAATCGAACCCGCGACACGGACATTAAGAGTGTAGTTCCGTCGGCATTCGCGACCGACGAGGTGAAACGCTTTGCTTGTCATCCCGAGCGCAGCGAGGGACCTGCTTGTCGATGAAACTTCAAAACAGGCCTCTCGCTGCGCTCGGGATGACATGTGAAAACCGGCGACAACGGAGACGAGGATCGGGAAAACGTGCCTGCTCTATCCGACTGAGCTACTGCCGCATAGTGGCTGACGATCGTGGATCGGCAGCCATGATGCTGGCGCGGCAGGTGGGACTCGAACCCACGACCTGGACCATCTTGAGGTGTAGTTTTCCCAGCATTCTCCGGCGTCGACGGTGGGGAGCATGACGATCGCGACAAGGGGTATGGGACGCATTGGAGTGTAGTCCCGATGGCATTCGCGATCGCCATCAACGCTTGAATTCTCTGCCTGGCCGGCCCCATTGCCGGCCAGGACTTTTCATTGCCACTTACAACGGCATGCTCGCGATGCGGTCGACCCAGCGACGCGCGCCGATGCCCTCGGCTGCGAAGCTGGCGAGCAGGTCGAACACCACGTCGCTAAAGCCGCCGACATGCAGCACGTCCTCGCGCTCCACCGTCTGGCTGGTGGCGTACGGCTGCAGGTCGATGCAGACCAGCTTCGCGTTCGGACAGCGCGCCTTGATCTGCGCCCACTGGCGCATGGTCTCGGTGGCGCCGGAGCCGCGCGTGTCGCGCCAGCTCTCGTTGTCCGAGATCAGCACCAGCAGGTCGACCTTCGCCTTCTCCGCGTTGAGCTTCGCCAGCGGCGCGCTCACCGTGGTTCCGCCGCCGCACAGCTTCGCCAGCTGCTGCGCCTGGGTGATCACGCTGTCGCGCGGGTTCAGGCGCAGGTCGCGCACGACGGTGTCGAACGGCATCACCCGGGCGAGCGGGTTGGTGCGCTGCACGCAGGCTGCGATCAGCGCCGCCACGTCGACGCAGCGCGTCACGGTGGTCGCGCCCTTGCGATAACCGGTGACCGCCGAGCTCATCGAGCCCGACACGTCCACCGCCACCACCACGTCGCCTTCGAGCTTCGGCACCTGGCGGGTCGCGATTTCCATCGCGTCCTGCAGGGCCTCACCGATCGCGCGCGGCAGGTCGCCGGTCGCCTGGAAGGTGGTCAGCAGCTGGTACGGCAGCACGCGCGCCTTGCGGATCGCGGCCTCGTCGGTCAGCTTCGCCACCACCTTGCGCAGCACGTAGGCATCCGTGAAGACACCGTGGCGCGCGAAATGATTGAGGTTCTGGCGCAGCGACTGCCACGACGCACGGGTGGCCACCGTCTTCCAGTGCGACGACGTCAGCGGCTGCGACGTGTAGTACTGGAACGGCAGGTCCGGCAGCGTGCGCGAGGGGTCCTTTTTGAACGCCTCGTAGGCGCGCACCTTCTCCGGCAGCTTGTCGGCGTCGTACGGCTTGCCGATCAGCCACGCATACAGCGCCTGGCGCTCGGCGTCGGCCGGCTTCGGGTGGACCATCTTCACGATGTCGCCGAGCGACGGGTCGTTGCCGATGGCGGCCGAAACGATCTGGTCGACGCTCGCGTTCTGCAGCCAGTCGCGGATCAGGCGCTTGGGCAGCGAGCCCAGCGACTTCCGGCCGACGCGGCCGCTGCGCAGGATCTGCACCACGTTGCGGAGCATGCGGCCGTTGTCGACCACCTGCGGGAACGCGGCGGCGAAGGCCTCGCGGTCGCGCACCGACAGGGTCGCGAGCAGCAGCGCCGGCATGTCCTTCATGTGGCCGACCTTGCGGGCGTAGATGGCGGTGCGGGCGACGAAGCCCGGCTCGACCTCGCCGCAGAGCTTCAGGGCCATGTCCAGCTGCTCGCCGGCGTCGGCGTAGAAGGTGCCATTGAGGCAGCCGGTCGCCGCGTACAGCGCCAGCGCCGCCTTCGGGCTGCGGGCGTAGGCCAGGCCACCGGCTTCGTTGCGGGTGGTGGCGTTCGGCAGCAGGGCGCCGCGGCTGGAGGTGAAGAGCGAGGTGTTGGCCATGGTGTCGTCCTTTCGGGGATGCCCGATCTGCGTGTCGTTTGCCCTGCATAAGGCAACCCCCGTGCCAACTTTTCCGGAATACATACATCTCATTGATATTGAAAGGATTTCGTGAATTTCCTGGCGTGCTGCCGAACGATCCTCATCGTGATTTCATATACTTTGGGATAAGAATTTATCGGATAAAATCATGCGAAAGCGCCAGGTCGTGTTCGGAATGATCGGCACCCAGCTGGACGCGGCCAGCGGACCGGGGCGCTGGGAGAAGTGGCGCCCGACGGTGTCGCTGGGCATGCACGAGGACTTCCAGCTGGACCGGATCGAGCTGCTGCTGGACGAGCGGCGGTATGCGCGGCTGGGCGACACGGTCGGGGCGGACCTGGCGCAGGTGTCACCGGAGACCACGGTGGTGCGCCACGACATGCACCTGGCCGATCCCTGGGACTTCGAGGGCGTGTACGCCTGCCTCCACGACTTCCTGCGCGGCTACGACTTCCGCCCGGACGAGGAGGACTACCTGATCCACATCACCACCGGTACACACGTCGCGCAGATCTGCTGGTTCCTGCTCGCCGAAAGCCGGCTGTTCCCGGGCCGGCTGCTGCAGACCTCGCCGCCGCGCAAGCAGCGCAGCGGCGATGCCGGCACGTGGACCACGATCGACCTCGACCTGTCTCGCTACGACCGCATCGCGCAGCGCTTCAAGCAGCAGCGCATCGACGACCGCGACCTGCTCAAGAGCGGCATCGCCACGCGCAACGCCACGTTCAACCGGATGATCGAGCAGATCGAGACCGTGGCCACGCGCTCGAAGGCACCGATGCTGCTGATGGGCCCGACCGGCGCCGGCAAGAGCCAGCTGGCCAAGCGGGTGTTCGAGTTGAAGAAGCTCAAGCACCAGCTGCCCGGGCGCTTCGTCGAGGTGAACTGCGCCACGCTGCGTGGCGACGGCGCGATGAGCGCGCTGTTCGGCCACGTGAAGGGCGCGTACACCGGGGCCGGCAGCGACCGCGCCGGCCTGCTGCGCTCGGCCGACAAGGGCCTGCTGTTCCTCGACGAGATCGGCGAACTGGGCCTGGACGAGCAGGCGCTGCTGCTGCGCGCGCTGGAGGAGAAGCGCTTCCCGCCGGTCGGAAGCGACCGCGACGTGGAAAGCGATTTCCAGCTGATCGCCGGCACCAACCGCGATCTCGGCGAAGCCGTGGCGCAGGGCCGCTTCCGCGACGACCTGCTGGCGCGCCTGAACCTGTGGACCTATCGCCTGCCCGGGCTCGCCGAACGCATCGAGGACATCGAACCGAACCTCGATTTCGAGCTGGAGCGGTGGTCGCGCGAGCAGCACCACCGCGTCGCGTTCAACAAGGAAGCGCGGGCGCGCTTCCTCGCCTTCGCGACCAGCCCGGAAGCGCGCTGGCCCGGCAATTTCCGCGATCTCGGTGCATCGGTCATGCGCCTGGCCACGCTCGCCGATGCGGGGCGCATCACCACCGCGCTGGTCGACGAGGAGATCGCCCGCCTGCGCGCGCAGTGGCGCGTCGGCAGCGAGGTCTCGCCGCTGCTGCCGCTGCTGGGCGATGCGCTGGACGATCTCGACCGTTTCGACCGCGTGCAGCTGGAAGAGGTCGTGCGCGTCTGCGCCCGCGCGAAATCGCTGTCCGACGCCGGCCGCACCCTGTTCGCCGCCTCGCGTCGCCAGCGCACCAGCACCAACGATGCCGACCGCCTGCGCAAGTATCTCGCCCGCTTCGGGCTGGATTGGGAGCGGGTGCGGGCCGTAGAGTGACGCGTTCGCGACCCCCGAAGACGCCGCATGCACTGGATCCTGCAGACCAACCTGTTCAAGGAAACCGAGTGGGACAGCCTGGTCGGCGCCCTCGAACGCTTCGACCTGCCATACAGCGTGCACAAGGTCATTCCGTTCGTGGGCGAACTGGAGCCTGCGCCGGTGCTGCAGGACGCCAAGGCCGTGTGCTTCGGTTCGTACTCAATGCGCCATGCCGCGAAGGCGCATGGCTGGACGCCAGGCGTCTACGACCTGTTCGACCAGGATTTCCACGCGCAACTGGCGGCATGGGGCGATCGCATGCTCAATGCGGATTCCCGTGTGCTTGCCTTCCAGGACGTGCGACTGGAAGGGCCGACCTTTCTCCGCCCGATCGACGACTCGAAGTATTTCGCCGGTCGCGTCTTCGATGTGGACGAGTTCGAGGCCTGGCGGCAACGGGTCTGCGATCTGGACGAGGACTACGGCACCAGCCTGTCGCCTACGACCCAGGTGCAGCTGTGCGTGCCCAAGACGATCCACGCCGAGTACCGCTACTGGATCGTCGGCGGCGAGATCGCCACGAAATCGCTGTACAAGCTTGGTCGCCGTGTCGTGTACAGCTCCGACGTTGATGATCGGCTGGATGCCTTCGTCATGCAGGCCGTTACGGACTGGCAGCCGCACCGGGCCTTCGTGATCGATGTCTGCGATACGCCCGACGGTCCGAGAATCGTGGAAATCAACACGATCAACTCGGCCGGTTTCTATGCGGGCGACGTGCAGCGACTGGTGGCAGCGCTTGAGGAGTTGGAGCGGTGAATTCCTGCTGGCTGCAGCTCGGTGGGCAGAATGCCCACCCTGCGAACCGAATTGGTTCCGACGCATGCTCCCGCTCCTGATCCCCCTGCGCTATCTCGCCGTCGCCGGACAACTGGCGACGATGCTGTTCGTGGCCTGGCGGCTCGGACTGGGCATTCCGCTGGCGCCGATGCTGTCGGTGTCGGTGGCACTGCTGGTCTTCAACGTCGTGCTGCACCTGTGGTGGCGGCGCGGCGGGCAGGGCGGGTCTCGGCTGCTGATGACGCAGCTGGTGGTCGACATGGCGGCGCTGACCGCGCTGCTGTATCTCGCGGGTGGCCCGGCGAATCCGTTCGTGTCGCTGTACCTGGTGCCGGTCGCCATCGCAGCGGTCGGCCTGGACCTGCTGCCGGTGCTGGGCCTGGCCGTACTGTCCGCGCTGCTCTACACCGGGCTGATGCGCTGGCACGTGCCACTGCCGACGGTGCACGGCCGCGATTTCGAACTGCACATCGTCGGGATGTGGATCAACTTCCTGCTGACCGTGACGATCATGGCGGTGGTGCTGGGTCGGTTCATGGCCACGGTGAAGCGCCAGCGGCGCGCGCTGGCCGAGGCGCGCGAACGTGCGCTGCGGGACGAGTCGGTGCTAGCCTTGGGCACGCTGGCCGCCGGCACCGCGCACGAACTGAACACGCCGCTGACCACGATGGGCCTGCTGCTGGACGACTGGCAGGACGGGCACGCGCCGGATGACGAGGACCTGGCGCTGATGCGCGCGCAGCTGGCGCATTGCCGCGACCACGTCCGCACGCTGGCGGACCTGGCGCGACGCGGCGATGCCGACGAACCGCTGCCGCGCGATGCCGATGGGCTGCTGCGCGATTGCGTCGATCGCTGGCGCCTCCTGCGGCCGAGCGTGATGGTCTCGCTCGATGCCGGTGCGGACAGGCATGCGGTGCGCGTGGACGCGACCCTGCCGCAGGCGTTGATCCACCTGTTCAACAATGCCGCCGACGCGAACGCGCGAAGCGGCGCAGACGCGGCGGTCGAAATCGCGTCGCGCATCGTCGAAGGCCGGCTGTGCATCGCGGTGTGCGATCGCGGCGATGGACCGGACGCGCTGGCGGCGTTCGCTCGCGCCGAACGCAGTGCGCACAACCTCGGCGTCGGCCTGATGATCTCCAATGCCAGCATCGAACGCGCCGGCGGGGCGGTGCGCCAGTTCGCGCGGGACGGCGGCGGCTGCATCACCGCGATCGTGCTGCCGCTGGCGAACGACGAGGCGGTCGCACCATGAGCGATGTGTCCCGCATGCTGCTGATCGACGACGACGTGGCGTTCTGCACGGTGCTGGCGCGCCGCCTGCAGCGCGAGGGCATCGCCTGCGACATCGCCCACGACGCCGAGACTGCGATGCGCCTGCTCGACATGCTGCCGACCGACGCGCGACCACGGCGCATCCTGCTCGACCTGCGCCTGGGCGCGGACAACGGGCTGGCGCTGATCCAAGCGCTGCGCGAGCGCTGCCCGGATGCACGCATCGTGCTGGCGACCGGCTACGCCAGCATCGCCACCGCCGTCGACGCGATGCGCCGCGGCGCCTGGCACTACCTGCCCAAGCCCTTTGACCTCGACAGCCTGCTGCGCAGTTTCGGCGATGCACCCGATGCGGTGCCGGCCGATATCGCGGAAACGCCGCCGACGTTGCGCCGGCAGAGCTGGGAGCACGTGCAGCGCGTGCTGGCCGAATGCGAGGGGAACGTGTCCGCAGCGGCGCGGGTGCTCGGCGTGGACCGGCGCACGCTGCAGCGCAGGCTGGCGAAGCGACCGGTGCGCGAGCGCGGCTGAGGCCTTGCGATCTTCCAATGCGTTTGTAGAGCGGAGCTTGCTCCGCTCATTCTTCTCGCCACCCTGAAGATCGAGCGGAGCAAGCTCCGCTCTACGGAGACATTTCAGTGTCCGTGATGCCCGGCTTCGCGCTTGGCGCCGAGGCCGCGCACGCGGAAGGCGATCTCGACGTTGCCGGCCTTCTCGAATCGTGCGGTGGCGACGACCACATCGCCTTCGACGAAGGGCTGCTTCGGCCCGAACAGCATGAGGTGGTAGCCGCCCGGGGCCAGTTCGATCTTCGCGCCCGCCTTCACCGGCAGGCCGGCATCGATCCGACGCATGCGCATCATCCCGTCCTCGTGGCGCATCTCGTGGATCTCGACGCGCGCGACTGCCGCGCTGGTCACCGAGACCAGGCGATCGTCCTTCGCGCCAGTGTTGCGCACGGTCATGAAGCCGCCGGTGACACCCGCGCCCGGTGGCGTGGCGCGCACCCAGGGGTCCTCGATGCGCAGGTCGCCCACGCGCTGCGCACCGGCAGGCACGCAGGCGGAAAACAGCACCACGCCGAGCGCGACGGCGGCAGCGGCCATCCGGCCCTGCAGGCGGATCACGAGGGCTCTCCATCGAACAGGCACCACGGACGCGGCACGGCGTCCGCCAGCATGCGGGCGGACAGGGCCATGCCCCAGGACAGCAACCACAGACTCACGGCGACGGACCACCAGGACATCATCGTTTCTCTCGATCAGGGACAGCGACGACCTCCGGGGTGCGATGCACGGCAGGCCAGGCTTCGCAGGAATGTCGCCGGGTACAAAGCGTAAGCCGCTGGCGTGGCGTTGGCGATGCGGCGTTTTGCCGCAGGCCGGGGCGGCGGCGGCTCTCGACAATACCGGCCCCGATCACGGACCGGTCCGCACCATGCGCCACGCCCCGCTCTTCCTCGCGCTCGCCCTGGCCCTGCCGGCCCTCGCGGCCGGCGCCGACACGCCGGCCCCGGCCGACGATACAAACCAGAACGACACAAACCAGAACGACGCCCCGGCCACGCCCGACGGCGGCGAAGACGGCGATGCGCAGACGACGCGCACCCTCGGCACGATCACCGTGACCGGCGTGCGCCCGACCTCGCTGCCGACGCAGATCCCGACGACGATGGAAGGCATCACCGGCGACGAGGCGGAGGCGACGATCAACGCGATCGACGCCGAGGACGTGCTCAAGTATTTCCCGAGCCTGCTGGTGCGCAAGCGCTATGTCGGCGACTTCGACCACGCGGTGCTGGCCACCCGCGCCTCGGGCACCGGCAACAGCGCGCGTTCGCTGGTCTATGCCGACGGCATCCTGCTGTCGAACCTGCTCGGCAACGGCGCCTCGTTCACGCCGCGCTGGGGTCTGGTGGCACCGGAGGAGATCGCCCGCGTCGACGTGCTGTACGGTCCATTTTCGGCGGCGTATCCGGGCAATTCGGTCGGCGCCGTGGTCGATTACGTCACGCGCATGCCGCAGTCCTTCGAAGCCCACGCGAAGCTGAGCCATCACCACCAGGATTTCGAGCTGTACCGCACCCGCGACAGCTACGGCAGCACCCAGGCCAGCGCCTCGATCGGCGACCGCTGGGGCGCGTTCTCGGCCTGGCTGGCGGTGAACCGCCTGGACAGCGAAGGCCATCCGATGGTGTTCGCCAACCTGCTGCAGTCCAGCGGCACGACGGGCAGCGGCACGCCGGTCACCGGGGCGGTGGCGGGGCGCAATCCGCGCAACCAGCCCTGGTACCTGCTCGGCGCGACCAGCATCGTCGAGACCGAGCAGGAACACGCCAAGCTCAAGCTCGCCTACGATTTCAGCGACGACCTGCGCCTGAGCTACACCTTCGGCACCTGGCGCAACGACGTGTTCCGCGATTCCGAGACCTGGCTGCGCGACGCCGCAGGCAACCCGGTGTACAGCGGCAACGTGCTGATCGACGGCCGGCGCTACGCGGTGCCGGCGACCGCGATCAGCCTGCAGCAGGCCGACCTCGAACATCGCATGCATGGCCTGGCGCTCAAGCGCAGCAGCGGCAAGACGCTGGACTTCACCCTCGCGGTGAGCCGCTACGACTACGTGCGCGATCGCGTGCGCTCGCCGACGGTGGCACGGCCGATCGCAGACACCGGCGGTGCCGGGCGCATCGCCGACAGCGACGGCACCGGCTGGCGCAGCGCGAATGCGCACCTCGTGTGGCGACCGAACGACGCGCACGTGGTCGAGTTCGGCGTGCAGGACGACCGCTTCACGCTGGACACCGAAGTGCGCGACACCAGCGACTGGCAACGCGGCGCACCCGGCGCGCGCTTCTCGGCCTTCGGCGGCAAGGCCGCACTGACCGGCGTCTTCGCGCAGGACACCTGGCGCTGGTCGGAACGCTGGACCGGCACCTTCGGTCTGCGCTTCGATCGTTGGCGCGCGCACGACGGCCTGCTCGCGAACGCGACGACGGTCGCACGCTTCGCCGGACGCAGCGAGACCGCGCTGTCGCCGAAGGCCGCGCTGGCCTTCGCGTTCACCCCGGACACCTCGCTGCAGGCCTCGGTGGGACGCGCGGTGCGCTTCCCGACGGTGAGCGAGCTGTACCAGGGGTCGCTGGTCGCCGGCAGCGTGGTGAACAACGATCCGAATCTGAAGGCCGAGCGTTCGACGACCTCGGAACTGTCGCTGGTCCATGCGCTGGACAACGGCAGGCTGCGCGCGACCGTGTTCCACGAGCGCACCCGCGACGCGCTGTATTCGCAGACCAACGTGCTGGTGACGCCGAACATCACCAACATCCAGAACGTCGGCGCGATCCGCACCACCGGCATCGAGCTGGCCGGCGAGTGGCGCGCCCTGGGCATCGAAGGACTCGAACTGACCGGCAGCGTGACCTTCGCCGATTCGATCATCCGCGAGAACCCGAACTTCCCGGCGAGCGAGGGCAAGTGGCAGCCGCGCGTGCCGCGCTGGCGCGCCAACCTGCTGGCCAGCTACGCCCCGAGCGCGCAGTGGCAGTTCACCGCCGGCGCGCGCTACAGCGGCAAGCAGTTCAACACGCTGGACAACAGCGACCCCAACGGTGACGCCTACACCGGCACCAGCCCGTTCTTCGTCATGGACCTGCGCGCGCGCTGGCGCCCGACCGAACACTGGGGTCTCGCGCTGGGCGTGGACAACCTCAACGACCGCACCTACTGGAATTTCCATCCCTACACCCAGCGCACCTGGGTGGCGGAACTGCGCTACGACTGGCGCTGACGCCGATCGCTGCGAGCGGCGATCGCCCACGACGAACGTCCAGACCGTGCACACACCTGCGCGACGATTCGCGGCGCGAAAGCCGCGAGTCGTCGCGTTTCGCGCTTTCCCCCTGAAGAAGTCCGTACCACCGATGATGACCACCTTCGCTTCCACATCCTCCCGTACCGCTTCCTTCCGCCATCCGGCGCGCGCCGCGCTGGCGCTGGCCATCGCCGGCACGCTCGCCGCCTTCGCGGCCTCCGCCGACGACGGCACCCCGCAGCAGGCACGCGGCGACGAGGCCGACACCCTCGACACCATCGTCGTGACCGGCACCAAGACCGACGACGCCTTCGGCGCCAAGTCGGGCATCCCGCTGTCGAAGATGCCGCAGAGCGTGCAGGTGGTCGATGCCGAAGCAATCCGCACCCAGGGTGCCCGCAGCATCGGCGACGTGCTGCGCAACGTGCCCAGCGCCAACCCCGGCCAGTCGCGGGTCGCGCGCTACCAGAGCTTCAGCATCTGCGTGCGCGGCTTCCTGGCCGACCAGATGCGCAACGGCATGCGCCAGCGTTACTACGAGGACATCGATGCCTCGGCGATGTCGAACGTCGAGCGCATCGAAGTGCTCAAGGGCCCGTCGTCGGTGCTGTACGGGCAATCGGCGGTCGGCGGCATCCTCAGCATCATCACCAAGCGTCCCGAAGATGAGTTCGGCGGCAGCGTCGACGTGCAGCTCGGCAGCGACGACGCGCGCGTGGCCGGCTTCGACCTGACCGGTGCGCTGGACGCGGACAAGCGTTTCGCGGTGCGCCTGACCGGCGAGATCGAGCGCTCGGGTACCTTCGTCGACCAGCAGGACATCGACCGCAACAACATCGCGCTGGCCGCGCGCTGGCGCGCATCGGACACGGTGACCGTGCACTGGCTGTCCGAATACATCGAGCGCGAGACCCTGGGTTATCCGGGGTTGCCGGTGATCGGCACCGTGGTCGGCAATGGCCGGGGCGGCGTGCGTCGCGACGTCTTTCTCGGCGAACCCTCGCTGCGTCCGCTCACCGCCGATTCGCCGCTGATCCAGCTCTGGGCCGACATCCGCCTCTCGGAGCGCTGGACGCTCACGCCGCGCTACCAGTACCAGGGCTTCCGCACCGATTTCAGCCAGATCCGCCTGCGCGGCATGCAGGCCGATGGCGTCACCCTCAACCGCAACGGCCGCTACGGCACCGAAGACGACGATTACCGCATCGGCCAGATCGACCTGTCCGGCCGCTTCGACACCGGCCGCGTCGGCCACCAGTTGCTGGTCGGCGTCGAAGGGAGCCGCGAGCACAGCACCTTCCTGCAATACAACCTGACCAATGTCGGCCCGATCAACGTGCTGGCACCGGTCTATACCTATCCGGCCACGGCACCGAACGCGGTGTTCGCCTTCGATTCCGTTGGTCGCGCCGACGGCGTGGCGATCTACGCGCAGGACCTGATCGCGCTGACCTCGTCCTGGGACCTGATCGTCGGCCTGCGCCACAGCCGCTTCGACTACGTGTCGACGTTCAACGGCACGCGCGACCGCACGACCTCGTCGGCGACCACCTGGCAGCTGGCCAGCAACCTGCGGCTGTCGGAACGCTGGTCACTGTTCGGCGGCGTGAATACCGGCTTCGACACTGAAAGCACGTTCGGCGCGCGCGCCGCCGACGGCCGCGCGTTCGACCCCGAACGTTCGCGCCAGGTGGAAGCAGGCGTGCGCTTCAACGGCGAGCGGCATCGCTTCAGCGCCGCGCTGTTCGACGTGCGCCGCATCGATGCGCTGACCGCCGACCCGCAGGATCCCGACTTCAGCGTGCAGGATGGCGAGCAGCGCGTGCGCGGCATCGAACTGGAGGGCACATTGCGTCTGGCCGACGGCTGGACGCTGGACTGGGGCGTCGCGCACCTGGACGGCGAGGTCACGCGCAGCAACGACGGCGACCAGGGCGCGGAACTGGGCAACACGCCACGACTCACCGGCCTGCTGCGCACCCGCTACGTGCTGGGCGAGACGCCGTGGTCGTTCGATGCCGGCGTATACGCCACCGGCGAACGCCGGCTGGTGAACGGCAGCGACGTGCGTCTGGCGGGTTACGGGCTGGTCGACCTGGGCGTGCAGTACGCGCGTGGCGACTGGGCGCTGGGCCTGACCCTGAACAACGCGCTGGACAAGCACTACTACACCGCCTCGGGCAATGTCTTCGGCGTGCTGCCCGGCGATCCGCGCCACGTGATGCTGCGCGTGACCCGGTCCTTCTGACCGGGTCAGGGCTTCAGCGCGCTGCGGTACCGGCCACCGGCAGGGTCACCGTGGCGCGCAGGCCGCCGAACGTGGGCGAGGCGTCGAGGACGATCGTACCGCCGAGGCGCTGCAGGGCCTCGGCGACGATCGACAGGCCGAGGCCGCTGCCTTCGACGCCGCTGCCCAGCTCGCGATGGAAGCGCGAGAACACCCGCTCGCGAGCATCCTCGGGAATGCCGGGGCCGGCATCCTCGACCACCAGCGTCGCGCGGTCGCCGTCGCGGTCGGTGCGCACCCTGATCTGGCCGCGCGCGGCATAGCGCACGGCGTTGTCGACGAGGTTGCGCACCACCGCGTCGACCAGCAGATCGTCGCCAGTCACGGCCACCGGGGCGAGGTCGAGCGCGATGCGCGCGGCGTCGATGCCGGTGGCGGCGACGACATCGTCGCGGCAGCGTCGCGCGACCTCGGCCAGGTCGACCGACGCAGCCTGCGCGACCGTCGGTGCGTCGCGCTCGATCCGGCTCAGCGCCAGCAGCTGCGCGACCAGGCGTTCCATGCGCGCGATGCCGGCATCCAGTCGCTGCTGCGACTGCGCGCGTTCGTCGGCATCGGCGGCATGGGCGAGGTTGTAGGCGTGCAGCTTCAGCGCGGCGATCGGCGTGCGCAGTTCGTGGGCGGCGTCGGCGGTGAAGCGCTTTTCGCGGAACAGGGCTTCCTGCAGGCGCGCGAGCAGACCGTTCACCGCACCGATGATCGCGGCGATTTCCCGGGGCACGCGGGTGAGGGCGATCGGCGCCATGCGTTCGGGCACGCGCTCGTCGACGGCGTCCGATACCCGTCGCAGGCTGCCGCAGGCCCAGCCCACCGCCAGCCAGACGAACAAGGCCAGCAGCGGCAGCGCGACCAGCAGGGGCAGCATCGTGCCGAAGGCGATCTCCTCGGCGATCTCGCTGCGGATGCCGGCCAGTTCGCCGGACTGGTACCAGCGCCCGCCCGGCGAGCGCAGGGTAAAAGTGCGCCAGTGCTCGCCGTCGATCAGGCTGTCGGCGAAGCCCGGCGCCAGTGGCGCCAGCGGAAGCGCAGGCCCGCTCTCCGAACGCAGCAGCAGCACACCGGCGGGATCGCGCACCTGGAAGGCGAGCTTGGTCTCGTAGACATGGCCGCTCGATTGCGCGAGGGATGCGTGCTCGCCGTCGAAGGTGCCGTGCCAGACGCGGATCACCCGGGGCGCATCGGGAGCCGCGCCGGGGCTGCGTGGCGGCAGCTCGTCCAGCGGCGCGTCGGTGAGGCTCATCAGCACGCGCGACGAGTGGGCGAGCTTGGCGTCGAACAGTTCGTCCGCCTCGCGCAGGCCGCTGTTGTAGCTGAAGGCGGCGGCGACCAGCAGCACCACCGTGGTGGTGCCGATGATCGACAGGAGCAGGGCGCGACGGATCGAGGACATGACGGCAGTTCAGCGCATCCGCGACGGGGCGTCCAGCATGGGCCGGGCCGGCCTCAGCCCGCGCTGCCGTCCTGCGACGGGGCGGACGGGACCGGCGCCGACTGCGCCACTTGCTCGTCCAGAGCGTAGCCGACGCCGCGCAGGGTGCGGATCAGCGCCGGGTCGAGCTTGCGGCGCAGGGCGTGCACATGGACATCGAGCGCGTTGCTGGCCACGTCCTCGTCCCAGCCGTAGAGGCGCTGCTGCGCCGATTCGCGGGTGATCGGCCGGCCGCGCTGCTCCATCAGCAGGCGCAGCAGGGCGAACTCGCGGCGCGGCAGGTCGATGGCGCGGCCGCGCCAGCTCACCGCGAGCTGCACCGGATCCAGTTCCAGCGCGCCGAAGCGCAGCAGCGGCGTGGCCCGGCCGACGCTGCGCCGCAGCTGCGCGCGCACCCGCGCTAGCAGCTCGTTCACGTCGAAGGGCTTGCCGAGGTAGTCGTCGGCACCGGCATCCAGGCCGAGCGTGCGGTCGCGGGACCGCTCGCGCGCGCTCAGCACCAGGATCGGCACGTCGGCGCCGGCGCGGCGCGACTGGCGGATGACCTCGATCCCGTCGACGTGCGGCAGGCCGAGGTCGAGCACGACCAGGTCGAAGCCGCCGTCGCGGATCGCGGCCAGCGCGCTGGCGCCATCGCGCAGCCAGTCGACGGTGTAGGCGGCGCGGCGCAGCGCGGTACGCAGGCCTTCGCCCAGGGATTCGTCGTCTTCGACCAGCAGGATGCGCATGGGGCCAGTGTCGGCGCCGGCTCAGCGCGAAGCAAGGTGCGCGCGGACCTTGGCGAGCAATGCGGTCGCTTCCTTGCGCCGGCCCTGGTCGGCCAGTTCGCGACCCGGGCGCGATGGTGCGGCGAGCGCCTTCTCCAGCGCGGCGGCGGCGGCCTTCCAGTCGCCCTGGTCGCGCAGGAAATCGCCGTAGAAGTAGTTCGGATCGATGCCGTCGGGATTGGCCTTCAGACCCTTGCGCAGCAGCTCGCGGGCCTTGTCGTCGTCACCGAAGCCGACCGGCCAGCCGGGCACCTGGTAATACAGCACGCCGAGGCTGGTATAGGCCGAGCCATCCAGCGCGTTCGGGTCGAGCTTGATCGCCTGCTCGAAGTCGGCGCGCGCCTGCTTCGCGAGACCGAGCGCGCCGAGGCCGCCGCGTTCGCCGGCGTAGCTGGACAGGACGATGCCTTCCCAGATCAGCGCAGTGGCGTCCTTCGGCTGCGCGGCCTTCGCAGCGGCGGCCTGTTTGGCGAGCGCCTCGAACGCGGCTTCGCGCTGCGCCTTGGGGACGTTGTAGTTGACCTCGGCCCAGCGGTCGCGCACGGCGGCGACCTGCGGCGAGGGATCGCCGGCGAATGCGGCGGCAGTAGCAGCGAGCAGGGTCGCGCCGAGCGCGGTGGCGACCAGGCGGTTGCGGAGGATGTGCATGGGAAGCTCCTTCGGGAAATGGATGACGGGTGGCGTCTGGACGAGGCGCGCGTGCTGCGGTCAGGACGCGGCGTGGCGGCGGACGATGGGCAGCTGCGCGGCGAGGTTGCGATCCACCAGGCCGGGCAGCGCGCCGTTGATGCGGGCGAAGAGTTTCTCGGGCCAGCCAATCTGCATGCGCCGGCGACCGCTGGCGATGGCCGCGACCAGCTGCGCGGCGACATCGGCCGGGTCGTCCTGGGCGACCTTCATCTCGCGGTTCATCGCCTCGACCTGCGGCGTGTTGAACGCGGTGCGGGTCGCGCGCGGCGACAGGTACTGGAAGCGCAGCGGCGTGTCGGCGTATTCGCGCGCCAGGCCTTCCATCAGGCCGCGCAGGCCGAACTTGCTGGCGCTGTAGGCTGCGAACCCGGGAAACGCCAGGCTGCCGAAGGTGGAGCCGATCGCCACCACCGAGGATTGCGGATGCTTACGCAGGATCGGCAGCAGGGCGTGGATCAGGGTCATCGAGGCGATGAGGTTGGTGTGGACCAGCGCCTGCAGCGCCTCCGGCGTCTGCTGCTCGAACAGGCCGAACGCGCCTTGCGCGTGTCCCAGCACCACGACCGACGGCGTCGGCTGCAGGCGGGCGACTTCGGCGACGAGCTGCGCCGGGCCTTCGGGATCGGCGAGGTCGACGATCAGCGGGACGATGCGACCCGACGCGTGCCGCGCCGCGATCGCCTGCAGCCGCGCTTCGTTGCGACCGACGGCGACGACGCGCGCGCCCGCCGCGACCAGCGCATCGCACAGGGCGGCGCCGATGCCGCCGCTGGCGCCGGTGAGGAGGACGGTCCGACCGTCGAGCGTGCTCATGCGGCCTCCCGGACGGCATCGCCCTGCACGGCGGCGCGTTCGTCGCGCAAGGTGCGGAACACATCGCCGTAGAGCTTGTAGAAACGCTTCGCGGCGTGGATGACCGCGCGGCGATCGTCTTCGTCGTCGAGCCGGTTCATCAGCTGTTCGTAGAAGCCGGTGTGCTCGATGTCGAGGTCTCCGTGCGAGCGCAGGTAGGTGAAGGCGTTGCGCGGCAGGCCTAGCGAGGTCTCGATGGTCTCGGCGGCACGGGTGGCGAGGGCGACGCTGGTGCCTTCGAGCACCAGCACCATGCCGAAGAAGCCGACCGGGTTGCCGCGTGCGATGGTGTCGTAGGCGTAGGCGACCATCAGTTCGGTGGCCTCGGCCGGCTGCGACCGCTCGGACGCGTCGCGGTCGGCACCGCAGGCGGCGAGGTCGTCGAGGATCCATTCGTGATGGCCCATCTCCTCCTCGATGTAATCGCCGACAGCGGTGCGGAGCCATTCGAGCCGCGCCGGCAGGCGCGCGCCGCAGGCCATCAGCAGCGGCACGGTGTGGCGGACGTGGTGGAAGGCCTGGGTGAGGAAGGCGATGTAGTCCTCGCGACGGATGCGCCCGCCCAGGGCCTCCTGGATGATCGGGATCGACAGCAGCGAGGCGCGCTCGGCCTGGGTCTCGGCGAGCAGTCGGTCGTGGAAAGCGATGTCGTTCGATGCGGCGGTCATGTGGCGGTATCCGGGATGCGTTCGGTGGGGAAGGAAGCGGCGGCGTCGCGCGCGTAGCAGGCCTCGACCGCGTCGGCATGGCGGGCGAGGATGGCGTCGCGGCGCGGGCGGCCGTTGCTGGTCAGCAGGCCGTCTGCGAAGGTGAAGGGCGCATCGGCGCGGACGATGTCGCGCACGCGGGCGTAGTCGGGCAGCGCGCGGTTGATCACGTCGAGCGCGGCGCGCAGCGTGCGGTCGTCGGCCGCGGGATCGCGCGGCCAGACGATCGCGATGTTGAACGGCCGCGCCTCGCCGTGGACCACCGCCTGGGCGAAGGCCGGATGCTGCAGCAGCTCGCTTTCCACCCATTCCGGCGACACGTTGCGCCCGAACGCGGTGATGAACAGGTGCTTGCGACGACCGCTGATGTGCACGTAGCCATCGTCGTCGATGTGGCCGAGGTCGCCGGTGGCGATCGGGCCATGCCGCGAGTCTTCGTCGCCGAGGTAGCCGAGCATGCGCACGCCTTCGACGAACAGTTCGCCGTCGCGCACGGTCACGCGCGCATGCGGCAGCGGACGACCGACGCTGCCCGCGCGGGTCGCGCCGGGCCGGTTGAGGCAGACCACCGAGGCGCATTCGCTGAGGCCGTAACCTTCGAACACCGGCAGGCCGACGGCCTCGGCGCGCGCGACGAGGGTTTCGCCGACGCGACCGCCGCCGACGGCGAGGAATTTCAGCGAATCCGGCAAGGCAGCACCGCGTTCCGCCGCCATCACCAGCGCCAGCAGCAGCTGCGGCAGCAGGATCGCGCTCTCGGGACGATGGCGATGCAGGCAGGCGAGCAGGGTCGGCACGTCGAGCCCGGCCGAACCGCTGTAGCCGATCTCGCCGAGCGAGGGCACGACGATCTCGGCATCCGACAGCAGGGCCGCGCACAGGCCGCCGACGTTCTCCAGCAGGGTCGACAGCGGCATCAGGCACAGGTGGCGCCTCGCCGACAGCGGGCCTGCGGCCTCGGCCAGCGAGGTTGCGACCGCGAGCAACGCGTCGGCATCGAGGCATACGCCCTTCGGCGTGCCGGTGGTGCCGGAGGTGAAGGTGATGACGACCGTGCCCTCGGGCAGGTCGACAGGTTGCGCGGGCAACGAGACGAGGCGCATCGCGTCGCCGAGCGCGCGCGACGGCAGCAGCGAGAACGGCTCCGGCAGCGGCGCGTCGACCGACACCACCAGCGCATCCGCACCGCTGCTGGCCAGCGCATGCGCGACCTGCCCGGGCGTGAAGAAGGTCGGCAGCGGCACGTGCACGCGGCCGAGCGCACGGATCGCCAGGTCCAGGGCCAGCCAGTCCGGCCCGTTGTCGAGGCGGCTGGCGATGCGCGCGGCGCCGCTGTCCTCCAGGGCTTGTGCGAACTGGCGGATGCGCGCGGCGAAGTCGTCGCCGGTCCACTCGCCGCCGGTCCAGCGCACGCGCACCGCGTCGCCGCCGATGCCGGCGATCAGGTCATCGAAGGTCGTGGTCGTATCCATGCGGCTGCTCATGCGCCCGCCTTCGCCGTGCGCGGCAGCCAGGCGGGACAGGGCGACATCGACGGCAGCGCGCCGCTGCGCACCAGGTACGCGTGGCCGGCACCGATGTCGCCGAACATCAGGGTCGGCTGGGTGTCGTAGTAGCGGCCCCAGTCGCTGGCATCGCCCTGCAGCCGCGAGGCCAGCGCCGGGGCCAGTTCCACGGTGGCCAGGTGCAGCCGATCGAACGTGTTGCGCAGCTGCCGCGTGGCCGCGAACAGCACCCAGCGGAAGCCGGCGAGGTGCAGCCAGTGGGTCATGTGCACGATCAAGGCGCGCGCGTCGCCGGCGCGCACCGCGCCGAAGTTGCCGGCCTCCACCAGCGCGGATCGCGACACCGGCCGGCCGAGGTGCGCGGCGATGGCGTCGTCCGCCGGCACGTCGAGGTACTGCTCGACGAACAGCGGACCTTCGTCGCCGCTGCGCAGGCCGACCGCCGCGCGCAGTGCGCCGGCGTCGTTGCGGAAGGCCAGCAGGTGCGGCAGGAAGGCCGCGAGCGAAGCGCCGTAGCGCGCGCGATAGACCTGGGCGATGAAGGCCTCGGTCTCGGCGCGACGGGCATCGCTGGCATCGACCAGCGCGCCCTGTGTGAAAGCACCGTCGACGACGCGCTGCGTCGGCATCGGGACGAAGGCGTCGGACAGCGTGTCGGGCATCGTGGGCGTCATGAGCATCATGGAGCGGGATGCTCGGCGCCGCGGATTAAGCGTCGATTAGCCGATTGTGAGCGTCGCGTGAGGGAAGCGTTCGCTTTTCATTGCGACCCGTGCATGCGGTCACGCGCTTGACGCGGACTTAACGCGCGCTTGTCGAAATCCTGACGAAAACGAGGATGGATCGCGAATCGTTCGCGTTTGCGCGCGAACGAAACGATACATGCCATGCGTGCGCGCAATCGCACGGAACTTCCGCGGACGCAGCCCGCGCCGATCGTTCAACCGTCGCCGATCGCGCATGCGCGCGCCTTGTCGCGCATCAGGTCGCGATCACGGACATTGCCGGCGAGTGCGGCGGCGCGCTGGTATTCGATGCCGGCTTCCGGCAGTCGGCCCAGGCGTTGCAGCAGGTCCGCGCGCACCGCATGCAACAGGCCGTAATCGCGCAGCGCACCGCCCTCGCAGAGCGCATCCACCAGCGGCAGAGCGGCCTTGGGACCTTCGGCCATGCCCACCGCGACCGCGCGGTTGAGTTCGATCACCGGGGACGGCATCACCGTGCACAGCACGGCATACAGCGCCGCGATGCGCGACCAATCGGTGTCCTCGGCGCGCGCGGCGATGGCATGGCAGGCGGCGATCGCGGCCTGAAGCGCGTACGGTTCGCGGCCGCCGCCGAGTGCCTGCGCGCGACGCAGCGCGACCAGGCCGCGGCGGATCTGCAGGCGGTCCCAGCGGCTGCGGTCCTGCTGCAGCAACAGCACCGGCGCGCCATCGGCATCGGTGCGCGCGCGGGCACGCGACGCCTGCAGCTCCATCAGCGCGAGCAGGCCGAGCACCTCCGATTCGTCGGGCATCAGGCCGGCCAGCACGCGCGCCAGGCGCAGCGCTTCCTCGCACAGCGCCGGACGCATCCAGTCGTCGCCGGCGCTGGCCGCGTAGCCTTCGTTGAACACGAGATAGATCACTTCGAGCACGGCGTCGAGGCGTTCGGCCAGTTCCGCGCGGCGCGGCACCTCGAACGCCACGTCGCGCTCGGCGAGCGTGCGCTTGGCGCGCACGATGCGCTGGGCCACGGTCGGCTCCGCCTGCAGGAAGGCGCGCGCGATCTCGGCCGTGGTCAGGCCACCGAGCAGGCGCAGGGTGAGCGCGACCCGCGATTCGCGCGGCAGCACCGGATGGCAGGAGACGAACACCAGGCGCAGCAGGTCGTCGCCGATGTCGTCGTCCGCGAAGGCTTGCGCTTCGTCGCCCATGGCGTCTCCGTGCAGCGCCAGTTCGATGCCGTACTCGTCCTGGCGCCGGGCGTGCAGCGCACGCTGGCGCAGGTGGTCGATGGCGCGATGCTTCGCTGTGGTCATCAACCAGGCCGCGGGATTGTCCGGGACGCCGTCGGCGGGCCAGCGCTCCAGTGCGGCGAGCAGCACGTCCTGCGCCAGCTCCTCGGCGACACCGACGTCGCCGGTCATCCGCGCGACGCGGGCCACCAGCTTCGGCGATTCCATGCGCCACAGCGCGTCGAGGGTCCGTTGGAGGCGGGCGTCGGTCATCGGCGGCGATGACACCACCGCCGGTCCCGGCATGCAAGCTGCGCTCATCCGTTCAGCGAAGGCATGCGCCGTGCGCGTTCAGTATTCGACGATCGACTTGAAGCCGCCCCAGAACATGCGCTTGCCGTCGAACGGCATCTCGCCCGGCGGGCAGATCTTCTGCATGCGCGGATCGGCCATGACCTTCGCGTTGATCCTGTCGCGCTGCGCGCGCGACCGGTAGACGATCCACGCGAACACCACGACTTCGCCCGGCTTCAGTTTCACCGACTGCGGGAAGGACGTGTGCTTGCCCGGCTTCACGTCGTCCTCCACGCATTCGCAGTAGGCGAGCGCGCCGTGGTCCATCCAGATCTTGCCGGCCTTGCGCGCAATGCTGCGATAGGCGGCGATCTTGTCCTTCGGCACCGGCAACACGTAACCATCGACGTACGACATGGGTCTGCTCCTCGTTTGGGATGATGATGCGGGGGGTCACACCGGTGCGTCGGTCTTCATGCAGTTGACCATCCACGGCTTGCCGAAGCGGTCGGTGAAAGCGCCCCAGCGATGGGCCCAGAAGGTTTCGGCGAGCGGCATCTGCACCGTGCCGCCTTCGGAGAGCGCGGCGAAGATGCGCTCGGCCTCCTCGATGCTGGTCACGTCGATGTTCACGCAGGTGCCCACGCCGGCATCGACGTGCGGCGGGGGGCCGTCGGCGCCCATCAGCACCGCGCCGCCGGCCTCGAGCTGGCAGTGCATGATCAGGCTGTGGGTGTCGGGCGGCATCTGGCCGGACATCGGCGAATCGCCGTAGGTCATGCGCATGACGATCTCGCCGCGGAACACCTCGCGGTACAGGTCGAACGCGGCGCGGCAGTTGCCGTTGAAGTTCAGGTAGGCGATCAGACGCATGGCGGGCTCCTCGTGGCCTCGATGGGAAAGGGGTGGATCGGACAGGCGTCAGGGTTCGCCGGCGATGCGCTCGCGCAGGCGGTCTTCCTGTTCGCGCAGCTCGGGGGTGAAGGCCTCGCCGAAGTCGTCGGCCTCGTACAGCGGGCGGATCTCCAGGCTGGAGCCACCGCTGCCGGGATGCGGGTCGGGGCAGCGGCGCGCCCATTCGATGGCTTCCTCCAGCGAACGCACCTGCCACAGCCAGAAACCGGCGACCAGTTCCTTCGTTTCCGCGAAGGGGCCGTCGATCACCTGGCGGCGGTCGCCGTCGATATGGACGCGCACGCCCTGCGAGGTCGGCTTCAGGCCCTCGCCGGCCAGCAGCACGCCGGCGTTGGCGAGCGCCTCGTTGTAGCGGCCCATCGCCGCCATCAGCTCGGTGGACGGCAGGACGCCGGCCTCGGACTCGGCGGTGGCCTTCACGATCACCATGACCTTCATGTCGTTCTCCTCGGTAGGGTGGGGCGGCCTGTCCGGCCCCATACCCGTCACGACGAACGACGACGCCCGGGATCGACACGGGGCGCAGGAAATTTTTTCCGTCGCTTCCGGCACGGGTCCGGGCCCCGCGCCTGCGGCATCATGGGCGCCGTCCCCCGTATGCGCGGAGCCGCCGATGCAGTACCTGCTGCTGGTCTACACCGACCCCGAACTGATGGCCACCCTGCCCCAGGCCGAGTTCGACCGGCTCATGCACGGCTGCATCACCCACGCCGACGAACTGAAGGCCAGCGGCTGCCTGCTCGGCTCGCAGCAGCTGGAGGACGCCCGCACCGCGCGCACCGTCCGCGTCCGCGACGGCGCCGCCCGTGTCACCGACGGCCCCTTCGCCGAAACCAAGGAAGTGCTGGCCGGCTTCAACCTGATCGAAGCCGACAGCCTGGAGGACGCCGTGCGCATCGCCCACGAATTCCCGTGGATCCGCTTCGGCAGCATCGAAGTCCGCCCGGTGCGCGATTTCGACGCGGTGCGGAGGCGGGTGGGGGCGTGATGAAACTGCTCGTCATCCTCGCGCTCGTGACTCTGCAAGCGCACGGCAGATCGAAGGTCATCCGACAGGTGGATTCCCGCCGAAGTTGTCCATGAACAGGGCGCCGAACTCCACCTGATCGATCCCCTGCCTCACCAGGCGCTCCCGCACGCGTTGAACCAGTGGGTGTGCGTGGACGATCTCGGCCAATGGTCCCTGATGCTCATAGTTGAGCGCCTCGACGATCTCTTCGAGCAATTCCGCTTCGCAGTCGTCGGTCATGGCGAGCGCGATCCCGAAACCCTCGAGCGGATGATGGGACAGGAGGATGCTCATGGCGCCCGCGCGAAGCCATCGATCTGCGTTGCTGTCGTGAAGGAGCGATTCACAGAGTGCGCCCGTCTGGTGATGCCCGCGCGACTTCAGCTCAGTGAGCGCCGACTGTGCACAGGACGGCTCGCATTGATGCGTCACCACGAGCGCGACGAGTACGTCGTCCGGAACCACATGCCAATTCGGCTCGTCTGGAAACGCAATCTGGATGGCTTCCGATTCGGTCATGGCGACGCTGGCCGATGTCGGGTTCATGCGGCACCGAACCGCGCCTCGAACGCGCGCAGCGTCCCCTGCGTCTTCGAGGTGTCGTACACCGCGAACACCACACGATCGAACGCACCCGCGAACTGCGGTGATTCGAGCCATGCACCGAAGGCATCGGCGACCTGCACGGGGTCGTTGCGGAACACGCCGCAGCCCCAGGCGCCGAGCAGCAGGGTGCGGTGGCCGTGCGCAGCGGCGACCGACAGCACGCAGCCGGCGCGACGGCGCAGGGTGGTTTCGATGTCGTCGATCGCGTGCGGCTCGCGTTCGCGCACGACGCCGGCATTGGGCGCGGGCGCGGTGATGACCGAGGCGAGGAACAGGGCATCGGGCCGGTCGCGGCTGCGCGCGCGGAACCACGGCACGCGCGGCGAATGGATCAGGTGGTCGGTGTACAGCGCCGATGTGCAGGCCCGGTTGGCGTCGTAGTAGGCACGTTGGGCCAGCAGGGTGGGATACAGGCCGGAGCAGCGGCACAGGTCTTCTTCCTGCGCCTTCGCGCCATTGACGAAGCCGCCGCCCGGGTTGCGCGCCGAAGCGAAGTTCAGCAGCAGCGGATCATCCACGCCTTCGTCCAGCACCAGCCGGCGTGCGGCGATCTGGGTGGTCTCGGCGGTGACCTCGATGCGTGGCCGGCCGCCTTCGGATGCGCTGCGCGATGCCAGCAGGGCATTGCCCTGTTCGGGCGTGTAGAGGCGCGTGCCCTGCACCGCCTGTGCCTGTTCCGCATGCAGTTCGACGCGTCGGCCATCCGGCGCGGTGAAATGGCCCGCTTCGAGCAGGGCGAGGGTTTCGTCGGCGGTGCCTTTGAGGGACATGGCGAATGGAGCTGCGTGTGGAGGGCGCCATCATGCCCGATGGCGCCTCGCACCAACGGCTTCACCGCGCCGTGTACCCCCCGTCGATCACCAGCTCCGAGCCGGTGACGAACTTGGCTTCGTCGGAGGCGAGGTAGACCACGCCCCAGGCGATGTCGTCGGCTTCGCCCATGTGGCCGAGCGGGTGCAGGGCGCCGACGTCGGCGCGCGCCGCCTCCAGGTCGGTGGCGCCGCTGGCCTGCAGGTGGTGTTCGACCATCGGCGTCCAGATGTAGCCCGGGTGCACCGAGTTCACGCGGATGTTGTCGCGGGCGTAGATCATCGCGTCGGTCTTGCTCATCAGGCGCACCGCGCCCTTGGAGGCGTGGTAGGCCGGGACGTCGGGCGCACCGACCAGGCCGTAGATCGACGAGAGGTTGACGATGCTGCCGCCGCGCGCCGCGCGCAGGTGCGGGATGGCGTGCTTGGTACAGAACAGCACGCCCTTCACGTTCACGGCCTGCACGTGGTCCCACTCGGCTTCGGTGATCTCATGGGTCAGCTTGGTCGAACCCGAGATGCCGGCGTTGTTGACCAGCACGTGCAGGCCGCCGAAGTGCGCGACCACCGCATCGGTCGCGGCCTTCACCGACGCCTCGGAGGCGACGTCGACGTGCCAGTACGCCGCGTCGATGCCGCGCGCCTGCAGCGCGAGCACCAGCGCTTCGCCCTGCGCGTCGAGCACGTCGAACACCGCGATGCGCCCGCCTTCCTCGCCCAGCCGCTCCGCGCAGGCGCGGCCGATGCCGAGCGCGCCGCCGGTGACGATGCAGACCTTGTCCTTCACCCGTTGCATGGCTGTCTCCCCCGTGTCGTGCCTTGTCGTGGCGTGTGCATGGATTGCACGCCGTTGCGCGCCCGGCGACCTTGATCGCGATCAAAGCCCGCCGCTGCAGCACCGCTCATCGGTCGGGTGCTCATCGGTCCGCCGCGTCCCGCGGCCTCACCCGCAGGCCGTCGACGACGTCGTCGCCCGGGTAGACGATCACCCGGTCGCCGCGCGCCAGGCCCTTCACGATCCAGGCCTCGCGGCCGTTGCGACCGCCCAGGTCGACCGGCACCAGGCGCGCGCGACCGTCGCGCAGGGCGAACACGGCCATGCGCGCGGGGCCGTCGCCGGTGTCGCCGGGATGCGGGAACACCGCGCCGACCGGCACCACCAGCACGCCGTCGCGGGCCTGCACGATCGCGCGCACGCCGACGCGGTAGCCGTCGCCGAGCGCACCGCGACGCGCGGGCGGGTCGAGCAGGTCGATCAGCACGCGCACGCGCTGCTCCTCGACGCCGAGCGCGGAGATCTTTGTGAACGCGGCCGGTTCGATCCGGCGCACGCGGCCGGCGAGCGTGCCTTCGCCACCCCAGCGCTCGATGCGCACCGGCGTGCCGGGCGGGGTTTTCAGGGCATCGGTGGTCAACAGTTCGGCGACCACCTCCATGTCGGCGAGGTCGCCGATGTCCAGCAGCGGCGTGCCCAGCGCGACCATGCCTTCGCTGGCCTGCGCCACGCGCAGGACGCGGCCGGACACCGGGGCGCGGAGGGCGAAGGCGCGATCGGACCCGCCCTCCGGATTGCGCGCAGCGGACAGCGCGGCGCGCGCCTGTTCGAACTCGTGACCGGCGACGTGCTGGTCCTGCTCGGCGCCCTCCAGCTCGCGCTCGGCCGCGCGCAGCGCCAGGCGGTCGTTCTCCACCTGGTTGGCCGAGACGAAGCGGTCGCGCGCCAGGGCCTCGTCGCGGCGCAGGGTGTTGCGCGCCTGCGCCACGCTCACGCGGGCGCGGTCGATGCGCTCGCCGGCGCGCGCGACCAACGCGTCCGCCGCCTCCACGCGCGCGCGCAGCTCAGCTTCGGTGCGCGCATCGAGCATCGGCGACAGCGCCGGCGTGAGCGTGGCGACCACGTCGCCGGCGGCCACCGCGTCGCCTTCGCGCAGCGCGATCCGCGCCAGCCGCCCGGACAGCGGCGCCGAGACGACGTAGCGGTCGCGCACCCGGGTCCGCGCCTCCTCGTCGATGCTCGCCTCGAACCGGCCGGTAGTCGCCGTCGCGATCTCGACCGGCAGCGGCCGTGGCGCGAACGCCCACGCCAGCAGGCCCAGCGCGACCGCGCCCAGCCCGATGCCCCATCCCCATCCGCGTCGCGTGATCCGCATGCCTCGTCTCCGTGATTCCGTCATTCGCGCGTCTTCAGCGCGGCCACCATGTCCAGCCGGTCGATCCGCCGCCGCACCACCAAGGCGCTGGCCGCCGCCGCCGCGAGCACAGCGAGGCAGGCCCAGGCGTAGGTACGCGGGCGCAGCGCCACCGGGAAATAGAACTGATCGCTGCGCAGCAGCTCGACGAGCAGGTGCACCAGTCCGTAGCCCGACAGCATGCCCAGCGGCAGCGCCAGGGCGATGACCAGGGCCATCTCGCCGAGCAGCAGGGTCGACACCTCGGCGCGGCTGAAACCGAGCACGCGCAGGCTGGCCAGCTCCCAGGTGCGCTCGGCCAGGGCGATGCGCGCGTTGTTGTAGACCACGCCGATCGCGATCACCGTGGCGAACGCGGTCAGGATCGTGCTCATGATCCGGATGTTGCGCGCGCTGATCTCCTGCATGTTGCGCCACAGCGTCGCCTTGCTGAACGCGCCGACGATGCGCGGCAGGCGCATCGCAGCCGTGAGAAAGCGGGTCTCCTCGCCGCGCGCCACCGCGACCGGGAAACGGCCGGCGACGTCGTCCTCGCCCAGCGCGCGATTCAGCGCGCGGCGTTCCATGTAGGCGTTCAGGCCCATCATGTCGCGCACCGTCGCGCGCAGCGGCAGATGCAGGGTGCGCGCGCGGCCTTCCAGCACCTCCACGCGCACCGCGTCGCCGACACGCAGGCCGAGCTTGTCGGCGAGGCGGTCGGTCAGCACCAGCCCGTCGGGCGAGGGCCGCCAGGCGCGGTCGTCCACGTCGACGATGCGCTGCAGCACCGGCTGCGCGGGCAGGCCCTGCAGCACAACGCGCTCGCTGCGGTGGCCGTGAACGATGCGCACGGCCACGTCGCGGCCGGCCTCGACCGAGATCGCGCCCGGCAGCCGCGCCAGGTCGTGCACGGCAGCGGCCTCGGCCGGTTCGGCGAGCCAGACGATCACGTCGGCGCGCAGCTCGACGCGGAACTTCGAGTCGACGATGGTCTCGATCGCGTCGCGGAAGAAGTTGCCGAGGATGACGATGGCCACCGCCGCCGACACGCCGGCGACCGCCAGCGCGCTGCGCAGCGGACGCCGTTCGAGGTTGCGCAGGATCATCCGCAGCACCGTCGGCAGGCGGCGCAGGCCGAGGCGTTCGGCGAGCGTCGGTCGATACCGTCCCGGCGCCGGCGGACGCATGGCTTCGGCCGGTGCGAGGCGCATCGTCGCCAGCAGCGGGTTGGCGGTGCCCAGCGCGGCGGTGGCAAGGGCGATCGCGGCGCTGGCCAGCACCAGCCCGGGCGCCATGCGATGGTCGAACCTCGGGAACTGGAAGAACTCGGCATACAGCCCGACCATCGCCGCGCCCAGCCATTTGCCCAGGGCCAGGCCGAGCAGCAGGCCGATCGCGACGATCACGACCACCTGGGTGAAGTAGTGCCCGGCGATGCGGCGGTCGGGATAGCCCAGCGCCTTGAGCGCCGCGATCTGCTCGCGCTGGGTGGCGATGGTGCGCGAGATGACCACGTTCAGCAGGAACGCCGCGACCGCGAGGAAGATCGCCGGCAGCACGGTGCCGAGCACGCGCTGCTCGCGGATCTCGTTGTCGAGCATGGCGTGCGAAGTCTGCTCGGTGCGATCGTGGGCTTCGCGTCCGCCCCACGGCGAGATGACGCGCTCGATGCCGGCCACCGCCTCGGCATGCGACGCGCCCGGCGCCAGCGTCGCCGCGATCCGGTTGAACGCGCCGTCCATGTCGCTGGCCGCTGCCAGCGTGTCGTGGTCGATCCAGAACACCCCGAAGCCGCGCATGTCGGGCATGCCGCCGTATCCGGCGAAGACATATTCCGGCGACAGCGCGATGCCGACGATGCGCAGCGTGCGCTGCCGGCCGTTGATGAGCGCGCGCAGCCGCGCGCCCGGGCGCAGGCCGCGCGCTTCTGCGAAGCCGGCGGACACCAGCGCCTCGATGCCGTCGGCCTCGCCGCCGTCCGCCGCAGCCTGCGGCATCCGCCCGCCACGCAGCGCGATGCGGTTGATGCGCGGCGGATGGCGGGGATCGATGCCGATCAGGTGGCCGAGGATCGGATCGTCGACGCCGTCGATGCCGATGCGCACGGTCTGTTCGACGGTCAGCTGCAGGTCGGCGACGCCGGGCACTTCGCGCAGGGTGTCGGCCAGCGACAGCGGCGCGCGCTTCACCGTGGCGAACACGTCGGCGAAATGCGCCTCGGCGTAATGGCGGTCGCGCGCCTGGGCCAGCGAATCGATCGCGCTCAACGTGGTCACGAAACCGGCGACGCCGCTGGCCACCACCAGCGCGATGGTCAGCGCCTGGCTCCAGCTCTGGCGCAGGTCGCGCAGCAGCTTGCGGTCGAGCGCCTTCACGGTCGAAATCCTCGCCCGCTCACCACGACAGCTCCGACGGCCGCAGCCGGTGCGCGTTGCGTTCGATCCGCTGGATGCGGCCGTCGCCGAGCACGATCACCCGGTCGGCCATGCCGGCGATGGCGGCGTTGTGGGTGATCACCACCACCGTGGTGCCGAGTTCGTCGTGGATGCGTTCGATCACCTCCAGCACACGCTTGCCGGTGGCGTAATCCAGCGCGCCGGTCGGTTCGTCGCACAGCAGCACCGCAGGACGCTTCACGATCGCGCGGGCGATCGCCACGCGCTGCTGTTCGCCGCCGGACAGCTGCGAGGGGAAATGGTCGCGGCGCGCGGTCAGGCCGACGCGCTCGATCGCCTCGTCCACCGGCATCGGATCGTCGGCGATGTCGGCGACCAGCTGCACGTTCTCGCGCACGGTCAGGCTGGGGATGAGGTTGTAGAACTGGAAGACGAAGCCGACGTGCTCACGGCGGAAGCGGGTCAGCTCGGCCTCGCCGGCGCCGTCGAGCCGGTGTTCGCAGTAGGCGACCTCGCCGGCGCTGGGCACGTCCAGACCGCCGAGGATGTTCAGCAAAGTGGACTTGCCGCTGCCCGAGGCGCCGAGCAGGACGATGAACTCGCCGGCGGCGATGTCCAGGTCGACGCCATGCAGGGCCACCACCTCGACCTCGCCCATCGCGTAGACCTTGCGCAGCCCGCGCGCGCGGAAGACCACGGGTACTACCGGTGGTGCCGCTTCGGCCGAACTGCCCGCACCCGCTTCCGGCGCCATCGCATCGTCCTCCGTGGGCGCCCATCGGCGCACCACAGACTCTACTCCGCCGCTGGTCGGAAGGATTGACCACGATCAAGGCCCGGGCAAGGCGGAGATGCTGGAATGCAGGCTCCGACAATCGAACGCGAGGTCCGCCGTCATGATCAAGGACATTCTGGTGCCATGGGTAAACGCCGACAGCGAGCGTTCGGTCGCCGATGCGGCGCTGGCGCTGGCGGCCGGATCCGGCGCCCGCGTCGCGGTGCTGGTGACGGTGGACGTGCCGGCGCCGATGCCCAGCGACTGGGGCGCGATGGCCTACGACATCTACGCCAAGCTGCACACCGAGGCGCATGCACGCGCCAGCGAACGCGCCGAGAAGCTGCGCCAGCGCTTCGCCAACGCCGAGGTGCCGGTGGAGGTACGCGTGGCCGATGCGGTGTCGGTGTTCCCGCAGAACACCGCGACGATGCACGCGCGCCACGCCGACCTGAGCGTGCTGCCGACGATGCCGCGCGACGGCGCCGAGTCGATGCTGGTCCACGACCATTTCCACGACCTGCTCCGCCACTCCGGACGCCCGGTGCTGGTGGTGCCCGCCGACAGCAAGGCGCAGCTGCCGCCGCGGCGCGTGGTCGTGGCCTGGAAACCCACGGCGCAGGCCGCGCGCGCAGTCGGAGACGCCCTGCCGTTCCTGCAGGCTGCGGACAGCGTGAGCGTGGTGGTGATCGACCCGAAGATCGGCGAAGGGTCCTATGGCGCCGAACCCGGCGCGGACATCGCGGCGCATCTGGCGCGGCACGGCGTGAAGGTCGAGGTGATGACGCGACCGAGCATGAACTTCTCGGCGGCCTACGCGCTGCTGGATGCCGCACGCGACGTGGGCGCCGACCTGCTGGTGGCCGGCGGCTACGGCCATTCGCGGCTGCGCGAAGCGGTGCTCGGCGGCACGACGCGCGAACTGCTGCACACCGCGCACATCCCGGTGCTGTTCGCGCATTGATCGAAGCCTCGCGTGCGCAAGCGCGCATGCGAGGGTCGACACGCCCTATGCTGGAATGGCCCGCCGTTCCGGCACAGTCCAGCGCACGCATCGATGCTCACCCTGCCACCTGAATTGCCCGGCCTCTGCGTCGCCTTCGGCATCGGCCTGCTGATCGGCATCGAGCGCGAACGCAGCAAGGGCGAAGGCCCGGCGCGCGGCGCGGCCGGCGTGCGCACCTTCCTGCTGGTGGCGCTGGCCGGCGCCATCGCGCAGCGCATCGGCGGCGCCGGCGTGGCCATCGCCGGCGCCTTCGTCGCGCTGGCCGCGCTCGCCAGCTACCGCAGCAGCCGCGAGACCGATCCCGGGCTGACCACCGAGGTCGCGATGCTGGTGACCTTCCTGCTCGGCGTGCTGGCGATGACCGCGCTGCCGCTGGCCGCCGCGCTGGGCGTGGTGGTCGCCGTGGTGCTGGCCAGCAAGTCCGGGCTGCACGCCTTCATCCGCAACACCCTCACCGAACAGGAACTGCACGACGCCCTGCTGCTGGCCGCCGCCGCGACGGTGGTGCTGCCGCTGCTGCCCGACCGCGCCATCGACCCCTGGGGCGCGCTCAATCCGCACAAGCTCTGGCTGCTGGTCGTGCTGGTGATGGCGATCAACGGCGCCGGCTACGTCGCGCTGCGCATGCTCGGCCCGGGCGCCGGCCTGGCACTGGCCGGCTTCGTCGGCGGCTTCGTTTCCAGCACCGCCACCATCGCCGCGATGGGCGACCGCGCGCGGGCCTCGCCGCAGTGGGTGGCGCAGTGCGCCGCCGCCGCGCTGTGCTCGAACATCGCCACGATCCTGATGCTCGCCGTCATCATCGGCGCGCTGTCGATGCCGCTGCTGGCCGCCCTGGCCTGGCCGCTGGCGCTGGCCGGCGCGGCCGCGCTGGTCTCGGCGCTCGCGCTGCGGATGCGCGGCGGCGGCGGCGCGGTGGACGGCGATGCGGTCGCGCCCGGCCGGCCGTTCGAGCCGCGCCATGCGCTCACCTTCGTCGCCATCGTCGGTGCGATCCTGCTGCTGTCGGCCGGGGTGCACCGCTGGCTGGGCGACACCGGCGTCGTGCTCGCGGCCGGGGTCGCGGGTTTCGCCGACGCCCACGCCGCCGCCGCATCAGTGGCGCAGCGCGTGGCGAGCGCGCAGATCACGCCCGCGCACGCCGGCTGGGCGGTGCTCGTCGCCCTCGCCGCCAATTCGGCCAGCAAGCTGCTCATGGCCTGGCTGCGCGGCGGCGGCGGCTACTGCCTGCGCATCGTGCCGGGCGTGGTGGCGATCCTCGCCGCGTTCGCCGCCGGGGTGTGGTGGCGGGGCTGAGGGAGAAACCGGGCGCCGACGCTCAACGCAGCGCGGACTGGATCTCTTCCAGCGAACGACCTCGGGTGTCCACGCCGGCACGCCAGAGCATGACCCCCGACACCGCCATCGGCAGCGCGATCACCAGCGCCGACAGCGCGAAGTGGTCGAAGAAGCCGATCAGGCCCAGACCCGCGCCGACGATGCCGCCGAGCTTGGAACTGGCGGCGATCAGGCCCGAACCGGTCGCGCGCAGCGCCACCGGATAGATCTCGGCGGCGTAGGGAATCAGCATCGCGATCACGCCGCTCACGCTGACCAGCAGCGCGGCGGTGGCGGCCACGGTGAGCGGCTGCGAACGCATCTGCAGCCAGCCCATCGCGCAGAATGCCAGCAGCGACAGCGCGGTCAGGCCGATGAACAGGACCAGGGCGCGGATGCTGCTCCAGCGGTGGTACAGCCACACCGTCACCGCGATGCCCGGCAGCGCCAGCACCGCCGAGCGGGCGAGCAGCGCGCTGGCGGCCTTCGGGTCCACGCCCAGTTCGACCAGGTTCGTCGGCAGCCACAGCAGGAAACCGAAATTCGCCAGGCCCCAGGCGACGCCGCAGACCAGCAGGCCGGCGCTGATCCGCGCGTGCGGACCGCGCATCAGCGAGCGCCAGCCGCTCACCGGATGCGTTTCGTCGATCGCGGCGTGGCCCTGGTCCGCCTGAGGATCATCCTCGATCGCCTTCGCGGAGCCGCCGGCGAAGCGGCGCAGCACCGCGCGCGCCTCGTTCTCCAGGCCCATGTTCGACAGGAAACGCGGCGACTCGGGGATCCAGCGGTTGAGCACGATGATGATCGCGCCGGTCGGCAGGCCCAGCAGCCACAGCACCCGCCAGCTGAACATCGGTTCCAGCACCGCCGCCGCGCCCGAGGCCAGCAGGTAGCCCGCCGACGTGCCGACCCCGCCGAGCGCCACCAGCAGCCAGCCGCGATGCGTCGCCGGCACGGTCTCGGCCATCAGCGTGAACACGATCGGCAGCAGGCCGCCGGCCGAGGCGCCCATCAGGAAGCACATCGCCAGGTTCCATTCGAACGTGGGCATGGCGCCGCAGATCGCGGTGCCGATGAACATCAGCGCCGACAGCAGGATCGCGGCGCGGCGCCCGAACAGGTCGCCGATGCGACCCCAGGCGACCGAGCCGACCGTGGTGCCGGTCAGCGCGAACAGCGCGAGCAGGCTGGCGCGCGACTTGGTGATCTCGTATTCGGCGCTCATGCCCGGCATCACGAAGCCGAGCGTGGCCGGCTTCATCACGTCCACGGCCAGCGCGATCGCCAGCACCGTCACCAGCACCCAGTGCGCGCGGTTGAGCGGCACGCCGTCGGCCACGTGGAACCAGCGGTGGTCGCGCGCGGCCTGGCCACTCGCGCGCAGCGCGTCCAGGCGCGGCGTCAGGCCATACATGGACAGCGCCAGCCCGACCGGTATCGCCAGCATCCCCAGCCACATCTCGGTGGTCATCGGCATGCCGACCATCTGCCAGTGGGTGTGCTCGCCCATCATGAACATGGGCATGTGCGCCAGGACGCCGGCGAGGACCAGCAGGCAGCCGAACCAGAAGGCGAAAGGATGGTGGAACGCGATGCCGTCGAGCTTCATGCCGGATCCGGAGGCGGAGCGAACCGCATCCTAGCGCGCCTCACGTGTCGCGCTTCGACGCGCGCAGCTGCCAGAACGCGCCCGCCCACACGCCGATCGCCACGACCGGCGCGCAGGCCAGCCAGACCGGCGCGCCTTCCGGCAGAACTGCGGCCAGCAGCAGGCAGGCCAGCAGCGTCGCCAGCAGGCTGAGGTAGAACCGCCAGAGGAAAAGCGCCTCGCCCAGGGCGACCAGCGCCTGCAGCAGCACGGCCCAGCCTCAGCGCCCGCCCGCCGGACGCGCGGCGCCCGCACGCGAGGCGAGACCTGCACGGCAGCGGAAGAAGGTCGAGTTGGCCAGCCACTGCTGGTCGGGGTAGTAGGCGAACAGCAGCTGGCCATCCTTGAGGGTGTCGATCACCTGCTGCGCCACGGCGGGACGCACCGCCGGGCAGCCGAGGCTGCGCCCGAGCCGGCCTTGGCGCTGTGCCATCACCGGATCCACGTAGGGCGCGCCGTGCATGACGATGGCGCGGTCGCGGGCGCGGTCGTTGATGCCCGGCTCGAGTCCGTCCATGCGCAGCGAGTAGCCGTTGCCGCCGACATAGGTCTCGGCGGTGGCGAACAGGCCCAGGCTGGTCTGGTGGCTGCTGTCCTGGTTGGAGAAGGCGGTCGCGAAGTTCTCGCCGCTGCGCCGGCCGTGCGCCACGTGTTCGGCATACAGCAGACGCGCATCGCGCAGGTCGAACACCCACAGCCGGGGTTCGGTCGAGGGCTTCGAGTAATCGATCACCGCCAGCCGTCGCGCCGGTGCGACCCGGCCGGATTCGGCCGCGCAGCCGGCGGCATCGAGGGCGAGCCCGAGCACCTTCGCGTCCAGGCGCGGGGCCTGCGCGTGCAGGCGCTGGAGCAGGTCCGGCGCGCCGGCCGGGATCTGCGCGGAGATCGGCATCCCCGCATCGTTGGCGGACGCCAGCGGCGCGGCAGCCAGGGCCAGCAGGAGGGAGAAGGCGACGGATCGTGGCGACATCGGCGCAGGATAACCGTGGAAGCCGCCGCGTTTCATGAACCTGTCGGCACTTTTCACCGCCCTGGCGACCCGGGATCCGGCGGAACGAAGACCGGCTGGGCCGGCGGCAGGGGTGGCGGCGCGGGCGGCGCGGCCTCCGGCGGCGCGTCCGCACGCAGCACGGTCAGGCCCTCGTCGGCCCCGGCGGGGCGCAGGGCTTCGTCGGTCAGCACCACGGTCGCGCCGGGGCGCAGGACGTCGTAGACCTGCCGAGCGAAAGCGGGGTCGACCTGCAGCTGGCCCTCGGCCACGAGCCGATGCAGCCCGTCCTCGGGCATGGTCCCGCTGCGCGGCACGGCCACCGCCAGCCAGCGCAGGCGCGGCCGGTCCGGCAGCACCGCGCTCGGGCCCTCGGCGGCGCCCTCCAGCAGCACGTAGGCCTGCGTGCCCTGCGGCGCCAGCGGTCCCACAGTCACCCGGGCCCGACCGATCTCCACGCCGTTGCGCAGCACCAGGACGCGCTGGTCGCGGGTGCTGAGCAGCACGGTCAGCGGGCCCTCGGGTGCGCGCTCCGGTGCCCAGACGCTGTCCTCGTCGACCGGCGGCGGCAGGCGGGGCGTACCGCTGCCGGCATCCACGGGCGCGAACAGGCCCGGCGAGGCCACCTCGGGCGGATGGGAAGCGCCATCGGCGATCACCACCGTCATCCCGCGCGACGTGGTCGCGAACAGTTTCTCGGAAAACGCATGCGGCAGGCGCACGCAGCCGTGCGAGGCGGGATAGCCCGGGATCCGGCCCGCGTGCAGCGCGATCCCGTCCCAGGTCAGGCGCTGCATGAACGGCATCGGTGCGTTGTCGTAGAGGTTCGAATAGTGCTCGCGCTGCTTTTCCAGGATGGTGAACACCCCGGTCGGCGTCTCGTGGCCGCGCATGCCCGTGCTCACCGTCGACACGCCGATGCGTACGCCGTTGCGGTACACATGCGCGCGCTGCTCGGGCAGGCTGACCACGATCACCACCGGTCCCTCGGGCGCCAGCTCCGGCGTCCAGACGAACTGGCCCGGCTTGAGCACCGGCGTCGAGACCGCGACGGCAGGCTTCGATGCGACGGGTTTCGATGCGGCGGGTTTCGCCGGACTCGGCGAAGCAGGCGTCTGCGCCGCCAGCGGCATCGCGACCGCGATGGCAACGGCCAGCGCACAGGTCTGCAGGACGCTGCTGCGGGCGCGGATCGACATGAACGGACCTCCAGGGACATCGGTGTAGCGTCAGGACTCGTGCATGATGCACGGTGGCGTCGTGTCGTCGCTTGATCGCGCGCAGGCTTCGACGCGGAAAGACGCCGGCACGCTGGCCGCCGTGCCCGGCGCCGGCCAGAATACGGCCATGACCACCGACACCGCCCCCCTGCTCGACTGCGTCGAGCGCCTCACCGGCAACGCCCCCACCTGGACCGTCCTCTGGCTGCATGGCCTCGGCGCCGACGGCAACGATTTCGTGCCGATCGTGCCCGACCTCGTCCGCCCCGGCTGGCCCGCGCTGCGCTTCCTGTTCCCGCATGCCCCGGTCCGCCCGATCACCTGCAACGGCGGCATGCGCATGCGCGGCTGGTACGACATCATCGACCTCAGCGCCGACAACCTCTTCAACCGCGCCGACGAAGCCGGCGTGCTCCAGTCCGTCGCGCAGGTCGAAGCGCTCATCGCCCGCGAAGCCGAACGCGGCATCCCGCCGGAACGCGTGATCCTCGCCGGCTTCTCGCAGGGCGGCGCGGTGACGCTCGCCACCGGCATGCGCCGCACGACGCCATTGGCCGGACTGATCGCGCTGTCGACCTACGTTCCCGCGATGCACAAGGCCGAAGCCGCCTTCGCGTCCGGCGCGGAACGCCAGCCGCTGTTCATGGCGCATGGCCGCTTCGATCCAGTTGTGCCGTTCGGGGCTGGTGAGCAAAGTTGCGCGCTGATGCAACGCCTCGGGTTCCAGGTGGAATGGAAGCAGTACCCGATGCAGCACCAGGTCTGCATGGAAGAGATCCGCGATCTCGGCGACTGGATGCAGACCTTGTTCGCAGGCGCGACCCGCTGAGCGGTCCCTGTTGCAAAGCGTGGCGACAGGACTAAGATCGACCCATCGCGATTCCAGGCCACACAATGACGTGAAAGTCCTCATCGCCGACGACGAACCCATGGCCCGGGAGCGCCTCCGCGCGCTCCTCGCCGAGCAGCCCGGCCTGGAACTGGTCGGGGAGGCCGGCGATGGCGAAAGCGCCCTGGCCGCCTGCAGCGAACACCATCCCGACATCGTCCTGCTGGACATCGCCATGCCCGGCCTGGATGGCCTGGAAGCGGCGCGCCGGCTGACCATGCTGGAACCGCGCCCGGCGGTGATCTTCTGCACCGCCTACGACGAACACGCGCTGTCGGCCTTCGACGCCGCCGCCGTCGACTATCTCGTCAAGCCGGTCCGCCGCGAACGCCTCGCCGCCGCGCTGGAACGCGCCCGCACCTTCATCGCCGGCCGCGCCCCGCGCCCCGACACCGGCGAAAGCAACGGCAACGGCAAGCGCCGCACCCATCTCTGCGCCCGCCTGCGCGGCAGCCTGCGCCTCATCGCGATCGAGGACATCCGCTACCTGCACGCGGAAGAGAAATACGTGGTCGTGCACCACGCACGCGGCGAAGACCTGATCGAGGAATCGCTCAAGTCGCTCGAACACGAATTCGGCGACAGTTTCGTCCGCATCCACCGCAACTGCCTCGTCGCCCGCGAAGAGCTCATCGAACTGCGCCGCTCCGGCGACGGCCGCATCGAAGCCGTGCTGCGCCACGGCGACAAGCCCCTGGAAGTCAGCCGCCGCTGCGTCCCGCAGCTGAGGGAGCTGGTGAGGCATCTGTAAGGTGGCGGTGAGCGAAGCGAACCCCACCTCGTCGCGATCGACGCATCATCGACAGCATGACGACACCTGCGATCCAGGCCTGCCTCGACAGGCTCGTTACAGTGTGGGAACAGCTCCCGCGCGAGACGCGTCCCGATGGGTTCTGGGTCGCGGAGCATGATGTGGTCCACGATCACGAGCATCCCAGCGCCAGTCCAGTGATAGGCGCATGGTATGCCGATGGGGCCGGGCTTCATCGAAGAAGTCCGATGGACTTGGTTCGATTTCTGCACATCCAAGACGGAAGGTTGTGGTACCCAGATACCCCGTTCATACAGAAATCCCCCGCCTTTGATCGTAGAGACAATCTGATGCACCTCATCGGCATCGCACATATTGGTCCGACTACTGAATCGGATGTCTATTACGTGGACTACCAATGGGGCAGCCGATTCGGCCGTGCCATGTTGTTCCGATACCACCCGGAAGATGGTCGTTTCATGGGTCTTGCTGACCTCTGGATTTCGTGATGCCCTGATGGCAAGCCACACCATCCGCTTCTACAGCACCACCGACGACTACGGCGAATTCTCCAACTTCGCCGAATACCCGATCCGCATCGACGGCGTGACGTGGCCGACGACCGAGCACTACTTCCAGGCACAGAAATTCGAGGATGCCGCGTATCGGCAGCGCATCCGCAAGGCGCATTCGCCGATGGAAGCGGCGCGCATGGGCCGTGATCGCAAAATGAAGCTGCGTCGCGACTGGGAATCGGTGAAGGTGTCGGTGATGCACGCGGCGCTGCTCGCCAAGTTCCGCCAGCACGGCGACCTGCGTGCGCTTCTGCTGTCGACCGGCGATGCGAAGCTCGTCGAGCACACCGAGAATGATGAGTACTGGGGCGACGGCGGCGACGGCCATGGCCGCAACATGCTGGGCCAGCTGCTGATGCGGGTACGGGAAAGATTGGTAGCGGAGGCTTGAGGTCGTGTCCGGAAACCCCACACCTTGCACATGACCACATTCCTGTCCGCACTGCTTACCTTGCTCTACGTGCTGATGGCACTGTTCGCAGCGCTGTACGCCACGTGGCTGTTCGTTTCGCGGATCAGGCGGGGCAAGTCGAAACCCAGGTCGTTCCTGCGCTGGCTGCGGGATCTGTGGGATGCGGTGAGCGGGATTGGCTGACCGCGCGGAAGTTCGGCTCCGCTTAATGCCTGCCGCATCGGATCGATGGCGATGGTGGGCTTCGCTGCGCTCAGCGCCACCCTACGCGGGCTCCGGGCGAGCTGGGGCGGCGGGGGCACATGCGATAATCCGTCGTCGCGAGCCGGGGGGCTCGCTCCACCTTGGCGACGGCCATACGCATGCATATTGCCCACAAGATCGCGAAATGTCCGCTGTGCATGATCCTCACGGGCATCATCGGCCTGATCGTGCTGTCCTTCGTCGGCAGCAAGTTCATCAACCAGAAGCCGGTTTCGGCATCCGACCTCGTCGAGATCAAGGGCAAGGTCGAAACAGCCTCGCTCGTCCAGCATCGGAAAAGCCGATATCTGGAAATCGTGCTGCCCGATCAGCCATTGCCGTTCCGCAGCTACACCTACGCCTATGGCCTGTTGCCTGGAAGCCTGGACCGACTGGGCCCGGGTAGCCGCGTCGTGATCGGCATCACCAAGCAGAACAAATGGGTTCCGCACAAGAATGTGTCCGGCAAGGAGACCCATTACAGCATCGTGACCCTCGCCATTGATGGACAGGAAGCCCTGCCGATTTCGGTACACAACAGGAATGCCGAGCAGGATCACCTTTTCGGGCTGATCTTCACGCCGATCATGGGCCTGATATGTCTTTTCATGATCGTGGCCGGCTTTCGGCGGATGTGATCGTTGCGCCCCTGCGGGACAGGGTTCCACGCAGGACGGGCCGACACCCCATGCGATAATCCGCCCATGAAGACCCTGCGCATCGCCACCCGAAAGAGCCCGCTCGCGCTCTGGCAGACCGAGCATGTCGCCGCCCTGCTGCGCGGCCTGGATCCCGACCTCGAGATCACCCTGGTGCCGCTGTCGACACGCGGCGACCAGGTGCTGGACCGCTCGCTCGCGGCGGTGGGAGGCAAGGGACTGTTCCTCAAGGAGCTGGAGGAGGCGATGCTGCGCGGCGAGGCGGACTGCGCGGTGCATTCGCTCAAGGACGTGCCGATGGAACTGGAAGGCCCGTTCGTGCTGCCGGCGATCCTGGAACGCGCGGACCACGCCGATGCCTTCGTAAGCAACAACCACGACGACATTGCGTCCCTGCCCTACGGCGCGCGCGTCGGCAGTTCCTCGCTGCGCCGCCAGGCGCAGCTGCGCGCGCTGCGTCCCGACCTGCAACTGGTCGACCTGCGCGGCAACGTCAACACGCGGCTGGCCAAGCTCGATGCCGTCGAATACGACGCCATCCTGCTCGCCTGCGCCGGCCTGCAGCGCCTGGGCTTCGATCGCCGCATCCGCGCGCGTCTCGATGCCCCGGCATGGCTGCCCGCGCCGGCGCAGGGCGCGATCACGGTGGAATGCCGCGAAGACGACGAGGCCACGCGCACGCTGTTCGCCGCGTTGAACCACGCACCGACGCGACGCTGCGTCGAGGCAGAGCGCGCGATGAACCGCGCACTGCACGGCAGCTGCCAGGTGCCGGTCGCCGCATTCGCGCACGAAGTCGAGGGCGGCCTGCATCTGGTCGGCCAAGTCAGCGCGGTCGAGGACGGCCGCGCGGTGCGCAGCGAAGCGACCGGCGACGATGCCGACGCGCTCGGCAGGCTCGTCGCGCAGCAGTTGCTCGATCTCGGCGCCGGCGAATTCATCGCCGGGCGCTGATCGCGCATCGATCCTGCTTTTGTAGAGCGGAGCTTGCTCCGCTCATGCATCTGACGGGATCTGCGAGCGGAGCAAGCTCCGCTCTACAAGAACCCGTGAATCAGTAGTACAACGTCACCACATGCTTCGCTTCTGCGAAGAACAGCCAGCGTTCGACCAGCGCGCCGATCTGGAAGGACAGCGCGGCAACCCAGTAAAACGCCCCAGGCCCGCCATGCGGGAGCAGCAGCATCGGCACGGCGCACAGCGCGGGCACCAGCGCGAACAGCAGCAGCGCGATCGTGCGCAGCTTGCGCGCATGTTTGCGGGCAACGACGAAACCCATCTCTCGGTTGAGATAGTTCGCCTCGGTATGCGGTCGCTCGAACACCGAGACATCCCGGCCCGGCAGGCCGACGGCGTCACCGCGATCGAGTGGCAACGCATCGCGATCGAGATCGCGCCAGTAACGCCACTTCACGAGCGCCAGCACGACAGCGCCGACGAGCACGCCGATGCCGACCAGACGCGGCATGTCCATCGTGGTCGCAGCGAACGGACCGAACAGCAGGCCACCGCCGAGCAGTGCGAACAGCAGATAGGCCGGCACGACGAGGCGATGCCGCCACGCCGGGATGGTCTTCAGCGAGCCGTAGATCATCGCCGTGCTGACGATCGCGGCGAGGGACAGCGGCGCGAGCAGGGCGCAGAGGAGACGCATCACCAGCGGTTCCTGCGGCAGGTCGATGACCGTGGACTGCACCAGCACGGTGGCGGCCGCCACCGCCATGCTCGCGATCGCGAACACGCCTTCGCGCGACATCCACGAACTGCGCCACTGCGAGAGCGCGCGCCACACCCGCATCGGCTTGCCGAGGTGCCAGAGCGAGGCGATCACCCCGGCCGCGACCAGCACGCCACCGGTGATCAGGCCCAGCGCCCAGCCGATGCCGTCGAACCATTGCGCGTTATCGCCGAGCGCGATGCGCAGCGCGAGCCAGAACCAGAGCCCGAAGCCGGTGCCGGACAGGGTGGTGAAGACGATGACGGAGAAGGCGGGGTTCATCAGGCATCACCGAGGCGCCGCGACCGGCGCGGTGCATGGAAGAAGAACAGATACGCGACCTGGGTCAGCGCGATGGCCGAACAGGCGGCGAATACGGCGGCCTCGGCCGCATCGATGCGGAACGCGCGCAGCGACCAGGTCGTGAAGATCAGCGCGCCGAAGAGGCAGTACAGCGCCCAGAGCGGCAGGACGAAGCGGTTCTCGTACAGAACGCCGACGACGAGTACGAAGACGGCGACGAAGCGCAGGGTCGCGGGGGTTCCGGGCACGGACCACCAGAACCAGGTTTCCAGCAGGAGATAGGCCAGCACTGGCAGAGCCAGCGGCCACGGCGGTTTCGGAAGGAAGGACTTCATCGCGACAGCACCTTGTCCAGCCAGCGCAGCAGCGGCGGCAGCTTGGACGTGTCGAGCATTTCCTCCTGCGCTGCGGGCGCATCGCTTCCGGTGCGACGCGGACGCGGCGGCAGATAGCGGTTGACCGGGTTGTAGCCCAGTTCGGGCATCAGCGCGACACCGTTGCGCTCGGCGACCAGCTTCGACACGTCGGACTCGGGATCGCCGAGGTCGCCGAAGTGCCGTGCGCGCGTCGGGCAGGCCTGCACGCAGGCGGGCTGGCGGTCGGCTTCGGGCAGTTGTTCGTTGTAGATGCGGTCGACGCAGAGCGTGCATTTCTTCATCACGCCCTCGACCGCGCTGTATTCGCGCGCGCCGTAGGGGCAGGCCCAGGAGCACAGCTTGCAGCCGATGCACTTGTCCTCGTCGACCAGCACGATGCCGTCCTCGGCGCGCTTGTAGCTGGCGCCGGTCGGGCAGACCGTCACGCAGGCCGGCGTCTCGCAGTGCAGGCAGCTGCGCGGGAAATGCAGCGTCATGGCTGGCTGCGCGGCTTCGGCGGCGATACTGCCGGTGGAGGCGCAGCCCGAAGTCGCCGCGATCTCGTAGCTGTGCACGCGGTTGAACCACACGCCCGAGGGATCCTTGCCGTAGGGCTGTTCGTCGGTGAGCGGCCCGGCGATGCCGCCGGCGTTCCACTGCTTGCAGCTCACGGCGCAGGCGTGGCAGCCGACGCAGGTGTCGAGGTCGATCACCAGGCCCAGCTTCTTCTTCGATGGCGGCGGCAGGTCGGTCATGTCGGAAGGGGACGCATCAGAACGGGAAATAACGCGGAATGAGGATGACCGCCATCGCCCAGAACAGCAGGTTCAGCGGGATGCCGATCTTCGGGAAATCGGAGAATCGATAACCGCCGGCGGTGTAGACCATGGTGTTGGTCTGATAGCCCACCGGCGTGGCGAAGCTGGTCGATGCGGCGAACGCGACCGCGACGAGGAAGGGCTTGGCATCCACGCCCATCGACTCGGCGGTGGAGATGGCGATGGGCACGACCAGCACGGCGGCGGCGTTGTTGCTCATCACTTCGGTCATCAGCGCGGTGAGCAGGTAGATCGCCGCGAGCGTGACCAGCGGACCGTAACCGGAGAGCCAGCCCAGCGCATGCTGCGCCACCCAGTCGGCGCCACCGGATTTCTGCAGCGCGATGCCCAGCGGCAGCACGCCGGCGAGCAGGATGATCACGCGCCAGTCGACGGCGGCATACGCCTCTTCCGGGCGCAGGCAGCGCAGCACCACCAGCGCGGCGCAGCCCAGCAACGAGGAGGCGACGATCGGCATCCAGCCGAGCACGGCGACGCCGATCGCGGCGGCCATCACCAGCAGCGACAGCAGCGCGCGGCGACCGTCGACGCGCGGCTGCTCGCGCTGGCCGATCAGCACCACGCCCGGATCGCTGCGGAGGTCCTCCAGCGCGGAAGCGGTGGCGTCGACCAGCAGGATGTCGCCGACCGCCAGCGGAATGTGGTCCAGCGGCAGGCGCGGTTGCGTGCCGCTGCGCTGCACGCCATGCACGCGCACGCGGTAGACATGGCCAAAGCGCAGCTGCGCCAGGCTCTTGCCGGCCAGCGGCGAACCCGGCGCGATCATTACCTCGGCATGCAGTCGCGCGTCGGCAGGATCGCCGTCGAGATCGCGCGCAACGTTGTCGTGGCGCAGCTGCAGGTCGCGGCGCACGCGTTCGATCTCGTTCCAGTCGCCGCGGATCAGCAGGCGATCACCTGCCGCGACGGCCTCGGCGCGCGGCTGCGCAAGCGGCCGGCCGTCGCGGAAGTTCTCCAGCAGGAACACGTCCTTCGCATCGACCGGGATCGCGACCGAACCGAGGCGCCCGATCACCGGCGATTTCTCCGGCACGCGAAGTTCGACCAGGTAGCGGCCGCGATGATCGTCGGCACCACTGTCGGGAATGCCCAGGTCGGGCAGCAGGAACCGCTGCGCGACCAGCATGTAGAGCACGCCGGCGACGACGAACCACAGCCCGAGCGAGGCGAACTCGAACAGCGCGAAGCCCGGTTGCCCGGACTGCCGCGCCAGCGAATCGACCAGCAGGTTGGTGGACGTGCCGATGAGCGTGCACACACCGCCGAACTGCGCCGCGAACGATAGCGGGATGAGGAATTTCGACGGGGACAGGCCGCGTGCGACGACGGCCGAAATCACCAGCGGCAGGAACACGGCGACGATCGCGGTGTTGTTGATGAAGGCCGACGTGAACGCGACCAGCAGCATCATCAGCAGGCCGAGCAGCCACGGCCAGCGCACCCGTGACAGCAGTTCGCCCACGCCGCGCAGCGCACCGCTGCGCTGCAGGCCTGCGCTGAGCACGAACATCGCCGCGACCGTGATCGTCGCCGGGCTGCTGAAACCCGACAGGGCCTCGCCCGGCGACACCACGCCGAAGACCAGCAGGCTGCCGAGGATCAGCAGCGCGACCACGTCGACCGGCAGCTTCTCGCTGACGAACAGCACCACGGCACCGACGAGGACGACGAGGGTGATCCACAGGTCCGGCGTCATGCCCGGCCATCCTGGCGGTTGTCCTGACGACTGTCCTCGTCGGCCAGCATCAGCACGCGGATGCCGACGACCACCGCACCGGCGGTCATGCCGAACAACGCGAACAGGGCCCATGGGTCGAGGGGCACATCGCCGGGCTCGGCGCCCGTGACGAGCAGCCACAGCAAGGCGAGGCTGCCGACCTTGCCGACGGCGATGCAGCTCCAGCCGACGAGGCGGCGCAGCAAAGGGCTCATCCCCGGCCCCGCGCGCGCAGGTCCGCGCCATAGCGCAGCGGCCGGTTCGAGGCCGCATCGAACGACAGCGACGTGAACTGCGGCGCGCTCATGCCGGTGGTGTCGGCCTTGCGGATCGCGACGCGCAGATCGAACCACGCCGCCTGCCCGGTGACCGGATCGGCGTTGGCGTAATCGCCTCGCGGGGTGATGTCGGAGATCAGGTGGTTGAGCAGGAAACCCTGTTCACCTTCCGGCGCATCCTTGGACAGACGCCACGCGCCACGACGCTTGCCGATCGCGTTCCAGGTCCACACGGTGTCCGGCTGCACGTTGCCGGCGAACTTCGCCTGCACGGTGATCGTGCCGTGGTGCGAACTCACTTCGATCCAGTCCTCGTCGGCGATGCCGTACTTCAAGCCGGTGTCGGGATGCAGGTAGAGATAGTTGCGCGCGGTGATCTGCCGCAGCCAGGCGTTCTGCGAACCCCAGGCGTGGTACATGAACATCGGCCGCTGGGTCAGCGCCGAGAGCGGGAAGGTCTCGCCGCTGGTCTGCGCGCCCTCGAAAGGCTCGTACCACATCGGCAGCGGATCGAAATAGGTCTCGACGCGCTCGCGGTGTTCCGGCGGCGGCACGTTCACGCCATGACCCTGCGCGGCGAGCCGGAATTTCTGCATCGTCTCCGAATACAGCTGCAGGGTGATCGGGTCGGTGGTGGCGATGAAGCCGAAGCGATGCGCCCATTGCAGGTAATCGCGATTCGCCATCTTGTAGTAGCGCGCCGACTCGGGAATCGGCGCATGCCAGAAACCACCGTGTTCGATGTAGCGCTGCAGCTGGTCGGGATTGGGCGCGCCCTTGCCGTGTTCGTCGCCGTTGCGACCGCGCCAGCCGGCAAGCAGGCCCACGCCCGGCGCGCGTTCGTGGCGGACCATGTAGTCGGCGTAGTCGCGATACAGCGGCGTGCCCGTTTCATCGACCATGCCCGGCAGACCGAGTCGCGCCCCAAGATCGAGCAGCACCGACTGGAAGCCGCGCACGTCGCGCGGCCGGCCCTCGTGGTCGGCCTGCGTCGACGGATCGAACACTGGATGACGGATCGCATCCGAGGCGCCGTCGGCGTCGGAAATCGGTCGATCGAGCAGGCTGATCGCGTCGTGGCGTTCGAGGTAGGTGGTGTCGGGCAACACCAGGTCGGCATATGCGACCATCTCGCTGGCGTAGGCGTCGCTGTAGATGATGCGCGGAATGCGGTATGCGCCGGTCTCGTCCTTGTCGGTGAGCCAGTGCATGGTCTCGCGCGTGTTCATCGCCGAGTTCCAGCTCATGTTCGCCATGAACATCAGCAGGGTGTCGATGCGGTAGGGGTCGCCGGCGTGCGCGTTGCGGATGACCGTGTGCAGCAGGCCGTGCGCGGACAGCGGATACGACCACGAGTAGGCATGGTCGATGCGCTTGGGCTGGCCTTCGGCGTCGACCACCAGATCCTCGGGCCCGTGCACGAAACCCAGCGGCGCGGCATCGAGCGCGCCGTTGTCCTTGCGCGCCTTGCCGGGCCGGTTCGCCGGCGGCACCGGTTTCGGGAACGGCGGCTGGTAGCGGAAGCTGCCTGGCGCGTCCACCGCGCCCAGCAGCATCTGCAGCACGTGCAGCGCGCGGCAGGTGTGGAAGCCGTTGCTGTGCGCGCTGATGCCGCGCATCGCGTGCATCGACACCGGCCGGCCGACCATGGTGTCGTGCGTGCGGCCCCAGGCGTCGGTCCAGCGCACCGGCAGTTCCAGATGGCTCTCGAACGCCGCCTGCGCGAGTTCGCGCGCGATGCGGCGGATGGTGTCGGCGGGGATGCCACAGCGTTCGCTCACGGCATCGGGCGAATACTGTGGATCGAGGTAGCGCTCGGCGAGCAGCTGGAACGACGGCACGGCGGTGCGGCCGTCGGGCAGGGTGACCTCGCCGACGATGCGCGGCTGGATGTCGATGGCGTTGGCCAGCGCAAGCGCACCGGCGTCGCAATCCCAGCACAGCGGCCGACCCTCTTCATCACGCACGAACAGGCCATCGTCCGCCGCGCCCGGATCGCGGATCACCAGCCAGTGCGCATTGGTGTAGCGCACGAGATAGTCGAAATCGATGCGGTCGCCGTTGAGCAGTTCGTGGATCAGCGCGAACGCGAACAGGCCGTCGGTGCCGGGCCGGATGCCGATCCATTCGTCGGCGATCGCGCCGTAGCCGGTGCGCACCGGGTTCACCGCGACGATCTTCGCGCCGCGCGCCTTCAGCTTGCCGAGGCCGAGCTTGATCGGGTTGGAGTCGTGGTCCTCGGCGACGCCCCACATCATCAGGTAGCGGGTGTGCTCCCAGTCGGGCTCGCCGAATTCCCAGAAGCTGCCGCCGATGCTGTACAGGCCGCCGGCGGCCATGTTCACCGAGCAGAAACCGCCGTGCGCGGCGTAGTTCACCGTGCCGAACTGCTGCGCCCACCAACCGGTGAGCGCCTGCGACTGGTCGCGGCCGGTGAAGAAGGCGAGTTCGTCGGGATTGCGTTCGCGGATCGGTTTCAGCCAGGACGTGGCCAGCGCCAGCGCCTCGTCCCATTCGATCTCGCGGAACTCGCCGCTACCGCGTTCACCGGTGCGCAGCAGCGGTTTGCGCAGCCGCGCCGGCGAGTAGTGCTGCATGATCCCGGCCGAGCCCTTGGCGCAGAGCACGCCCTTGTTGACCGGGTGCTCGGGGTTGCCCTGGATGTAGCGGATCTGCCCGTCCTTGATCCACACTCGGATGCCGCAGCGGCACGCGCACATGTAGCAGGTGGTGTGCTTGACCTCGTCGCCGGGCGAGGGCGACAGATCGAGGCGGGGGTCGTTCGTCGGGCGCGCGGACATCCGGGCATTGTGCCTGCCGGGCGGGCCGGCAGGCGAGTGCGCAGGCGCGATGCTGGTCTCGACGCTTACTTCGGCACGTCGATGCGGATCGAGGGATCGTTGAAGCGCGAATAGGTGATGGTCACCGTACTGCTGCGTCCGGCGGCCTTGCCGGTGGTCTCGATGCGGGCCGGGTAGCCGTCCACACCAACCCACATCAGGGTGCTGGTCGGCGTGCCGCCGCTGTTCTGGGTCATCCGGTACTTCTTCGCCGGCTTGCCGTTCACGACGTCCGAGCCCAGCGCTTCGACCTGGGCCTTGTCGACCTCGCGCATCGCGCGGTCGGTCTCGCGCCACTGGGTCATCGTGCCCTTGGGCATCGGGATGCGCATCGATCGGCCGTCGATGCTCATGTACATGGTGTCGCCGATCACGATCTGGGTGCCCACGCCGGGCATCTGCATGCGGTAGCGGTTCGGGGCGACGAAGTCCATCTCGGTCTTCGGCACGCGCTTGTCGCTGTTCTCCATGACCACGTGGTAGCTGCGCAGGGCGAGGAACTTCACGCTCACCGCCTTGAGGTCTTCCTTGGGGCCGGCCCATGCGGTTCCGGCGGCGGCGGCCAGCAGAACCATGGCCAGGCCCGCGCCAGTCGCAGCCCGTAAGACCGGCGTACGGCACACTATTCCTTTCTGGATCAACGACATGAGAGGCTCCTGCGACGGGAAGACGAAGACCCATGCTATAGCGGAAAATGGAGGCCGAACCGGCCATCACGCCACCTGCCAGCCGACTGGACATCAATGGACCGTTACGAACGCATTCTGTCGCTTCACCGCATCCTCAAGAGCGCCCGCTACCCGGTGACCGTGAAGCGTCTGCAGGACGAGCTGGAATGCTCGCGCGCGACCGCCTACCGCGACCTCGCCTTCCTCCGCGACGCGCTGATGGCGCCGATCGTGGGCGACGGCGAGGCCGGCTTCCGCTACGACGCCCAGGAAGGCGAACGCTTCGAGCTGCCCGGCCTGTGGCTGAACTCGGAAGAGCTGCACGCCCTGCTCGCCGCGCAGCAGCTGCTCAGCCGCACCGGCGGCGGCGTGCTGTCCTCGGCCCTGGCGCCGCTGCAGCAGCGCATCGAGAAGCTGCTGGAGGAGCACGCGCCGGGCAAGCGCTGGCCGGTCGAGCGCGTGCGCGTGATCCCGCACCGGACCCGCAACATGGACGAGCAGGTGTTCCGCATCGTCTGTTCGTCGGTGCTCGAGCGCAAGCAGCTGAGCTTCGAATACCGCGCACGCTCCACCGACGAGAAGACCCGGCGCACCGTGTCGCCGCAGCGCGTGACCCACTATCGCGGCAACTGGTATCTCGACGCCTTCGATCATGAGCGCGAAGCGCTGCGCAGTTTCTCGGTCGACCGCATCTCCACGCCGCGCATGCAGGACGGCGCCGCCCGCGACGTGCCCGACGAGGAACTCAACGCGCATCTCGCCGGCAGCTACGGCATCTTCTCCGGCGCGCCGAAGGGCTGGGCGACGATCGTCTTCAACCAGAAGATCGCGCGCTGGGTCGCCGACGAGCACTGGCACTCGCAGCAGCAGGACCGCCACCTCCCCGACGGACGCTTCGAACGCAAGGTGCCGTACAGCGCCCCGCGCGAACTGCTGATGGACATCCTGCACTACGGCCCCGACGCCGAGATCGTCGAACCCGCCGTGCTGCGCGAGCAGATGAAGTCGATGCTGCAGCTGGCGGTGAGCAATTACGAGCGGTGATCCGCCCCGGCCCCGTCGCTGCGAAGCGACGGGGCCGCTTTCATTTCGTCGACCGGAGACTCAAGCCTCGGCATAGGGCCGGTGCCAGTAGTACTTCGGCACCCGGTCGATGCGGACGTGCAGCCAGGCGACACCGGCACCGGCGGTGCTCAGCCACAGCGGACGATCCGACAGGCTGCGCAGCACGGTGTCGGCGACGCAGCGCCACAGCGCATCCACCTGCGATCGCGGTGCGTCGCGCAGGAACGCCGCCAGGTGGACATAGCTTTCGTCGCGGGCGATCCCGCGCGGAACCACGAGTTCGGACGTTCGCCCGAGATTGGGCACCGACAGCACGTCCGCATCACCTCCCCGGAAATACGAAGCGAACGCCTGCGGCTCCGGCCTGCGCTGCAGGAGAGGATCGTCGATCAGCACACATTCGAACGGACGCGACTGCGTGCCGACCGACAGGGCCGGGGTTTCCCAGCGGAACGCGGCGGGCGCGTCCTCCAGCAGCATCGACGTGAACCATTCACGGAAGTCAGCGGAATCGGCAAGCAGGCGCAGCACGGCGGCGAACGTCATCGGACCCGATGCGTCCGCCACGGTGCGACGGGTTGCACGGCCGCTCGGCAAGGTTTCGCAGGCACTGGTCCAGAACGTCATGTCGAGCCCTACAGGAACGGCTTCCGATCATAGCGGCCATGTCGCAGCCCCTGAGACCCGCCCCCGGAACACTGGATCCGTCATCCACCGGAGCGTCGCCATGTCCCATGTCATGCCAGCCACTGCCCCTGACCAACCGTCCCTGATCGAACAGAGCCTGCTCGGCGCCGTCGCGCTGGGCCTGGTGGCGATGCTGTCGCTGCCGGCGACGCGCAGCACCAACGAGACCCTGGGCTGGCTGCCGTTCTGGCTGCTCGCCCTGCCGCTCTCCGCATGGGTGGTGGCCCGCCTGCTGCGGCTGCGCGAGCAACGCACGCTGGCTGCGGCGCGGCGGCCAATGGCGAGCGTGCATGCGCTGCACGACGTACGCCCGCGTACCGTGGTGGTGCGGGACCTGCGCCGCGCTGCATGACCGCTGTGCGCGGTCTGCGGGCGTGACCTCCGGCAGCGGCCCGGGGGCGCGGGCTGTGCTAGCGTGACGGCCCCTGCCGTCCCTGATCACCGGTACCCCGCATGCCCAAGCTTTCGCATGTCTGCCTCGCCGTCGGCCTCGCCCTCGGCTGCGCGCCATCCCTGGTCGCCTTCGCCGCGACGCCCGCCTCCAAGCCCGCCCCCGCCATGTCCAACGACGCCACGCCCGCCGACCCCTATCTCTGGCTCGAAGGCGTGGAGGATCCCAAGGCGCTGGAATGGGTGCGCGAACGCAACGCCAAGGCCGAAGCCGAGATCGCCGGCACGCCCGAGTTCCAGAAGCTCGAAGCCGACCTGCGCGCGATCCTCGATTCGACCGATCGCATCCCGGGCGTGACCAAGATCGGCGACTACTACTACAACTTCTGGCGCGACAAGACGAACCCACGCGGCCTGTGGCGCCGCACGACGCTGGACGAATACCGCAAGCCCGCGCCCAAGTGGGAGACCGTGATCGACCTCGATGCGCTGAACGCCGCCGAAGGTCGCGCCGAGAACGAGAAGTGGGTCTGGCACGGCGCCGAATGCCTCAAGCCCAAGTACGAGCGCTGCCTGATCGCGCTGTCGCGCGGCGGCGCCGACGCCGATGTGACCCGCGAGTTCGACCTCGAAACCAAGACCTGGGTGGAGGACGGCTTCTTCCGTCCGGAAGCCAAGGGCGGCCTGCAGTGGGTCGATCGCGACACGGTCTACGTCTATACCGACTTCGGCGACGGCTCCCTCACCTCGTCCGGGTATCCGCGCGTGGTCAAGGAATGGAAGCGCGGCACGCCGATGGCCTCTGCCAAGGTCGTGTACGAAGGCAAGCCGACCGACATGTACATCGCGGCCTACCACGACCTGACCCCGGGCTACGAGCGCAGCTTCGTCAGCCGCACGCTGGCGTTCTACAACGACGAACTCTACCTGCGCGGCAAGGACGGCAAGCTGGTCAAGCTCGACGTGCCGAACACCGCCAACAAGTCCGTGCACAACCAGTGGCTGACCCTGGAACTGCGCGAAGCCTGGAAGCTCAAGGACCGCGAATACGCCGCCGGCTCTCTGCTGGTCATCGACTTCGACAAGTTCATGGCCGGCAACCGCGAGTTCGACGTGGTGTTCACGCCGGACGAACACACCTCGCTGTCCGCGTTCACGTGGACCAAGCAGCACCTCGTGATCACCCTGCTCAGCGACGTGAAGAGCAAGATCCGCGTGCTCACCCCGCTGGGCGAAGGCGGCTGGAAGCAGAGCCTGCTCGACGGCGTGCCCGCCGTGGGCACGACCAGCGTCAGCGCAGTGGATCCCGACGGCAACGACCTGCTGTGGATGACCACCACAGACTACCTCACGCCGACCACGCTGCTGCTGGTCGATGTCGGCCAGACGCCGGAGAAGCTGAAGTCGATGCCCGCCTTCTTCGACGCCGAAGGCCTGGTCACCGAACAGCAGTTCGCGACCTCGAAGGACGGCACGAAGGTTCCGTACTTCATCGTGCGCCGCAAGGACCTGGCCTTCGACAGCAAGGCACCGACCCTGCTCTATGGCTACGGCGGCTTCGAGGTCTCGCTGACCCCCGGCTACAGCGCCACCGTCGGCCGCGCCTGGCTGCAGCAGGGCGGCGTGTACGTGCTCGCCAACATCCGTGGCGGCGGTGAATACGGCCCGCGCTGGCACCAGGCCGCGCTCAAGGCCAACCGCCACAAGGCCTACGAGGATTTCGCCGCCGTGGCCGAAGACCTGTTCGCGCGCAAGATCACCTCGCCCAAGCATCTCGGCGCGCAGGGCGGCAGCAACGGCGGCCTGCTGATGGGCAACATGATCGTGCAGTACCCGCAGCTGTTCGGTGCCGTCGTCTGCCAGGTGCCGCTGCTCGACATGAAGCGCTACAGCAAGCTGCTCGCCGGCGCGTCGTGGATGGCCGAGTACGGCGATCCGGACACCAAGGACTGGGAGTTCATCCAGCACTTCTCGCCGTACCACCTGCTCAAGGACGACGCCAAGTACCCGCCGGTGCTGTTCACCACCTCCACGCGCGACGACCGCGTCCACCCCGGCCACGCCCGCAAGATGATGGCGAAGATGGAAGCGATGAACGCCGACGTCCGCTACTACGAGAACATCGAAGGCGGCCATGGCGGCGCCTCGAACAACCAGCAGGCCGCGCACATGGCCGCGCTCGCCTACACGTTCCTGTGGCAGAAGCTGAAGTAACCGCGCGATCTCATTGCAACGCAACACCAGCAGGGCGGCCTCCGGGCCGCCCTGTTGCGTTTGGGCAGGCCGTCCGCACACGATGTCATCGCCGCCTCGCCCGGACTCCGCCATGCGCCTCGACCCGCACCGCCTGACGCTCTGGCTCGCATTGTTCGCGACGGGCGCCACGTACCTCGCGCTGTCGCCGTCGTACCGACAGGCCGTGCCTGCGATCAAGGACAAGCCTTGGATCGGATTGCCGGACAGCGGGATGGATGCCAGCGAGATGCCGATTCGCGAACTCTTCAACCCGGACTACCATCCCGGCCGCCAGGGCGATGCCTTCCTCGAACTTGCCTGGACCTGCGGCGGAATTCGCGACGCCCATGATCCCCGCTTTCCGGAACGCTACATCGCACATGTCTCCGACAGCGCATGGGGTCCTCATCACGACATCCTCATCGATGTCGACAAGGGCCAGCTCCTCTTCTCGATCCGCAGCGCCGACCATCCACCCGCACCGTCAAGCCCTGACACGAACGCGCCCGAGACGGTCACGATGCGTCCGGTGGTGTCTGTACTGATGTCCAGAGCGCAGGCGGAGCCGATTCGCCAGACCTGGAATAGCGACGTGCTCTGGCATGCGCCGCAGAAGGAAGACCTCTGCAACGACGGCGCAAGAATCAGGCTCGAAGCCTGCATCCACGGCCGGTATGCCATTCGAAGCCGGACTTGCGACAGCGATGCACAGCAAGCCGCCGATACCCTGCGCTCTGCATTCAAGGCTCTGCTGCCCACTCCAGAACCTGTTCACCAACGACCGGCACCGGCGACCAGTTCATAGGGTGCGCGACAGCGCACCGGCTTTTCATCGCACGACGCGAAGCGGTGCGCTGTCGCGCACCCAATGGCACATCTCGTGACTCAGAACCCCCCGCCCGCATCCAGCCACGCCAATTCCTCCGGGGTGCTGTCGCGGGCGAGGGCGCGGTTGCGGTGCGGGAAGCGGCCGAAGCGGCGGATCACGTCGCGATGCGCTTCGGCGTACTTGAGATAGTTCGCGTCGCCCATGGCTTGGCACAGCACGACGCAGCGGTCCTGGTCAGCGAGGTCTTCCGAGTGTTCGAGCGGCAGGTAGACGAACACGCGCAGCGCGGGATCGACCTGCGTGTCGAAACCCGCGTCGATCGCGCGGCGCGCGTAGGCGAGCGCGAGCGGATCGGTGGCGAAGGCATGCGCGCTGTCGCGGAAGACGTTGCGCGGTACCTGGTCGAGCAGCAGGATCAGTGCCAGCGCGCCGTCTGGCGTATCGAGCAGGTGCTCGCGCTCGCGACGCGCGGCGGCGAAGTGTTCGTCGAGGAAGCGTGCACGCAGTTCGGCGTCGAAGGCGGTGTCCTTCGCGAACCATTTCGATGGGCCGGCGTCGCGCCAGAAGGCGAGGATGTCGTGGTTGACAGTCATGGATGAATGCCTTGCAAAGAAGAAAAGCATGTCGACTTTGTAGGAGGGCCTTCAGGCCCGAGCACTTTCCTGAAGACATTCCACGTCGTTCGAAGAGCTCGGGCCTGGTGTTCAACAGCCGCATGGCTGGTCAGGCCCTCCTACGCAAGACAACTGTCCCCTTGACGTTATCCGCGACGCTTACTCATCGAACCGCAGATGCCGCACCGACTTGCCGTGCCGGCGGATCAGGCGCAGGGCCTCGATGCCGACCTGGATGTGGCGTTCGACGAATTCGGCGCTGACCTTGGCGTCGCTGGCTTCGGTCTTCACGCCTTCGGGGATCATCGGCTGGTCGCTGACCAGCAGCAGCGCGCCGCAGGGGATGCGGTTGGCGAAGCCGGCGGCGAAGACGGTGGCGGTTTCCATGTCGATGGCCATGCAGCGCATCGCGCGCAGGCGTTCCTTGAATGCCTCGTCGTGTTCCCAGACGCGGCGGTTGGTGGTGTAGACGGTGCCGGTCCAGTAGTCGTGGCCGAGGTCGCGGATCATCGTCGAGACGGCGCGCTGCAGGGCGAAGGCGGGCAGGGCCGGGACTTCGGGCAGCAGGTAGTCGTTGCTGGTGCCTTCGCCGCGGATCGCGGCAATGGGCAGGACGAGGTCGCCGAGCTGGTTCTTGCGCTTCAGGCCGCCGCACTTGCCGAGGAAGAGCACCGACTTCGGCATGATCGCGGACAGGAGGTCCATCATCGTCGCGGCGTTGGGGCTGCCCATGCCGAAGTTGATCATGGTGATGCCGTCGGCGGTGGCGCTGGGCATGGGTCGGTCGGTGCCGACGATCGGGGCGCCGGTCATGCGCGAGAAGTGGCCGAGGTAGCCGCCGAAGTTGGTCAGGAGGATGTGTTCGCCGAACTGGTCCAGGGGCACGCCGGTGTAGCGGGGCAGCCAGTTCTCGACGATCTGTTCTTTCTCTTTCATTGCGGGGAGTTCTCCGTCGTTGTCGTTGTTATGGGGCCATTCTGGCATGCGGCGGATGGGCGATTGCTCCAATCCGTCCCTGCGCCAGCGGGTTCCCGGCGTTGCGGGCTTTGGCGGGAGACCGCCAGCGCGCCGGCAAGCTGTCGACTGCGTTCCGGGAATGCCCCGACCCTGCCGAAGGTCATGGTTGGCAGCCCGTCCGGGGCGGTCTACGGTGGCGAAGTTTTCCCGGGGAGACTCGCCATGCACCGCTCTTTCGTGGTCGCGCTCGCCGCGACCGTCCTGACTGCGCCCGTCGCGGCGCCGGCCGCCGCCGCCGATGCGGCGTCCGCCAAGCCGGTCTCGCGCTTCGCGCAGGATCCGTACGCCAGCACCTACCGCCCCGTCGCATCGCCTGCGGTCTTGATCCGCGACGCCACCGTGCTGACCGGCACCGGCACCCGCCTGGACGACGCCGACGTGCTGATGCGCGACGGCCGCATCGTCGCTGTGGGCCGCGACCTAGATGCCCCCGCCGACGCCGTGCAGGTCGACGGTCGCGGCAAGTGGGTGACGCCGGGCCTCATCGACGTGCATTCGCACCTGGGCGTGTATCCCTCGCCGGGCGCCAGCGCACATTCCGACGGCAACGAGGCCACCGCGCCGACCACGCCGAACGTGTGGGCCGAGCATTCGGTGTGGCCGCAGGATCCGGGCTTCGCCACGGCGCTGGCCGGCGGCGTGACCGCGATGCAGGTGCTGCCGGGTTCGGCGAACCTGATCGGCGGTCGCGGCGTGACCCTGAAGAACGTGCCGGCGACGACCTACCAGTCGATGAAGTTCCCGGGCGCGCCCTGGGGCCTGAAGATGGCCTGCGGCGAGAACCCCAAGCGCGTCTACGGCCAGCGCGGCGGTCCGTCCACGCGCATGGGCAACGTCGCCGGCTACCGCGCAGCGTTCATCGACGCCAGCGAATACCTGAAGAAGAACAAGCCCAGGCCGGCCAGCAGCGCGAAGCGGCGCTGGTGGCAGAGCAGCACCGACGGCAAGGACAGCAACAACGACAGCGGCGGCAAGCGCGACCTGAAGATGGACACGCTGGCCGGCGCGATCAACGGCGACATCCTGGTGCACATCCACTGCTACCGCGCAGACGAGATGACCACCATGATCGACCTGGCCAAGGAATTCGGCTTCAAGATCAGCGCCTTCCACCACGGCGTGGAGGCGTACAAGCTCGCCGACCGCCTGGGCCAGGAAAACATCTGCGGCGCGCTGTGGGCCGACTGGTGGGGCTTCAAGATGGAAGCCTTCGACGGCATCCAGGAGAACATCGCCCTGGTCGACCGCGCCCGCAACGGCTGCGCGATCGTGCATTCCGATTCCGACGAAGGCATCCAGCGCCTGAACCAGGAAGCGGCGAAGGTGATCGCCAACGCACAGCGCGTGGGCATCGACATCCCGCCCGAGCGCGCGGTGCGCTGGATCACCGCCAACCCGGCGAAATCGATGGGCATCCTCGACCAGACCGGCACGCTGGAAGCCGGCAAGATGGCCGACGTGGTGCTGTGGAACGGCAACCCGTTCAGCGTGTACGCCAAGGCCGAGCAGGTCTATGTCGACGGCGCGCGCCTGTACGACCGCAACGATGCCTCGCGCCAGCCGGTGTCCGATTTCATGCTCGGCCAGGGCATCGAAGGAGGTGTGAAGTGAATCGCACGAACAATCGCACGCAGAACCGCACCCATCGCGGTGTCCGCCTCGCCGCGCTGGCCGCCGCGCTGGCCCTGCTCACGGGCAACGCCTTCGCCCAGAACGTGCTGATCCGCAACGCTACCGTGCACACGGCCAGTGCGCAGGGCACGCTGAAGAACACCGACGTGCTGGTTCGCGACGGCACCATCGCCGCGATCGGTACCGGCCTGCCGGCCGGCAGCGCCACGGTGGTCGATGCCGGGGGCAAGCCGCTGACGCCGGCCATGTTCGGCGGCGTCAGCGCGATTGGTCTCGACGAAGTCTCGTCCGAAGACCCGACCAACGACCAGTCGCTGGCGCTGGGCCAGGGCAAGCAGATGGTGGTCCGCCCCGAGTTCGACGTGACCCTGGCCTACAACCCCGCTTCGGTGCTCGTGCCGATCGCGCGCGTCGAAGGCATCGGCTTCACCCTGCTCGGCGCCGACACCGCCAACGGCGGTTCGATCATCGCCGGCCAGGGCGCCGTGGTCCGCCTGGACGGCAGCGCCGACCCGGCGGGTCCGAAACTGCTGTTCATCCAGCTGGGCAGCGATGGCGCCGGCCTCAGCGGCGGCACCCGCGCCAGCCAGTGGATGCTGCTCGACCAGTTCATCGACGAAGTACGCGGGCGCATCCCGACCAACGCGCCGATGGCGATGCTGACGCCAGCTGGCCGCGCCACCCTGGCGCGCTTCATCGACGGCGGTGGCCGGGTGATGGTCGGCGTGCATCGCGCCGCCGACATCCGCCAGCTGCTGCGCTGGTCGCAGCGCCACAACGTGCGCATCGCGATCCAGGGCGGCGACGAAGCCTGGAAGCTCGCACCGCAGCTGGCCGCCGCGAAGGTGCCGGTGTTCCTCGATCCGCTGTCGAACCTGCCGCGCAGCTTCGACCAGCTCGGCGCCACGCTGGAGAACGCCGCGCGCCTGCGCAATGCCGGCGTGCAGGTCGCGTTCTCGCAGTCGGACAAGGCCTCGCACAACGCGCGCAAGATCCGCCAGCTGGCCGGGAATGCAGTGGCCAACGGCCTGAGCTGGGAAGACGGCCTGGCCGGCCTGACCCGCGTGCCGGCGGAAACGCTGGGCGTGGGCGACCGGCTCGGCACGATCGCGGTCGGCAAGCGCGCCGACCTCGTGCTGTGGACCGGCGATCCGCTGGACGTCAGCAGCACGGCGCGGCAGGTGTGGTTCGACGGCCGCGCGATCCCGATGCGCAGCCGCCAGACGGAACTGCGCGACCGCTACCTGCGCGCCGCCGGCACCCTGCCGAGGGCCTATCCCGCCGACGCCAATTGAACGAACGGCACGCGAACGGCGCCGAATGACCCACGGGCGCCGACGGACACGGGTAAGCTGGTGCCATGACACGCATCGCCTTCCCGTTCGCGGCGCTCTCCCTCGCGATCTGCGGCGGCCTCGCAACGAGCGCCGCCGCCTCTGCCGGCTACGGCCTGCAGCCTCCTGGCAGTTTCCACAGCGGCGAAGCCGTTGCCCGTTCCGGCGAGCGCTGGCTCGCCCTGCGCGGGCAGGACGACGACACGGCATTGGTCTCGGTCCAGGTCGCCGTCAAGCGCGTCCACGATCCGCTGGTCGACGCCGAAGGCCAGGCCACCGGCGAAGCGGTGTCGGCGATCCGAGCGGACGACGCGATCATGCTGCTGCGCGGTGCAGGCCTGCGCGCTGGCGCGGTGAGCCGCGCCAGCGTCGCCGAGCAGGCCTCGGAACACGGCCTGCCCGCATATCGAATCGCCCTGGACACGCGCGAGTACCGCATCGCGACGAGCTGCGTCATCGAAGACCGCAACGCCACGGCCTCGCCCACCCAAGCCGCCGCCTACGCCTGCACCATCGACCTGATCGATGGCGAACGCAGGCAATCGCTGATGTCGATCGCTGCGTACCGGGAAAGCCCGGATGCGCGTCTGCTCTTCGCCGGCGACGCGTCACCGCACCTGATCTTCGCCGGCGATCTCGACCGCGACGGCCGCGTCGATCTGATCCTCGACACGACCGACCACTACAACCTCAGCCGGCCGACGCTGTTCCTCTCCGGCGCCGCCGGCAAGGGCGAACTGCTCCACGCCGTCGCCACCCACGCCGCCACCGGCTGCTGATCCCGCCCAACGACATCGCCATGCACGCAGACACCTCCGCAAGCACGCCCACCGAACAAGCCAATCGCTGGTACTTCGATTTCATCTCGCCCTTCGCCTACCTGCAGTGGCCGAAAGTGCGCGCGCTGATGGCCGAGCACGCCATCGTGCCGGTCCCGATCCTGCTCGCCGCCGTGCTCGACGCACGCGGGCAGAAGGGTCCCGCCGAAATCCCGAGCAAGCGCGAATTCACCTATCGCCACGCGCTGTTCCAGGCACGCGAAGCCGGCGTGCCGCTGCGCTTCCCGCCGACCCATCCGTTCAATCCGCTGCCCGCATTGCGTTTGTGCATTGCAGCAGGCGCCAGCGTCGCCGCGATCGACGCGCTGTTCGACTGGATCTGGGTGCAGGGCCGCGCCGCGGACAGCGCCCAGGCCCTGGAACCCGTGCGCGAATCGCTGGGATTGCCGCCCGGCGTGGCCGACAGCGCCGAGGTGAAGGCGATGTTGCGCACCTGCACCGAAGTCGCGCTGACCGAGGACGTGTTCGGTGTGCCAACGCTCGCACTTGGCAAACGCCTGTTCTGGGGGAATGATGCTCATGCGTTCGCGGTTGCGGTCCTGCGCGACCCGGCCCTGTGGGACGAGGCCGAAATGCGCCGGGTCGCCGATTTGCCCGTCGGTGTGCAGCGCGCCTGAACAGGGGCTGGCCGTTCCATGCCGAAGGTGACGTACGACGGAGTACGGTAGCTGCTACCATCGCGCCCCCTTACGGAACCCGCCATCATGCGTATAGGTCTGGTGATCGATTCGGTCTGCGATCTTCCCAGGAGCTATATCGAACGGAATCACATCGAGATACTTCCCATCACCGTCCAGATCGGCGACGCGATCCGCGCCGATCATCGCGACGAGAAACAGACGCTGGACTTCCTGCATTCGCACGTCGCAGAACGCGGCGCGGAAGCGGAAACCATGCCGTTCAGCGTGCAGGACATCCACGACCTGTTCCTGAAGAAACTGGTCCTCGACTACGACCACGTCTTCTGCCTGACGGTCACCAAGAGCCGCAGCCAGGTCTACGAGAACGCGATGCAGGCCAGCTACGCGATCCTCAACGACTACAAGCCGATCCGCGCCGCCGCCGGGCTGACCGCGCCGTTCGCGCTGCGCGTCATGGACACGCAGAACCTGTTCGCCGCGCAGGGCGTGACCGCGGTGGAAGCGGTGCGCATGATCGAGGCCGGGGAGGGCGTCGCCAAGATCCGCGCCCGTCTCGACAACCTCGCGATCAACACGCACGGCTACATGGTCCCGCGCGACCTCATGTACCTGCGCACACAGACCAGGCTGCGCGGCGACAAGAGCGTCAGCCTGTTCAGCGCCACGCTGGGCTCGGCGCTCGACATCAAGCCGGTGCTGTACTGCAACCGCGGCGAGACCAGGCCGGTCGCCAAGATCCGCACCTTCGAAGCCGCCTGCCGTCGCCTGTTCGACCACGCCAGCGAGCGCGTGCGTGTCGGCCTGATGACGAAGACGATGTGCCTGAGCTTCGGCGGCGAGCTGGAGGAGATGCGCCTGCTGCCCGGTTACCAGTCGCTCATCGACACCTGCCGCGAGCATGGCGTCGAAGTGTTCGAGAGCGTGATGAGCCTCACCGGCATGATCAAGGTCGGCAAGGGCTCGCTGGCGATGGGCTTCGCCTCCGATCCGCACGACTTCAAGGACTGAACGCGAACGCCGCCTGCCCCGGGCAGCGGCGTTTTCGCAACGGTCTCAGCCACCGACGGCATCGCCGAGCATGAAGATCGGCAGATACAGGCCGATCACCACCAGCGGTACGAGCACTACCGGCAGGCCGACGCCGACCAGCAGGGCCACCAGCCCGCGGCGGTTCGGTTGGCCCGGCACCGCCGGCGTCAGCCACCACGCCAGCAGCACCAGCACCGGCAGGCCGAACAGCAGCCAGCGGCCGGCGAGCAACGCCCGCGTGAGCCACGGCAGGTCCGCGCCGAAGTTGCGGTAGACCTCGTCGAACTGCGGCACGACCAGATTGACCACGATCGCGGCGACCAGCGCGCAGAGCGTTCCGAAGGCGAGCAGCGCGTGTTGTGCGGTCATGGCGTTTTCCGTCGTGGCGACGCCGCATGATCGCATTCCGCATCGCACGGCGACATTCCCGGCAGGCGACCGCCCTCCAGAACGACGACACCCGCCTTGCGGCGGGTGTCGTGCGTGTTGCGCGTGTTGCTGGCGGATCAGGCTTTAGCCGTGTCCGACTTGTCGCCGAAGCGACGCATCATCCACACCTGCTGAACCATGCCCAGCGCGCCGTTGGTGACCCAGTACAGCACCAGGCCCGCCGGGAAGAAGGCGAACATCACGCCGAAGATCAGCGGCATGAACTGGAACATGCGCTGCTGGATCGGATCCACGCCGACCATCGGCGTCAGCTTCTGCGTGTACCACATCACCGCCATGTTGAGGATCGGCAGGATGAAGAACGGATCGCGCGCAGTGAGGTCCTGGATCCACAGCATCCACGGCGCCTGGCGCAGCTCGACCGATTCGATCAGCACCCAGTACAGCGCCAGGAACACCGGCATCTGGATCAGGATCGGCAGGCAGCCGCCGGCCGGATTGATCTTTTCCTTCTTGTACAGCTCCAGCATCGCGGTCTGGAACTTCTGCTTGTCGTCGCCGTAGCGTTCCTTCAGCTGCTGGATGCGCGGCTGGAACTTGCGCATCTTCGCCATCGACTTGTACTGCGCGGCCGACAGCGGATACAGCGCGAGCTTGATCAGCAGTACGAGGAGCACGATCGCCCAGCCCCAGTTGTGCGTGACCTTGTGCAGCTGCGCGAGCAGCCAGTGGATCGGCTCGGCGAGCACGGTGAAGATGCCGTAGTCGAGCGTGCGCTCGAAGCCCGGCGCCTGCTGCGCCAGCTGGTCCGGCAGCTTCGGGCCGATCCACAGCTTGGCTTCGGTGCTGGCCTGGGTATTCGGCGCGACCGTGAACTGAGGGCCGGTGGCGCTGATGCCGAACAGCGACTGCGCGCCATCGGCACTGAGCGCATAGTTCGCCTTCTGGTCGGCCTGCGGGATCCAGCCGGTGAAGAAGTAGTGCTGCAGCAGCGCGATCCAGCCGCCCTCGACGTTCGTGCCCTTCTCGATCGGATCGACCTTGTCGCCATCCATGAAGTCGTCGTACGGACGCTTCTGGTACTTCTCTTCGGGCGTGTACCAGGCACCGCCGCTGAACGCGAAGGTTTCCGGGTTGAACATGCTGCGGTGATAGTCGTGCGGCACGCGCGACAGATAGCGATAGACGTGGCCGGTCCACGGCGTGGTGCCGCGGTTGACGATCTCGTCGCGGACCTTCAGCGCGTACTGGCCCCGGGCCAGCGTGTAGGTGCGGCGGATGGTCACGCCGCCGGCGCCGTTCCACACGAAACGTGCGCTCACGTCCTTCGCGCCATCGGCGAGCGCGAGCGTGGTCGCGCTGTCCTCGGGCACGAAGCCACCGTTGTGGTTCGGCGCGCCCTGGCCGCTCACCCAGCCACTCTGCGCGACGTAGAAATTCTTCGGATCCTCGTCGAACAGGCGCACCAGCGGCGCATCCTCGGCGCGGCTGGTGCGGTAATTCAGCAGTTCCGCACGACGCACGCTGGCGCCGTCGACGACGAGGCGCAGCACGTCGTTGCTCAGGGTGATGCGCACCTGCGGCTGCGCGCCGGCGACGGCCGTCGGCATCGCAGACGTCTGGCCCGGTGCGGCAGGCACGGTCGCAGTCGGCACCGGCGCGGCGGTCGGCACCGGCATGCCCTGCGGCTGGGCGGTCGGCTGCGCAGCGACGACGGGCTGCGGCTGCTTCTCCTCGGTCCATTTCATCCACAGGATGGTCGCGACCATCAGCCAGGCGAGGATCAGGAAAGTACGCAATTGGGTCATGGCACGGCCGGAGTCGTCGCACCGCCGGAGGGCGATGCTGGGGGTGATGAAGGAGAAGCGGGCGGCATTGTGCCGTCCGGTATCGATGGGGGCAACGCGACCCGGCGCAAGGCATGCCGGAAGGCACTGGTGATCTCGGCACCGCTCGCACGCGCGGCACCGGCGCGGGCGACGACGACGAAGTCGCCGCCGGGCAGGGCATGGCGTTCGCGGCGGAAGTGATCGCGCAGGACGCGCTTGATGCGATTGCGGACCACGGCGCGCTTGTCGACCTTGCGTGACACCGCGAGGCCCAGGCGGGCAGGGTGGTCGGCGGGGAGGTGATGCAGGGCGAACAGGGCGTTCGCGGCGGCGCGGCGGCCTCGGGTGAACACGGCGTCGAATTCCGGACGCGCGCGTACCCGCGCTGAGCGCGGGTATCGGGCGGTGACGCCTGGGGGCTTGCCGGCAGTCATGCCGGTCGGATCGTCGTTGCCGGGGCGCATTGTCAGCACGTCACGCCCGGGATCCGGTCAGCGGACCGGATGCGGCAGATCGACGATCAGGCGCAGAGGCGCTTGCGGCCCTTCGCGCGACGACGGGACAGGACCTTGCGGCCATCGGCGGTCTTCATGCGGGCACGGAAGCCGTGATCGCGCTTGCGCTTGAGGTTGCTGGGTTGGTAGGTGCGCTTGGTGGCCATGATCGGGCTCGAAAGTGCTTGAAAAAGGTGAGGTGGTAGCCCGGTGGGCGCGCAGCACGCGCAGCCTGGGCCGCAAGAACCGGTAATTATGGGGTCCGGGGGCGGCCGGGTCAAATGGCCGCGTCGCAGCGGGTGAGATGGTGATGCGGCAGGCCCCCTCGGGATGGTAGTCTGGCCGACTTACCCACCGGTTACCCACAGCCCTGCGCACGGGTGCCGCGTCGCGACGACGGCCCCGAGGCCACGCGAACGCGGACATCGCGCGTTCCGGGCACGGACGACCCGTTCCCGCGATTGGCTCCGGCCGATCGCCTCACACCTAGCTGCGACCCGCGAATCACTGATGGATGCCTGGCCCCGCTGTCTCGAACGTCTCGAAGCCGAACTGCCGCTCGAGGAAGTCCAGACCTGGTTGAAACCCCTGCAGGCGCGCCAGCGCGACGACGGGATGGTGCTCTACGCACCGAACGCCTTCGTCCGCGACGCCGTGCAGGAACGCTACCTGCCGCGCATCAGCGAGCTGATGGATTACTTCGCGGGCAGCGCCACGGTGACGCTGGAAGTCGGCTCGGCGCCGCGCCAGGCGCCCGCACCGCCCACGCCCACCCAGCTGCATGCCGCGCAGCGCGTGCAGTCCGGCGAATCCGGCGCGTCGTTCGCCGGCAATCTCGACAACCACTACACCTTCGACAACTTCGTCGAGGGCCGCAGCAACCAGCTCGGCCGCGCCGCCGCCTGGCAGGCCGCGCAGAAGCCGGGCGACCGCGCCCACAACCCCTTGCTGCTGTACGGGGGCACCGGCCTGGGCAAGACCCACCTGATGTTCGCCGCCGGCAACGAGATGCGCCGGCAGAACCCCGGCATGCGCGTGATGTACCTGCGCAGCGAGCAGTTCTTCAGCGCGATGATGAAGGCGCTGCAGGACAAGACCATGGACGCGTTCAAACGCCAGTTCCACCAGGTGGACGCGCTGCTGATCGACGACATCCAGTTCTTCGCCGGCAAGGACCGCACCCAGGAAGAGTTCTTCCACACCTTCAACGCGCTGTTCGACAGCCGCCAGCAGATCATCCTCACCTGCGACCGCTATCCGCGAGAGGTGGAGGGCCTGGAGCCACGCCTGAAATCGCGGCTTGCCTGGGGCCTGTCGGTGGCGATCGAGCCGCCGGACTTCGAGACCCGCGCCCAGATCGTGCTCAGCAAGGCGCGCGAACGCGGCGTCGTACTGCCCGAGGATGTCGCCTACCTGCTCGCCAAGAAGATGCGCAGCAACGTGCGCGACCTCGAAGGCGCGCTCAACACGCTGGCGGCGCGCGCTAACTTCACCGGCAAGGCGATCACGCCCGAGTTCGCCCAGGAAACCCTGCGCGACCTGCTGCGCGCCCAGCAGCAGGCGATCGGCATCGCCAACATCCAGAAGGCCGTGGCCGACTACTACGGCCTGCAGATCAAGGACCTGCTCTCCAAGCGCCGCACGCGATCGCTGGCGCGCCCGCGCCAGGTCGCGATGGCCCTGGCCAAGGAGCTGACCGAACACAGCCTGCCCGAGATCGGCGACGCCTTCGCCGGTCGTGACCACACCACCGTGCTGCACGCCTGCCGGCAGATCCGCACGCTCACCGAGAGCGACGGCAAGCTGCGCGAGGACTGGGACAAGCTGATCCGCAAGCTCAGCGAGTGAAGACAGCGTCCAAGGTGTTGTCGCGACAGGCGAAAAGTGTGGATATCCACACCCGCATTTCGTAAGTTGCGCAAGGGATGGAGACAAGTTGTGGATAAAAACGAGGCCGCCGGAGCGGCGCCCGCTTATCCACAGACCATCCCCACGACGCGACCCAGGTTATACAGACGTTCGGATGCATCGAAAAACGTGCGAAAACAGCGACTTGAATGCGTTTCCCACCGTTTTTCGCGCTACCATCACCACCATCTTTTAAGATTTTCCATCTTTTAGAAGCATGAAGCGGCGCAAGGCCGCCGACTCACGAGGGGAACCCAATCCGATGCGTTTCAGTCTTCAACGCGAAGTGCTCCTGAAGCCGCTGGCGCAGGTGGTGAATGTCGTCGAACGCCGACAGACGCTTCCGGTGCTGGCCAACCTGCTGGCCCGGGTCGATGGCGATCTGCTGTCCCTGACCGGAACCGATCTCGAAGTCGAGATGGTCGCGCGCACCAGGGTCGAGGACGCCGAACCCGGCGAAACCACGATCCCCGCGCGCAAGCTGTTCGAGATCGTGCGTGCGCTGCCCGACGGCAGCCGAGTCACGATCAGCCAGTCCGGCGACAAGATCACGGTCCAGGCAGGTCGCAGCCGTTTCACGCTGGCTAGCCTCCCGGCGAATGATTTCCCCGCCCTCGATGAAGTCGATGCGACCGAGCGCGTGAAAGTCGCCGAAGCCGGGCTGAAGGAGCTGATCGAACGCACCGCGTTCGCGATGGCCCAGCAGGACGTGCGCTACTACCTCAACGGCCTGCTGTTCGATCTGCGCGACAAGGCGCTGCGCTGTGTGGCCACCGACGGCCATCGTCTTGCGCTCTGCGAAGCGGTGCTCGAAGAAGCCGTGCAGACCAAGCGCCAGATCATCGTGCCGCGCAAGGGTGTGCTCGAACTGCAGCGGCTGCTCGAAGGCGGCGACCGCGAGCTCGAACTGGAGATGGGACGCAGCCATATCCGCGTGAAGCGCGACGACGTGACCTTCACCAGCAAGCTGATCGACGGCCGTTTCCCGGATTACGAAGCAGTGATTCCGATCGGCGCCGATCGCGAAGTGCGGATCGACCGCGAAGCCCTCCGCGCTTCGCTGCAGCGCGCGGCGATCCTCTCGAACGAGAAGTACCGCGGCGTTCGCATCGAAGTGTCGCCAGGCCAGATCAAGATCAACGCACACAACCCGGAACAGGAAGAAGCACAGGAAGAAGTCGAAGCGGACACCAAGGTCGACAGCTTGGTCATTGGCTTCAACGTGAACTACCTGCTCGATGCCCTGTCGGCCCTGCGCGAGGAGCAGATCATCCTGCAGCTGCGCGATGCCAACTCTTCCGCCCTGGTCCGGGAGTCCAGCAGCGACAAGTGCAGGCACGTGGTCATGCCCCTCCGTCTCTGACCTGTCTGGCTTGTTCCACGTGGAACACATCAGCGTTTCAATGGGTCGCCCGGGGATTCCCGGGCGATTTCATTTGAGCAGGATTGTCAGCTCGGTCCCGTTCGCAGGAGAGCCGTCATGCATGTGACGCGCCTGCGTGTGGGATCGGTCCGGCGTGTCCAGGTTGCCGAGCTGCTGCCGGCGCCCGGGATCAACCTCATCACCGGGGACAATGGTGCGGGCAAGACCAGCCTGCTCGAAGCCCTGCACCTCCTCGCCTATGGCCGCAGTTTCCGGGGGCGCGTGCGCGACGGGCTGATCCGGACCGGTGACGAAGCCGTCGAAGTCTTCGCCGAATGGCAGGAACAGTCGCCGCTACGCCTCCGCAAGGCCGGCCTGCGTCATCTGGGCCAGCGCTGGGAGGGCAGGCTCGACGGCGAATCCGTCACCCAGCTCGGCGAACTCTGTGCCGCCCTAGCCGTCGTGACCTTCGAACCCGGGAGCCATGCCCTCGTGACCGGCGGTGGCGAACCCCGGCGTCGTTTGATCGACTGGGGGTTGTTCCACGTGGAACAAGCGGAAGGCGGGCATGAGTTTCTGCGCCTGTGGCGCCGCTATGCCCGTGCCCTGAAACAACGCAACCAGTTGCTCAAAGCCAGGATCCGGGATGGCCAGCTGGATGCCTGGGACCATGAGCTTGCTGAGGCAGGCGAGCCGCTGACCCGCTATCGCCAGCGCTATGTCGAGCAGCTGGAACCCGAGCTGCAGGCGGTCGCCGACGAATTGATCCCGTCGCTGGGCCGACCGGTCCTCGGTTTCCAGCCTGGCTGGTCCCGCGACCAGCTGCCGCTTGCCGATGCCCTGCTGGTCGCGCGCGATCGCGACCTGACCTATGGCTACACCTCGGTGGGCCCGCACCGTGCCGACTGGCGCATCGATTACCCGGCGTTACCCGGGCGTGAAGCCCTGTCGCGCGGGCAGGCCAAGCTCACCGCGCTGTCGATCCTGCTCGCCCAGGCCGCGCACCATGCGCATACCGCCGGTGAATGGCCGGTCGTGGCCCTGGACGATCTTGCCTCGGAGCTGGATCGCAACCATCAGTGCAGGGTCCTGCAGCGATTGGTGTCTTCGGGGGCGCAGGTGTTCATCACCGGCACCGAGGCGCCATCGGCATTGCAAGGTCTCGATATCCGCCCGCGCGTGTTCCACGTGGAACGTGGTGTCGTGTTGCCCCGGGACGTCGCCTGAGCGCTGAACTGCCAAACATTTCGACCAACCCGGCGCTCCGGCGCGGGCAGGGGCGCACTGTTATACTTTTCGATCGAATTCCCAACGCGACCCCGCTGCCGCCTGCGCCATGCGCAAGCGGGTCCGGCACGATCGCACCAGCACCAGAACGAAGCGAATGACCGACGAAACCCAGCCGTCCTCCGGTGCCAACAACACCTACGATTCCAGCAAGATCACCGTCCTGCGCGGTCTCGAGGCCGTCCGCAAGCGTCCCGGCATGTACATCGGCGACGTCCACGACGGCACCGGCCTGCACCACATGGTGTTCGAGGTGGTCGACAACTCGGTGGACGAGGCCCTGGCCGGTCACGCGGACGACATCATCGTCACCCTCCACGAGGACGGCTCCTGCTCGGTGTCGGACAACGGTCGCGGCATCCCGGTCGACATCCACAAGGAGGAGGGCGTCTCCGCTGCCGAAGTGATCCTCACCGTGCTCCACGCTGGCGGCAAGTTCGACGACAACAGCTACAAGGTCTCCGGCGGCCTGCACGGCGTGGGCGTCTCGGTGGTGAATGCGCTGTCCGAGAAGCTCTGGCTGGAGATCTGGCGCGACGGCCACCACTACGCGCAGGAATACGCGCTCGGCGAGCCGCAGTACCCGCTGAAGCAGCTGGAACCCTCGACCAAGCGCGGCACCAGCCTGCGCTTCCTGCCGTCGGTGGAGATCTTCACCGACGTGGTGTTCCACTACGACATCCTCGCCAAGCGCCTGCGCGAACTGTCCTTCCTTAATTCGGGCGTGAAGATCACCCTGCAGGACCTGCGCCCCGACGAGCGCGGCGAGACCCGCAAGGACGTCTTCCAGTACGAGGGCGGCATCCGCTCCTTCGTCGAGCACCTGGCCCAGCTCAAGACCCCGTTGCACCAGAACGTGATTTCGGTGAGCGGCGAGCAGAACGGCATCACCGTCGACGTCGCCCTGCAGTGGACCGACGCCTACCAGGAAACGATGTTCTGCTTCACCAACAACATCCCGCAGAAGGACGGCGGCACGCACCTCGCCGGCTTCCGTGCTGCGCTGACCCGCACGCTGAGCAACTACATCGAGCAGAGCGGCATCGGCAAGCAGGCCAAGATCGCCTTCTCCGGCGACGACATGCGCGAAGGTCTGATCGCGGTGCTGTCGGTGAAGGTGCCGGACCCCAGCTTTTCCTCGCAGACCAAGGAAAAACTGGTCAGTTCGGAGGTGAAGCCGGTCGTTGAAAGCACGTTCGGTGCACGTTTGGAGGAGTTCCTCCAGGAACACCCCGCCGAAGCCCGCGCGATCTGCGAAAAGGTGGTCGACGCCGCCCGTGCGCGCGAGGCCGCGCGCAAGGCGCGCGAGCTGACCCGCCGCAAGGGCGCGCTCGACATCGCCGGCCTGCCCGGCAAGCTCGCTGACTGCCAGGAAAAGGATCCGGCGCTGTCCGAACTGTTCATCGTCGAGGGCGACTCGGCGGGTGGCTCCGCGAAGCAGGGCCGCAATCGCCGCAACCAGGCGGTGCTGCCGCTGCGCGGCAAGATCCTCAACGTGGAGCGTGCGCGCTTCGACCGCATGCTGTCGTCCGCGGAAGTCGGCACGCTGATCACCGCGCTCGGCACCGGCATCGGCAAGGACGAATACAACCCGGACAAGCTGCGCTACCACCGCATCATCATCATGACCGACGCCGACGTCGACGGCTCGCACATCCGCACGCTGCTGCTGACGTTCTTCTACCGGCAGATGCCCGAGCTGATCGAGCGCGGCCACATCTACATCGGCCTGCCGCCGCTGTACAAGATCAAGCAGGGCAGGAACGAGCTGTACCTCAAGGACGACGCGGCGCTGGACCAGTACCTGGCGAACAACGCCGTGGAAAACGCGTCCCTGGTGCCCGCCGACGGCGAACCCGCGATCGAGGGCGCGAACCTGGAACGCCTGCTGCTGGCCTACGCAGGTGCGCGCGACGCCATCGCGCGCAACGCCTATCGCTACGATGCCTCGCTGCTCGAAGCGCTGATCGATTTCACGCCGCTGGACGCTACCGCGCTCGTGCGTCTCGTCGACGATCGCAGCGAACTCGACGCGCTCGAAGCGCGGCTCAACCGCACCGGCCTCGGCCGCCCGCGCTTCCGCGTCTCCGTGCAGGCTGGCGGCGAACAGCAGGCGGCCGCCTTGCTCGTCACGCGCACGCACATGGGCGAATCACAGGTGCAGGTGCTCGGTCTGTCCAGCTTCGAACACGGCGAATTGCGTCCGCTGCGCGATGCCGCCGCGCTGCTGCACGGCCTGCTGCGCGATGGCGCGAAGATCGTGCGCGGCAACCGCGAGGAGCCGGTGTCCAGCTTCGCCCAGGCGCACGAATGGCTGCTGGAGGAAGCGAAGAAGGGCCGCCAGATCCAGCGCTTCAAGGGCCTCGGCGAAATGAACCCGGAACAGCTGTGGGAAACCACCGTGAACCCCGATACGCGCCGCCTGCTGCAGGTGCGCATCGAGGACGCGGTGGCTGCCGACCAGATCTTCTCCACGCTGATGGGCGACGTGGTGGAACCGCGCCGCGAATTCATCGAAGACAACGCTCTGAAGGTCGCCAACCTCGACGTGTGATCGAGGCGGCGAGGCCCGCCTGGAAGCCCTGTGCATGCGCGACTGCGCGCAGGGCTTTTCCATACGGATGCGAATGTCGAGAAATCCTGCAAGTTCGTGAATTCCGACGGGAACCGGACATGCAGGACGCGGTTTCCCGAGGCGCATCACGGAACGACGCCGGGAGTCGCAAAAAACGTCGAGATCCCTTTCCCGAGTGTGGCGGGCTGCGCATAATCGACCGCCGTCAAGCGAAGAAGGTCATGGTCTTGACGAAACTTTAATGCCCGACCGACTACAACATGTCCCCCCACCGCGCCGAGCCGTACCGCATGTCCTCCAGCAACACGACGCCTTTCCTGCGCGCGTTCGCGGCGGTCATGACCTGCGCCCGGGAACACCCCGACCCCGATGTGCGATGCCGCGCGTTGACGCGCGGGCAGCAGCGAAGGATGTGGTTCGATCACTGCACCGCCTGACCCGTCCGCCCTTGCCATCGAAGTACGAAACACATTGCGGTGACCCCGCATCCACAGCGACGCCCCGCAGGTCGTCGCACCAGAGTCCACCGGAACAGAGAACACCCATGACCGCTCCTTCCCGTCTCCTCTTCAAGACCTCCGCGCTGGCCATTGCCGCCGCGTTGATGGTCGGCAGCCTCGGCACTCCGGCCACTGCCTCCGCGCAGTCCACGGGCGATGAGGAGATGGAAGACAAGTCGCGCGACATGGGCAATCCCGTCACCGCCCGCATCCGCGCAGCCAAGGAGCGCCGCGCCCGCGCGAACCAGGAAGCCGGTGCCGAGCAGGCCGGCAGCAGCGAGCAGAAAGGCGCCGCTGCGCCGCTGTATCCGCTGGCCACCCGCGTCGCGCCGTCGCAGAAGGTGAATGCCAAGGAAAGCAAGACCGCCAAGGAAGTGCAGGCCGATTACGAAGCCAACAAATACGACGCCGTGTTCGCCAAGGTCGACGCCTTCGCCGCTTCGGGCTCGACCAACGCCTACCTGCAGGCCTATCTCTACCAGCTCGCCGCGGTCGCCGCGAACAATGCCGGCGACCAGCAGAAGAGCGCCGCCTATTTCCGCAAGGCGGTGGACGCGAACGGCCTCGACAACAACGGCCATTACCAGGCGATGTACAACCTCGCCATCCAGCTCAACCAGCTGGACCAGTCGGCCGAAGCGCTGACGGTGGTGGACCGCTTCCTTGCCGAAACCAAGACCGACAAGACCGATCCGCTGGCGCTCAAGGCGATCATCCTCGGCAACCTCGACCGTCCGGCCGAAGGCGCCGCGCTGTTCGAGAAGGTCCTGGCCTCGAAGCCCGGCGACCGCGCGACCCTGATGAATGCGGTCGCGCTGTACCAGCAGGCCGACAACTTCGACAAGGCCAACGGCCTGCTCGAGGACGCCCGCAAGAAGGGCCTGCTGACCGAGGGTACGGAGTACCGCACCCTGTTCGTCGGCTATATCAACGCGAACAAGTACGCCGAGGCGCGCCAGGTGCTGGAAGAAGGCGTGAACAAGGGCGCGATCAAGCCCACGCAGCAGCTCGCCAACGACTACTCGATCCTCGCCCAGCATTACTACATCGACGCCAACAAGATTCCCGAGGCGATCGATTTCTATACCCGTGCGATGAAGGTCTCGACCGACGGAGAGGCCGCGCTGAACCTTGCCCGCGTGCTCCGCAACGAGTCGCGGATCGCCGAAGCGAAGGCCGCCGCCAAGGAGGCGCTGGCCAAGGGTGTGAAGAAGCCAAAGGATGCCAACGCGATCCTGGCCCTGCCCGGCGGAAAGTGAGAAGACGGGCGGTTTCAGGGGTCCGGGGGTGTTGGTAACTCCCGGCCCGATTGTATAAGCTTACAGATTCCCGCGACCGGGGCCGATGTTTGAAACCAGTCGCGGTTCGACCATTCCGGGGTGCTGTGGTTCAGGGGGCGGGTTCGTGTTCTGGCAGAGGACACGGGCGCGGATCCGGACAGGTACCACGAGTCCGCTAAATCGAGCCTGCTGCGCATGACCCAAGACTTGCCGACCTCCGACAAGCGTGACCGCGACGAATCCGGCCTGCACTGGCCACGGGTCGCCGCTATCAGCTTCGCCATCGCACTGCACATCGCGGCACTCATGCTGTTGCTCGTGCCGGTCACCCCTCCGGGCGCCGAGCAGGAAGAAGAGCAGAACACCAGCGTCGTCATCATCGAGCCGCCCCCGCCGCCGCCGCCCCCGCCGCCGCCGCCGGAAGAGCCGCCGAAGGAAATCAAGCTGACCCCGCAGGAAACCCCGCGGCCCGTCGTGCAGCCGCCGCCGGATGAACCGCCGGTGGTGTTCGAGGAAGCGTCGGAAGTCGACACCCCGGCTCCGCCGCCGGCCCCGCCGGCTCCGCCGTCGCCCCCGGCGCCGACCGCGCCGTCCCGCAACGACAACGACAACGACCTGCGCGCTTCGCTCTGCGTCCGGCCTTCGATGGCCCCGCTGCAGCAGGCTGTCTCGCGTGCCGGCTCCGCCGCTGACCTGACCCTGACGATCGTCTACCAGGCCGACGGCACCATCACCGACGTTTCCGTCTCCAAGAGCAGCCGCAACCGCGATCTCGATCGCGCAGCGGTGACCTGGGCACGGCGCGCCAAGTTGTGTCCGGGCGCTGCCGGTTCGGGCCGCCTGCCGTTCTCGTTCGACCTCGACTGATCGGAACCCCGTCCAGTCAGGGCATCGCCAGACCTGATCAGCTTCAAACAGATCCGCTCCACACAGATCCAACCCCGTTCCTTTCCACTACACAAGAAAAGGTAAGCGTCATGCTGCAGGAAATCCTCACCATCGCATCCGCCGGCGCCGCCGGGGGCGGTAATGCTGCCTCCGCGCTGAAGCAGATGGGCGTCGACCATCTGATCACCGAATTCACGACGAAGCCCGGCGAGTATCCGGTGCAGATCGCCGTGGCCCTGACCCTCATCATCCAGTCGGCCATGTCCTGGTACTGGATCGTGGTCAACTTCATCAAGAACAGCGCCCTGCGTCGCCGCGGCGACTCGGTCACCAGCACGTTCTGGGAAACCCCGAATGCCCAGGACGCCATCCGCTTCATGGAAGAGCAGCCCAAGAGCGAGCCCTTCTCGAAGATCGCCCTCGACGCCGCCCAGGCCGCCGCGCACCATCAGCGCCACGAAGGCTCGCGCCTGGTCGAGTCGCTGAACCGCTCGGAGTTCGTCGATCGCGCCCTGCGTCAGGCCGTCACCCGCGAATCCATGAACCTCGAGAGCGGCATGACCGTGCTCGCCACCGTCGGTTCGACCGCGCCGTTCATCGGTCTGCTCGGTACCGTGTGGGGCATCTACGGCGCGCTGATCAAGATCGGTGCGACCGGCCAGGCCTCCATCGACGCCGTCGCCGGCCCGGTAGGTGAAGCGCTGATCATGACCGCCGTCGGTCTGTTCGTCGCCATCCCGGCGGTGCTCGCGTACAACTTCTTCATGCGCGCCAACCGCATCACCAACAGCCAGTTCGACACGTTCGCGCACGACCTGCACGACTTCTTCGCCACCGGCTCGCGCGTCGGCGAAGCGGCCAACAAGCGCTGATCCGTACGTAGCGACGATCGAACCACCTGACGGAGCACAGTCATGGCCTTCAGTAACGGCAACGACAGCGGCACGCCGATGTCCGAAATCAACGTCACGCCCCTCGTGGACGTGATGTTGGTGCTGCTCATCATCTTCATGATCACGGCACCGCTGATGTCGCACAAGACGAAGGTCGAGCTGCCACAGGCGAACTACGAGACGCGCGACACGGAAAACACGCCACCGACGCCGCCGATCACCATCGCCGTTACCGAGGAAGGTCGTTACTTCTTCAATGACGAGCCGGTGACCCGCGAGCTGCTGGAAAGCCGACTGTCCGTCGAAGCGCAGAAAGTGCCGCAGCCCTCGGTCAACATCCGTGGCGACAAGACCGTTCGTTATCGCTTCATCAACGACGTGGTCAACATCGCCCAGGCCCAGGGCATGCGTCAGGTCGGCTTCGTCGCCACCCGCGAACGCAACTGATTCGGAGACAGACGCATGGCATTCGCATCCAACTCCGGCGGCGGCCCGATGGCCGACATCAACGTCACGCCCCTCGTGGACGTGATGTTGGTGCTGCTGATCATCTTCATGGTGACCGCGCCGATCCTGTCCTATCCGATCGACATCGACCTGCCCCAGCGCACGAGCAATCCTCCGGAGAACCCGAAGGAACCGCCGCCGCCGGTCAAGCTGCGCATCGACCAGGCCGGTACGGTCTACTGGAACGACAGCCCGACCCCGGTGTCCGCATTGCTCAACATGATGCAGGCCGAGGTCGAGCGTGATCCGACCAACCAGCCGACCCTCGAGATCGATGTCAACGAGGAAGCGCAGTACGAAACGCTTGCGAAGGTCCTGGCCCAGGCCAAGGACGCGCAGATGAAGAAGATCGGTTTCGTCAAGAAACCCTGATCCTGAAACAATCGCAAGAAAAGGCCGGCGCTGGACCTGCAGCCTGCCGCCCGCCCAGAACGACTTGAACCAATTCGACGCCGCCCTCCGGGGCGGCGTTTTTTATGGTCGAACACAGGGTTTTCCGCGTGCAAACGCTTGTCGACCCCGTTCCAGCGGGCGTAACGTTGGAAGCGTCACCCCAAGCAGAGGAGCGACGCCATGGCTTTCGCACAATCCCGGACGCATGACCGGACCCTGGCCGAAATCAACATCACCCCGCTGATCGACGTGATGCTGGTGTTGCTGGTGATCTTCATGATCGCGGCGCCGGTGCTGACCAAGGACATACCCCTGACCTTGCCCCAAGTCGCGCCGATCCTCGACAGGCTTCCGCCGCCGCCGATCGAGTTGCGCATCGACGCCGTCGGCGAAGTGACCGTGTCCGGTGCGCCTGTCGCGATGAGCGAACTGGCCTCGGTGCTGCGCACGGAACGCGAACGGCTCGCGGGGCAGAAAGTCATCCTGAGCGTGGAAGCGAGTTACGACGTCGACTACGAGGTGGTGGCCAAGGTGCTCGCGACTGCACAGAACGCGGGCATGTCGAATATCCGCATGCGTTGAAGCCACGGCGAACAGACACACTCCACCGGAAACAACACGGGCGGCCTTGAGCCGCCCGTGTTCGTTTATGGACTGGTGTTCGTCAGCTCAGCGACCGTCGAGGATCGAGAGATAGCGTTTCACGGTGAACGCGAGGCCGTCGTACAGCGCTTCGCCGATGAGCGCGTGACCGATCGATACTTCGAGCACATCGGACACGCCGGCGATGAAGGTGCCGAGGTTGGCCTGGCTGAGATCGTGGCCGGCGTTGACGCCCATGCCTCGCGCCTGAGCAGCGCGGGCGGTGTCGTCGAACGCGGGCAACGAGCGCTGCGGATGCCCGGCAGCGAACGCTTCGGCATAGGGGCCGGTGTACAGCTCGATGCGGTCGGCTCCGCTGGCCGCTGCCGCGTCCATATCGGCACCGGCATCGGCGAACACGCTGACGCGGCAACCGATCGCCTTGAGCGCGCCGACGTGCTCGCGAAGCCCATCGAGGTCGCGGGCGAAATCGAACCCATGGTCCGAGGTCAGCTGGCCGTCACCGTCCGGCACCAGAGTCGCCTGCGCAGGCCGCGTCTCGGCGCAGAGCGCATGGAAGCCGGGATAGCCCTCGCGCGGCGGTGCGAAGGGATTGCCTTCGATGTTGAACTCGACGCTGTAGGCGCGGGTCAGCTCGGCGAGTGCGTAGACGTCGTCCGCGCGGATGTGTCGTGCGTCGGGACGCGGATGCACGGTGATCCCGTGAGCGCCGGCATCGAGGCAGGCGCGGGCAGCGGTGACCACGTCAGGATCGCGACCCCCCCGGGAATTGCGCAATACCGCGATCTTGTTGACGTTGACGCTGAGGACAGTCAAACCGGTGCTGCCTCAGGCCTGCGGCGGTTCGGGCTGGACGATCGCGGGCGTCGCGGGAGCTTCGGCGGCCGCGCCGTTGCGACGCGCTTCGGCCAGCTCGCGCAAACGGCGCAGTTCCTGCGGATCGATCAGCAGGGTCTCGCTGCGCGAGGCGCTGCCGACACGGTCGGCGATGAGGATCATGACCGCGAAGACGGTCAGGCCGAGCGAGACCAGCATGCAGATCACCATGATCGCCATGGAGGTCGAGGTCAGGGCCACCGCGAGCAGGGCGGCGGCGATCGCGAAGAAAAGCCAGGGCATGAGGCGCGTCCTTCCCGGGGGACAGAAGAGGGGCGGGCGCCAGTCTACTCCGGCGGGTGCCCGTCACGACAGGCCGCCGGCCGGTGGCGACCTGCCGTCCGTCGCCAACGGCGAGGCTGTCGGTGCCGGGATGGCGCCTACAGCAGGGGCGACATCAGCCGCGCGAGCGCTTCAGGCAGCCGGCTGCGGAACAGGGGGCGCCTGCGATCGCGCCGGACGCGCGGGGCGGAGGCGAACTCGCCTTCGACGTGCCGGGCGAGCTGAACGGCCAGGTCGGTGTCCTGGAAGAGGATCGAGACCTCGAAATTGAGGCGGAAGCTGCGGTGGTCGAAATTGGCGCTGCCGACGAGGCAGGTGGTGTCGTCGACCAGCAGTGCCTTGGTGTGCAGCATGCGCGGTCCGTATTCGTAGATCTTCACGCCGGCATCGATCAGGTCGTCGTAGTACGAACGTGCGGCGAGCGTGACGAGCTTCGAGTCGCTCATCCGTGGCACCAGCAAGCGCACGTCCAGGCCGCCGAGCGCGGCGGAGGTCAGCGCCATCATCGCCGCCTCGCCTGGCACGAAGTAGGGCGTGACCAGCCAGACCCGGCTGCGCGCGGCGTGGATCAGTGCGACATGCATGCGGTGGATCGCTTCCCACGATGAATCCGGCCCGGAGGTCAGCACCTGCGCGGAGATCGTGCCGGGCTTCGTGCCCGTCGCAGGCGACGGTGTGTCCCGGGCGAGTTGCGAGAGGAAATCGCGGTCGCCGGTGGCGTAGATCCAGTCCTCGACGAACACCCGCTGCAGCGCGCGGACCACGTCGCCTTCGATGCGCAGATGCAGGTCGCGGTAGGCGTCCCCGCGCAGGCGTTCGTTCTGTTCGTCGGTGATGTTGATGCCGCCGGTGAACGCGACGCGGCCATCGATCACCACGATCTTGCGATGCGTGCGCAGGTTGAGCCAGGGACGCGACCAGAAGCGCCAGAAACGCGTGGGATGGAACCAGGCCAGTTCGCCCCCCGCCGCAACCAGCGGCGCGAAGAACGCTGCCTTGCATTTGCCGGCGCCGATCGCATCCAGCAGCAGTCGTACCTTCACGCCGCGCTTCGCGCATTCGACCAGCGCATCGCGCAATGCCGCGCCGCTGCGGTCGGGCATGAAGATGTAGTACTCCAGATGGACGTGCGCGCGTGCCTGGGCGAGATCCGCGATGAGCGCGTCGTACTTCGCTGCGCCATCGACGAGCAGGCGCACATCGGAGGCGCGCATCGGTGCGAGCCCGGTCGAGGCTTCCGCTAGCCGGGCCAGTTCCAGCGCATCCGGCGCTTCGCCCGGCGCGAAGGCGGGTGATGCGAGCGCGTCGCCGGCGATGCGACTGTGGGCGCGTCGCAGTCGCTGTCGCTGGATCTTCTGCGGTCCGAACAGGTGGTAGATCAGGATGCCGACGTACGGCAGCAGGGCCAGGCCGAGGATCCAGCTGAGCGTGGCCACGGGTTCGCGTTTCTGCAGCACGATCCAGCCGCCGAGCAGCAGCAGGTGCAGCAGCCAGCCGCCGATCAGCACTGGTTCGATGTAGGGCCCCACGACCGGGATCGCATGCAGCCAGTCCCAGAACCAATCGAGCATGCCGAACATCGTCAGGATCTCCGTCGCAGCCGCTGCGACCCGAAGGACGTAGCCTACCCGGATGGCGATGGGCGGCAAAACCGATGCGGCGACGCACGACCTGCTGCGCGAGGGTCCGATCAAGGGGCGCGGCGCGGCTTCGTTCGTGCGCGGGCGTTTCGAGAAGACGGTGACCGAGGCCGAGGACGACGGCTGGGGCTCGGTCTACGCGGGCGACGAGGCTGGCAGCGACTGGCGCCCACCGCCGCTGCCGACCCAGGTCACCGAGGAGCGTGCGCGCAGCATCATCAGCCGCAACCAGTCGCCCGACATTCCGTTCAGCCAGTCGGTGAATCCGTATCGCGGCTGCGAGCACGGTTGCGTCTATTGCTTCGCGCGGCCGTCGCATGCCTATCTCGACCTGTCGCCGGGCCTGGATTTCGAGACCAAGCTGTACGCCAAGACCAATGCGGCGCAACTGTTGCGCGCCGAGCTGGGCAAGCGCGGCTATCGCTGTTCGTCGATCTCGCTGGGCATCAACACCGATGCCTACCAGCCGATCGAGAAGCGCCACCGCATCACCCGCCAGGTGCTCGAAGTGCTGGCCGAGTGCCGGCATCCGGTCGGCCTGATCACCAAGAGCGGCCTGATCCGTCGCGACCTCGACCTGCTGGCGCCGATGGCGAAACAGGGCCTGGTGCATGTGTACGTGTCGATCACCTCGCTCGACAACCGCCTGTCCGCGATCCTCGAACCCCGCGCTGCCGCGCCGCACACGCGGCTGAAGACGTTGCAGGCCTTGCACGACGCGGGCGTGCCGGTCGGCGTGATGGTCGCGCCGGTGATCCCGATGATCAGCGATCGCGAGCTGGAACAGATCCTCGAAGCCGCCTATGCACACGGCGCACGCGGTGCCGGCTACGTGCTGCTGCGCCTGCCGCATGAGCTGAAGGAGGTATGGCGTGAGTGGCTGGCCCTGCATTACCCCGATCGCGCCGCGCACGTGATGAGCCTGGTGCAGCAGATGCGCGGTGGCAAGGACTACGACAGCCGCTACGGCACGCGCATGCGCGGCGAAGGCCCGTTCGCGGACCTGATCGCGATGCGCTTCGCCAAGGCGTACAAGCGGATCGGGTTCGGCCGCCTGCCGCCGCTGGATACCTCGCAGTTCGTGCCGCCGGATCCACCGAGGCCGCGTTCGCCGCAGGGCGAGCTGTTCTGAACGATTTCGCCGCAGCGGTTCAACGCGGCTCGGCCTGCGCACGGAACCGCGTCGGCGTGGCCCCGGTGCGCCTGCGCACCAGGCGGCGCAGCGCGGTCGCGTCCTCGTAGCCGACCGCCGCCGCGACCTGGTCGATCGACATCCGCGTGGTTTCGAGCAACCGCCGTGCGCGCGAGAGACGCACGGCCTGGATGAGCGCCGACGGCCCCTGCCCGGTGGCATCGCGAACGCGGCGCGAGAGAGTGCGCGGCGACATCGCGAAGGCCTCGGCCAGCGCGGACACCGCTGGCGGTCGCGGCAGCGTTTCCTCGATCCGCTGCACCAGCCGGCGGACGAGGGCATCGCCATTGGCGAGCAGCGCCGGCAGGGTGTAGGCCGACTGCGCGGTGCGCGCGTCGAGCAGCAGGACGCGGGCCACGGCATCGGCGAGTGCGGCGCCGTGGCCGCGCAGCAGGTGCAGCATCAGGTCGACCTGGGCCATCGCCGCACCGGCGGTGACCAAGGCTCCATCCACGCAGACGATGCGGTCCGCGTCGACGCGGCAGCCGGGCGCGGTCCGGCGCAGGTGCTGCGCCAGCCACCAGGTCGTGGTGACGGAGCGCCCAGCCAGCGCGCCGCTGTCGCGCAGCAGGAAGACGCTGCTGCAGGTCGCCGCGACCGGCAGCCCGCGCGCGAGACGGCGGGCCAGGTCGTCGCCGACGGCCCGCGCATCGGGCTGGGCGAGGCGGCATTCGAGCGCGTCCGGCGATTCGGTCGCCAGGCCCGGGACGACCGGAATGCCGACTTCGGTGTCGGCTTCGGCCATCGGCGTGGTCGGGCAGCGCAGGCCGCCCGCCAGCTCGATGTCGCCACCGTCGGGCGACAGCACGCGCCAGCGGGGTGCGGGCAGGGTCAGGCCGGGCGCCAGCGTCGCCGCCGCGCGCAGGATGTCGAGGCTGACCGCCACTCCGGCCGCATGCGCGCCGGGCAGGACGATGAGCTGCAGCTCGGGAAGTGCATCGGGCATGGCCGAAACCGCCTTGAACATGTCGAATCGGACGCTGGGAGTGTAGCGGCGGCCCGGGTGCAATGTCCGCACCCGTCCGACGAGCCACCACCATGACCGTTCTGCCCGCTTTCGATGCACTCGCCGACTTCGATCCCCGCGACCTCGTGCTGGAGGGCGTCGGCAAGCGCGTCCATGTCGCCGGCAGCGGCCCGGCGGTGATCGTGATGACCGAGATGCCCGGCATCAGCCCGCACGTGGCCCGCTTCGCGCGCTGGGTGCGCGACGCCGGCTTCACGGTGTGGATGCCCTCGCTGTTCGGTCGCGATGGTGCCGTGCCCGACGCCGAGGAAGGGACGACTGTCTTCAAGCGTGCCTGCGTCAGCGCCGAGTTCCGCGCCTTCGCCGGCCAGGGCGCCAGCCCGGTCACGCAGTGGCTGCGCGCGCTGGCCCGCCACGCCCACGCCGAATGCGGCGGCCCGGGCGTGGGCGCCATCGGCATGTGCTTCACCGGCAATTTCGCGCTGAGCATGATGCTGGAGCCCGCGATGCTCGCCCCGGTGCTGTCGCAGCCCACGCTGCCGCTGGACGACCCCGCCGCGCTGGAAAGCCCGGCCGAAGAACTCGCTGCGGTGCGAGCGCGTCTCGAACGCGAGGACCTCACCGTGCTCGCCTACCGTTTTGCCGGCGACCGCTTCTGCCGCGCCGAACGCTTCGACGCCTACCGCCGCGCGCTTGGCGACCGCTTCCTCGAACGCGTGCTGCCCGATGAGTCCGCCAACCGCGAGAACCTCCCGCCGTTCTTCCGCGACGTGGTCGGTGGCCCGCACAGCGTGGTCACTGTGCACCTGATCGATGAAGCGGGGCAGCCGACTGCGCAGGCGAGGGATGAGATTCTAAGATTCTTCAGTATGCGATTGTATGAGACAGTAAGAACAGTATAGAAATACTCCAGATCGCAGAATGCGGCGGGGAATATGACATGGAAAAGTGGGCAAGAAAAATCTCGTTGAAGCCGTTGCTCAAACGCAAAGGCGCGATGACACCAAGAAAATTTCTAGAAAAATCTCTAATAGAATTGGAGATGGAGGCGATTGCATCGAGTCTGCTCCCCGAGATGATTGCTGCTCAGAAGACTGCAAGAGATGAAAACGGATCAATGCGGTGGAGGGATGTTAATTACATAAATTCGACTGTGGAATTTTCAAGGGCCATGTATTTCGCCAGAAAAATTTCACTGCAAGAGTTGGTTTTCTTGGTATCCCACTCTGTGGAAATTTTTCGCGAAAACATGAGGGGGGGAAATGATTTCCAAGAACTGGAGTCGATATCTAAAAAAATTCGTGATGTCGAAAAGTCATATGGACTGAAGGATGATGAATTTTGGCCTGCTGGTGAAGGGCCTTCTGAGTATCAAGAACTTAACGAGCAGTGGAATGCTCTTGAAGATAAGCTTTTTAATGAATCTCTTTGCGCTCTGGGTGGGCCTGAGATTGCGGAGATCGTCAAAGCGGGGAATGGACAGTATGAAAAACTCAGGGAGAGAGGAAGAAGGTCTTTTTTCCATAATAATGATAGACAAGAGGCACTTGCCGATACTGTGAAGCGTTATGAGGCAGAAGCAAGAGTTGCATCCGCTGCAGGCGCATACACTGCAGCCATTGTGCTATTGGGAGCGGCTCTCGAAGGGTTGCTTCTATTGCGCTGTTTTCGCTCGAAAACAAAAGCAATAAAAATAGCTAGAGATTTACCAAGGCAAATAAGGCCATCAAAGCCAGAAGTTTTTGAGAAATGGACACTCGATGCCTTGATAAATGTATGTCTTAACGCAGGTTGGCTTCCTGTCATCAAGACGGCAGATTTAGAGGTCTACCCGGCAGGGTTAGCACAGCGACTTCGTGAGATCAGAAACTACGTACACCCGGGGAAAATTTCTGTGGAAAAGCCATGGATCGAACTTGAGAAGAGAGACTTTGACGACGCGGAAGCAATTTACACAACACTTTTTGCAACAGTCTTCAACAAGAAAGTCATAAGAAGCGTTGGCGAGAAAGCCTAGGCCAACGTAAAAATAGCGGGAGCTACTGCGCCCCGAACAGGTTCTCCGCACGCTGGAACAGGATCCAGCTGGTGGCGATGAACTTGTCGCCGCCCTGCGGACGGTTGCCGCGATGGGTGTGGGTGAAGGCGGTGGGGGCGATCAGCAGCGCACCGGTTTCGGGCTTGACCTTGCGGTCCTGGAACATGAACTCGGTTTCGCCTTCCTCGAACTCCTCGTTGAGGTAGATCGTCCACAGCAGGTGGCGGTGCAGGGTCTCGCAGGTGGTGTCGCGCGGGTACAGCTCGCAGTGCCAGTACGGGTAGCCGCCTTCGCCGGCGGTGTACCACTGCAGGTTGGTGTGGCCGGGGCGCAGGCAGGTGAGGGTGAGCTGCTGCAGCTGTTCCTCGTCCATGGTCGCGAAGTCGTCGGCCACCAGGCGGCGCATCTGGCCGCCCGGGGGTTGGTGCTGCAGCATCAGCGGTGCGATCAGCGCCTGCGGATACTCGCGGATGTAGCGCTTGGTCGCTTCGAGCACCGCCGTGTTCAGCGCGATCTCGACATCACGCCATTCCGCGACCCCGGCGATGGCGAGGTCGCGGCTCTTCTTGAGGTCCGGGAACAGGCCGCCGCCGATTTTCCCTTCCTGCAGCTGGTTGCTGCGCCGCATCCGTTCGACGATCTGCGCGCAGACGTCGCGCGGAATCGCGTTGGGCGTGACCGAGATGAAATCCTTTGTGCTCATGCTGCGCGTCGCCTGTCGAACGAAGTGGAGGAAAGAGGAGGGATCAGCCGGCGTGGCGGTCGTGGTCGAGATGGTAGCGGACGGCGGTCTCGACTTCGTCCTTCGAGCCGAGGAACACCGGCACGCGCTGGTGCAGCTGGCTCGGCACGATCTCCATCATCCGCTGGCGGCCGTTGCTGGAGGCGCCGCCGGCCTGTTCGATCAGGAAGCTCATCGGATTGGCTTCGTACATCAGGCGCAGCTTGCCGGCCTTGGACGGATCCTTGCGGTCCCACGGATAAATGAAGATGCCGCCGCGGGTGAGGATGCGATGCACGTCGGCGACCATCGAAGCGATCCAGCGCATGTTGAAGTCCTTGCCGCGCGGGCCTTCCTTGCCGGCCAGCAGGTCGGTCACGTAGGCCTGCATCGGCGCTTCCCAGTGGCGCTGGTTGGACATGTTGATCGCGAATTCCTTGGTCTGCTCCGGCACGCGCATGTGCTTCTGGGTGAGCACGAACGAGCCCTGTTCGCGATCCAGCGTGAAGGCATGCGTGCCGTGGCCGATGGTCAGCACCATCATCGTGCTGGGGCCGTAGATGCAGTAGCCGGCGGCGACCTGCGCGGTGCCCGGCTGCAGGAAGTGCTCGTCGCCGACCTGCGGCACGTCGTCCGGGCAGCGCAGCACCGAGAAGATCGTGCCGACGCTGACGTTCACGTCGATGTTGCTGCTGCCGTCGAGGGGATCGAACAGCAGCAGGTAATTGCCGCGCGGGTAGGCATCGGGGATCGGCTGGCAGTGGTCCATCTCTTCCGACGCGCAGGCGGCGAGATGGCCGCCCCAGGCGTTGGCTTCGAGCAGGATCTCGTTGCTCAGCACGTCGAGCTTCTTCTGCGCCTCGCCCTGGACGTTGCCGGTCCCCGCGTCGCCGAGCACGCCGCCGAGCGCACCCTTGCCGACCGCAACCGAGATGCTCTTGCAGGCGCGGGCGACGACTTCGATCAGCAGCCGCAGGTCGGCGCTGATGCGGTCCTGGCGCTGTTCTTCGAGCAGGTAGCGGGTGAGGGAAACAGGCGAGCTGGGTGCTGTCATGGCGGGCAGAAGGCGGCGGGCGAAGCCGCCATTCTCCCCTACATTCCGACCATACGCGCCGGTCAGCAGCGCCGCTCAGCGCTTCAGGGCCAGGGTCAGGCCGTCGCCGATCGGCAGCAGGCTCAGGGTCTCGACCCGGGGGTCGGCCGCGATCTTGGCGTTGAGGTCCTGCACTGCGGCGATGGCGTCGTCGCCGATCAGCACCGCCAGCTGGCCGGTCAGCACGGTCTTGTCGAGCACCGCGCCGAACAGCAGCACGTTGTCCACGGCGACGATGCCGCCCGGACGGAGCAGGGCCAAGGCCCGCTCGTAATAGCGGTCGAGGTTGGGCTTGTCGGCGTCGATGAACACCAGGTCGTAGGTGCCCGACTGGCCGTCCGCGATCAGGCCATCCATGGTGTCGACCGCGTCGCCGAGGCGGAAGTCGATCTTCCCGGCCACGCCGGCCTGTTCCCAGTGCGGGCGCGCGATCGGCAGCCAGGCGTCGTAGAGGTCGCAGGCGACCAGGGTGCCGTCCGCCGGCAGGGCCTGGGCCATGCACAGGGCGCTGTAGCCGGTGTAGGTGCCGATCTCGATGATGCGCTTCGCGCCGATCGCCTTGACCAGGAAGGCCATGAACTGGCCCTGCTCCGGCGGGATCTGCATGATCGCGTACTTGTCCTTCAGCGTTTCCGCGCGCAGGCTGACCTGCGCCTCCGACTCCCGGACCGAGACGCCGTGGATGTAGTTCCAGAGCGCCGGGGTGTAGTCGATGTCGTGCTTTTCCATTCCTTCCTTTCCTTGCGAACGAGGGTTCCCTGGCGCCATCGCGTCGTCCTTGCCAGCCGGACGCGGGTGCGTCGTGCGGGGCCGGCTGGAGCATAGCCCCCGGCCCCGGCCACGCGCCAGCGCGCGACCGCCATGATTACCGTCGGTCTCCGCGCTGCCTGAGACTGACGTCGCGGCCCACGGAATCCGGCCAGACCCGGCAGGCCCGACCGGCGGGTTTGCCCGGAGGCCGTCCGCCCGGCATAATTGCCGGCTCGCTGCGCCCGGCGTACCCGACAGGGTGCCCGGAGGACGGGGGCGCGATCCCGCCCGCAAGCCGCAACGACACCTTGAATCCCCTATCGCGTGGTGAACGCCCGGCCGGCAGTACAGGCCCGGTCGACGTCGGGGCCGCCGCTTCCCGGGCTACGGGAGGCACCCACGGAACGCAGTCGAGCATGCTCGAGCGTTCTTATCGAGAGGTACGTATGTCCCGCGAATGCCAAGTCACCGGCAAGCGCGTTGCGACCGGCAACAACGTGTCGCACGCGAACAACAAGACCCGCCGCCGTTTCATGCCCAATCTCCACGAGCGCCGCTTCTGGGTCGCTTCGGAAAACCGTTGGGTCAAGCTGCGCGTTTCCACCAAGGCCCTGCGCACCATCGACAAGAACGGCATCGACGCCGTGCTCGCCGAGCTGCGTGCCCGTGGCGAAAAGGTCTGAGGAGAACTGAATCATGGCTTCCAAGCGCGACAAGATCCGCCTGATCTCCTCGGCCGGCACCGGCCACTTCTACACCACCGACAAGAACAAGAAGAACACGCCGAACAAGATGGAGGTCAAGAAGTACGACCCCGTCGTTCGCAAGCACGTGATGTACAAGGAAGGCAAGATCAAGTGATCATCGCGTAGCGATGGTCATCCTGGCGAAGGTCGGGATCTGGCTTCCACGAAAAACCCGCCTCACGGCGGGTTTTTCTTTGCTTGATCCAAACCGATGCGCTCAATCCGCGATGCGTTTCGCCATCACGTAATCGTCCATCACGTAGCCGTTGCCGATGTCGAACACCGCTTCCTCGCGCACCTCGAACCCGGACCTGCGGTAGATCGCGATCGAATCGAGGTTGCCCTTGTTCACCGTGAGGTACAGCACGCGCCGGCCGTGCGCGCGGCAGGCGTCCTCGACGGTGCGCATCATCAGGCCGCCCAGGCCCTTGCCCTTGTGCGCCGGCAGCAGGTACAGCTGTTCCAGCTTGACCTCGTCGTCGCGTTCGCCGAGCGACCAGCTGCAGTAGCCGGCCGGCTCGCCGTCGACGCGCAGCACGCGCATCCAGCGTGCATGCGAATCGATGTACCGGCACAGGTTCTCGGCGGTGTAGCGACCGTCGAGCATGTAGTCGATCTGCGCCATCGAGATCATCGTGCCGTAGTGGCCGCGCCAGATCGTGTCGGCGAGTCGGGCGACGGCGTCGAAGTCCTGCTCGGTCAGGGGGTCGAGGCGAATGCTGCCTGAGCGGATGTCGTCGGAGCGGTGGTCTGCGCGCATGGCATGCGGGAATGGCGGCGGGCACACAGTATCGCCGAGCGCGCAGCGCGGATGCTGGGCTAACATCGACCGTCCCGAAGCCCGAGGACACGAGGATGCGCCCCACTGCGACCGCCTGCCTGCTGCTCCTGTGCCTGCTTGCATTCGCGGGCGTGACCCACGCGCAGGCGTCGGGACGCGTGGGCATCCGTCTGAGCTGCGACGGGCCGGAGACGGCGCTGGTGTCGATGATCGCCTACGAGCGCGATCGCGGCACGCCGAAGGCCGAGATGCTCGCCCGCGCCGAGCGCCTGCCCGAGAACGACGGCAGCCGCATGGTCGCGGTCTCGCGTGTCGAGGATGTCTATCTCGATCCCGCGTTGCAGGCGCAGACACTCAGTGCGTACCGCTCGAAGAAGTGCCAGCTCGGCCTGCTGCTGCGCAATCTCGCGCCGTACGCCGACCTCACCCGCGAACGCCTGCTGCAGTGCCAGGCGATTGGCACGGGCGGGCGCGGGTTCCGCAACTGCATCCACGCGCTGATCGGCGAACTGGAAGCGCGGCTGGCGAAGGCCGACGCCGGCTGAGCAGGGCGATCGCGCGCTCAGGCGCGCAGGAAATCCATCGTCCAGTTGGTTTCCCAGGTCTCGCCTCCGTCATCGGAAAACGCCTGCTCCCAGCGTGCCCTGTCCCGCCCGGCAACCTGCCACCGGAAACGCACGCGGATCGGACGACCGTCGAGATCGTCGTCCGCGAGGAACGTGCCGAGACCGCCTTCGAAGCTGTCGACCACCGGCACGTCGAGCCTGTCCGGGAAGTGCCCGTCCAGCCACCAGATCGACCAGCGCGCCGCAGTCGGGTCGAAGGTGCGCAGCGCGACGGCGCGGTAGGCGCCTTCGGGGAGCTCGATGCGGTTGTCCTCGAGATTGCCCTGGCCGCCGAGGATGGGACGTGTGCTCGATGTCCCGTCGAAATCCACCCACTCCGTGCAATCGGCCAGTCGCGCGCGCAGGCGGCGGTGGCGCACGCGCCAGTCGCCGTGGATGAAATCGAAGTCGGTGGCGGTCGATGCTGTCAGTGGGTGTGTCGAGGCCGTGGCGGCAGACCCGGGGAGCGCGCTGCGGGACGGCGCGTGGGGAGCGGGCGGCATGGCGGATCTCCGGGTCGGATGGATGGAACCACCCTAGCCTGGAGAGCTGACAGGATCTGTCAGGAATCGACCGCGAAGCACGGCGTCTGCAGTGCTGCCCGCGCTAGGAGCCGGTCGAGAAGGCAATGGAAGCCGGGCGCGCAGATGGCGCATCACGACCCGCATCGCATGGTTCCGGCCCGCCCCCGCGAGCGGGGGAAGGCCGGAACGTCCTGCGGGACACGATGGGCCGGCGTTCAGCGGCCCATCGTCGATCAGAACGTGATGCTCCAGCTGTCGATGCGACCGGTGTCGGCCGTCGCAGCGTCGCGGACGCGGAGGTTCCACGTGCCGTTCAGCGCTTCGCCCGAGAGGTTCACGTTGAACGTCTGGTTGACGTTGTCCGCGCTGCCGCCCGAACGGTTCAGCAGGTTGTACACCGAACCATCCGGCGCCACGAGGTCGACCACCAGGTCACCGCGATAGGTGTGGATGATGTTCACCGCGACCGGCGTGCTGGCCTGGCCATTGCCCGTACGACCGCTCACCGCGATTGGGCTGCTGACCGTGGCATTGTCGTTGATCGTGTAGTCGGTGCCGTTGCTGTAGGTCTGCACGCCGCCGCTGCCCGAACCGGTGCCGGTGAAGTTCTGGCCGGTGACATTCGCGCTGCTCACGGTGACGCTGCGGCTGGTCGGCGAGAAGGTGTAACCACTCAGCGACGGGGTCAGCGTGTACGTACCGTTCGACAGGCCGCTCAGCGTGTAGGCGCCGCTGCTGCTGGTCGTGGCGCTCGCGCTGCCGCTGCTGACGGTGACGCCCGCGATGCCCGTGCCTGCGCTCGTGGTGATGGTGCCCGAGATGCTGTAGGTGGTCGGTGTCGTGCCGTTGTCGCCGTCGGGCACCACGCCGCCGAAGTGGGTCGAGACCTGCGGCCAGATCAGGGACATCTTCGCGCCCTTGTTCATGCTGCCGCCCAGGTGGTGCAGCGCGATCGCCTTGTGGCTGGCGCGCGCGATCACCGGCGAACCGGAGCTGCCGCCTTCGGTGTCGCAGTAGTAGCCGATGTCGGTGTTGGTGCCGTTGCCGCTGGTGCTGGCGCTGTTGACCCGGCAGCGACCGCCGCCGTCGCGGTCGCTGACCACACTCAGTTCCTTCTGCCGACCGCCCGGATGGCCGGCGATCATGATCTCCTCGTTCAGCGTGGCCGCGCGCGTTTCCAGGCCGAGGTAGCCGAAGCTGGCGATCGTGCTGAAGTTCTTCACCGTGTACAGCGTGTAGTCCAGCGTGGTGTTGGTGGCGAGCATCTGGTCGCCGGCGACCTTGGTCGGCGTGGCCGAGGTGCCGCCGCAGGTGCTGAGCTGGTAGTTGAACCAGACTTCCGAGGCCGCGACGCCGCTGGCGGTGGCGGTGCAGTGGTTGTTGGTGAACATGCGGTTGTCGGCGCCGACGCGCCAGGTGGTGCACAGGCCGCCACCGCTCATCACCAGGCGCGCGACCGGGCGCGAACGATCGAAGGCGGCCGGATCGCTGGACGAATAGCAGGCCGCCGCACGCTTGTCGTCGGTGCCGATGATCGAACGCGTGCCGAGCGAGCCGTCGAGCAGGCCGTCGATCTGCAGCTCGCGCAGCTTGCGCTCGGAATAGCCCTGGAGATAGCGGCTGACGCGCACGCCATCGCTGCTCTTCCAGGCGCCGGTGGGCGTGCCGACCAGGCGCACCAGCGCGACCGGACCGTGGATCGACATCGCCGAGAAGCTGGTGCGGCCGTTCTGACCCATCTCGCGGTCGACGGTGTGGCCATCCAGGCCCTGGTTGCTGTAGCGATAGACCTCGGTGCGCGCGGGGTTGAACACTTCCAGCGTCACGCCGTCGGGCAGCGAGAAATGATCGAAGTGCAGCTTCACGAAGGTCGCATCGGTGGTCCGCACGGCATAGGTGCGACCGATGGCGGTCGCGCCGATGCGCAGGTCAGCCTTGCGCTGTTCGGCCACGCGCAGCGGCGCGGGCTTGGCGGAGGGAGCGGGTGGTGCGGCCTGCGCGACCAGCGGCAGCGCGCAGGTCATGGCGGCGATGGCGAACAGGGCGTGCGCGCCGCGTCGTGCGGCGGAGGTGTGGCGTTTCATCTGACGGTCCTTTTTGTATTGTCGGAACAACGCGAAAGCGTCCGTGGGCGCGCGGGGGTTCGCCGATGGGGCTGCGGACGCGGAATGGCCGAGCGGCCGCCCGCAAGCCTACACACGCCGGGCAGGGCAGGGATTTGCCGGGCATCACAACGTGCGTGCGCGCATGGACGCAGGGGCGCCATGCTGCACTGCGCCATGTCTCGTCGACTTTGGTCGAACACCAGCGGACCACGCGGGGGCCGAGCGCTTACACTCGGATTTCGATGCCCGAGTTGCCGGGCGATGACGGGGCGCGCGTGATTCCAGGCTGGATCCTGCTGCTGGTGTCGCTGGGCTATGTCGGCGTGCTGTTCGCCGTCGCCTACGCCGGCGACCTGCGCGGCGCGATCCCGCGCTGGCGCTGGCTGCGCCCGCTGATCTATTCGCTGGCGCTCGCGGTCTACTGCTCGTCGTGGACCTTCTACGGCGCCGTCGGCACCGCCGCGCGCACCGGCCTGGGTTTCCTGCCCATCTACCTCGGCCCGCTGCTGCTGCTGTTGTTCGCGTGGCGCATCCTCGAACGACTGGTGCTGATCTCGGGCGAGCAGCGCATCGTCTCGATCGCGGATTTCCTGTCCTCGCGCTATGGCCGCGCACCGGGTCTCGCCGCGCTGGTCGCCTTCGTCGCGCTGATCGCCGCCGTGCCGTACGTGGCGTTGCAGTTCAAGGCGGTCGCGATGAGCGTCGAAGTGCTGGCGCCGGGCAGCGACCAGCAGCTGATCGGCGATCCCGCGCTGTACGTCGCGCTGCTGCTCTCCGCGTTCGCGATCCTGTTCGGCACGCGGCAGATCGACGCCACCGAGCACCATCGCGGCATGGTCATGGCCGTCGCGCTGGAATCGCTGGTCAAGCTGGTCGCCTTCATCGCGATCGGCGTGTTCGCACTGCTGCACCTGCCCGGTGTCGGTGGCCTGGGCGATCGCATGATCGACGCCGCGCGCGTGGTCACCGCGCCGGGCCTGCCGAAGGGCATGCTCGCGCAGACGCTGATCGCCTTCGCCGCCATCGTCTGCCTGCCGCGCCAGTTCCACGTGGCGGTGGTCGAATGCCAGGACGCCGCCGACATACGCCAGGCCCGCTGGCTGTTCGGTGGCTACCTCGTGCTGTTCAGTGCGTTCGTGGTGCCGATCACCATCGCCGGTCAATCGGTGCTCGGTGCCGGCGGCGCATCGCCGGACACCTACGTCCTCGCATTGCCGCTGGCGCTGGACCAGGATGCCCTCGCGCTGATGGCCTACATCGGCGGATTCTCCGCCGCGACCGGCATGGTGATCGTGGCCAGCGTCGCGTTGGCCACGATGGTCGGCAACGACCTGATCATGCCCCTCCTGCTGCGCAACGGCGCGCTCGCCGGCCACGTGCTGAAGGATCGCGGCGGCATCGATCGCCTCGTGCTGTGGGTGCGTCGCGCCACCATCCTCGCGCTCGCGCTGATGGCCTATGCCTACCATCGCGCCGCCGAAGGCAGCGACAGCCTGGCGCAGCACGGTCTGCTCGCGTTCGCCGCGGTCGCGCAGTTCGCGCCTGCCCTGCTCGGTGGCCTGTACTGGCGCGGTGCGAGCCGCTCCGGTGCGTTCACCGGTCTGGTGCTCGGCGCGCTGCTGTGGGCGTACACGCTGCTGCTGCCTGCACTGGCGCAGGGCAGCGGCCATGGCGCGGACTGGATTGCGCATGGTCCGTTCGGCATCGGCTGGCTGCGCCCGCAGCAGTTGTTCGGCCTCAGCGGCTGGGACCCGCTCACGCACGGCGTGTTCTGGTCGCTGCTGTTCAACATCGGCGCGCTGTTCTTCGTGTCCGCACGCTGGCGTCCGCGCCTGCAGGAACAGCTGCTGGCCGCAAGCTATCTCGACCCCTACGCGCAGCGTTCGCCGCTGGCGCCCGGCGGCTGGGCCGGCACGGTGCGCAGCGGCGAACTGCTCGCGCTGGCCGAGCGCATCGTCGGCGAACGTCATGCGCGCCGCGCCTTCGCCGAGTTCGCCGAATCCACCGAACGTCGCGAACTCCAGCCGCAGCAGCTCGCCGATCGCGCACTGGTGCAGTTCACCGAACGCCTGCTCGCCTCGGCGATCGGCGCGGCCTCGGCGCGGCTCACCCTGACCAGCGCGCTGCGTGGCTCGGGCATGGAGCTGGGCGAAGTGGTGTCGCTGCTCGACGAAGCCAGCCAGGAACTGCGCTTCAACCGCCAGGTGCTGTCGACCACGCTGGAGAACATCAGCCAGGGCGTGAGCGTGGTCGATCCCGACCTGCGCCTGATCGCCTGGAACGGCCGCTACCAGGAGATGCTCGGCTATCCCGACGGCATGCTCTACGTCGGCCGGCCGATCGCCGATCTGATCCGCTACAGCGCCGAGCATGCGGAAACCAGCGAAGATGGACCGAATGCGCAGTCCGTGGAGGAGCAGGTGGCGCGCCGCCTCGCGCACCTGCGCGCGGGCCATCCCTACGTGTTCCAGCGCATGCGCCCGAACGGGCAGGTGATCGAGATGCGCGGCCAGCCGCTGCCCGGCGGCGGCTACGTGACCAGCTTCAGCGACATCACCGACTACAAGCGCGCCGAGCAGCAGCTGCGCGAGATCAACGAAACCCTCGAACAGCGTGTCGAACTGCGCACGCGGGAAGCCGAAGCCGCGCAGCAGTCGAAAACCCGCTTCCTCGCTGCCGTGAGCCACGACGTGCTGCAGCCGCTCAACGCCGCGCGCCTGTTCGCCTCCGCGCTGCGCGAGACGACGGATGCCGACGAGCGCACGCGCCTGGCCGAGCGTGTCGACACCGCGCTGCGCGCCGCCGAAGACCTGCTCGATGGCCTGCTCGACGTGTCGCGCCTCGACGCCGGCGCGCTGCAGCCCGAATACAGCCGCTTCGACGCCGGCGAACTGCTGCGCGAACTCGCCGCGCAGTACGCGCCCAGCGCCGAAGGCCGCAAGCTCGCGCTGCGCGTGCATGCGCGCGGCGACGCGATCGTGCGCAGCGACCGCCGCCTGCTGCGTCGCGCGCTGCAGAACTTCCTCGCCAATGCATTGCGCTATACCCGCGAAGGCGGCGTGCTGCTCGCGTTGCGCGAACGCGGCGAGGATATCGAGCTTCAGGTCTGGGACACCGGACCCGGCATTCCACAACATCACCTCACGCAGATCTTCGAGGAGTTCCGTCGCTTCGACCAGCCTGGTGTCGGCGGCGAGCGCGGGCTGGGCCTCGGCCTGTCGATCTGCCAGCGCATCGCGCGCATCCTCGGCCATCCGCTGCGCGTGCATTCGCGCGTCGGTCGCGGCAGCCTGTTCTCGATCCGCGTGCCGCGCGCAGAGCGTGTCGCCGCAGGCACCGGGTCGTCAGCAGCGCTTCCGCCTGTCACGACTTTCGCCGCAGACGATCTCGCCGATCTGCGCGTGCTCTGCGTCGACAACGATCCCGAGATCCTCGACGGCATGCGCGCATTGCTCGGTCGCTGGCGTGCGATCCCGCTCACCGCGACCACCGTCGACGACGCCATCGCCCGTCTCGACGATGCGCCCGACGTGCTGCTCGTCGACTACCACCTGCACGACAGACTGGATGGCCTCGGCGTCATCGCCGAACTGCGCCGCCGCGCGAAACGCGACCTTCCTGCCGCCCTGCTTACCGGTGACGGCAGCGACGCCCTCAAGCATGCCGCCCGCGACTACGGCTGCGTCGTACTGACCAAGCCGATCAAGCCCGCATCGCTGCGGGCGTGGCTCGGCTCGCGTGGCTGAGCGACGACGTTGACGTTGCGTTGGGCGAACTCCAGACTTCACCCCATGCATGCCGCCACCGGAGTCTCCATGAAGCTGCTGACGTTTGTCGCTCTCACCTTCCTTGCGCTGTCCGTCAGCGCGCAGGATCCGCAGCTTTCGCCGAATGCGCCGCAGGACAGGCCGATCACTGCGGAAGCGGACCAGCTGGCCGCCTTCGAGGCAGCCATCGCGCCCCACGTCGCGGAAGCAAAGCGCACCTATCCGGAAGCCAGGCGGAAATTCATCGCGGGTCTGCCGAAAGGACAGTCGTTCTTCATCACGACCCGCCTCCGTGACGGCACCGGCGCCTTCGAGCAGGTGTTCATCGCGGTCCGCAGCATCGAAGAGGGCGAAATCCGTGGAAAGATCTGGAGCGATATCAATACGGTCCGTGGCTATCGCTTCGGCGATGAACATCGATTCCCGGAGTCGGACATGATCGACTGGTTGATCACCCATCCCGACGGTTCCGAGGAAGGCAATTTCGTCGGCAAGTTCCTCGATGCCTATCGTGGTGACTGATCGAACGACACCCGCATGCGCATCCCTCGGCGATGCGCATGCATCGATGCGGCGGCCGGTGGAAAGGTGATGGCAGGCAGAAAGACGTCGCAGGATGGTGGGTCAGGGCGCATCAACGTCCTGTTCGTCTGCAGCCGCAACCAGTGGCGAAGTCCGACTGCGGAACGTATCTTCAGGCGGCATCCGCTGATGTCGACGCGATCGGCGGGCACGAGTCCGAACGCGCGCCGCAGGATCAGCGAAGACGATCTGCGCTGGGCGGATGTGCTGATGGTGATGGAGCACAAGCATCGCGATCGCATCGTCGCTGCGTTCCCGGACCTCGCCGAACTTCTCCTCATCCACGTGCTCGACATTCCGGATGAATACCGCGAGATGGATCCGGAACTGGTGGAGCTTCTGACGCTTGTCGTGCCGACCCTGTTGCATCAGGAGTGACGGGTCGCATCGCAATGGGTGATGCGATGCATCGCGAAAATGCCTGAAAAAACAGCTTGACATGCGAATGAGTGCTCTCTAGCATCCGTCGCCATGAATATTCGCTGCACTCGACTAGCCACCTTGCTGACCCTGCTTCGCGCGGGACCGGTGGCGTGCGTGTAGAGAACGAGGCGATGCTCGCCCGTCTTCGAAACCCCCTCGGCCCTGCCGCAGGGGGTTTTTCTTTTTCCGCGCCCAGGTGACGCAACTGGAAGACGTGCCGGTCTCAGAAGCCGGTGGTTGTGGGTTCGAGTCCCACCCTGGGCACCAGTGTTGTCGACGTCGCGCATGCGAGCGCTTGCGTGTGCGCGCGCGTCGGAAAAAAAAGCCCGGATGGCGCAATTGGCAGACGCGTCGGATCGAGATTCCGGTGGTTGCGGGTTCGAGTCCCGCTCCGGGCACCAATCGCATGACGTCCGCGTCCGTGGACGCAACGGCGTGCATGCTTGACGACATCCCTTCGCCCGGGTGACGCAATCGGTAGACGTGCCGGTCTCAAAAACCGGAGGGTGTGGGTTCGAGTCCCACCCCGGGCACCAGCAACGAGAGGAGAACGTGTGGTGAAGATGTACATCCTGATCCGCGACGATGTGCCGCTGGGCCTTGCCATGGTCGCGGCTGCGCATGCGTCGCTGGCCGGCTACCTGAAATTCCGCGACACGCCCGAGGTCGCGGCCTGGCTGGACGGGCCGTTCCGCAAGGCCGTGTGCAAGGTCGACGCGCGGGAGTTCGAACGGGCGCGTGAGGTCGAGGATCATCTCGTGCTGACCGAGTCCGCGCTGGATGGACGCGAGGTCGCGCTGGTCTTCAAGCCGCGCGAGACGTGGCCGAAGATGTTCGGATACCTGCGCTTGTATCGCGACGCACAGGTGCCGCATGCTCTGCGCGACGAATCGACGACGGAATGAAGAGATGCCCCACACCGACACCGCCTTCGTGCACTGCCCCTACTGCGGCGAGGAGATCGAGATCGTGGTCGACGGATCGGTCGACCACCAGCAGTACGTCGAGGACTGCAGCGTGTGCTGTCGCCCGATCGTGTTGACGGTGACCGCCGAGGATGGCGAGGTCACGGACGTGGATGCGCGCGGCGAGAACGACTGAGGCTCAGTCGTCTTCCGGCGGCGGCATCACCGCTTCGGGATCGATCGCCAGCTTCCCGGCGATCAGCACGGCCTGGGTGCGGTTGCTGGCGCCCAGCTTGCGCAGGATCGCGGTCATGTGCGCCTTGATCGTGGCTTCGGAGACGCCCAGTTCGTAGGCGATCTGCTTGTTGAGCAGGCCGTCGCCGAGCATTTGCAGTACGCGGAACTGCTGTGGCGTGAGTTCGCGCACGCGCTGTGCGGCGTCGTGTTCGTCGGCCGCAGCGGCCGGCGCCTTGAGTGCGGCTGGGGGCGCCCAGCGGTCACCTGCGAGCACCGCATCGATGGCTTCGCCCAGCGTTCCGGCATCCGCCGACTTGGGCAGGAAGCCGACCGCGCCGTGGTCCAGCGCGCGACGCATCACCACAGGTTCCTCGCGTGCCGACACCACCATCACCGGCAGCTGCGGATGATGCGCGCGCAGGTGCACCAGTGCACTGAAACCGTGCGCGCCCGGCATGTTCAGATCGAGCAGCAGCAGGTCCGCTTGAGACTCGCGTTCCACCAGTGCGTAGAGCGCATCCACGCCGTCGGCTTCGCGCAGTGTCGCGCCCGGCACCGCCCGCATCACCGCGCTGCGCAGGGCCTCGCGGAACAGCGGATGGTCATCGGCGACAAGGATGGTAGGCATGGTGGGATGGTCTTATTTCACCAGCCGCTCGTCCACCAGCGACTTCACCACGGAAGGATCGGCCAGGGTCGAGGTGTCGCCGAGCTGGTCGGGCGCGTTCTCGGCGATCTTGCGCAGGATGCGGCGCATGATCTTGCCGGAGCGGGTCTTGGGCAGGCCCGGTGCCCACTGCACGAAGTCGGGCGTGGCGATCGGTCCGATCTCCTTGCGCACGTGCGCGACCAGCGCCTTGCGCAGGTCTTCGGTCGGCGCCTCGCCGGCGACGAGGGTGACGTAGGCGTAGATGCCCTGGCCCTTGATGTCGTGGTTGAAGCCGACCACGGCCGCTTCGGCGACCAGTGGATGCGAGACCAGTGCGCTTTCGACTTCGGCGGTGCCGATGCGGTGGCCGCTGACGTTGATCACGTCGTCGACGCGGCCGGTGATCCAGTAATAGCCATCCTCGTCGCGACGGCAGCCGTCGCCGGTGAAATACATGCCGGGATAGGTCTTGAAATAGGTCTCGATGAAACGTGCGTGGTCGCCGTAGACGGTGCGCATCTGACCGGGCCACGAGTCGAGCAGGACGAGGTTGCCTTCGGTGGCGCCGTCCAGGATCGCGCCGTTGGCGTCGACCAGCGCGGGCTGCACGCCGAAGAAGGGGATGGTCGCCGAACCGGGCTTGAGATCGGTCGCACCAGGCAGCGGCGAGATGAGGATGCCGCCGGTCTCGGTCTGCCACCAGGTGTCGACGATCGGGCAGCGGCTGTCGCCGACCACCTCGTGGTACCAGCGCCAGGCTTCCGGGTTGATCGGCTCGCCGACGCTGCCGAGCAGGCGCAGCGAGGCGCGCGAGGTCTTCTTCACCGGCGCTTCGCCTTCGCGCATCAGCGCGCGGATCGCGGTCGGTGCGGTGTAGAAGATGGTGACCTGGTGCTTGTCGATCACCTCCCAGAAGCGCGAGACGTTCGGGTAGTTCGGCACGCCTTCGAACACGATGCCGGTGCCGCCGTTGGCGAGCGGGCCGTAGGCGACGTAGCTGTGGCCTGTCACCCAGCCGACATCGGCGGTGCACCAGAACACGTCGTCTTCGCGCAGGTCGAACACGCTCTCGTGCGTGTAGCTCGCCCAGACCAGGTAGCCGGCGGTGGTGTGCAGCACGCCCTTGGGCTTGCCGGTGCTGCCGGAGGTGTAGAGGATGAACAGCGGATCCTCGGCGTTCATGCGTTCCGGCTCGCATTCCGCAGGTTGGTCGTCGACGACCGCGTCGTACCAGCGGTCGCGCGGCATCTGCATGTCGACCGCGCCACCGGTGTGGCGTACCACCAGCACGGTCTCGACCGAGTTCGTGCCCGGCATCTTCAGCGCCGCGTCCACGTTCGCCTTCAGCGGCACGGTCTTGCCGCCGCGCAGGCCTTCGTCGGCGGTGATGACCAGCTTGCTGGTGCAGTCGGCGATGCGGTCGGCGATGGAATTCGGCGAGAAGCCGCCGAAAACCACGGAATGGATCGCGCCGATGCGCGCGCAGGCCTGGATCGCGACCACGGCATCCGGGGTCATCGGCAGGTAGATGGTGACGCGGTCGCCCTTCTTCACGCCGAGGTTGCGCAGCGCGTTGGCGAGCTTGCAGACGCGCGCATGCAGTTCGCGATAGCTGATGCGCTGCGCGGGCTTCGCCGGGTCGTCCGGTTCGAAGATCAGCGCGGTCTTGTCGCCGCGCGCGGCGAGGTGGCGGTCGAGGCAGTTCACGCTGACGTTGAGGACGCCGTCCTCGAACCAGCGGATGCGGAAATCCTCGAGCGCGTAGCTGACGTCCCTGGTCTTCGTCGGCGGCACGAACCAGTCCAGGCGCTGCGCGACTCGCGCCCAGTACGCGTCGGGGTCGGCGAGCGCGGCGGCGTAGTCGCGCTCGTAATCCTCACGGCGGATGCGCGCGGTCGCCGCGAAGGCATCGGGAACGGGATACACCGCAGCGGCGGTGGGTTCGGACTGCGACATGGCGGGCTCCGCGACGAAGGCGAACGGGATGGCCACAGTGTGCCGCAATGCAGCACATCCTGCGCGATCGCGGGCTTAGACCATGGTCGAATCGGGACCGTCGAAGGTGCCGGATTCGACCATCGGCGAATGGCCGCCGGGTGACGGGGCGCGCAGGCTGCATGCACGGTGCATTGCACGTGCCCTCGGGAGGGGCCCATGAACCACAGCACGCAACCGCGACGACTGCTGGCTCTGTCGCTGGCGCTGGCGGTGCTCGCGCCCGGCGCGGCGCTGGCGCAGTCCGCGACGGAAAAGGAGGCGCAGCTCGAAGCCCGCGTCGCCGAACTCGAAAGGATGGTGCAGCAGCTCGTCGCGCAACAGCAGCAGACCCAGCAGACGGTCGCGCAGGTGCAGAGCGCACAGGCATCGCCCGCACCGGCGGCAGACGGCAAGCCGAAGATCCAGTCAACACCCATCCTGCCCGGTGCCAACCCGGGCACGCGCTTCAGCTACGGCGGATTCGTGAAGCTCGATGCGATGGTCACCGACACCACCGACGGCGAAATCCCCGACGGCAGCGTCGGTCGCATGTTCTACGTGCCTTCAGCCATTCCGGTCGGCGGCGCGAACGAAGGCCAGGACACCGACATGGGCGCGCAGTTCTCGCGCTTCTGGTTCGGCGCCGACAGCGACCTGGAGAGCGGCGCGAAGCTCAAGGCCTACCTCGAATTCGACCTGTTCGGCGGCGGCAGCATCACCGGCAACGAAGTCTCCACGAACACCTATGGCGTGACCGTGCGCCATGCCTATGTCAGCTGGACGCAGCCGAGTGGCGCGCAGTGGCTGGCGGGCGAGACCTGGTCGAACTTCCAGGATGTCGCGTCGCTGCCGGATTCGGTCGACTTCATCGGTCCGACCGAAGGCTCGATCTTCGTGCGCCAGGCCCAGCTGCGCTACAGCAAGGGGCCGTGGTCGTTCTCGGTCGAGAACCCCGAAACCACGGTGACGCCGTATCGCGGCACCGGCGCGCGCATCAGCAGCGACGACAACCTGATGCCCGACATCACCGCGCGCTGGCAGAAAAAGGGCGACTGGGGCCACGTCTCGGTCGCGGGCATGGTCCGCCAGTTCAGCTACGAGAACCCGGCGTCAGGCATCGACGACAACCGCGTCGGCGGCGCACTCAGCGTGTCCGGCAAGTTCAACCTCGGCAAGCAGGACGACATCCGTTACATGGCCAGCTACGGTCGCGGCATCGGTCGCTACCTCGGCCTGGGCGTCGCCAGCGACACCGTGCTCGACGCGCGCGGCGAGCTCGAACCGATCGATGGCTACGGCGCGTTCGCCGCGTGGCGCCATGCGTTCTCGCCGAAGCTGCGAACGAACCTGTTCTACTCGATGGCGCACTACGACAACGATCCGGCGCTGACCGGATGGATCGCCACCGAGCGCGTGCAGTCCTTCCACGCCAACCTGATCTACTCGCCGCTGCCGAAGCTCGACATCGGCGCCGAACTGATCTGGGGCCGGCGCTCGCTCGAAAACGACGCGGAAGGCGATCTGCGCCGTCTGCACACGCACGTCAAATACAGTTTCTGACCCGGAGGGAACGGACCATGTCCAGTGTCACCGCATCACCCGCCGCTCCCGCCCAGGGCGCACTCACCAAGGGCCACAAGAAGGTCATCTTCGCGTCGAGCCTCGGCACGGTCTTCGAGTGGTACGACTTCTATCTCTACGGCTCGCTCGCCGCGCTGATCGGCAAGCACTTCTTCAGCGGCCTCAACGAGACCAGCCAGTTCATCTTCGCCCTGCTCGCCTTCGCCGCCGGCTTCGCCGTGCGTCCGTTCGGCGCGCTCGTGTTCGGTCGCCTCGGCGACATGGTCGGCCGCAAGTACACCTTCCTCGTCACCATCGTGCTGATGGGTTTCTCCACGTTCCTCGTCGGTGTGCTGCCGGGGTACGAGACCATCGGCATCGCGGCGCCGATCATCCTCATCACCCTGCGCCTGGCCCAGGGTCTGGCGCTCGGCGGCGAGTACGGCGGTGCGGCGACCTACGTCGCCGAGCATGCGCCGAACGGCAAGCGCGGCCTGTACACCAGCTTCATCCAGACCACCGCGACGCTGGGCCTGTTCCTGTCGCTGCTGGTGATCTGGGCCTGCCGCAACTACCTGGGCAAGGAAGCGTTCGAAGAGTGGGGCTGGCGCATTCCCTTCATCGTTTCGGTGCTGCTGCTCGGCGTGTCGGTGTGGATCCGCATGCAGCTGCACGAGTCGCCGCTGTTCAAGCAGATGAAGGAAGAGGGCAAGCAGTCGAAGGCGCCGCTCACCGAGAGCTTCCTGAGCAAGAACGGCAAGATCGTGCTGCTCGCGCTGCTCGGTGCCACCGCCGGCCAGGCCGTGGTCTGGTACACCGGCCAGTTCTACGCCTTGTTCTTCCTGACCAAGACGCTGTCGGTGGATCCCAACACCGCCGACCTCATGATCGCGATCGCGCTGGCCATCGCCACCATCGGTTTCGTGGTGTTCGGCTGGTTGTCGGACAAGATCGGCCGCAAGAAGATCATCATGGTCGGCTGCCTGCTCGCCGCGTTGACCTACTTCCCGGTGTTCAAGGCGCTCACGCACTACGCCAATCCCGCGCTCGAAGACGCGGTCAGGAATTCTCCGGCCGTGGTCCACGCCGACCGTTCGCGCTGCGCGCTGCAGTTCGACCCGGTGGGCAAGAAGACCTTCAAGCAGTCCTGCGACATCATCACCTCGGCGCTGGCGAAGAAGGGCATCCCGTACATCATCCAGGACGCGCCGGCCGGTTCGCTCGCACGGCTTAGCCTGGGTGGCGCATCGCTCGACAGCTTCGAAGGCGAGGCGCTCGACAAGGATGCGTTCAAGGCGAAACAGGAAGCCTTCGGAAAGGCGCTCGGCGAGGCGCTCACCGCTGCCGGTTACCCGGCGAAGGCCGACGACGCGCGCATGAACAAGCCGATGGTGATCCTGCTGCTCACCTACCTGGTGACGCTCGTGGCCATGGTCTACGGCCCGATCGCGGCGTGGCTGGTGGAACTGTTCCCCACGCGCATCCGCTACACCTCGATGTCGCTGCCGTACCACATCGGCAACGGCTGGTTCGGCGGCTTCCTGCCCTTCATCGCCTTCACGATCGTGGCCGCCACCGGCAACATCTACAGCGGCCTGTGGTATCCGATCATCGTCGCGGTGCTGACCGCCATCATCGGCTCGCTGTTCCTGCGCGAGACCAAGGACGTCGACATCACGCAGTAAGCGCAGACACCGCGTCACCCGTGCAACGACGACGCCGGCGCAAGCCGGCGTTTTCGTGCGGGTTCTTGATGGGGGCGCAAATCCCCCCGCCATCGCTGCGCGATGTCGACCCCCTTTTGCAAAGGGGGCAAGCACGATGCGCTGTCTGCATGTCTGCATGTCTGCATGTCTGCATGTCTGCATGTCTGCATCAGCACATGCCGTGTCCAGCTTGGTGCAGAACATGGTCTGCGACCACGCTTTATCATGCCGGTATCGCCACAAGCCCACTTTGCGAGGGGGCGGCGAGCCGCGCAGCGGTTCGCGGGGGATTTGCTTTTCGTGCGCCGGTTACTCTTCCGCCGGCGTCCGCCCGACCAGCTTCGCCGCGATGATCCCGACCTCGTACAGCAGGCACATCGGGATCGCGAGCATCAGCTGCGAGATCACGTCGGGCGGGGTGACCACGGCTGCGATCACGAAGATGCCGACGATCGCGTAGCCACGCCATTCGGCCAACTGCTTCGGCGTGACCCAGCCCAGCAGCACGAGGATCACCAGCGCGACCGGCAGCTCGAAACTCAGGCCGAAGGCGAGGAACAGCACCACGACGAAGTCGAGATAGCTCGCCGGGTCCGGCGCCAGCTTCACCACGTCCGGCGCGAAATGCACCAGGAAGCCGAACACGCCCTTGAGCACCAGGAAGTAGGCGAAGGCGCAGCCGCCGTAGAACAGCAGCAGCGCGGACACCAGGATCGGCAGGGCCAGGCGCTTCTCGCGCTTGTACAGGCCGGGCGCGACGAAGGCCCAAGCTTGGTACAGCAGCCACGGCATCGAGGCGAACAGCGCGACGAAGAACGCCAGCTTCACCGGCGCCATGAAGCCCGACATCACGTCGCGGGCGATCAATTCGCTGCCCTTGGGCAGCACCGCCAGCAGCGGCGCGACCAGCCAGGTGAACAGCGTGTCGGAAAAGGGAATGAGGGCGAGGAACACCACGAGCAGCACCGCGACGCCGCGGATGAGGCGGGCGCGCAGTTCGATCAGGTGGCTCATGAGGCTGCTGCCGTCGCCGTCCAGGTCAGCCTCGGCCATCGCGGTCTCCCTGTGGGGTGTCGTCGGCGGGTGCTGCGGGCGTCGGCGAGGGCAGTGCCGAAGGCGGTTCCGGCACTGCCGTCTGCGCGTCGCTGTCGGCGACGGCGGCCGCGATGTCCGGGTCGTGCCCGGCCATCTGCGCCTGCATGCGCTCGAACTCGCGCCGCGCCAGGGCTTCGGTGTCGCGCACCTGGCTTTCGATGTCCTTCGCCGCTTCGCGGGTCTCGCGCAGGCTGCGCTGCAGTTCCTCGGCCGCGAGTTCGCGCTCCAGTTCGCCCTTCACGGAATACCACTGCGCGCGGGCGCGGCGCACCCACAGCCCGGCGAAACGCGCGGCCTTGGGCAGGCGCTCGGGGCCGAGCACGATCAGGGCGACGAGCCCGATCAGCAACAGTTCGGAGATTCCGACGTCGAACATGCGTATCGGCCGGACTTGCGTCCGGCCGGAATCGATCGGATCAGCGGGCGACGTTGTCGTCGTTGCGCTGGGATTCGCTCGAACCCTCGCGCTTGGACTGGTCGCTGAGCTGGGCGGGCTTGTCGTCGTCGCCGCTCACGCCCTTCTTGAATTCGTTGACGGCCTTGCCGAGGTCCTTGGCTCCGCTGGTGAGGCGCTTGGTGCCGAACACCAGCACCACGATGACCAGCACGATGAGCCAGTGCCAGATGCTGAAGCTACCCATGGCGGTTACCACTGCGTGAGAGAGGGGCGATCAGGATACCGCAGTCCCCATGACGGGCGTGTTTGGTCCCGCCGGGTGAAGGGTGGTTCTGCCGCAGGCGTCACGGTGGCCGCAGGGGACACCGGCGACGCCGCACCCGGTCACGGCGTGTCCGGCAGCGGCTCGACCTTGGCCGGGTTCTCGACCGTCTCGAAGGCCTGGGGCTGGGCCTGCGGCTGCGTAGCCGGGGCGGCGTCCGCTGCGGGCACCGCCGTGGCTGCCACGTCGGTCGGTGCGGTGTCCTGGCGGGCGGCGCGCGCTGTGGCGCTGGCGTCGGCCAGGCGCTGGCGGAAATCGACGATCGCCTGCGACGGCAGCTCCGGGGCGCGGTCCTCGAAGATCATTCGCGGCGTGGTGTCGCGGCCGTAGACGGCGGCATTGGCCTCGTCGTCGATCGATAGCACCGCGCCGTCGAGCGACACCCCGGCGAACAGGCCGCGTGCCCGCGACCAGGACCAGATCTCGGCCTTCATCTGGCCATCGGTGGCGGCGGCGGCGTTGCGACCCATCGGGCCTGCGGCCACGCCGGCATCGGCGCCGAGGGTGAACTTGCCGTTGACGATCGAATCCAGGCCGCGCTCGCTGCGGAACACCAGCACCACGTCGGCCGACTGCACGCCGACCTGCAGGCCGATGCTGCCGCCGGTGAGGGTGACGAAGCTGGGGTTCGACCAGCCGCCATCGGCGGTGCGCACCGCAAGCACGCCGCGACCGCGACGGCCGCCGACCACCAGGCCGGCCTTGATCGTGTCGGGGATGATCACGATCGCCTTCGCCTCGTCGAGCAGCTTCTCGGGGATCGACGACTCCGGGATCGCCTGGATCTCGGTCAGCACGCGCAGGGCGTTGCCGGCGCGCGCGTCCTCGGTGGGGCCGGCATGGGCGGCAGGTGTGGCGAGGGCAGCGGCCAGGACCAGCGGGAGGGCGAGGGACAGGGCGGAGCGACGGGGGGTATGCATGGGCGGACATCGATGGCCTGCGGGATGGCCGGAGCCTACCGCCCGCGCGATGAACCGCGCCAGTCCACGGCCGCGACGAGACGCACTGGCCTGCGGGTGGCGGCACGGTGCGATCCGCCGGTCGCACCTTATGCCCGGCCATGGCCGGCTGTCATGCTATGCGCATGACGCCCGATGCCCCTTCCTCGCCCCGTTCCGCCATCCTCCTCGTCAACCTCGGCACGCCCGATGCGCCGACAGCCCCGGCGGTGCGCCGCTACCTGGCCGAGTTCCTCCACGATCACCGCGTGGTGTCGCTGACCCGCTGGCTGTGGTGCCCGATCCTGCACTTCATCATCCTGCCGCTGCGCGGGCCAAAGGTGGCGCACAAGTACGCGTCGATCTGGATGGACGGCGGCTCGCCGCTGGCGGTGCACACGCGCGGTCTGGCCGAGGCGATGCAGGCGCAACGGCCCGATGTCCGCGTGGCCTGGGCGATGCGCTACGGCAATCCGTCGATCGCCTCGGTCGTCGACGCGCTGCGCGCCGAGGGCGTGCGCGACATCGTCGTGCTGCCGCTCTACCCGCAGTACTCGACCACCACCACGGCCTCGGTGCAGGACGCGATCGACCGCGTGGCCCGCGCCCATGCCGACACCCGGTTCCGCGTCGTGCACGACTACCATGTCGACGCCGGCTGGGTCGCGGCGGTCGCCGATTCGATCCGCGCCCACTGGGCCGCACACGGCCGTGCCGATCGCCTGCTCTTCTCGTTCCACGGCATCCCGCAGCGTCTGGTGAACGCCGGCGACCCCTATGAGAGGCAGAGCCGGGCCAGCGTCGACGCGATCGTGGCTGCGCTGGGCCTGGCGCCCGACGAGGCCCTGCTGACCTTCCAGTCGCGCTTCGGTCGCGAGCCCTGGCTGCAGCCCTACACCGACGAGACCCTGAAGGCGCTGGCCGGGCAGGGCGTGAAGACCATCGACGTGGTCTGCCCGGGTTTCGCTGTGGACTGCCTGGAAACGCTGGAGGAGATCTCGGTGGAGAACGACGCGCTGTTCCGCGAGGCCGGCGGACAGGCGCTGCGCTACATCCCCTGCCTGAACGCGTCCGACGCGCACGCTGCGGCTCTGGCCGGCGTGGTCGCTGCCTTGCCGGGAGCCCGCGCATGAGCCCGACGTCGCACGCCGCGCCGCTGCGCGAACTCGATCTGCCGACCGCGCGCGGCCGCTTCGCCGGCTTGCGCAACGGCAATGCCGGCGCCGCGCCGCTGCTGGCCTTGCACGGCTGGCTCGACAATGCGGCGAGCTTCGTGCCGATGGCCCCGTTCCTGGCGGGCTACGACCTCGTCGCGCTGGACCTGCCCGGCCACGGCCAGAGCTTCCATTACCCGGCCGATGCGGAGTACAGCCTGTTCAGCACTCTGCTGGACGTGCTCGCCGCCGCCGATGCGCTGGGCTGGACGCGCTTCACTCTGCTCGGCCATTCGATGGGCGGCGCGATCGCCAGCCTGCTCGCCGCCGCCGCGCCGGAACGCATCGCGCGCCTGCATCTGATCGAGGCGATCGGCCCGCTGGCCGCGCCCGAAGACACCACCGCCGAACGCCTGCGCGACGCGGTCGCCAAGCGCCGCGCGCTGGACGGCAAGCGCAAGCGCGTGTTCGACGACCCGGAGCTGGCGGTGCGCGCGCGCATGCAGACCAACATCACCACCCTGGACGAGGACTCGGCGCGGCTGCTGGTTGGCCGCGGCCTGAACACCGTGCCCGGCGGCTACGAGTGGAGCAGCGACACGCGCCTGACCCTGCCGACGGCGGTGCGCATGTCCGAGACGCAGGTCGCCGACTGCCTGCGCGCGATCGCCTGCCCGGTGCGCATGGTCATGGCCGATCCCGCGCCGCCGTACATCCCGCCGTCGATGCGCGACGGCCGCATCGCCTGCGTCCGCGACATCGCCTGCACCGTGCTGCCCGGCAGCCACCACCTGCACATGACCCATCCGCGCGAGGTCGCGGCGGCGCTGCGCCTGTAAACAGGCCAGTACCGGGCCAGTCGCCGGGTCTGCGGAATTGCCGGGCAACCGCGCGATAATCCCGCCATGAGCCAGCCATCCGCCCCCGATTCCGCCATGACCCATCCCGACCTCCCGCTCGGTCGCGAGGTCGCCTATCCCGATCGCTACGATGCCGGGCTGTTGTTCCCCATCCCGCGCGCCATGGGCCGTGGCGAGATCGGCCTGCGCGACGCCGCGCTGCCCTTCGCCGGCCACGACCGCTGGCATGCCTACGAGCTGAGCTGGCTCGACGTGCGCGGCAAGCCTGTCGTCGCGACCGCGACGCTCGCGGTGCCGGCCGATTCGCCGCACCTGGTCGAATCGAAGTCGCTCAAGCTCTACCTGAATTCGCTCAACGCCGCGCGCTTCGAATCGCCAGCGCGCGTGCGCGAGACCATCGCCGCCGACCTGTCGCACGCGGCCGGTGCGCCGGTGGTGGTCGAGTTCGGTCTTCCGTCCTTCGAGACCGACGACGCAGCGATGTCGATCGACGATCTCGACGTCGAGATCGACCGCTACGGCCCGCCCGATGCCGCGCTGCTGGCCGTGCACGACGATGTCGTCGAGGAAACCCTGCGCTCGGACCTGCTCAAGTCCAATTGCCCGGTCACCGGCCAGCCCGACTGGGCCACGGTGCGCATCGCCTATCGCGGCCCGCGCGTCGACCGCGCCGGCCTGCTGCGCTACCTGGTCTCGTTCCGCGACCACGCCGAGTTCCACGAGCAGTGCGTGGAACGCATCTTCGTCGACCTGCTCGCGCACTGCCGCTGCGAAGCCCTGTCGGTCGAAGCGCGCTACACCCGCCGCGGCGGGCTGGACATCAATCCGTGGCGCGCGCTGCCGGGCACGCCCGCGCCGAAGGCGGGACGCGACCTGCGCCAGTGAACCTGCGTGGCGTCGCGTTGCGCATGAACGCGCGCTGTCGCGCCCGGCGCGGGGAAAAAAAGACCCGAATGCCATGGATTCTTAACACTTTCGCGTGTCACTGTGTCCGCGCCTTTCCGGCAGGAGCCCTCCAGACATGACCACGCCCGACAAGAAACCCGATTTTTCGAACGTCCAGACCACGGTCACGAGCACCGAGCAGATCCGCCCGGACTTCAGCAACGTCCAGACCACGGTCACCTCCACCGAGGAGATCGTCGGCGGCGAAGGCGGTGGCGGCGGTACCGGCGAGCAGACCTACACGATCGAGAAGGGCGACACCCTCTCCGCCATCGCCAAGCGCTTCTATGGCAAGGCGAAGTTCTGGTCGAAGATCCATGACGCCAATCGCGACACGATCGAGGATCCCGACCGCATCTTTCCCGGCCAGGTGATCCGCCTGCCGGCCATCGACGTCGATGGCGACGGCGACCTCGACGATCCGTCCGCCTGATCGCGCCCCGACCTCCCGATCCCCTGATCCCTGTCCGCATTTCGAACGGAGCACCATGCCCATGACCCGCACCCTCAAGACCCCGCTGTCGCAGGCCCTGCTCGTCGCCGTGATCGGCGCCGTCGCCATCGTCGGCTGCAAGAAGGACGAGGCCGCGTCCGCCCCGCCGGCCGCCGCCGAACCGGCCCCCGCCCCCGCGCCTGCGGCCCCCGCCACCGCCTCGGTGTCCACGGTCGACATCGGCAATGCCGTCGGCGCCGACATGAAGGTGTCCTCGCCCACCGCTACTTTCAAGCCGAACGAGACCTTCCACGTCGCCATCGGCACCGCCACCAGCGATCCCGCCGCCACCGTCGCCGGCAAGGTCAGCGTCAAGCTCGTCTACATGGACGGCACCGAGGAAATGGTCGTCAACGACGAAAGCCGCGACATGAACCTCACCGGCGCCGGCTCGACCAACTTCCAGTTCGCCAAGCCCGATGGCTGGCCGGCCGGCAAGTACAAGGTCTACGTCTCCATGAACGGCAACGTCGTGCAGACCAAGGAAATCGAAGTTACCAAGTGAGCCCTGCGGCCCGGTGACTTCACGAAGGGCGCGGCTCCGGTCGCGCCCTTCGCATGTCCGGCGGCAGGGAGCCGGCGTCGGCACGGCGCGTGGATTACCCTATGCGCCCGCTGCAGGAGCCCCGCCATGTCCGCCAACGCCATCCTCGACGACGCCCAGCTGGAGCGCCTGTCCGACCTGCTCGACACCCGCGCGGTGCCGTTCAAGGGCTTCAACCTGGAAGCGCTGGACGGCTTCCTCTCCGCCCTGGCCGTCGGCCCCGAGACCGTGCCGCCGGAGGAATGGCAGCCGGCGGTCTGGGGCGGCAAGCCGCCGCGCTGGGAAGCTGGCGAAGCGGATGAAGTCGACGCCCTGCTGCAGGCGCACTGGAACCTGGTCACCCAGCGCGTGCGCCATGGCAGCGACGAGCTGCCCGACGCCCTCGCGCCGCTGCTGTGGCTGCCGGAAGATCCGTCCGAACACGAGGACGACGAACTGGATGTCGGCCGCGACTGGGCCTACGGCTTCTTCCGCGGCGTCGAGCTGCGCGAAGCCGCGTGGGAAGCCTGGCTCGACGAGCACGACTGGATCGACGAGATCTTCGGCATGCTCGACCGCCTCGCCAGCGGCGAGGTCATCGGCGAAGACCCCACTGCCGAACCGACCCCGCTGGAGTACCGCGAGCGTCTCGGCATCGTCATCGAACTGCCCTCGATGCTCGCCGACCTGCACCACCACCGCATCGACGCGCTCACCCCGCGCACGCAGCTCAAGCGCGAAGCCAAGCCCGATCGCAACGATCCCTGCCCGTGCGGCAGCGGGAAGAAGTACAAGAAGTGCTGCGGCAGCTGACGCACGGCGACGCGCTCAGGCCCGCCTGCGCGATGCGGCCTCGCGGGTCGCGGACGACCCGCCGGACGTTCGCGGACGCTGGCATGCGGACGCAAGCTGTGCCCATGCCGTCGGCAGCCATTCGCTGAATTCGGAACCGAACCCCGCCGACGACCCCAGCATGACGCATTCGAACGCCGCTTCCGACGCGGCCCCGGGCGCTGGCCCATCGCGGTCGTCGTCGATCGGTTCGCAGGCAGGCGCCGCGTCGTACGCGGCCTCGGGGCGGGCAGGGTGGTATGCGATATTCGACATCGAAGTCACGCGGAGGCAGGGAATGGACGTGCAGCGTGATCGTTCGCGTCGTGCGCTTGAATCGCCGCGCCGTCTACAGGCGCATTGCGCGATGCGCAAGAATCGGCGCCGAGCGTGCGGAGGGATCGAACGGGCGCTCAGGCATCGATGACGATCGACGGACTGCCCTGCGCCGGCACGGCCTGGCACAGCAGGACCTGCCCCGGTGCGATCGCGCTCGCGGGCGTTTGCGCATAGGTTGCCGTGCCGGCCACGAGCGCGTGGCTGCAGCTGCCGCACATGCCCTGCCGACAGGCATGCACCGGCGAAAGGCCGCGTGCTTCGGCCAGATCCAGCAGGCTGCCCAGGCCTGGTTCCCAGCGCGCTTCCTTGCCTGATCGCGCGAACAGGACCGGCACGGCCTGCGTTGCCGCCGGCGCCATCGGCGCGTCCGTCCCTCGCTGCAGTCCTGCCGGACCGAAGGCTTCCGCGTGGATTCGCGCATCGGGCACCTGCAGTGCGCGCAGGCCTGCATAGAGCGCCTGCATGAAGCCCGGCGGACCGCAAAGCGCGAAGTCCGCATCGTCCAGCGGCAGCAGCGATGCCAGCAGCGTGGCATCGATGCGGCCGGCATGGTCGTAGTCGATGCCGGTGCGCGCGGTCGGCCCGGGATCGGACAGTGCGTGCACTACGCACACGGCGCCGCGCGACGCCTGCGCAAGCGCGGCGACTTCCGCATGGAAGGCGCGTTCGTTCTCGTCGCGCGCGCCGTGGACGAACCAGGTCGGGCGGACGCGCCGCGTGCGCAGGCCTTCGTAGACGACATGGCGCAGCATCGCGAGCATCGGCGTGATGCCGATGCCGGCCGATGCCAGCACGAGCGGTCGCGTCGGTCGTGCGTCCACGGTGAAACCGCCGCGCGGTGCGCGGGCTTCGACGATGTCGCCCACGCGCAGGCGATCGTGCATGTGGCTGGAGACGCGACCCTGGCGACGCACGCTCAGGCGATACGCGCCATCGGATGGGGCGACCGACAGGGTGTAGGTGCGCACGACCGGCGCGTCGGCGTCGTCCAGCATCACGCGCACCGGCAGGTGTTGCCCAGCCTCGAACAGATCGAGGCCTTCGCCATCGTCCGGTTCGAGCCAGAAGGATTTCACGACGCGCGATTCCTGGTCGATCCGCGCCACGCGGAACGGCCGCCATTGCTCGCGCAGGCGCGCCACCTTCCGTCGCGCGGCGGTCTCTTCCCACGAACCGGTCAGCGCCGCGTTTGGCGACAGTTCGCCGCCATCGCCGCGCAGCGACAGCGCGCCGCGGCGCAGCACCCAGCGTTCGACGTCGAGGTGCCACAGGCGTTCGGCGCCCTGGAAGAAGCGAACGTCCCCGGCGTCGAAGTCGAGCACGACGCGACCGCTGACCTGGAGGATGTCGCCGCTGGAAAAATCGACGAACACCAAGCCGGCGCGGGGATTGCGCATGAAGTTGCCGAGCGTGTTGAAGTGCAGGTTGCCGGCGAAATCCGGGATGCTCAGCCGATCGCCCTGCACGCGGACGAAGCCGGGCCTGCCGCCACGATGCGAGGCATCGATCGATCGCCGCGCATCGTCATGGTCCACGTAGCTTGCGACGAAGCAGGTGTCGGCCGCGCGGATCATCGCGGTCGTGGCCGCGTCCAGCCGTTCGCCGTGGACGGGCGGCGGCAGGGATGCGGCATCGCGTTCCGGCAGGACGTGCAGGCCCCGCGCCTGGATGTATTGCGGACAGTTGCCGAAGGCATGTTCGACATGCAGCGCGAATGCATCGCCATCGCTGCTGAGCACCCCGTTGACGCGGTTGCGCCTGCGCGTGTGCAACTCGATGCCGAGCACGCCGACGGCCGCGCCGTCCCGCCAGCCTGCGGCGATCGGGTCTTCGCGTGGGGGGACTACCGAGAACGCAAGCCGCGTCGGGTCGGGCGAGGTCGCGAATCCGGGCGTGCCTTCGAGCAGCCCGGCCCACGGATCGCCGCGATCGTCGACGGTCGCCACGACCAGGAAGGGCAGCTGCGCGTAGAACTGCCGATGCTGGTCGGGCATGTGGTCGCGCACGACGCGACGACCGAACTCGGCCATGCGATCGGCCACGCCCAGCGATTGCTGGATCGCGACTTCTCCGGCGTGAAACGGCGAGGGTATCTGCATGTCGGGACTCGGTGGGGGACGCGGCACGGACGTGCGACGTCGGCACGCGGGCCGGCCTGCGCGCTGCGGTCAGGCGCGCAGGCCGACCGGCGTGGACACCATCGGCACGAAGCCCGGAAGCGCTTCGATGCGCGCGAGCCATGCACGGATCGATGGATAGGCCTCGAGCGAGACGTTGCCTTCCGGCGCATGCGCGATGTAGGTGTAGGCCGCCACGTCGGCGATGGTCGGGTGCGTGCCCACCAGCCACGCGCGGCCCCGCAGTTCGTCCTCCACCACCTGCAGCAGCGCATGCGCCTGGGCGATGGTGTCTTCGGCGCTGTAGCGCGCGCCGAACACGGTGATCAGCCGCGCGCGCGCCGGGCCGGAGGCGATCTGGCCGGCGGCCACCGACAGCCAGCGTTCCACGTTCGCCGCCTGCAGCGGGTCGTTCGGCAGCCACTGCTCGCCGCCGTACCTGCGCGCCAGGTACACGAGGATCGCGTTGGAATCGGCGATCACATCGTCGCCGTCCTGCAGCACCGGCACCTGTCCGAAGCGGTTGAGCGCGAGGAAGTCCGGGCGCTTGTGCGCGCCTGCGCGCAGGTCGACATCGACCTGCGTGGCATCGAGGCCGAGCAGGGACAGGAACAGTTCGGCGCGATGGGCGTGGCCGGACAGCGGGAAGCGATGGAGGACGAGACTCACGGAAGACTCCGGTGGGGTTGGGGTGCGCACATCGTCCCCGTCCGTCTCCCGCGCCGGAATCCGCAAGGCGGGCAAGCCATCATTTCACCTGCCGCAAGGATCGCCTCAGGACGCCAATGCCTCGGCCAGTCGCTGGCTCGCCAGCTCGACGAAGGCCATCAGCCGGGCAGAGGGAATCCGGCTGCGCGGGAAGACCAGGCAGACGGGTACCGGCGGCGGCTCGAAGGCTTCGAGCACGGGCACGAGGCGGCCTTCGGCCAGGTCCGAGCGCACCTGGTACGACAGGATCCGCGTCAACGCCCAGCCGGCTTGCGCCTCGCCGATCGCCGCGCGCAGCGTGCTGACGCTGAGCACCGGCGCCACGCGCACGCCCTGGCTGCGTTCCCCTTCGCCGAAGTGCCAGTCCAGGCTCGCGCTGGCGCCCACCGAAACGACGACGCGATGGCGCGCGAGATCCTGCGGACGTTCCGGCCGGCCGAATGCCTCCAGGTAGGCAGGCGAGGCGACGACCATCCGTCGTACCTCGCCCACGTCCACCACTTCAAGCCCCGAATCCTGCGGTGGGCCGATGCGCAGGGCGAGATCGAGCCCCTCTTCGACCAGGTTGGTCACGCGGTCGAGCAGCCGCACGCTCGCGGTCAGCTCCGGATGCAGGTCGAGGAACTCGCGGACCACCGGCATCAGGTACTGCTCGCCGAACAGCACCGGTGCGGTCACGCGCAGCGTCCCCTGCGCGCGGCCCTGCGGTCCTGCGGCGGCCTGCTGCGCGAGGTCCATCTCGGCAAGCAGCCGGCGTGCATCCTCCGCGAACCGGGCACCGGCTTCGGTCGCGCGCACGCTGCGCGTGGTGCGCACGAACAGTCGCGCGCCCAGGCGTTGTTCCAGTGCAGCGATGCTGCGGGTCACGGTGGGCGGCGTCAGGCCCAGGCGCTTCGCGGCTTCGCTGAAGCTGCCGGCGTCCGCGACGGCCACGAGTGTGCGCATTTCGGAAACCCGATCCATGCGTCGCCTATCCCATCAGCGCCGGATGGCCGCGCAGGCGCTCGGCCATGAAGGCGAGGAACACGCGGAGCTTCGCTGCGGCACGCCGTCCTTCCTGGTTCACCAGCCAGACCGGCAGCGGCTTGTCTTCGTAGGGCTGCAGCAGGCGCTCGAGGCGTCCGTCCGCCAATGCGGGCGCGATCTGGTACGACATCACGCGGGTCAGGCCCGCGCCGCATTCCGCGGCCGAGATCGCCGCGGCGTTGGTCGATGTCACCAGGCGCGGCTGGATCGCAATGTCGATGCGCGTGTCGCCATCGACGAACTGCCAGGCATCGTTGCGGGTGTCGGCCACGGAGGCGACGAGCGCGTGACCCGTCAGTTCCGACGGATGCGCGGGCCGGCCGTGCGCATCGAGATAGGCCGGGCTGGCGCAGACCACGCGGCGGATGTAGCCGAGCGGCATGGCGACGAGGCTCGAATCGGGCAGGTCGCCCATCCGGAACGCCGCATCGATGCCTTCCTCGCCGAGCAGCACCGTGCGATCGACCAGCAACAGCCGCACCGAGACGGCCGGATACGCCGCCAGGAAATCGACCACCGCAGGCACGAGCAACTGCTGGCCGAACAGTACCGGTGCAGCGATCACCAGGTTGCCCCGTGGTGCGATGTGCGCGCCTGCAGCCTGCGCCTCGGCTTCCTCGAGCTGGCGCAGGATGCGCCTGCAATCGGCGAGGTAGCGCTGCCCGGCCTCGGTCAGCCGCACGAAGCGCGTGGTGCGCACGAACAGTTCCGCGCCGATCGATGCTTCCAGCGAGGCCACCGCGCGCGTGACCGTCGGTGCCGACAGGTTCAGCAGGCGCGACGCAGCGGCGAAGCCACCTTCCTCGGCTACCGCGACGAACACGGCCATCTCTTCGATTCGATCCACTGCGCGTCCCGCCACGTCGGTGCGGCGCAGTCTGCGCGGATTCTTTCCGGATCTGCAAGGACCGGTTGCGGAGTCCGTCGATTCTCGCCGCCGGCCCGGGTTCCTAGAGTGCGCTCCACCGAAGCGGGCTACGTCCCGCACCACTCGGCCACACCCGTAACCCCACCCACTGCATCGAGGACACCCATGAACCGTTTGCCCATCCCCGCCGTCGAAACCGCCCCCGCCGCATCCCAGCCGCTGCTCGCCGCAGTGAAGCAGCAGCTCGGCATGGTCCCGAACCTGATGAAGGTGCTCGCCCACAGCCCGGCCGGCCTCGGGGCATACCTCGGCTTCAGTGCCGCCACCGCAGGCGGTGCGCTGGAGGCCGCCGATCGCGAACGGATCGCGCTGGCCGTCGCCGAAGCCAATGGCTGCGAATACTGCCTGTCGGCGCACACCTACCTGGGCAGGAACGTCGCCAAGCTGCCGGCCGGGGAGCTCGAAGCCGCGCGCGATGCGCGTTCCGCCGATCCGCGCAGCCAGGCCCTGCTGACGTTCACGCGCGCCGTGGTCGAACAGCGCGGCCAGGTCGACGATCAGGCGCTGCAGGCCTTCACCGCGGCCGGCTTCGGCCCGGATGCGGTCGTCGAGGTCGTCGCGAACGTCGCGATCAACGTCTTCACCAACTACCTCAACAACGTCGCCCGCACCACGGTCGATTTCCCCCTGGTCCCGGCGCGCACCGCCGTCCGCGCGGCCTGAGGCCGGCGCTACGGACCTGCCGGCCCCGCATTGCGATACCGGGCCGGCAGGTCCACTGGAGTCCGACATGCACATTGCGCGCCCACCCGTGCCGCCCTTTACCGAACACAGCGCCAACCGCAAGGTGTGCATGGCCGAGGATGCCTGGAATACCCGCGATCCCGATCGCGTCGTGCTGGCCTACACGGAAGACAGCCGCTGGCGCAATCGCGACCGCTTCATGCAGGGACGCACCGCCATCCACGCCTTCCTGCGCGAGAAGTGGTCGCGCGAACACGACTATCGCCTGATCAAGGAACTGTGGGCGTTCACTGCGGACCGGATCGCCGTGCGCTTCGCCTACGAATGGCACGACGACGCCGGACAATGGTGGCGCAGCCATGGCAACGAGAACTGGGAATTCGACGCCGACGGCCTGATGGCGCGACGCATCGCGAGCATCAACGATGTCGCGATCGACCCTTCCCAACGCCTGTTCCACTGGGCGTCCGGCCTGCGCCCGGAAGGCCACCCGTCGCTCTCTGCGCTCGGGCTGTGAGCGTCACGCAGCGTGCGCTCAGGCCCGTGCCTTCGCCTTCCACGCTGCCAGCACTTCCGCCTCGCGCTCGGGCTTGATGCCGGCGCGCGGGCCGGCCTTGCGGCGTTCCTCGGGCAGGGCGTCGTACCACGCGAGCGTGGCGGCGACGGTGTCGGCGATGCTGCGGAACGTGAGTCCCGCAGCGACGGCCTTGCGATTGCTGCGGGTGTGGAAGCCGGCGCTGTCGCCGGCGTTCGGCACCCAGGCGGGCATGTCGCCCCACGGCGTCACGTTCTGCGCGGCGAGGAAGTCCGCAGGCACGAAGGTCAGCGTCGCGCCCTGCGTGGTCGAGGCGCGCACGCCATACAGCAGCGCGGCCATGTCGAGGTCGTAGTCGGGGCCGAAGGCGTTGAACACGCCCTGTGTGCCCTGTTCGGCGAGGCGGATCATCCATTCGCCCAGATCGCGCGCGTCGATGATCCGCACCGGGTCGCGGCCGTCGCCGGGGCACAGCACTTCACCGCCGCGCCGCATCCGCAACGGCCAGTAGGTGAAGCGGTCGGTCTCGTCGCCGGGGCCGACGATCAGCCCGGGGCGCAGGATCGTGCTGCGTTCGCCGAAGTGCTTGCGCGTCTCGGCTTCGGTCGCCGCCTTGAGCCCGGAATACTTGTTCATGTCGGCGCGCAGCGAGGTCATCGTTTCCTTCAGCGGGTCGCCGGCGAAGGTGGCCAGCGCTGCGGTTTCGTCCTGGCCGCGCGTTGCGTTGTCGGCATAGGCCGACAGGCTCGAAATCATCATGTAGCGGCCAACGCGTCCTTTCAGCACCTGCGCCGCGTCGCGGATCCATGCCGGCACGCTGCTCGGATTGTCGATGCACACGTCCCAGCGACGGCCCTTGGCCACGGCCTCGGCCAGCGACGCGTAATCGTTCTTCTCGCGATCGCCGAGCAGTTGTTCGACCTGCGACGACCACTCCGGCTGCTTGCGCCCGCGGTTGAAGATCGTGATGCGGTGGCCGCGCGCCAGCGCGTAGCGCACCTGGTGCGGGCCGGTCAGGCCGGTGCCGCCGAGGATCAGGATGTCCAGGGGTTTCGACGCCGGTGCCGGCGGCGGCGTTGCGGGCGAGGCCTGCGCGGTCGCGCCGACGGACAGCGACGCCATGCCCGACACGCCCAGCACACCCAGTTTCAACAGTTCGCGGCGATCGATCGGCATGGTCCAGGCTCCGTTGGCGAGGATTCGATCCTGCGCCCGCCGCCGTCGTGGCTCCCGTGCCGGAAGTCAGCGCGGGCTTGCCTGCCTTGGCCGCATGGGCCATGAGGACGTTCGCGGAACGACGATGCCCCGGGCGAACCCGGGGCATCGCGTGATCACACGAACGGAAACGATCAGCCCAGCGTCAGCGTCAGGCCGAAGCGGCTGATCAGCGGGTTGATCGGCTGGAAGAACGTCACCGGGCTGGCCACGCTGCAGTTGTTGTTGCTGCCGGCCGGCAGCTGGCCGCCCGAAGTCACGCCCTGGGCCTGGCCCGAACCGGTGATCCACGAACCGCCGGAATCGCCCTGGCCCGCGCAGGCGGTGGACTGGGTCAGGCCGCTGACCGTGCCCGCGCCGTAGTTGGCGCTGACGTTCTTGCGGGTGACCGTGCCGCAGCGCCAGCCGGTGGTGCTGCCCGAACGGCAGATTGCCGCGCCCACGGCGGCTTCGGTGCGGCCCAGCACGCGCTGCACGGTGCCGTTGTACTTGCTGACCTGGCCGACCAGGGTGTCGCTGCTGCGCACGCTCGCCCAGGCCATGTCGCCACCGGGGTAGTAGCGCACCTGCACCGAACCCACGGTCGTGCCGGAAATGCCGACCACCGTGCCCGGGCCGCCGCAATGGCCGGCCGTGGCGAAGCCCTTGGCGCCGCTGCGCGTGGCGGCGAAGCCGATCGAACAGCGACCGCCGCCCGAGGAATAGGCGATGCCGCCGATCACGTTCACGAACGGCGTCGGCGCTTGCATCTGCGAGGCCTCGAAGCGGACCATCCCGGCATCGATGCCGCTGACCGCGACGAAATCGATCGCGTTCAGCGCATAGCCCGGGGCCACGGTGACCACCACGCTGTTGCTCGGCACGTCCACGCCCCAGGCGTACACGCCCTGCAGCGCCGACTTGTTCGACAGCGCATGCACGCGGTTCAGGCGTTCCACCGCGCCTTCGAGCTGGCGCAGCGAATGACGGGCCTGGCGCACGTCGACGCCGGCCACCTTCGCACCGCGCACGGCGCCGGTGCTGGCCACGACGTAGCGATAGCCGCCGTCTGCGCCGCGCTCCAGCCAGCCGCCGGCATAGCGGTCGCCGAGCTGGCGCGCCAGGCGGGCTTCGTTGAGGAATGCGGTGCGCTCGGCGGTGAAGTACTGCGCCAGCTGCGCGTCGTTGAGGCGCAGGTCGCGCTTCATGGCGTCGGCGACGGTCTTGCTCAGCACCGGTGTGCGGTCCTCGGCCGATGCGCTGCCGATGGCGAACACGGCGGCAGCCAGGGAGAGGGCGATGACGGTGCGGCGGGAATTGCGATGAGACATGTGAATTCGCTCCTTGAATGACGATGTATGGAAACCACGGATGGATGGAAACCACGCGCTGCGCCGCCTCCGGGTCCTCGCTCCCGGTGTGGTGCTTATGGCGACGCCGTTCCTGCGGCGGTCCTCGCGCATCGGGTGGGGGACATCCCGGCAGCGGGCCCCGGAACCGCAGGACCCGACGAACGTATCCGCCCCGCCGCGCACCATCCGTGCGAAGCCTCTCAGAACGCCCGGGGGATGCTGTGCCGACTTTGGCCCCAGGTCGTTGGGCTCGCCCTTCCCCCCACCCCCCGCGACCCGCGACAATAGCGGTCTTGGCCGGCGGCCTGCCGGCCTTCATGGAGACCAGTGAATGGCTGATTTCACCCCCCAGGTGCCCGCCGGCGGCGCCAAGATCACCAAGACCCCGACGGGTCTGGTCGTTCCCGACCATCCGATCATTCCCTTCATTGAAGGCGACGGCACCGGCCCGGATATCTGGCGCGCCAGCGTCCGCGTCCTCGACGCCGCGGTCGCCAAGGCCTACGGCGGCCAGCGCAAGATCGAATGGATGGAAGTCCTGGCCGGCGAGAAGGCGTTCAACGCCACCGGCAACTGGCTGCCCGACAGCACCGTCGACGCCTGCCGCGATTACCTCGTCAGCATCAAGGGCCCGCTCACCACCCCGGTCGGCGGCGGCATCCGCTCGCTGAACGTCGCGCTCCGCCAGATGCTTGACCTGTACGTCTGCCTGCGCCCGGTGCGCTGGTTCGAAGGCGTGCCCTCGCCGGTGAAGAAGCCCGGCGACGTCGACATGGTGATCTTCCGCGAGAACACCGAGGACATCTACGCCGGCATCGAGTTCGAACCCGGTTCGGACGACGCGCAGAAGGTGCTGGATTTCCTCGCCAAGGAATTCCCGAAGGGCTTCGACAAGATCCGCTTCGGCACCAAGGCCAAGACCGACGACTGGAACAAGGCGCTCGAAGGCATCGGCGCCCCGGCGCGCGACCTGCCGGTGCAGGTCGGCGTGGGCATCAAGCCGGTGTCCTACCTCGGCACCGAGCGCCTGGTGCACAGCGCGATCGGCTACGCGATCCAGAACAACCGCAAGTCGGTGACCCTGGTCCACAAGGGCAACATCATGAAGTTCACCGAAGGCGCCTTCCGCGACTTCGGCTACAAGATCGCGCGCGATTTCTACGGCGCGGTCGAACTCGACGGCGGCCCGTGGCACGTGATCCCCGAAGGCAAGCCCGGTGCCGGCCTCGTCATCAAGGACGCCATCGCCGACGCCTTCCTGCAGCAGATCCTGCTGCGTCCGCGCGAATACGACGTGTCCGCCACGCTCAACCTCAACGGCGACTACCTGTCCGACGCGCTCGCCGCGCAGGTCGGCGGCATCGGCATCGCCCCGGGTGCGAACATCAACTACGTCACCGGCCACGCCGTGTTCGAAGCGACCCACGGCACCGCGCCGAAGTACGCCGACCTCGACAAGGTCAACCCGGGTTCGGTCATCCTCTCCGGCGAGATGATGCTGCGCTACATGGGCTGGACCGAAGCCGCCGATGCCATCATCAAGGCGATGGACGGCGCGATCGGCAGCAAGCGCGTGACCTACGACTTCGCCCGCCTGATGGACGGCGCCACCGAAGTGAAGTGCAGCGAGTTCGCCGACGAGATCATCAAGCATCTCTGATGCGCTCGCGACACGCGTCGCATGCGAAAGCCCGGCGGAGACGCCGGGCTTTTTCTTGCCCGGAAAACGGCCGTGCATGAAAAAGCCGCCCCGGAGGGCGGCCCGATGGGTGGCGCGACATGGATGCGGACGGGGTCGTCCGATCGACCGGTGCGTCGTGCCTGGATGCGGCCCCGATCAGGCCGCTTCGTCGATGATCAGCACCTCGATCGCCTCGGCCTTGGCCGACGCATCCGTCGACGCCTGCGCATCGATCGCCTGCGTGGCTTGCGGCTCGACGCGCGGCTCGGTCGCCGGAGCGGCGATCCGCGGCATCGTGCGGCAGCCGTAACGACGCCGACGCGGCGACGCGTAGTGGCCCGCGAAGGTTCGCGGCGGGTGGGTGAAGATGATTTCGGTGGTGAATAACTGCATGGATCTCTCCTTGTTCATGGGTGAATCGAGCCATGTCCGGCTCGTACGGATGGACGCCCGCGCGCGCCCGCCGCGCGGATGCGCGACGGTGTCGTGCGAGCGTGTGCGCCGCCGGGAGGGCGACGCGGTGGGGTGGCGTGGACGACCGCGAGGAGGTCAGGGGTGCCGGCGGCACATCCTTGTGCCGGGGGACGACTGTCCATCCGCGCCATCGCTCGTGGCTGCGTACCGGTGCCCCTGTCCTGACCGCCTCCCTGCGGGCCGAGCGTCCATCATCGCAACCGGGGGTCTCACGGGCTGCGATGGCGGTGGCGGAATCTTGCTGGAACTTGGCGGAAATCCGCTTGTTTTCCAGGGTTTTCCGCCGTTCCCGACATGGAGGAAATGATACGTCCAAGGGGTCTCACGGACTGCGATTGCGCAGGCCCGCCCGCGCTACACTGCAGGCATGTCGAACGCACCGGACCCGCGCCCTTCCGATGCCGCGCAGCAGGCCGCCGCGCGCATCGTCGATGGCTTCGAGGACTACAACGCGCGCTTCTCCGACATCACGCGCCGCGCGCGCCGCCGCTTCGAACGACGCGACTGGCGCAAGTCGCAGGCCGACAATGCCGCACGCATCGATCTCTACGACCAGTGCATCGACGAAACCCTGTCCCGACTCGAAGCGCAGCTCGACGAACGCCTGCGATCGCGCGCGCTGTGGCGCGAGACCCGAGCCGCGTACGCGTCGCGCATCGAGCGCATGCCCGATCGCGAGCTGTACAAGACCTTCTACAACTCGCTGGTGCGTCGTTTCTTCCGCATCGACGGCGTCGCCGCCGACCTGGAATTCCTCGCCTTCGACATCGTGCCCACCGGTGATGCGAGCTGCCCCGGTGAAGCGTCGCACCACGCGCTTGGCGGCGACATCGACGACGCGGTCGAAGTCTGGCGCAGCCGGTTCGAGGCACTGGGCTTCGCCAACGGCTGGGCCGACCTGCCGCGCTGCGCGCGCGCCGTGGCCGAGCGCCTGCGCGGACGCGGCGTGGTCGCGGTGTCGATGCTGCGCACGCCGTTCTACCGCGAACGACGGGCCTACCTCGTCGGCCGCGCGCATGGCGCGTCCGGCGCGACCTACCCGGTCGTCGTCGCGCTGGTCAGCGAAGTCGACGGGGTGCGCGCGGACGCGGTGATCGTCGACGACCAGCAGCTGTCGATCCTCTTCGGTTTCTCGCGCAGCTACTTCCATGCCGACATCGCCCGCGTCGGCGACGTCGTCGCCTTCCTGCATGCGCTGCTGCCGCGCAAGCCGGTCGACGAGTTGTTCACCGTGGTCGGTCGCATCAAGCAGGGCAAGACCGAGCGTTACCGGCAGATCTTCCGGCACCTGGCCGAACATCCGCACGAGGAGTTGGTGATCGCCGATGGCGAACGCGGCATGGTCATGGCCGTGTTCACGCCGCGCGGGCATCCGGTCGTGTTCAAGCTGATCCGCGATCGCTTCGCGTACCCGAAGGACACGGTGCGTGCGGAAGTCGAGGAGAAATACCGGCTGGTGTTCCGTCGCGATCGCGTCGGTCGCCTGGTGGATGCCCAGGAGTTCCGGCGGCTGCGCTTCCCGAAGCGCCAGTTCTCGGCCGAGGCGCTGGACGAGCTGCTGCGCGAGTGCGCGCAGACCGTGCAGGTCGAAGGCGACGAGGTGCTGATCCGCCACTGCTACGTGGAGCGACGACTGCGTCCGCTGGACCTGCATGTGCGCGAGTCGCAGCCGCAGGTCGCGGAGCGCGCGGTGCTGGACTACGGGCAGGCGATCAAGGACCTGGCGCGCAGCAACATCTTCCCGGGCGACCTGCTGCTGAAGAACTTCGGCGTGACCCGTCACGGCCGCGTGCTGTTCTACGACTACGACGAGCTGTGCCTGGTCGAGGACTGCCGGTTCCGTGCGGTGCCGCCGATGCGCGACGAGGACGAAACGCGTCCGCTGGACGAGTGGCTGTATGCCGGCGCCGATGACGTGTTCCCGGAGCTGTTCCCGCAGTTCCTGGGGATCAGGCCCGAATTGCGCGAGAGGCTGCGGGCCGTGCACGACGAGATCTTCGACCCAGCCTGGTGGCGGGACGTGCAATCACGGCTGGCGGCCGGCGAGCATTTCGATGTGTCGCCTTACCCCGCGGCAACGCGGTTGCCGACGGGGTAAGGCGACGTCACGCGGCGCGGTGGACCGTGCCGGCAATGACGGGATCGTGGCTGCGTTCGGCCTTCGGCGAGGACACCAGGGTCAGCATCTCGGACACGCGCAGCGCGTCGGGCATGGCGACCGGCTGGTCGACCGGAGACGGACGGCGGCCGTAAGTGCGGCCGTAGGTGCGCTGGTAGAGGAGCGGGGGCAGGGGCTGGGCGCGCTCGGCGCGGAGCCAGAGACAGTTGAACATGGTCAATCTTCCTGTGTGTGGTGATCGGCGCGAACGGCGCCGGTCGGGTCCTTGGGGTGGTGTACGACCGTGAAGCTTCGGGGGTACGACAGTGTTGCGGCTCCATGCTGCAACGCAACATAGGATGGCGATCTTTGTTGCAATGCACAACCGCGCGGCGGTGACGAAACCGTCACCGTTGTCACCGGTTAAGGCTTCACGCCCAGCCTGCAAGGCCCCAAGGATCGCACTGGCAGCGACCCGGGGCATGGCGGAGAATCCCGGCTCCCCTTTCCCCAGGAACGACCATGCTCCGGATCGCATTGCTGACGACCGCCCTCCTGTTCGCTTCGGGTGCCGTGTCGGCCGCCGACACCCCTGCCAAGCCGGCCCGTGCCGAGGCCGTCGACGCCAATCTCGCGAAAGCCATCGCCGGCGACTGGCGCGATCCGAAGAACAGCGCGCGCGATGCGTTCCGCAATCCGGGCCAGACCCTGACCTTCTTCGGTGTCCGCGCCGACCAGAAGGTCGTCGAGGTCACCCCGGGCGGCGGCGGCTGGTATGCCGAGATCCTCGCGCCCTACCTCCGCGACAAGGGTCGCTACGGCGCTGCGATGGTCGATCCGTCCGTGCTGCCCGAGGGTCGCGGCCGCGACTACCAGCAGAAATCGCTCGACGACCTCAAGGCACGCCTGGCCGCGCATCCGTCGCGCTTCGACAAGGCCGCGATCGTGCTGTTCGATCCCAAGCAGCCGCGCTTCGGCGAGGCCGGCAGCACCGATGCGGTGCTGACCTTCCGCAACGTGCACAACTGGGTGTCGGCCGGCACCGCCGACGGCTACTTCAAGGCGTTCTTCGAGGCGCTGAAGCCCGGCGGCGTGCTCGGCGTGGTCGAGCACCGCGCCAAGCCGGGCACCGACATGGAGACGATGCGGAAGTCCGGCTACATGACCGAGGCGCTGGTGATCGAGCTGGCGACGAAGGCCGGCTTCGTCCTCGATGCGCGCAGCGAGGTCAACGCCAATCCGAAGGACACCGCCGATCACCCCAATGGCGTGTGGACCCTGCCGCCGACCAACCGCCACGATGCCGAAGAGGCGCAGAAGTACCGCGCCATCGGCGAGAGCGACCGCATGACACTGCGTTTCGTGAAGCCGGCGGCGAAGACGCCGGACCAGTATCCGGCCGAGCGCTGAGGCGTCCGGCGCAGTCGCGCCACAGCCTCGATCGCCGCGATGCCTCAGTCGCGACGTGCTTCCAGCAACTGGCGCAGCAGGGCGATCTGTTCGCCCTGCTCGGCCACGATCCGTGCCAGCTGCGCGTCGCGCAGCTGGTCCAGCTTGTCGTGCAGCGCCATGATCTCCAGCTCCGCCTTGAGGTTCACGGCGTAGTCGTGTTCGGCCGCGGCACGGTCGCGGGCGGCCTGGCGGTTCTGGCTCATCATGATCACCGGCGCCTGCAGCGCAGCCAGCATCGACAGCAGCAGGTTGAGGAAGATGAAGGGATACGGGTCGAACGGGTGCGTGCGCAGCAGCCAGACGTTCGAGACCACCCACAGCGCGAGGAACAGCCCGAAGCTTGCGATGAAGGTCCAGGAGCCGCCGAATCGGGCGACGTTGTCGGCGACGCGTTCGCCGAAACTGCGGTCGTCTCCGCTGCGCTCCGTGGGTGAGACATTCGTGCGTTCGCGTCGATGCAGCTGGGTGAGGACCGCGCGCTCCACGGCGGTGGCGTGTTCCCAGGCCTTGCCCAGCAGGCGTTGCGAGAGTCCGGTCGGGTCGTGCAGGTTCATGGCGGCGTTCCGGTGGGGCCTCGCCACAGCATAGGCGGCAAACCCGGGCACGCATTAACCTTGCGCATCCACAGCCCCCGCCGACCGATGCTGATCGCCTTCAACAAGCCCTACGACGTGCTCTGCCAGTTCACCGATCGCAGCGATCCGCTGCGACGGACACTGGCCGGGTTCGGCCTGCCGGCGGACGTCTACCCGGCGGGCCGGCTCGACCACGACAGCGAAGGCCTGCTGCTGCTCACCGACGACGGCGGGCTGGCGCACCGGATCACCGATCCCCGCCACAAGCTGGAGAAGACCTATCGGGTGCAGGTCGAAGGCGACCCGACTGCGGAACAGCTCGACGCCCTGCGTCGCGGGGTGACGCTCAACGACGGGCCCACGCGCCCGGCGCGCGTGCAGCGCATCGATGCGCCCGCGCTGTGGCCGCGCGACCCGCCGGTGCGCTTCCGCAAGACCGTGCCCGACGCCTGGCTGGAGATCGCGATCTGCGAGGGACGCAACCGGCAGGTGCGGCGGATGACGGCGGCCGTCGGCCTGCCGACCCTGCGCCTGGTGCGCGTGGCGATCGGAGACTGGACCCTGGGCGACCTGATGCCCGGGCAGTGGCGCACGCTGCGCTGAGCCTGCGCTCGAACCTTGCGGTGCGCGGTGCCCTGCCGGATGATCGCGGCATCCTCGACCGGAGCCGCGCATGATCCGCCAGTTGCACCAGGTGCTGAACGAAGACGAGCTGGCGGTGATCCATGCGCTGCTGCCGCAGGTGCGCTTCGTCGACGGGCGCGCGACCAATCCCGACAACACCAGCAAGCAGAACCTGCAGGCGGCGCAGGAAGACCCGGCGAGCGCGCGGATTTCGCAGATCGTTCGCGATGCATTGTTCCGTCATGCCGACATCCGCGGCTGGGCGATGCCGCGCACGATGGCGCGACCGACCGTGGTGCGCTACGAGCCGGGCATGACCTACGGCTGGCACGTCGACGAAGCCCTGTTCCCGTCCACGCCGCCGCTGCGCAGCGACCTGTCGTGCACGGTGTTCCTCAATCCGCCGGATGCCTACGATGGCGGCGAACTGACCATGCAGCTCGGCCAGGAACAGCTGAAGTACAAGCTGGCGCCCGGCGACGCCATCCTCTATCCCTCGACCACCATCCACCAGGTCGCGCCGGTCACGCGCGGTGTGCGCCTGGCCGTGATCACCTGGATGCAGAGCTGGATCTCCAGCAGCGAGCGCCGCGAGCTGATGGTGCAGCTGGAGGAAGCGCGCGCGCGCGCCGGCACCGGCGATGAACGCCTGGCGGTGCTGCTCGATTCGCTGCGCACGAACCTGTTCCGGATGTGGGCGGATACCTGAAGACCCCTGCCGCATCTCTTCGATGCGGCCAATCCGATCACGACATCCTGTGTCACGCCATCGCGCGATCGACCCAAGCCACGCCACGCGCGATCTCCGCGCCGAAGCGTTGCTGCGCGAGCGCGAGATCGTGGGCGCGGTCGTCGCGGCCATAGTCGTGCTGCTGTGCCTTGGAGTAACGGCCCCAGGCCGGCGAGGCCAGCGCATGTGCGACGCCGTCGGCATCGAGCGAGAGATGCGCGGCGATGCGCGCCAGCTCGGTGCTCGGCGACGCGAGCAGATCCTCGAAATCCACGCGCAGCACGCGTGATGCGAACTCGCCGGAGGCGAGCGCGTCGAAACGCAGGCGTTCGGCGAGCCAGCCCATGGCGCATGCTTCGATCGCATCGCCTGGTGCGTGCACGCCGTCGATCGCGATGCCGTGCATGCGCAGCACCTCGGCGCGCTCGTCGAACGCGGCCAGCGCGTCGCGCACCGAATCCTCGGATTTCAGCAGCGTCGCCAACCAGGGCACGAGCGGCATGTCGAGCAGGATCGCGCGGGATAGACCACCGTCGCGCAGCAGCGGCTCGATCAGCACGTTGCAGCTGCTGGTCACCTTGATCGCGACCCGCGAAGCCGGCGGCAGCGGGCGTCGCCAGTACGCCATCAGCGTCGCGAGCAACGCGTGCGGTGGCGATGGTGCGTGCCACGCGGCGGCGAGATCACGCAGCGGCAGCGGCTCGCGCAGGCCTTCGACCTCGGGCCAGGTGTCGAGCAGGCGCGACAGCAGGGTCGAGCCGCAATGGCCGATGTGGAAGATGCCGTCTGCGACCGTGTGGCCGGTATCGGGCGCCTGGAGTATCGACAGCGCCAGCCACGCGCCCTGCGGCTGCGGTGGCAGCGCGCGGGGGTCGAGGAAGGCGGCCTCGCGGCGCTGCTGCGCGTCGAGTCGCACGCACAGCACGCGGCCGTTCGCGAGATCGAGCTGGAACGGCAGGTAATGCGGATCCTGGAGGAGATCGGCGGCGGTGTTCATGTGCCCCTCGGTTTCGCGCGGTGTGTGGCAGTCGCGCTCCATGGGTCATCGGGCCACGGATGCTTCGGATACCGTCCCTTCATCTCCTTCCTCACCTCCGGATACGTGCGTTCCCAGAAGCTGCGCAGGTCCTGGGTGACTTGCAGCGGCTGGCCGCCGGGCGAGAGCAGGTGCAGCGTGACCGGAATGCGGCCGTCGGCGACGCGCGGGGTGTCGGCGAGGCCGAACAGCTCCTGCAGTTTCACCGCGAGCACCGGTGGTATCGGTGCGTCGATGGCGTCGTCCCAGGCGTAGTCGATCCTGCGTTCCATGCCCGAGGGCACGATGATCCGCGTCGGCGAGAGTGCGTCGATGCGCTGGCGCAGGGCCCAGTCGAAGTCCGATTTCAGCGCTTCACCGAGTTCGTCTTCGCCGAGCGCGTCGAGGCGCGTCTTGCCGCTGAAGGCGGGCTTGAGCCAGGCGTCGAGCGTGTCGAGCAGCGCGGCGTCGGACAGGTCGGGCAATCCGAGATCGGGCATCCACGCGCGCAGGCAGCGCACCCGCGCGCGCCACTGCACCAGCGACTCGCGCCAGGGCAGGGCGTCGATGCCGAGCGTGCGCACGGCGTCGGTGAGCGCCTGTGCGGCCTGCGTTGTGTCGACCTTTCCAGTGGCCCGGGCGTCGAGCACGATGCCGTCGAAGCGCTGCACGCGTTCGGCGACCAGCGCGCGCTTCGCATCGTCCCAGCGGACTTCGTCGCGATCGGAGAAACGCTTGGGGAAATCGCGGCGCAGGCGTGCGTCGTCGACCGGTGCGGCACGCAGCAGCTTTGCGTCGCCGCGCGCTTCGTGGCGCAGTTCGCAGGCGACGAGCCACGGCTCGCCGATCAGCGCGCTGTCGTCGAACAGCTGCGCCATGCGCCCGTTGGCGAGCTGGTAGCGACGCAGGTCGCTGGCGTGGCGATGCGCGATGCGGTCGGGAAAGGCGTGCGCGAGCAGGTCGCCGAGAAGGTGCGCGGGCGCGCTCTGCGCAGGCTTCGCGTCGCAGCGCAGGCGGCGGCGCCACTGCGCTGCGGCGGCATCGATGGCCTGCAGCGAGGAGCGCGAGGCCTCGGCTGGCGCACGGCCGTTGCGGAATGCTGCGAGGGCCTGCCAGCGTACGGCCAGGGCATCGCTGCGGCCGCCGCCGGGCATCGCGCGGATCGGATCGCGTGCTTCCAGCAGCGCGGCGAGATCGCAGGCCAGTGCGGTTTCGGCGTCGTCGCGCGTGGACAGCAGCATCGCGGCGAGGCGCGGATGCGTGCCGATCGCGAGCATCTTCCGGCCCAGCGCGGTGATGGCGAGGCCGTCGTCCAGCGCGCCGAGCCGGCGCAGCAGGTCGCGCGCGGCGGACAACGCGCCCGTCGGCGGCGCGTCGACGAAGCGCAGCGAATCGCTGCCCCAGGCCGCGAGTTCGAGCACCAGCGATGCGAGTTCGACCTGCGCGATCTCCGGCCGGCGCTGCGGTTCCAGGCGCTGCGATTCCGGCCACAGCCGATACGCCCAGCCCTCGGCGATGCGACCGGCTCGGCCCGCGCGCTGGTCGGCCGAGGCCTGCGCGATGTTCACCACGTCCAGCCGCGAGAAGCCGCTGTTCGGGTCGTAGCGCGGTTCGCGGGCGAGGCCGCTGTCGATCACCACGCGCACGCCGGGCAGGGTGACGCTGGACTCGGCGACATTGGTCGCCAGCACCACGCGCCGCCGGCCGTCCTGCGAGGGTTGGAGCACGCGTGACTGCTGCTCGACGGGGAGTTCGCCGTGGAGGGCGAGGATCTCGATCGATGATGGATCGATCGCATCCGCCAGCAGTGCATGCACCCTGCCGATCTCGCGCTGCCCCGGCAGGAACACCAGCACGTCGCCGGGATGTTCGGTCAGCGCGTGCTGCACCGCGCGCTTGACCTGATGTTCGATCGCTTCGTCGCGACGCGCGGGAAAGTGCCCGACCTTCACCGGGAAACTGCGGCCGGCGCTGCTCAGGCGCGGCGCGTCCAGGCACTGCGCGAGTTTCTCGCCGTCCAGCGTCGCCGACATCGCGACGATGCGCAGGTCCTCGCGCAGGCCGGCCTGCACGTCCAGCGCCAGCGCCAGGCCGAGGTCGCCGGCGAGATGCCGTTCGTGGAATTCGTCGAACAGGATCGCGGCCACGTCCTCCAGCATCGGGTCGTCCTGCAGCATCCGGGTGAGGATGCCTTCGGTGACCACTTCGATGCGCGTCTTTCCCGAGACCCTGTTCTCGAAGCGGATGCGGTAGCCGACCGTCTCGCCGACGGCTTCGCCGAGCTGCTTCGCCATGAATCCGGCAGCGGCGCGCGCGGCGACGCGGCGCGGTTCCAGCATCACGATCCTGCGGTTGCCGCGCCACGGGGCATCGAGCAGGGCCAGCGGCACCTGGGTGGTCTTGCCGGCGCCGGGCGGCGCTTCCAGCACCAGCCGGGGGTGGTCGGCCAGCGAGCGGAGGATCTCCGGCAGCAGGTCGGCGATGGGAAAGGCGTGTTGCGTCATCGACATAGGCTAGCAGTCGCGCCAAGCCGGTCGCCAAGGCGGTCGGCGCGCGCCGCCGGCCGGACCGTTCGCGCGGCGAGGCCGTCGCTCGCACCCACCATTCCGCAGTCGGTCGCATTCCGCTCGGTTTCGCCAGCGCGGCAGGCCACAGTCGCGCCCATCGATGCCCGGCGTCGCGTGTCGCAACCACGGCACGCATTCCCCGGCGCCGGGCATTGACTCCCTCCCGGATATCGCAGTGTCTTCATCGCTCCAGTCCACCTCGTCCGTGCCCATCGCCGCCATGGGATCGCCCTCGCCTGCGATCGGCGGTCCGGCGAACGTCCTGTCGCCCGGACGCCACGGTTCGCCGCGTGCGGGATTCCCTTCCTTCCGCGCGGGCAGGAGAGTCACGTCCACGCCGGCGTCCGAGATGGCGCGCGTCCCAGGAGGCGCGTCATTCCCCCTCGGGCGCCGGCCGTATCCTCCGGAAGCGCGCATGTCCATCCGCGTGATCGGAACGACCTGCATGGCACGAATGGACGGCGGCGGCTATCGTGGCCGCGACACCGTCATCCGCGTTCGTGCCGCATGAGTTCCGTACACCCTCCGCCGTCGCCGATTCACGGAATGTCCGCCGGCCCTCGTGGGCTGAGGCTGATGTTCGCCTGGAAGCGGGTGCGCTTCGCGCTCATCGCCTCGATGGTGTTCGCCCTGCCGCTCAGCATCAATTCCATCGCGGCGATAGGGATCATCACCGGTCGCGTGTCGATCGTGGCCTTCGCGGCACTGACGGTGTTCGGCCTCTTCGAACAATGGCCGAAGCGCCTGCCGCGCTGGCTCGAGCGCTGGATCCTGCAGCTGTTCGGCGTGGTGCTGGTGGTCGTTCCCGCCGCCTTCGTCGCATCCCTGCTGCTGAAGGTGGACGGCACCGGTGCGTTCTTCGAGGACGAGCGGCGTCTCACCGGCTTCGTCATGCTCACGTTCGTGGGCATCCTGTTCGCGCCATGGCTGGCGCTGGGCGCGATGATCCGCCAGCGCGAGATCGTGGTGCGCGATCAGGCCGAATCGTTCGCGCTGGCGCGCAGCGAACTGGAGCGGCAGGCGCTGGATGCCCGGCTGCGCCTGCTGCAGGCGCAGATCGAGCCGCACTTCCTGTTCAACACGCTGGCCAACGTGCAGGCGCTGGTCGACGTGCGCTCGCCGCAGGCTTCCGACCTGCTGCGCAGCCTCGTCGCCTATCTGCGCGCCGCGATCCCGCGCCTGCAGGCGCCCGAGCCCACCATCGACCGCGAACTGCAACTGGTCCGCGCCTATCTCGAACTCATGCGCATGCGCATTCCCGACCGCCTGCGTTACGCCGTCGATGCGGACGACGCGGCATTGCGCCTGCGCTGCCCGCCCGCGACCGTGCTCACGCTGGTGGAGAACGCCGTACGGCATGGCATCGATCCCAGCGAGGACGGCGGCGAGGTGTCGGTGGACATCCGTGCCGTCGACGGTCGCTGCCGTGTGGTCGTGCGCGATACCGGCGTCGGTCTGTGCGGCGGCACCGAGGGGACGGGTACCGGCCTGCTCGCGCTGCGCCAGCGCCTGCAGCTGTACTTCGACGGCGATGCCCGCCTGGACGTGCGTGCGGCCGAGCCGGACGGCGTGCATGCCGAAATCGAATTCCCCGCACAGCAGGCCCCGACATGAGCGCATCGCAGCCCACCGCCCTGATCGCCGACGACGAACCGCTGCTGCGCGAGGCGCTCGCTGCGCAGCTCGCCGACGCCTGGCCGGCGCTGCAGGTGGTCGCCCATGCGCGCAACGGGCGCGAGGCGATCGAACGTTTCGAATCGCTGCAGCCCGACATCTGCTTCCTCGACGTGCACATGCCGGGCGTGTCCGGCATCGAGGCGGCGCAGCGCATCGGCAGGCGCGCGCATCTCGTGTTCGTGACCGCCTTCGATCACTACGCCGTCCAGGCGTTCGCCCATGGCGTGCTGGATTACCTCGTGAAACCGGTGGAAGCCGCGCGGCTGGCGGACACCGTATCGCGCCTGCAGGAGCGGCTGCGCGCCGTCGAGCCTGCGACCAACACGGACGCGCTGCTCGAAGAGCTCGCCGCGCGCCTCCGTCCGCCGGCGACGCAGGCGCCGCTGCGCTGGCTGCGCGCGCTGGTCGGGCAGACGCTGAAGCTCATTCCGGTCGAATCGATCGACTACCTGCGCTCAGACGACAAGTACACCCGCATCGCCTGGCGAGACGATGGCGGACAGCTTGCCGAAGCGCTGATCCGGCTGCCATTGAAGGAGCTGCTGCCGCAGCTCGACGCGGCGCAGTTCGCGCAGGTGCATCGCTCCGTGGTCGTGAGCCTGCGCGCGATCTCGCATGTCACGCGCGGCGACAACGACACCGCCGACATCCACCTCAAGGGCCGGCGCGAAGTGCTGCCGGTCAGCCGTACCTATCTGCACCTCTTCAGGCAGATGTGATCTGCGGACGCGGTCGCGGCGCCGTGCCGTGTATACGATCCGTCGCCGTTCGTCGGCCGGCGGCGCACTTGTCCGCATGGCCGATGGCGACTGTCATCCGGCCGGGCTATGGTGCCACCTCCATACCGGAGGGAATGTTGTTATGCGGAGCATGCTGTCGAAGTGGTCCCCCGTGGCCTGTGCGTTGCTGCTGGCGTCAGGCGCAGCCCAGGCCGAAGTCTTCATCAACGAATTCCATTACGACGACGCAACGTCGTCGGGCGATACCGGCGAACGCATCGAGATCGTCGCCACCGCCGGCGAAACGCTGAGCAGTTACCGGATCTATCTCTACAACGGTTCCACGCCGTCGTCGGCCGTGACCTACGACAACGACCTCGTGCCGGCCGGCAGCCTCGTTTCCTGCGGCGGCCAGGTGCGCATCGCCACGCTGAGCTATCCCACCAACGGCATCCAGAACGGTCCGAACGACGGCATCGCCCTCGTGAACCCGAGTGGCCAGGTCGTGCAGTTCATCAGCTACGAAGGCGCGATCACCGCCAGCAACGGTCCGGCCGCCGGCCGCACCAGCACCAACCTGCCGGTCTCCGAAGCCGGTTCCGACCCGGCCGGCCGCTCGCTGCAGCTCGGCGGCACCGGCAGCAGCTACGCCAACTTCAGCTGGCGCAGCGCGGCCACGGCGACCTTCGGTGCGTGCAACAACGGCCAGACGTTCTCGTCGCCGAACCCGCCGCCGACCGTGACCGGCACCACGCCGAGCAACGGCGCGACCAACTTCCCGGCCGCCGGCAACCTCGGTGCGAGCTTCAGCGAAAGCGTCACCGCCGCGGCTGGCGCCTTCACGCTGTCCTGCGCGAATTCGGGCAACGTCGGGCTGACCTATCCGTCCAGCGGCAGCAGCTTCAGCATCTCCACCAACACCGCGCTGGTCGGTGGCGAAGCCTGCACCTTCACCATCGTCGCCAACGCGATCACCGATGCCGGTGGCGCGAAGCCTTCCGGCAACACGACGGTGAACTTCAGCGTCGCGTCCGGCGGCGGTGGCGGCACCGGCTACTACTCGCGCGTCAACACCAGCAGCGCCTCGCAGCTGCGCTGCTCGCTGCACGCGACGATCAAGGGCCACACCGCGTATCCGTACAGCGGCGGCACCACCAACGCGTGGACGATCCTCGAGATCGCCGACGAAGATCCGAACAACAGCGGCCGCATCCTCGACGCCTACCGCAACCGCAGTTTCGCGAAGGTCACCGAGCGCGCGGGCACCGGCAGCGGCATCGTCTACAACCGCGAACACACCTGGCCGAACTCGCTGGGCTTCGGCTCCGCCACCGGCAACCTCGGCCTGCCGCACTCGCCGTACACCGACACGCACATGCTGTATCTCACCGAGTCGGTCTACAACGCCGATCGCGGCAACAAGCCCTATGCCAACTGCACGCAGGCCTCCGGCTGCAGCGAACGCGTCACCGAAGCGAACAACGGCCAGGGCGGCGGCAGCGGCGTCTATCCGGGCAATTCCAACTGGGTCAAGACGCCGGACGGCAATAGCGGCTCGTTCGAAGTCTGGGGCAAGCGCAAGGGCGACATGGCGCGCGCGATCATGTACATGGCCATCCGCTACGAAGGCGGCACGCACCCGACCACCGGCCAGAACGAACCCGACCTCGAACTCACCGACAACCGCAGCCTGATCGTCATCACCTCCAGTTCGCCCGCCTACATGGGCCTGCTGTCCACGCTGGTTGCCTGGCACCAGGCCGATCCGCCGGATGCCGCCGAACGTGCCCGCAACGAAGTCATCTACAGCTTCCAGGGCAACCGCAACCCGTTCATCGACCATCCCGAGTGGGGCACCAGCGCCCTGTTCACGTCCACCAAGCCGGCGAGCTGCCAGTTGAACTGATGCAAGCCTGAGTGCGTGTGATGCGAAAACGCCGGCGGGAAACCGCCGGCGTTTTCGTTGGGGCAAGACAGGCACCGTGCTTGCCGTCGAGAGCATGTGCATGCCTGGCGGAGAGTGCGATATCGTCAGCGTGCGCATCGTCGCAATCAGGCGATACGGGCTCCTCTCCATTCCATCGAGGCGACATGAAGACTCCCGCCATCCTGCTGCTTCTGGTTCCGTTGCAGGCCTTCGCCGCTGAAGGGACCGTCGCCAAGAGGGAGCTCTCGCTCGGCGGCGTCGCCATCGGCGATACCGCCGCCCAGGTCGCAGCGCGCCTCGGTGAGCCGAAGCACAAGGTGGCCGCGCAGGATTTCCTCGATCTTCACTACGAATACGCAAGCCTGCGGGTCTCGTTCAACGGCGGCATCGTCGCCGGGTTGCATGCCGACAAGCGCGATGCCTGCACGCCGAAGGGCCTGTGTCCGGGCGACCGACTGGACAGGATGCGCGCGCTGTACGGCGCACCGGTCGTGGCGGATCGCGAGACCGGTCGGTTCTACGAGTATGTCGGCGGCGACGCGGCCTGCTGGTTGCAGATCCGCGCGAAGGGCGGGCGGGTCGCGTCGATCAGTGTGGCGTGCCAGCCTTGATGTTCCTGCCATTCGCCTCAAGGTAGGGATAGTGGCCATGGCCCGCGTTCGCCATGCGCACCGACCCACGCAGCACACGAGGACACCACGATGAGATGCAGCCGATGCGGCACGGAGGCGGAGAAGGCCGGGGCGCTGGCTTGGTACGCCGTACCCTGGTTCCTTCTGCTTGGCGCCCTGCCGCCGGTACGCAGCATATGTGCGGATTGCGCCGGCGGGCAGAACTTCCTTGCCCTGCTGGCGACGATCGCACTGCTGGTGGTGGCTTTCGTCGTCGCGGTGATCCTGCTTTGATGCGCGCCAGCGTCATCTGCGCGCGTGGTTGTCCGCGCGGACCGGCCGCGATGCCTGCAGCTCCGCTGCGGTCGGATTCGCCGGCAGGACCGGCGCCACGCGGCGACCGCCGGTTGCGGTGACGGCGTTGACCATCGCGCGGATGTCCTCGATGTCCTCGACCACGCGGGTGTTCAGGTCGTCGACGAGGAACACGCCGGCGATGCCATTGACGCGGTCGACCCAGGGCGTGAAGCCGAACGCGCCGGGACTGGAGACGATGAGCGGCGAGGTCGGATCGATCCACTGGCCCAGGCCGTAGCCGTAACCGGTGCTCGTCGGCGGACGCGAGATGTCGGTGGTACCGACGGTGCGATCACGCGCCATCGCCTCGATCGTGGCCTGCGACAGGAACCTGCGCGACGGCCGGCACGGCAGCAGCAGCGTGTTGTCGAGGCAGCCGTTCGCCAGCACCATGTCGACGATCCTGCCGTAATCCTCGAGCGTGCTCCGCACACCGCCGGCGATGCGCGGATTGGTGTTGCGCACGTAGCCCGGCTCGGTCGACGACGTGGCGAAGTCGGTCGCGTTCAGGCCCAGCGGAACGACCATCTCGTCGATGAACAGATCGTCCCAGGACCGGCCGGTCGCCAGTTCGGCCATGCGGCCCGCGACCTGCATCGAATTGCCGCCGTACGAAAACACCTGGCCCGGTTCGCCGATCATCGTCGACTGCTGCAGGATGCGGTTCGCGCAGGTCGCGAGGGTGAACAGCGGGTTCGACATGCAGCTGTCGTCGCCGCCGGGCAGGCCGCTGGTGTGCGAGAACAGCTGTTCGAGCGTGATCCCGCGCTTGGCCGGTTCCACGGTCGGGAAATACTGGCCGACGGTGTCGGTCCAGCGCAGCTGGCCCTTTTCGACCAGCCGGGCGAGCGTCAGCGCGGACACCCACTTGCTGGCCGAAGCGATGCGGACCTGGGTGCCCAGCGTGTACTGGCCGAAGGCCTGCCGGTAGACCACGTTGCCGGCCTTGTTGACGCGCAGCGAGGCGCCGTCGAGCGCGTAGGTCTGCACGAAGGACTGCATTTCCGCCGTCACCGGCGAGAAGTCGTAGCGGGGCACGGCCTGCGCCATGGTGGCGCCGAGCAGGGCGGTGAGTCCGAAGGTGGCGACGAGGATGCGCAGCATGGCGGGTCGTCCGTGGCGGGGAGGTGCGGGCGTGAACGCTGCGGCAGGGCCTGCGGTTGACAGCCGCGCCTCATTCCCCGGCATCATGCCGAAGCTGCCCTGGACGTCCGATGAGAACGAAGCTCCTGCTCCTGACCTGTCTTGCGACATCTCCTGTCTTCGCGCTGTGTCCCAGACCCGAACCCAGGCTTTGCGATCGCTACTTCCGGAGCGACACCATGCTCGTCGGAACGCTTGTCGGGCAGGAACTGGTGGATGATGGCGCCGGCGACCCGGAAGGGCGCCTGGCGCATCGCATCCGCGTCGAACGCGTGCTGAAGGGCGATGCCGGCCGTGCCTGGACCGCGTACTCGCCCAATACCTCGGCGCGCTGGACGGGAGACATCGGCAAGCGTTACGTCTTCTTCGCCGCATCCGGGGAGCTGGAGAGCTCGTGCTCAGGGCTGGATACGCCAGCCTATGTCGCGCGTGTCGATGCCGAACTCCGGCAGTTTCGTCGTGCGAAGACCGCCAGCATCGAAGGCACGACGGTCGGTCTCGGCCCGCGCTCGCCGCGACCATTGCTCATTGCCGAGTCCAGGGCGGGGACACATGCCATCCGCATCGATGCGGATGGCCGCTTCTCGGGCGAGCTGCCACCCGGACGCTATCGATTGCACGCGGACAACCTGCGACCCAGCGTGTATTCGGCGCCGTTGGGCCATGTGACCTTGCAGGCCGGACAATGTGCGCTGTTGGAGCTGGAGTCTGTCCGGTAAGTCCCGATGCACGTCTCGTGCTTCCGTACAATGGCCGCCTTTCCTGCACGCGCGCACGACCCGCATGACCCTGATCGACACGCCCTTGATCGACACGCCGCTCATCGACATCGGCGCCAACCTCACCCACGACAGCTTCGACCACGACCGTGAGGCGGTGCTCCAGCGCGCCCGCGCGGCGGGCGTGGCGCGGATGGTCGTCACCGGCGCCTGTCGCGCGCACTCGCCGCGTGCGCTGATCCTGGCGCAGACGTATCCGGGCGAACTGTTCGCCACCGCCGGCGTGCATCCGCACCATGCGATCGAATACACCGACGAATGCGATGCCGAGATGCGCGCGCTGCAGGCGCATCCGGAAGTGGTCGCGGTCGGCGAATGCGGCCTCGACTACAACCGCGATTTCTCGCCGCGCCCGGCGCAGCGCAAGGCCTTCGAGCGCCAGCTGCAGATCGGTGCCGACACCGGCAAGCCGCTGTTCCTGCACCAGCGCGACGCGCACGATGACTTCATGGCGATGATGAAGAACTTCGACGGCCGGCTCGGCCCGGCGGTGGTGCACTGCTTCACCGGCACGCGCGAGGAACTGTTCGCCTATCTCGACCAGGACTGGCACATCGGCATCACCGGCTGGCTGTGCGACGAGCGCCGCGGGACCCACCTGCGCGAACTGGTGAAGCACATTCCTGCGAACCGGCTGATGATCGAGACCGATGCGCCGTACCTGCTGCCGCGCACCGTGCGCCCGCAGCCGTCGCATCGCCGCAACGAGCCGATGTACCTGGCGCACATCGTCGAGGAGCTGGCCCGGGATCGCGGCGAAAGCGTCCAGGCGGTGGCCGCGTCGACGACCGCCACGGCGACCGCGTTCTTCCGCCTGCCCACGGCGTCCGCCGCGAGCTGAACCGCCTCCCGGTCCCTGCCTTCCGGCAGGGCCGAAATTACTGAACCGATCGGTACACTGCGCGTCCCGAAGTCCCTCCAGAGCCCGTGCAATGCCGGTGTCGTCGCGCCCCCTCCCTGTCTCCGTCCCGGTCGTCCGCCTGCCCCTGCTGGCGCTGGTCGCTGCGCTTGTGCTCGCCGGCTGTTCGGGCGACGTGCCCGAGGCATCGCAGGCCGCCGCAGCGTCGTCGGCGATGGCGGTGACCACCGCGCCGGTGGAGATGCGCGACCTCGCCCGCACCGTGCTCGTGTCCGGCGCGGTCGCGCCGGTCGAGGAGATGCAGCTGGGCGTGGAAGTCAGCGGCCTGCGCGTGACCGAACTGCTGGTCGACGTCGGCCAGTCCGTGCGCCGTGGCCAGGTGCTCCTCCGCCTCGACCGCCGCATGCTCGACAGCGAACTGCGGCAGGCCGAGGCCGCGCTGCGCGAGGCCGAAGCCGGTGCCGCACTGGCGCGCGCGAACCTGGCGCGCGGCGAGAACCTCGCGCGCGAGCGCTACATCAGCGCCGGACAGCTCGACGAACTGCGGGCTGTCCGCACCCAGGCCGAAGCCCGTGTCGGCACCGCGCGCGCCGGCCGCGATGCCGCCGCACTGCGTCACAGCTTCGCGGAACTGCGTGCGCCGGCCGACGGTATCGTCTCGAAGCGGTTGGTGCAGCCCGGCCAGGTCGTCGGGGCCGGCGGCGAACTGTTGCGCCTGATCCGTGACGGCCGCCTGGAGTGGCGCGCCGAGCTGCCGGTGACGCAGCTGTCGTCCGTGAAGCCCGGCGATCGCATCGCACTGCGCGGCCCCGGCGGCGTGGTGGTCGAAGGCCGCGTCCGCGCGGTCAGCCCGGGCGTCGATGCTGCGACCCGCACCGGCACGGTCTATGCCGACCTGCCCGACCCGAAAGGGCTCGCCGCAGGCGCCTATCTCGAAGGCCGCATCGACACGGGCCGCGCGCGCGTCGCCACGGTGCCAGCGGCGGCGGTGGTGCTGCGCGACGGCTTCGCCACCCTGTACACGATCGCGACGAAGGAGGGCGCGACCGTCGCCGAGGCCCGGCGCGTGCGCACCGGCGCGCGCGAGGGTGCGCATGTCGAACTGCTCGATGGACCGAAGCCGGGGCAGCAGGTGGTGGTGAAGGGCGCCGGTTTCCTCGCCGATGGCGATGCCGTGCGCGTGGTCCCGGCAACGCAAGCCGCGCCGGCGGCGGGTGTCGCGCGATGAGCGGCGGCGGCAGCCTGTCGTCCTGGGCCATCCGCCGGCCGCTGCCGGCGATCATGGTGTTCTTCGTGCTGTGCGTGGCGGGCCTGTGGGGCTTCCACTCGCTGCCGGTGGCGCGTTACCCCGACATCGCCTTCCCGATGACCACGGTGACCGTGAACCAGCCCGGCGCATCGCCGTCGCAGCTGGAGACCGAGGTCACGCGGCGGATCGAGGACTCGCTGGCGACCATTCCCAACGTCAAGCGGATGTCCTCGCTGGTGACCGAGGGCCAGAGCACCACGATCGTCGAGTTCAACCTCGACACCGACCTCGCCGACGCGCTGGACGACACCCGCGACGCGGTGACGCGCATCCGCAGCGACCTGCCGCAGGACATCCTCGAACCGGTGGTCGGCAAGATCGACATCGGCGGCTCGCTGCAGACCTACGCGGTCGACGCACCGCATATGCGTCCAGACGAACTGTCGTGGTTCGTCGATCGCGAGGTGTCGCGCACGCTGTACGGCGTGCCCGGCGTCGCCCGCGTGAACCGCATCGGCGGCATCGACCGCCAGGTGCGCGTGGACCTCGATCCGCAGGCGCTGCTCGCCTGGGGCATCACCGCCGGCGAAGTCTCGCAGCAGCTGGCGCGCATCCAGGTGGACCGCCCGGGCGGCAAGGCCGAGCTGGGCGGCGAACAGCAGACCATCCGCACCCTCGCCACCGTCGCGAGCGCGCAGCAGCTGCGCGACTACTCGATCGCATTGCCCGACGGGCGATCGGTGCGCCTGTCGGACATCGCCCGCGTCGAGGACGGGGCGGCCGACGAAACCCAGGCCGCCCTGCTCGACGGCCAGCCCACGGTCGGCTTCTCGCTGTCGCGCACGCGCAAGTCGAACGAACTGTCGGTGTCGGCCGAGGTGCGCGAGGCGCTGGACCGCCTGCAGGCCGAGCATCCCGGCGTGACCTTCCGCCTGGTCACCAACATCGTCGACGAAACCGAGCGGTCCTACCGGTCGTCGATGATCATGCTCTGGGAAGGCGCGCTGCTCGCGCTGCTGGTGGTGTGGTGGTTCCTGCGCGACTGGCGCGCGACGTGGGTGTCGGCGGTGGCCCTGCCGCTGTCGATCATCCCGACCTTCGCGGTGATGTCGCTGCTGGGATTCAGCCTCAACATGGTCACCCTGCTGGCGCTGTCGGTGGTGGTCGGCATCCTCGTCGACGACGCCATCGTCGAGATCGAGAACATCGTCCGCCACCTCGGCATGGGCAAGTCGCCGCTGGAGGCCGCGCGCGAGGCCGCCGAGGAGATCGGCACGGCGGTGATCGCGACCTCGATGACCCTGGCGGCGGTGTTCGTGCCGGTCGCCTTCATGCCCGGCATCGCCGGCAAGTTCTTCCGCGAGTTCGGCTGGACCGCCGCGACCGCCGTGCTGTTCTCGCTGCTGGTGGCGCGCCTGCTCACGCCGATGATGGCGGCCTACCAGCTCAAGCCGCATCCGCAGCAGGACGAGACCGATACGCCGATGATGCGCCGCTATCTCGGCTGGGTGGAGGCGTCGCTGCGCCATCGCGGGCGGACGCTGTGGATCTCGCTCGGCTTGTTCGTCGCATCGCTGGCGCTGGTGCCGCTGATCCCGACCACGTTCATTCCGTTCAGCGACCTCGGCCGCAGCAACCTCAGCATCGAGTTGCCGCCGGGCACGCGCATCGAGGAGACGCTGGCCGTGTCCGAGCAGGCGCGCGCGCGCCTGGAGACGGTGCCGGAGCTGAAACAGGTGTTCACCATGGTCGGCAGCGTGCTGGACGTCGGCGATCCGGCGAAGACCGGCATCGCCGAGGCACGCAAGGCGACGCTGGTGCTGGACTGGGGTCCGGAAGGTGATCGGGATCGCGACCAGAGGCAGCTCGAACGCGAGGTGCGCGAACGACTCGCCGACCTGCCGGGCGCGAAGATCAGCTTCATCAGCAGCGAACCGGGCAATGCGATGCAGCTGGTGCTGTCCGGCGACGATCCGGACACGCTGTCGGCCGCGGCCTCCGCGGTCGAACGCGACCTGCGCACGCTGAAGGGACTGGGCAGCATCTCGTCGTCGGCCTCGCTGCTGCGTCCGGAGCTGCAGATCGTCCCCGACCCGGCGCGCGCGGCGGACCTGGGCGTCGCCACCGCAGACATCGCGGAAGCGACCCGCATCGCGACCAGCGGCGACTACACGCAGCGCCTGGCCAAGCTCAACCTGCCCGACCGGCAGATCCCGATCCGCGTCGGCTTCTCGCAGGAGGCGCTCGCCGATCCGGCGCTGATCGGCCAGCTCCGCGTGCGCGGCGCGCAGGGCCCGGTGCCGCTGTCGGCGGTGGCCGAGATCCGTGACGGCAGCGGGCCGTCGATGCTGTCGCGCTACCAGCGCGAGCGCAACATCGTGCTGACCGCCGAGCTCAACGGCCGCCCGCTGGGTGAAGTCATGGCCGAGGTGGAGGCGCTGCCGTCGGTCAAGCGCCTGCCCTCCGGCGTGGAACTGCTCAACGCCGGCGACGCCGAGATCTTCATCGAACTGTTCTTCGGCTTCGCGATGGCGATGCTGGCCGGCCTGGTCTGCATCTACATGGTCCTGCTGCTGCTGTTCAACCACGCCATCCAGCCGCTGACCATCCTCACCGCCGTGCCGCTGTGCGCCGGCGGCGCGTTCGGTGCGCTGCTGCTGACCGGCAACATGCTGTCGCTGCCGGCGCTGATCGGTCTGCTGATGCTGATCGGCATCGCGACGAAGAACTCGATCCTGCTGGTCGACTACGCGGTCGTCGCCGAGGACCAGCACGGCCTGTCCGTGCACGACGCGCTGATCGACGCCTGCCGCAAGCGCGCGCGCCCGGTGATCATGACCACCCTGGCGATGGGCGCGGGCATGCTTCCGCTCGCGCTGGGCCTGTCGGGCGATTCCAGCTTCCGCGCGCCGATGGCCTGGGCGGTGATCGGCGGCCTGATCACCTCGACGGCGCTCAGCCTGATCGTGATCCCCGCCGCGTACTCGGTGCTGCACGACCTGGGATTGTGGATCGCGCGGAAGTTCCGGCGCGTCGGTTCGACGACGGCACGCGCGGACGCGTGACGCCGCGCGTGACATGACGGTGCCCCTGTCATGTCATCCCGAGCCGCAGGCGAGGGACCTGCTTTCGAGCTTGACCCCCACTGTGCAAAGCAGGCTGGATTCGAATCGATCAACCGCGCACAGCATGAAGCAGGTCCCTCGCCTGCGGCTCGGGATGACAGGGAAGGCCTGTCGGTCGATCAATACACCGCCAGGTCGCCGCAGCCGTGCAGCGTGGTCTCGCCTTCGAGCGTGACCGTGACCCGCTGCGGATGCGGGCGGTCGGCTTCGTCGGTGCAGGGCCCGGTGACGATCTCCACGCGGATCGGCTTCGCGCCTTCCGCGGTGTCGAGCGTGCCGTCGAGCGCGATCGGCCCGCGATGCGGCACGCCGGGTGCGCCGCGATACATCAGTACGCCCTGCGCGGACTTCTGGCCCATCGCCCAGGTCAGCTCGACATCGTGGCGCATGTCGCCGACGGACTGGATGCGGATGTTGAAGTGCTCGCCCAGGCCCATGAAGGCCGGCACCGGGCTGACGCGGCCGGCCATCTCCGCCGAGACCTTGGGCGATGGTGCGGGCGGTGCTTCGGCAGCGGTGGAGGACGGCGGCGCAGGCGCCGGCTCGGCGGATGGCGCTGGCGCGCTGCACGCGATGAGGGTGACGATCAGGCTGAGGGTGAAGGCATGCAGGCGCATCGGGACGTCCTCCGGGGATGATGTCGATCGGGTGTCGCGCGTGGCCTCAGCTCCGCAGTCCCACGCCGCGCTTCAGCAGCCACAGCCCGACCGCGCCGAGGACGACCACGAAGCCGAGCATCAGCGCGTAGGCGAGCCACAGCGGTACGTCGCTGACGCCGAGCAGGCCGTAGCGGAAGGCGTTGACCATGTAGAAGATCGGATTGAGGTGGGTCGCGGTCTCGGCCCAGCCGGGCAGCAGCTTCACCGAGTAGAAGACGCCGCCGAGGTAGGTCAGCGGGGTGAGGATGAAGGTCGGGACGATGGCGATGTCGTCGAACTTCTTCGCGTAGACGGCGTTGACGAAGCCGGCCAGCGAGAAGATCGTCGCGCCGAGGATGACCGTGGTCAGCGTGACCAGCGGATGCGGGATGCGCACCTTGGTGAACAGCATCGCGATCGCCAGCACGATCGCGCCGACCATCAGGCCGCGCAGCACCGCGCCGGCGACGTAGCCGCCGAGGATGACCCAGGCGGGCATCGGGCTGACCAGCAGTTCCTCGACGTGGCGGCCGAACTTGGCGCCGAAGAAGCTCGACGAGATGTTGCCGTAGCTGTTCTGGATCACGCTCATCATCACCAGGCCGGGGACGATGAAGTCCATGTAGCGGATGCCGTCCATCTCGCCGACGCGCGAGCCGATCAGGCCGCCGAAGATCAGGAAATACAGGGTCATCGTGATCGCCGGCGGCACCAGGGTCTGGCCCCAGATGCGCAGGATCCGGTTCACCTCGCGGCGCACGATGGTCATCAGCGCGGTGCGGTTGCGCTGGCCGGTGGTCATCTGCGTCGTGGTCGCTTCGGTCGCGCTCATGCGGCGGCCTCCTGGTTGCCGGTGAGGCGCACGAACAGTTCCTCCAGGCGGTTGGTCTTGGTGCGCATCGAACGCACGCGCACGCCGGCGGCGTCGAGCGCGGCGAACACGCCGTTGAGGTCCATCGAGCGCGGCATTTCGAGATCGATGGTGTGATCGTCCGCAGCGAGCAGGGTGGCGCCGGCGATGGCCGGCAGCGTCGCCGGCAGGCCGCCGTCGATGTCGAGCAGGAAACCTTCGACGTCGAGCTTGGCGAGCAGCGCCTTCATCGGTCCCTGCTCGACGATGCGGCCCTTGTCGATGATCGCGAGGTTGCGGCAGAGGCTCTCGGCCTCCTCCAGGTAATGCGTGGTCAGGATGATCGTCGTGCCGGCGGCGTTGATCTCCTTCAGCGTCTTCCACATGCCGCGGCGGATCTCGATGTCCACGCCGGCGGTGGGTTCGTCCAGGATCAGCAGCCGAGGCTGGGTCATCATCGCCCGGGCGATCATCAGCCTGCGTTTCATGCCGCCGGACAGCGTGCGGCTCATCTTGTCGGCCTTGTCCCACAGCTGCGCGTCCTTCAGCACCTGCTCGGCGCGCGCGCGCGCCTGTTCGCGGGGCACGCCGTAGAAGCCCGCGTAGTTTACGCAGATGTCGAACGGCTTCTCGAACATGTTGAAGTTGATCTCCTGGGGCACCAGGCCGATCAGGCGCATGGCTTCGTCGCGCCGGGCGGTGATGTCGACGCCGAAGATGCGGACCTCGCCGGAGGTCTTGTTCACCAGCGAGCTGGTGACGCCGATCAGGGTCGATTTGCCGGCGCCGTTCGGGCCGAGCAGGGCGTAGAAATCGCCCGGCGACACGTCCAGCGACACGCCCTTGAGGGCTTCGACGCCGTTGTCGTAGGTCTTGCGGAGGTCGCGGATGGACAGGGCCGGCTGGCCGGGCGCGTCGGGGGTTGGGGCGGTGCTCATCAGGGGATCCTTGCCGGCCCTGCGCAACGGTGCGTCCGGACGAAGGGCGGCGGTTCTGGCGGTTCGGCGTGGCGCGAACCGGTAGTATAGGCGGCCATGCCGGAAGCCTCCGGCAACACTCCATTCCAGGACACACCCGTGCCCGCCCTCTTCCCGCTCAAGCTCGTCGGCCGCCGCATGCTGGCCCCCACCGTGGCCCATCTCAGCTTCGTCCGCGACGACGGACAGCCGCTGGACTACATCCCCGGCCAGTTCCTGCAGGTGCATTTCGAATACGCGGACGGCACTGCGACCAAGCGCAGCTATTCGCTCGCCACCCAGCACGATCACGCCATGGCGCCGGGCGAATCGGTGGAGATCGCTGTCAGCTACGTCCCCGGCGGCGCGGCCACCGCGCTGTTCGAGAACCTCGAAACCGGCGGCACGGTGACCGCCAGCGGCCCCTACGGTCGCTTCTGCCTGATGCCCGCCGACGCCAACCGACGCTACCTGTTGATCGGCACCGGCACCGGCGTGACCCCGTACCGCGCGATGCTGCCGCAGCTGGCGCAGCAGATCGCCGAACGCGGCATCGAGGTCGTGCTGCTGTTCGGCGCGCGCACGCCCGAGGAACTGCTGTACGGCGACGAGTTCCGCGCCTTCGCCGACGCGCATCCGAACTTCCGCTTCGTCCCGTGCTTCTCGCGCGAGCTGCCCGCCGAGGGTTCGCCGCATGCGCACGCCGACGTGCGCAAGGGCTACGTGCAGGACCAGCTGGCGGAATTCGCGCCGGATGCCGAAGGCGACATCGCCTACCTCTGCGGCAACCCGAACATGGTCGACGCCTGCTTCGAGACCCTGAAGGGCCACGGCCTGCCGATCCCGGTGATTCGCCGCGAGAAGTACGTCAGCAGCAAGTGAGTCCCGGCGCGGCGGCCGTGAACGGCTGCCGCGCGCATGAAGACGAAAGTCTTGAGGCCGTTGCGCGTCAGCGCACCAGCGCGACCATCTGCGCCTTGAGCTGGCGGCCGTGTTCGCGGAACCACTCGCGCTGGTCGCGCCAGTGCGGGAAGCGATGCTCCACCTCGCGCCAGTAGGCGGGCGAGTGGTCGTGGTGGATGAGGTGGCACAGCTCGTGCACCAGCACGTATTCGAACGCGTCCGGCGGGGCGAGCACCAGCGACAGGTCCAGCGCCATGGTGCCGTCCGGCGCCAGCGAACCCCACTGCGAACTCATGATCTTCAGCTGCACGCGACGCGGCGCGCGCGGCAGCTCGGGCAGGTAGCGCGGCATCCAGCGACCGATGTCGGCGCGCGCCTGGGCTTCGTAGAAATCGCGCAGCGCGCGGTGCAGCGCTGCGTCGCCGGCGCGCGAGGTGGCCTGGAAGACCGCGCAGGCATCGGCGCCGTCGCCATCGAGCTGCACGGCAGTGAAGCGGCCGGGTTCCCAGCGCAGCGGCAGCATCCGGCCGCGCAGCGGCAGGCGATCGCTTTCGCCGCGCACGAGCGGTGCGACTTCGGTTTCGACCAGGCGATCGAGCTGTGCGCCGAGCCAGTCGCGGTGTTCGGCGAGGAAGCGGTCGCCGGCGACGAGGCTGGCGCGTTCGGGCAGGGTCAGGCGCACGCCGCGCTCGCTGACCGAGAGCTTGATGCGGCGCGCGCGCGGATCGCGCACGCGCAGGACATCGATGTTGCGGCCGTCGTCGAGCAGCAGCGCCACGAGGTCGCGTTGCTGCGCACGGCTGTCGGCATGGCGCGGAGCGGAGGACTCGCGCAGTCGGAAACGGAAGGGCATGCGAAATGCTAACCGTTGTCGGCGGAACAATACAAAACTTGACGTGGCGGTTCGGATCGGTGCGGAAACCGGCACCGGCGAAGATCGGGCGCGAGAACCGCGCGCCGTCATCGCACGCCGGTCATGCGCCTGTCATTCTGCCTTCGACAGCTTCAGCGCCGGCTCCAGCGTGCGGAACAGTCGGCGCGTTTCCGCGCTGAACAGGGCGAAGCGTGCGTCGAGCTCGGCGCGGAAATCGTCGCGGTCGCCGGATTCGAGCTGCTCGACCGCACCGTCGAGGAACTTCAGCTTGCGGATGATCAGGTCGTCGCCGAGCACGAAACTGAGACGGTCGTCGAGCGTGAGTGCGAGACGCGTCACCTGCTTGCCCGCTTCGAGGTGCTTGGCGATCTCGTCGCTGTCCAGTTCCTGGTGCTGGCACTTCACGATCGCGCCGTTGTCGGTGGGATCGCGCAGTTCGCACTCGTCGCCGAGCGACAGGCCGTGCGGCAGCGGGTCGCCGGCGATCCAGCCGGTCAGCACCGAGCGCGGCGCCACTTCGGCGTTCAGCGGCAGCGCCGGGAAGCTGCCCAGCGCGTGGCGCACGTCCGACACCACCGCTTCGGCGCTCTTGCGCGAGGAGGTGTCGACGGCGATGAAGCCGTCCGTGCAGTCGATGAAGGCGTCGGTGCGACCGGGCTTCACGAACGCGCGGGGCAGCAGCTCGTGGACCAGGTCTTCCTTCAGGCGCTTGCGCGCGCGACCGCCGAGCTTGCGGCCTTCCTTGTCCTCGATCTCCTGCAGCTTCTTCTGCAGCAGGTCGTTGACCACCGAGCCCGGCAGGATCTTGTCCTCGGTGCCTGCAGTGACCCAGATCGCTTCGCCGATGCGGTGCGAGAGCACTTCCTGGTCGCCGCGACCGAACGGCGAGACGAAGCCGCGCGACGAGAGTTCAAGCGCGCCGACCGGCTTGAGGATGCACTCGGACAGGCCGGTGTCGAGTTCGCTGAAGTCGAGCGAGGCGGGGAAGCGGAAGAACGTCAGGTTGCGGAAGAACATCGGGAATCCGGGAAGTGGAAGAAGGGGTCATCCCGAGGCCGTGGGCCGGGGGACCTGTTGTCGTACCGCAGGCAACGCCGGAAGCAGGTCCTTCGCTTCGCTCGGAATGCAGGGTCAGCCTGTCGCGGATTCGTCCTGATCCGCTTTCGCGCCATCGCTGCCCAGCCAGGCATGCGCATCGGGCAGCTCGGCGTCGCCGCGCTTGCCCAGCGACAGGAAGTCGAACAGCTTCGGATCGCTGAGCTGCGAGGGACGGATGTCGCCGAGCGCGCGCGCGATCTGCTCGACGCGGCCCGGGGTTTCGCGTTCCCAGGCGTCCATCATCTTCTTCACCTGCTTGCGCTGCAGGTTTTCCTGCGAGCCGCAGAGGTTGCATGGAATGATCGGAAAGCCCTTGGCATCGGCGTACGCGGCGATGTCTTCCTCGCGCGCGTAGGCGAGGGGACGGATCACCACGTGCTTGCCGTCGTCGCTGAGCAGCTTCGGCGGCATGCCGCTGATCTTTGAATGGAAGAACAGGTTGAGGAAGAAGGTCGCGACGAGGTCGTCGCGATGGTGGCCCAGTGCGATCTTGGTGAAGCCCTGTTCCTCGGCGTAGGTGTACAGCGCGCCGCGGCGCATGCGCGAGCACAGCGAGCACATCGTCTTGCCCTCGGGCACCACGCGCGTGACCACCGAATACGTGTCCTGTTCGAGGATGTGGTAATCGACGCCGATCGACTTCAGGTATTCGGGCAACACGTGCTCGGGAAAGCCCGGCTGCTTCTGGTCGAGGTTGACTGCGGTGATCGAGAACGACACCGGCGCCTTCTTCTGCAGCTGCAGCAGGATGTCGAGCATCGTGTAGCTGTCCTTGCCGCCGGACAGGCAGACCATGACCTTGTCGCCGTCCTCGATCATCCCGAAGTCGGCGATGGCGCGGCCGACCTGGTGGCGCAGGCGCTTGGCGAGCCGGTTGGCTTCGTGGGCGGCGCGCCGCGAGGGCGGCGGCAGCGGTTCGGACAGGGGCAGGGGCGTGGCATTCATCAGGCGCGCATTTTATCCACAACGCCATGCCGTGCCGCCGTGCGTGGCATGGCGTCTCGTGCAGGCTGCAAGACCGGTCTGCAGCCTGCATGCCTGGCGCGCGGGAGGATTTCGCTAAGGCATTGATTCGCAAGGGGGCATAGGGTTGGCACGCACTCTGCGGAAGGAATCATGGCCGGCGCATCCCCCACCGCCGGCGATCCCTCGCAATGGTTTCGCAACAGGAGTCGCAGACATGTCCCAGCGTTTCACGAATCCCCGGTCCTCGTCGCGCATGCTGGCCATCGGCGCCGCGCTCGCGATGTCCCTGGCCGCGCCGCTGGCCATCGCCGCCGACGGTGCCGCCACGCAGACGAAAGCGCACGAATCGTCGCAGCAGCCGGTCGAGGACAGCTGGATCACCACGAAGGTGAAGGCCGACCTGCTGGTCGACGAGCAGACCAAGGGCCTGGACATCAACGTCAGCACGACCAACGGCGTCGTCACTCTGGCCGGTCGCCTCGACAGCACCGTGCAGGTCGACAAGGCCGTCTCCATCGCCCGCGGCATCAAGGGCGTGAAGTCGGTCGATGCCACCACGCTCACGGTGAAGCCGCGCGGCTGAGGTCGCGCGCTGCACCGCACGATCGCGCTGCCGCTGCGGCAGCGCGACCACCCCGGCCTCGTCCGTCCCTCCCCCATCCCGGACGTGCCGTATCCCCCAAGGAGATCCGATCCATGAACACCGACATCATCAAAGGCAACTGGAAGCAGCTCACCGGCCGCATCAAGCAGCAGTGGGGCGAGCTCACCGACAACGACCTGACCGCCGCCGAAGGCAGCCGCGAGTACCTCGCCGGCAAGATCCAGGAGCGCTACGGCATCGCCCGCGACGCGGCGATGGACCAGGTGCGCGACTTCGAGAAGCGCATCGACCACTGATCGCGCAGCGCTCCACGATCGGGAGGCAGGATCTCAGGTCCGCCTCCCTCTTCTCCGAAGCGCGCTCGCCTCCTCGGTCCCTTCCCCTCCCGGAGCGTCATGGCCCCGATCTCCGGACGAGGGGGCGAGCGTGCCGCGGTTCCGCGACATGCGGAACTGCATCCGACGACGGCCCTGCCACGTCTCTCCAAAGTGAGCCAATCGTTCCCCGGTGCTTGCGAGTTTCCCCGCTCCTCCCTCCGTGTGTGCAACTCCCAGTGTGTTCCTCCGTGTGTGTGTGTGCTCGCCGTCCCGGTGCGCCGGGGCGGCTTTTTTTTGGGAGGCGTTCCGTGCATTCCGCACGATCGCGGGCCGTGGATCGTGCGCGATGCACGGCCGCGGGTGTCGTACGCACGGCGCCACGGGGCCTGCAGGCGTGGCATGTCTCTTGCGGAAGTCTCGTCGCCGCGCCTTTCCCCCGGGGCGCACCCACTGTCCAGGACGCTCCCATGACCACTGCCGCGCCCCCGCGCCGTCCTTCCAGTCCGCAGGCCAGCCTCGGTACGGCCCGGCCGCAGGGTATGGATATAGTGTCGAGCGCCCTGCCGACGACCACGATGGAGACACCGGACGTGCCCACTCCTGCGACACCGCCTCCCGGCCGCGTGCTGGCGATCGACGACGATGGCCGCCTGCTGCAGAACTTCGCCATGGCCCTCGCCCGCGATGGCCACAAGGTCGAGACCGCCGACACCCTGGCCGACGGCCTGCGCCTGGCCGCCACCTGGCCCTTCGACGTGTGCCTGCTGGACCACGACATCGGCAGCGATGCCGGCATCGACGCGCTGCCCCGGCTGGCCGAGCTGGCGCCGCGCATGCGCGTGATCATGGTCACCGCCAACGCCCAGATCGAGCAGGCGGTGCGTGCGCTCGCCCTGGGTGCCGCCGACTACCTGGTCAAGCCCTGTTCGCCGGACCAGCTGCGCATCGCGGTCGCACGCCAGATCGAGGCGCGTCGCCTGCGCGACCGCGTCGATACCCTCGAGCGTGAAGTCTCGCGCGGCACCCCCGAGCTGAGCAGCCGCAATCCGGCGATGCAGGCCGCGATCGACATGGCGCTGCAGGTCGCCGCCACCGACGCCAACCTGCTGATCCTCGGCGAGAGCGGCACCGGCAAGGGCGTCGTCGCGCGCGCCGTGCATCGCGCCAGCCCGCGCGCCTCGGCCGAGTTCGCCACGGTGAACTGTCCCGCGCTCACCGCCGAACTGCTGGAAAGCGAGTTGTTCGGCCACGCCAAGGGTTCGTTCACCGGCGCCGTGCAGAACGCGGTCGGCCGGGTCAGCCATGCCGACGGCGGCACGCTCTTCATGGACGAAGTCGGCGATTTCCCCCTTGCGCTGCAGCCGAAGCTGCTGCGCTTCATCCAAGACAAGGAATACGAGCGCGTCGGCGATCCGGCGACGCGCAAGGCCGACGTGCGCATCGTCGCGGCGACCAATCGCGACCTCGACGCGATGGTGGTCGAGGGCACCTTCCGCCTCGACCTGCTCTACCGCCTCAATGTCATCAGCATCACCCTGCCGCCGCTGCGCGAGCGCCAGGAGGATCTGGAAGACCTCGCCAACGGCTTCATCCGCCGCTACGCCGCCGACTACGGCCGGCCGGCGCGCAGGCTGTCGGCGGCGGCGCTGTCGAAGCTGCGCACCTACGCCTGGCCGGGCAACGTGCGCGAACTGCAGAACATGATGGAACGTGCGGTGATCCTCGGCCGCGACGAGGAGATCGCAGCGGACCTGCTGACCCTGGACGCCACGCGCCGCGCCGAAGCGATGCCTGGCGCGTTGATGTCGCTGGAAGCGCTGGAGCGGATGCACATCGAGCGCGTGCTCGCGCAGAGCGACAGCCTGGATGCGGCCGCGAAGACCCTCGGCATCGATGCCTCCACGCTGTACCGCAAGCGCAAGCTCTACGGCTTCTGACCACGACATCGCCCGCCGTCTTGCCGAAGCCGTCCCGCCACCCGCCGAGAGCCCGCACCCGCCACGCATCACGCGCCACGCTCCGCGTCACACGCCACAGGTTGTCCGCATGTCCGATTCCCGACCCGAACCCGTCACCGAAGATTTCGCCCGCTCCCCGATGTGGAGTGGCGCACTGCTGGTCGCCTGGATCCTGCTGATCGCAGGCCTGGGTGCACTCTTCGGCGTACTCTTTCCGCCCGGAGACTGGTTCGCCGCGCTGGCCAAGCCGACGTTCCAGCCACCGGACTGGCTGTTCGGTCCCGTCTGGACGGTGCTGTACGTGGCGATGGCGGTCGCGGCCTGGCTGCTGCAGCGCACGCCCGGGGTCGACATGGCGCTGCGCCGCCGCGCGTTCGTCCTGTTCTTCGTGCAGTTCGTGCTGAACCTGGCGTGGACACCGCTGTTCTTCGGCCTGCGCAGCCCGGGGCTGGCCTTCGTCGACATCTGCGCGCTGTGGATCGTGCTGCTGTGGACACTGCTCACCTTCGGCCGCCTGCGGCCGCTGGCCGGCTACCTGCTGTTGCCCTATCTGCTGTGGGTGTCGTTCGCCCTGGTGCTCAATGGCACCATCTGGCTGATGAACGCCTGACCCGTCTCCCCGGCCTCACTCCGCACCGCGGCGCCGGATCGCGCCGCCACATCTCCCCGTTGGACCGACCATGCCGCAGAGCCAGGCCAGTCAATTCCGCAACCGCGCGAACGTCGGCCTGCTGGCGCTCGCGTTCCTGGTCATCCTCGTCACATCGGTGGTGTCCGTGCGTTCGATCAACGCGCTGCGCGAGTCGATCGGCTGGGTGACCCACACCATGGAGGTGAAGGACGAACTGGCGCGGCTGCAGTTCGCGCTGCACGATCTGGAAGTCGCCGGCCTGCGTTTCATGATCGATGGCCGCGCCGAGCATCGCGAGGCCCTCAACAGCAATCTCGACCAGGTCGCCAAGGGAATCCAGACCCTCCGCACGATCGCTTCGGACAACGACGAACAGCGCGTGCTGCTCGACGCACTGGTCAAGGATCACGAACGCCTGCGCGAACGCGCGCGCACGTCCATCGCCATCAAGGATGCCGACATGGCCCGTGGCGATGACCGCGCCGCCATACGCCGCCTGCGCGACGGACGCGGCGAGCGCATCGTCGATCGCATGCGCGCACGCATCCAGCAGATGATGCTGATCGAGGACGGCCTGCTGGCCGAGCGCCAGACCGAGCGCGACGTGCTGGTGAAGCAGACCAATGCCACATTGCTGGTCGCCAACGGCCTGGCCCTGTTCGCCGGCCTGATCGGCTTCCTGGCCCTGCGCCGTGCCCAGCGCGAGGCCGAGAACACCCTGCTGCTGCAGCTGCGCGCCGCGCAGGCACGTCGCGCCAGCGAGGAGAAGAGCGTGTTCCTGGCGAACATGAGCCATGAGATCCGTACGCCGATGAACGCGATCTTCGGCTTCGCCCAACTGCTCGCCGACCATGTCGACGAACCGCTGCAGCGCGAGTGGGTGACCTCGATCCGCAAGAGCGGCCAGGTGCTGCTGACCCTGATCAACGACGTGCTGGACCTGTCGAAGATCGAGGCCGGCAAGCTGCAGCTCAATCCGCAGGGCACCGACATCGGCGAGCTGGTCGAGGAAACCCTATCCCTGTTCGGAGCGCTGGCCGAAGCGAGGGACATCGCATTGCAGCTGGAGATCGCGCGCGACGGACTGGTGCCGGTGGCGGTGGATGCGCCGCGCCTGCGCCAGGTGCTCATGAACCTGATCAGCAATGCGGTGAAATACACCGAACACGGCACGGTGACCGTGTCCGTCGACATGGCGCCCTCGCCGCTGGGCGGGCACGACCTGCGCATCCGCGTGCAGGACACCGGCACCGGCATCCATCCGGACGAGCAGGCGAGGATCTTCGAACCCTTCTACCAGGCCGACAGCCCCGACGGCAGGAGCCGCCAGGGCACCGGCCTGGGCCTGAGCGTCACCCGCCTGCTTGTGCAGCTGATGCAGGGCCGCATCGAGGTCGTCAGCACGCCCGGCGAAGGCGCCCTGTTCCAGGTCGACATCCCGGCATTGCCGGAGGCCGAAGCGGTGGCGCCCAACCTGGCGGACGGCTTCGCCGAGGCGGTCGACTTCGACCGCCTGCCGCCGCTGCGCATCCTCGTCGTGGACGACGTGGATTGGAACGTCGAGGTCGCGCGCGGCTACCTGCGTGGCAGCCATCATTCCCTCGCGATCGCCCGCGACGGCGAGGAAGCGGTGGCGGTCGCGCGCGCGTTCCGACCGGACGTGGTGCTGATGGACCTGCGCATGCCGCGCATGAACGGCTACCGTGCGACCGAAGCCATCCGCGCCGACATCGCCGCACGCGGTGCGCGAATCATCGCCGTGACCGCCTCCAGCATGACCGACGACCATGGGACGACCGAGGTCCGCTTCGACGGCTACGTGCGCAAGCCCTACGCGCCGGCCGAGCTGCTGTCGAGCCTGATCGCGCTGTTCGGCGAGCGCAGCAGTGCGCAGGGCGGCACGCCACCGGGCGACGGCGTGAAGGACGACAACGCGCGGGACGCCGTGCGGGGTGGCGCACGCAGTGCCGCTGCGCCGCCGACGCCGGCCGAAGACCGGCGCGCGGAGGCGCTGGCCGAATGGGCCACGGTGCGTGGCGCCCCGCTGGAGGCGCTGCGCACGCGCATGCGCATGCGCGAGATCGGCGAATTCTCCCGGCGACTGGATGTGCTCGCGGACGCCATCGGCGACCCGCGCCTGCTCGACGAAGCGCGCCAGCTGCGACGCGCCGTGCAGCGTTTCGACGTCAACCGCATGAAGGCCGTGCTCGACCGCCTCGCCGGCCATGCCCTTGCCCTCCACACCGACGACGCGCACGCGCACAGCCGCGAAGACACAGAAGAAGACGATGCCCAATAGATTCCTTTCCACCGCCGTGGCCATGCCGGTGATCATGGTCGTGGACGACCAGGCCGCGAACGTGCAGGTGCTCGGCCAGCTGCTCACCCATGCCGAGTACGACGTGGTGCCTGTGCTCGACGGCGCCGAAGCGCTGGCGCTGGCCGAACATTCCCCGCCGGACCTGGTGCTGCTGGACATGCGCATGCCCGGCCTCGACGGTTTCGCCGTGCTGGAAGGCCTGCAGGCGATGGCGCAGACCCGCCACGTACCGGTGGTCTTCCTCACTGCCGACCACGAACGCGACAGCCTGGTGCGGGCGTTCTCGGCCGGTGCGGTCGACTACATCACCAAGCCGTTCATCGCCGAAGAACTGCTGGCGCGCGTGCGCACGCATCTTGACCTCAAGCGTTCGCGCGAACGCCTGGCACGCGTCGCCGAAGAACGCCAGCGCATGGCCGAGATCGTCAGCCACGACCTGCGCAACCACTTCGGCAACATCCTCTTCTCGCTGGACATGCTGCGCGAACCGGGCATGGACGATGCGGCCTCTGCGGACCAGCGCGCGCGGCTGGTGGATTCGATCCGCGCCTCCGCCGATGCCGGCCTGCTCTTCGTCAGCGCCTTCCTCGACCAGCAGCAGGACGCCACGCAGGGCGTGCCGGTCGCCGAGATCGATGCGGCATCGCTTGCCCGGGGCGCCGTCGAACTGATGACGCCGCAGGCCGCGCGCAAGGGCGTGACACTGTCGCTGGCGATCGAGGATCACGCACTGCGCGTGCTCGCCGAACGCGCCGGTGCCGGCCACGTCCTGCAGAACCTGCTGTCGAACGCCATCAAGTACGGCCCGCCGGAAGGCGAGGTGATGCTGACGGTGACCCGTCGCGGCGACATGGCCGCGCTCGCGGTGCACGATCGTGGACCCGGCATTCCGCCGCAGGACCGCGAGCGCCTGTTCCGCCGTTTCGTGCGTCTGGGTGCCTCGCCCACCGGCGGCGAAACCTCGACCGGGCTCGGCCTGGCATTGGCCAAGCAGCGCGCACGGGCCATGGGCGGGGATCTCTGGTACGAAGCCCGCCCCGGTGGCGGGGCGAGCTTCGTCTTCGAACTGCCGCTGGCCTGAGCCGGGCGATTCGGCTCAGGTCGTCTTGGCTCAGACCACCTTGCGCCTGCCCAGCAGCAGCGACAGCACGAACAGCACCAGGAACACGACGAACAGGATCTTCGCGATGCCGGCGGCGGCGCCGGCGATGCCGGTGAAGCCAAGCACGGCGGCGATCAGGGCGACGACGAGGAAAATGAGGGCATAACGCAGCATGGGAACTCTCCTTCGGGGGTGACCCGTCTCGCGGGCTTGCTGTGTTCCTTTCAAACCCCGTGCCAGCGTCGCCGCGTCCGTGAACGCGCGCCAACGGCTTCGATATCAAGGACTTGGCCGGCTCCTCGCGAGGCACGCGTTGTCCCGGTAGCGATCCGCCATCGCGGCTTCCGCACGACGCCGTGCAGCCTGCACGACCCGCGTGGCCGCGATCGCCCCAGTTCCGCCCGGCCATCAAGGCGTTCCGGGCTGGCACGGATCTTGGATGTGCATTCCATCGTCCTCCCGCGGAGACCCGACATGCGTCACGCCCCCCTGGCACACCCCGCTGTCCTTCCCGCCACCCGCAGGGGCCGCCACTGGCGGCGGATGCGCGCACGGATCGGCCTGATGGCGCTCTGGACCGCCCTGCTGGTCTGGAGCCTCGGCGCTTCGCTGCAGGTCCCGGGCGAGGCCGGCGCCATGCCCTTGCCCTTGCCCGAGGCGGCCGTCCAGGCGGGGCCTGCCCTGCCGTCCGTGGATCTGGAACGCGCCTCGGCGTGGCCGCAGGAATCCGCGGAGTCCTGGCAGGCGCCCTCGCACGAATCCCCCCGCGACACCCTGCGCGAACCGTCGCCCGAGGAAGAGGCCGCGCTGTACATCGCCGGTCGCTGAGGCGTGTTCCCGGCCTGATCGCGGATCGGGCCGGGGGCTGCGCCCGGATGCATGAAAAAGTCGCCGGCAGGCTCTAAGCTCGGGGCAATGAATCCGCCCTCCGACCCGACCGAACTCGCACGGATTGCCCAGCGCCTCGCCGAGCTGCGCCTGGAGCACCGCGACCTCGATGTCGCCATCGACCGCCTGCACGACAACATCGCCGCGGACGAACTGGCCATCAAGCGCCTGAAGAAGCGCAAGCTGCAGCTCAAGGACACCATCCACCGGCTCGAATCGGCGCTGATCCCGGACGAACCGGCGTGAATCCCGCCTCCGGGGCCGTCGCGCTGGCGCGGCCGCGCTTCGTCATCGCCGTCCCCGACCTGGCCCGCTCCGCCGCGTGGTATCGCGATGTGCTCGGCTTCGAGATCCACGATGTCGGCGACCCCGGCTGGCGCTGGTTCCAGCGCGACGCCTGCGTGATCCTCGCCGGCGCCTGTCCCGACGCACCTCCGCCCGCCGCCATCGGCGACCACGCGTATTTCGCCTACATCGAGGTCGACGGCATCGACGCCTTCCACGCCGAGCTCGTCGTGCGCGGTGTCGACATCCTCAAGCCGCTGCGCGACGAGCCCTGGGGCATGCGCGAATTCGCGATCCGCACCCTCGACGGGCACCGGATGATGTTCGGCGAGGAGATCGGATGAGGTGCCGGTTGCCCCGGGCATCGGAGCGCATTCGCCGTCATAATGCCGAGTGAAGGCCAGCTGCAGTGTCGACTGGTCCGAATGTCCGGAAAAACGAAGCGACCAGGGGGAAGCATGTGGCATCGGCACAAGCGAGGATCATGCACGGCATGGTTGCTCGCGATCATTCTTTCCATCGTTCATTTGCCTTCCACAGCACATGCGGCAGCCAACGGCGTCGGCTTCGTGCCGCTGGACGCCGGCGTCGCCCGGAACTGCAATATCGATGCACATAACGTCCTCCGGTGCTGGAGGGATGATGTGCAGCCTTCCTCTGGCGTCGCCATGGAAGGACGATTCATCGCCGTGTCCGTCGCCGTCGATAGAACCTGCGCCATCAGGACCGATGGCCTCGGAGGTTGCTGGTCCGCGGCAGAGCCGTCGGTTTTCCGTGCCCTGCCTTTCGGGCCAGTCATCGCGATCGACGCCACATCGGATGATGTCTGTGCTGTGGCGAGTGATGGACGATTGCGCTGCGTCGGTGGCGAGCTGTCCCGGCATGCACCGAACAAGAGCCGGTATGCAGCAGTCAGTGTGGCTCCTGCGCATGCGTGCGCGCTGCGCATCGAGGGCGGGCTGGATTGCTGGGGAAAGGACGAACATGCGCTCGCAGATCGATTGCCGCATGGGCATTATCTCTCGGTGAGCGTTTCGGAGACCGATGTCTGTGCGATTCGAGTCGACGGTGAAGTCGACTGCGCGCGATGGGGCGGGGTCTTGTCCGCTGCTCCGCCGAGCGGCATGCGCGCCCTTGCGATTGCCGCAGGCTCAGGCTATGCCTGTGCCATTGTCGATGATGGTCGGATCAGGTGCTGGGGCGATGTCGGCGGCGGTTTGATGCGCGTGCCATCAGGAAGGTTTGTGGCGATAGGCGCATCGGAGAAACATGCCTGTGTGCAGTCCGTCGATGGTGAGATGCAGTGCTGGGGGAATTCGACCCGGCTGTCGCAGCCTGTCAGCAGCCATCAGGACCATTTGTCGCAGGCGATCCTGGATATCGCCGCAGGCGAGCAGAAAACCTGCGTCCTGCGAAGCCGTGCGGAAGTCGATTGTGCTGGCATCGGTGTTGACTCACCCGGCACCACCGAGGGACATCGAAGCATTGCCGCCGGCACGGCCCAGGTCTGCAGCATCGCCGATGGCAACCGCATCGTCTGCTGGGGCAGCGCAGGGAAAGGCGACGAGCCACCGCCGGAAGGACCCATGCGCAGCCTGGATGCTGGCGCTTACAACGGCTGTGCGATCAGGAGCAATGGTCTCGTTGCGTGCTGGGGATGGGACAAGTACGGGCAGGACGACTTCGCTTCAGGAACGTATCGCGATGTTGCGACTGGCATGAATCACTCCTGTGCCATCCGCGCCGATGCATCGCTCGTTTGTCGCGGGTATGGTGCCGAGGGGCAAACTTCCCCGCCGGCTGGCGGCTTTCGCGACGTTGACGTGGGTGAACGGCATGCGTGCGCGCTTTCCGACCAGGGACGCATCGTCTGCTGGGGGCTGGGTTCGGAAGGACAGACGACGCCTTCGGGTGCGTCGGTGACCTATCGCGCCCTGGCCGTTGGCGCATTTCACGCCTGTGCGATCTCCGATGTCGGACGTCTCGCGTGCTGGGGACGCAACAACCATGGACAGGCGACGCCGCCCAGCCATGGACGCTATGTCTCCCTGAGTGCCGGTTTCGCGCACTCATGCGCGATCCGCGATGATGGGCAGTCGGTGTGCTGGGGCGACCCCGCGGCTGGTATCCACGTGGCTTCCAAGAGCATGGCGATGGGTGTGAAGGCGGTCGACACCACGCCGCCAACGGTCACGCCTGTCATCACGGGAACCCTGGGCGAGAACGGCTGGTACGTCAGCGAAGTCCAGCTTCGCTGGCTGATCGAGGATCCTGAGTCTCCGCCCAGAATCTACAGTGGTTGCCGGGATGTTGTCCTCACGCAGGACACGAAGCCGGAAGATCATGTCTGCATGGCGGTGAGCGACGGCAGCCGGCCCGGATTTCCACCCACGACGGTCCAGGTTGTACTCAAGCGCGACACTGTCCCGCCCCGTGCGATCATCGAAACGCCCGCTCCCAATGAAGCAGGCTGGTACAACTCGACCGTGGGCGTCCGTTATACGTGCTTCGACGAGACCTCCGGTGTCCCGAGCAACTGCAATGTCTGGACCAACGCATATGAGGAAGGGCCGACCCAGCTTGGCCATCAGGTCAAGGATGAGGCCGGTCATCTCAGTGAATATGCCCAGGCGACGGTCTGGATCGACAAGACACCCCCGACGATCTCCGCGATACTGCCGACATCGCCGATGATCCTGAATGCGTCGTTCGACACGCAGCTGTCCGGCACAGACGCAAGGTCCGGCGTGGATTGGGCCCGCAGTGGTTGCACGCCGATCGCCACGCAGATTCCTTCGCAGGAAACAACGTGCCGTATCTACGATCGTGCCGGCAACCTCGCCGCCAAAACGGGAGGCTACGCCGTTCTGTACGATTTCGAAGGCTTCATGGGGCCGCTTGCGAAAGGAGAGGTGTTGCACGAGATCGAGGCGACGCGTTACGTGCCGATCATCTGGAAAGTGCGCGATGCAAAGGGCGTGCTGGTCGCGGACAAGGTCTTTGGCTGGGTCGAATACGGCAGCATTGCTTGCCCGGCATGGCCTGTCGCGCAGTTGAATTGGAGAGGCGTGACATCGAGCCAGGGTGAATACATCCTTCCGGATGGGTCGCATCGAATCGACTTCAGGTTCTACGCGGACGAAGCCAACAAATGTTTCCAGGTTCACTACTACCTTCGTGATCAGACGCGGCATACGGTTACGTTCAAGGTGCGTCCACGCCAGATGACGACGGGTGGACCTCTGCGGCCCATTCAGTCGCCGACGCCCATCCAGCGACCGGTGTCCGGCCGTCCAGCACCCGGTGCACTGCGGCCGGCACAGTCCAGGCCAAGGGCGCGATAATGGTGGAGCCGGTGGCGTGAGCGTCACCGGCTCTCCCGACGAGGAAGCCCCGCCCATGCACTCCCGCCCCGCCCGCATCCTGTTCACCGTTGCCGACCTGCTCGCCTGGCCAGCCTGCGCGATCTCGCTGCTCGTGGCGGGGCTGTATCCGTTCGTGATCAGTACCTTTCTCGCGCGCAAGGGCATCACGGTGCCGGGGTGGATGCTGACGTCGGAGTGGCTGGGCTGGCTGCTGGCGAGCGTGGGCCTGATGCTGGCGCTGCGGCGCACGCCGTTCTCGCTGGTGCCGCTGCTGCTGTCGGCGCTGGCGTTCGCGGTCGCGCGCGACTGGCCGTATGCGCTGTCGATGCTGGGCTATGCGGTGCTGCTGGTCGCGCTGCCGCATGTCCTGGCGTTGCGGGCGTTCAAGGCATCCGGCGGAACGCCCTGACGGCGCGAGCAGCCTGCCGCGCGGCAGGCGGCAGGCGTTCGCGGATGCCTCACCGGGCCTGTGCCGGCAGTTCCGCTTCGGCTTCGCGTTCCAGGTCCTTCAGCAGCTCGTCCGCGGCGCGCGACAGCGCCAGCGAGGCCCAGGCCGTGGTGTCGCGGACGTCGCAGGCGACATGCGTCGCGTCCTTGGCGCAGAGCGCGTCGAGCAGCTCGGGAATGCTCTCGTCGCCGTGTGCGAACACCCGCGTGAGGTTCTCGCAGCCGACGCGCACGCCGGCCGTGCAGACCTTCAGGTATTCGGGCTTCGCGCCGGCCCAGTCGCCGGCCAGCGCGCGCTGGTGGCCCAGCGTGTTGCAGCCGTGCAGGCTGCCGCGCGCGCAGCAGGCAGCGATGCTCTCGCTGCCGGGCTGCGGGCAGTCCTCGACCAGCGGCTTCTCGACGTAGACCATCGGTGCGGCGCAGGTCGCGGCGCCGCCATCGCGGGTGTACACGGCGTAGCGGTTCCAGCTGTCGATGCCGATCAGCGCATCGCCTGCGATCGGCGCGAACACGAAATCGCCGCCCTTGTCGTGGCGGATCCGGACCTGGCCGTCCTCGATGCGCGCGCGCAGCTGGCCGCCGAGGCTCGGGAGGAGGCCGCGATCGCCGAAATCCAGTTCGCTCATCAGTCCGGTGGCGGCGACGTAGCGGCCGCAGGGCAGGCGTTCGGCACGTTGCGGCTGCAGCGAGGCCACGCCGGCCAGCGCGGAGGCGTGTCGGCAGGCTTCCGGGTCGCCGCCGCGCGTGCAGGCGGTGTCCAGCGCGGTGCGGGCGTCCGCATGACGTCCGCCGATCCACAGCTGCTCGGCGACTTCGTTGCAGACCTTCGCCGAGCCATGTTTCGCGCACAGTGCGGGCAGGGGCGCGAGCGCCTGCGCAGGCAGTGGCTTGTCGTCGGCATACATCGAACCGACGGCCTCGGTGAGTGCGCGTGCGAGCAGTGCCGATGCGGGGCGATCGCAGGCGTCCTTCGAGAACGACGGATCGTCTTCGCTGCACGCAGCGGGCCGTTCGAACGGTTCGAGATCCTGCGCCTCGCGCAGCGCGTCGATCCAGCGCACGCAGGCGATCGCCACGCCATCGTCGCAGGCCGCGCGCAGCCTGTCGGCCGAGGCATGGCCGATGTCGGCGAAGCAGGCATCCAGATCGGCGCGGCAGCTGCCCGGCGCGGCCGGTGGCGGCGCCGCGCCGCAACTGCGGGCTTCGGCGAGCACGAAGGTCTTGCGGAACGATTCCTCGACTTCGGTCATTGTCCTGCCGTCGGCGCTCAACGCGAAGTCCGAGGCATAGCCCTGGTCGGTGTCGAACAGCCGCAGCGTCTTGCCGGTCACGCGGTAATGCTGCGTCGCAGGCGCAGATCCCTCACGCAGCAGGCGTGCCCTCACGCCATCGTCGATCTCCAGCCGCGCGCCACTGTCGGCATCGATGTAGCTGCCACAGGTCGGTGGGGCGGCGAAGGCGGTAGAGAGGCATGCACTGCTTGCGAGCAGGGTGCAGCCGAGGAGGCGCACAACAGACAGGATTTTGCTCATGGCGGATCACAAGGACATCGAGATGCCCATTGTCGCTTCCCGCATGCCTGCAGTCGCCCCCCGTCAAATGTTTCGTGGACAATAGGGGCCAGGCAGGTCCACCCATGAAGACCGATCTGTCGCCGCATCGGGCAATGCAGCCATCGAATTTCAGGGAGATACCATGATGAAGCAGATGTTGCTGGCCTTTGCCGCGATGGCTGTGTGGCTTGCGGCGCCCCTCTGCGCGCACGCAGGGCGGAATGCGGCGGATGCCGGGCTGCAGCTGGATGCCTCCAGCGATTACAGCTGCGCCTTGAAGGAAAACGGTGACCTGCGTTGCTGGGGCCTCATCAATGGGGACAATCCCGAACCGCCGGTTGGGCCGCATCTCTCGGTATCCGTCGGCAACGATCATGTCTGCGCCATCCGCGCGGATGGCGGGTTGGCATGCTGGGGAGGCGCGGATGCAGCGCCTCCCGCTGGCGTATTCCGCTCCGTTGCCGTGGGCAGCGATGGCGATTGCGCGATTCGTGATGATGGCCGCGTGACCTGCTGGGGCGGCGGACTTGCGGCAACCGCTCCGCTTTCGGGCGCGTATCTCAGTCTCGATGCTTCCGGCACTCGCGCCTGCGCCATCGACAGCAAGGGCGAGTTGGTCTGTTGGGAATCGCAAGGAGCGACATCCCTGGGGCCACCGCCAGCAGGCAGGTTCCTTTCGGTCGCAATCGGTGCCGCGCACGCCTGTGCGCTGAGAAGCGACGGAGAGGCGACGTGCTGGGGTGACGGTACCGACGGTCGAACCGAGGCACCCGCAGGGATGCGCTTCCTCAGCGTGACTGCAGGTGAACGACACAGCTGCGGCGTTCTCGTCGATGGCCGCCTGCAGTGCTGGGGAAGCGATTCGGAAGGGCAGCAACTGTTGCCATCCGGGCGATTCACGGCGCTTGCAGCAGGCCGCTCGCATACCTGCGCACGCGGCATCAAGGGTGCGATCGCATGCTGGGGTGGCGGCGGGAGCAGTGGCCAACTGCATCCACCGCAGAGCGAAGGCGCTGGTTCGCATGCGCTCACGCTGGGCGGTCGTGGCGCGGCGGTCTGCGAGCTCACTGCGTCCGGAGGGCAGTCCGACATCGATTGTTCCGACGGGATCGGCGGTCTTCGCCCGCCTGCCTTGCCTTTCGTCGATATCCGGCTGGGCGAGCGCTCTGGCTGCGGCATCCTCCGTGACGGGACGGTGCGTTGCTGGGGAGAGTTGCCGGAACGGCCTCTCGCGGACAGGACGGGCTTCCATCGCATCACCGTCGGAGGCGCGCACGGATGCGCACTTGATGAGAATGGCAGCGCGCTTTGCTGGGGCGACAATTCCGATGGCCAGGCGAACCCGCCGACGGGACATTTCATCGATATCGCGGCAGGAGACCGTTTCACCTGCGGTCTCCGCGGTTACAGTGCAGTCCCTGTCGACTCCGTCGTCTGCTGGGGCGCCGGTGCTGCCGTCACCGACAAGCCGGCGAACAGCGATTTGCAGGGCATTTCGGCCAGCGACGGCAATGTCTGCGCATACAAGTATTACGGCGCTGCCATCTGCTGGGGAAGCGCGGGCCAGACGATCGTGCCACCGGCCACCTTCAATTCCAGGTTGAATCGCGTCGTCGTCGGTGCCCGGCATGCCTGCGCATGGCGTGACTTCAGCAACATCGTCTGCTGGGGAGACAACAGCGCCGGCCAGCGCCATGTCCCGATGTCCGGAGGCGGTCCTGACCTGATCGCTGCGGGGGATACCACGTGCTCGACTTTCCTCGGCACGGTCCAATGCTGGGGCGCCCATGCCCGCACGTTGCGAGCGGGTATCGATTTCGGCCCGTATGGCGTGCCATCGCTGGAAGCGGGCGAGCGGCATACGTGCACCAAGCGCAGTGGCGGCACGGTCCGCTGCTGGGGCGAGGCGTCGGCGGGAAAGCTGGATCCACCGCTCGATCGCATGCGCGCCATCGGCGTCGGTGGCCACCATGCCTGCGGCATCAATGGCGTAGGCCGTGCGCAATGCTGGGGGGATGGGGAACATGACGGCAACATCGCACCTGCGGAGGACGTACGCGCCATCGGCCTCGGCTTCTACAACGGCTGCGCGATCCTGACCCATGGTGCGGTGTCCTGCTGGGGCTGGAACGCGAATGGCCAAGGCACCCCGCCTGATGGCGTATTCCGCATCGTTGCCAGCGGATTGAGCCACGCATGTGGCGTGCGCGACGACGGCACGCTGGCATGCTGGGGCTACGACGCGGATGGTCAGGCATCGCCGCCCCAGGGCCGCTATCGAGCGATCGATGTTGGCGAACGGCACAGTTGTGCCATCGCCGATACCGGTGAACTGCTTTGCTGGGGACTCGGCAGCGAAGGCCAGACCGATGCGCCGGCCGGCCGCTTCCGTGCGCTTTCCGTTGCAGCGTTCCATGCCTGCGCGATTCGCTCTGATGGCGGTATCGCCTGCTGGGGGCGAAATGACCAGGGACAGGCCACGCCACCGACGAGTGGTGCCTACGTATCGATCGCGACGGGATTCGCGCACAGTTGCGCCGTTCGTGATACGGGTGGACGCGTCTGCTGGGGCAATAACACGCTCGGACAGGCACCTGCATTCACGATGCTGCCCGAAGCACTTCCGCCGGGTCGCGTGGGTGAACTGTATCGTGTCGATCTGATGTATGCGCGCAACGGCGACGCATATCGTCCAGACGCGATCTGGTTCGAACACGTGGCGGGGGAGTTGCCGCAGAGCATGCACCTCCTGGAATCCGGACGGCTTGTCGGCGAATTCATGCCCGAGGATGAAGGAGAGCATCGATTCACGCTCAGCGTCGTCGATGCAAACGGTGTCGAGGATCGGCGCGAGTATCGCCTTTCCGTCCGTCCGCCGGATAACACGCCACCCATGGTGGAGCCCGTGGTCGCGGGGCCTGTCGGAAATGCGCATTGGTATCGCGGTGATGTCACCGTTCGCTGGAATGTCACCGACCCGGAGTCGACCATCACCCAGGCGATCGGGTGTGACGAGGAGATCTTGTCCAACGATACGGCCAGGCTGGACTTCATCTGCACTGCCACCAGCGCAGGCGGGACCACCGAGCATGCGGTCACGGTCAGGCGCGACACCGTCGCGCCGGACACCGTGCTCACCGAAGTGCCGCCGGCGCAAGCCAACTACGGTATCCGGGATCAGCGGTTCGCATTCGAGACGACGGCCGTGCACGATCTTTCCGGATTGGCGGGATTCGAGTGCGAAACGATCCATGAGGACGTGTCGTCGGGCTTCAGCACATGTTCTTCACCCTTCGTCCTCTCGGCGCCGCTGGCACCAGGCGAATGGCAGGTGCGCGTTCGTGCACTGGATATCGCCGGCAATTTCGAAGACATGCCGGCGACATACACCTGGCGCATTCAGGCCGATGTCTCGCCTCCCGTCGTTCGTCCCCTGGTCGATGGTGTCCCGACACTCGCGAGCTGGTACACGAGCGATGTCGCGCTGGATTGGGAGGTGTCCGATTCACAGACTCCGGTGACGGGCCGGATCGGTTGCGAACCCTTCGTCTGGCGAGAGGAAGGTATCAGCCCGGTACAGTCGTGCGAGGCTACCAGTGGTGGAGGCACTGGTCGTGCCCAGGTCTTCCTGCGTAAGGACTCGGTGCCACCGGTCGTGGTCGCCGCGCCCACCGTACCGGCAGGCGCGTCGGGATGGCACAACAATGTGGTCAGGGTCGTGCATGCGTGCACCGACGCCACGTCCGGCGTCAGTGCCTGCCCGCCCTCCGAGATCGTGACCGCAGAAGGCATGCAGGTCGTGCAATCCACCCTGCTCGCCATGGATTACGCCGGGAATGCCGTACGCCCGTCCCCCATTGTCCTGAAGATCGATCTCGCGTCGCCGCAATTGACCTGGCGGATCTCGCATCCGGCGGACATCAATGGCTGGCATCGCATCCCGCCTGTCGTGGAATTCATCTGCTCCGACCTCGTGTCCGGGCTGGCCTCGGGCGCATGTCCCGAACCGGTGACCGTCAGCAGCGAAGGTGCCCAGCTTCTGACCCGGAGCGTGACCGACATCGCGGGCCTGACCAGTTCGGTGACCATGCCGTTCAGCGTCGATCTCAGTCCGCCGACACTTGCGATCTCGCGTCCCGACAGGGTCGTGCTGGGCAGCAAGCCGATCGCGAGCGCAAATGCATCGGACCTCTACTCGGGGGTTGCCTCGCAGTCGTGCTCGGCGATGGATACATCGACGATCGGACGAAAGTCCGTCACTTGCACTGCGACCGATCGAGTCGGTCATGTCGCCACGGCAAGCGCCACCTACGATGTCGTCTATGGCTTCACGGCGTCCAGCGCACCGCTTTCCAACCCTGCGCAGCTGCACACGATCGAGGCGCCCCGTTCGGTCGTATTCGATTGGCGTGTGCACGATGCGGCGGGAAACGCGATCACCAATGCCGCCGTGGTGTCTACCGACGCAGTCGAGATCGCATGCCCCGCCGGAGGCATGCCACTGATGGCCGCGCCTGGCGGCGAAACGGACACCATCGAGAACTTCGGTGACGGGCGATACCGACGCAACTGGTGGATCAATTACACAGGCAAAGTTCGTTGCCTGCGTTTGTCCGTGACGCTGGACGACGGGCAGGCGCGCAGTGCGATTGTTCGCGTCCAGCCGAAGCGGCGGGTAACAGGGGGCCCGAAGCCATCGGAACTGGCGCCGCAGCGACCGAAACCGCTGGCGACACCCCGAATCCCGGGACATCTGCAAAAGCGCTGACGCGATGCCCGTTGGAACGCGCGGGAGTGCCCCGCGCGACGTCAGTCCGCGACGGTCTGTTCCGGCGCCTCGCGCTTCACCGCTTCCGGGCTGACCTTCTCGATCGTGTGGCGCAGTTCGCGGCCGAGGATGGTCTTGGCGTCCTTGGCCCAGTTGTCCAGGCGCTGGTCGAACAGCAGCTTGCTGTTCTCGTCGGGCCACACCAGTTTCAGTTCGCGCAGTTTCTGGATGAAGCCGCGGAACAGGGTCTTGTCGAAGAACTCGGGCGCGGCGGGGGCGTAAAGCAGGCTCAGGCGCTGCGCGGCGAGATGGCAGAGGCTTTCCAGTTCGCCGGCGCCGAGCGTGCCGGGGCCGTTCTTGGCGAGCACCGAGATGGCGATGTAGTAGCGCTCGAACGCCTGCTGCAGCGGATGGCCGAGCGCGCGCAGGCGGAACACTTCGTCGGACTGCCCGGCGTTGCGCGCGAGGATGCCGCCGTCGTCGTCGCCGACCTGTTGCAGCAGGCCTTCGCGGATGAAGACGGCGATGGTGCGCTCGACCTGTTCGGCGAAGCCTTCCTCGTCCCAGGGCAGGAACAGTTCGGCCTGCACGAACGGATACAGCGAGCGGCCGATGCGCAGCAGCGTGTTGCGGCTCATCCGGCGGTTGTGCTGGAAGCAGCAGGCGATCCACGCGGTCGCGGTGAACAGGTGCAGCACGTTGTTCCGGAAATAGCTCAGCAGCACCGCAGTGTCGCCGTCGACGTGCAGCACGTCGCCCAGCGGGTGCGCGGTGCGCGAGAGCACGCCGATTTCCTCGCCATGCGCGACGATCTGCTCGGGCGGATGCGGGGTGACGGTGACACGGTCGGAATAGGGCACTTCGGCCAGCAGCGTCTTCGACAGCGCGATCTGCGCCAGCAGGTCGGCTTCGCCCATCGAGTGCTTGGGCGTGGACAGCAGGGCGAGCGCGAGCAGGTTGATCGGATTGACGTCGGCGGCGCGGTTGACGTTGACCTGGATGCGGTCGGCCAGGGTGTCGACGGTGTTGTTGAGCCACACCGGCTTTTCCTCGTCACCGACCGGCCGGCCGTCCCACTCCGCGGCCAGTTCGCCGAGCACATCGCCCAGGCGGATCGGCTCGCCGAAGTTCACCACCACCTGGCCGTAGTTCTCGCTCAGCACCTTGGGGATGCCGGTGAGCACCTGCCAGATCGATTCCTTTTCCTTCGGCTTGCCGCTGAGCTCGTCCAGGTAGCTGCGGCCTTCCATGATCTTCTCGTAGCCGATGTACACCGGCTGGAACAGCACCGGGCGCGTGGGCTGGCGCAGGTAGGCGCGGATGGTCATCGCCAGCGAACCGCCCTTGGGCGGCAGCAGGCGACCGGTGCGCGAGCGCCCGCCCTCGATGAAGTATTCGATCGAATAGCCGCCGGCGACCAGCTGCGCCATGTACTCGCGGAACACCGCCGAATACAGCGCGTTGCCGCGGAAGCTGCGCCGGGCGAAGAACGCGCCGCCCTTGCGCAGCAGGGTGCCGATCACCGGCAGGTTGAGGTTGATGCCGGCGAAGATGTGCGGCGGCACCACGCCGTGGGTGTACAGCAGGTAGCTCAGCAGCAGGTAGTCCATGTGGCTGCGGTGGCTGGGCACGTAGATCACTTCGTGTCCCGGCGCGTCCTGCTTGAGCTTGTCCAGGTGGTGCACCAGCACGCCGCGGTAGATGCGGTTCCACACCGTGGTGAGCATGAACGAGGCCGAGCGCACCACCGGATGCGAATAGTCGGCGGCGATCTCGTAGGCGTAGGCCTGCGCCTTCTTCCAGGCGTCTTCCTGTTTGCTGTTCTCGCGGCGCGCGGTGTCCGCGATCGCTTGCTTCACCTGTTCGGCGGACAGCACCTTGTCGATCAGCAGGCGGCGCGTCGACAGGTCCGGCCCGATCACCGCCTCGCGGATGCGGTTGAAGTGGGTGCGCAGCACGCGCGAGAGCTTGCGCACGATGCGCTCGGGCGGCAGGTCCTCGGACACCACCTCGCGCACCGACACCGATGGCGCGAACTGCACCACGGTGTCGCGGCCGTTGAGCAGGATCGACAGCAGCCGGCGGAAGCGGCCGACGATGGTCCAGTTCTCGGAGAACAGCACCGAGAACCAGCCGTTGTTCCGTGCCGGCGCGCGGCCGACGAAGATCGACACCGGCACCAGGCGCACGTCCATGCCGACGTCGGCACGGTGGGCGTCGAGCAGGTGCGCCAGGGCCTCGGAATGGCGGCGGGCGCGACGCGGCGGCTTGCCGGTGGCGAGGTCGGCGGCGAAATCGGCGGCCAGGCCGAGCGCGCTGCCGGCATTGCGCCGCGACAGCGCGACGTAGGCGCGCTTGCGCTTGAGCGGATCGCCGGGCAGCGGGCGCAGGGCCGAGGGCAGGCCCAGTTCGCGGCAGGTGCGTTCCAGAATCAGGGCATTGGACAGCCCGTAGTCCTCCAGCACGTAGCAGACCGGGCGCGGGTCGCTGCGCAGGTCGTCGGGCAGGGCTTCGATGCGCAGCTCGATCCACGGATCGATCAGGCGACCCATCAGCGCGGCCCACCAGGGGCGGCGGCCGCTGCCGTGGACCGGCGCGGCGGGCGCCTCGTCCGGGGCGGGCGGCGGGTCGCCGGCGGGCGCCGGGTCTGCGGTGCGCAAGGGCTCGGCGGCGTGCACGGGCGCGCCCTCGGCCGGGTCGGCCTTGGGCGGGATGGATTCGAAAGGCGTGGGCTGGTCGGGTGATGTCGGCATGATCGCCGTCATTATGACGAAGGGGGCCGGCGCCGGGTGCGGCCGGAGGTCATGCCGGGCTCAGGCCGGCGGTGGCGCGGGCGCGGTGGCGGCCGGGGGCGTCGTGCTCTGCGGACCGGTGGCGGGTCCGGGGACGACGGCAGGCGGTCGCTGTGCCGCGGCGGCGGCGCGCGCGTGGCGGACGAAATCGCTGAGGTACCAGTGGCCGTCGATGCGTTCCACGGCCACGGTGGTGTCGATGGTCTTGCCGGCCAGGGGGTAGCGCATCCGCACCCAGGCACGGTCGCCGTCGCGTTCGACCAGGGTCGCCTGCATCCCGCCGAAACTCTCGTCCAGGTCCAGGTCGTAGCTGCGCAGGGTGTCCTTCAGCGCGGCCCACATCGGCCCCAGCCGGCGCAGGCTCTCGTCCATGCCCGCCTCGCGGAAGGCGGCCTCGGAGGTCAGGTGGGTGCGCCGTGCCGCCAGGCCCAGCCGGGCGATCGTCGCGCGCGCGCGTTTGGGGTCGCCCAGCCGCGCCCGTTCGCCCCAGGCGCTGAACGCCGCGACCAACTGCACGGCGTGGTGGCGCTCGTCGGGGGTCAGGCTGCGGTCGCTTTCGAGGTACTTCACGCCGAACAGGCCCAGCGAGCGCGCCGCCGAGCGGATCTCGCCGTGGGCGTTGGCGAACTGCCGGTCGAAGTCGCGCTGCAGGCGTTTCTCGGCCCCGGGTTCGGACAGCGTGGCCAGCATGCCCGGGATGCGGTGGTCGAAGGGCAGTTCCTCCAGCGGCCAGCGCGTGTGCCCGTTGCGCCAGGCCTCGGCCATGGCCGGATGCAGGCCCGGCGGGATGGCGTCGCGGGCGAAGCCGACCAGGTCGTTGTCGCGCAGGCGGCCGGCCAGGACCAGCACCGACTGCTCGGGGGCGCTGGCGGCGCCGGGCGGCGGCGCCTCTTCGCTGCAGCCGGCCAAGCCCAGCAGCCCTGCCATGAGGAGGGCGGCCATCAGGGCGGGCAGGGCAAGGGGACGGCGGCGGCGGACGGCGACAGGCATGAACGGGCATCTTGGCCGGGGCGGCGGGCCGCCACAAGCGACCGGCAAGAAAAAGGAGACCGGCGTCGGTCTCCTCTGGAAAGATCCGGCACGGGGCCGGAGGACATCGGTTGTGGTCTGGGGTGGTGGTATGGTCCGGCGAACCGGATGCGGATCAGGCTACCTGCGTCCCGGATCGCATGCAATACATCAACTGTGCGCATGCAAGGCCTTGATGGGCTTGGGTGCCGGTGTTCCTGCCGCCGGCAGCCGGGCCCGCTCAGGGGCTCGCCACGTCCATCGCCTTGCGCTTGGTGTCGCGCCGCACCTCGCGCGGTTCGCGCCAGTTGTTGTTGAACAGCGCCGGCTCCCACGAGCCATAGGTCGGGTTGGGCAGCATCCACCAGCGCTCGCCGAACCAGCCACGGTGCCGGGCCTGCAGCTCGGCGCGGGCTTCCGGGGTGTTGGCGAGGATCTGCGCGAAGTCGCCGAGCTGGTCGCCGAACTGCATCAGCACGCGATAGCTGCGCCCGGCGAACTGGCGGCGGCAGAGCTTTTCCGAGCCTTCCTGCTCGCAGTCCGGCACGTGGGTGCCCAGGCCAAGGAAGACGCTGTCGTCCTTCACCGGCAGGCCGACCGCGCGCAGGTTCGCCAGGGTCGGTTCGATCAGGTGCTCGGCGCGGTTGGAGATGTAGATGACGGTGATGCCCTTCGCCTGCGCGGCGCGGGCGAACTCGACCACGCCCGGCACCGGCTTCGCGCGCTGCTCGCGCACCCAGGCATCCCAAGTCACCTCGTTGTACTCGGTGCCGTCGCGGACCAGGCGCGCCTGGTAAGGCGAGTTGTCCAGCACGGTCTCGTCGATGTCCATCACCACCGCCGGCGGCAGGCCGCGCGCGGCATTGGCGCGTTCCTCCGGTACCAGCGCGTCCCACGACGGGTCCTTCAGCGCCGCGTCCAGGCGCGCGGTCGCGGCGCGGTAGACGGTCTCGGCGGCGGCCTGGTACTCGGCCGAGCGTTGCACCCACAGCACCGCGTTGAGGTTGTCGTCGGCGGGCACCGTGGCGGCGGCCACGGGCGGCGCAGCCGGGGGCGGCGTTTCGGAAGCGACCGGCGTCGACCTGCAGGCGCCGAGCGCGAATGTCGCAATGAACAGGGCGGTGAAGGCGTACGGACGGCGCATGCGGACTCCAGGAAGCGGAAACGTTGAGGTTCGAGTGTAGCGGAGAGCCTACGCGTGGCCTGTTACAGCGCGCCCGCGATCAGCCCGATCGCGAACACGAACAGCGTGGCCGCGACCACGCGCTGCAGGCCGCGCAGGGTGGTCTTCTTCAGAAGCCGGTTGCCCAGCCAGGCGCCGGCGAAGGCGGCGAGCACGGCGCAGCCGAGCAGGACATGGTCCAGCGTGCCGAACACCCGGGCCAGCGTGCCGCCGTAGACCGTCAGCCGCGACACGTCGATCAGGCAGGCGATCGCCGAACCGGTGGCGACGAAGGCCTGCTTCTCCAGGCCGCTGCGCGACAGGAAGGCGCTGCGCAGCGCGCCCTGCATGCCGGCGAGGCCGCCGAAGAAGCCGCTGAGCGCGCCGCCGAGCGGCTGCCATCGGTTGTCGAATTCCAGGTCGCGTAGCGCCGGCACGATCTCGAACAGCGCGAACACCACCAGCAGCAGGCCGATGACCAGCTTGATCGGGGTGATCGCGAAATCGTGGCCGAATGCGGTGTACGCATGCAGCACGGGCAGCGTGCCGAGCAACGACAGCACCCAGGCGCCCAGCGCTGCGGCGAGCAGCGCGGGCAGGCCGAAGCGCAGCAGCACCGCGCGGTCGATGTGCCGATGGAGCAGCGCCAGCTTGAACAGGCCGTTGAGCAGGTGGACCACCGCCGTCGCCGCGACCGCCTGCTCGATCGGCATGAACAGCGCGAACGCCGGCAGCAGCAGGGTGCCGAGGCCGAAGCCGGAGAAGAAGGTCAGCGTCGAGGCGAGCAGCGCGACCAGGCAGACGACCAGGATCTCCACGTCAGTCCCCCAGCAGCGCCTTGATCGCGGCAAAACCCGCACTCGCCCGCTCCTGCTTGCGCACCGCGTCGGCCTGCGGATCGGCGCCGTCGCGCTGCAGCTCGGCTTCCGGCAGTTCGTCGAGGAAGCGGCTGGGCGACAGGCGCAGCCGCGTGCCCCAGCGCTGCGCTTCGCGCGAGTACGACAGCCACAGCTGTTCCTTGGCGCGGGTGATGCCGACGTAGAGCAGGCGGCGTTCCTCGTCCAGGCGGCCCTCCTCGATGCTCGCTTCGTGCGGCAGCATGCCGTCCTCCATGCCGACGATGAAGACGAAGCGGAATTCCAGGCCCTTCGCGGCGTGCAGGCTCATCAGCCGCACCTGGTTGCCCGGTTCGCCCTTGTCGGCGTGGCTCAGCAGCGCCAGCGACGCGGCCAGCTCGCCCGGTCCCGCGCCGCCGCGCGCGCCGTCGAACCAGTCGGCCAGTTCGTCGAGGTTGCGCCGGCGCAGCGCGTACATCTCCTCGTTCTTGCACTGCGCGCGCACCGCGGCGAGCAGGCCGGAACGCTCGTTGAGCTGCTTGACCAGTTCGGCCGGCGTGAGCCGGTGCGATTCGCTGCGCAGGCTGCGCAGGATGTCGACGAAGCCGCTCAGCGCATTGGCCGCGCGCGGCTGCAGCTGCTTCAGCACGCTCATCGATTCGGCGGCGCGCGCCATCGGCATGCCCGCGTGCTGGGCCAGCTCCGCCAGCTTCGCCAGCGTGGTCGCGCCGACCTCGCGCTTGGGCGACTGCACCGCGCGCAGGAAGGCCGCGTCGTCCTCGGGATTGGCGATCAGGCGCAGCCAGGCCAGCGCGTCCTTCACTTCGCCGCGATCGAGGAATGCGGTGCCGCCGCTCAGGTGATAGGGCACGCGCAGCAGCTGCATCGCCTTTTCCAGCGGGCGCGACTGGTGGTTGCCGCGGAACAGGATGCAGAACTCGCCCCACTCGGCCTTGCGCGACTGGGCGATGAAATGGATCTCCGACGCGATGCGCTCGGCCTCGTGCTCGCCGTCGCGGCATTCGAGGATGCGGATCCGCTCGCCGTCGGCCTGCTGGCTCCACAGCGTCTTCAGGTGCTCGTGCGGATTGTTCGCGATCAGCGCGTTGGCGGTGCGCAGCACGCGGTTGCTGCAGCGGTAGTTCTGTTCCAGCTTGACGATGCGCAGCGAGGGATAGTCCTTGCCCAGCTGCGACAGGTTCTCCGGGTTGGCGCCACGCCAGGCGTAGATGCTCTGGTCGTCGTCGCCCACGCAGGTGAAGTGGCCCTGCTCGCCGGCCAGCGCCTTGAGCAGCCGGTACTGCGCGTCGTTGGTGTCCTGGCATTCGTCGACCAGCAGGTAGCCGATGCGTTCGCGCCAGCCCAGGCGGCATTCCTCGTCGCGTTCGAGCAGCTCCACCGGCAGGCGGATCAGGTCGTCGAAATCCACCGCGTTGAAGGTGTTCAGGCGCTGCTGGTACTTCACGTACAGCTGCGCCGCCTGCAGCTCGCGCGGGCTCTGCGCCAGCGCGAGCGCTTCCTCGGGCGACAGCCCCGCGTTCTTCGCGCGCGACACCAGGCCCTGCATCGCCTGCACCACGTCGGGCTTCGCGCCCGCCAGCAGGTCCTTCATCTGCGCGGCCACGTCGTCGGTGTCGAACACCGAGAAGCCGCGCTTGAGGCCGACGCGCGCATGTTCGATCTGCAGCAGGCGCAGGCCCAGCGCGTGGAAGGTGCAGACGGTCAGGCCCTCGGCCGCGCCGCCCTTGATGCGCTTGGCCACGCGCTCGCGCATTTCCTTCGCCGACTTGTTGGTGAAGGTGATCGCGGCGATGCGCTTGGCCGGATAGCGATTGGTCTGGATCAGGTGCGCGATCTTCTCGACGATCACGCGGGTCTTGCCGCTGCCGGCGCCGGCCAGTACCAGCAGCGGGCCCTCGGTGTGGAGGACCGCTTCGCGTTGTGGGAGATTCAGACCGTGCATGGACAAACCGTGGGGAAATGACTGTGAAGAACAGACCGGGAACAAACAGGCCGTGAAGCACAGGCCGTGGATGAACCGTCGGGCATGACGGAAGTCATGTAGGTCGTCAGTTTACCCGTTCGCCCGCGACCGATCGGCTACCGTATGCATCCAGTCGACCATGCTCCGTCCATCGAAGCCTTGGTGCCGTCCGCACAGGGGCATCGACCCGTGATGCATGTTTCGCCCCCCGCTCTCCCTCTCCCGAATCGGCTCCCCATGATCCGCCATCGCCTGCTCTGCGCCGCCCTCCTGTCCACGCTGTCCCTGGCTGCGCCGGCCTTCGCCGCGCAGAACGTGGTGCCGCCGGAGCCGACCGAGGACCCGATGCTGATCACCGCCGGCTTCCTCGACCACCACCAGGACATGAAGTACCGGCTGCTGGGGCTGGAGGCCTACAACGCGAAGCGCTACGACGACGCGATGCGCTTCTTCCGCCGCGCCAGCTTCTTCGCCGACAAGCCCTCGCAGGGCATGGTCGCGGAGATGTACTGGAACGGCGAAGGCGTGGCCCGCGATCCCGCCCTGGCCTACGCCTGGATGGACCTCGCCGCCGAGCGCAACTACGTCGGTTTCATCGCCCTGCGCGAACGCTACTGGAAGGAACTGTCCGCCGCCGAGCGCGAGCGTGCCGTGCAGGAAGGCCAGGCGATCTACGCGAAGTTCGGCGATGCCGCCGCCAAGCCGCGCTACGAGTTCCAGCTGCGCGTCGGCAGGCGCGAGATGACCGGCAGCCGCACCGGCTTCAACCGCGGCGTGCAGATCGAGATCCCCGGCCCTTCCGGTTCGCAGATGATCGAAGGCTCGAAGTTCTACGACGAGCGCTACTGGGACGCGAAGAAGTACTGGGCCTGGCAGGACCGCGTCTGGCGCAACCCCAACGGCGTGCGCATCACCATCGGCGAGATCGAGCAGATTCCGGGCCAGGCGCAGGGCAAGGGCAAGCCGAACTCGCGCATCCCCGAGACCGCGCCGGACACCGCTGCCCAGGCGCCCGAAGTGCCCGAGCCGCCGAAGCCGCCGGCACCGGCCAGCCCCTGACGGCGGGGCCCTGACCGCAGGGTCCTGCCTGCGGTGCATGTCCGCTTTGCCCGCCACACCGCGACAGAAATGGATGGTGTGGTGAAGGTACCGCCGCGTTCCGGGATGGCCTCGGACCGGGCGCGGCGGTACCGTCCCTTCCTGCCGGTCTCGATGGCTTGTTGATGCCCTGTGACGGGTGGAATACTGCCTCGGCACGGAGGCGCGGATCGCGCGCGGGAGGCGCTGCTGATCGGGGCATTCACGGGGCTCGCAGGGGCGCACATGCAATCGAACACCAGGATCCTGTCTCTGGCGCTGGGCGCCTGTCTCGCGCTGTCGGCCGCCGACGCCGCCGCGCTCAAGCCGCGGGTGAAGATCGACGCCGCCGAGGCGGCGGTGTCGTCCGATGTCGACGCCGACATCCGCAAGCGCTTCGACGACCTGTTTCCCGGCAGCGAGAACCTGCTCAACTATCGCTATCGACTGTATGGCCACCTCGCCGCCGCCGAGCGCCGCTGGCCCAATGCCGCCGACGATTTCCGCGTCGCGGCCAGCTATGCCGACAAATACTCCCAGCACCGCCTGAGCCTGCTGTACTGGCACGGCGTCGGGGTCGAAAAGGACCGCGTGCAGGCCTACCTGTGGGCCGACCTCGCCGCCGAGCGCGGCTATACCGAATTCCTCGCGGTGCGCGAGCGCATGTGGCGCCAGCTCGACGAAGCCGAGCGCGCCGCCGCCGTCGAACGCGGCCCCGCACTGTACGAACACTATGGCGACCCGGCCGCGAAGCAGCGCCAGAAGTATCAATGGCTGCTCGGCCAGGCCACCAGCCTGCTGCGCCGCGAGCGTCTGGCCGTGGTCGATTTCGAGGACTACTGGCAGAAGGTCGACGCGCCCTGGGTGCCGCCGAAGAACGCCACGGTGACGATCGGCGAGATCGAGGAGATCGACGGGCCGAAGCGCAAGTCCTCGCGCAAGCGCCGCGCCGAGCCCGAGCCGGTGCCCGAACTGCCGCCGGAATTGCCGCCCGGACCACGCCCGGAACCGTCGCCGAACCCTTCCCCTGAGCCGATGCGGCCGTGAATGTCCGCTGCCCGACCCCGGCCGCGAAACGGAAGGAGCGCGACCCAGCGCAAGCAGCATAAGGAGATGAGTGCCATGCCAGTGTCCACATCGATCAGATTGCGTCTGTGCGTTGCGCTGCTCGCCGCGGTGTCCACGCTGTCCCATGCGCGGGCACAGGACCCGGTGGTGAGGCTGGGCCACTTCAGCCAGACCCAGATCGACCACCAGCTGTATCTCGCGGCCGGCCATCCGAACGAGCAGTGGCGTTACCAGGGGCTCCGCCAGCATCTCGCCGGCCGCGACGCCCAGGCCGTCCTGCATTTCGAACGTGCCGCCGGCTACGCCGACAAGATTTCCCAGCACTACCTCAGCCTGCTGTACTGGTATGGCCAGGGCGTGCCCCAGGATCGCGTGCTGGCTTACATCTGGAGCGATCTGGCTGCCGAGCGCGGACACCGCAACCTGCTGCGCATCCGCGAGAAGATGTGGCTCGAACTCACCGAAGCGCAGCGTGCGCAGGTGATCCAGCGTGGCGAAGGCATGCATCGCCAGTACGCCGATGCGTTCACCAGGATCCGCACCGAACGCGCGCTGTTCCGCTTCGCCACCCAGATGACCGGCAGCAAGGCGGGCTTCGACGGCCATAATCTGACGGTCCAGTTCGGGCCTTCGGCGCTGCAGGGCACGTCGACCGAAGGCGGGATCACCGGCCTTGCGATGTACGGCGACGAACGCACCGATCGCCGCGTCTACTGGCAGGCGCAGGACCGCATGCTGGAAGGGCCACTCCGCGCCACGGTCACCATCGGGCCGCTGGAGCCTCACGACAGGACGCTCTGAGCGGTTCCCGCCCGGGCCGTCCATGCATCGCCATGGCGGCCCGCGACCCGGCGGCTATACTGCCGCGATGGCGAAACTGTACTTCTACTACTCGGCGATGAACGCCGGGAAGACCACCACGCTGCTGCAGTCGGCGCACAACTATCGCGAGCGCGGCATGCGCGTGCTGATCCTCACGCCGAAGCTCGATTTCCGTGGCGGATCCGGTACGGTCGCCTCGCGGATCGGCCTGAGCGCGCAGGGCGTGTCCTTCGAGCGCGACAGCGATCTCGACGCCCTGGTGCATGCCGACATCGCCGCGCGCGGCAAGCTCGACTGCGTGCTGGTCGACGAGGCGCAGTTCCTCACCCGGTCCCAGGTCTGGCAGCTGAGCGAGGTCGTCGACCGCCTGCGCATCCCGGTGTTGTGCTACGGGCTGCGCACCGATTTCCGCGGCGAACTGTTCGAGGGCAGCCAGTACCTGCTGGCCTGGGCCGACGAGCTGACCGAGATCAAGACCATCTGCCACAGCGGCAAGAAGGCGACGATGACCGTGCGCGTCGACGAGCAGGGACTGGCCGTGCAGGACGGCCCGCAAGTTGAGATCGGTGGCAACGAGCGCTACGTGTCGGTCAGCCGCGCCGAGTTCAAGAAGGTGATGCGCGGCGAAGGCCGGATCGATCCGCTGCAGCAGCCGTTGCCGCTGGAGTGATTCCCTGGAGCGGTGCCCGCCGGCATGGCCTGGCGGGCATCAGTCCGCTGGCAGCGCCGGGAAGTCGGCCCGGGCCTCGTCGAAGAACGTCAGGTTGATCCCGTCCAGCAGTGCGCCCGGCGTCACCGTGACCGTCTTCGGCAGTTCGGGGCAGGGTGCGCGGATGCATTGCACCTGCTGCACATGGCCGCCGCTGCGGTACATCCCGGTTCCGACCTCCGCGAACACCTGGTAATCGCCCGGCGGCAGGCCGTCGATGCGATACGTGTCGGCGGCGGCGCGACTGTCGATGCAGCGATGCGGTTCGCGACCCGGTCGCGTCGACAGCGCGCAGATGCGCATCGCGGGCACCGCGTGCGCGGGATGGTTGATCACCCCTGCGATGCTGCCCGGGGCGGCCTGCGGTCCGCCTGCGGCGATGGCGCAGCCGGCCAGTGCCAGCGCGAATGCGGCGGCCAGGGTTCGCATCGGATTCGATCGCACGATCATCGGGACTCTCCTCTCATCGGCAGCGCTGCCGTTCGCGTTCGAAGGTGCGGGCGACCACGCCGCCTTCCGGCATGGCGATCGAAATCTCGGCGGCCACGGCGTCCAGCCGTTCCCGGCCATCGCCCAGGCCCGGTTCGCGGCAGGCCTGCAGTGCCAGCGCGGCCTCGGCCAGCCAGGCGATCTTGCGCAGCTCCGTATCGGATTTCGGCAGCGCGGCGAGCTCGCGCAACTGGTTGAGCACGGCCGGGGCCGGCGGATCGTCGCGGGCGAGGTCGAACTGCGCCAGCGACAGCTCGGCGCGGCGCGTGTGCGGATGGGTGAGGCCGTGGCCGTTGCGCGTGAGCTGCACCGCCAGGGCCAGGTCCGTGCGTGCGCTCGCATCCTCGCCCAGCGCGGCGCGCACTTCGCCGAGCAGGCGCGCGGTCTCGCCGTTGCGCGGATGGCTCTTGCCCAGCGTGGCCACGCGCAGGCCGTCCACCTGCAGCAGCAGCGGCAGCGCTGCGCGGTCGCGGCCGGCGTCGTGGAGGATCATCGCCTTGTTGAACAGCACGTTCTGGTACAGCGGCGCTTCCGGCTGCCTGCGCAGGACCGCCAGCGCGCGGTCGATGTGCGCCAGCGCGGTCGCGGTGTCGCCGCGCTCCCAGGCGACGATGCCCAGGCTGTTGTCGTTGCGCGCCACGTCCTGGTGCTGGCGGCCCAGGCGTGCGACGAGCAGCCCGTGGCTGTCGCGGAAGGCCTTGTCGGCTTCGGCGTAGCGACCCTGGTCGACGTGGATCGCCGCCAGCTGCCTGCGTGCATCGACCGTCGCCGGGTGCGCCGGGCCGCGCACCTCCAGCGCCAGCGCCAGGGCGTCGTGGCAGTGACGCTCGGCCACCGCCAGCTGGCCTGCGATGCGTTCCAGTTCGCACAGCCGCTTCTGCAGCTCGATGCCCAGCGGGTGCCGCGCGTCCCCGCCGGCCTGCATCTGCGCCAGGGCATCGCGATATGCCTGCAATGCCCCCGGGATATTGCTGGCATCGCGCTCCAGGTCGCCGAGGTCGATCCGGTTCTCGACGACGCCGATCGCGCCGATGGACTCATCCAGGCTGTTGCGACGCACTTCCAGCGAACGCTGGAACAGCAGGCGCGCCGCCTTCGTGTTGCGCAACTGGCGATAACAGCGGCCGAGCACCGAATAGAACTCGGTCGCCTGGATCGGCAGCGCGCGCTGCAGCCTGCGCGCGGTGTCCTCCATCGGCGACATCCGCGATGCGCACTCCTCCGGCCGGTCGAGCAGGCGCAGGGTATTGCCGTAATCCGATGCCGAGGACAGGCGCAGGCTGTCGGGCACATCGTCGAGACCGGACAGGATCGCGTCCTGGGTCTTCAGCAGCGCTTCCGCTTCGCGGTAGTCGCCCAGGCCGATGCGCAGGCGCGCGATCACGCCGAGCAGTTCGGCGCGATCCAGCGGCTGCGGCAGCAGCTCGCGGTTGGCGCGCTGTTCGCCCGCCTGCAGCAGCTTGCGCACGTCCAGCGGCCCGGGCGCGCCGCCGCCGGCCTGCTCGAACAGCCCGGTCACGAATTTCTGCAGCGCCTGCGCGCGGCTGGCCTCGCGCAGCGCCTGCCGCGCCTGCCAGCTCACCAGCACCATGGCGGACGCCATCACCACGACCACCAGCGCCGCCGTCGCCAGCACCCAGCGATGGCGATGCACGAACTTGTGCGTGCGATAGGCCACGCTCTGCGGGCGCGCCAGCACCGGCTTGCCTTCGAGGTAGCGATGCAGGTCCAGCGCCATCGCCTCGACCGAGGCGTAGCGATGCTCGGCGCGCTTGGACAGCGCCTTGAGCACGATGTTGTCCAGGTCGCCGGCGATCTCCTTCGCGCGGCGCTTGAGCGCCGGCATCCGCGATGGGTCGCTGTCGGCCTCGCGCAGCAGCGTCGCCGACGGCTTCAGCGGATCGGCGAGCAGGATCGCCTCCTCCCATTCCGCGTCGGTCTGGCGCTTGAGCCGATAGGGCTTGGTCTCGGCGAGCAGTTCGTACAGCACCACGCCCAGCGAATACACGTCGGTCATCGTGGTGACCGGTTCGCCGCGGATCTGTTCGGGCGCGGCGTAGTGCAGGGTGAAGGCGCGCACCTCGGTGCGGGTGTGGTCGCGACCTGGTTCCGAGCCGTCGAGCAGCTTGGCGATGCCGAAATCGAGCAGGCGCACCTCGTCCAGCGGCGTCACCAGGATGTTCGACGGCTTGAGGTCGCGATGCACGATCAGGTTGGCGTGCGCGTGGCTCACCGCTTCGCAGACCTGCAGGAACAGCTTGATCCGCGCCTCGATGCCGAGGTCGCGGCCGCGGCACCAGTCGGTGATCGCTTCGCCTTCGACGTATTCCAGCGCCAGGTAGGGCTGGTTGTCGGTGCTGATCCCGGCGTCGAGCAGGCGCGCGATGTGCGGATGCCCCAGGCGGGCGAGGATCTGCCGCTCGCGGGTGAAGCGCTGGCGCAGGTTGGGGTCGGCCAGCCCCGGACGCAGCAGCTTGAGCGCGACGCGGCGCTGGTACAGGCCGTCGGCGCGGCGCGCCAGCCAGACCTGGCCCATGCCGCCTTCGCCGAGCAGGCGGTCGAGCTTGTACGGGCCGATCAGGCTGTCGGGTTTGGCCATCGGCGGCGGGGCCACCAATGGCTCGGCGAGGAAGTCCGCGTTGTCCTCTTCCAGCGCCAGCAGGGCCTCGACCTCGGCCGCCAGCGCCGGGTCTTCCTCGCGCAGCGCATCGAGCCGCGCCTGGCGGGCGTCGCCATCGAGTTCGATCAGCGCATCGAGCAGCGGCGAAAGGCGCTGCCAGCGTTCGGCATCCATCGGTGGGGCGTCGGGGCCTGGGTGGGCTCATCCTCGCACGGGCTGCAGCGCCGCGCGAAGTGCAGCGCTAGCGTTCGCCGTTCTCGCCGCCCAGCGAGGCGAGCAGGAACAGCCGCGCCTTCTGCCAGTCGCGGCGGATGCTGCGCTCGGAACGCTTCATCAGCTCGGCGATTTCCTGTTCGGACAGGCCCGCGAAATAGCGCAGCTCGACCACCTGGGCCAGCTTGGCGTCCACCGCGGCCAGCTTGGTCAGCGCGGTGTCCAGGCCCAGCATGTCCTCGTCCAGGCGCAGGCCGCCTTCGACGTCGTCCGGCAGCTCGGTCACGCGGTGCAGGTCGCCGCCGCGCTTCTGCGCCAGGCGCTGGCGGGCGTAGTCCACCACCACGCTGCGCATGGCCGAGGCGGCATAGGCGAAGAAATGCGCGCGGTCGTCGAACTGCACGTCGCGACGACCGATCAGCTTGAGATAGGCCTCGTGCACCAGCGCCGTGGCGTCGAGCGTCTGCCCGTACTGCCCCGCGAGCTGGCGCCGGGCCATCGAATGCAGCTCGTTGTAGAGCGTGCCCAGCACGCGGTCCAGGGCGCCGCGGTCGCCGCCGCGGGCGGCATCCAGCCACTGGGTGATTTCGGCGCTTTGTTCGGCGTGATCGCTCATCAACGGGGGACGTGTCTGCTGGATCCGGAAACGACTATACCCCGAATGCCCGTGCGCCCGAACCGGCGCGAATCGCCGCCAACCGGCGCATTTCGCGACGTGGTGACTATTTTTGACAGTGCCCGCACCAGGTGGTGGCCCGCTGGGCCAGCATCGACTGCTTCAGCGCCCGTCCGCAGCGGGGGCAGGGCTCGCCGCCGCGCCCGTAGACCGACAGTTCCTGTTCGAAATAACCGGGCGCCCCGTCGGGGCTGATGAAATCGCGCAGCGTGGTCCCGCCCCGGCGGATCGCGTAATCGAGGATCGTCCGCACCTCGCGCGCAATGGCTGCGTAGCGTTCCCGCGACACCTTGCCCGCCGCGCGCGTCGGCGACACTCCGGCCGCGAACAGCGCCTCGGCCACGTAGATGTTGCCCACGCCGACCACGATCTTCTGGTCCATCAGGAACGCCTTCACCGCGACGTTGCGGCCCCGGCTGCGCTCGAACAGATAGTCGCCATCGAAGTCGTCCGACAGCGGCTCCGGCCCCAGCTCGCGCAGCAGCTCGTGGGTCTCGCCCGGCGCCTGCCACAGCAGGCAGCCGAAGCGGCGCGGATCGTTGAAGCGCAGTACGCGTGCACCGCTGCGGCCCTTGCCCTCGATCAGCATGTCCACGTGATCGTGCGCCCGCACCGGCGTGTCCACCGGCAGCACGCGCATGCTGCCCGACATGCCGAGGTGCCAGATCGCCGTGCCGATCTCCGTGTCCATCAGCAGGTACTTCGCCCGCCGCCGCACCGCCGTGATCGTGCTCGTCGGCAGCAGGTCGGAAATCTCGCGCGGGATCGGCCAGCGCAGGTCCGGCCGACGCAGCGTCACCGACGCGATGCGCCGGCCTTCCAGGTGCGGCGCCAGGCCGCGCCGGGTGGTCTCGACTTCGGGGAGTTCGGGCATGGGGGTGACTGCTGTGGCAGGCCGCGATGATACCGGGCTTCATCCGAGACGAGCGCAGGTGATCGAATGCACCGTGAGGAACCGCTGGATCCGCGCAGGAGCGCGGACATGCCCCGGCGGCGCCCTGCCGGCCCTGCGCTGCACTCGATTCCCAGCGGCGTCCGTTCGAGGGTGCAGTCCCATGCGCAGAAGTTGATCCTGTTTCGCCCCTGATTCCGCTGTAGGAGGCAGGCATGGGCATCGCGCATGCGTCGTCTCGAAACGAGATGTTTCCGGCGCGAGTGGCGGTGATCGTGCCTGCCTATCCACAGGAGAACTCCATGTTGAAGAAGTATCTGGCCGCAGCCGCGCTGCTGCTTGCCGTCCATTTCGTGCCCGGCACCATCGGCGCCAGCCAGGCTGCCCAGATCTGCGTGTTCCAGCCACTTCCGGCCGGACAGGTGATCACGGCCGCCTCCTATTTGTCGTCCTGTCCTGGCGGCAAGGCATACACCATTGCCCTGCCGTACCACGGCATCCAGGTCTGCGCGAATTCCCCGATCCCGAATCCGTATGCCGTCACCGGCACTTCGGGTTCCTCGGCCTGCGGCGGCCTCAACCGCTACACGCTGGCCAAGGCGGACATGTTCAGCAATCTGCTCGTCTGCACGTTCTCCCCGGTGCCTTCCCAATACATCATCACGTCCTTCTATCCGTCCGTCACCTCCTGCGCCGGCAATGGATACTTCATCAAGAAAGCCGTCGACAACGACAATGCCTGCGCCTTTTCGCCGATCCCGAGCGGCTTCGTGATCGATGGGACGTATCGGTCGTCGTCGTGCAACGGCAGCGCCCACCACAACCTCAGGCTGCCGTACGAGGGCATCAGCGTGTGTCCCAATTCGCCGATCGCGCAGGGCTACGTGATCACCGGGACCTTCAACTCGAACAGCTGCTACGGCATGTCGTCCGAGCATGTGCTGCGCAAGCCGTACGACGGCATCGTGGTCTGCGGGTACTCGCCGCTGCCGAGTGGTTTCTATGCGGCTTCACAGGTGCGCGTGTCCAATTGCGGCACAGCGACATACGGCTGGATGCTGCGCAAGTCGTGAATCCCCCCTGCGGCGGCGGAGCGTGCCAGCCCGCCGCCGCAGGTGATGGATGCGCAATCGATGCGCATGTTTTCCGGGTGCGGCGAAAGCCGCGACGGTTGTTTTCGAGTTCGGATCGTTCGGCGTTCCGTGCTCAGCCTTGACCGGGCTTGAAACAGAAATCGATGACTTCCTCCGCGAGCTGCTGGCAATTCTGGTCCGCGCGCAAGCCGTGCTTCTCGCAGAACTGGGACGATGCGCCCATGATCTCCCGGACCTGCCCGATCGTGCCTTCGGCTTCGATGGTAGGGCAGATCGCGATGTTGCGCTCCGCGGTGTCGAGGCAGCCGTTGAGCCAGAACCGGCGGCCGAGCGCGCTGAACGTGCCGCGATCCTTGCGATAGTCCGCAACGGCGCGATCGACGCAGCCGACACTGTCCATCGATTCCCCGGCTTCGCGACCCTCGGCCATCAGCTTCTCGCCGCGATCCACCCAGCCCTCCGCGTTCCGCGCCACGTACCAGACCACGCCGCCGAGGGCGAGCATCATCAGCAGGAAGACCCCGACGATGACGGAGAGGATGATCTTGGTGTTGCGTTGCATGGGCGGGCCCTCGTCGTTCCGTGAAGGTCGAAGTCTATCGCTGCAATCGGGTGTGCCTCGGCGCACCGTTCTTGGTCGGCGTGGCGGTGCGAAAAGCCGATGCGATGCATCGCACCATGTGCGTGCTTCACACCCACCCGTACCGCACGATGTGGAAGAAGATCGGGGCGGCGAAGACGACGGAGTCGAGGCGGTCGAGGATGCCGCCGTGGCCTTCGATCATGTGGCCCCAGTCCTTCACGCCGCGGTCGCGCTTGATCGCGGACATCACCAGGCCGCCGAAGAAGCCCATCAGGCAGATGACGAGCGCGACGAGCGCGGCTTCGACCGGCGTGAACGGCGTGATGCCGTGCAGCGCGGCGCCGAGGGCGGTGGCGCTGGCGACGCCGCCGATCAGGCCTTCCCAGGTCTTCGACGGCGACAGCGAGGGCGCGACCTTGTGCCTGCCCAGCAGCTTGCCCCAGACGTATTGCAGTACGTCGCTGCCCTGGACCACGATCACCAGGAAGGCGATCAGCAGCAGGTTGCGATCCTCGTAGCCCGGGATGGCGAGCGACATCAGCGCCGGGACGTGCGAGAGGCAGAACACGCAGATCATCAGGCCCCACTGCACCTTCGACGCGCGTTCGAGGAAACGCGTGGTGTCGGCCGACAGCGCGGCGAAGATCGGCAGCAGCAGGAAGGCGTAGACCGGGATGAAGATCGCGTACAGGCCGTACCAGTCGATCCACACCAGCGCGTACTGCACCGGCAGGGCGATGAAGAAGGCGAGCATCAGCACGAGGTGGTCGCCGCGCCGCGTGTAGCAGAGGGTGATGTACTCGCGCAGCGCGAAGAACGACAGCAGCGCGAACAGCACGATCACCCCGCCCTTGCCGAACCAGAACGCGGCGGCGAGCACGCCGACCATCCACCACCAGGCACGGATGCGGCTGTTGAGGTTGTCGATGGTCGGATGCGGGCCGTCCGGCGCGAGGCGCAGCTTGAGGATCCAGCCGACGATCGAGGCCACGGTGAGCACGATGACGGCACCGGCGAAGATCGGCAGCGCGTACAGGGTCGGGAAGGGGTTCTGCATGGCGGTCCGGTCGAGAAGGCTGCGAAGGTCAGAGGGGGTCGAAGGGCGTGGCGTCGCTGGGCGTCTCGTCCTCGTCGTCGCGCGGACGCAGCGCCAGCATCGCGTCGCGCGCGCGTTCGAGGAAGGCGGCCTTGTCCTCGCCGTCGATGCGCGCCAGCGGCGGCCCGAAGGTGACGGTGCACAGCAGCGGCACCGGGATGAGCTCGCCCTTGGGCATCACCCGGCCGAGGTTGTTCATCCACACCGGCACCAGCTCGGCGCGCGGGTACTGCGTGGCGAGGTGGAACAGGCCGCTCTTGAACGGCAGCAGCACCGCGTCGGTGGTGTTGCGCGTGCCTTCGGGGAAGATGATCAGCGAATCGCCGCCGGCCAGGGCGTCGACCATCTGCTGCACCGGGTCGGGCGCGCCTTCGCGGCGCTCGCGATCGATCAACACGGCGCGGAACACCTTGCTGCCGACGAAGCGGCGCAGCGCGCCCTTGTTCCAGTAGTCGGCACCGGCCACCGGCCGTGTGCGCCGGCGCAGCCAGGGCGGCAGCGAGGCCCACAGCAGCACGAAGTCGCCGTGGCTGGCGTGGTTGGCGAAATAGATGCGCTGCGCCGCGTTCGGCGTGCAGCCGCGCCAGTAGGCCTGGGCGCCGGTGAGCAGGCGGATGAAGCCGATGATGATCCGGGCGATCAGGCGTTCGAGCATCGAGGCGTGGACAGGCGTGGCCGGCGGGAAGCGCCGGTCAGGACGATACCACTGCGAGCAGGGTCATCGCGGCCTGGACGAGCACGACGGCGAGGTGCCAGCGCCACAGCCTGCGCCCGCCGGCAATGCGCGCGTCGAGCGGACGCGGCGGGTGTGTCGGCGCGCTGGCGCGCACGCCGATCGCGGCCAGGCCCGTATCCAGCGCCGCGAGGTCCGCGATGCGACCGCTGGCGAGATCCGCAAACAGCCCGGCATCCAGGCGCAGGCGCAGCGCGAAGTAGCGCTCGACCATGCCGAGCAGCGCCGTGGCGAGCGCGAACACCAGGTCTTCGTTGCGCCACGCGCCGGCCGCCATGCACAGCAGCATCACGCCCGTGCAGGCCAGCCCGAGCAGGCCGAGGACCTGCGCCGCGTCCATGCGCCGGGCGACGACGGCGCAGCGCGCGCGGTCGTGCGTATCCAGTGGCTGTGGCGTGTCGCGGTCGGTCATGCGTGCAGGGCCAGCGAGGCGAGGGCGAGGCGGTGCGCATCGTAGAGGACGAGCCTGGGGCGCTCGCGACGCAGGCGTTCGATGGCCTCGTCGACGCGCTCCGATCGGCCGGTGTGCAGCAGCCATGCGGCGGCGGCCGCTGCGCTGCGCGAATAGCCCAGCGCGCAGCAGACCAACACGGTGCCGGTGTTGCCGGCAGCGAGGCGCTGCGCTTCGATCGCCTCGGCGGCGACGCGCAGTCCCTGTGCATCGGGCACGACCAGATCGAGCATCGGCACCGCGCGCACCACGACACCGTCCGGCGACGACAGCTCCGCGCTGAGGTCGACGACGTGGGTGATGCCCAGTCGCTGCGCCTCGCGCGTCGTCGGCATGCGGCCGAGCATCACCCCGCTGGCCACGCGAACCGCCGGCGGTTCGCGACGGGTCCACAGGCGGGCGTTGATCCATGCGCCGAGGCGATGCGGCAGCAGCAGCCAGCGCGTGGCGAACGATGGCCGTCCCTGCGCATCCTTCTGGAAACCCGCTGCACCGAAGAGCAGATAGTTCAGCGCGACCAGCAGCAGCGCCGCACCCGGCCAGCACAGCCACAGCGCGACGCCGCCGAGCCATGCGGCCAGTGCGAAGCACGTGGCGGCACCGAGCGCATAGAACAGGGCCAGGCGTCGCCGGCGACGATCGTCGGTGAACCGCAGGCCGCGCAGCGGCGACGGGCCATCGAGCGGCCACAGCCACAGGCAGACCAGGCCGAGCAGCGCGCCGGTGGGGATGTCGATGAAATGATGCTGGTAGGTGGTGAGCACCGAGATCGCGATCAGCCACGACCAGCCGTGCAGGAACCAATGCCATCGCGTCGGCAGCAGGCGTCGATAGAGATCCCACAGCACGATCAGCAGCGCGATGTGCAGCGACGGCGCCTGGTTGAACGGCTTGTCGAAGCTGGTCAGCGCAGTGAAGAACAGGCCCGGGATGCCGTCGGTCGGTGGCCGGGTGAAGGTGAAGCCCAGCGGGAACAGCAGGAAGCAGCTCACCGCGACCAGCTGCGCGGTGAGCAGGCGGCGGCCGTGCGCATGCAGCTCGTCGCGCGTGCGGCACAGGAACAGCGACAGGCCGTAGAACAGGTTGATCGACCAGTACGGCACGATCGTCCAGGCCACGAACGGCACCTGCCGCTCCCAGTCGAACACCACCGAGCCCACTCCCGTGCGCTGCGCTGCAAGGTGGTTCGCGAATCCGTAGCTCAGGTAGAAGAACGGCGCGAGGCAGGCCAACCACAGCGCGGCCTGCTTCCACGGGCGTGGTGTCGATGCGGTCGTGCTCACGCTTCGCGCACCGCCAGCGACACGGTGAAGATGCCGAACTCGTCGATGCGCTGCGCCACCTTGCGGAAACCGGCGGCTTCGACGAGCTGGTCCATCTCCGCCTGCGTGCGACGGCGCATCACCCAGGCCTGGCCGGCGCGATGGCTGGTCAGCGCGCGCGCGATCAGCTCCAGCTGCGGATGCCAGGGCTGGCCGGTGTAGACCAGGCAGCCGCCGGGCGGCACCGCTGCGGCGATGCCTTCGAGCGAACGCGCGACCTGGTCGTTGTCGGGGAACAGTTCGTACAGGCCCGAGACCACCGCGACGGTCGGCGGCGGCGAGACCTTGGCGAGATCGTCGCGATCGAAGGCGTCGCCCTGCTCGAAGCGCGCGATGCCTTCGAGCCCGCGTTCGGCGATCAGCGCACGTCCATCGCGGACGTTGATGTCGCTGTAGTCGCGCAGCAGGATCGATTCGGGCGTGGCATCGGAGGTCGCGACCGCATCCAGCACGTAGCGGCCATGTCCGGCGGCGACGTCCATCACCCGCAGCGGCAGTCCGCGCTGGCGCACGCGGCCGAAGGCATCGCGCAGCAGGGCTTCGACGTGGGTCTTGCGCACGCGGATGCCGCGCCAGCCGATCGAATCGAGGTAGGTGCGATCGATCATCGTGCCGATCACCGGCACGCCCTGCGCCTGGTTGCGGTACACATAGTCGAGCGTGCTGCCCGAATCGAAGCCGGTGGCATGGCCCAGCGCGATGCCGCGCGACAGCAGGCCGCCGAACTTCAGGCCCAGGCGGGTCAGTGCCCAGTACGCGCCGCGCGGCGTATACCAGGGCAGCGGCCCGGCGAGCGCGCGCGATTCGTCGGCGGTGAAACCGACGCGGTGCGCATCGCGCAGCGACAGCGTTTCCGGCGGACGCTCGAACAGGTCGAGGATGAAGCGTCGCGCATGATCCACGGCCAGCTTGCGGTCGCGTTCGCCGAGGGTGTCGTGGAAGAAGCCCGGCAGGACGTGCTTCTCCTTGCGCGGATGCACCAAGCGCTCGAAGAAGCGATGCTGCGGCGCGTGGTGCACCACCCAGTCGCTGCCCGAGATCAGCAACTGCGTCGGCAGGGTGATCGCGGCGGCATCCGCGACCACGCGGTCGGCGGCCTCGTACAGGCCGAGCAGGATGTTCACCGAGATCGGCCGCGTGATCAGCGGGTCGGATTCGTAGCTGGCGATGCGTTCGGGATCGTGGGTGAGGAACTTCGCCTTGACGTAGCTGTTGACGAAGAAGTTGCCGCGCAGCTTGCGCATCAGCGCGAGGCCCGGTCGCGCGAAGGGCACGTACAGCTTGACCTTGAAGGCCGGCGAGGCCAGCACCAGGCCGCGGATCTTCGGTGCGTAGTCGTGCGCCCAGGTGCTGGCGACGACCGCGCCCACGCTCTGCGCGATCACCACCACGTTCGCCGGGTCGATGCCGTGCGTGGCCGCGAGATGCTCGACGAAGGTCTGCAGATCGCGCACCGAGGTGCCGAAGCTGGGGCTGTCGCCGCGCGCGCCCGGCGAACGGCCGTGGCCGCGCATGTCGTAGGCAAAGACGTCGAAATCGGGCAGCTCCAGTTCGTCGGCCAAATGGGCCATGCGCCCGGAGTGCTCGTGGCCGCGATGGATCAGGACCAGCGCGCCGCGTGCGTCGCCGTGGGCGGGCCAGTGGCGATAGAACAGGCGGACGCCGTCGTGGGTGGAGAAACCGTGTTCGTGCTGTTCGCGCGGGTCGTGCATCGAAGGGCTGGACATGGGGCGGAGCGATCCTCGCGGAAGTGGGAGATCCGTGGTGTGAGACGCAGCCTACGCAGCGCACGGGACGGTCGTGGCAGGCGCTTCGATGGAGTATCGGCATCCGATACCGGCGGCGCTGCCGGCATGCACCGCTGGAGCGGGTGCGCGCGCTGGCTCAGCCGGCGTCGCGCAGGCCGTTGCGCACGCGGCGGACGATGGTCGCCGCGACGAGCAGACACAGCAGCGGGAACAGCCAGGCCATCCACGCCGGCAGCAGGCCGGCGATACCCAGCCACAGCGCCACCGCGCCGAGCACGAAGGCGCGGTCGCTCTTGCCCATCGGTCCGTCGTAGCGGCGGGTGCCGCCGACCGTGGGCCCCAGCGCACCGGCGAACTCGCTCAGCCCGGCCAGGACCACGAAGGTCGCCACCCAGACCGGTGCGAACGGCGCGACCGCCGCGAACGGCAGGGCCAGGGCGGCGTCGGCGATCACGTCGGTCAGTTCGTTCAGGTAGGCGCCGAGCTTCGACTGCTGGCCGAACTCGCGCGCCAGCATGCCGTCGACCGCGTTCAGGGCCATGCGCAGGAACAGCCACAGCGGCAGCAGCAGGAAGGCGGCCGGGCCGGGTGCCGCGACGTACAGCCAGATACCCAGCGCGATCGACACCGCGCAGGCGAACACGGTGACCTGGTTGGCGGTGACGCCCATGGCGTGCAGTCGGCGCACGGCGGGGCGGAGCAGGGCCTGGAATTTCGGTTTGAGGGAATAGATCGACATCGCCGCATCATTCCATACCGTGTCGCTGGCTGTCGCCCGACAGACGGCGGCGCGAAGTGAGACGCGCATCGTCGGCCGGCCGTCACCATACGTGGGCGGATGTATGGCAATCCCCCAATCCTGCCCCCATCATTCCGGACGTACATTTCCGATTGCCACGAGTCTCCTGCATGTTCCCGTCCCTGTTCGACTTCCTCTCCGGCGGCCTGGTCCAGGCCGGCTGGGGAACGATGCTGGTCTACCTGCTGGTCGCCACCCAGCTGACGATCTTCTCCGTCACCCTCTACCTGCATCGCAGCCAGGCGCATCGCGGCGTCGATTTCCATCCGCTGCTCAACCACTTCTTCCGCTTCTGGACCTGGCTGACCACGTCCATGATCACGCGCGAATGGGTGGCCATCCATCGCAAGCACCACGCGAAGTGCGAGACCGAGGAAGACCCGCACAGCCCGAGGACCAAGGGCATCCGCACGGTGTTCTGGCGCGGCGTCGAGCTGTATCGCGAAGCGCGCACCGACCGCGCGTCGATCGAGCAGTACGGCAAGGGTGCGCCGAACGACTGGATCGAGCGCCATCTCTACACCCCGCACGCGACCTGGGGGCCGACCTTCCTGCTGTTCCTCAGCTTCGCGCTGTTCGGCTTCAAGGGCATCGCGGTGTGGGCCATCCAGATGGCCTGGATCCCGTTCTGGGCCGCCGGCGTCGTGAACGGCCTCGGCCACTGGTGGGGCTACCGCAACTTCGAGACCACCGACACCGCGACCAACCTCACCCCGTGGGGCGTGTGGATCGGCGGCGAGGAGCTGCACAACAACCACCACGCGTTCCCGAGCTCGGCGAAGTTCGCGCTGCGCCGCTGGGAGTTCGACATCGGCTGGGCCGCGATCAAGCTGTTCGAGGCCGTGGGCATGGCCAAGGTGCTGCGCGTCGCCCCGGCGCTGGATATCCGTCCGAACATCCCGGTGCCGGATACCGACACGCTCAAGGCGCTGCTCGCGCTGCGCTTCCAGGCCATGACCGACTACCAGCGCAACGTGGTCAAGCCGGCGCTGCAGGAAGAGGCGCGCATCGCCGGCGCCAAGCTGCGCGCGATGCTGCCGCGCCAGCTGCGCAAGGGCATCGTCGACGACGGCCGCTGGCTCAAGCCCGACGCCCGCGAGCAGCTGCGCGAATGGGTCGCCCAGCGTCCGCGCATTGGCACCCTGATCGAATACCGCGCCCGCCTGGCCGCCGTGCTCGAAACCCGCAGCCAGAACGCGTCCGACACCCTGCAGGCGCTGCAGCAGTGGTGCCGCGAGGCCGAGGCCAGCGGCATCCAGGCGCTGCAGGATTTCTCGCTGCGCATGAAGGGCTACGCCCTGCAGCCCGCGCGGGTCTGACCCTCGCTTTCGATGCATCGACGACGGCCGCCATGTGCGGCCGTCGTCGTCTCCGGTGTCTATCCAAGTCTTTGATTCGACAGGAATATTGTGAGGTGTCGTGCGGGTGTCGTGTTCCTGTCGTGGCGCCCGTCGTGGTGGTGCGGTCGGATGTGGCACCCTTTGCCGACGATCCCGCACATGTCCGACGAACACATGAAGCTCGACCCCGCCCGACTGAAACAGCTGCGCGAATCGCGTGGCTGGACCCAGGAGCAACTGGCCGACATCGCCGGCCTCAATGCCCGCACCGTGCAGCGCGTGGAAGCCGGCGGCAATGCCTCGGCGGAGACCGGCATGGCGCTGGCATCGGCGCTGGACTGCCCGCTCCCCGAGTTGTCGGGGCCATCGGCCACGCCGGCTCCGCAGCCCGGGGCGCCGACGTCCGCATTCGCAGGCACGAGCCCGTGGCTGATCCTGGTGTTGCTGCTTGCGATCGTGGTGTGGCTGCAGATCTCGTTCGGTTTCGGCGTCGGCAGGGATCTGGCCGAACGCGACAACCGCAACGCATGCCGGGAGACGTCCGGTACCGATTGCCGCTGAACGGCCGGGACTTGCGGCCGTGCGCCATGCGACGCACCCTGCGCGCATGTCGCTCGCCTGTCGTCTCGCTGCCGTCCTCTGCCTCGCCGCGCTGCCGTCGGCGGGCTTCGCGCAATCCCTGAAATGGAGCGGCGACGTGACGCCGCCCGCATCGCCGTCGGCTCCCGCCGCCCCCCCGGCGCCGGCCGACGCGCCCCAGCGCACCGGCGACTACCTGACCCTGATGGACACCAATCGCGACCAGCGGGTGTCGCCGGAGGAATACCAGGACTGGCTGAGCTATGCCTTCGACGGCATGGACCGCAACCGCGACGGCGTGCTCACCGCCGACGAACAGCCCGGCGGACGCGGCAAGACCGTCACCCGCGATGAACACCGCCTCCGCATCGCCGAACGCTTCAGGCGCCAGGACCGTGATCGCAACGGCTTCCTCGATGCGCAGGAGCTGTCGTCGCCGCCGCAGTAGGGCTTTCGTGGGAGCGACGCGAGTCGCGACCTGCGGCCTTCCCGGAAATCCGGTCGCGACTCGCGTCGCTCCCACGAGTGCAGAGGCACCTGCTTCTCGAATGGGAAATCAGAGGTTGCCGACGTGAAAGACGCCGTAGCGCCGAAAAAGACATCCCGGAAACGACATCGGCGCCCGAAGGCGCCGATGCGGAAGACCCAGGCCGGCGATGGCGTCGGATCAGACTTCGATCCCCGTCGAAGCCGACGGCGACTGCGGCGCGGGGCTGCCGTCGCCGAGCAGCTGCTTCCACGCGAAATACATCACGCCCGAAGCGAACACCGTCATCAGGCCGTTGAACGCTGCGTTCGCGAGCAGCAGGCCGGTCTGGCCGGCGATCAGCATCGCGATCTGGCTGAACAGCACGAAGCCGAAGCCGATCGCCATCACCACCACGAAGCCCAGCACCAGGAACACCACCAGCGCGCCAAGGTTGGCGCTGCAGACGCGGAAGCAGCGCGCCATGCCCTGCACCAGGCGGGTGTCGGTGAACAGCATGTCCGGCACCAGGGTGAAGGTGAACAGGAAGGCGGCCAGGCCCACGCCGAACACCAGCAGCATCCACACGAACAGCCGGCCGAAGGGAATGTTCGCGAATTCCGACGGGTCCACCGGAATCTGCGACTCGGCCTGCGCCTGCAGCTTGGTGAACAGCTTGAGCAGGTTCTCGATGTGCTCGGCGCCGACCACCACGAACAGCAGGATCGCGCACAGCACCATCAGTGCGAGCTGCGGCAGCACGGTGCTGACCAGGCGCGCGGCCTTGCCGGTGCGCAGGGCCGCGAGCAGGTGGGCCGGCGCTGCGCTGCGGCCCTCGTCGACTTCGCGCGCGGCGAAGATCATGCCGGCCAGCAGCAGGGGACCGATCAGGAAGAAGGTCAGCTGCAGCGGTGCGAGCAGCGCGGGCACGGCCTGGGCCAGGCCATTCACGGTCAGCCACAGGGCCGCGTAGCTCAGGGCCAGCAGGCCGAAGCCGCCGGGCGAGCGGCGCAGCAGCATGAAACCGCCCAGCAGCCATTCCGCGCCGGCGGTGGCCGGCACCTTGCGAACGTCCATCGTCTTCCTCGAAAGAACCAGCGATCAGTGACCGCGCAGTGTAGCGGCGTGGCGGACGAAACGGCGCAGCAGGCCGCGCGCGTGCGGGGTCGGGCGGACGTCGCGGGCCATGCGCCTGTGGCACTGGCCTTCCTTCGCCAGCGCCTCGCGGCGGGCGTGGACGTAGCCGCGCATGTGGTCGACGCTGAATTCGGGGTGGAACTGCACGCCCCAGGCATGGTCGCGCCAGCGGAAGGCCTGGCACTGGTCCTGTTCGGAGCGTGCCAGCACGGCGGCGTCGCCGGGCGGGCGCAGCACGGTCTGCAGGTGGGTCACCTGGACCGCGAAACGCGACGGCACCCGCGAGAACAGGGCGTCGCCGGCGGCGTCCGGATGCAGGTCGACCGGGACCGTGCCCATCTCGCGACCGGCCGGGTTGTAGCCGACCTCGCCGCCGAGGGCGTGGGCCAGCAGCTGATGGCCGTAGCAGATGCCGAACACCGGCAGGCCGTCGTCCAGGGCGTCGCGCAGCCAGTCGGCGGTGCGTTCGCTCCAGTCGTGGCGGTCGGTGACCATTGCGCCGGAACCGGTGACCAGCACCCCGGCCAGGCTGCGATGGTCGGGCAGGGCCTCGCCGGCTTCGACATTGACCATGGTCGCGCGATCGGCGGGCAGGCCGGCGGCGACGCGGATCCAGTGGGGGAAGCGGCCGTGCCGGCGCATGCTCGGCACCGGCTGGCCGGTTTCGATGATCAGGAACGACGCGTCGGACTGGGACTTCACGGCGACGGTGTGCGGCGCGGGCCGCATTGGGCGGATGAGGTGCCGCTTATACTACCGGGTCCCCATACCGACGCGGCTGCCACATGCAGGGACCGACATTCCAAAACCTCATACAGCGCCTCAACGAATACTGGGCGGGCCAGGGCTGCGTCCTGATCCAGCCGCTGGACCTGGAGGTCGGCGCCGGCACCTTCCATCCGGCCACGTTCCTGCGCGCGCTCGGCCCCGAGCCGTGGAATGCCGCCTACGTGCAGCCCTCGCGCCGTCCCACCGACGGTCGCTACGGCGAGAACCCCAACCGCCTGCAGCATTACTACCAATACCAGGTGGTGATGAAGCCCAACCCCGACAACATCGTCGAGCTGTACTTCGAGTCGCTGAAGGCGCTGGGCATCGACCCGCAGACCCATGACCTGCGCCTGGTCGAGGACAACTGGGAATCGCCGACGCTCGGCGCCTGGGGCCTCGGCTGGGAAGTCTGGCTCAACGGCATGGAAGTCACCCAGTTCACCTATTTCCAGCAGGCCGGTGGCCTGGAGTGCAAGCCGGTGCTGGGCGAGATCACCTACGGTCTCGAACGCCTCTGCATGTACCTGCAGAACTGCGACAACGTCTACGACCTGGTGTGGACCGTCGGCCCGCAGGGCGTGGTCACCTACGGCGACGTGTTCCTGCAGAACGAGCGCGAGCAGAGCGCCTACAACTTCGAGCACGCCAACGTCGAGGAGCTGTTCCACCGCTTCGACGCCTGCGAGGCCGAGGCGCTGAAGCTGGTCGAGGCCGGCCTGCCGCTGCCCGCGTACGACCAGGTCTGCAAGGCCAGCCACAGCTTCAACCTGCTCGACGCGCGTCGCGCCATTTCCGTCACCGAGCGCCAGCGCTACATCCTGCGCGTGCGCAACCTCGCCCGATCGGTGGCCGAGGCCTACCACGCCCAGCGCGAGAAGCTCGGCTTCCCGGGCGTGAAGGACGAGGCCCGCCGTGCCGCGCTCGGCCTGGCGCCGGCCGGCGCCCGCGACGCGGCCTGAGCCCGCGTCGACGCGGCGTGATGGCGGGGTGGTGGCGATGCCGCCCCGCCCGGGTGTAGCGTAGCCACGGGGCTGCAGGCGCGGCCCGCCCCCGGGTCGCCGGCTCCGTCAGGAGGCGCAGATGAAAGCAGTCGTTGTTTCCGCCATGGTCGTCGCCGTGGTCGCGCTGGGCTGGTCGTCGCCCACGCGCGCGGACGATCCGCCGCCGATCGGCTCGATCCCGCTGTCCGAGATCCTCTCCACGCTCGACCGCAACGGCAACGGCTGCGTCGACCTGGAGGAAGGCCGCAACTACGCCAGCCGTCGTTTCCACGCGCTGGACCGCAACCACGACGCATCGCTGGATGCCGAAGAGGCGCCGCCTGGCCCGGACGAAACCAGCAACAGCCGGCCGATCAGCATCGCCGACTGGCAGGACGCCTACCACGCCCGTTTCGACAGCTTCGATACCGACCGCAACGGCTGCCTGTCGCTGCAGGAAGTCGAAGCCGGCCGCAACGCACGCAAGGGAGGCCACTGAGATGATCCGCCATCGCATCCACATCCTGGCAGCGGCCGCGCTGCTGCTCTCCGCCGGCCAAGCCGCCGCCGCCGACACCACGATCGTCTGCGAATCGCAGAACGAGCAGTACCAGTCCTGCCCGGTGAACACCTCCGGCGGCGTCTACCTCTCGCGCCAGCTCAGCCGCCAGGGCTGCTGGCAGGGCGACACCTGGGGTTACGACCGCAACCGCGTCTGGGTCACGCGCGGCTGCCGCGCCGAATTCCGCGTCGGTTCGCGCAATTCCGGCAGCGACAACGGCGCCAAGGTCGCCGGCGCCCTCGTGCTCGGCACCATCGCTGCGATCGCCATCGCCAAGCACAACGAGGACAAGCGCGACGACCGCCGCGACCGCTACGACGACCATCGCTACGACGACGACCGCTACAACCACCGCTACGACAACGATTACGACTACGGGTACGGCGACGGCTCCTACGGCGGCGGCTCGAACTGGGGCCGCGAATTCACCTGTTCGTCCAAGGACAACCGGATGACCTGGTGCGGCCAGCGCGTCGGGCGCAGCGAGCACGTCGAGGTCCGCCGCCAGCTCAGCAACACGCCCTGCACCTACGGCCGTACCTGGGGCATCGACCGCAACCAGGTCTGGACCGACCAGGGCTGCCGGGCGGTGTTCGTCGTCTATTGACCGGCGACCCTCCCCGCCGGGTTCGTCCCGGCGGACCCGTCGGTTAAAGTAACCAACCCGCGTCACACAGGGGCAGCGCGCCGCCCGGCCGCTGCCCTTGCCGTGTCCGGGCACCCCCGACCCCAAGGATTTCCAGCGTGAGCGGCTTCAGCCCCCTTCTGATCGAACTCGGTACCGAGGAACTCCCGGTCAAGGCCCTGCCGGGCCTGGCCCAGGCCTTTTTCGACGGCGTGATCGCCGCGCTCGACAAGCGCGGCATCGCCTGCCAGCGCGACGGCGCCAGGCCGCTCTACACCCCGCGCCGCCTCGCCGTGTGCCTGCCCGGCGTGGCCGTGGAGCAGCCCGAGCAGCGCAGCGAAGTGCTCGGTCCCTACCTGAACATCGCGCTCGACGCCGAAGGCAGGCCGACCAAGGCGCTGGAAGGCTTCGCCGCGAAGTCCGGCATCGACTGGACCGTGCTGGAGAAGACCACCGACAACAAGGGCGAGCGATTCGTCCTGCGCACCGTGAAGCCGGGCGCGAAGACCGCCGACCTGCTGCCGGAGGTCGTGGCCGAGGCCCTGGCCGGCATGCCGATTCCCAAGCCGATGCGCTGGGGCGAGCGCGACAGCGGCTTCGCCCGTCCGGTGCACTGGCTGGTGCTGCTGCTCGGCGACAGCGTGGTCGATGCCGAAGTCTTCGGCGCGAAGGCCGACCGCATGAGCCGCGGCCATCGCTTCCACCACGAAGGTCCGGTGTGGATCAGCACGCCGGGCGACTACATCGACGCCCTGCGCGCCGCGAAGGTGCTGGTCGACCCCGAGGAACGCCGCCACCGCGTCGTCGCCGAGGTCGATGCCGCTGCCGCCCGTGCCGGCGGCACCGCGCGCAAGACCGAGGACAACCTCGAACAGGTGCAGTGCCTGGTCGAATGGCCGAAGGCCGTGCTCTGCGCGTTCGAGCGCGAATTCCTCGCCGTGCCGCAGGAAGCGCTGATCGCGACGATGGAAGCGAACCAGAAGTTCTTCCCGGTGCTGGATGCCGACGGCAAGCTCACCGAGCACTTCATCGGCATCGCCAACATCGAATCGCGCGACGAAAGCGAAGTCCGCAAGGGCTACGAGCGCGTGATCCGCCCGCGCTTCGCCGACGCCAAGTTCTTCTTCGACGAAGACCTGAAGCAGGGCCTCGCGTCGATGAACGAGGGCCTGAAGACGGTCACCTACCAAGCCAAGCTCGGCACCGTCGCCGACAAGGTCGCGCGCGTCGCCGCGCTGGCCGAAAGCATCGCCGGCGAAGTCGGCGTCGATCCGAAGCTCGCCAAGCGCGCCGCGCTGCTCGCCAAGGCCGACCTGCAGTCGCGCATGGTCAACGAATTTCCGGAACTGCAGGGCATCGCCGGCCGCTACTACGCGATGCACGATGCCTCGCTGAACGATCTCTCCGCCGACGAACGAAAGCAGCTCGCCGATGCGCTCGACGAGGTCTACATGCCGCGTTTCGCGGGTGACGCGATCGCGCCGAGCAAGCTGGGTCAGGTGCTGGCGATTGCGGAGCGTCTTGACACGCTGGCCGGTGGTTTCGCAGCCGGTCTGAAGCCGACAGGCAACAAGGATCCGTTCTCGCTGCGCAGGAATGCGCTGGGGTTGGCGAGGACGGTGATTGCCGCAAGTGACATAGATGTTTTTTTTGAGTTGCTGCGCGCATTGATTGAAGCAGAGAACGATATTGTCTACGTCCCACGGCATGAGAATTTAAGCAAGCAGCTCGAAAAGGCAAAAACCGACAGTTTTCAAGTTAGCAATAGACATGATGTTATTGAGAGTCTTGCGAGCGAAATTCAGAATTTGCGTATTGCTCGAATTAACAAGAATCTTGGGGTCAAAGAAAACCCAGAATTGGCATCTGAAATTTTTGGATTCATCCTCGATCGCCTCCGCGCCTACTACGCCGACCAGGGTGTGACACCACAGCAGTTCGAAGCGGTCGCGACTCGCGTCGCTCCCACAAGGAGCGAGGACGCCACGGCTGCTGTGGGAGCGACGCAAGTCGCGACGAACGAAGCGGCGAACACCGGCTCTCTGCTCGACTTCGACCGCCGCCTCAAGGCCATCGGCGAATTCGTGAAGCTGCCGGAGGCCGAGGCGCTGGCGGCGGCGAACAAGCGCATCCGCAACATCCTGAAGAAGGCCGATATCGCGATTCCCGATGCGGTCGACGCGTCGAAGTTCCAGGACGACGCCGAGCGCGCATTGCACGCGGTGGTCGAGCAGGCCATCGCCGACACCGATCCGTTGCTCGCGAGCCGCGACTACGTGGCCGTGCTCGCGCGGCTCGCACGCCTGCGCCCCGAGGTCGACACCTTCTTCGACAAGGTGATGGTGAACGCCGAAGACCAGGCCGTGCGCGCCAACCGCCTCGCCCTGCTGCAGCGCCTCGCCGACCGCCTCGGCAGCGTCGCCGCGATCGAGCACCTCTCGGTCTGATCGAAGCGCCCCCACCCATTCGCGCTGCGCGCGAATCTCCCTCCCCCGCATGCGGGGGAGGGTTGGGGAGGGGGCGAGGCGTTTGCCAGCGACGCTTCCATCTCGTCGCACTCGCCGCGCTGATTCCAGCGAACAAACTCCGCACACTGCACGACACGAAGCCGCCTCCCCGGGCGGCTTCGTTGTGACTGCGGTCGTCTCCGTTCACGCACCCGCTTGCTAGCATCGACCGGTCGCATCGCCGATGCGACGCGCACCGCGGGCGATGCCCGGGCTGTTCTTCGCCATGGACATGGCCGCGGGCTCATCCCGTCTCGACAAGGAGTGCATCGATGAAGCGTCTTCTCACCGCCCTGGGTCTCGCCGGCCTGTTCGCGCTGGCCGCGCCCGTGACCGCCTCCGCCGCGTCCTGGGCCTACGCCGACTGCTCGCTGCAGAGCAACATGTGCTACGGCGAAGGCGGCAGCGATTCCGGTCCGGTCACCCTGATCTGGCAGTTCGACACCAACGGCACCGACGCGATCTTCCCGCAGGACTGCACCAACCAGAACTACTGCCGCTTCTACTGCTGGCGCTACGAAGGCACGATCGTCGCGCGCCTGCGCGTCTACGACGCCAACTTCAACCTGCTCGCAATCAGTGAGCCTGCGGTCGCCATGTGCACGCAGCAGGACATCGTGCTGCCCTGAGCGCGCTGATCCGTGGCTGTCCCGATCCGCGCCCGGGCCGGCCAGGCCCGGGACGCGGATTCGATCCGGTGCCCCGCGTGCATCGTCCATTTCGCCAGCCACCGACGACGAAGCCACGATGAACGAGCGCCGACCCGCTGTCGGCATCCGCGCGGGCCGCGGGTATCCTGTGCCCCATGCACCTGCCCCCCCGATCCGCCATCGCCGCAGTCCTGATGATGCTCTGCGGCGCCGCACACGCGGCGAAGATCGGCGACGTCCGCGTGGAGGGCCTCGACGAGGCGATGACCACCAATGTCGTCACCGCGCTGTCCCTGGAGGACGCGCGCGGCAAGCGGGTGTCGGATGCGCGTCTCGACTACCTGCTGCAGGTCGCCGAGGACGAGGCCCGCGAGGCGCTGGAGCCTTTCGGCCACTATTCGCCGACCATCCGCATCGCCACCGTGCCGGCCTCGCTGGAAGGCCTGGGCGATGACGCGACCGTCGACGTGCGCATCGTCGTCGACAAGGGCGAGCCGGTGCGCGTGCGCAGCGCGGCGGTGGCGATCGATGGCGACGGCGGCGACGACCGCTACCTGAAACAGGAACTCGATGCCTTCTCGCCGAAGACCGGCGACGTGTTCGACCACGCGCAGTACGAGCGCAGCAAGGCCTTCATCACCCGGCGCCTGGCCGAGCGCGGCTATTTCGACGCCGACTTCATGGCCCGTCGCGTCGAAGTGACCCGCGCCGAGAAGGCCGCCGACATCGACCTGCGCTGGGACAGCGGCGATCGCTACGACATGGGCACGATCACCTTCGACCAGGGCGAGAAACCCATCATCCGCGAATCGCTGCTGCGCGAATCGATCTACTGGGACGAGGGCGAGTACTACCACCAGGGCCGTCTCGACCGCCTGCGCAAGTCGCTGGCCGCGCTCGACTACTTCAGCCGCATCGACATTTCGCCCGAGCCGGAGAACGCGGTCGATGGCCGCGTGCCGGTGAAGGTCACGCTGACCCCGGCCAAGCGCAGCGTGTACAGCGTCGGCGGCAGCTTCGGCACCGACAGCGGTTTCGGCGTGTCGCTGGGCCTGGAGCGTCGCTACCTGAATTCGCGCGGCCACAAGGCGCTGGCGCAGCTGGACTACGCGGAGAAGCGCAAGACCTTCACGGTGCAGCACCGCATTCCCGCTTACGCCTGGCGCGACGGCTGGTACACCACCAGCCTGCAGGCCTACGACGAACAGACCGACTACATCGACACGCGTCGCTACGAGGCGGTGTTCGGTCGCACCGCGCAGTACAGCCGCGACCTGTCGCTGTCGGCCTCGGTGCACGGTCTGCGCGAACGCTGGGCCTACGCCATCGACGATCGCCTGCGCCCGGTCACGCTGTACCGGCAGGTGACGTTCTTCTATCCGTCGGTGTCTGCCGAGTACATCGATGTCGACGACCGTTTCCAGCCGCGCAGGGGCTTCGGTGTCAGCGGCACGCTGCGCGGCGGCCTGCAGGCCCTGGGCTCGGACGCGAACTTCGCGCAGCTGCAGGCGCGCGGCAGCTGGTTCCGCGGGCTCGGCGCGCGCAGCCGCCTGATCGCGCGCGGCGAGCTGGGCACCACCCTTACCGACGAACTGACCGTGATCCCGCCGACCCTGCGCTTCTACGCCGGCGGCGACCGCAGCGTGCGCGGCTACGAATGGCGCGAGATCGGTCCGCGCATCGCCGCGCGTCCCGGGCGCAAGGCCTACGCGCTGGGCGCGAAGCACATGGCCACCGCGAGCGTCGAATACGAGCAGTACCTCAACGACACCTGGGGCTTCGCTGCGTTCGTCGATAGCGGCAGCGCCTTCGACGACCGCGTCGACCGCTGGCGCACCGGCGTCGGCATCGGCCTGCGCTGGAAATCGCCTGTGGGCCCGCTGCGCGTGGACATCGGTCGCGGCCTGGACGATCCCGATTCGTCCTTCACCCTGCACATCAACCTCGGCGCGGATCTCTGAGCGATGAGCGAGTCGATGCGCGACGACGCACCGCTGCCGACGCCCGACGAGGCCCGCGAAGCGCGCATCGCCGAGCTGCGCGCGCGCCGGATCGCACGCATGCGCTGGCTGGCGACGCGCAGCGTGCTCGCGATGGTCGCGCTGACCGTCGTGGTCGCGGTGCTCGGCTACTGGCTGCTCAACACCATCGGCGGGCGCGACGTGCTGCTGCGGCAGATCGTCGCGCGCCTGCCTGCAGGCAGCGAGCTGACCTGGTCGCGCGCGGAAGGTCCCGCGTCCGGCCCGATGATCCTGCACGACGTGCGTTACGTGCATCGCGGCTGTCCCGACAGGGACGGCCAGCCGGTGACGTGGCCCGACTGCGGCAAGGATGAATTGCTGACGGTGTTCGTCGCGAAACGCGTGACCCTCGATCCCACGCTGCGCCCGCTCATCGGTCGCCGCCTACAGCTGGAGCTGCTGTCGATCGCCGATGCGACCGTGACCCTGCCGCACGACGACAGCCCGTTCGAGCTGCCACGCTGGCCGGAATCGCTGCCGCTGATCGAGACGCCGCTGGCGATCGAGGCCCATGAAGTGGTGATCGATCGCCTGCGCGTGGTGCGCGCGCCGCCGAGCACCACGCCGGATGCGGCGGTCGAATCGCTGGTGGCGATCGCCAGCCTGCGCGGCTGCATCGAGATCGATGATGGCTTCCTGCGCCTGGAGCGCGTGCTGGCCAAAACCGACCGCGGCGAATTCGGTGCGCACGGCGACTACGCGCCGCGCGACCGTCATCGCATCGACATGATCGTGCGCGCTACGCTCCCGGCGCCGGCCGGACGCACGCCCGCGCGCATCGGTGTGGTCGCGCGCGGCGATCTGGACGCGCTGTCGGTGTCGGTATCGGGCAACGCGCCGGCGCCGCTCAAGGCGCGCCTGCAGCTGGAGGGCGAGCGCGAGCCGCGCTGGCGCTTCGAGGCGAAGACCGATGCGCTGGTGCTCGCGACGCTGCTTGGTGAGGGTGCGGACGAGGTGCCGTACGTCATCGACCTCCGCGCCGAGGGTACCGGTGGGCGCGCGACGCTGCAGGGCCGGTTCGCGCAGGGCGATCTCGACGTGACCGTGCTGCCGTCGAAGGTGGCGCTGGAAGAGCAGGTACTGGTGCTGTCGCCATTGTCCGCGTCGCTGCTCGGCGGCACGCTCGCGGCGACCGGTCGCGCGGATTTCACCACGGCATCCGATCCGAGTTTCGACGGCACTCTGCGCGCGCGCGGCCTGCGCTGGCAGGGCGAGAGCACCGACGCGGTGGCCGTGGTCGGCGATGGCGACTTCAAGGTGTCGGGTCGCCTGCGTGCGTGGACCGCCGACGGCAGCGCGAATCTGCAGCGCGGACGCGATCGCGCCGAGGTCGCGCTGAAGGCGCGCGGCGACGGCGAGGCCGCGAAGGTCGAGACCCTGCGCGCGGTGATGCCGGGCGGACGACTCGATGCCGCCGGCGACATCGCCTGGGCACCGACGCTGCGCTGGCGCCTCGACGCCACGCTGGCCGGCTTCGATCCGGGCTATTTCGCACCGGACTGGCGCGGCGCGGTGCAGGGCCGGCTGCGCCTGAGCGGCGACACCCGCCGCGATGGCGGACTGGATGCGCGCGTCGAGGCGAACGATCTCGGCGGTCGCCTGCGCGGTCGCGCGCTCGGCGGTCGTGCCGACGTGATCGCGCACCTGCCCGCGAACGACGGCGGGCGGACCGATGCTGAGGGCACGGTCGCGCTGCGCCTCGGCGACAGCCGCATCGATGCGAAGGGCAAGGTCGCCGCCGACATCGTGGTCGATGCCGAACTCGCGCCGCTGCAGCTGGCCGACCTGCTGCCGAACGGCGAAGGCGTGCTGCGCGGTCGCGTCGCGCTGCGCGGTCCGCGCACGACGCCGGATGTGGATGTCGATCTCGACGGCCGCGACCTGCGCTGGGACGACTGGCGGGCGGCGCGCATCAGTGCGCGCGGCCGCCTGCCGTGGCGCGCGGGCCGGCCGGGCGCGCTGGACATCGAAGGCGAGGGCGTGGACGCGGGTCTGGCGTTCTCGCGCCTGCGACTCGAGGCGCGCGGTGCGGTCGAGGCCTTGCAGCTCGACGGCGATGCGCAGGCCGACATCGGCACGCTGGCGCTGCGCGGCGATGTCGCGAAACGCGGCACGCAGTGGCAAGGCACGCTGGCGACGCTGCGCGTGGCGCCGACCACGGGCGCGGCCTGGGCGCTGCGCGCACCGGCCGCGTTCAGCGCGACGCCGGGTGCGGCCGGCCTGCGCCTGCGCATCGCATCCAGCTGTTTCGCGACCGACGACGGCGCGGGTTCGCTGTGCGCCGACGTCGACTGGCCGACGCGCGTCGACGTGAAGGGCGAGTCGCTGCCGCTCGCATTGCTGTCCCCGTACCTGTCTGCCGGTGAGGACGCGCAGCGCAAGCGTCGCGACCAGTGGCGCCTGCGCGGCACGGTCGACCTCGACGCGCGTGTGCGTCCGGTCGGCGGCAGCTGGGCCGGCACCGCGCAGCTGCGCTCGGCCGAAGGCGGGCTGGCGTTCGACGCGCGCAGCCGTCGCGACGTGCTGGCCTATTCGAACCTGCGCATCGACGCGCGCTTCGATCCGCGCGACCTGCAGGTCGAGCTGGCGAGCGCGCTGCGCGACGACGGCCGCGTCTCCGCGAACGTCGCCACCGGCTGGGACGCCTACGCGCCGCTGCGCGGCGAGATCGATGCGGACATCCGCAACCTCGTGTGGCTCGAACTGTTTTCGCCGGACATTGTCGAGCCGCGCGGCCGCCTGTCGGGACGCATCGCGCTGGGCGGCACGCGCGCCCAGCCGACGCTGGGCGGACAGGCGCAGCTGACGGGCTTCACCGCCGAACTGCCCTCGCTGGCGATCAGCCTGCGCGACGGAGACGTGCGCATGGACGCGCAGCCCGACGGCAGCGCGCGCATCGTCGGCAGCGTGCGCAGCGGCGAGGGCGTGGTGCGCGTCGATGGCACGCTGGGCTGGATGAGCGACGACACGCCGCTGCGCCTCGCGGTGCGCGGCGAGAACGTGCTGGTGTCCGATACCCGCGAGCTGCGCGCGGTGGTCGACCCCGACCTGACCGTGCGCTACGCCGCCGGCCAGCCGATCGCGGTGTCCGGCAGCGTGCGGATTCCCAGCGCGAAGCTCGATCTCGAACGTCTGGATGCGGGCGTGTCGGCGTCGGAAGACGTGGTCGTGCTCGACCCGGCGAATCCCGAGCGCGAGCGCGCCTCGCCGCTGGACCTCGATCTGGCCCTGGTGATGGGCGACGACGTGCGCCTGCACGGCTTCGGCCTCGAAGGCACGCTCGGCGGCAGCGTGCGGATGCGCGCGCGCCCCGGCCGCGAGACGGTCGCGACCGGTTCGCTCGATGTCGAAGGGCGCTACACCGCCTACGGACAGAAGCTGCAGATCGAACGCGGGCGCCTCGTCTGGTCGAACAACGCCTTCGGCGACCCCGTGCTCGACATCCGCGCGCAGCGCGCGGTCGGCAGCGTCACTGCGGGCATCGATGTGCGCGGCCGTGCGTCCGCACCGGAAGCCAGCGTGTGGAGCGATCCGGCGACCAGCGAATCGGAAGCCTTGTCCTATCTCGCGCTCGGCCGTCCGCTGTCGAGCATCACGTCCGACGAGAACCGCCAGCTCAGCGGCGCGGCGGCGGCGCTGTCGGCCGGCAACCTGCTCGCCTCGCAGCTCGGCACGAAGATCGGCCTCGACGATGCCGGCCTCAGCGAATCGCGCGCGCTCGGCGGCACCGTGGTCGGCATCGGCAAGTACCTCTCGCCGCGCCTGTACGTCAGCTACGGCGTGTCGCTGCTCGGCACCGGCCAGGTGGTCACGCTGAAGTACCTGCTGCGCAAGGGCTTCGACATCGAGATCGAATCCAGCACGATCGAAAACCGCGGCTCGGTGAATTGGCGCAAGGAGAAGTGAGGCCGCGACGACGGACTCACAGCGCCGGCAGCAGCTTCTCGATCAGCAGTTTCGCGGTGAGGCGGTGGGGCTGTGGCACGTCGTAGTTGGTCGTGGTGATCACGACGACGACCTTCTGCTCTGGGAAGACCTGCACGGTGTTGCCGCCGGCGCCGTTCATCGCGAAGGTCTGCCAGGTCGCGCCCTTCGCGGGGAACTGCATGCGCCACCACAGATAGCCGTATTCGACGCCGTCGTCGACGCGTGCGTGCGGGGCGACCGAGGTCTTCACCCAGTCCGCCGGCACGAGCTGCCGGCCCTTGTGGCGGCCGCCGTCCAGATAGAGCTGGCCGAGTGCGAGCAGGTCGCGGCTGCGCAGGCCGAGACCGCCACCGGCCTGCGGCAGGCCCAGCGGCGAGAACTGCCATTCGGGCTTCACGATGCCCAGGGGATCGAACAGCCTGCGCTGGGCGTAGGCGTCGAGGCGTTCGCCGACGGCGCCCTGGATCGCGGCGCCGAGCGTGGTGACGCCGGCGGTGCAGTAGCGGAAGTTGCGACCGTAGGGCGAATCGGCGGGTTTCGGCATCCACGCCGGGAAGCCCTGGATCGGCAGGTCGAGGTAGAAGCCGACCCAGTCCTCGACCAGGTACATGCGTTCCTCGTTGCCGCGCGAGAACTGGTTCTCGTCGTTGCATTCGAGCAGCGAGGACATCGTCGCCAGATCCTCGAAGCGGATCTTCGCCTTGCGCGGATCGGGATGGTCCATCGGCGGTCGCTCGCCGAGGTAGGGCAGCATCGCGGCCTGCGCGTTGGGGATCTTGCCGTCGGCGATCGCCAGGCCCAGCAGCATGCCGGCGACGGTCTTGGTCGCCGAGCGGGTGTTGCGCCGCGCCTCGGCGCCGCCTGCGTCGAAATACCGTTCGTAGAGGACCTGGCCGTCGCGGGCCACGATCACGCTGGTGATCTGCTTGAACTCGCCGGCTTCGATCGCACGCGTGGTATCGGCGAAGCGATCGGCCGGAGGCTGCACGGTGTCGGCGGATGCCGTGTGCGACAGCAGGGCGAAGGCAAGCAGGAGCAGGGGCGCGTGGCGCATGGCAGGGTCCCGGGAGGCGATGCCGTGCACGTTAGCAGAGGGCACGCGCGGGATTTGAACGCACTGAACACGCCGATCGGCCAGCGAATCGGCCAGCGACTCAGCCCGCGCGGCGGAAGGTTCCGGGCGCATGGCCGAAGGCGTCGCGGAAGGCACGGTTGAAATGCGCCTGGTCGGCATAGCCGGCGCGCGCGGCGACATCGCCCAGCGCGAGGCGCGGATGCCGGCGCAACAGGTCGACGGCATGATCCAGCCGGCATTCGCGCAGGTATTCACCCGGCGAACAGCCGTAACGGCGACGGAAGGCACGCGCGAACGCGACCGGGTGCACGCCCGAGAGCTTCGCCAACTCCTCGATGCGCGGCGGATGCGCGCAGTCGTCGCGCAGGCGTTCGCGAGCACGCGACAGCCACGCGGGCCCTTCACCGTCGTCGACGATGCGCCGCTGCAGGCCGTCGAGCACCGCCTCGATCCCGGTCTCCACGGCCAGCGTCGAGACGTCGTCCCAGCGCGCCAGTTCGTCGCGCACCTCGCGGATGCGCTGCTCGGCGATCGCGCCCGCACGCACCGCCGCGGGCGGCAGCGTGCGACCGGCGAGTGCTTCCGCAGGGATCGAGAGCGTGAAGAACCGACCTTCGAGGCCGCGGAAGCAGTCGCGGTGCGTGGTGCCGGGCGGGTTGTAGACCAGCACCGGATGCAGGCACACCGCGGGCATGCCGCGCGCGCTGCTGATGTACTTCCCTGACAGCAACAGCACGAAGTGCGCGTCGGCATGGGTGTGCGTTTCGACTTCGTGCTCGGGCACGGTCGGCTGCAGCTCGGCCAGCTCGATCGCGCGTGCGTCCGCCTCGGCAGCGACGCCGGTGTCGTCGTCGATGCGCCGGCGGCGCTCGAACGCGCCGTAGAAACCGCCGTGCGCGAAGGTCTTCATGTCGCAGTCATCCCTTCTGCCTCGCGGTCGCGAACAGCACGTACCCGGCGACGACCAGCACCGTGAACCAGCCGAGCGCCATCCACGGCATCTCGACTATCGCGGGCGGCAGCTTCGCGCCGGACATCGACGCGAGGTAGTGCGCGGCGGTGTAGCGATAGGGCAGCAGCCAGCCCCACTTCCAGGGCAGTGTCATCAGCGAGGCCAGCCACAGCACGAAGCCGATGCCGATCGGCACCATGAAGTTGCGGTAGCGCAGGCTGAGCAGGTACTGCAGCGCGACGATCGGCAGGCAGCCGAGCAGGAACAGCCCGGTGTCGCGCGCGAACGCCGCGACCGGCACCGATGCGACCGGCAGGTCCACGCCGGGCAGCAGCGCCGGCAGCACGGCGACGCCGCAGAGCGCGACGAGGAACAGCGCCATGTACTGCAGCAGCATGCCGAGCACAATCGCGAGCTTGGCGACGTACATCGTTGATAGCGACAGCGGCAGTGCGTGCACCTGCTTCCAGGCGTTGTTGCGATGCTCGATCTGCGCGATCAGGCTGGTGGCGAGGATCGTGCCCATCGGCAGCAGGAACATCGCGGTGAATTCCCAGGCCTTCTTCCACAGCGCTGGCCAGTAGTTGGCCGAGGCGTGCAATGCGGGCAGGTCCTCGTGGTTCCACAGGCGTGCGGCGAGCAGCATCGCCGGCACGAACACGCCGCCGACCAGCACCAGCCAGGCCGACAGGCTGCGCCGCTGCTTCAGCCATTCGCACTGCAGCGCATCGAGGAAGGTGGCGCGATACGCAACGGCGCTCATGCGGCTTCTCCCAGCGTCACGGATGCAGTGCTGCGGTCTTCGACGATGTCCATGAAGATGCGTTCCAGGTCGCCGCGTTCGGGTGCGAGTTCGAACACGTCGATGCCGGCAGCCACCAGCGTGCGGTTGAGCGCGGCGGCATCGGCATCGTCCAGCGCCGGCAGCGACAGCCCGTCGACGTCGCGATGCGCCGGATGTCCGTGACGTGCGAGCAGGGATTGCGCCGCATCGTCGTCGCCGGTGCGCAGGCGCAGCGCGCGGCGCTGGTGCTGACGCGCCTGCAGCGCGTCGATCGTGCCCTGGAACATCAATCGGCCGCGATGCAGGATGCCGACGTGCGTGGCCAGCTTCTCCACCTCGGGCAGCAGGTGGCTGGACACCAGGATCGTGATGCCCAGTTCGCGGTTGAGGCGCTGCAGGAGTGCGCGCATCTCGACGATCCCGTTCGGGTCCAGGCCGTTGCTCGGCTCGTCGAGGATCAGCAGGTCCGGCGCGTGCAGCAGCGCGACCGCCAGGCCCAGGCGCTGCTTCATGCCCAGCGAGAACTGGCCGGCGCGCTTGCGCCCGGTCTGCGCCAGGCCGACGAGCGCCAGCACCTCGTCGATCCGCCCGCGCGGACAGCGATACACCTTCTGCAGCAGGGCGAGGTTCTCGCGCGCCGAAAGATGCTCGTAGAACGAGGGACTTTCGATCATCGAACCGATGCGGCGCAGCAGGCCGATGCGGTCTTCGTCGAGGCGATGGCCGAAGATCGCGATCTCGCCCTGCTGCCTGCGCAGCAGCCCGAGCAGCAGGCGCAGGGTGGTGGTCTTGCCGGCGCCGTTCGGGCCGAGGAAACCGTAGATGCTGCCGGTCGGCACCTGCAGGTCGATCCCGTCGAGGACGAGGTCGTTGCCGTAGCGGTGGACGAGGGCCCGGGTCTGGAGGCAATGCACGCAAGATCTCCGAAGGGGATGCGGATCGTGGCCGTGCACGCTCCGGTCGCCACGATGCGGCGACGCGGCCGGCGGCCACGCATGGATGCCCGCGCATCCCGCCGCATCGCGCGCCCGCGCGAACGCGAGCCCGTTGTCCCCTTCGATGCGGCGGCTCGGTGGATTGCCCGGCGCGCGGCAAGGTCATTGAACGCCGTCGCGGTGCGCGTGGCGCATGCCGGAAGCCATGGTCCGCTCCGCATGCGCGGCGGTGCCGTGTCGCGTCGGATCAGTCGCGCGACGCGACGAACGCGGCCAGCAGCGCGTCCGCTTCGCCCGGTGCCAGTCGCCAGTCGGGCCGGCCGCGGATCCATTCGACGGCGGCGTCCACGAACAGGCGCACGCGTCGCGCCAGGGTGGCGCGCTGCGGGTAATAGAGATAGGCGCCGTAGCGCTCGCTGATGGTGTCGCACAGCACCGGCACCAGCCGGCCGGCGCGCAGGTGGTGGCCGGCGATCATGCTGTCGATCATGCCGATGCCCAGGCCGCCGAGCACCGCTTCCAGCTCGGTGTCGCCGTCGTTGCACAGGAACGGCGAGGGGATTTCCTCGAACTCGATCTCGTCGCCGTTGCGGAATTCCCAGGCGTCGACGCGCCCGGTGTTCGGCTGGCGGCTGCCCGTGCACACGTGCGCGGCCAGGTCCGCGCGCCGTGTCGGCACGCCGTGCGCGCGCAGGTACGCGGGCGATGCACAGGTGACCAGCTGCATGCGGAACAGGTCGCGCACCACCACCTGGCCCTCGGGCGGATGGCCGCAGCGGAAGCCCAGGTCGATGCCCGAAGCGACCAGGTCGGTGTAGCGATCCTCGACCACCAGTTCGAATTCGATGCGCGGATGGCGCTCGCGGAATTCCAGCAGGAAGGGCACCAGCACGCGCCTGGCGAAACCCTGCGCCGTGGCGATGCGGATCTGCCCGCCGGCGTCGAGGGTCGCTTCGCGCACGTCGTCCCAGGCGCGGTCGATCAGGTCCAGGCCGCTGCGCACTCGCGCCAGCAGGCGCTCGCCCTCGTCGGTCAGCTGGCTGCGCCGGGTACTGCGATGGAACAGCCGGACGCCCAGTTCGTCTTCCAGCCGGCGGATGGCCTTGCTCACCGCCTGCGGCGACACGCCCTCTGCCGCAGCGGCACGGTGGAAGCTGCCGAGGTCGGCGGCGCGGACGAAGGTCTGCAGGCTGCGCAGGCGATCCATGACAATTCACAACCCCGGGTTGTTTTTGATTCGCGATCCACAGCCTACCCGGGTTGAGAAACGGCTACCACGCTGTGCACCACTCGCCGGCATCGGGCCGGCGCCCCACCGGAGTCCCCCATGTCGTCCCTTCCCATGCATCCCTACGATTCCATCCGCGGCAAGGTCGTGGTCATCACCGGCGCCAGCAGCGGCCTGGGCGAGTCCACCGCCCGCCATCTCGCCACCCTCGGCGCCCGCCTGGTGCTCGGCGCCCGCCGCCAGGCCCATCTGGACCGCATCGTCGCCGAGATCACCGCCGGTGGCGGCGAAGCGATCGCCGTGGCCACCGACGTGACCCGTCCCGAACAGGTCGAAGCCCTGGTCGCCGCCGGCGAAGCACGCTTCGGCCGCATCGACGTGCTGGTCAACAACGCCGGCACCATGCCGCTCTCGCCGCTGGCCAAGCGCCGCGTCGACGAATGGGACCGGACCATCGACGTGAACATCAAGGGCGTGCTGTACGGCATCGCCACCGCGCTGCCGCGTTTCCAGGCGCAGGGGAGCGGGCACTTCGTCAACGTCGCCTCGGTCGCGGGCCTGAAGGTGTTCAGCCCGATCGGCACGGTCTACAGCGCCACCAAGTTCGCGGTGCGCGCGATCAGCGAAGGCCTGCGCAGCGAATCGGGCCCGAACATCCGCACGACGATCATCTCGCCCGGCGCGGTCGATTCCGAGCTGAAGACGCACAGCACCGATGCCGAGACCGCCGCAGCCGTGCAGTCGTTCTATGCGGCGTTCCAGATCCCGGCGGACGCCGTCGCCCGCGCCATCGCCTATGCGATCGCGCAGCCGGACAACGTCGACATCAACGAGATCGTGCTGCGCCCGACGGCGCAGGAGTTCTGATCGTCCGTTCTGATCATCCCTTCAGATCGTCCGTGACGAAACCCGCGCCGGTTGCCGGCGCGGGTTCTGGCTCGTATCGCCGCCTCAGCCCACCAGCAGCCGGTTCATGCGCGCGATGAACGCGGCCGGATCGTCCAGCGTGCCGCCTTCGGCGAGCATCGCCTGCTCGAAGATCAGCGCGGCGTAGTCGGCGACCAGGGCATCGTTGCCGTCCACCGCTTCGACGCGCTTCACCAGCGCGTGCCCCGGATTGATCTCCAGGATCGGCTGCGACGGCGGCACGGCCTGGCCGGCGGCGGCGAACAGGCGCTGCATGTGCAGGGACATGTCGTACTCGTCGACCACCAGGCAGGCGGCGGAGTCCACGAGTCGATTCGACACGCGCACGTCCTTCACGCGTTCGCCCAGCGCGGCCTTGAGCTTGTCGACCAGCGGTGCGGCGGCCTGCGCGGCCTCTTCCTGCTTCGCCTTGTCTTCCTCGCTGCCGAGCTTGTCGAGGTCGATCTCGCCCTTGGCCACGTTGCGCAGGCGCTTGCCGGCGTACTCGTGGAAATAGCCCGACACCCAGTCGTCGATGCGCTCGTGCAGCAGCAGCACCTCGATGCCGCGTGCCTTCAGCGCTTCCAGCTTCGGGTGGTGGCGCGCCGCGTTCCAGCCGTCGGCGGTGAGGTAGTAGATGTCTTCCTGCAGGCCGGCCATGCGGCCGATGTAGTCGTCCAGCGAGATGCGCTGGTCGGCGCTGTCGCTGCGCGTGGTGGCGAAGCGCAGCAGCTTGAGCACGCGCTCGCGATTGGCGGTGTCTTCGACCACGCCTTCTTTGAGCACCGCGCCGAAGGCTTCCCAGAACTTCACGTAGTTCTCGGGTTCGTCGCGCGCGATCTTCTCCAGCAGGTCGAGCACGCGCTTGGTCAGCGCGCCCTTGATGCGCTCGACCTGGCGGCTTTCCTGCAGCAGTTCGCGGCTCACGTTGAGCGGCAGGTCGTCGGAGTCCACCACGCCGCGCGCGAAGCGCAGGTAGGCCGGCAGCATCTGCTCGGCCGCGTCCATGATGAAGATGCGCTTGATGTACAGCTTCAGGCCCTTGCGCTCGTCGCGGCCGGCCTGGAAATCGAAGGGCGCATGCCCCGGCACATACAGCAGCGAGGTGAAGTTCTGGTTGCCCTCGACGCGGTTGTGCGTCCACGCCAGCGGATCGGCGAAGTCGTGCGACAGGTGCTTGTAGAAGGCCTTGTAGTCGTCGTCCGACAGCTCGGTCTTCGCGCGCGTCCACAGCGCGGAGGCCTGGTTGACGGTCTCGAGTTCGGGCGCCGGGGTTTCGGTGTCGTCTTCGGTCTTCGCGACCGGCTTGAGCATGCGGATCGGGAAGCCGACGTGGTCGGAATAGGTGCGCACCAGCGAGCGCAGCTTCCAGTCCTGCAGGTAATCCTCGGCGTCCTCGCGCACGTGCAGGTACAGCGTGGTGCCGCGCGGCGTGTCCGCGGGCGCCGGCTCGATGCTGAACTGGCCGTCGCCCTTCGAGCGCCAGGTCCAGGCCTCGTCGCTGCCGGCACGGCGGCTGGTCACCGCGATCTCGTCGGCGACGATGAACGCCGAGTAGAAGCCGACGCCGAACTGGCCGATCAGCTGCGCGTCGACCTTTTCGCCGGCGGCGATGGATTCGAGGAAGCGCCGGGTGCCCGAATGCGCGACCGTGCCGAGGTTGCGTATCAGCTCATCGCGCGACATGCCGATGCCGTTGTCGCGCAGGCTCAGGGTCCTGCTGTCGCGGTCGGCGACGATGTCGATCGCGAGCTCGCCGCCGTCGGCCAGCAGGTCGGGCTGGGCCAGGGCCTCGAAGCGCAGCTTCTCGCAGGCGTCGGAGGCGTTGGACACCAGCTCGCGCAGGAAGATGTCCTTGTTCGAATACAGCGAATGGATGACCAGCTTGAGGACCTGCTGGACATCCGCCTGGAAGGCGTGGGTCTCGGCCTGCGGGGCCGTCTCGGTGGTGGCGTCGGTGCTCATCCGGAAGCTCCTGGAAAGTCGGTGGAACGGACAGACCGCGGAGATTGGGCGCCGATGGCGGGGTTTCAAGGGCAGAAGACGGCCGGAGGCGCGAAGCCGCCGGCCGCCTCCGGCCGAGAGGTGCCGCCGGGCAGGCCCCGACGGCACCGGATCGTCAGCGCGACTTGATCGCGCGCTTCAGGGTCGCCTCGCCGGCCGCGCCCTCGGCGAACACCGGGTCGCCGGTGGTGCCGACGTCGAACAGGCAGTCCCGCTGCAGCTTCTCGTCCTTGACCCGTGCGCAGACCTGCTTCGCCAGCTCCACGTTCCGCGGATCCATCGGCGGGATCCTGTCGGTCGGATAGGGCTCGCTGACGAACTTCTCCGGTCCCAGGTCCTGGTCGTAGTCGAACAGGCTTTCATTGACCCCCTCTTCCTGTGCGATCGCCCGCGTGGTCGTCCGCGCGGTGGTCAGGCTGCGCGTGCCGATGCGCTTGCTGACGCGCCACTTGTCGGAGAAGCCAGCGCTCGACCATTCGCCGGGCTTGAGCACGCCCATGATGCCGTCGGTCGCCTGCGTGTTGTAGGCGCGGACGTTGAGGTACCAGACGTTCCCGTAAGACCAGAAATGCGCGTTGGCGGTCATCTTCGTGCCGTCCGGGAAATCGATGACGATGCCGGTGCTGCCCTGCGGCGAGACCTTGCCGCCGTCCAGCGCGATGCCCCCTGCAGGCAGCGAGGTGACCGCGCCGTCGATGCGCAGCTGCAGGCCCGACGGATCGGGCGTGAAGCCGGTCCCGGGCTGCCAGGTCACGCGATGCTTGCCGACGCGCGCGGCGACGGCGGTGTTGACGCTGACCCAGGGCAGGCTGTCCACCGGACGCTGCCGGGTCTGGAACTCCATGCCCTGGCCGCGCAGCGCGACGAATTCGCCGCCGGTCTGGAAGTCGTAGTAAAGGCCGTTGACGGTCCTGATGTGGGGATCGCCGTCGTTGTAGCCGTCGTTGAGCGACCCGTAATGCAGCAGCTCGTTCGGCGAGCCGGTGCCGCGGTTGGCGACGCCGGGCCAGGACGGCGTCACGCCGAAGATGTTGTTGGCCCAGTGGATCGCGGCACGCACCGCTGCGGGCGTCGCGGTCGGATACGTCTGCAGGTAGCGCGCGGCCACGCCTGCCACGTGCGGCGCGGCCATCGACGTGCCGTTGATCGTGTTGATGGCCGTGTTGCTGCCGATCCATGCGGAAGTGATGTTGGTGCCGGGTGCGAACCAGTCGAGGCAGCTGCCCCAGTTCGAGGCTTGTCCGGATGTCCAGATCGAGCGTGCGTCCGTGGCGTCCGTGGCCCCGACCGTGATCAGCGCCGGCGCGCGCGCCGGAGAGAAGCCGCAGGCATCGGCGTTGCTGTTGCCTGCCGCGACCACGACGGTGAGGCCATGGGTGGTCTGCAGGTTCAGGGCTGCAGCATCGGCGGAGGCATTGCCGCCGCCACCCAGGCTCATGTTCACCACAGCGGGAGCGACGTGGTTCGCGGCGACCCAGTTCATGCCAGCGATGATCGTCGACCACGGCGAACCGCCGCTGCAGCCGAAGACGCGGACCGGATGGATCGTGACGGCCTTGGCGATGCCGTAGGTCGTGCCGCCGATGGTGCCGGCGACATGCGTGCCGTGGCCGTTGCAGTCGTTCACGCCGCCACCGATGAAATCGGCGCCGAGGCCGACGCGACCGGTGAACTCGTTGTGGGTGACGTTCAGACCGGTGTCGATCACGTAGGCGTGCACGCCGGCACCGGTGGTGTCGTAGGTGTACCAGGTGTCGAGCGGCAGCAGGCGGCGATCGACGCGATCCAGGCCCCAGGTCGCACCGGTCTGGATGGTGCCTGGCATGGCGATGCCGTCCTGTTCCACGTAATCCACGCGTGGATCCGCGAGCAGCCTGGCGAGCGCCTTGTCGTCGGCCCGGACCACGAAGCCGCGCAGCACGCGGTCGTAGGTGCGGATCAGGCTGGCGCGATGCTGCAGGGCGATCGACCTCGCAGCCACCGGCACGCGGCTGATGCGGCTGGATTCGCCGACGAGGCTCGCAGCCTGCGGCTTGAGTACCACGATGTACTGGCCCTTGATCGGCTTCGCGGTGGTGCGGAACTGGCCTGCGAAGGCGGGCGCGGCGGCGCATAGCAGCGAAGCGCCGACGGCGAAGGCGAGATGATGCATCCGAAGTTTCATCGTACGTTCCTTGTCCATGGTGTGAGTGACGATGCGGACTGAGCAGTCCTCTCGATCGGTCCTTCCGATCGGTCCATCAGGTCAGTCCGTTGAGCGGGTCGCGTCATGCCGGGACATCGCGATGACGAATGAAGCGTTGTCCATGCTTCCTTTCCTGCAACCCGCGTCTGCAGCCTACGCCCGCGCGATGACGGGTGTCATCCCCTGATCAGGTGAGATGCATGCAGCGCAATATTCTGTGTCAATCGATATGCGCATCGAGCGATGATCGATCAATGATGGATGCCTGTGCCGATGCGTTTCGCTGCATGGCGATGCGCATCCGGCGATCGAAGATGCGCTCGCGATGCGGATGACGATCGTTTGTCGAACCGCTGCGATCACCGCTGCATGGCCGCTGCGATCACTTCGCGCGCGCGGCCAGCTCTCCGCATCGTCGCGCCAGGCAGGTCGCGAGTTCGAGCGCCGCGGCCGATGCGCCGGCAGGGTAGTGCATGGTCAGGAACAGGCACGGCGTTTCGGGGAAACCGTCGCGACGACCGAGCACCCGGTGCGAAGCCTCCGATACGGCCCGTCGCGGCAGCAGGCTCAGGCCGAGGCCGTCGGCGACAGCCGCCTGCAGGTTGGCGAGATTCGGGCTGCTGTAGGCCACGTGCCAGTTCTTCTGGTGCGCATCGAGCCAGGCGAAGATCTCTTCGCGATACAGGCCGCCCTCCGGGAACACCGCGACCGGCAAGGGCTCGCGACCTAGGCAGGGATGTCGCCTGCTGTCCACCCAGGCGAGCGTCTCCGGCCATGCATGCACGCCGTCGGGCCGTCGCTGCTTGGCGAGGACGAGTTCGAAGTCGCCGCGTGCATAGCCGGCCACGAGGTCATGGCTCATGCCGCTGGTGACTTCGAGCTTCACTGCAGCGCCCATCCGTCGCGCGAAGGTCGACAGCACGGGCGTCAGCGCCCGGCCGCCGAGGTCTTCGGGCACGCCGAGGCGGATCACCTCCTGCTGCGCGACCCTGCCCATCGCTGCACGCGCTTCCTCTCCCAGCGCCAGCAGCCGGCGCGCATAGCCCAGCAGGCGTTCGCCCGCTTCCGTCGTCAACGGGTGCGGACCGCTGCGATCGAGCAGCAGGTGCCCGGCCGCCTGTTCGAGGCGTCGCACCTGCTGGCTGACCGTGGATTGCGTCAGGTGCAGGGCGCGCGCGGCGCGGGTGAAGCCACCGTGCTCGACGACAGCGACGAAGGCACGCAGCAGGGTCGGGTCGTGCAGGGTCATTCGCGAAGCCACTGGGAATGATTCAATGATTTAATTTTACACTGGCAATCGCGCTCCCTAGTCTGCGCGGGTCGTCCGCCGGTTTCCCGGCGGCCCATCCATCCATTCTGGAGAAGGCAGCATGGAACAGACGATCGACGCTTCCATTCCACGACGATCGCAGGCCGACAGCGTTTCGAAGCATGCGCTCCTGGTCGAGGCGGCGGAGTCCGGCCATGCGCACACGGTCGAGCGCCTGCTGCGGGACGGTGCCGACATCGGCCATCGCGATCCGCGAGGCAGGACGGCCCTGCTCGCGGCCACCCACGCCAACCGCATCGCATCGGCGCGGCTGCTGGTCGCGGCGGGCGCGGACGTGAACGCGAAGGATGCGATCGGGGACAGTCCCTATCTCTACGCAGGCGCGCGCGGGCATCTGGAGATCCTCGAACTGCTGCTCGCCCACGGTGCGGACCTGCGCAGCACCAACCGCTACGGCGGGACCGCGCTGATCCCGGCGGCGGAGCGCGGCCACGTCGAGACGGTGCGCCGGCTCATCGAGGCCGGCGTCGATGTCGATCACGTGAACCGCCTCGGCTGGACGGCGCTGCTCGAAGCGGTGATCCTCGGCGATGGCGGCGAGCGTCACCAGGCCATCGTGCGCTTGCTGCTGGACGCCGGTGCCGATCCAGCGCTGGCGGACAACGAGGGCGTGACGCCGCTCGAACATGCCCGACGCCTCGGGCACCTTGCCATCGAAGCCCTGCTGCAGACGGCCATCATCGGAGGTAGAACGCCGTGACCTCGCCCCGTTTCCGTTTTCCGCTGCGTTGGCGGCCCGTGCTTCCCTTCGCCGGTATCGCTGTCGTGGTGGGCGGCCTGGCCGCTGCCTTCGCCTGGACGGCGGGTTGGCTGACCCCGGCGCGGCTCACCGCGCCGCGCCTCGTCGACACCATCGAAAACGGCAAGCCCTTCACAGGCTTCCGGCGCGCGCATGCGCGCGGTGTGTGCGTGGCGGGTTACTTCGAGCCCTCGGCCGAGGCGGCGTCGCTGTCGCAGGCGCGGGTGTTCTCGCAGCCACGTACGCCGGCTATCGGCCGCCTGTCGATCGGCGGCGCCGACCCGCTCGGCGCCGAGGCGCAGGCGCGTGTGCGCAGCCTCGCGCTGCAGTTCGATACCGACGACGGCCAGCAGTGGCGGCTGGCGATGAACAGCTTCCCGTTCTTCGCGGTGTCCACGCCGCAGGCCTTCGCCGAGCAGATCCTGGCTTCACGGCCGGATCCGGCTACCGGCAAGCCCGATCCGGCGAAGATGCAGGCCTTCCTCGCCCGTCATCCGGAAGCCGCGAACTTCATGGCCTGGGCCAGCTCGGCGCCGTGGTCGAGCAGCTTCGCCAATACGGCTTACAACGGCGTGCATGCCTTCGAATTCACCAGCGCGTCGGGCGAGCGCCGTTACGTGCGCTGGTCGTTCGTGCCGCAGGCGCCGTTCGAACCCCTTCCGCCCGAGCGGCGCCAGGCCGCCGAGGCCAGCTACCTCACCGACGAACTCGCAGCGCGACTGGCCAAGGGCCCGCTGCGCTGGACACTGGAGCTGACCCTGGCCGAACCCGGCGACCCGATCGAGAACCCCTCGCAGCCTTGGCCCGGAACGCGTCAGCGCGTGGCGGCCGGCACCTTCGTGATGGAGCGCGCCTACGACCAGGCCACCGGCGACTGCCGCGACATCAACTTCGATCCCACTGTGCTGCCTGTCGGCATCGCGCCTTCGCGCGACCCGGTGCTGGCCGCGCGCGCCGCGGCGTACTCGGTGTCGTTCAACCGCCGCCAGCGCGAAGTCGCCGGCGGCGCCGGCCAGGCAACGGGAGACGCCCAGTGAGCGAACCGCGTACGCACTTCACCCGCACCGCCCGCTGGTTGCACTGGTCGATGGCGGCGATGATCCTGGCGATGCTGTTCATCGGCGTGGCCATGGTCGCATCGCTCGAACTGCGGCCCTGGCTCATCGACCTCCACCGTCCACTGGGTCTGCTGATCCTGCTGCTGGCGCTGATCCGCCTGCGGCATCGTCGTCGCAATCCACCGCCGCCGCTGCCTGCCTCGCTGCCCACGCTGCAGGCCCGCATCGCCGGCGCTTCGCACGTGGCGCTGTATGCGCTGATGTGCGCGATGCCGCTGCTGGGCTGGGCGATGTCCTCGGCCGGCGGCTATCTCGTCGCGCTGCCCTTCGGCTTCACGTTGCCGCCGCTCGCGCCGCAGGATCCCGCGCTCTACACCGTATTGCGCAGCGCGCACGGCATTCTCGGTTACGCCTTCTTCGCGCTGGTGCTTGCACACATCGCCGGCGCCCTGCACCACGCTTGGGTGAGGCGCGACGGCGTGTTCGAGAGCATGACCGGCCGGGAGTGACGCAGGTTTGCCGGGTGTGTGGCGCCATCGCGGGACGCGATGGCCGGAAATCCCGACTGGAGGATTGTCCGAAGGAAGATGGCGCGCCTGGAGGGATTCGAACCCCCGACCAACGGCTTCGGAAGCCGCTACTCTATCCGGCTGAGCTACAGGCGCGTGACGCCCATTGTCCCCGATTCGGGCGATCGACGCGAGCCTCCCCCGTCCGCAGTGCCCTTCCGATGAGCGAAACCCCCGAAATTCCCGTGGAAAGTCCCGACTGGCGCGCGCGTGCCCGCCTCTACTGGGCGCTGGTGCGCGGCGACCGGCCGATCGGCTGGCTGCTGCTGCTGTGGCCGACGTGGTGGGGCTTGTGGCTCGCGGCCGATGGCGTGCCGCCATGGTGGACGCTGCTGGTGTTCTCGCTCGGCGTGTGGTTGACGCGCTCGGCCGGTTGCGTGATCAACGACTACGCCGACCGCTGGCTCGACCCGCAGGTCGAACGCACCAAGGGCCGACCGCTCGCCACCGGCGCGGTGCGCGGCCGCGAGGCGCTGGCGGTGTTCGCGGTGCTGATGCTCGTCGCGTTCGCACTGGTGCTGACGATGAACCGGCTGACCGTGCTGATGAGCGTGGTCGGCGTGCTGCTCGCCGCCAGCTATCCCTACCTCAAGCGCTACACGTACCTGCCGCAGGTCTATCTTGGTCTGGCCTTCGGCTGGGGCATCCCGATGGCGTTCGCGGCGATTCGCGGCGAGGTCCCGCCGATCGCGTGGATGCTGTACGTCGCCAACATCTGCTGGACCACCGGCTACGACACCTGGTACGCGATGGTCGACCGCGAGGACGACTTGCGCGCGGGCTCGAAATCCACGGCGATCCTGTTCGGCGACATGGACTTCGTCGCGCTCGGCGTGCTCTACGCCCTGTTCTTCCTCGGCATGGGCTTCGTCGGCCACCAGGCCGATCTCGGCATCGCCTACTGGGCGGGACTCGGCGTTGCGCTGGTGCTGGTCGCGCACCAGTTCGTCATCGCCCGCCACCGCGAACGTGCCGCTTGTTTCCGTGCTTTCCTCGGCAACCACTGGGTCGGCATGGTGGTCTTCATCGGCCTCGCGGTGGCGCTGTGGATGAAGGGCTGAGGCGTCAGCGCGCGGCTTCCGCAGCGAGCGCGCCGATCCGCGCCCAGTCCTTCACCTTCAGCGCATCCGCCGGCACCATCCACGAGCCGCCGACGGTGAGCACGTTCGGCAGCGCACGATAGGCCGGCGCCTTCGCGGCATCGATGCCGCCGGTGGGGCAGAACTTCACCTGCGGGAACGGGCCGGCGAAACCCTTCAGCGCCGCAATGCCGCCGCTGGCTTCGGCGGGGAAGAACTTGAAGCGGGTCCAGCCGTGTTCGAGGCCACGCATCAGTTCGCTGGCGGTGGCGATGCCGGGCAGCAGGGGCACATCGAAAAGGTTGGCTGCCTCATACAGTCTTTCGGTCGCGCCTGGCGAGATGACGAAGGTCGCGCCTGCCTTCACGGCGCGTTCGTAGTCGTGCGCGGTCAGCACGGTGCCGGCACCGACGATGGCGCCGGGCACGTCGCGCATGCGCTGGATGGCGTCGGTCGCGACCGGCGTGCGCAGGGTGACTTCGAGCACGGTCAATCCTGCGTCGACGAGCGCATGTGCGAGCGGCACGGCGTCGTCGAGGTCGTCGATCGCGAGCACCGGCACCACTGGCGCAGCGCGCAGGATGGCGTCGATGCGCTGCAGCTGCTCGGGCGTCATCGTGCATGCTCCTTCGCGAGATCGGCGCGCAGCGCCATCGCCGCGCCGAGCAGGCCCGGGCAGGTGTGGGTGATGACGCGGATGTTCACCGATTCGAGATACGCGGCGAAGCGGCCCTTGGCGAGGAAGCGTTCGCGGAACGCGCTGCTGCGCAGGAAGGGCACGAAACGCGGGACGATGCCGCCGGCGATCATCACCGTTCGCGATCCGTGGATCAGCGCGGCATCGCCGGCGACGCTGCCGAGCACGGCGCAGAAGCGGGCGAGGGTGCGACGTGCGGCCAGGTCATGGCCTTCGAGCGCGGCGCTGACGATGTCGGCCGGTTCGCGCAGGGCGTGGTGCTGGCCATTGGTGTGATCGACCGCATCGCGCAGCACCGCGTCGATGTGCGAGAGGCCGGCGCCGCAGAGCAGGCGTTCGTTCGACACACGGCCAAAACGCGCAGAGAACCAGCGCGCGATCGCATGCTCCTCGTCGCCCAGCGGCGCGAAGCTGACGTGGCCGCCTTCGGTCTCGACCACTTGCCAGTCCGCGTCGTGGCCGACCAGCAGCGCGACGCCGAGTCCGGTGCCGGGACCGAGCACGGTGATCGGGCCTTCGCGCAGCGCATCGTCATCGCCGTGCAGCACGATGCGGTCTTCCTCGCCGAGCGCGGGTACGGACCAGGCGACCGCGCCGAAATCGTTGAGTACATGCAGGTGATCGAGCGCCAGTGATGCCTGCAGCTCGCGCCGGGTGAACGACCAGGCGCGGTTGGTCAGGCGGATCTCCTCGCCGTCGACCGGGCAGGCCACCGCGATCGCCGCGTGCTTCGGGCGTACGCCCACCATGTCGAGGTAATGCTCGGCTGCATGCTGCAGGCTGGCGAAGCGTGAGGCATCGAGGCTCTGCGGCTGCAGCACGCGCGGCGCGGCGGACGCGAGGTCGGTCAAGGCAAAACGCGCGTTGGTGCCGCCGATGTCGGCGATCAGGGCCGGCAGCGCCAGCGGTTCATGCAAGATCATGTCGACGCCTCCGCGCCATCGTCGTCATCGCCGAACAAGCCACACGCGCCGCGTTCGGCGGAGGTCGTGGTGCGGCGCATGGTGGCGAACAGTTCGCGGCCGGTGCCGTGGGCGCTGGCGGCGAGGTTCGGTTGCACGGGTTCACGTGCCGACCACTCGGCTTCGTCGACCAGTGCCTGCATCGTGCCGGCCTCGGCGTCGATCGCGATCACGTCGCCCTCGCGCAGCATCGCGATCGCGCCGCCGCAGGCGGCTTCCGGGCTCACGTGGATCGCCGCCAGCACCTTGCCCGAGGCGCCGGACATGCGGCCGTCGGTCAGCAGCGCGACCCGCTGCCCGCGATCCTGCAGCACCGACAGCGTCGGGGTCAGCTTGTGCAACTCGGGCATGCCGTTGGCGCGCGGACCCTGGCCTCGGACCACCGCGACGAAGTCGCCTGTCAGTTCACCGGCCTTGAACGCCGCCAGCAGCGCGTCCTGGGTCTCGAACACCTTCGCCCGCGCTTCGATGCGGCGATGCTCCGGCGCGACAGCCGAGACCTTCACCACCGCGCGGCCGAGGTTGCCCTGCAGTCGCCGCAGGCCGCCCTCGGCATCGAAGGGTTCCTTCACCCCGCGCAGGATCGTGGTGTCGCCCGACTGCGTCGGCGGATCGTGCCACACCAGTTTCGTCCCGCTTTCCAGCGCCGGCACCGTGGCCTGCCGCAGCAGGTCGCCGCCATGCACGCACAGCAGGTCCTTGTGCATCAGCCCCGCCTCGACCAGCTCGCGGATCACGAAGCCCAGACCGCCGGCCGCGTGGAAGTGATTCACGTCCGCGCTGCCGTTCGGGTACACCCGTGCCAGCAGCGGCGTGTGCCTTGAGAGTTCGTCCAGGTCGTCCCAGTCGATGATAAGGCCGGCGGCCCTTGCGATCGCGACCAGATGGATCGCGTGGTTGGTCGAACCACCTGTCGCGGCGAGTCCGACCATCGCGTTCACGATCGCCTTCTCGTCCACGACCCGGCCGATCGGCCGGTAGTCGTTCGTCAGGTGGGTGATGCGCAGCGCCTGCTCCGCCGCCGCCACCGTCAGCGCATCGCGCAGCGGCGTGTTTGGGTTCACGAACGCCGTGCCCGGCATGTGCAGGCCCATCACTTCCACCAGCATCTGGTTGGAGTTGGCGGTGCCGTAGAAGGTGCAGGTGCCCGCGCCGTGGTACGAGGCCGACTCCGCTTCGAGCAGTTCCTCGCGCGTCGCCTTGCCCTCGGCGAAGCGCTGGCGCACCGCCGCCTTCTCCTTGTTCGGCAGGCCCGAGGGCATCGGCCCCGCCGGGACGAAGATCGCCGGCACATGCCCGAAGGCCAGCGCGCCGATCAGCAGCCCCGGCACGATCTTGTCGCAGACCCCGAGCAGCAGCGCGGCGTCGAACATCTCGTGCGACAGCGCGATGGCCGTGGACTGGGCCACGACATCGCGCGAGAACAGCGACAGCTCCATGCCCGCGCGGCCCTGGGTCACGCCGTCGCACATCGCCGGCACGCCGCCGGCGACCTGGGCCGACCCGCCGGCATTGCGCGCGGCCATGCGGATGAGGGTGGGGTAGTGCTCCATCGGCTGGTGGGCCGAGAGCATGTCGTTGTAGGCGGTGACGATGCCGATGTGCCCGGCGTGTCCGGCCTTGAGGGAAGGCTTGTCCGCGCCCGACGCGGCGAAGCCGTGGGCGAGGTTGCCGCAGCCGAGGTCCTTGCGCGCAGGGCCGGACGGGCGTGCGGCGTCGATGCGGGCGAGATAGGCGGCGCGCGTCTTCGCGCTACGCTCGGCGATGCGCTCGGTGACGCGCTCGGTGACGGGGTGCAGGCTCACTCACGGACTCCAGTGCACATGCACGTCGCGGGCGGCGCGCAGCACGGCGGCGATGGGATGGCGCAGCGGGTCGTTGGCGGCCATCGCCTCGCGCAGCACCTCGCGCTTGCGCTGACCGGTGACGATCAGATGGATCGACCGCGTGCGCAGCAGCCGCGCCAGGCCCAGGGTGATGCGCGGGTACGGCGCCTCCGGCGGCAGCGGCTCGGGATGGATCAGGAACGCGTCCTCGCGCGAGGCCGGGGCCAGCGCCGCCGGCAGACCGCGCGCGCCGGGGAACAGCGAGGCGGTGTGCGCGTCCTCGCCCATGCCCAGCACCACCGCGTCGAAGGTGTCGGCATGGCGGCTGAGCATCGTGCGTGCATGCTGCAGCGAGGCGCCGGGATCGCCGTCGGGCGTGGTCAGCGCACCGACGCGCACGCCTTGGGCCTCGGCGAATGCCGAACGCAGCGAGGCGACATTGCTCGCCGCATGGTCCCAGGGCACGCAGCGGTCGTCGCCCGGGACGATCGCGACATCCTCCCAGTCGATGCCCGCGCTCGCGGCCAGCTGCCGATACGCCGGGAACGGCGTGCGTCCGCCGGCCAGGCACAGCAAGGCGTGGCCGCGATGGGCCAGGGCGCTGGTGCAGGCCTGGCGCAGGCGCGAGGCCACGGCTTCGGCCAGCACCGCGCTGTCCTCGTAGGCGTGTTCGATCACCGCCATCGCGGGGTCCCTCCGGTTGCGGTCATGGCGATCATGCCTCTCCCGCACATCGCGGACCGGAAGCGTGTACAGCCGAGCCTGTGCATGCATGCGTGTCTCCCTTCACTCGCGCCAGCTGTGGCCGTGGCGCTCGGCCAGGGCGACCGCTGCGGTCGGGCCCCAGGTGCCGGCGGCGTACGGACGCGGCGCCTGTTGCGATTGCTGCCAGCCGTCGAGGATCGCATCGACCCACTGCCACGCCGCCTCGGTCTCGTCGCGGCGCACGAACAGGGTGCCGTTGCCCTCGATGGCATCGAGGTACAGCCGTTCGTACGCCAGCCTGCGGCGCACGCTGGCGAACTCCTCGTCCAGGTCCAGGTCCAGCGAGACCTGCGACAGGCGCAAGCCGCTGCGGTCCAGGCCCGGGGTCTTGTGCATCAGCTGCAGCTCGATGCGCTCCTCCGGCTGCAGGCGGATCACCAGCGCGTTGGGCTGGGTTGCGGCGCCGCCGCGCGCGAAGATCGAGTGCGGCACGGCGCGGAACTGCAGGTAGATCTCGGTGCAGCGGCGCGGCAGGCGCTTGCCGGTGCGCAGGTAGAAGGGCACGCCCGACCAGCGCCAGTTGTCGACGTGCGCGCGCAACGCAACGAAGGTCTCGGTGCGACTCCCCCGGCCCAACTCTTCGAGATAGCCCGGCACCGACTGGCCGGAGATCGCACCGGAGGTGTACTGACCGGCGACGGTCTCCGAGGCGACATCGCCGCGCCCGATCGGCCGCAGCGAGCGCAGGACCTTGATCTTCTCGTTGCGTACCGCCGTGGGCTCGAACTGCGAGGGCGGCTCCATCGCGGTGAGGCACAGCAGCTGCAGCAGGTGGTTCTGCAGCATGTCGCGGATCGCACCGGAGCCGTCGTAGTAGTCGCCGCGTCCCTCGACGCCGACGGTCTCGGCGACGGTGATCTGCACCTGCTCGATGTGCCGCGCGTTCCACAGCGGCTCGAACAGGGCGTTGCCGAAGCGCAGGGCGAGCAGGTTCTGCACGCCGTCCTTGCCCAGGTAGTGGTCGACGCGATAGACGCGATCCTCGTCGAAGCACGCGGTGACGCCGTCGTTGATCGCGACGGCCTCGGCAAGATCGTGGCCGATGGGCTTCTCCAGCATCACGCGGGTGCCCGGACCGGCGAGGCCGTGTGCGGCGAGCGCAGCACACGCGCGGACGTAGAACGACGGCGAGGTGGAGAGGTGGTAGAGCACGTCGCCCGAGCGCAGCGACGAGACGCGCGACGCGAGTGCCGCCATCGAAGCGTCGTCGTCGAGCGAGGCGGGCTGGTAGTGGACGCGATCGAGCAGAGAAGCGATCGCGGTCTCATCAATGAACGACGCGGGCACGAAGCGGCGCAGCGCGGCATCGACCAGCTCGCGGAAGCCCGCATCGTCGAGCGAGGACCGCGCGGTGCCGAGGATGCGCAGGCCCTCGGGCAGCAGGCCGTCGCGATGCAGGCCGTACAGCGACGGCAGCAGCATGCGCTGCGCCAGGTCGCCGGTGGCGCCGAAGATCGTCAGCAGGGTCGCGGGGGTGGCGGGCACGGTGTCATCCGGGAATCTGGGCCAGCAAGCGTAATCCGCGCGCAGCAGGCGACGCGATGCATACGTTTGCACGCGGCGGCAGGCGTATCGCGGTATTCGCGCGTGGCATCCGACAGGCAGGCCGTCCTGCCAGCCCTGGAGCCACTCCGGAAAAGTTATTGACGCATTGCAACATCGGTAATCCCAATGAAAATCATCGCGTTAGGCTGGCTTTCTACGCGAGAGTGACAACGCTGTCAATTGGCCGTAGAGTGGCGCCGCCACGACGGCCACGTGATGCAGGGGGCGGGTGCCGCGTCGTGGTGGATGGACGTGCGCGGAGCGCACGGCGCCGATTGACGGCGCGCCATCCCCCCCTCAACGCAAGGCGTCCCCGGACGCAGGGAGAAGTTGAAGATGCATCGCACCATACGCACCTGGCTGGCAGGGTGGACCCTGTTGCTGGCCGTTCTCGGGTTCCAGGCCCATGCACAGGAATACACGCGCGGCGTGGATGTCAGTGGCAGCACGGCCACGATCTGGTTCAAGCCGAACGTGACGATCCAGTGGGTCGACGTGCACTACACGCTCGCAGGCGGCGGGCAGCAGAACTTCCGGATGGGCTACAACAGCGCCGCCGCGCGGTACGAGCGTGCGGTCAGCCCAGTGGCATCGGGGCAGGTCCTCAATTCCTCGTTCACCTATGGCGATCCCGGGCGCGACACGCCCTGGTTCTCCAACACCATCGGCAGCGGCACCACGCCGACCGGCCGCGTCTGCTTCTACGAGAACATCAACTACGGCGGCGCGAGCCTCTGTTCCGATGTCGATTCGAGCTGGATCGGCACGGCATGGAACGACCGCGCCTCGTCGATGAAGGTCGTGGCCGGCTACCAGGCGCAGCTGTTCCGCGACGTGAACTACGGTGGCGGCACGGTCACGGTGAGCGGCAACGTGCCCGACCTCGGCGCGCAGGGTTTCAACGATGCGGTGTCGTCGTTCAAGGTCGTGCCGGTCACCGGCGGGACCTGGAACGAGCGCACCACCTTCGTCGTGCAGAACCTGACGCGCGGCCGCTGGACCAACGCGCAGGTGTACTACGCGATCATCGGCAAGAGCTGGCAGACCGGGCAGTTCGTGTGGATCAACGCCGCCGGCCAGCAGGTTCCGATGTCGGATGCCGACAATGGTGCGCTGGTGAAGAACGGCGAGCGCTACAGCAACTACTTCCACCGCGTGTCCGACCTGCCGCAGGTCACCATCGCGCCGATCAACTCCGCGCGCATCCTGCTGTCGGTGGGCAGCCCGATGTACATCAAGGTCGTGCGCGACGGCAACGGCAACATCGGCTATGCCGGCGCCAACATCGAGAACCCGACCGATCCGAACCTCGACGTGTACTTCGACTTCGGCGAAATGGCGATCCTGCCGAAATCGATGGGCAACCCGGGCATCTACGTCAACACCACGCGCGTCGATCACTTCGGCTTCCCGCTGCGCCTGCGCGTGCAGGGCCTCAACGGCTATGATCGCACCGTCGGCGAGCGCATCGACACGCTGACCCGCGACGACGTGATCTCGCGCTTCGTCGCGCGCGTGCCGACGCCGTTCAAGCCGCTCGGCCAGGCGCCGTACACGCCGTACCGGGTGATCGCGCCGGCGCATGCGAACTTCGGCAGCGGCAAGCCGAACGCCGGCTACCTGCAGCCGTACATCGACCAGGTGTGGGCGCGCTACCGCAACGAAGACCTGGTGTTCACGCTGCCGAACCTCGGCACGTTCCGCGGCCGCATCACCGGCGATACCTTCCGCTTCACCGGCGGCAACGAGAACGGCGTCTTCTACATCAACGGCAAGCCGGACACGCAGATGGTGTTCCTCGGCAACGGCCTGCTCAACGATGCGCGCAACGCGGCGCCGCAGCACATCGGCACGCAGCTGCAGATCCAGGCGCAGGTTGCCGCGGCGCTGAACCGCCACGTGATCGAGAGTCCGGCCAACTGGTACAACCGCAATGCGTTCTATCCGGCGGGATCGCTGGCGAACTGGTATGCGAAGTTCTGGCACGACAGCGACATCGCCTACGACTATCTCGCCTACGGCTTCTCGTACGACGACGTGGGCGATCACAGTCCGTCGCTGCACACCAGTGCGCCGACTACGGTGACCTACAGCATCGGCTGGTGATCATCGGCATCCGCTGGCGCAACGGCGGTGAAACAGGAAGGGGCGTGCATGGCACGCCCCTTCTTTCGTTCGGTCGCATCGTCGTCAGGGTGCTGGCGCGGCAGGACACGCAAGCTTGTGCGTCGGATCCGTCCCCAGGCCGATGCCCGACACCGTCAGCTTGAAGCCCGGCGCGGCGCGCAGGCCGAACGGGACGGTCACGTTGCGCATGTCGTTCGCACCGTTGCTGCGCAGGCACTTGAGCTGCATGCCGACGCGCAGCCACTCGCCGCGCGGCAGGCCGGCGAACTGCGAAGTCATGTCGATCGATGCGCCGCACTTGTCGCCGCACGCGGCCAGCCATGCGACCTTGCCGGTCTTCGGGAGCGCATCGATGCGCAGGTCCGCGATCACCCAAACATCCCCGTCGGTCTGACGCTGCAGGTCCTGCGCGGGTGTCGCCATCAGTTCGGCGGCCGATGCACCGGTGCCGGTCCAGAGCAGCTGCCGTGCGTCTTCCTGGGCGAGGCGATCCACACCGGCGATCGACAGCGCGCCATCGGGCGTCGCGCCGCGCGTGTGCATCACGTCGTAGGTGCCGCCGCTCGCGTCGGTCAGGCGCAGGCGGAAGCCTTCGGCGGCCTTGCCGCGCACGAAGAACACGTTCGGCTGCGCGGGTGCTGCGGCGATGCCGGAGTCCTCGGGCAGCGGCGCGAGCGTGCCGTCGTCGGTGTAGCGCAGGCCGTGGCCGAAAGCGAACAGCGGGTCGTAGTTCGCCTGGCCGACGTTGTTCTCGTACTGGTCCGCGCGACGCGGCCAGGAGAAGCTGAGCTTGCCCTTGAAGTCGTGCTGGACCTTGCCACGCGCATCGCGCAGCAGCACGTCGGCGATGCCGGCGCCTTCCGAGCCCGGCAGCCATGCGGCGACGAAAGCGTCAGCGGCGTTGATCTCGCGGTTCATCCACAGCGGACGCCCGCTGAGGAACACCGCGACCACCGGGATGCCGTCGGCCTTCAGCTTGCGCAGCAGGTCGAGGTCGCGGTCGTCGCCGGGCTTGTACAGCAGGTTCGGCAGGTCGCCCTGGAATTCGGCGTACGGGTTCTCGCCGAACACCACGATCGCCGCGTCGGGTTTTTCGCGGTACTTGCCGTCGATCGCGAGCTCCGCGCGACCGCCGGCCGCGTCGATCTGCTGCTTGAAGCCTTCCCAGATCGTGTCGGCGTTCGGGTAGTCGGCGCGCGTGGTGCCGGTGCCCTGCCAGTTCAGCGTCCAGCCGCCGGACTGCTTGCCGACGTCGTCGGCACCGTCGCCAGCGACGAGGATCCGCTGCTTCGGCGACAGCGGCAGCAGGCCGCCGTTGTTCTTCAGCAGCACCAGCGATTCCCGCACCGCCTGGCGCGCGACCGCGCGATGCGCCGGTGCGCCGAGCAGTTCGAACTTGCCGCCGAGCGCGCGCTGCGAGGGCTTCGGCGCTTCGAACAGGCCCATGCGGAATTTCACGCGCAGGATGCGGCGCACGGCGTCGTCGATCCGCGACATCGGGATGTCGCCGGACTTCGCCTGCGCGACGGTACTGTCGTACAGGCCGCGCCAGCTGTCCGGCGCCATCGCCATGTCCAGGCCGGCGTTGAAGGTCTTCGCGCAGTTGGTGTTCGTGCAGCCTTCGACCTGGCCATGGCCGTTCCAGTCGCCGACGATGAAGCCGCCGAAGCCCATGCGGTCCTTGAGCACGTCGGTCATCAGGTCGCGGCGGCCATGCATCTTCTGGCCGTCGATGCTGTTGAACGAGGCCATCACCGCCTGCGCGCCGGCACGGATCGCGGTGAAGTAGCCGGCGGCGTGCACGTCGCGCAGGGTCTTCTCGTCGCCGGGCGTGTCGCCCTGGTCCTTGCCGTTGCGCGTGCCGCCGTCGCCGAGGTAGTGCTTCACCGACACCATGACGTGGCGTTCGCTCAGGAAGTCGCGCGCCCCGGGCTTGCCCTGCAGGCCTTCGACCATCGCACCGGCATATGACGCGACCACGTCCGGGCTTTCGGAATAGCCTTCGTAGGCGCGCCCCCAGCGATCATCGCGCGGCACCGCCACGGTCGGCGCGAACGCCCATTCCATGCCGGTGACGCGGGTCTCGATCGCAGTGACTTCGCCGATGCGGCGCATCAGCGCGGGGTTGCGCGTCGCGCCCAGGCCGACGTTGTGCGGGAACAGGGTCGCGCCGACGATGTTGCTCTGGCCGTGCACGGCATCGATGCCGAAGATGACCGGGATGGCCTTGCCGCCGCCGGAGGTGTCCATCGACGCGGCCCAGAAGGCGTCGGCGAGGTCCAGCCAGGCCTGCGGCTTCGCGTTGTACTGGTTGCCCGGGTCGGAATTGCCGCCGGCGAGGATCGAACCGAGCCGGTACTTGCGCAGGTCGTCGGGGGTGATCGTGCTGATGTCGGCCTGCACGATCTGGCCGACCTTCTCTTCGACAGTCATCGTCGCCAGCAGGGCTTCGACGCGGCGTTCCAGTGCGGCGTCCTCGCGCAGCGGCCAGCCCGGCACCGGCCAGTTCGCGGGATCGATGGCGGCGGGCGCGGCGGTGGCCGGAGCCTCGCCGGGCGCGGCGTGGAGGCCGCCGCTCAGGGCCAGCAGCAGGGCTGTGCACAGTGGTGCGATGCGCGGCCTGCTGCGCGCGGACGTGGCGTGGGGAACGGCGCTCATGGGCAATGCAATCCTCGCGAAGGCAGGGCCCGTCGTCCTGGCGACGGGCCGTGGGTCGATGCCGACATCGCGCCGCACGGATAGGTGACAGCGCTGTCAGCCGAGCGCAGAATACACCGCGTCGCGCGGCAGTTCTTGTTGCAGGGCAGCATCGTTCCGTTGCTGCAGGTCGCCGGGCGCATTGCCGGTTCGGCCGATGGGAAGCGCCGGGCGGCTCTGGCAGTATTGCCCCGCAATTGCATCCCGCAATGACCACGAGAGAGTAGGCCCAGTCCATGCGAGTCCGGATCGAGGATGTGGCGAAGGTCGCCGGCGTGTCGATGAAGACCGTGTCGCGCGTGCTCAACCACGAGCCTAACGTGTCCGAACGCACCCGTCAGCGCGTGCAGACCGCGGTGGACACGCTGAACTACCGGCCGCTGCCGTCCGCGCGCGTGCTCGCCGGTCGCCGTTCGTACCTGGTGGCGATGCTGTTCGACAACCCCTCGAACAATTACCTGATGGAAGTGCAGATGGGCGTGCTCGACGCCTGCAAGTCGCAGCACTACCACCTGATGCTGGTGCCGATGGATCACCAGGGCCGCGATGCCGCCGCCGAGATCGAAGCGCTGAGCGTGCAGCTGCAGGTCGACGGCCTGGTGCTGACCCCGCCGATCACCGACGACCCGGCCGTGGTCGCGCGCCTGCGCGACCTGCAGATTCCCTACGCCAGCGTCTCGGCGAAAGAGGAAAACCGCACGATCGGTGTCGTCGTCGACGAACACGGCGCGGTCTGCGCGGTGATGGCGCACCTGGTCTCGCTGGGCCATCGCCGCATCGCGCACATCAAGGGCCATCCCGCGCATGGCGCGAGCGGCTGGCGCCTCGACGGCTACCGCGATGCGCTGGCGCGCGCGGACATTCCCTACGATCCGGCGCTGGTGGTCGACGGCGAGTTCTCCTACGACTCCGGTTATGCCGCCGCGCTGCACCTGCTGGCGATGGACGCGCCGCCGACCGCGATCTTCGCGGCGAACGACGACATGGCCGCCGGCGCGATCTGCGCGATCAGCGAACGCGGCCTGTCGGTGCCCGGCGACATCTCGGTCTGCGGCTTCGACGACACGCCGATCGCGCGGCAGATCCATCCCTCGTTGACCACCGTGCGCCAGCCCACGCGGGAGATGGGGCGGCTGGCGGCGCTCGAGCTGCTGACCGAGATCCGCAACCCCGGCAGCGGCGCCACGATCAGCGTGCCCTACGCGCTGCAGCTGCGACGATCCACCGGCCCTGCGCCGACGCCGCGCTGAATCGAGACGCACGGTTTCCCGGGCCTTACTCCTGGCCCGTTTCCGAAGCCGGCCTGTCGCCGCGCGCCGCCCATGCGCTGCTGATTGCTCGCGCCCGGAACATGCCTGAGCGCATGCCCGGCGCAGGGCCTGTCCGAAGTTGTGCACCGTTTTATTGTGCGCCGCAACAACATCAAATCATTGATTCAATTGAATTTCATCTGGATTTTATACGCATTGTCGACTCCAATTTGACAACGCTGTCAATCTGACTTCCAATGCGCTGGCGATGATGGGCGATGTGCCCGTCGCGCCGATGCGGCGGCGCCGGCAGGCGGCACAGGGCGCGTTCGGGAACGTCGTCGCACGGAAGACCAGAACAACGACATGCAGATCCCGGGGAGGGACGAGTGATGAAACAGTTGCAGACCACACCCAGGCGGACGCTGCTGGCGACCGCACTGCTTCTGGTGATGTCGCAGACCGTCGCCGCGCAGACCGCGCCGCAGGATGCGTCCACCGATCCGGATGCGCCCGCGCAGTCCGCGCGCCAGGACGACGCGAACGACCTGGACGTGATCGAAGTCCGCGGCATCCGCGGCAGCCTGCAGTCGGCGATGAACGTCAAGCGCAACGGCCAGGGCGTGGTCGACGGGATTTCCGCCGAGGAGATCGGCAAGTTCCCGGACACCAACCTCGCCGAATCGCTGCAGCGCATCTCCGGCGTGTCGATCGATCGATCGATCGGCGAGGGCTCCCGCGTGACCGTGCGCGGCGTCGGCCCCGACTTCAACATGGTGCTGCTCAACGGCCGGCAGATGCCCGCGTCGAGCATCGCCGAGACCGGCGCGTCCAACTCGCGCGCCTTCGATTTCGCCAACCTCGCCTCCGAGGCGATCTCCGGCATCGAAGTGTTCAAGACCAGCCGCGCGGCGACGCCGGCCGGCGGCATCGGCGCGACGATCAACATCAAGACCGCGCGTCCGCTGGCCAATCCGGGCCTGCACGCGAACGTCGGCATCAAGGCGGTCAACGACACGTCGAACGACCACCTGCCGAGCCATATCCAGGGCGACGACGTCACCCCGGAAGTCTCGGGCATCTTCAGCAACACCTTCGCCGACGGCAAGTTCGGCGTGGCGCTGACCGCGAGCTACCAGGAGCGCGACCTCGGCTACAACCAGGCATCGGTGGCCAACGGCTGGCGGCCGTTCCGCGGCGACGAGAACAACTGGGGCACGATCCCGCAGCCGGGCACGCCCGGCTCCGAGAACATCACCAATCGTCCGGGGCCGAACGACATCTACTCGGTGCCGCAGAACTTCGGCTACAGCGTCAACGCCGTGCAGCGCCAGCGCACCAACGGCCAGCTGACGCTGCAGTGGGCGCCGACCGACCGCATCACCACGACACTCGACTACACCTATTCCGAAAATCGCATCCAGCAGCAGCGCAACGAGCTGTCGGTGTGGTTCAACTTCGGTCCGTCGGTGAGTTCGTGGACCAACGGTCCGGTTGCCGCGCCGCTGGTGTATTCGGAAATCATCGTGCCGGCGACCAGCGACCTGGCGATGGGCGCCGCCAAGTACGCCACGAAGAACGAGAACAGGTCGCTGGGCTTCAACGTCGACTGGGCGGTGACCGACACCCTCGGCCTGGAGTTCGACTACCACAACTCCAGCGCGGAATCCGGCGCGGACAGCCCGTACGGCAGCAACAGCGTGCTCGGCGCCGCCGGCTTCTTCCGCGGCACGACCACGGTCGATTTCAGTCGTCCGTTCCCGGTGCTGAGCGTGACCCTGCCGGCCGGCATGACCAGCATCGATCCCTCGCGGATGGAGGTCACCGGCTCGTCGTTCCGCAACAGCTACATGCGCTCGGACGTCGAACAGGGCCAGCTGCGCGGCGACTGGCAGTTCGGCGAAGCCTCGCAACTTGATTTCGGCGTCTCGCTCACCGAAGTCGACAACCGCACCGCGTTCTCCAACGTGCAGCGCGACACCTGGGGCGGCACCGGCCCGCAGAACTACCCCGACGACCTGTGGATCCCGGATTCGCTGCGCCAGTACTTCGGCGATTTCAGCGGCAGCCGCAATCCGGCGATGTTCAACCAGTTCTTCACCTTCGATTTCGAGACGATGCGCCGACTCGCCGGCATCGCCGCCGGCGACGATGCGCTGTACCGTCGCTCGGACGTGTTCACCACCGACCGTCGCGTGTCCGAGAAGTCGCAGAGCGCCTACGTGCAATACAGCACGACCTTCGACTGGGCGATGCCGCTGCAGGTGGCCGCCGGCGTGCGCTACGAGCGTACCGAGGTCGAATCGCAGGCGCTGGTGCCGACCTACTCGGGCATCGTCTGGGGCTCGGCGAACGAGCTGAACCTCGTGCGTGCCGGCTCCGGCTTCAGCACGCTCAAGGGCGACTACCGCTATTTCCTGCCGAACCTCGACCTGCGCCTGGACCTCCGCGACGACCTGCTGCTGCGCGCCAGCTACGGCCAGAGCATCGGCCGGCCCGGCTGGGGCGACATCCAGGGCGGACGCACGTTCAACGAACTGCTGCGCGTGGATGGCGGTTCGGGCGCGCAGGGCAATCCCGGCCTGGAGCCGCTGCTGTCCGACAACTTCGACGTGTCGCTGGAGTGGTACTACGGCGAGTCGAGCTACCTGTCGATCGGCTACTTCCGCAAGAACATCGACAACTACGTCGGCGTGACCACGTTCAACGACACCTCGGCCGGGCTGAACACGCCGGTCGGCGGTGCCTACTGGAACCAAGCCCTCGCCAATGGCTGCGCCACCGCCGATGTGGTCTGCATCCGCAACTACATCCTCAACAACCTCAACGGTTCGCCCGGCGTGGTGCGCACCGGTTTCGACAGCAACGGCAACGCCACGGGCACGATCACCGGCCAGCCGGGCGACCCGATCGCGAACTTCCGCGTGACCACCCCGGCGAACCAGCGTTCGGCCTCGCTCGACGGCTGGGAATTGAATGCCCAGCACATCTTCGCGAACGGCTTCGGCCTGTCCGCGAACTACACCATCGTCGACTCCGGCCTGACCTACGACAACTACAACCTGGGCGAGCAGTTCGCGCTGGAAGGCCTGAGCGATTCGGCGAACCTGGTGGCGTTCTACGAGCGCGGCCCGCTGCAGCTGCGCGGTGCGTACAACTGGCGCGACAAGTTCCTGGCCGGTCGCTTCGACGGCACGGGCCTGCCGAATCCGGTGTACGTGGAAGCCTACGGCCAGCTGGACTTCAGCGCGGGTTATCGCTTCAACGACCAGTTGTCGATGTCGTTCGAAGTGATCAATGCGATGGGCAAGACCCAGCGCGTGCACGGTCGCCACTACAACCAGCTGCTGTACGCCACCCAGACCGGTCCGCGGTTCATGATGGGCCTGCGCTACACGTTCCGCTGATCACCGGCGAATCGTCGGCCGAACCTCGTCGACGGCCCGGCGCGCGATGCGCCGGGCCGCCTGCGGCGGCCGTATCGCGCGACAATGCGTGCGACGCAGTCGTGGCATGCACATGAACCCGAACCCGAGCAGCGGCATGGAGACACCGGTCCGGCACATCGTGATCGTCGGCGGCGGTTCCGCCGGCTGGCTGACCGCAGGCCTGCTCGCGGCGACGCATCGCGGCGGGCCCGACGATGAGGCCGATGCCCTGCGCATCACTCTGCTCGAATCGCCGGACGTGCCGACCATCGGCGTCGGCGAGGGCACCTGGCCGTCGATGCGCGACACCCTGCGCCGCATCGGCGTGCGCGAAACCGAGCTCGTGCGCGAGTGCGATGCGGTGTTCAAGCAGGGCTCGAAGTTCGCGCGATGGGTGCAGGACGAGGATGCCGATGCCTACCACCATCCCTTCAGCCTGCCGCAGGATTTCCTCGACGCGGATCTCGTCTCGGGCTGGATGGCGCGCGAGGGCCGCGTCGCCTATGCGGCGCTGGCCAGTGTCCAGCCGCACCTCTGCGATGCGGGGCGTGCGCCCAAGCAGTTCTCCACGCCGGAATTCGCCGGCGTCGCCAACTACGCCTATCACCTCGATGCCGCGAAGCTCGGCGCGTTCCTGCGGCGCCACTGCGTCGACACGCTCGGTGTCCGCCATGTCGCCGACCACATGGTCGAGGTCGTCTGCCGCGAGGACGGCGACATCGCTGCCGTGCGCACGCGAGAGAACGGCGACATCGCCGGCGACCTGTTCATCGACTGCACGGGCCTGCGCGCGCTGCTGATCGGCCAGCACTTCGGCGTCGGCATGGTCGATTGCCGCGAGGTGCTGTTCAACGATCGCGCGCTGGCGGTGCAGGTGCCGTATGCGGACGCCGCGACGCCGATCGCCTGCCACACGCTCTCCACCGCGCAGCGCCACGGCTGGACCTGGGACATCGGCCTGTCCGCGCGACGCGGTGTCGGCTACGTCTATTCCAGTGCGCATGCCAGCGATGCGGAGGCCGAAGCGGTACTGCGCGCGCACATCGAGCGCAGCGGCGGTCCGCGCGCGACCGACGTGCCGTCGCCATTGGCCTTGAAGTTCGACCCCGGCTATCGCCGCGTGTTCTGGCAGCGCAACTGCGTGGCGGTGGGCCTGTCCAGCGGCTTCATCGAGCCGCTGGAAGCCTCGTCCCTGGTGCTGGTGGAGCTGGCTGCGGGCATGATCGCCGACACGCTGCCGGCGTCGCGTGCGGCCATGGACATCGTCGCCCGGCAGTTCAACGACGCCTTCCTGTATCGCTGGGCGCGCGTCATCGACTTCCTCAAGCTGCACTACGTGCTGAGCCGGCGCAGCGACAGCGATTACTGGCGCGACCATGCCCGTCCCGAATCGGTGCCGGCGCGGCTGGCCGAACTGCTCGCGCTGTGGCGCCATCGTTCGCCTTCGCGGCACGACCTGTTCCGTGCCGACGAGGTCTTCCCGTCGGCCAGTTACCACTACATCCTCTACGGCATGGGCTTCCGGTCGGCGCAGCGCGTCGCGCCGCCGACCGCGCCCGGTCGCGAACGCGCCGAAGCGGTGTTCCGCCAGACTGCGGAACTCGTGCCGCGCATGCTGGCAGCATTGCCCGGCCATCGTGAGATGATCGACCACATCCGCACGCGCGGCCTGCCGCGCATCTGACGCCCGCCTCCGGAACGCACGCCATGGCCCGACACGCCCAGCTCAACAACATCGACCACCGCGACCTGCGCGTCGTCACCGAACGCGGCGCGGCCTGGGGCGACGACGTGATGTCCGCGCTGACCTTCCCGGGCGAGTTCCGCAACCTGCAGGCCTGTTACCCGATCGTGTTCCAGAAAGCCGCCGATGGGAGTTTCCAGCCGGTCGCGCTGCTCGGCTTCCAGACTGGGCAGAACCTGTTCCTCGACGAACGCGGCTGGGATGCGCTGTACCTGCCGCTGGCGATCGAACGCCAGCCGTTCCTGATCGGCCTCTCGGTCGAGGGCGAGCCGATGATGCACATCGACCTGGACCACCCGCGCGTCGGCAAGACGCACGGCGAGCCGCTGTTCCGCACCCATGGCGGCACGACGGAATTCCTCGACCGCATGGCGTCGACGCTGCAGGCGCTGCACGAGGGCCTGCAGGCAGTGCCGGGCTTCGTCGACGCGCTCCTGCGCCACGATCTGCTGGAATCGTTCGTGCTGGACATCACCCTGGACGACGGCGCGCAGCATCGCCTCGCCGGGTTCTACACGATCAACGAAGAACGACTGTCGCGACTCGATGGCGAGGCGCTCGCGGCGCTGCACGTCGAAGGCCATCTGGAAGCGATCTACATGGCGATCGCCTCGCTGTCGCGCTTCCGCGACCTGATCGAACGCGTGCGTCGGGCACAGGGCCATGCCTGAATCCATCGTCGAGGTCGCCGAAGTCGCCGGGCTCGATCCGCACGCGCTGCCGGATGCGATCCTCGCCTCGCAACGGCCGCTGTTGCTGAAGGGCTTGGTGTCCGACTGGCCGCTGGTGCATGCCGCTGCGGAAGGGCCATGCGCAGCGATCGCGCACCTGCGCGGCTTCGACACCGGCCAGGTGGTCACGGCGATGGTCGGTCCGCCGGAGATCGAAGGGCGCTTCTTCTACAACGACGCGCTCGACGGCTTCAATTTCGTGCCGCAGCGCCAGCGCATCGCGACGGTGCTGGATGCATTGGCCACGCACCTCGACGATCCGGCGCCGCCCGCGCTCTACGTCGGTTCCACGGCGATCGACGCCTGCCTGCCGGGCCTGCTCGCGCCGGATGCGCTGGCGATGGGCGATCGCGACCCGCTGGTCAGCCTGTGGCTGGGCAATCGCTCGCGCATTCCCGCGCACCAGGACTTGCCCGACAACCTCGCCTGCGTTGTCGCCGGTCGGCGCCGCTTCACGCTGTTTCCGCCGGAGCAGCTGCCGAACCTGTACATCGGTCCGCTCGATTTCACCCCGGCCGGCCAGCCGGTGAGCCTGGTCGACATCAGCGCGCCTGACCTGACGCGCTTTCCGCGCTACGCCGAGGCGCAGCGGCATGCGCAGGTGGCGGAGCTTGCGCCCGGCGATGCGCTGCTGATCCCGAGCATGTGGTGGCATCACGTCGAAGGGCTCGAACCCTTCAACATGCTGGTCAACTATTGGTGGCGCCGCTCGCCGGGTTACATGGACACGCCGATGACCGCGCTGATGGCGGCGATCCTGTGCATGCGCGACCTGCCCGCGCACGAGCGCGCGATCTGGCGCGACGTGTTCCGCCACTACGTCTTCGAGCATGACGACGACGTCGCGTCGCACGTACCCGAGGCCGCGCGGCGCATCCTCGGGCCGCTCGATGCCGACGCCGCGCGCAGGCTGCGCGCGATGCTGCTGAATCGATTCAATCGCTGATCGAACCATGCCCTTGGAGTCCGTCATGCCCGACACGTCCATCCCTCAGGATCGCCTCGACCGGCCCGTGCAGCGCGTCGTCATCGTCGGCGGCGGCACCGCAGGGTGGATGACCGCCGCCGCGTTGTCGAAGCTGCTCGGCAAGCGGGTCGAGATCCTCCTTGTCGAATCCGAGGAGATCGGCACCGTCGGCGTCGGCGAAGCGACGATCCCGACCATGGTGACCTTCCATCGCCTGCTCGACATCAACGAGCAGGCGTTCATGGCCGCCACCCACGCCACGATCAAGCTCGGCATCGCCTTCGAACACTGGCGCGAGCGCGGGCATCGCTATGTCCATTCCTTCGGCACCACCGGCCGCGACCACTGGGCCGCCGGCTTCCAGCATTTCTGGCTCGCTGCGCATGCGCGCGGCCTCGCGCGCGACTACGGCGACTACTGCCTGGAGTTGCAGGCGTCCGAAGCGAATCGCTTCGCGCACCTGCCCAACGGCGGCATGAACTATGCGTTCCATCTCGATGCGAGCCAGTACGCTAAGTTCATGCGCGCCTTCAGCGAACGCCACGGCACGCGGCGCATCGAAGGCCGCATCGTCGAGGTGAAGACCGCGCCGGGCGGCGGCTGGATCGACGCGATCCGCCTCGCCGACGGCAGCGAGATCGCCGGCGACCTGTTCGTCGACTGCAGCGGCCTGCGTGGCCTTCTGATCGGCGACGCGCTGGGCGTCGAGTACGAGGACTGGTCGCACTGGCTGTTCAACGACAGCGCGATCGCGGTGCAGACCGAGTCGGTGCGCGATGCGATTCCGTACACGCGCTCGATCGCCGGCGACGCCGGCTGGCAGTGGCGCATCCCGCTGCAGCACCGCGTCGGCAACGGGATCGTGTTTTCGAGTCGCTACATCGACGACGACACCGCGAAGCGCACGCTGCTCGAATCGATCGAAGGTCGCGCGCTGATCGAGCCGCGCGTGATCCGCTTCAAGCCCGGGCAGCGTCGCGAGTCCTGGCGCGGCAACTGCGTGGCGATCGGCCTGTCGGGCGGCTTCCTGGAGCCGCTGGAGTCGACCAACATCCACCTCATCCAGCGCGGCGTGCTCCGCCTGCTGCAGCTGTTCCCGCAGGTTGTCGCGCAGGCCGACATCGACCAGTTCAACCGCCAGGCCGAGGACGAGATCACCAGCATCCGCGATTTCGTGATCCTGCATTACCACGTCACCGATCGCCGCGACACGCCGTACTGGCGCGACTGCGCTGCGCTGGAGATTCCGGCTTCGCTGCGCCATCGCATCGATCTGTTCCGCGAGACCGGACGCGTCTTCCGCGAAGGCAACGAGCTGTTCGCGGAGAATTCTTGGATCCAGGTGATGCTCGGCCAGGGCATCCTGCCCAGGCGCCATCATCCTGCCGCCGACTTGATGAGCGATGCGGAACTGGACGAGTTCCTGGAGCGGATCCGCAAGCCGATCGCGCAGACCGTCGCGCGGCTGCCGATGCATGCGGATTACCTGCGGGATTACTGCGGGGAGGCGATGGTCGCGTCGGGTTGAGCGAGCAGATCTATCCTGTCATCCCGAGCCGCAGGCGAGGGACCTGCTTGTAGTCTCTGAATATCCAGAACGGGTGAAAACCACCTCGGTTTCTGCCATGAAAAAGCCCCCGGTGACGGGGGCTTTTTCGTTGATGCTGTCTCTCGCGATCAGTGCCCGTTCGACTTCGCGAGCTTGTCCAGATCGATGCCCTGGGCGCGGAGCAGGCGCGAGGATTTCCAGGCGTAGAAGGCGAGGTAGGCGAAGCAGACGACGCCGACGATGAAGCTGAACTGGATGCCGTGGCTGTCGGCGACCGCGCCCTGGATCCAGCTGACGATGCCGCCGCCCATGATCATCATGATCAGCAGGCTGCTGCCCTGGTTGGTGTTGCGGCCCAGGCCGGTGATCGCGAGGGCGAAGATGCAGGGCCACATCGTGCTGCAGAACAGGCCGACGCTGATGAAGGCGACTGCGGCGGTCTTGCCGCTGGTGTGCATGCCGATCAGCAGCGCGACAATGCCGCAGATCGCGAAGTACAGGAGCATGCGCGCCGGGTTGCCGCGGCTGGCGAAGGTGGCGGCGATCATCAGCACGATCACGAAGGCGTAGCCATAGAACTGCGACACGTCGTGGCGCGCGATCGAATTCACCGCGAGGAACACACCGAAGGCGAGGTAGGGCAGGATCAGGGTGAGCATGCGCTTCGCACCGGCGCCGACATCGAAGGCACCGGCGGCGCCGGTCCAGCGGCCGATCATCAGGCTGGCCCAGTACAGCGACACGTACGGCGCGATCGACGACGCCGGCACGCCGTGGCTTTCTTCGAGATAGGCCGGCAGGTTGCTGATCGTCGAGACCTCGACGCCGACGTAGACGAAGATCGCGATCATGCCCAGCACCAGCTGCGGATAGGCCAGCGCCGAAGGCTTGTGGATCAGTTTGTCGCTGTCCTGCGCTTCGCTCTCGGTCACGCCTTCGAGGTCGATGTGGTTCGGCACCGAGGAGAACTTCAGGAACACCGCGACCAGCAGGAACGCGGCGCCGAGGATCAGGTAGGGCGTCTTCACGCTTTCGATGCTGGCCTCGGTGCCGCCGGCGGCGACGCTGCCGAAGATCGCGATGCTCACCAGCAGCGGGCCGATGGTGGTGCCGAAGTTGTTGATGCCGCCGGCCATGGTCAGGCGCTGCGAGCCCGTGCGCGGGTCGCCCATCACGATCGCCAGCGGGTTGGCGGCGATCTGCTGCAGCGAGAAGCCCAGGCCGACCACGAACAGACCCGAGAGCATCAGGTTGAACGAGCCGGCGTTGGCGGCGGGATAGAACAGCAGGGTGCCGATCGCCGAGATCACCAGGCCCAGGCAGATGCCGTTCTTGTAGCCGATGCGGTTGAGCAGGTCGACGCCGAGCGTCTTCGACACTGCGACGTAGATCAGCGAGCCGACCGTGTAGGCAACGTAGAACGCCACCGACACCAGCTGGCTCTGCGCCTGGGACAGGTTGAAGGCGTGCTTGAACACGGGGATGAGGATGTCGTTGCTCGCGGCGACGAAGCCCCAGAAGAAGAAGACGGTGATCAGGACGCCGAACTGCGACCAGCGGGTGTGTTGAGTCGTCATGTCATGGATGTCGTGGTGGCGGTTGGGCGCGTGGGCGGGCGGGGGTGGACGGTCACGGAATGCGCGAACGGCCGGGCATGTCCGGAAAAGCACCGGAGCACACGGAGGCGGGGCGTCGGGGGAGGGCGGCCTCCGTGTGTCCGGATCGAATCATGTCGCGGGCGAGGCCTGTGGCGAACGGGGGCGTCCGCCGGGCGCGGTCGCGCGCGCGACCACCGGCAGGGTGGGCAAGGGCATGGCGGGCGCACGGTATCGGCGACGGTGGCGCATGGTCGTCTCCCTGGGTCTGGATGCCCGGTTCCATCGGGCGCCCGGCGATCCTCCGAGATTGCTGACAGCGCTGTCAAGCATTTCCGGGGACGGGGGGATGTTGCTGGCGGTGTCGTGTGTCGATGCCTTGATCATCAATGACATGCGTCTCGTTTCAGCGACGGGAATGCTGCACGGCAGCATGTTCCAGCGGTGGATGACCGTCCGGCGCGCGTGCTGCTGCGCGGCCATCCGCAGGCGCCAGCAGGAAGCGCAGCGGATGCGCCACCCGCGCCCGCCAGGCCGCCTCGTTGTGTTCGGCGCCCTCGAAGCGCCGGGTCCGCCACGACCTGCCCTGGCGCCAGCCGGCCCGGGACAGCGCCGTGTCCATCCGCGCCTGGAAGGGCGGATAGCGCGCGTCCAGCGTGGCGGTGCCGAAGTCGAAGTACAGCCGGTGCGACCGTCGGGACGGCAGGTGCGCGGCGAGCCAGTCGATCATGCAGCCGCCGCAGGCCGGCCAGTGGGTGGACAGCGCAGCGGCGCCGCCGAAGGTTGCCGGGTACCGCGCGATCGCATACAGCGAGATCAGCCCGCCCATGCTCGATCCCATCACGAAGGTGTCGTCGCGCCCGGGCCGGGTGCGGTAGCGCCGGTCGATCTCCGGCTTCAGCGCGTCGACGAGGAAGCGCAGGTAGGCGTCGCCGCGCAGGGCTTCGGCGGCGAGCAGCGGCCGCCCTTCGATGCCGCTGTCCACCGGGGTCGTGGTCACCGCCGCCTGCGGCATGTACTCCGCGAAGCGATCCGACGTGTTCCACACGCCGACGACGATGGCCTCGCGCACCTCGCCGCGCGCGACCAGCCGGGTCATCTCGCCGTCGATGTCCCAGTCGCTGCCGGTGAAGGCGATGCCGGGATCGAACAGGTTCTGCCCGTCGTGCATGTACAGCACCGGATACCGCCGCCGTGGCGACTGCGCGTACGAAGGCGGCAGCCACACGTCCACGCGGCGCGGCTGCAGTGGCGCGGCGGGCGTCGCCAGCCAGCGTTCGACCGTGCCGGTGGCCTGCAGTGGCGCATCGTCCGCAGGGGCCAGTACCTGCGCACAGCCCGGGCCAGCCACGAGTGCGGCGACCAGTCCCGCAGCGAAGCACCATGCGAGGCGTGCGCGTCTCATGCCGCCAGGCTCCGCCGACAGGTGAAGAAGCCGTTAAGGGTGAGCCGACCGCGTCGCGGATCCGTCGACAGCCGCTGCGGATGCCGGATCTCGCCGCTGTGGAACACCGTGCCTTCGTAGACGATCAGCCGGTTGAAGCGTGCCGGCACGCTGAGCAGCTTCTCGAACCAGGCATTGGATTCGGTCATGTAGCCGGTGCGCACGCCATAGGCCGCCTCGAAGGCGGCGGCGTCGAGCTGTCCGGAGGCGTGGATCATCGGCAGGATCACCTCCGGCGGATGCTTCGGCGCGTAGAACGCCGTGCCGCCGAGCTCCGGATCGTCGAACAGGTAGAGCACCGAGGCGACGATCCGATGCGCGGGCGAGACGCTGAGGCGATCGACGTGGCAGAGCGACTGCGCGGGCCGCAGTTGCTCCGGCGTCGTCGTGGTCAGCGACAGCCGGCTGTACATGCGCTCGGTGCGGCGCACCGCGAAGTGCTCGCGCAGGTGCAGCGAGAAGAAGGCGTCGAGCTGCGCGGAAAAGGCCTCCGGCATGCGCAGCTCGGGCCCGGGAAAGGCGTTGTGCGGCGCTTCGACGAAGTCCCCGATGTGGCGCACCGCATGCGCGACCAGCGCGCCCGGATCGAGCAGCGCATCGTCGATCACATGGCAGGCATGGCGGCCCGTGATGGGCAGGGTCTCGATGCGGGGACGCGGGTTGAACATGCAGGGGCGGCCGTCGTCACAGACGCACGAATCGTATCGCCGTGCCGCCGCCCGGCGCGAGGCGCAGGTCGAGCCTGTCGCGGGCGGTGACCTCGCGCACTTCGCGCACGTAGGAGAAGCGCTTGTCGCCACGGAAGTCGGCATCGTCGCCGTCGCGATGGATCTCGGCGCGATAGCGGCGACCGGGGTCGAGGAAGTCCAGCGGCACGGACACGCTGCGGCGCTGCTCGTCGTTCACTGCGCCGAGATACCAGTCCTCGCTGTTGCGGTCCTTGCGCGCGATCACCGCGTAGTCGCCGACCTCGCCGGCCGGCGCGCAGGTGTCCTGCCAGTCGACCGGCACCTCGCGGATGAAGCCGAAGGCTTCGGGGAATTTCGCGTAGTGCTCGGGCAGGTCGGCGGCCATGTGCACCGGGCTGTACAGCACCACATAGTCGGCGAGCTGGCGTGCGAGGGTGTTCTGGATCTCCTGGCCGTTGCGTCCGGTCAGGCTGAGCACACCTGGGGTGAAGTCCATCGGCCCGGCGAGCATGCGCGTGTACACCAGGTTGGGCTCGTGCTCGGGCGGGTTCGGCGGATTGCCCCAGGCATTGAATTCCTGGCCGCGCGCGCCTTCGCGCGACACCCAGTTCGGATACGTGCGGCGCAGGCCGGTGTCCTTGATCGGCTCGTGCGCGTTGATCGCGATGCGATGCTTCGCCGCCGCCTGCACCACGCGCAGGTGGTGGTTGCTCATGAACTGGCCTTCGTGCCATTCGCGCACGACCGGGCCACCTGCGATGTCCTGGCGCTCGATCTGTCCCGCGTCGCAGACGTAGCCGGTCTTCACTACATCGATGCCGAGTCGCGCGAACTTTTCGAACGCGGCGTCCATCTGCCGCTCGTAGTGGCTGACCGCGCAGGCGGTCTCGTGGTGGCCGATCAGGTGCACGCCCTTCGCCTTCGCGTAGGCCGCCAGGCCTTCGAGGTCATAGTCCGGCGTCGGCTTGGCGAAATCGAACTGCCAGCCGTTGGCGAACCAGTCGCCGTCCCAGCCGACGTTCCAGCCTTCGACCAGCACGCCTCGGAAGCCGTGCTTCGCCGCGAAGTCGATGTAGCGCTTCGTGTTCGCGGTGGTCGCGCCATGCTTCGGTCCGGTGCCCCAGGTTTCGGTGTCGAGGTGCAGCGACCACCACACGCCGACGTACTTCGAGGGCTTGAACCAGCTGACGTCGCCGAGCGCGTTCGGTGCGTTGAGGTTGAGGATGAGATTGGACTCGACCAGGCCGCCGGCGCGATCGGCGATCTGCAGCGTGCGCCAGGGCGTGGCGAACGGCGTGCGCCGCACCACCTTCGCGGGGCTGCCGGGCGTGAGCATCGCGCGCAGCCGGCCGCCATCGCCCTTGGCGAGGTTCATGCCGGCGTAGTCGACCAGCGCGGCCTCGTGTATCGCGATGTGCGTGCCATCCTCGGTGCGGAGGGTGATCGGTGTCTGCGCGACGCCGACTTCCGACAGTGGCGTGCGGTTGTAGAGATATTCCTCGCGGTTCCACTCGAAGGCCGGCAGCCACCAGGCGGTCGCGGGCTTCGCGATCGCGAATTCGGTCAGCTCTTCCTGAATCTGCACCTCGTCCAGCGCCGGCTGCTTCGGGAACTCGTAGCGGAAGCCGAGGCCGTCGTCGAACACGCGCACCACCACGTCGAAGCGGCGGCGGTCGTGATCGCGCTCGACGAAGCTTGCGCGCAGTTCGTTGTAGTGCTCGCGCACGACGCGGCGCTCGCCCCAGGGCAGTTCCCATGTGGTGTCGCTGCTGCGCAACGCCTGCGTGTCGAGAGTGAGGCCACGCAGCAACTGGCGACCGTTGCCAAGGATGAAGCCCAGCCGTGAATCGTCGACCAGCGGTGCGCCCTTGCGCAGCACGCGGTAGGCGAGGCGGCCTTCGCCGTTGAGGTCGAGTTCGACGGTCAGCGTGCCGTCGGGCGAGCGCACCGAGGCGACGGTGTCGGCCTGCGCAGGCAGCGTGCTGCACAGCAGCAGGACGGGCAGGAGCAGGCGAACGGCTCGGAGCGGATGCATCGGCGTGTCCATCGGATCGGCGGGGGTCGTCGTTCAGGACCCGCACTGTCGCGCATCCCGCGCACCGCGTCGGCGGACTTCCGTATCCTTCCCGGATGAATACGTTTGCAGCTGCGCGTCCGGCAGACCGGGTCATGACCCCGCGACGGCGGCGACGCATACTGCGGGACATCATCCAAGAGGAAGTCGTTGCATGAATGCTGCAGCCGCCGAAGCGCTGGGTCGCGTCACCGAGGTCGTCATCGTCGGTGGCGGCACCGCGGGGTGGATGACCGCTGCGGCGCTGGCCAAGGTGCTGACCCCGGCGCACACCATCCGTCTCGTCGAATCCGACGAGATCGGCACGGTCGGCGTCGGCGAGGCCACGATCCCGATGATCAAGCTGTTCAACCAGGCGCTGGACCTGGACGAGAACGACTTCATCCGCGAGACCAAGGGCTCGTTCAAGCTCGGCATCGAGTTCGTGAACTGGGGGCGCCTCGGCGAGAGCTACATCCACGGCTTCGGCAAGATCGGCCAGGACCTCGGCCTGCTGCCGTTCTACCAGTACTGGTTGAAGATGCTCCAGGCCGGCAAGGCAGGTCCGCTGGACGACTATTCGATCAACACGCTCGCCTGCCGGCACGACCGATTCATGCCCGCGCGCACCGACCGGCCGAACTCGCCGCTGGCCGACATCGCCTACGCCTACCACTTCGACGCCGGCCTGTACGCGCGCTACCTGCGGCGCTATGCCGAAGCGCGCGGCGTGCGCCGCATCGAAGGCAAGGTCGCAAGCGTCGAGCAGCGCGCGGAGGATGGCTTCATCGACGCCGTGGTGCTGGAGAGCGGCGAGCGCGTCGCCGGGCAGCTGTTCGTCGACTGCTCCGGCTTCCGCGGCCTGCTGATCGAGCAGACCCTGAAGACCGGCTACATCGACTGGACGCACTGGCTGCCCTGCGACCGCGCGGTCGCGGTGCAGTGCGAATCGAAGGCGTCGCTCACGCCCTACACGCGTTCGACCGCGCGCGAAGCCGGCTGGCAGTGGCGCATCCCGCTGCAGCACCGCGTCGGCAACGGCTACGTGTTCAGCAGCGCGCATATTTCCGAGGACGAAGCCACCGCCACGCTGCTGCGCAACCTCGAAGGCCAGGCCATCGTCGACCCGCGACCGCTGCGCTTCGTCACCGGCAAGCGGAAGAAGTTCTGGAACCGCAATGTCGTCGCCATCGGCCTGGCCAGCGGTTTCATGGAGCCGCTGGAATCGACCAGCATCCACCTGATCCAGTCGGCGATCGCGCGCCTCACCGCGTTCTTCCCGCACGCCGGCTTCGACCAGGCCGACATCGACGAATTCAACGCGCACTCCGACGTGGAGTTCGACCGCATCCGCGATTTCCTGATCCTGCACTACCACGCCACCGAGCGCGACGACACGCCGTTCTGGAACCACGTCCGGACCATGGACGTGCCGGAGAGCCTGCGCCGGAAGATGGACCTCTTCCTGAGCAACGGCCGGATCTTCCGCGACGGCAGCGAGCTGTTCGCCGAACCGAGCTGGATGCAGGTGATGTTCGGCCAGCGCATGCGCCCGCGCGGCTACCACCCGCTGGTCGATGTCTATACCGAAGAGAAGATCGCCGAGTACATGGCGAACGTGCGTGGCGTGATCGGCAAGTGCGTCCAGGTCATGCCGACGCACGCGGAGTACATCGCGAGGACCTGCGCTGCGCCGATGTGAGTGTGAGCGGTGCGTCTGCGACGATGGGCTGTCGGCGGGCTGTTCGCGACTTGCGTCGCTCCCACAAGAGCACCCGCTCCCCCTGTGGGAGCGACGCAAGTCGCGACGGAACCTCGCGGAGAAGCGATCAGGCGCTGGTGACCACCGCGAAGAACGCGCCACGCGGCGGCAGGCGCAGCGTCGCGCCATCGAGCGTCCCCGCGATCGGTCCCGGTGCATCGATCCGCTGCAGCGCCAGGCCTGCAGGCACGGTCCAGGCCGCATCGTCGTTGGACAGATTGAACGCGACCAGCAGCGTTTCGCCGCTCGCCGCATCGCGCCGCGTGAAGACCAGCACCGGTTCATCGCTGTCGAGGAAGGCGATGTCGCCGGAGACCAGCGCCGGCTGAGAGCGTCGCCAGCGCAGGAAGGCGCGGGTGGCGTTGAGCACGGAGTCGGGATCGGCGTCCTGCGCGGCGACGTTGCGCGCGCGGTGCGAGTCGGGCACCGGCAGCCACGGCGTGCCGTCGCTGAAGCCTGCGTTGTTGCCGTCGTTCCAGGGCATCGGCGTGCGGCAGCCGTCGCGGCCCTTGAACTTGGGCCAGAACGCGATGCCGTAGGGGTCGCGCAGCGATTCGAAGGGAATCTCCGCTTCCTCCAGGCCCAGTTCCTCGCCCTGGTACAGGCAGACCGAACCGCGCAGCGAACAGACCAGCGCGACCAGCTGTTTCGCGAAGGCATCGGACGGCGCATCGCCGCTCCAGCGCGTGACCGCGCGGCGCACGTCGTGATTGGAGATCGCCCAGCACGGCCAGCCTTCGCGCATGGTCGCTTCGAGGCGCTCCACGGTGCCGCGGAGGTGGGCGACGCTGAAATCGTCGGTCAGCAGCTCGAAGCTGTAGCCCATGTGCAGCCGCGACGGCGTGCAGTACTCGGCCATCGTCGCCAGCGAATCCTCCGAGGAGATCTCGCCGAGCGTGGTCGCGCCGGGATAGCGGTCGAGCAGGGCGCGCACGTCCTCGATGAAACCGAGGTTCTCCGGCTGCGTGTTGTTGTGCCAGTGGTACTGGAACGCGTACGGATTGTCCGGGCTGAAGCCGCGACCGGTGCGCAGCTCCGGCGGCTTGGCCGGATTGTCGCGCAGCGCCGCGTCGTGGAAGCAGAAGTTGATGGCGTCCATGCGGAAGCCGTCGACGCCGCGGTCGAGCCAGAACTTCAGGTTGTCCAGCTGCGCCGCGCACACCTGCGGGTTGTGGAAGTTCAGGTCCGGCTGCGAGGACAGGAAGTTGTGCAGGAAGTACTGACCGCGACGCGGTTCCCATTGCCAGGCCACGCCGCCGAAGATCGACAGCCAGTTGTTCGGCGGCGCGCCGTCGGGCTTCGCATCGGCCCAGACGTACCAGTCGGCCTTCGCGTTGTCGCGGCTCTCGCGGCTCTCGCGGAACCAGGCATGGTCGATCGAGGTGTGGCTGAGCACCTGGTCGATCACCACCTTCAGGCCGCGCGCATGCGCCTCGGAGAGCAGGTGGTCGATGTCGGCGAGCGTGCCGAACATCGGGTCGACATCGCGGTAGTCGGCGATGTCGTAGCCGAAGTCGGCCATCGGCGAGCGGAAGAACGGCGAGATCCAGATCGCGTCCACGCCCAGCGACGCGATATGGTCGAGGCGCTCGACGATGCCGGGGAGGTCGCCGATGCCATCGTCGTTGCTGTCGCGGAAGCTGCGTGGATAGACCTGGTAGATCACCGCGCCGCGCCACCAGTCCATCATCGTCATCCGGAGAAAAGCAGGTCAGGGCGCAAGACTATTCCATGCCATCGCACTGCACGAAGCCGATCGTGGTCCTGTCCCGACCTGAATACGATTGCAGGTGCCGTTGTGCACCCGCGCCTCTGTCTACCATGCCTGCGACACGTGCCGACCACCCCGGCCGACCGCCCACGGGAACGCGCCGGGCACGCGACCGGACGCCGTGCGCCGGTGTACGTTCGATGCCACGACGCCATGGCGGCGCCCATGAGGAAACCTGGATGAACCGCAGTCCCACGCAACACCGGCCGGACCTGTCCTTCTGGCAGATCTGGAACATGTCCTTCGGCTTCCTGGGCATCCAGTTCGGCTTCGCACTGCAAGGCGGCTTCATGTCGCGGATCTTCCAGACCCTGGGTGCCGACAAGGACGCGTTGCCGCTGCTGTGGATCGCCGCGCCGCTGACCGGCCTGCTGGTGCAGCCGGTGATCGGCTACTTCAGCGACCGTACCTGGCATCCGCTGCTCGGCCGACGCCGGCCGTACTTCCTCATCGGCGCGATCTTCGCCTCGATCGCCCTGGTGTTCATGCCGTACTCGCCCACGCTGTGGATGGCGGCGGGCCTGCTCTGGGTGCTCGATGCTTCGATCAACGTGAGCATGGAACCCTTCCGCGCCCTGGTCGCGGACAAGCTGCCGGAACGCCAGCGCTCCTACGGCTTCGTGCTGCAGACGCTGATCATCGGCATCGGCACCTGGGTGGCGAGCAGCCTGCCGTGGATCGTGAACCAGCTCGGCGTCGCCAACGAGGCCGGGCCGGGCGTGGTGCCGCCGTCGGTGAAGGTCGCCTTCTCGATCGGCGCCTTCGTCTTCCTCGCCAGCATCCTGGTGACCGTGCTGACCACCCGCGAGGATCCGCCGGAGGATCCCGAGGCCTTCGCACGCGAGAAGCAGTCATCGCGCAACTTCGTCGCCGAGATCGCCCGCGACATCGCCGGCATGCCCCGGCAGATGCTCAACATCGGCATCGTGCAGTTCTTCAGCTGGCTGTCGTTCTTCAGCATGTGGAGCATGGCGACCCCGGCGCTGACCGAGCACGTCTTCAAGGCGCCCGCCCCGGATCCTGCCGCGTTCGACATGACCGTCGCCGCGCAGGCCGAGGCCTTCCGCGTGGCCAACGGCGCGTTCCAGAACGCGGCCGACCTGGTCGGTTCGTACATGGGCTACTACGGCCTGTCGTCGATGGCAGTAGCCCTGCTGCTCGCCCTCTACGCCGCGCGCCGACCGCTCAACCGCCGGCTCGTGCACGGCGTCTCGCTGGTGCTCGGTGGCCTCGGCTTCCTGTCGATGGCGGTGGTGCCGTCGCCCGTCGCGCTGATCGGTTCGTTCGCGCTGGTCGGCGTGGCCTGGGCCAGCATCCTGTCGATGCCCTACGCGCTGCTGTCGTCCTGCGTCGACCCGAAGCGGATGGGCGTGTACATGGGCATCTTCAACATGTTCATCGTGATCCCGCAGATCGTCGCCGCGACCCTGCTCGGTCCCACGTTGCGCCTGTTCTTCGACAACCAGCCGATCTACGCCCTGATCATCAGCGGCGCGAGCCTCATCGTCGGCGCCGTGTGCCTGGTCCGCGTGAGCGAGCCGCAGGCGCAGGCCACCGCCACTTCGCCCGCGCACTGAGGAGTTCCCATGATCCTGCGTCACTCGATCCTCGCCGCCGCACTCCCGCTGGCCCTGTTCGCCGGCGGCGCGCATGCCGGCAAGTCCGCCACGCCCATGACGGCCGACTATGTCGGCACCACCGAAGCGATGGCCGCCGATGCCGTGTACTTCGTCGTCACCGACCGCTACGTCAACGGCGACCCGTCGAACGACCAGCACGAGCAGGGCCGCGACAAGGGCGCGGCCTATTTCACCTTCGATCGGCCGACGCCGGGCGCAGAAGCGGAAGGCGACAACATCGGCTACCTCGGCGGCGACTTCAGGGGCGTGCTCGACAACGCCGACACCATCCGCGACATGGGCTTCGGCGCGGTGTGGATCACGCCGATCGTCGACAACCCGGACGAGGCCTTCACCGGCGGCAAGCGCGCGGAGAAAGGCGGCTTCCTCACCGATGGCGGCAAGACCGGCTACCACGGCTACTGGGGCGTGAACTTCTACAAGCTCGACGAACACCTGCCGAGCGAAGGCCTCGACTTCGCTGGATTCACGAAGGCGATGCGCGACAGGCAGCTGAAGGTGGTGCTCGACATCGTCGCCAACCACGGTTCGCCTTCGTACTCGATGCCGAAGCCGCAGCCGCCCTACGGTCAGCTCTTCGACCGCGACGGCAAGCTGATCGCCGATCACCAGAACCTGCCGCCCGACAAGCTCGATCCGGCGAACAATCCGCTGCACGCCTTCTACAACACCAAGCCCGGCCTGGCCGAGCTGTCGGACATCAACGAGAACAACCCGGCGGCGCTCGACTACTTCGTCGGCGCGTATTCGCAATGGATCGACCAGGGGGCGGCCGCCTTCCGCGTCGACACCATCCCGTGGCTGCCGCATGCGTTCTGGAAAGCCTTCGCCGAGCGCATCCGCGCGAAGCGGCCCGGCTTCTTCATGTTCGGCGAAGCCTTCGACTACAAGGCCGAGAAGATCGCCGAGCACACCTGGATCGAGAACGGCGCGTACAGCGTGCTTGATTTCCCGTTGAAGGAAGCGATGGCCGAGGTCTTCGGCCGCCAGCGCCTCGGCTACGAGCGCATCGCGCCGAAGCTCTTCCTCGACGGCGGCCCGTACCGCGATCCGTACGCGCTGATGACCTTCTACGACAACCACGACATGCCGCGCCTCGACGCCAGCGACGCGGGTTTCATCGACGCGCACAACTTCCTGTTCACCGCGCGCGGCATCCCGGTGATCTACTACGGTTCCGAAACCGGCTTCATGCGCGGCGCCGCCGAGCATGCCGGCAATCGCAACTACTACGGCCAGGCGCGGGTCGATGCCGGCAAGGATCACCCGATCCAGCAGGCGATGCGCCGCATCGCCCGTGTCCGCGCCGCGAGCCCGGCGCTGCAGCGCGGCCTGCAGGTGAACCTCGAAATGGCCGGCGACCGCGCCGCGTTCTATCGCGTGCTCCAGCATGAAGGCGTGTCGCAGATCGCACTGGTGCTGCTCAACAAGGGCGATGCACCGACGGACTTCGCGGTGAGCGACCGGTTGCAGCCCGGCCGCTGGCGCAACGCGCTCGACGGCACGCAGGTCCGCGTGAAGGCCGGCGGTGCGCTGCGCGCCACGGTGCCCGCGCACGGCGTGCAGGTCTTCGTGCTCGATGCCCCGGTGCGCGACGCGGCCCTGCGCGCCTCGCTGGATCGCGCCGCGAAAGGCGCGAAGCCGCGCGGGTAGTCAGATCAGGTCATTGGCTCGTGTAGAGCGGAGCTTGCTCCGCTCGTGACCTTAGCGGGAAACGCGAGCGGAGCAAGCTCCGCTCTACAAAAGCGATATCGTGGATGGCACGGATGGGTCGCGTTGCAGGTTCAGAGAGCGTTCGTCTCGATGCGGATCTCGTCAAGCCGGTAGGGCCATAGATCGCCATAACGCTGCACAAGTTCAGGCAACTGTTCGCGGATATGCTGCAGCGCCAGTTCCGGAGACGCCATGTCGACGCGCAGATGGTCGACCTGATATCCGAAGCCCATGACCGGGTGCCCGTCCCAGCCATCGGTGCTGACGCATTCGATGGAGGCTCGTCTCGCAAATGCGAGCAGGGCATCGTCGTCGGCAAGGTCGAGCGTCGGTGCGACAGCCGAGAAAATGACCGGAAACGGCAACAGCAACGGCCTCGCCGGAAACTCTTCCCACGGCAACCTGTCGCAGTGCGCTGGTCCGAGCGTCGCCAGATCGATCAGTCGCATATCCGGAGTCTCTGATTCTCGGATGCGCGCATCGGCCCACGCGATGATGTCGTCATCGCTGGCGATGCCCAATTTCCAGAACGTCATCGCCAGCGAGATCGCACGATTCGCATCCACCGTTACGCCCCGCTCGACTTCCGCACCACCAGTTTCGCGGGCAGCATCATGCTTTCCGCGGGCTGGTCGCGGACCAGGCGCAGCAGGGTCTCGACCAGCAGTTCGCCGGCGCGGCCGGTGTCCTGGATGACGGTGGTCAGCGGCGGCGTGGCGAAGCGGGCCATGGCGATGTCGTCGAAGCCGACCACCGCGATGTCCTCGGGCACGCGCAGGCCGTGTTCGTTGAGCGCGCGGATCGCGCCGATCGCGATCAGGTCGCTGGCCGCGAACACCGCGTCGAACGCGACCTCGCGCGCGAGCAGTGCCTTCGCGGCCTGGTAGCCTTCTTCCTCGGAACTGAGCGCATCGACCTGCAGCGTCGGATCTGCGGAGAGACCTGCCTCGCGCAGCAGCGCGTCGCAGCCACGGTATCGTTCGAAGAACTCCGGATAGTGGCTCGATGCATAGCCGAGGAAGGCAATGCGGCGGCGACCGCGTCCGACCAGATGTTCGGCCACCATGCGCCCGCCGGCGAAGTTGTCGCAGCCGATCGAGACGCCCGGTTGTCCCGCCAACACCGCGCCCCAGCGCACGAAATGCGTGCCCTGCGCGACCAGCTTCTCGAGCTTGGGCCGGTAGTCGACGTAGTCGCCGTAGCCGAGCAGGATCAGGCCGTCGGCCTTCATGCTGTCCTCGTAGTCGGCATGCCAGTCGTCCGACAGTTGCTGGAACGAGACCAGCAGGTCGTGGCCGTTGCGCGCGCAGGCACGGGTGATCGAGCCGAGCATCGACAGGAAGAACGGGTTGATGTGCGACTCGTCCTCGGTCGGATCCTCGAACAGCAGCAGGGCGAGTGTGCCGGCGCGCTGCGTGCGCAGGCTCGACGCGCGGCGGTCGACCTTGTAGTTCAGCGCCTGCACCGCATCGAGCACGCGCTGCCGCGTTTCGGCATTGACCAGCGGGCTGCCGCGCAGCACGCGCGAGACCGTGGCCTGCGACACGCCGGCGTGATAGGCGATGTCGACCGAGGTCGCCTTGGATTTCTTGTTGGCCATGTCGGATCCGTGGGTGGCTCGATGGGAGTGTACGTCGCCTGTCGCGGCTCAGCGCGCTGCGCCGGCCACCAGCCACAGATCGTCCATCACCTTCGGCCCGTCCGCCGCGCCGCCGCCAAAGCGATGCGGCCCGGCGGTCTCGCCCAGCGCCCGGTAGCCGCCGTCGTAGTCCCAGGTCGTGGCGTAGACCGCGAGGCCGTCGAGCGAGGTCGGATGGCCCAGAGCCCGCGCGGGCAAGGTGAAGGTGACCGTGCCCGCCGTGCGATCGACCTCGATGCGCGCGCTCTCGCCGAGGTTGCGGCCTTCGCGCTGCGCATCGGCGTCGTCGGCCGCGAACAGCGCGTTCGACCAGCCATGCGCGCGCAGGCGCAGCTGCCAGCGGTCGCCGTCCGGCATGCGCGCCGACTGCTGCGGCAGCACAGTCGCGCCGTCCTTGCGGCCGGGCAGGCGCAGGAAGAGGGTGAAGGCGACATGGTCGAAGCCGTTCGCCGGATTCCAGTCGGCGACCAGCGCACGCATGCGCAGCTCGATGCGCAGCGCACCGCCCGAAGTCCACAGCGTCGCGCCGCGCAGGTCCGCCGGACGCGGGCCGCGCCAGCCGGGATCGTCGGGATAGGTGTAGCGGCCGGTCGGGCCGTGGTCATCGTCGAGCGGATCGTCGACGGCCGCGACGCGCGTCCACTGCCGCGCGACCATGAAGCGATGCGCCGCCGACACGCGCCTGCTGGCGGGATCGCGCGCGACCACGCGATGCGGAATCGCCGGGTCGAGCATGTCGTCGGTGCGCAGCGTGGCGCGCCAGCGGCCGTCCGGATCGACGGCGACCGTGCGCGCCGAGGCGAGATCGCCGTCGACCACCAGCTGCACCTGCGACAGGCCCGGCGCGTGGCCGGAGATCGGCAGGTCGCCTTCGCTGCGCGCGGGCGCATCGGCGTCGATGCGCAGGTCCGCATCGCCCGGTGCCTGCGCGGGCTGCGCAACAGGTCCGGCACGCCAGACGAAGCCGGCGCGTGGCGGCAGCACCAGCGTCACGCGGCCATCACGGTCGACCTGCAGCGCTGGCGCATCACCCTCGATCGCGAACAGCGGCTGCAGCGTCGTGCCGGGCGGCAGGCCGGTGTCGAGTGCGTCGAGCAGCTGCGGCCGCGACGCGCTGTTGAGCACGACGAGCGCGCTGCGTCCCGCGTGACCCATGCGCCAGGCGATCGCGCCGGGCGCGGCCGGATTCGCGTCGAGCACGTTTGGCGTGCCGCGCGAGAACACGCGGTCGCCGCGACGCAGCGCGATCGCCTGCTGCAGCCAGCGGTACAGCGGCGCGTCGGTGTCGAAATGGTCGCGTCCGCCCGAGCCATGTCCGCCCGCGAACATCGCGGCGCGCTGTTCGCGGAAGCCCTGCTCGGTGCCGTAGTAGAGCGTCGGGATGCCGGGCAGGGTCAGGATCGACAGCAGCGCCTGCTTCAGCCCCGCCTCATCGCCGCCGGACAGGAATCGATCGACGTCGTGGTTGTCGACGAAGGTCGGCATCCGCCAGGGATCGGCATGCGTGCGCATCATGTCCTCGATGCGGTGGCGCAGCTCGTCAGGTGCGTGGCCGCGCGCGAACACGTCGCCCAGCGTGCCGTACAGCGGGAAGTTGATCATGCCCGGCAGCAGCGGCCTGCCACCGGCATCGCGCATGTAGCCGTCGATCTTGCGTGCCATGGCATTGTCGAACGGCCTGTCCACGCCGAAGCCTTCGCCGAAGACATGGAAGTCGCCGATGCCCGATCCGGCGGCGACCTTCGATACGCCCGGCGCCTGCGGATCGTCCGCATGCAGGAAATCGTCGAAGAAGTCCGGCGGCACATAGAACGCGGTATCGACGCGGAAGGCATCGACGCCGATGTCTCGGATCCAGTCGCCGTAGGCCTTGCGCAGCGCGCGGCGCACCTCGGGATGTTCGGTGTTGAGGTCGTCGAGGTCGGCGAGTTGCCAGTCCAGTTCCTGCCAGCGTTCGCGGAAATCGCGGATCGTCGGTGTCCAGTGGTAGACGCCGTCGGCGCGCTGCGCCGGATCGCGCGCATCGTTGCGATCGAACGGCGCCGGGCCTGGCGCGCTACGTCCGTCGCGCTCCGGGCGCAGCACGAAGCCGCGTTCCGGATGCGCGGCGTCGTAGGCGCCGTCGTAGCCGAAGTAGTCGGCGGTGTGGTTGACGACGATGTCCTGCACCAGTCGCATGCCGCGTCCATGCAGCGCGTCGGCGAAAGCCCGGTAGGACGCGCGCGTGCCGAAGTGCGCATCGACTTGGGCGAAGTCCCGCGTCCAGTAGCCGTGGTAGCCGCCGTACTGCGCCTTGTCGTTCCACCACTGGTTCGCGACCGGCGGCGTGATCCACACCGCGGTCGCGCCGAGTCCGGCGATGTAGTCGAGGCGTCGCGTCAATCCGGCGAGATCGCCGCCGCTGAAGCGACGACGGTCGCGCGGATCGTATTCGCCCGCGCCCTGGTCGTTGTTGCGCGCATCGCCGTCATCGAAGCGGTCGATCATCGCGAAATAGATGACCTGGTCGCGCCAGTCGTCCGGTGTGTCCGCGGTGGAGGCCAGGCTGGCTGGCGCCCACGCCAGCACGGCGGCGAGGGCCGCGTGCTGCAGTGCACGATCGGCGGACGACCGCCATCGCGCGCGGAGGCATGCGTCACGGAAACGAGGCATCGGGCGTCCTGATCGTCACGGGGCTGCGCGCACTATTCCACCGTCGGCATGCCTGGAAGCCCCTGATTCGTGCGGATTTCTGGATGAATACGTATGCAGGCGCGGTTGCATGGCGCAGGCCCGGACTACCATCGCCCTGCACGCCGGCGAAGGACTGGACGCCGGACGTGACCGTGACCCGGGCTGCGCCACGCGCGGCCGGACGGCATACAAACTCCAGCCGCAGTGGAGGGGAGCAATGCAGCCTTTGAAGCGAAACCTGCTGAGCATGGCGCTGGCGTCAGCCGCGCTGATGCTGGCCAATGGCGCGTACGCGCAAGCGGCGCCGGCGCAGGAAACGGCGGACAACGCCGATGAACTCGATACAGTCCGTGTGGTCGGCATCCGCCGCAGCATCGAAGCCTCGACGCAGACCAAGCGGGAATCGACCTCGATCGTCGAAGCGGTCTCGTCGGAAGACATCGGCAAGCTGCCGGACACCTCCATCGCGGATTCGCTCGCACGCCTGCCAGGCCTGACCGCGCAGCGCTTCGGCGGCCGACCGCAGGAAATCAACATCCGCGGTTTCGCCGGCGATTTCTCCACCACCACGCTCAACGGGCGCGAGCAGGTGAGCCTGGGCAACAACCGTGGCGTCGAGTTCGACCAGTACCCGTCCGAACTCGTCAACCAGGTGCTCGTCTACAAGACCTCGGATGCGCAGCTCGTCGGCCAGGGCCTGTCCGGCACCGTCGACCTGCGCACCGTCCGCCCGCTGGCCTTCGGCAAGCAGGCGTTCGCGGTCAACGTGCGTGGCGACATGAACAAGGTCGGCGACGAGAAGGAGAACGGCTATCGCGCCAGCGTCTCCTACATCGACCAGTTCGCCGACAACACGATCGGTCTGGCGCTGGGCTACGCCCATCTGAACAATCCCGGCCAGAGCAAGCAGTTCGGCGATGCCTGGGGCTATGACGGCAACGGCATCTTCGGCGGCGGCAAGCTCTACGACCTGGAGAACGACAACGAGCGCGACGGCCTGATGGGCGTGCTCGAATACAAGCCCAGCGACGAGTACCACATGGTCCTCGACGTGTTCTATTCCAAGTTCGACAAGGAAGAGAACAAGCGCGGCATGGAATTCGGCGCGGCCTTCGGCGGCACCACCTTGCCCGGCAGCACCCCGGCCAATTCCAATTTCACCGGCATCAACCCGGTGATCCGCAACGACTTCAACGCAGCCTACGACGAACTGTTCGCCATCGGCTGGCGCCACCAGCTGGAGCTCGGCGAGCACTGGACCGCCGTCGCCGACATCAGCAACTCCCGCGCCAAGCGCGAGGAACGCATTCTCGAAACCTACGCCGGCGTCGGCCCGGGCCTGCCGCGCGACACGCTCAACGCGCGCTACAACTCCGACGGCCATTACGACTTCGACTTCGGCTACGACTACGGCGATCCGAACATCCTCCGTCTCGGCGATGCCGGCGGCTGGGGCCAGGACGGTTACATCAAGGACTTCGAGGTCCGCGACAACCTCACCTCGCTGCGCTTCGACCTCGAACGCCGCTTCGACGAAGGCTGGTTCAGCAGCGTGGAGTTCGGCGCCAACCTGACCGACCGCACCAAGAGCCGCGCGTCGAACGAAGCCTTCCTCGACATCACCGCCTGCCTCGCCGGCGTGTCGCCGACCTGCCCGGACGGCGTGTCCGCGCCGCTGCCGACCGGCATCAGCCGCAGCGCCGCGTTCAATGCCTACGGCGTGCCCTCGATCTACGGCTACGACGCCCTGCGCGCCTACGAGACGCTCTACACCCGTCGCACCAACGTCAACAGCGACATCAGCAACAAGAACTGGGAAGTCAACGAGCAGGTCACCACCGCCTACGTGCAGGCCAACATCGATACCACGATCGGATCGGTCGGCGTGAAGGGCAACATCGGCTTCCAGGCGGTCGCCGTCGACCAGTCCTCGGAAGGTGCCCGCACCTATCCGGGCAACGGCCTCGGCGCCGACATCTCCGGTGGTGCTGCCTACACCGATTTCCTGCCGAGCCTGAACCTGTCGTTCGAGCTGCCCTGGGAACAGGTGGTGCGTTTCGGCGCGAGCCGCCAGATGGCCCGTCCGCGCATGGACGACCTGCGCGCCAACGGCAACGTCAGCTACGACCTCAACTATCGTCGCCCCGACGGCACGATCGCGCCGACGTGGAAGCTGGACAGTGGCAACCCCGAACTGGAACCGTGGCGCGCCAATGCGCTCGACCTGGCGTACGAGAAGTATTTCGGCGACAACAAGGGCTACGTTGGCGTCGCGTACTTCTACAAGAACCTGCGCAGCTACATCTACAACCAGACCAGCCTGTTCGATATCCGCGACGTCACCGAATTCCCGCCGTCGCAGTACCCGTCGAACGCGCCGACCGACCCGATCGGCTATGCCTTCAAGCCCGAGAACGGCGAGGGCGGCACGATCAAGGGTTGGGAGTTCAACATCTCGCTGCCGCTGGACATCCTGTGGGAGCCGCTGATGGGCTTCGGCATCCAGGCGAATTATTCCGACACCAAGAGCGACATCCAGCCGCAGGGTCCGGGGTTCCCGAACGAGCCGCTGCCTGGCTTGTCCAAGTACGTCTCCAACATCACCGCCTACTACGAGCGCTTCGGCTTCAGCACGCGCGTCAGCCAGCGCCATCGCTCGCAGTTCGTCGGTGAGGTGCAGGGTTTCGGTGGCGATCGCACCCGGCGCACCTTCGAGGGCGAGACGGTGACCGACGTGCAGCTGGGCTACACCTTCCAGTCCGGTCCGCTCAAGGACATCTCGCTGCTGCTGCAGGTCAACAACCTGGAGAACGAGCCCTTCCGTTCGTCCTTCAACGGCAACGATCTGCAGCCGCGCGAATACTTCGAGTACGGCCGCACGTATCTGTTCGGTGTCAACTACCGGTTCTGATCTCTCTCCCCAGAATCAGGCGAGCGCTTGGCCCTTGCGCGGTTCCCCGCCGCCAAGGGCCTTTTCTGTGGGGCTTGAAGGAATATCTGCGACGCGTCCGTCGCGACTTGTGCCGCTCCCGCAAAAGCCTGCTTTTCCGTGGGAGCGACGCAAGTCGCGACGCACTTAGACAAGGTGCATGCCCAATGACGAACGCAACGATCAGCGTGCGGCTTCGGCTGCCAGCATCCCGATGCTCGCCCAGTCCCTCGCCTTCAACGCATCCGCAGGTACCATCCACGAGCCGCCGACGGTAAGCACGTTGGGCAGCGCGCGATAACCCGGTGCCTTCGCGGCATCGATGCCGCCGGTGGGACAGAACTTCACCTGCGGGAACGGGCCGGCGAAACCCTTCAGCGTCGCAATGCCGCCGCTGGCCTCGGCAGGAAAGAACTTGAAGCGCATCCAGCCGTGTTCGAGACCGCGCATCAGTTCGCTGGCGGTGGCGATGCCGGGCAGGAAGGGAATCGCTGAAGATTTCGCGGCGGCGTAGAGCGCGTCGGTGGCGCCGGGCGAGATCGCGAACGCCGCGCCTGCCGCTTCAACCGCAGCGAGGTCGTGCGCGTTGAGCACGGTCCCGGCACCGACAATGGCGCCGGGCACCTCACGCATGCGGCGGATGGCGTCGAGTGCGACCGGCGTGCGCAGGGTGATTTCGAGCACGGGCAATCCCGCGTCGACGAGCGCGTGTGCCAGTGGCACGGCGTCGTCGAGATCGTCGATGGCGAGCACCGGCACCACCGGCGCGGCGCGCAGGATGGCGTCGATGCGCTGCAGCTGATCGGGCGTCATGCGCACAGATCCTTGTCATCGCCGAACGACGCGTCTGCGAACAGCGCGCACGCGCCGCGTTCGGCGGAGGTCGTGGTGCGGCGCATGGTGGCGAACAGTTCGCGTCCGGTGCCGTGGGCGCTGGCGGCGAGATCGGGTTGAGCGGGTTCGCGCGCGGACCACTCGGCCTCGTCGACCAGCGCCTGCATCGTGCCGGCCTCGGCGTCGATCGCGATCACGTCGCCCTCGCGCAGCATCGCGATCGCGCCTCCGCAGGCGGCTTCCGGACTCACGTGGATCGCCGCCAGCACCTTGCCCGAGGCGCCGGACATTCTTCCATCGGTCAGCAGCGCGACCCGCTGCCCGCGATCCTGCAGCACCGACAGCGTCGGGGTCAGCTTGTGCAGCTCCGGCATGCCGTTGGCGCGGGGGCCCTGGCCACGGACCACCGCCACGAAGTCGCCTTCGAGCTGTCCGGCCTTGAACGCCGCCAGCAGCGCGTCCTGGGTCTCGAACACCTTCGCCCGCGCTTCGATGCGGCGATGCTCCGGCGCGACGGCCGAGACCTTCACCACCGCGCGGCCGAGGTTGCCCTGCAGTCGCCTGAGTCCGCCTTCGGCATCGAAGGGTTCCTGCACCCCGCGCAGGATCGTCGTGTCGCCCGACTGCGTCGGTGCCTCGCTCCAGATCAGCTTCGTGCCATCGAGTTCCGGCACCTTCGCCTGCCGCAGCAGGTCGCCGCCGTGCACGCAAAGCAGGTCCCGGTGCATCAGGCCCGCCTCGACCAGCTCGCGGATCACGAAGCCCAGACCGCCCGCCGCGTGGAAGTGGTTCACGTCCGCGCTGCCGTTGGGATACACCCGCACCAGCAGCGGCGTGTGCCTTGAGAGTTCGTCCAGATCGTCCCAGTCGATGATCAGGCCCGCCGCTCTCGCAATCGCGACCAGATGGATCGCGTGGTTGGTCGACCCGCCGGTCGCGGCGAGCCCGACCATCGCATTCACGATCGCCTTCTCGTCCACGACCCGGCCGATCGGCCGGTAGTCGTTCGTCAGGTGCGTGATCCGCAGCGCCTGTTCAGCCGCCGCGACGGTCAGCGCATCGCGCAGCGGCGTGTTCGGGTTCACGAACGCCGTGCCCGGCATGTGCAGGCCCATCACCTCCACCAGCATCTGGTTGGAGTTGGCCGTGCCGTAGAAGGTGCAGGTGCCCGCGCCGTGGTAGGACGCCGACTCCGCTTCGAGCAGCTCCTCCTTCGTCGCCTTGCCCTCGGCGAAGCGCTGCCGCACCGCCGCCTTCTCCTTGTTCGGCAGGCCAGACGGCATCGGCCCCGCAGGCACGAAGATCGTCGGCACATGCCCGAAGGCCAGCGCGCCGATCAGCAGCCCCGGGACGATCTTGTCGCAGACCCCAAGCAGCAGCGCGGCGTCGAACATCTCGTGCGAGAGCGCGATCGCGGTCGACTGCGCCACGACATCGCGCGAGAACAGCGACAGTTCCATGCCCGCGCGGCCCTGGGTGACGCCGTCGCACATCGCCGGTACGCCGCCGGCGACCTGCGCCGATCCGCCGGCATTGCGCGCGGCCATGCGGATGAGGGTGGGGTAGTGCTCCATCGGCTGGTGGGCCGAGAGCATGTCGTTGTAGGCGGTGACGATGCCGATGTGCCCGGCGTGTCCCGCCTTCAGCTGCGGCTTGTCCGCGCCGGAGGCGGCGAAGCCGTGGGCGAGGTTGCCGCAGCCGAGGTCCTTGCGCGCGGGGCCTGAAGGTCTGGCTGCATCGATGCGGGCGAGGTAGGCGCTGCGCAGCTTCGCGCTGCGCTCGGCGATGCGCGCGGTGACGCGCTCGGTGACGGGGTGCAGGCTCATGGGTGGAGAGTCCGATCTGCGCCGATGCGCATGTCATGGTCGCGCAAATCCCCCCGCCCGTCGCTGCGCGCCGGTCGACCCCCTTTTTCAAAGGGGGTATGACCTCCGGTTGCACGAAGGGATGCTGATCGTTGACGCGTGCCTGTTGCCGCATCAGGCGCCACGTCATGGAGACGTGCTGTTCCCCCCCTTTGCAAAAGGGGGGCAGGGGGGATTTGCTCTTGCAACACGTCAACACGCTGCATCACGGACTCCAGTGCACATGCACGTCACGCGCTGCGCGCAGCACGGCGGCGACGGGATGGCGCAGCGGGTCGTTGGCGGCCATCGCCTCGCGCAGCACTTCGCGCTTGCGCGGGCCGGTGACGATCAGGTGGATCGAGCGCGTGCGCAGCAGCCGTGCCAGGCCCAGCGTGATGCGCGGGTACGGTGCTTCCGGCGGCAGCGGCTCGGGATGGATCAGGAAGGCGTCCTCGCGCGAGGCCGGCGACAGTGCCGCCGGCAAGCCGCGTGCGCCGGGGAACAGCGAGGCGGTGTGCGCGTCCTCGCCCATGCCCAGCACCACCGCGTCGAAGGTGTCGGCGTGGCGGCTGAGCATCGTGCGTGCATGCTGCAGCGAGGCGCCGGGATCACCGTCGGGCGTGGTCAGCGCACCGATGCGCACGCCTTGGGCCTCGGCGAATGCGTTTCGCAGCGACGCGACATTGCTCGCCGCATGGTCCCAGGGCACGCAGCGGTCGTCGCCCGGAACGATCGCGATGTCCTCCCAGTCGATGCCCTCGCTCGCGGCCAGCTGCCGATAGGCCGGGAACGGCGTGCGTCCGCCGGCCAGGCACAGCAGCGCATGACCACGATGGGCCAGCGCGCTCGCGCAGGCCTGGCGCAGGCGCGCGGCCACCGCCTCGGCCAGCACCGCGCTGTCCTCGTAGGCGTGTTCGATCACCGCCATCGCGGGGTCCCTCCGGTCATGCCGATCCCGCAGATGGCGGACCGGCAGCGTGTACAGCTCAGCCTGTGCATGCATGCGTGTCTCCCTTCACTCGCGCCAGCTGTGGCCGTGGCGCTCGGCCAGGGCGACGGCGGCGGTCGGGCCCCAGGTGCCGGCGGCGTACGGACGCGGCGCCTGTTGTGATTGCTGCCAGCCATCGAGGATCGCATCGACCCACTGCCACGCCGCCTCGGTCTCGTCGCGGCGCACGAACAGGGTGCCGTTGCCTTCGATGGCATCCAGATACAGCCGTTCGTAGGCCAGTCGGCGACGCACGCTGGCGAACTCCTCGTCCAGGTCCAGATCCAGCGACACCTGCGACAGGCGCAGGCCGCTGCGGTCCAGACCCGGGGTCTTGTGCATCAGCTGCAGCTCGATGCGCTCCTCCGGCTGCAGGCGGATCACCAGCGCGTTGGGCTGGGTCGCGGCACCGCCGCGCGCGAAGATCGAGTGCGGCACCGCGCGGAACTGCAGGTAGATCTCGGTGCAGCGGCGCGGCAGGCGCTTGCCGGTGCGCAGGTAGAAGGGCACGCCCGACCAGCGCCAGTTGTCGACATGCGCGCGCAGCGCGACGAAGGTCTCGGTGCGGCTGGAACGACCCAGTTCGTCGAGGTAGCCCGGGACGGAACGACCATCGATCGCGCCGGAGGTGTACTGACCGGCGACGGTCTCCGATCCGACATCACTACGCCCGATCGGTCGCAGCGAGCGCAGGACCTTGATCTTCTCGTTGCGCACCGCCGTCGGCTCGAACTGCGAGGGCGGTTCCATCGCGGTCAGGCACAGCAGCTGCAGCAGGTGGTTCTGCAGCATGTCGCGAATGGCACCGGAGCCGTCGTAGTAGTCGCCGCGACCTTCCACGCCGACGGTCTCGGCGACGGTGATCTGCACCTGCTCGATGTGCCGCGCGTTCCACAGCGGCTCGAACAGGGCGTTGCCGAAGCGCAGGGCGAGCAGGTTCTGCACGCCGTCCTTGCCCAGGTAGTGATCGACGCGGTAGACGCGATCTTCGTCGAAGCACGCGGTGACGCCGTCGTTGATCGCGATGGCCTCGGCAAGATCGTGGCCGATGGGCTTCTCCAGCATCACCCGCGTGCCGGGCCCCGCCAGCCCATGCGCGGCGAGCGCAGCGCAGGCACGGACGTAGAACGACGGCGATGTGGACAGGTGGTAGAGAACGTCGCCCGAGCGCAGCGACGAGACGCGAGAAGCCAGCGCGGCCATCGAGGCATCGTCGTCGAGCGATGCCGGTTGGTAGTGCACGCGATCGAGCAGCGCGGCGATGGCGGCATCATCGAGAAAACCCGCCGGCACGAAGCGGCGCAGCGCGGCATCGACCAGCTCGCGGAAGCCGGCATCATCGAGCGAGGACCGCGCGGTGCCGAGGATGCGCAGCGAGGGATGCAGCAGGCCATCGCGATGCAGGCCGTACAGCGACGGCAGCAGCATGCGCTGCGCCAGGTCGCCGGTGGCGCCGAAGATCGTCAGCAGGGTCGCGGGGGAGGGAACGGCGAGTGGGCTCATGTCAGCGCGGCAGCAGTCGGATGCGATCCAGCACCCACATCGTGGGCCGGGTATCGCCGGTGAAATAGACGCAGAGGTCCTTCGATTCGGTCTGCGCGGGCAGCGGCAAGGTCAGGTCGAGGAAGCCGTCCTTTCCAGGCGCCGCCGGCAGTGGCGTGGTCGCGAGCACCGGGCCGTCGCAGCCGGCCCTCAGCACGGCCTCGCCATGCGCAGTCGTCGCTGGTTTGAACCTGCGATTCTTTTCGTCGTGGGCGAGCTGGAAGTAGTAGGGAATGCGGCCGACGCGCAGCGCGACCGCGCGCGTGCTCGACAGCGGTGCCTGCGTCCATTCCCAGCATGGGTTGAAGATGTCGACGTTGAAGATCGCGCGTTCGCCGGCGACGGTGGTGTCGTCCTCCAGGCGCAGCATCAGCGCACCGGTGCACATCTTCAGGGTCTCGTCAGTGCGTTCGAGCAGCGAGGCCTGCGTGATCGTGTAGCGGTCGGCGGACTGCAGCGGCTTGTCATCGACGAACACCGCCGCGCGCACCGTCGCGGTCTGCGCCAGCGACAGCGGTGCGTCGTAACGTGGCGAGGTCGCCTTCGGCTCGCTGCCGTCCGTGGTGTAGCGGATCTCCGGATAGCCCGTGGCATTCGACAGCGCGACCGATGCCCGGCCATCGTCGGACGCGTTCGCGTCGAAGCGTACTTCGAACGGTGTGCGTGCAGGCGCGATGCCGAGCATGCGGTAGCGGGCGAGCTGCGAGGGGAGGCGGCCGATGAAGTCGTCGTAGCTGCGCGATGCCTCGGCGCTCCAGCCGACTTCGGCCAATGCAGCGAGGCGCGGGAACATCGCATGCTGCACGCGCGCATAGGTGCGCATGTGCTCGGTCCAGGCATTGGCCTGCACGCCGAGGATGTGGTGGTGGCGATCGGCGGCCAGCGAATCGGGCACCGGATCGAAGTCGTAGAGCTTGCGCAGCGTGACCGTGGTCGGGCGTCCCGGCGGTTCGTTCGGCGATTCGGTCTGCAGGTAGTCGAGATAGAGATGCGACACCGGCGACATCACCACGTCGTGGCCCTTGCCCGCCGCCTGCAGGCCGCCTTCGATGCCGCGCCACGACATCACCGTCGCGCTCGGCGGCAGCTCGCCTTCGAGGATCTCGTCCCAGCCGATCAGGCGCTTGCCGCGCGCCGCGAGGAAGGCCTCGAAGCGCGCGACCATGCGGCTCTGCATCTGCATCTCGGTCTTCAGGCCCAGCGCCTTCATCTGCGCCTGCACGCGCGGCGAGGCGATCCACTGGTCCTTCACCGCCTCGTCGCCGCCGATGTGCACGTAGCGCCCCGGGAACAGCGACACCAGTTCCTCGAACACATGCTCCATGAACACCATCGTCGACTCCTCGGTGTTCAGCAGGTTCACGAACACGCCCCATTCGGCCACCGGCTTCAGCGGTTCGGTGGTGGTGCCCAGCTCGGGATAGGCGGCGATGATCGCGGTGGCGTGACCGGGGATATCGATCTCCGGCACGATCTGGATATGGCGTTCGGCGGCGTACTTCACGACCTCGCGGATCTGGTCCTGCGTGTACCAACCGCAATACCGTACCGGTTTGCCGTCGGCATCGATGCCGGCATCGCCGGAAGGCTGGCGGCAGCCGCCGACTTCGGTGAGCTTCGGGTAGCGCTTGATCTCGATGCGCCAGCCCTGGTCGTCGGTGAGATGCCAGTGGAACACGTTGAGCTTGTGCACGACCATCGCATCTATCAGGTGCTTGATCTCGTCGACGGTCTGGAAGTGACGCGCCGAGTCGAGCATGACGCCGCGCCAGCCGAAACGCGGCGCATCCGCGATGCGCACCGCCGGCAGCGTCGAACGCGGGCCGTGCGCATCGATCGCCAGCTGCCACAGCGTCACCGCACCATGCTGCAGGCCCTGCGCTGTCCGGGCGCGGACCACGGCGTGCTTCGCATCGATGTCGATCTCATACGCCTCGTCGCTGTCGCCGCGCAATGCGGGATCGATCTCGAAGACGATGCCGGTCGTCGTGCGACCTGCGTCGACGGCGGGACTGAAACCGTGGCTGCGCTGCGCGAGGTCGGCGAACAGTGTGGACGCGCGCTTCGCTGTCTCGCTTCCGGCATGGATCTGCGTGTTTCGATCGAAGCGCAGCTGTCCGCGTCCGGGCTGCAGCGAGGACGGCACCGGGATCAGGCCCGACGACACGGCGCGTTCGCCTGCGGTGGAGGTGCCGCAGGCGAACAGCGACAGCGGAATCAGGAGCAGGGCGGCGTATGCGCGGGTCGTGGCCATGGATACCTGTCTGTACGGAAGAGGATGTCGCGGGAGACCGGACGCGTCGTCCCGGGCTCGACTGTAATTCATGCCGGTTGCGGAGCACCCAAAAAAACGGGCCCGGTGTCACCAGGCCCGAAGGGGGATCGTTCCAGCACCCGGAGGAGGAGAGAGAGCGGTGCGAACCGGACCCGGCGCGAGGCCGGGTCCGGTCGGGACATCAGAACTTCATGCGGAAGGTCAGGTAGTACTGGCGACCGTTCTGGTAGATCGAACGCGGGCGGTCGCGATTCTCGGCGTAGTAGGCGGTCTTCGGATTGTTCAGGTTCAACGCATCGAGGGCGATCGAGTAGTTGTCGTTGAACTTGTAGCCGAACGACGCCGACACGTTGTCGATTTCGTCCTGGTAGAACGCCGAGGCGCGATCCAGGCCGCTGAAGAACTCGGAGCGGTAGGTGTAGTTCAGGCGCGCGTTGAAGTGCTCGTTCTCGAAGTAGCCACCCAGGTTGTAGGTGTTGCGCGAGGTGCCGAGCATGTCGCCGCCGTCCTCGGTGGTGCCCTTGGCGAAGGTGTAGTTCGCGAACACGCCGAAGTAGTCGCCGAACGGCTGTTCCCAGGCCACTTCGAAGCCGCGGACCTTGGCCTGCGAGTTCACCGGGATGCTGAGGTCGTACTGGACCATGGCGCCGGTCGGGTTGCTCGAATCGATGGTCAGGTAGCTGCGGCGTTCGTTGCCCAGCGTGACGTAGTTGTCGATGTCCATCAGGAAGCCGCTGACCGACAGCAGTGCGCGCTCGCCGTAGTACCACTCGAAGGTCGCATCGAAGTTCGTCGACAGGATCGGTTCGAGTTCCGGGTTGCCGCCGCTGCCGGTGCCGATGCCGCCGACGGTCGCCGGCGGGCTCAGCGAAACCGCACCCGCGATCGCCGAGTAGTCCGGGCGGGTCATGGTGCGCGACACCGCGAAGCGCAGCAGCTTGTTGTCGTCGATCGAATAGCGCAGGTTCACGCTCGGCAGCCAGTCCTTGTAGACGTTGGTTACCACATCCTGGCGGAACGGGCCGAAGGCCGAGGTGGTGACGGCGCGCGGATCGGTGGCCGAGGTGTTCACCCAGTTCGCGGCTTCCATGTCGGTGCGCACGTAGCGCAGGCCGAAGTTGCCGGCCCACTTCTCGCCTTCGAAGTTGGCCTGGAAGTAGGCGGCGGTGCTGCGCTCGTCGAGGCCGTACTCGGCCGGGAAGAAGCGGCGGCTGACCGGGTCGCGGGTGGTGAAGCGGTTGAACTGCGCGAGCTGTTCCGGCGAGTAGTACCAGATGTTGCGCGGGAAGCTGCCGCCGAGGCCCGACGCGAAGTTGCCCGGATAGTTGCGATAGCCGCTGGGCCAGTTGGCCGGATCGAACGGCGACTGCGAGCCGGCCGGGCAGAAGTAGGTCGCGGCCCAGTCGAACGGCACCACCGCGCCGTTGGCGCCGATGCAGCCCGGGCCCTGGGCGACGACGTTGTCGAGGTTGCGCTCATGGCGCGCATCGCGCACGCCGAACTGCAGCGAGGTGAAGAAGCCGTCGAGGAAGACTTCGCCGTCGAGCTTGAGCCAGCGTTCCTTGTCGACCACGTCGACGTCCTGGAAGCCGAAGATCCAGTCGAGCTTCATCGAGGTGTTGAACGTGCCCGGCGCGCCGGTGTTGGTGTTGCCGAGGTTCCAGTCGGCCGCGCCCACGCCGTTGAGGCGCCAGCCGGCGCCGCTGCCCAGGCCCACGTCCCATTCGGCCACGTCCTGCGTCGGCGTCTTGCCGTGGCCGGTCGAGGTGCCGAGCTGCCCGCTGAGGCGGAACTTGTCGTTCACGTCCCACTGGAAGTCGCCGCTGATGAAGTTGCTGCTCGATTCGGCGCCGGGACGCGAGATCTGGTCGTAGATGCCGTACTGGCGGGTGGCGTCCGGGGTGAAGGTGGCGCTGACCAGGGTGTTGTTGCGCACCACATAGCCCGGCGCCGGCGCCTGGCCGCTGCCCTGCGCGAGGATGCGGCTGCCCCACAGCATGTAGTTGCGGTTGTAGTTGTCCGCCTTCATGCGCGAGCTGAAGCCGGTGAGCGAGAACTTGAAGTCGTCGGTCGGCTTGAACTCGGCCGAGACCAGGCCGCCGGTGCGCTTGCGTTCCTGCTCGAACAGCGCCGAACCGATCAGGGTCGGGTAGTACACGCCGCTCAGGTTGGGGTTGCTCACCGCGATCGGCGAACCAGGCAGGATGCGCTCGTAGCCGAGCAGTTCCTGGCCATCGCGACGCAGGTGGCGCTCTTCGCTGAAGGCCTGGACCATGATGCCGAAGCTGCGGCTGTCGTTGGTCCAGTTGGCGAGGGCCGAGAGCTGCGGATCGGTCTTGCCGGGCAGGTCGGCGTTCACCGCGCCGAGCGAGATGTGCGAGGTGAAGCCTTCGCCGAAGTTCAGCGGACGACGGGTGACGATGTTGACGTTGCCGACCGCGCCGCCTTCGACGAGGCGCGCTTCCGACGACTTGATGACTTCGACTTTCTGCACCAGTTCGGAGGGCAGCAGCGAGTAGCTGACGCTGCGGCCGACGGTGCCGCTCTGGTTGAGCACGAACCAGTCGCCGGAGCCGATGTTGTGGCCGTCGATGAGGGTCTGGGTGAAGCTCGGGCTGGTGCCGCGCATGCTGACGCGGTCGTTCTCGTCGAACGCGCCTTCGTTCGCGCTGGCCGCACTGATGTTCACGCCGGCGATGCGCTGCAGCGAGTCGGCCACGTTGTGGTCGGGCATCTTGCCGATGTCCTCGGCGGAGACGACTTCGATGCGGTTCTTCGCTTCGCGCTTGGCGTCCTGCGACTTCTCGATCGAGCCGCGGATGCCGACGACGACGACGGTATCCAGATCGTCCGCCTCCTTGGCGCCCGTCGACGCGCTGTCCTGCGCGAAGGTCTGCCCGGCGAAGCCCAGGCCCGCCAGGATGGCGATCGAGAGCGCGGTTTTCTGCAACTTCATGTGTGTACTCCCCTCATCATTGGAATATCGGCGCGTGCCTGTCGCCGCGACGCTGCCGGGCTGTGTTGACGATTGCGAAGCTGTGCTGCGTGAACGTGTTTCGTGAGCTTGCTGGTGGCCTTGCTGGGTGACCTTGCTGGGTGACCTTGTTTGTTGTTCCGGACATCCTGTCCCGAGCTGTCGATCCTGGTCCGGACATGCGTCCGGACGCGTTATCCGGACGCGATCCGCCGCGCTTCGCGCTGGTGGAGGTACCAGTTCGCCGCGCCGATCACGCCCAGTTGACCGTGCTCGACCAGCCGCACGGGAATGCGTTCCAGCGCCGCGCGCATCGGTCCCTTGTCGAGGAACCGCGCGACGAAGCCGGAGTGAAGGAGGAAGTCGCTGATCTGCGGCAGGATGCCGCCGGCGAGGTAGACGCCGCCGGTGGCGCCGTAGAGCAGGGCCATGTCGCCAACGACGCTGCCGAGCAGGCCGCAGAAGATGTCGAGGGTTTCGCGTGCCAGCGCATCCTCGCCGGCGAGTGCGGCGCGGGTGATCTCGCCCGGATGCCGGTAACGCTGCGTTTCGCCGCGGATCTCGCACAGCGCGGCGTGCAGGTTCATCAGCCCCGGCCCGGAGAGCGCCGATTCGACCGGCACATGGCTGCGCTGCTTCATCAGTTCGGCCAGCAGCGCCATTTCCACGGCGTTGCCGGGCGTGAGCGCGGCCTGGCCGGCCTCGGTGGGCAGCACGAGGCTGCGGCCTTCGCTCTGCACCGACAGCGCGGCGCCGAGACCGGTGCCCGGGCCGAGCACGAGGATCGGCCCCGATGCCGGTGCGTCGACCGGGCCGGTGAGCAGCACGGCCTCGCGCGGATCGACTTCGGCGATGGCGTGCGCCACGGCTTCGAAATCGTTGACCACGCGCAGTTCGCGGAAGCCGAGGCGTTCGCGCAGTGCGGCGGGCACCAAGGGCCAGGGCAGGTTGGCCGCGATCAGCGAGCCGTCTTCGAGCAGATGGCCTGCGCTGGCGATCACCGCCTCGTCGACCTGCACGCCGTCGTCGAGACGGGTGAGGAAGTCCTCGAAGATCTCGGCGGGCGAGGGATGGTCGGCGCAAGTGTATTTGCGGTAGTGCAGCACGCTGATCGGTGCGCCCGCACCGGCGGGACGGATCAGGCCGATGCGTACGTGTGTGCCTCCGACGTCGGCGGCAATGAACGGACGCGTGGTCGCGTTCAGAGGAAGCACCGTCGTCGGCTTGGGGTTGGCCACAGCAGGTCCTTGTGTCGGGGGCGACCGTGGGGGTCGGGTTCGGCGGAGTGTGGCCATCTCTTGACAACGTTGTCAACAAAACAGCCCAACGCTCGCCTGGTCCGGCCGCAATGTGTGCGCCCATGCGATCAATCGACAAGCGGATCGCGAATTGATTGCAGATTTGCGATCAAATCCGGGGTTCACCGAACCGCATGAAAACAGGTCATGTTGCAGTGCACACACGTTTCTCGTGCCATTCGCCCCCGTATTTTCCAAAGGATTCGCAGTGGGGAGTGGTTTTTGCGCGAAAGTTGTGACAACGTTGTTTTCGCCTGCGGGCCCGGTACTGCCTCGTTTGCAGGCCGCCGCACGGTCGCTGCCCCCTATCGCCGCCGTCCGCCACTGTCCGGTCGCCGCCGGATGCGCCACGACGACCCGCCTCACGGAGTCCGCACGACATGACCGCAGTCCGCCACACCACGTCGATCGCCATCATCGGCGCGCTGTTCTTCATCTTCGGCTTCGTCACCTGGCTCAACGGGCCGCTGATCACCTTCGCCCAGCTGGCCTTCGACCTCGACGAGGTCAACGCCTTCCTGATCCTCACCGTGTTCTTCCTGTCCTACTTCTTCCTGGCGATCCCCTCGTCCTGGATCCTCAAGCGCACGGGGATGAAGAAGGGCATGGCCATCGGCCTGTTCACCATGGCGGTGGGCGCGGCGCTGTTCGGCGAGTTCACCACCCAGCGCTGGTATCCGGGCGCGCTGGGCGGCCTGTTCGTGATCGGCGCGGGCCTGGCCCTGCTGCAGACGGCGGTGAATCCCTACATCAGCATCCTCGGCCCGATCGAGAGCGCGGCGCAGCGCATCGCGGTGATGGGCATCTGCAACAAGATCGCCGGCATCCTCGCGCCGCTGGCGATCGGTGCGCTGGTGATGCAGGGCATCGGCGACCTGTCGACCCAGGTCGAGGCCGCCGATCCGGCGACGCGCGAACAACTGCTCAACGACTTCGCGGCGAAGATCCATGCGCCCTACCTGGCGATGGCGGGCCTGCTGGCCCTGCTCGCGGTCGGCGTGCTGTTCTCGCCGCTGCCGGAAATCAAGGCCGCCGAGGTCAATGCCGCACGCGGCGCGGGCGAGGACGATCGGCGCAGCCTCTGGCAGTTCCCGCAGCTGTGGCTGGGCGCGCTGTGCATCTTCGCGTACGTCGGCGCCGAAGTGATGGCGGGCGATGCCATCGGCACCTACGGGCGCGGATTCGACCTGCCGCTGGACCAGACCAAGTTCTTCACCTCGTTCACGCTGGGCGCGATGCTGGTCGGCTACGTGGTCGGCCTGGTCATCATCCCGCGCTTCATCTCGCAGGAGCGCTACCTGTTCGTGTCGGCGGTGCTCGGCATCGTGTTCACCATCGGCGCTTTCCTCACCACCGGCTACGTGTCGGTGGCGCTGGTCGCGGCGCTGGGCTTCGCCAACGCGATGATGTGGCCGGCGATCTTCCCGCTGGCGATCCGTGGCCTCGGTCGTCATACCGAACTCGGCTCGGCGATCCTGGTCATGGGGATCGTGGGTGGCGCGATCATCCCGCGCCTGTTCGCCGAGTTGAAGCAGCACTACGACTTCCAGTGGGTGTTTCTGCTGCTGATGGTCCCGTGCTACGTGTACATTCTGTACTTCGCGTGGCGCAGCCAGCGCGCCGAGGCTCCGGTCGCCCGCGAGGCGACCGCTGCGGCGCCTGCATCGGCCACCGCGATCGAACGGCCAGCCGGCAGCAACGGCTGACATGCCCATCCGAATGTACGGCTGAAACAACGCCAGCGAAGAACAGCAGCATGCGCAGACCCACCATCAAAGACGTCGCCGAACGCGCACAGGTCTCGTTGAAGACCGTGTCGCGCGTGATCAACAACGAAACCTCGGTGATGCAGGGCACCCGCGCGCGGGTGCTGCATGCGATCTCCGAACTCGGCTACGAGCCTGACGTCACCGCGCGCAACCTGCGCAGCGGCACGCCGTTCGTGATCGGCCTGGTCTACGACAACCCGAACGCGTACCACATCATCGGCGTGCAGAACGGCGTGCTCGCCGCCTGCCGGGAAACCGGCTTCGGCCTGCAGATCCATCCCTGCGACGCGACCTCGCCGCTGCTGGCCGAGGAGCTGATCGAATTCGTGAAGCGCTCGCGCCTCGCCGGCCTCGTGCTGACCGCACCGATGTCGGAGAACGAGGAGCTGGTGCAGGCGCTGGCGGCGCGCGACGTATCGCTGGTGCGGATCATCGCCGCGACCGAAGACCCCGACGACGGCCATCCCTGCGTCTATGTCGACGACCGCGATGCCGCGTACGAGATCACCGAACACCTGATCCAGCTGGGCCACACCCGCATCGGCTTCCTCTGGGGTGGACTGGCGCACAAGTCCAGTACCGAACGTTTCGCCGGCTACGAGCAGGCGCTGCAGGACTACGGCATCACCCTCGACAAGCATTTGGTGATTCCCGGCGATTACACCTTCGACGACGGTTTCCGCGGTGCGCGCCGCCTGCTCGCGCTGCGCGAACCGCCGACCGCGATCTTCGGCTCCAATGACGAGATTGCGGCCGGCGTGCTCGCCGCTGCGACTTCGGCCGGCATGAACGTGCCCTACGATCTCTCGATCGCCGGCTTCGAGGACAGCCCGTTCTCGCGCCAGTCGTGGCCGCCGCTGACCACCGCGAAGCAGGCGACCGAGGACATCGCGCGTCAGGCCGCGCGCCTGTTGATCGCCGGCATTCGCCAGGACGCCTACGACGAACATCCCATCGCCATGCACAACCAGGGCTTCGCGCCGCAGCTGGTGGTGCGTGGCTCGACCGCGCCGATGCGCCGCGACCGCGCGCAGGAACGCCAGGCCGAGCGCCTGCCAGAACGCACGCCCGACCGCGACGACGGCGGCGGTTGACGCACATTTTTCCCTCGCCCCCACGACCCCGACACCCACACGTGAACGCACCCATCGACGGCTCCATCGCTCCCTCGATCGCCGAACCCGCGCCCGAATCCACCCTGATGCACACCGAGGCGGCGCAGGCGGCCGAGGTCGTCGCGACCCAGTTCCGTCGCAACGCCGATGCGGTCGCCGCACTCGCTGCCGAACTGCGCGCATCGCCGCCGGCGTTCATCGCGACCTGCGCGCGAGGCAGTTCCGATCACGCCGCGACCTACGCGAAATACCTGTTCGAGACGCAACTCGGCGTGGTCACCGCGTCGCTGTCGCCGTCGGTGCATTCGGTGTATGCGGCGCGTCCGAACCTGCGCGGCGCGCTGTTCGTCGCGATCTCGCAGTCGGGCAAGAGTCCCGACCTGCTGCGCAATGCCGAGGCCGCCCGCGAGTCGGGTGCGCGCGTGGTCGCGCTGGTCAACGCGGAGGATTCGCCGCTGGCGCAGCTGGCCGACGTGACGCTGCCGCTGTGCGCCGGTGCGGAACGCAGCGTAGCCGCGACCAAGAGCTATCTCGCCTCGCTGTCGGCGGTGCTGCAGCTGGTCGCGCACTGGCGCGGCGACGGCGCGTTGCACGACGCGCTGGCCGCACTGCCCGATGCGCTGCGCGATGCCTGGTGTGCCGACTGGTCGTCGCTCACCGATGGCTTGGTCGATGCGCGCAACCTGTTCGTGCTCGGTCGCGGTCTCGGCCTCGGCGCGGCGCAGGAAGCGGCGCTGAAGTTCAAGGAAACCTGCGGCCTGCATGCGGAAGCCTACAGCTCGGCCGAAGTGAAGCACGGACCGATGGCGCTGGTCGGACCCGGATTCCCGGTGCTCTGTTTCGCGCAGCCGGACGAGACCGGCGCCGGTACGCTGGCGATGGCGCGCGAGTTCCGCGAGCGCGGCGCGCAGGTGTGGGTGGCCTCATCTCAGGATGCCGCGCCGGGCGTGCGACTGCCGCTGGGCCTCTCGCATCCGGCCTGCGCGCCCCTGCTCACCGTGCAGAGCTTCTATCGCGCGATCAACGCGCTGGCCCTGCGTCGCGGCTTCAATCCCGACGTACCGCCGCACCTCAACAAGGTGACGGAGACGGTGTGAACAGCATGCGCGGATACCTCGCATGAGCCGTATCGCACTGGTCAACGCCCGCGTGCTTGCCGGCGAATCGCTGCGCGAAGGCCTCGCGGTGGTGATCGAGGACGGTCGAATCACGATGGTCTGCGATGAGACCGCGCTGCCGCCGGATTGCGAACTGCGTGATCTCGGCGGAAAGACGCTACTGCCCGGTTTCATCGACGTGCAGGTCAACGGCGGCGGTGGCGTGCTGTTCAACAATGCGTCGACGGTCGACGCCCTGCGGCGCATCGCCGAGGCGCATCGCCGCTTCGGCACCACCGGCCTGCTGCCGACGTTGATCAGCGACGATGTCGCGGTGATGCGCGCAGCCATCGCGGCCGTGCGTGAAGCGATCGAGATCGGCGTGCCGGGCATCCTCGGCCTTCATCTCGAAGGGCCCTACCTCGCCGCCGCGCGCAAGGGCACGCACGATGCCGGCAAGTTCCGCGTGCCGGACGAGGAGGAGGTCGCGCTCGCGTCCTCGCTCGACAACGGCGTCACGATGCTCACGCTCGCGCCCGATTGCGTGCCCGATGCGACGCTGCGTGCGTTCGCCGCGCGTGGTGTCGTGCTCTGCGCGGGACACACGGCCGCGACGTACGAACAGACGCGCGCCGGTCTCGATGCCGGCGTTCGCGGTTTCACGCATCTCTACAACGCGATGACGCCGATCCAGGGCCGCGCGCCGGGCGTGGTCGGCGCGGCGCTGGAAGATCGCGACAGCTGGTGCGGGATCATCGTCGACGGCCACCACGTGCATCCTGCGTCGCTGCGTGTCGCGCTCGCCGCGAAGCCGCGCGGCAAGCTGGTGCTGGTCACCGATGCGATGCCGCCGGTCGGCGCGGACGATCCTTCATACGTCCTCTACGGCGACACCATCAGCGTGCGCGATGGCGTGCTGCGCAATGCCGAAGGTGCTCTCGCCGGTTCCGTGCTCGACATGGCCAGCGCGGTGCGCAATACGGTCAAATGGCTGGACGTGCCGCTTGAAGAAGCCGCACGCATGGCGTCCACATACGCCGCAGAGTGGATCGATCTGGGCGATCGCCACGGCCGCATCGCGCCAGGCTATCGCGCCGATCTCGTGCTGCTCGACGAGGAATTGCAGGTGGTCGAGACGTGGATCGACGGCGCGTCGATCCGACACGGCGGATGACATGACGGCGGCACAGCGTTTCGTTTCCGTCGACGCGCTGCGCGGACTGACCGTTGCGGCGATGCTGCTGGTGAACAATCCCGGCGACTGGTCGCACGTGTATCCGCCCCTGCTGCATGCGGAATGGTATGGCTGCACGCCGACCGATCTGATCTTCCCGATGTTCCTGTTCGTGGTCGGCGTGTCGGTCGCGCTGGGCCTCGTGCCTCGCGTCGAGGCCGGCGACGAGCATGGCGCATTGACGCGTGCGGCGCTGTGGCGGGCGGCGCGCATCGTCGCGCTCGGGCTCGCCTTGCATCTGCTTGCCTGGTGGTGGCTGGATCGCGAGTTCTTCCGGCCCTGGGGCGTGCTGCAGCGCATCGGCCTGTGCTTTGCGATCGTGGCGCTGTGCGCGATCCACCTGCGTCCACGCATGCAGTGGATGCTGTGCATCGCCTCGCTCGCGGGCTACGCGGCATTGCTCGCCTGGGGCGGCATCGCGCCGTTCGACAATCCGGTGAGTCGTGTCGATACCGCCCTGCTCGGGCCGATGGTCTACCAGTTCGATGCCGTCAGCGGACGCGGGCACGATCCCGAAGGTTTGCTGAGCACCGTGCCTGCGATCGTGACGACCTTGCTCGGTCTGTTCGCAGGTGCATGGCTGCGTGCGGGGCGTGCACAGCATCTGCTCGTCGCAGCTCTCGTGCTGCTGCCGCTAGGCTGGCTGTGCGCGCAGTGGCAGCCGATGAACAAACATCTGTGGTCGCCGAGCTACGTGCTGTGGACCGCGGGCTGGGCGATGCTCGCGATATTCGCCTGCCACCAGCTGTTCGACGTGAAGCGCTGGCCGCCGCTCGGCCATGCGTTTGGCATCAACGCCATCGCCGCGTATGCCGGCTCCGCGATCGCGGTCTACGCCTCGGCCGCATTGGGCTGGGGCGAATGGCTGTATCGCATATTGTTCGTCGCGCCGATGCCGCCCGGCACCGATCCGCGCCTGCCGTCGCTGCTGTTCGCGCTGGCGTTCGTCGCGACGTGGTGGTGCATCGTCGTCGCGATGCGGCGGATGGGTGTGCGCATCCGCTTGTGATGCCCGCGCCCTGTAGGGCGGAGCTTGCTCCGCTCGCTTTTCCCGTGAACGCATGAAACGCATGAGCGGAGCAAGCTCCGCTCTACAAAGGTGGATCAGGCGGTTTCGACCAGTTCCGCGCGCGGCGGCAGCGACCAGTCGATCGGTGCCTTGCCGCGACGCTGCAGATACTCGTTGGTCGAGGAGAAATGCCCGCAGCCGAGGAAGCCGCGATGCGCCGACAGCGGAGACGGATGCGGCGCCTTGAGCACGCGGTGGCGCTGCGGATCGATGACCTTGCCCTTGGCCTGCGCGTAGCTGCCCCAGAGCAGGAAGACCAGGCCCTCGCACTCGCGATTCAGCACGTCGACCACGTGGTCGGTGAAGCCTTCCCAGCCCTTGCCCTGGTGCGCGCCGGCGCGGCCGTCCTCGACGGTCAGGACCGAGTTGAGCAGCAGCACGCCGCGCTCGGCCCATGGCGTGAGGCAGCCGTGGTCGGGACGACGGATGCCGAGGTCGCGCTCGATTTCCTTGAAGATGTTGTCCAGCGACGGCGGCACGATCACGCCGGGCCGCACCGAGAAGCACAGCCCGTGGGCCTGGCCCGCGCCGTGATAGGGGTCCTGGCCGAGGATCACCACCTTCACCGCATCGAAGGGCGTGGCGTTGAACGCGGCGAAGATCTGCGCGCCGGGCGGGTAGATGCGCACGCCCTGCGCCTTGCGCTGGCGCAGGAAGTTGCCCAGTGCGGCCATGTCCTCGCGCTGGAGGTAGTCGCCGATGCGGCATTTCCAGGAAGGGTCGAGTTTGATGCGGTCGTCGTCGGCCATGACGTCAGGGACTGGGCGGGGCGTTGTCGGCCATTGTCGCGCGATTCGGTCCGCGTGCCTGCCCGTACGGTGGCAGCGGCCGTCAGCCCGCCGCCGAGTGTTCCGGCAGCTTCGCCATGCGCAGCTGGAAGAAGGTCTTGGTGATCAGCATGCGCTCCTCGATCGGCTTGAGCACCAGGTCGTTGGCGCCTTCGCGGAGGAGGTTGGACTGCTTGTCGCGGTTGCCGTCGCCGGTCATCACCAGCACCGGCAGACGGCGCTTGCCGTAGCCGAGCTCGTTGCGGATCACGCGCAGCAGGTCCAGGCCGCTGACCTCACCGTCCAGGGTCACGTCGGTCAGCACCAGGTCGGCGCCGATGTCGTCCATGCCGGCCTGCTCGCGCAGGTAGGCGAGGGCGTCGTCGCCGCGGCTCATGTGCATCACGGTGATGTCGTGCGCCTGCAGCATGCGCCGGGTGGCCATCGCCACGGTGACGCTGTCCTCGACGTACAGCACGCGGGCATCGGGGATGGCCTGCGGCTGGATATAGCCGCGCAGGAAGGCGGCGAGGGCCGGGTAGCCGTTGGCCTTGTCGAAGTAGTCGGTGACGTCTTCGGTGAACCGGCGCGATTCGAGATGGTTCTGCGCATCGCCGGAGACCACGATCACCGGCACGTAGCGCTGGCCGGCGCTGGCGCGCACCTGGCGGGCCAGCTGCATGCCGTCGCCGTCGGGCAAGGCGAGCGAGGTGGTGACCAGGTCGAACGGGCCCGCCGCCAGCGCGGCCTCGGCCTCGGCGAGGCCGGCGCAGCCGACCACTTCGACGCCGGGCAGGTCGGCCTTCAGCACGTCGCCGATCAGCTTGCGCACCAGTTTCGAGCCGTCGACCACCATCACCCGCGGGGTGTCGGTGGTGATGTGACGGACGTCGCGGGGAGCCTTGGGCATGGGGCGTGGAACCGGCTGGGGACGCGCTCGGGCGCTTCAGGCTCTAGTCTGACGCAGAAAATGCCCGGTGACCACGCCGGCGCCCAGCCATCCGAGTGCGGCTGCGACGACCAGCACAAGTCCGGCCTGCAGCGGGTCCACGCCGCCCAGCGCGAAGCGGCTGCCGTAGCTCTCGGCCAGGGCGCGCAGCGGCTGGCGCAGCGCGAATTCGGCGGCGGTGAGCAGGCCCAGTGCCAGCGCGCCGGCGGTCAGGCCGTAGGCGGCACCGAGATAGAGGAAGGGGCGGCGGATGAAGCCGTCGGTGGCGCCCAGCGATTGCAGCACCGCGATCTCCTCGCGTCGCGACTGGATGTCCAGGCGCACCGTGTTGCCGACCACCAGCAGGGCGCCGAGGCCGAGCAGCGCGGCCAGCACCCAGGCCAGGCGTGCGCCGAAGCCCAGCCAGCGGTCGAGGCGGTCGCGCCAGATCGCGTCGTGCTGCACGAAATCGGTCTCGGGCAGGGCCTGCAGCGCGTCGGCGAGAGTCCGTTCGTCGCCGCGCGGGCGCACCACCAGCACGTGCGGCAGCGGGTTCTCGTCGACGGCGGCGATGGCGTCGGCATACACGCCGGTGCTGGCCTCGCGCAGGCTGGCCAGGCCCTGTTCGGGCGTGCGCAGGGTGACCGAGGCCACGTCGGCGCGTGCGCGCAGCGTGGTCGCGAGGGTGTCGACCCGCGCCGGGTCGATGCCCTGTTTCAGGAACACCGCGACCTCGCGCGATTGCTCCACGGTCCCGCCGAGGCGGGCCACGTTCTCCAGCACCAGCCACAGCCCCAGCGGCAGGGCCAGCGCGACCGCCATCACGCCGACCGTGAGCAAGGTCGCCCACGGCTTGCGCAGCATCCGGCCGAGGCTGGCGACCAGGCTCTGCAGGTGGTGGTCGAACCACGCGGCGACGGCGGAGCGAGGCTTCGCGGCGGTGGCACCGGCGGCGCCCGGCCTGGCATTGGGCTTAGCCATCGGCCAGTTCCTCCGGCGAGATGTCGTCGACGAGGCGGCCGTGGTCCAGGACCAGCACACGCTTCTTCATGCGCTTGACCAGGCCCAGGTCGTGGCTGGCCACCAGCACGCTGGTGCCGCGCTCGGGCAGGCCGGCGAACAGGGTCATGATCTCGGCCGAGAGGGTGGGATCGAGGTTACCGGTGGGTTCGTCCGCCACCAGCAGCGCGGGCTCGCCGATCAGGGCGCGGGCGATGCCCACGCGCTGCTGCTCGCCGGCCGACAGCTGGGTCGGCAGCGCGTCGGCGCGCGTGCCCAGGCTCACCCGGTCCAGCACGCTGCGCACGCGCTTGCGGATCTCGTCGCGGCGCACGCCGCGCAGCACCAGCGGCAGGCCCACGTTCTCGGCCACGCTGCGGTCGGTCAGCAGGCGGTGATCCTGGTAGACCACGCCGACCTCGCGCCGGTGCATCGCCACGCCGCGCCCGGACACGTTGCGCAGGTTGCGTGCGCCGAACAGCACCGCGCCGCGCGTCGGCCGCTCGGCCAGGTGGATGAGTTTGAGCAGCGTGCTCTTGCCCGCGCCGGAGTGCCCGGTCACGAACAGCATCTCGCCCGGGTTCACCGAGAAACTCATGTCGGTCAGCGCCTGCTGCCCGCCGGGGTACTGCTTGCTGACGTTGTCGAAGCGGAGGACGGTCATGCGGACAGCTTAGCGGGTGGCGATGGTGGTACCAAGCCGACGAAATGCAAGGATCGAATGCTGTCGAAGGGCCGCTTCCCGGTTACGCGCCGGGATGCAGGTCGGTTGGCCTCAGATCGCGGTCTTCATAACGCTTCGAAACGCGTCTTCCGTTTTCGACGATCCAGTAATGCCAGATGCCGTCCTTGAAGTGCCAGCGCATTTCGCCGATCAATCCCTGGCGATACGTCGTATTGCGCCCGTTGAGAACGACTTCGACCGATTGCCCGAGCGAGAAGGCCGGAGGTGGCTTTCCGGCCAGAATGTCCACCTCTCCCAAGTCTTCGGCAATGCCGAGGAGCTGTTCGTCATGTTTCAGACAGGACAGCAGTTCATCCCGGGAAAAGCCTGATGACTGGCCGTAACGCAAAAACCAGCCAAGGATCTCCTTTCTCGTTACGCAAGTGGATCGTGGACTTTCGATCTGGCGAGTCAGTTCCGCACGCAACCAATGCAATCGGCTATCTCTTCCGCAGATCGCCGTGTCGCCAGCATTGGTGGGCATGCTTCAATGCCGCGAACTCGGCGCCCGGGTCACCAGCGACTTGAGCTTGCTGCCGATGCGCGAGATCAGCGAGGGCTTGCCTTCGGTCGTGGGCTTGACCGCGACCGGCGCGGGGGTTTCCAGCGCGCGCACGGCCTGGGTGACCGGATTTTGCGCGGTGTCGCCTTCGGCACCGTCGATGCGCTTGCCGCCACGACGGCGACGACGCTTGCGCGGGCCGCGTTCGCCCTCGGCGCCCGGCAGGCCGGACGCTTGCACGGCGGGTACGGCATCGGGTGCGGATGCGGGCGTCTGCGTCGGGGCCTGCGCGGGATCGCGCGGCGGGCGCGGGGTACGTTCGCGACGTTCGCCGCTGCCACCCTCGCTGCGGCTGCCTTCGCGGCGTGGACCGCCGGAACGCTCGCCTCGGCCACCGCTGCGGCCGCCCGGGCCACCGCGACTGCTGCCGCTGCGGCCACCGCCGCGCTTGGCGTCGTCGGCCGCACGCTGTTCGCGGGCTTCGCGGAAGATCGTGGTGATGCTGTCGTCGCTCTCGCCGTCCTCGCCTTCGACCACGGCCGGGCGCTCGCGCTCGGGGCGAGGCAGGGCGGTCAGCAGCTCGCGGGTGACCGGCTCGGACGGGATCTTCTGCTCGATGTAGGCCTCGATGTCCGGCAGGCTCATCGCGTAGCGCTCGCAGGCGAAGCTGATCGCGTCGCCCTCCGCGCCCAGACGCGCGGTGCGGCCGATGCGGTGCACGTAGTCCTCGGCATCGAACGGCAGGTCGTAGTTGTAGACGTGGCTGACGCCGTCGATGTGCAGACCGCGCGCGGCCACGTCGGTGGCCACCAGCAGTTCGAGCTGGCCGGCCTGGAACTTCTTCAGCAGCGATTCGCGCTTCTTCTGCGGCACGTCGCCGCTGAGCACGCCGACGCGGTAGCCGGCGCGCTCCAGCGCACGGGCCACGCGCTCGACGAAGGCCTTGGTGTTCACGAACACCATGGTCCGCGCGCCCTCGCTGCGCGAGAGCAGGCCCAGCAGCAGCGGGATCTTCTCGTCGTCGGCGGGGTAGTAGATCTTCTGCCGGACCCTGGCGGCGGTGATGAACTCCGCCTCGACCACGATCTTCTCGGGTTCGTTCATGTGTTCGTAGGCCAGCTCCAGCACGCGATGGCTGAGGGTGGCGCTGAACAGCAGGGTCTGGCGCGTGGTGCGCTCGGGCATGCGGCGCAGCAGGAAGCGGATGTCCTTGATGAAGCCGAGGTCGAACATGCGGTCCGCCTCGTCCAGCACGCATACCTCGCAGGCGTGCAGGCTGACCACCTTGTGCTGCTTGACGTAGTCGATCAGCCGGCCGGGCGTGGCGATGATCACGTCGGCGCCGGCCTGCAGCAGCGCGCGCTGCTTGTCGTAGTCCACGCCGCCGTAGACCAGGGCGAACTTCAGCCCCAGGTCCGAGCAGAACTTGACCGCGTCCTTGTGGATCTGGATCGCCAGCTCGCGGGTCGGCGCCAGGATCAGGGCGCGCGGGTCCTCGGGCTTGCGCTCGGCCAGGGCCGGGCGGCTGAGCAGGCGGTTCACCACGGTCACCAGGAACGCGAGCGTCTTGCCGGTGCCGGTCTGGGCCTGGCCGGCGACATCGCGGCCGGGCAGGGTGACCGGCAGGGTCAGCGCCTGGATCGGGGTGCAGCGGGTGAACCCGGCGGCTTCGAGCCCGGCCAGCAGGGCCGGATGCAGCTCGAAGGAAGAAAAGGTGATGTCGGTTAGGGGCTTGTCGCTCATGCTTCTGGCGTTGGAGGCGGGACGACGCGGCGGCGGGATGCCTGCTGCGTGCTTGCGTGCGGAGGCGCGGGGCAGCAGACTGCCGGCCTCTGCGCATTGACTCGGACGTGGCGCTCGGCCCGGGGCGTGGCCCTTGAAGCCGGCGATGCGAGCCCGCAGTGTAGCAGCCCGAGGCCTCTCCGCCCGCGACCCGGCCGGAGCCCGTCTTTGCCCCCGCCTCCCCACCGGACCCCCGCGTCCGCAAGCAGCTTCCCCCCGGAGACCGAAAGTGAGCGACAAGATCATCCATGCCACAGAAGCCGATTTCGATGCCCACGTCCTGCAGTCGGACGTGCCGGTCCTGGTCGATTTCTGGGCCCCCTGGTGCGCCCCCTGCAAGATGATCGCGCCGCTGCTCGACCAGCTCGCCGACGAATACGAAGGCCGCGCCAAGATCGTCAAGGTCGACATCCAGGAGCACCAGAAGCTCGGCATGCGCTTCAACGCCCGCAGCATCCCGATGCTGCTGACATTCAAGGACGGCCAGGTCCACGGCACCCAGATCGGCGCCGTCGGCAAGCCGCAGCTGGCCCAGCTGATCGAAAAGGCGCTCTGATCCGCGCGCTCCCGGCGATGCGGGCACCTGCCCGCACCGCCTGTCCGCTGCCCGGGCGGACATGAATGGCGGCGCCCCGCCGCTTGCCGCCGGGCCTCTCCGGTGCTAGTTTCTGGCGAACCGACGCGCCCATGGCGCCCTCTCGCTCGATTCCGACCACCCACTCCTGACACCGTCCGCGCACTGCGGGCGCTCGCAGACGCGAGGATCTCCGCTTGTCCGACAAGACCCCCGAATCCGGCGAAACCGCCGAGAAGCGCGTGCGCAAGCCGCGCGCGACCAAGACCGCCGCCGTCCAGACCAGCATTCCGCTGCCCGAGGCGCCCAGGCCGGTCGATCCGCCCGCAGCATCGCCTGCACCCGCGCCGGCCCCGGCGCCCGCACCAGCCCCAGCTCCCGCCGCGCCTGCGCCCGCAGCACCGGCTCCCGAATTCTCCGCGCCGCCTCCGGCCCCCCGGCCGCAGTCCGATGCGCCTGCCGCGCAGAACCCGCCCCAGAATGTCTCTCAGGCCCAGGTGTCCGGTGGCCAGAACGACGGCGGCGAAGCCCGCAACGATGGCCAGCGCGGCCAGCAGGGCGGCGGCGACAATCGTTTCAATCGCCGCGACCGCTTCCGCAATCGTCGCGACCGCTTCCGCAACCGCGACCAGCAGGGCGAAGGCGAGGCCGAGGGCGGCGGCGAGTACGCGCCGCAACAGCAGCAGTTCCAGCCGCGCCCGCAGCCGGCCGTGCCCGAAGGCTTCCCGCAATATTCGCTCAGCGACCTCAAGCGCATGCCGGCGCCCAAGCTGCTGGACATCGCCGAGCAGCTGAACATCCAGGAAGGCGTCGCCCGCGCGCGCAAGCAGGACGTGATCTTCGCCGTGCTGAAGGTGCTCACCCGCCACGGCGAGGGCGTCGCCGCCGACGGCGTGCTGGAAATCCTGCCCGACGGCTACGGCTTCCTGCGCGCCCACGAGGCGAGCTATCTGGCCGGCCCGGACGACACCTATATCTCGCCCAGCCAGATCCGCCGCTTCAACCTGCGCACCGGCGACTACATCGCCGGCAAGATCCGCTGGCCGAAGGACGGCGAACGCTACTTCGCGCTGGCCGTGGTCGACACGATCAACGGCGAGCCGCCGGAGGCGTCGAAGAACAAGAACCTGTTCGAGAACCTCACCCCGCTGTTCCCGCGCAAGCGCTTCCGCCTGGAACGCGGCGACGGTTCGACCGAAGACATCACCGGCCGCATCCTCGACCTCATGGCCCCGCAGGGCAAGGGCCAGCGCTCGCTGATCGTCTCGCCGCCGAAGGCGGGCAAGACGATGATGATGCAGCAGATCGCCAGCGCGATTACCTACAACCATCCGGACGTGCACCTGATCGTGCTTCTCGTCGACGAACGCCCGGAAGAAGTGACCGAAATGCAGCGCACCGTGCGCGGCGAAGTGGTCAGCTCCACCTTCGACGAGCCCGCCGCCCGCCACGTGCAGGTCGCGGAAATGGTGATCGAACGCGCCAAGCGCCTGGTCGAGCACAAGAAGGATGTGGTGATCCTGCTCGACTCGATCACCCGCCTCGCCCGCGCCTACAACAACGTCGTGCCCAGCTCCGGCAAGGTGCTGACCGGCGGTGTCGACGCCAACGCGCTGCATCGTCCGAAGCGCTTCTTCGGCGCCGCGCGCAATGTCGAGGAAGGCGGCTCGCTCACCATCATCGCCACCGCCCTGATCGATACCGGCAGCGCGATGGACAAGGTGATCTACGAAGAGTTCAAGGGCACCGGCAACAGCGAAATCCACCTCGACCGCCGCATCACCGAGAAGCGCGTCTACCCGGCGATCGCGGTCAACCTCAGCGGCACCCGCCGCGAGGACCTGCTGATCGAGCCGGACCTGCTGCAGAAAATCTGGATCCTGCGCAAGCTCCTGCACGGCATGGACGAAATCGCCGCGATGGAATTCCTGCTCGACAAGATGAAGACCACCAAGTCGAACGACGAGTTCTTCGCTTCGATGCGTCGTTGATCGCTCCTCTCCCTCCTCCGCTTGCGGGGGAGGGCCGGGGTGGGGGCGAACACGCTGCCCACTCTGATCGCAAACGAACGCCCCGCCCTGTGCGGGGCGTTTGCGTTTCGTCCGCCGCTCTGATGACATCGGGTTGTGCCGACACGCGCAAAGGCCATGACGGTCGGACGAACGCACGAATACACTGCGGACTTTCGTGCGTGACGGAGAAGGCGATGCTCAGGATCGGCGTGGTGGGCATGGGCGCCATCGGTGGCTGGATCGCCGGGTTCCTCGGGCACCGCCTCGGTGCCGATGCGGTGCGGGTGTCCGCATATGCGCGCGGCGCCACGCGCGATGCCCTGCGCGCGCACGGGCTGCGCCTGGACAGCGGCGAGGCGCGCATGGTCGTGCCGGTGCAGGCGAGCGACCGCATCGACGACCTCGGTCCGCAGGATCTGATCGTGCTTGCGGTGAAGGGGCCGTCGCTGCGCGAGGTCGCGCCGGTGGTCGAGACATGGCTCGCAGCCTGCGATGCCGATGCGCGCGTGCTGGTCGCGATGAATGGCGTGCCGTGGTGGTTCTTCGAACGCCTCGACGGTCCGTGCGCGGGCCTGCATCTGGATGCGGTCGATCCCGGTGGCGAAATCGCGCGGCGCATCCCGGCCGATCGCGTCATCGGTTCGGTCGTGCACGCCAGCTGCGCGGTGAAAGCGCCCGGTCATGTGCGCCACGTCATGGGCATGGGCCTGATCCTCGGCGAGCCGGCCGGCGGCATGTCGCCGATCCTGCAGCGCATTGCCGAATCCTTCGTGCAGTCGGGTTTCAACGTCACGCTGTCGCCGCGGATCCAGAACGACATCTGGTACAAGCTCTGGGGCAACATGACGATGAATCCGATCTCCGCGCTCACCGGCGCGACCACGGATCGCATTCTCGACGACGACCTCGTCCGCGCTTTCGTCAGCGCCGTCATGCGCGAAGCGGCGGAGATCGGCGCACGCATCGGCTGCCCGATCGAGCAGACACCCGAGGAACGCCACGCAGTGACGCGCAGGCTCGGCGCCTTCCGCACCTCGATGCTGCAGGACGCCGATGCCGGTCGCCGGCTGGAACTCGATGCGCTGGTCGGCGCGGTCGGCGAGATCGGCCACCGTCTCGGTGTGCCCACGCCGCACACCGATGCGTTGCTTGGGCTGACGCGGCTGATGGCGCAGACGCGCGGGTTGGCGTGATCGATCGCGCTGCCGAGGACAGCCCGGTCGTCGGCTTGCTGCTTGCGCGCGGGAGTCGGATTCGCGATCCTGCGCGCCTCTGAGGGGGGGATGCATGCAGGATTCCACGATCATGGCCGGCGCCGAGAGCGCAGCCAATCCAAGCCCTGCGCGATTGCTGCAGGCACTCGCGCCCAATTCCATCCGGCGCCCGCGCATCTCGCCGGTCTATCTGGTCAGCCTGTGGCTGGTGACCGCCCTGTGCCTGCTGGTGCCGCTGATCTACTTCGGACTGATCGCGGGCATTGTCTGGCTGGAATACCTGTTCTATGCCGAATGGCGGCTCTCCGACTGGGCCGGCCATGTCCCGGTCAAGGCCACGATCCTCGTGTTCGCGCTCTATCTGCTGCCTGGCATCGTGGGTGGCATGCTCGTGCTCTTCCTGATCAAGCCGCTGTTCGCGCCGCGAAGCCCGCCGCCTGTCACGTATCCGATCGATGCCGCGAAGGAATCCGAGTTCGTCGCGGCCGTGCGCGCGCTGTGCAAAGCGATGAATATCCGCCCGCCCGCGCAGATCCGATTGTCCAATGAAGTGAATGCCTCGGTGCATTTCGAGCGTGGCCTGCTCGGCCTGTTCACCGGACGCAAGGTGCTGACCATCGGCCTGCCGATCGTGGCCGGCCTCAACGCACGGCAACTGGTGGGCGTGCTCGCCCACGAGTTCGGCCACTTCGCGCAGTCGGGCGGCATGCGCTGTTCGTTCCTGATCAATACCGTCAACCGCTGGCTGCATTCGCGCGCCTACGTCGAGGATGCCTGGGACCGCGTGCTGCGCGAAACGATCGACGAGGAAGAAGAGTTCCTGCCCAAGGTGCTGCCTGCCATCCTGCTGACATGCCTGTCGTGCACGCGACTGCTGATGCGCGGCCTGTTCGTGCTCAGTTTCCGCATGAGCCGTCGCCTGTCGCAGCAGATGGAGTTCGATGCCGACCGCTATGGCGCGACCGTCGCGGGCAGTGGCACGGTGCGCGAGATATCCCTCCGCGTGCGCGGCCTGATCGTGGCCTGGCACCAGTCGCGCATGAAGAACGCAGCTGCGTGGCAGGAGGGCCGCCTCGTCGACGATCTCGCCGATGCGGCCCGGCTGCGCCTGCAGTCCTTCGACGCCCGGGAGTGGGAGGCCGTCGCGCTCGAACTGCAGGGTGCGCACACGACCGAATACTGGGATACGCATCCGGCGGACCAGGAGCGCATCGAGAACGCCGAACGCCTGGGCGCGCCGGGCCTGTTTCCCGACGACCGTCCGGCGGCCGGGCTGTTCTCCGACTTCGGCGCGCTGTCGCGACGGATCACCATGCTCCATTACAAGGACGCGCAGCTGCCGGTCAGCCCCACGCGCATGATCGATGCGCAGAAGCTGTGGGGCTTGAACCGCGTCGACGAGACCCTCAAGGACGCGTGGATGCGCTACGGCAACGGCCTGCTGTCCGACGTGATGCCGCTGCGCCCGCACGAGATCGCCGACCCGGCCGTCGCGCAGATCGGATGGCAGCAGTCGGTCGACGAACTGCGCCGGCTTGGCCCCGAAGTGCAGGGGTTGTGGCCGCGCCTGGGCAAGCGCCGCGACCGTGCCGACAATCTGGCGTTCTGGTTGCTGCTGATCGAGCACGGCATCGACTTCAGCCTGCCCGATGGCCAGGACTACGACGGCGGCGCGATTCGCCAGGAGTACCTCGACTGCCTGTCCGAACGCGATGCCGATGCGAAGCTGGGCCTGCGCGTCCTCGCCCTGTTCGGCCGGCGGATGCAGCATGCGGTCGACGCGGCAGCCGATGACGCCACCGCTGCGGCCACCTGGGCGCTGCTGCAGCGACTGTCCGTGCTGTGGCCCAAGGTGCGTGCGCTGGAAGTGTCGCGTCGCTCGCTGGCGCGCATGATCCAGGGCCTGTCGCCGGAAGACGACACCTTCGCACCGCTTGCAAAGCGCCTGGTTGAGGTGCATCGCGACCAGGCCATGGCCCTGCTGGCCACGATGGACGAGGTCGTGCTCGACGATGCCCCGCTCGGCAAACAGCTGACCGAGCGCTGCGGCCACCTGTCCGCCACCCGCGATGACCCCTTCCGCTTCCTGTTCGCGACCGGCCCGCTGGAGACCGGTTTCATGCATGCCTACCGCGTCACGCTCGCGGCGATGGTGGACATCGCCGATCGCATCGAGCGCGAGCAGGGCATCACGCCGATCAGGATCGTGATCAAGCCGCGCGACGCGGTGGCCTGCTGAGCCAGGCCACCGCAGCACGAACTGCGCCGCAACTGATACCGGGCCACCCCGGGGCCAGGGATTAGAGTCCTGCGATGCGCGTCCGGCGGCGCGTATCGACCGTCGCCGCCGCCCGCGTATGCTGTCGAGGATGCCCGGCTGCCGATGTCTCGGTGGTGCGCCGGAGACGTCGAAGGAAGGTGGGTCCGACACAGGCGGGGCATGCGATGGGGGCGCATGCCATGGCTGGATTCGCCGGGACGAATGCCAGGCCCCCTGTCCTCACGTCCAACGGAATGCGAGATCGCCCATGAGCACGCCAACGCCAGCCACCACGCCCTGCAACCTCCAGGACGCGCAGCAGGTCATCTCCTGTCTGCACGCCCACCTCAACGCCATCTGCGCGGTCGAGTTCTACACCATCCCGCTGTATCTCACCGCCACGTATTCGTTCTCGGTCGCAGCGGGCAACTCCACGACCCCGTTGAGCGCGACCGACTCGACGCCGCTGTTCTGGTGGATGCAGCAGAAATCGCTGTCGGTGGCGGTGCAGGAGATGTACCACCTGCAGTGCGCGTCCAACATCGCCAATGCCGCCGGCTTCCATCCGAGCCTGGATCCGTCGGTGTTCGACTGGAGCGGGCCGGTCCCGCATCTGCCCAACGTCAAGGGCACGGGCTTCGACAACCTGCCGAACGTGCTCGACGTGCTGATCGGCATCGAGACGCCGATCGAGGGCGGCTTCCCGCCGCCGAACCTCCAGGTCGTCTACGACTCGATCTCGGCGCTGTACCACGCCACCCTGACCCTGCTGGACATCGTGGTCGCCGCCGAGGGCCTGCTGCCGCTGCAGCCGGGCCCGGTGCTGTCCGGCGGCTCGCCGCAGGCCCCGCTGGTCGCGCCCGACCAGATGAACTACCTGACCTTCCAGAGCCGCTACCAGTACACCGTGGTCAAGTGCGCCGACGACATCGCGCACCTCGCCAATGCGGTGAGCTTCCAGGGCGAGGGTGCGGGCGTGGTCGCCGACTTCGCCAGCAAGTTCCCGAACCTCGCGAAGGTGCTGCAGGCCGGCGACGACGGCAGCAACGGCGAGGTGCCGGCGCAGTACCAGCCCAAGGCAGGCAGCCGCTTCGCGCGCTGGGACAACGTGAGCCATTACGAACGCTTCGTCGCGCTCAAGGCGATGATGACGAGCGCCGGCTACGAAGCCGCCGCCGCCCAGTTGCCTGCGGGGCGCAGCGTGTTCAACCGCACCGGCGCGGCCGATCCAGATCGGCCGGCGTGGGTCGCCGATGCCGCTGCGCTGCAGAACTGCATCAACCTCGCGTATTCGCGCACGCTCGACATCATCAACAACGGCATGACCGTCGGCGGTCCGCTGGATACCGCCAATTCCGGCAGCAGCTACACCTTCACCGTGGTGATGACCTCGTTCAAGTACCTGATTCCGCAGCTGTGGCAGTGGGGCCAGGTGCCCACCTTCAGCTATGTCGCAGGGGTCACCGACGACCAGCTGCAGGCCGCGTTCGACCAGGCCGATCCGCTGTGCCTGTATCACTGGGACAAGGTCACCCAGCAGATCCGCGAGGAACAGCCCGACGACATGAACGTCTGCCAGGGCCTCAACAGCTGCCAGGGCCTGGGCTGGGGCGGCCTGGGCACGCAGGCCGGCGACGGCGCCTGCGCCACCGCCGACATCCACACCTGCAGCGGCGGCAACAGCTGCAGGCATCGCGGCGGCTGCGGCTACACCGTCAGCGGCAGTCCGATCGAAGACCAGTGGGTGCCCGGCTGGAACTCGTGCAAGGGGCTGGGCGGCTGCCAGGTGCCGATTTCGACCCAACAGAAGTTCAGTTCGCCCGCGCCGCAAGGCAGCAAGGTCCAGCCCGGCGACGGCGTGTGGGACGAAGCGCGCAAGCTGCTGCAGAAGAACGGCGTCGACGTCACCCGCAGCGTGCAGGCCAGGCAGGGCTGGCAGGCCACCGGAGTCAACGTCACCCAGGGCCAGCCGCTCACCGTGTCGCACTGCAGCGGGCTGTGGTCGGCCGATCCGGACACGAATGGCGGTGCGCCGTACGACGCCAAGGGCTGCCCCGGCGTGATCGTGCCGGCGGACCAGACCGGCTACCCGATCGTCGGCGTCGCGATGGGCGCGCTGGTCGGTCGCATCGCCGGCGGCACGCCGTTCCTGATCGGCGACGGCATCAGTCTGTCGTCGGCACCGGCGGGCGGCCTGCTGGAGCTGTGCATCAACGACGACATCAACCATCTCTACGGCCCGGGCCTGGCCGACAACTTCGGCAGCGTGTCGGTGGAGATCACCACGCCGATCACCCAGCCGCTGCCGCAACCGCAGTCGAAGCAGGTGCCCGGTGGCGTGAACTACAACGGCCTGGCGCGTCGCGAGGCGATCACGCCGACGTCGACCTGATGTCGGCCTGATCCAAGAAACCGCGTGCGATACGACGACGGCTCCGGACACGGGGCCGTCGTTGTGTTGCGGGTCTGCGTACCGCTCAGCCGCGCCTGCCGACCAGCAATCCCCGGCGCTGCTGGCGCTGCAGCCACAGTGCGAGGCCTTCGTCGCCGGCACCCGCGCGGACATCAGCGAGGCCCGCCGCAAGACCGTCTTGGAGGATGCGCGTGAAGATCGCGTGTTCGACCGGGTTGATTGCTTCCACCACCACGCGATACGCCACGCGCGCCAGCGCCAGGTGCGTGGTGCGTGCCGGCATCGCTTCGATGGGCTGGCCGGTGTGATGCCGGCGCAGGCATTCGTGCACGGGATGACTGAGCGTCAGCAGACGCAGGCTGCGTGCCGGCGCCAGCGTGTCGTCCTCGCCGCCTTCCTCGCGATGCTCGTCGCCGGGTCCGTCGTAGACCTCGCACAGCGCGCGCTCGAACGTGGCCAGTGCGATCATGAAATCCGCCCAGTCGCCGTCGTCCGCGTCGCTGCGTGCGGGACGCGTCGCGGCAAGGTGCGTGGCGAAGCCTGTGCCGAGTGCGTGCAACGTGTGGCTGCGCGACGGATGCGCGGCGATGTAGTCCAGCGCGAAGGCGTCGAACAGGCGATCGCCGAGCGCGGCCTGCAGCAGCGGAAAGGTCGCGCGCATGCATTCGAGCAGGCGCAGCCGATAGCCGCCGGCGTAGATGCCCAGCCGCGCCTGCGGCGGCAGCGTGCCGGCATGCACGGTGGCGTCCGCATCCTGCGCGCCGCCGGCGAGGATCGCCTGCCACAGCCAGGCCTGCTGCGCGGACAGGCTCATGAGGTCGCGGCCTCGTAGCCCACCAGGAAGCCCACCGGATTCGAGACCGCATTCGACACCGCGTCGCCGTCGCCGGCATGCGCCGCGCGCGGTTCGGGCAGCGCATCGCGTTCCATCACCGCGCGCGCACGCTCCGCTTCCTGCTGCAGCACCGGGAAGTCGGGAATCTCCTCGTCCCATTCCACCAGCGTCGGCACCGCGCCGAAGCGCCGGATCGCCTCGCGATACAGCGACCACACCGATGAAGGCGTCGGGCCGATGTGGGTGTCGATGCAATGCGTGCCGTGGTCGGTATGTCCCGCGACATGGATCTGGCCCACGCGATCCGGCGGTAGCGCATCGAGATAGGCGATCGCGTCCCAGCCGTGATTGCGGCTGCACACGTACACGTTGTTCACGTCGAGCAGCAGGCCGCAGTCCGCGCGTTCCGACAGATCGGCGAGGAAGTCCCACTCGTGCATCGTCGACGCGCGGAAACTAAGGTAGCTGCTCGGATTTTCCAGCAGCAGGCGCCGGCCCAGCACGTCCTGCACCTGCTTCGCGCGATCCACCACGTGCGCCAGCGTTTCCGCCGTGTAGGGCAGGGGAAGGAGGTCGTGGCTGTTGTGCCCGCCGATGCCGGTCCAGCACAGGTGGTCCGACACCCACGGCGCGCGCACCTCGTCGGCGAGGCGGCGCAGGCGCTGCAGGTAGCCGGCATCCAGCGGATCGCTCGATCCGATCGACAGCGACACGCCGTGCGGCACGATCGGATAGTGTGCGGCGATCCGGCGCAGCGCTTCCGCCGGCCAGCCCTCGCTGTCCATGAAGTTCTCGGAAATGATCTCGAACCAGTCCACCGCCGGACGCTGTTCGATCACGTGGCGGAAATGCCGCGCGCGCAGGCCGATGCCGCAGCCGCGCGCGGGCCGGGGCAGTGCGTGGCCGTGGGTGCTCATGTCGTCTCCGTTGCCATGCCCGGATTGTGGCAGATGCGTCGCGCACTGCGCCCCGGCCGCCGCGCGCCCGCCATCTGCGATGGAATCTGCGACGGAACTGATACCGGCGCCGCCGCGTTGCGGGCCTAGATTGTGTGCATCACCCCGGATGCCGACGCATCCGGTCACTCGTGCCGACAGGGGAACATCGAAATGAACACGGCAGTTCAGGACAGCGCGGGCGCGCAGGGCGTCCAGCAGCAGAGCGTTACCGTCCAGGCCGCGCAGGCCTGGCAATCGAGCGGCGTCAACGTGCCGCCGGGCATCGAAGTCGTCATCGCCTACCAGAGCGGGCAGTGGACCGCGGACCCGCAGACCAACGGCGGCAAGCTCTACGACGCCAACGGCTGCCCCGATGTCATCGTGCCAACCGACCAGACCAGCTATCCGGTCACCGGCGCGCACATGGGCGTGCTGGTCGGCCGCATCGCCAACGGGCGGCCCTTCGTCATCGGCGATGGCCCGTATGGCGTACTCACCGCCACCGGCGGCCTGCTGGAACTGTGCATCAACGACGACCTCACCGGCACCTACGGCGCCGGACTCGCCGACAACAGCGGCAGCGTCACCGTCAGCGTCACCACCTACTTCACGCCGAACACCCCGGCGGACTTCTCGCAGCCGCTCGCACAGGATCCCGCGCAGACCTCGCCGGGCGTCCCCCTCGCGCAGCTCGGTCCGCTGCAGTACCTCATCGGCACCTGGACCAACCAGAACCTGCCGGGTACCGATGCCGGCGGACGCGACAACCCCTACGCCTACAACGTGATGCCGCTGCCGCAGAAGGACCCGAGCACGCCCAGCGGCTACATCCTCAAGAACTTCAGCTACTACGAGGAACTCACCTTCACCGCGATCCACGGCAACGCGCCCAATCGCGGCGGCATCGGCCAGCAGGTCTGCTATACCCTGTTCTACGAGCAGCGCGTGTATTTCGCCGAAGGCCCGAACAAGGACGCCCTCGTCCATGCCGAGAACGGTTCGCTGCTGTACATCCTCGACACCACCCAGCCGCTCGGCCCGTACGGCAACGGCGACCAGCCCGGCCTCGGCACGCTCACCGTCGAGAACAGCGTCCCGCCCACGCAGCGCTTCAACCTGGTCAAGCAGGTCTCGGTGCCTCACGGCAACTCCATCCTCGCCCTGGGCAACTACACCACCGCCAGCGACGGCATCGGCATCCCGATGATCCCGGTCGCCAATCCTCTGCCGTCCGGCGTGCCGACGCAGCAGTACACCGTCGACGACCCGGTCAGCAATCCGCAGCCCGTGCTCACCGCCAATCCCAACCAGGTGCTGGTCAACGCGCTCGACGCGCGTCCCTGCAGCAACTTCATCCATCTCGGCATGAGCAGCCGCAACGGCAGCGGTGGCGTCACCAACATCGGCTACGAACAGCAGCACGCCAACGTCATGCAGTACGACTTCGACTACTGGCTGGAGTCCTTCGACAACGGCGAGAGCTACACGCAGCTGCAGTACACGCAGACGATCACGCTGCAGATCCCGATCGGCGGCACGGTCGTCTCGTTCCCGCATGTCACGGCGAACACGTTGACGAAAGTGCAGTAAGCCGCGAGCGCAATGCAACCGAGCGAACACGACAGGCCCCGCGAGGGGCCTGTCGTCGTTCCGGACCATGCATGTCCGCGCGAACGCAGGTGCATCGCCGCTGTCCGCGCGCCGCTGCACGCTTCGCGAAAATGCGTCTGAACTGATGCCGTGTGCGCGCCGCACCGGGCCTACATTGCATCCAACGGCGCGGCGACCCGCATGCCGCGCGCACGGATCGGCAACGGAAAACAGGACGACACATGGACGCATTGACCACGATCGGCAGCAGCCTCGCGCTTCCCGACACCGACGACTACTTCGGCTTCAAGATCTGGGTCGTCGTACCGGTGAACTCGCCGACCGGCGTGCTCATCGACGGCCTGCATCCCGGCGATCAGGTCATCGTGAACCAGGCCCGCAACCACAACGGCATGGGTGCCTTCACCGACAGCAAGATGCGGCAGGTGCCGGGCATCGTCGGCCTGGCCAATGCGCTGCTGGCGCGCAGCAACAGCCTGCTGTATCCGGACGATGCCGCCGCCAGGCCGTTCGCGAACGCATGGGCCGACGCATTCGCCACCATCAAGCAGGCAGTGCACGAGAATCCGATCCAGCACAAGCGCCGAAATCCCTTCGGCAAGGACCCGGGCGACAACAAGTACAAGCTCGATGAAGGCGGCGTCATCCTGTGCATGCCCGAAGCGGCCGGCCCGATCTATTCCAGCAAGGACACGCGTCCCGCCGACGGCAGCCGCGACAACGGCCGGCAGCCGCAGTACTGGCCGCGGTCGGTGAAGGAACTCAATTCCGGCTTCCTGTACCACGTCAAGCCGAGCGTCATTACCGCTGCCGCCACCCGGCCCGGTGGCCTCATCGTCGTCGCGTTCGACAAGGACAACGCCTACGGCGACAACAACGGCGCCTATGCGCTGGAAATCGACATCCTGCGCACCATGCGCAGCCCGCCCGGCCAGATGCAGTGGCAGATCTTCGATCGGCTGAGCGATGCACCGCCGACGTCCAGCATCGGCGACCTGGGTTTGAACGGATAACCTTCGAAGGAGACGAACATGAGCGACAGCACCAGCACCCCGCCCAGCAGCACGGTCACCCTGCCGTCCAGTGCCGACACCAGCTACTGGGGTTTCAAGATCATGATCGGCGTGTCGTCCAACGACCCCGAAGGCGCGCAGATCGCCGGCCTGGAAGCGAAGGACTACTTCGGCATCAGCGAGATGGCCGGCAGCGCCTCCTTCTCCACCGTCAACGTCAAGCTCATCAAGGGCATCGTCAACGTCGTCAACAAGATCGTCGACGAGACCGTCGACATCGCCACCGACGAAGCCGCCGCACCGATCATGGATGCGTGGAACGAGAGCCTGAAGGCGCTGGAAGACGCCTTCGACGAAGACAAGATCGACACCAAGGTCCGCGACGGCTGGGGCAAGGCCCACGACGGCGGTTACGCGATCGACGAAGGCGGCGTGCTGGTCTGCCTGCCGCAGGCGGGCGGCCCGCTCTACCACGACGATTTCCAGCTCGAGAGCGGCGCCAGCGACGGCCGCCTGCCCAAGTACTACCCGCAGGGCAAGGCCTTCTTCCCGTGCAACAAGCCCGGTGGCCTGCTGTACCTGCAGGCCAGCGAAGCCGGCACTGCCCACGTGCTCGCCTACGACAGCAAGGACGCCTTCAAGGACAACCAGGGCGCCTACAACATCGAAGCCTGGGTCCTGCGCCCCGATCTGATGCCCGCAGGCATGACCTTCGAGGAAGGACTGGAGAAGATCCTCTCGATGCCGCCGAACACCGCCATCGCGAACCCGGACCCCGGCGTCAGCTGAGCCACCGCCGCGCCCGCAACACGCACACCGCAACACCGTCTTGCCATGCCCCTGGAGGGATTACCGGGAAGGGATGGACACCGTCGGGGGACGGGTGTCTGTCTCTTCCCGGTCGTTTATGCTGGATAGCACTGCAGGCTAGGCTCATTCCGCTGGCCCTTGATTTTGCAGGGTAGTTGTGAGTGTAGAGAACACATCCTGCGACGGCGGTATAGGACTCTATTATCAGTCAGCATGGCTGTCGTGATACGAGATGATGGGTTTCGCTGCACTTACGCGATCCTTCACTGGCAGGTTTTTTGATGTCATGGGCAAGCGAATGATTTCCGCAGCGACATCGAAAGAGTCGCTCCGGTAGCGTGATCGCGTCAGGGCAGGCTTGGTCGCTTTCGATTCCATCCATTTTTAATCCGCACAGAGTTCAGATGCTATGCCTCTCTTTGATGATCTCCTTAGCCGTGGATACTTTCCAATTCAGCTTCCGCCAGGCTTCACTACATCGAGCTTTAGCGACAAGCGTGACGAGTACGAGGATGATTGGCCAGCAAACATCCCTATGACTATGGCTGAAAGGTTCTCCGTGCCGCGGTCATCGTACTACCGGAGAAACACAGCAATCCTGAATCCTATCGGCTTCTATCATCTTGCTAAGAAAGTAAGCAGGTACTGGAATGAGATTAATGAGCACTACGAGAAGAGCACATCATCTCGTAGTATTCCATCATTGGGCGGAACACTCCGTGCAATAAAGTTAACCAAGTTCAGTGAACTGCAGGAGGACAAGGTAACTTCATCAGCAGGCTTTAGGTTCGCTCTAGTTACTGATATCTCAAGCTTCTTTCCGACGATCTATACGCACTCGATCCCATGGGCTATTCACAGCAAGGCGATCGCAAAGGCAAACAGGCAAAGAACCGATGAGTTCTTCGGGAACTGGATAGACGTTCGATGCCAAACAACACAGGATGGCCAGACCATTGGTCTGCCCATTGGCCCCGATACCTCTCACATCATTGCTGAGACGATAGGCGTCGCTATCGATCTTGAGGTCGAATCTTCTTTGGGAGCCAAGCCTGCTGGGTTTCGATATGTCGACGACTTCTATCTTTTCTTCAATGAACGAAGTGACGCAGAACGGGCCTTGGCTGCCATAATTAAGGCTGCCGGCATTTTTGAGCTTCAGATCAACCCAGCCAAGACGCGAATCGTAGAAGTCCAAGATATCGTGGAGGACTCGTGGAAGTTCTCTGTCAAGAAGCTCCGCATAGGTCCAAAGCGGCGTGCGCAGCGCAACGATCTTCACCACTATTTTGAGGTGCTGCTGTCTCTGGAGAGGCGCTTTAAGGACGAGAGCATCGTCAAGTACGGCCTAAAGCAATTGTCTTCGATGATTGTTAAGAAACCAAATTGGGATGTTTTAGAAGCCTACCTGTATAAATGTGGGTATGGATTCCCAAACACAATTCAGATCATTGCCCACTTCTTGGCTACGTATCAATTTCATGGCTATGACATAGATCACGAGGCAGTAACGCGATTCTGTAATAATCTCCTGCTTTCATGCGCAGCTTCTGATCACCATGGTGAAGTTGCATGGCTTCTGTGGATAAGCAAGGAGCTCGGGGTAACCCTCACAGATGCCGCAGTTTTGGAAGTTGCCAAGATGGGTAGCCCGGCTTGCACGCTAGTTCTGCTGGATCTACATTACAGTGGACTCGCGCCGAAGGAAGTTCCGATCGAGTATCTTGAGCCTCACGCGAATTCGACCGCTCTCAAGGGGCAATCATGGTTGCTTGCATATGAGGCGGGACGTCGAAATTGGCTTGGTAATAGGAGGATCAGCTATATAAGAAACGATCCGCACTTCGGGCCACTGCTCCGCGCTGATGTCGAGTTCTACGACCCTGACCGCCGTCTCCCCCCAATGTTCAAGTTGAAGCAGGACATTGACGCTGATGCTGAGTTCGACTCAGACGATGATATCGCTGATGATTTCGACTTCGATGATATGGACGAAGAGTACTTTGATGCTGACGATGAGCACTATGAGGACGATAGTGATGAGAACGATGAGGAGGAAGAGGATGACGATTAGGACTTCGGAAGGCAGGTCAGATGTGATGTTTTTTCATGATAAACATCGCCCTAGACGTGCTAAGCGCTGAGGCGCTTGCATCTAGGGAGATCGCCCCGCCTATATCGTCTAATTTGCACAGAGTGACTTGCGTTGTAATGGCGGTTCGAGTTCCCCTTGCAGAACGGTCACGTTGAAAAGGCATCGTTCTCTTTTTTCAGTTACCTTTCAAAAACTGTAGGGAAATCTTCTATCTATCGTATTCTTGTTCGCTTACAGGCATTGTTGTTAAACAATAATTGCTGGTGAGAATTCCGCAATATTATTTCTCTAATGGATGTAATGGATATGCCCATCGGCCGCGTTGCACACACTCATCTCCCGTATTGCCTTCAAAAGACTAAAGATGGCAAATGGCTTGTGCTTAACCGAAACTACAAGCCGCTTGGGGTTACTTCGAAAGAGTGGGTTGATTACGATAATCATCCTGATCGCATAGCGATCAATGCTCGAACTATTTCCGCTTTGCGCAAGCTGGCGATCTACGATATTCCTGATATGCCGGATGATCCTGGCCTGTTTTTCTTCTACAACGATGGTTCTATCCCAACCGAATCTCCTGCAAACTGGAATCGTTACGCCAAGATCCTGCAGTTGCTTGCTGGTGCCAAAACCAAGTGAGTAGGTAGCGCCATAGAGTGGATTTAAGCGTCGTAGCCCGTAAGGCGGTTGCGTTTCCTGCGTAGAAGGGAAAAGCGCCGTAGGGCGGGCCAAGCCCGTCGGAAAGAAGCCGCAAACCGCAAGGCGCATCGCGAACGTCCCGGGGAGCTTCCGGTATAGACACTGCTGGTGCTTGACGCGGATCAAGGTGTGTACAAGACCCGTCCTGCGACACTGGCGGAGAGTGAATCGAAGTGCTTGCCCCGTCGTCGTCCCACTGTCGCACCGTGCTCGGCGTGTCAAAGTCGTGGCGAGTTGCGGTGCAAACCTTGACGCGCCTGCGCGCGATGCGGTGTTGAATCGCCAACGGCGCCCACGGTGGGCGTCGGGCGAATCAAGGAATGCCGTCATGCTCAAGCAGCCCAACGTCCTGCTCGTCGAAGTCCCGCCGCAGTTCATCGCGCTGTGTGAATCCACCGGCGTCAGACCGCAGGCCGCGCTGCGCGGCATGGCCGCGATGGTCTGCGGCCTGCAATACGATGCCAACAACCGCCTGGTGCCGCTGGAAGGAGAGGCCGCGTGAGATGTGCCTGGGCGCGGGGTGTTCCCGCGCCCGGTTCATGCTTGCGTTGCTTGCCAGATGATCGCTCACGGATCGCATGACGTTCACCGGTTCCCTCGCCGATCGCTTCCTCTGCAATCCATCGAAGCGCCGCACGGCGGAATCAACCGCGTACCGCGCAGTTCCGCCATGACCTCGACCCGGGCCGTGGGCATGAGGTCTGCGCTCGAACCGGCGCTTGCGGAAGCGCCGCATACCGGACAGACTGATCTCAAGGCGCAAGCAATCGCGGTGTTCCATGTCGCTCGTAGCGGGCCAATTCTGCGAGGCACGATTCGCATGAGACTGTCTCTACAGTGCTTTGTGCTTGCTTCCTGCTTGCTCGCCATTGGGGTGCCGGCCTCGGCGAGTTGCCTGGGTAGCGGCGATGCCGAAATCGAAGCCCTTGCCAAGGACATCGGCCGCCAGCCGCATCGGGCCCTGCAAGCCATCGAGCAGGCATTGCGCCCGAGCAGCAGCCTTTCGACCGAGAAGCGAGCGTGGCTCGAAGCCGCGCGCGCCCAGGCCAAGCGGATGATCGGTCAGCAAACGACCGAGTTGCCGCTCGCGATCAAAGGCGCGGCGGCGCTGCCTGCAGGCCACGCCGCGCGGCTGCATTTGCAGATCGCTGGTCTGTACGGCGCAGTGCTGTCGCAGTCGAATCGGGAGTCCATCGAAGGGCTGCATCGTCAGCTGGCAGCTCGGCCTCCCCGTCAGCCCGCGACGTTGTGCCTGAAGGTTCGCCTTGCCTCAGTGATGGCCGATCACGTCGAGTTGAACGGCGTGGCATTCCAGCTGGCTTCCGAGGCCTATCGCGATGCCGACACTGACACGCTGGCGTGGGTGCGCGCGGAGGCGGCTTCGGTGCTGGGCCAGGTGGCGCTCAGAACCGACACCCGCTATGGGCGGGCACTGAGCCAGGCGGCGCTTCGCTATTTCGAGTCGCAGGCGATGCATGACATGGCGGCCAACGAATTGTTCATGGATGCCCTGTCCTGGGCTCATCAGCGAAACACGGGATCGTTGCGGATGGCCGAGCAGCAGTTCCTCCGCTCCGCGATAGCGGCACGCCAAGCCAACAACCCCTTGGCCGTTGCCTACGCCGAGGCCGGGCTTTGTGAAGTGCAGGGCCAGTTGGGCCGGGTGGAGGACGCGCTGCGCACCTGCAGCGCCAGCCTTCGACAACTCAAGGGTATTGGCCACGTGACCGAATACAGTACGAACATCCATTACGCATCGGCCCTGCTCGCATCCGGCCGCCCGCGTCAGGCCATGTTCGTGCTCGCGTCCTTGCAGCGTGACTGGCCGGGATCGGATGTCGGCTACAACGGCTACCTCTTCTACGAGGCCAAGGGGAAAACCCACGCAGCCCTTGGCAACGACCGGGAGGCGATTGCCGATCTCAAGTCGGCACTGCTTCTGCTTCGTGAACACGAAAGCAGCACCGGAGCGCGCAGCAGCCGCTTGATCCAGGCACGCTTCCGTGTCGATCAGCTGGAGCAGTCCCTCGAGCAAAAAAAACGCGAGTCCGACGAGAAGGAACAGCGCAACCGCCTGTTGATTGGCGCCGGGCTGATCGTGCTTTTCTTGCTGAGCGTCCTCGTTGTCACGCTGGTCAAGAATCGGCGCCTGTATCGCCGCATGGCTTTCACCGATCCGCTGACCGGTGTCGCGAATCGGCGTTATACCGAGGCGCGGGCGCAGGAGTCCATGCAGCACGCCCTGGCGCGAGGCCAGCAGATGCACATCGCGCTGCTCGATCTGGATCGTTTCAAGTCCTGTAACGACCGCTATGGCCATGATGCCGGCGACGAAGCTCTGCAGCGGTTCGCCAGTGTGGTCAAGGCCGTGCTGCGTCCCGGAGACCTGTTCGGCCGTTGGGGCGGCGAGGAGTTCCTGCTGGTGCTGCAGGGCGTTGACCGCGATGGCGCCGCCGACGTGCTGGGGCGGCTGCGCGCTGCCGCCGCATCCGAGCGTCTTGCTCTTGCCCCCGAGTACCCGTTGCAGTTCAGCGCCGGTGTCGTCGCACTGCCGAATACACCTGCCACTCTGGCTGAGTTGCTCACCTTGGCCGATCAGGCGCTCTTCCGTGCAAAGGCCGAGGGTCGCAACCGAAATTGTTTTGCCGATACCTAAGTGCGAAAAAAAGCCGGGTTCATATCCTCAGGCAGGTGCCCCGTTGTCGTCCCACTTTCGCACCATGCTCGGCGCGTCAAGGTTGGTGCGAATTGCGATGCAAACCTTGACGCGCCTGCGCGCGATGCGTTGCTGGAATCCCTAACGGCGCCCTCGGTGCGCGTCGGGCGAATCAAGGAATTCCGTCATGTTGAAGCAGAACAAAGTCATGCTCGTCTAGCTCTGCCGACAGCGCAGACGAAGCTTGCGCCGGGGGCGCGACGCCCGGCAATGCGCAGGGACACCGTAATGACGCCGGATGCGGTCGATGATGAGACCGCATCGATACCGCCAGATCGCGTATGCTCGGTCATGCAGGGATCGCCGCTCGCGGTGTGCACGGCGAGCGCTCGCGTCACGTTGAGGTCCACACAGGGAGGTCGTCGCGCATGTACAGCCGTCGCAAATTCCTCAAGTCCGGCGTTGCGCTCGGTGCGCTCGCCCTCGCCGGCGGTTGCCGTGGTCGCCTTGTCAAACCACCGAGCTGTCCGCAGTACGCGCGGCCCGACGGCCAGGTGGTGATCGATGCGCATTGCCACATCTTCAATGGCAGTGATCTGCAGATCGCCGGCTTCGTCAATCAGGTCGGATTGCGCCAGCCCGATCTGAGCCCGGTGAACCTGATCGGCGACATCGTCCAGGCGCTGGCGTGGGAGCTGGCGCCGACAGCCGACGAGGAGTTGCGCTGGCTTCGCAGTCGCGACAAGAGCGATGGGCTGGGCATCGGTTCCCAGGAAGGCTCGCTCGTCGCGCCGCATCCGCTGTCGGCCACGCTGCAGGGCGTCGGCAAGGACAGCGACATGCGCTTTGTCGAGTTCTGGCAGCGGCTGGACGCATTCGATGCGGGCGCGGCCGCGCGCAAGGGTCTGCTGCGTGCCAACGATGCGGAGGTGCGTGTCGATGAATTCTTCCGCAGGCTGGAGCAGGGCACGCCGCGCACCAGTGCCGAGAAGAGCGCCCGGTCGCTGCGCCAGCAGCTTCAGAGCCCCGATGGCATCATCGAGGCGCTGCGCGCCGAGGAAGCCGGCGACGGCCGCGTGTCCGCCATCATCAGCTTCCTCAAGACCTTCTTCCGTTTCCGGATCGAGAACGCGTGGACGATGCTGCAGGCCTATGGCTGCGACTCGAAGACCGGCGTCGACCTGCTGTGTCCGGCGATGGTGGACTTCGACCTTTGGCTCGGCGACGCCAACAGCAATCGCGGGCGTACGCGTTCTCCGATCGACCGTCAGATGGACGTCATGCGTGAGATCGCGCTCGCCACCGAGGGGCGGGTGCATGCGATGGCGCCGTTCAATCCGCTGCGCGCCGCCTGCGACCCGGACGCGGGTTACATCCGACGTGCGGTCGAGGAATACGGCTGCATCGCGTTCAAGGTATATCCGCCGATGGGGTTCAGCGCGGCCGACAACGCGCAGATCACGCAGCCGACGTTGAAGCAGTGTCCGGGCAACCGGCCCGTCGCCACGCGGCCGCAGCTGGATGCGATCCTGCACGATTTCTACTCTCGTTGCGCGGAACTCGGCGTCCCGGTGATGGCCCACACTTCCGACTCCAACGAGGCCTATTCCGGTTCCGGCAAGCTCGCCGCGCCACGTTTCTGGGAAGACGTGCTGGGCAGCTACGGCAGGGAGATGGCCGCCGGTCGTTCCAGTCTGCGGATCAACCTCGGCCACATGGGCGGCGACCACAAGGCCGACGAACCGAATGACTGGCGCGAGCAGGTCGCGACGGCGATGGCGCGTTTCCCGGGACAGGTCTACACCGACCTGAGCTACTACGAACACATGATGGGCAGTGCCGACGTGCGCCGCCGGCTCGCACGGCAGATGCAGATGGTGAAGCGCGACGGTGTCTGGCAGCACGTCATGTACGGATCGGACTGGAGCATGCTGGCGGCCCAGCCGCGCTGGCGCCATTACATCGACGACTTCGCGAGTTTCCTCGACAACGACCTGCAAGTGGATGCACCGATGCGCGCAGCGATCATGGGCGGAACGGCCCTCACCTTCTACGGCCTGCGCGACGGTCAACCGACGATGGAGCGCCTGCGCAAGTTCCACGACGCCGACTGGCGAGGCATGGGGGCGCTGGTCGAAAGAGGGTAAGGTCGATGCGCTCGGTGCAAACGTAGCCGCTGGTTGCAGCCACCTGCGAGCTCTGCCCGCTCAGCGCGCGTAGGTGGGAGGCAAGAGGGCGATCGGGTCGGGATTGGCGATCACCCAGTGCACCGCGAGTTCGGCGAGCCTGCGTAGCTGGTCGACGTCGCCCTTGCCATGGCGCAGTCCCGTGGCGATGCGGCGTGCGTCCGCGACCGCGTCGTGCGGGAGCGAGGTGCCGCTGGCGATATGCGCGACGAACGCGTCGAGCATCGCCCTGAAGTGCGCGTTCCAGTTGACGCCGCCGTTGTCGAGGATTTCCTGCGAGAGGCGCCCGGTGATGCGGATCGCCTCGCCCTGCACGGTGGCGGCTGCGCCGGAGGAGGGCACCAGCAGTTCCCACAGCGCCTGGTGCTGGTCGGGCCAGTCCATCGCGGCGACGCGGATCGGCGAGACGCCGTCGTGCATCACCCGTTGCGCCGCCGGTCGGGTTGCGAACAGGCGATAGAGCGTGTGGAGGCTGTCGTCGGTTTCCGTCAGGAACTCGGGATTGAAGCCGGCGCGGTGGAACTCGAACTCGCGTCCGATGCGCTCGACCTCGGCGCGCATCGTGTCCGTCACCGTGACGCCCGTGGTCAGCAGGGCCTCCGCGAGTTTCGCCGTCTCGACGATGTCGATGTTGCGGGTTGTGGTTAGGGCCAGCTCCAGCGGTGTGGCACCGCTGGTGGTCCTGGCATGCGGATCCGCGCCCTTCTTCAGAAGCGCGTCAACCGAGGCGGACTTGTGGCTTTCGGCGGCTGCATGCAACGGTGTATGCCCACGGTCATCCCGTGCTTCGATGTCCGCACCGAGCGAGAGCAGGCGATCGACGCCGCCCTTCCAGCTGGCGCTGCGATGGTGCAGCGGCGTGCGCCCATACGCATCGGCGGCGTTGATGTCGGCGCCCTGTGCGACCAGCCACTCGACCAGCGCATCCGGGCAGTTGTAGAAGCCGAGCGCGGTACTCTTACCGTAGCCGCCGGTAGATTCGAGATCGCAAGCGCCGAAGACCGCGATCAGGTCGTCGAGTGGTGCATTGTCGAGCATCTCGCCGAAGTTCTTCGGTAGCGTCTTGCGCTTCTGCTTGGCCATGCCTGTGTTGAACGCTTGGAGGAAGTCAGGATGCGATGCTGGCAAATGATGCCAGAGGTATTGAATGATGCTCGTGCAGTGCCTGCGTCGATATATTCCGCGCTGCAGCAAAACTCATCACATCTGACTATGCAAGATTGGCGTTGTCTTTAGGTTGAATGATGCAGTGTGCTTGTGCAGAATCAGGAAGAAACCGCAGTACGACATGAGCTTGAAAACCGCCTAGGGAGGGGGGCATGCTGGAACCATGGACGAATGACGCAGGGTCAATCAATTTCGAGAACCTGCCGCAGGTGATGAACAAGCTTTTCGGACCGGACAAGATCCGGCGTTTCATCCCGAACTACGTTATCCGAAATCCTGAAGATCTGCTATCGAGGCCTTACATCCTGATTGGATCGAAAGGTTCGGGAAAGACACTGCTGTTGCGGTGCAAGGAAGCCATCCTCAAGCAGTTCGAGGAAGAGCTGAGTCTTGTCTTCGCGCCATATGCGCATGACCTTCGAAAAGGTCATTCGATACTTCTCACTGGCCAGAGCATCCGCATTCCGGCACGAAGCAGGAACATGTATCGAAGCGTGAGGGCATGGTTCTCGCTGTTCTACTTTCTGATTGCGTGCATGTCGCTGATCAGACTCGCCAGGCATCACATGGCGCCTAGATATCGCGTTGAAGAGACCTACGATGAGTTTTGCCGGGTCTACCTGCAGGAGGCAAGTCCGGTACAGAAGGATTTGGTCGGCGAAGTATGGAGAATGTATGCTGAGGATCAGAAGGGCGAATTCCTCAGCCGGATCATCTCGAGACTGGTGCAGGCCCACCATGATTTTCATATCTTCGAGTCAACAGCAGAGCTCATAGATCTAGGCTCGCTTCCCGGCGATCGTAGGTTTGTCATCCTGATTGATTCGATAGACGAAAGCTTCTGTGACGAAAATGGTGCCGCGCTGGTCGAAAACATCGGCGAATTCGTTGGCGGCAAAGGGGACGGTTCTGTTCCTGGCAAGGGAATCGATGTCGCCGACACCATCGAAATATGGACTGCCATACAATGTGGTTTGGCTGACGCGGTCATCAAGTTGTGGGAAAAAAGCAACAATCGGATCGTCGCATATGCGACAGTAAGGGGCGAACTCAAAAGCGCTTACAAGGGTGACGCGCAGTTGAAGGATTACACCTTGAGTCTGGAGTACACGAGGGACGACCTCGAATCGGTATTCGACTCCAATGTGCAGCTTTGGATGGAAGTCAACCAGCGACCGCCATCGGAGGAGGGGCATGGAAAGTCCGCGAAAGTTCATGAAACCGTCGATCCCAGGGAGCAGCGTCTGAAGGCCTTCTTCAGGGATGGCTGCCAAGTGGCAGGCGAAGATGCACTCTCTCGTGTCCTGAGGCATGCATTGCCCTATCCGCGTTGTGTCGTCGAGATCGGGCGTGAGATATCGGAACTGAGCAATCGTAAAAGACAATCCGATGTCCGCTCGGCGATCGAAAGGGGGGCTAGGATTTCATGTCAGGACCATCTGCTCTACGCTGTTCCTTCGTTTCTGCCTAACAGGGGCGATGAGGCAGAAGCCATCACAAAGCGGAAAATTGAACTCCTGCGTGAAATATTCAAGTCGAATGTCATCTACAAAACCATTGATGCGAATGCATCGAATCGCAACGAGGAAAAGTCGAATCATTTCGGGCTGCAGGAAGATCAATTCCAAACGCTGATACGTCTCCGCCAGTTGGGATTGATCGGAATACCGATTCCTGCAGGGGGCGGCTGTGAACTTGACTTCTACGAAGACAGCTTCGATGGCGGAAAGTCCGAAAGGACCACCGAGCGGATCGCGACTGCGCGCGAACGATTAATGTCCGCGCCGTATCTCGTCGCACACTCGGCACTGGCCGCATATTTGGGGAGCGATATGATCAAGGTCGACAGAAGAATTCGACCGGGAGAGCGCCTTCCTTGTCCTCCCCAGCTTTATCGTCCATCCGTTTATATCTACGTGCAGAATGGAAAGCTGATGTTGAAGATCGATTCGACATCGGCCGATGCTGAAGGTCAGGAAAAAGTCGTTGAGGTGAATGACCGGTATGCGAAGCTGGCGGTGAGCGTTCTCATCTGTGCGGCTGCCCTGTGCAAGGATGAGGTCTCAAACAAGGAAGTGAAGGCGAACAACGACAAGATGCAAATGATGGAAAAAAGATTCCGATTCAATGGGGCGCTCAAGGATCAGGGTGCCGTCAAGCACATCGCATCTGCTCTGAAGCCCTTGGGCCTCAACATCGGTGTCAGAAAGAAGAGGCAGCTCGACAAGGAGCACGACCATGATCTCTTCGCTGTGCAGGGAGTGCATGCATCGCAGATCTACCTTGCCGACCACCTGGAGTTTCTGAACAGATACGGAAACTCGAAGATCACAGCGGAATGAGGGCCGAATGGCACTGCCACAGATGGAGCCCAGTAGATCTCCGGGCCCATCCGGGTTTCATTGAATTGCAGATCTATTCGGTCATGAGTGAGAAGCGTTTTGTCAGTGGGCGAAGCGAATCGCTTGGTCCGAATATGATCGCTGCAATGTATTCAGGGCTTTCATCGCCTTCGACAGCGCGCAGTTGTTCTTCGAGCGATGCGCCGATCATGCTTCTGGTGAATGCGGCGAATCGAATGCCTGCTTCGTGAGACTCGTTTATCAACCGCGAGATGTGCGCGTTCGATTTAGATGTCATCACGATCACGGGATAGGTTGAGATCGCTGCCAGGATGCCCCGTGCATCCTGGTACGCGACGAAACGGAATGGTGCGCTGTCATCATGCGAGAAGCCAAGTGCAAGGTGGGTTGCCGCATTCATGATTTCTGACATTCGGCTTCCCGAACGCGTAACGATGATGGTCTTGTGGTCGTTGTTGGCGTAGCTCATTTTCCAGCCTCCTCGATGTGCTGCATGACGGCGGTCAGCACGGCGCCATAACCCCAGTACTCCCGGGTCTCGATGTCGTTGTCGTACAGTTCCCAGCGCAGCGCGCCAAGTTTCTGGAAGTCCGCGTTCGGGCGAAGATGATGCATGTCGTGCTGGGGAAGGTCTCCATTGAGCGCAAGCACGCGCATCGTCAGGTGCAAGGTCAGAAGGCGTGCCCACCAGCGAATCCACCCGAGTCTGCTCGAAGGCGTTGGATCGCAACTGAAACGTGCATGTGAAAGTCGTGCGGCACGACAGTTGGCGGACTCTCCAGGCAGCATGGGGCTGAACCACAGGTGCTCTGTCGTGAACTGGAACAATGCAGCACAGTGCACGACCGGGAACAAAGCGAAAGTCAGCATTGCGCCGAACGCAGGCTCCAGCAAAATCAGTAGCAGAAGCATCGACAATGTCGTCATGACACCAATCTTTCGTGCCATGCTTGGTCGACCTGCGCTGCAGATCCGCTGCCAAGCCATCCTGGCATGCAACCGCGGACTCAGCAGTGTCCTGAGCAGCAGCCACCTCTGCTTGGCAACAGAAGTGCCAGGAATGAATCCCAGCCCCAAGAGGAACGCCGCGTCTGGATCCGCTGTGGTCGCAAAGATCCGGAGGGTCTTGTGATGCGCTGCTATGTGCTCTTCGTGATAATCCTCCGGCGAAGGCAGCAAGAACATGCATGATGCGATACTCGCGTAGCGAAGATTGCGCGGATCTTTGCCATGTTGCCCAGCCTGTGTGGGATGGTCAGAATCCATCCCGGGCTTCGATTTGAACAGCATTCCATGTGCTGCGTGGTGCATCAACACTGTCTGGTGGTAACGAATGCTGCCTGCAAGAACGATGCAGCCCATGTATGCCAGAATAATGGTCCACAAGCTGATGGCAGAGGATGTCGCGAGATACAGCGCTGCGCCTCCAGCAATCATCGATGCAGTCGAGGCTGCAATCAGCGTGTGCGCGGACCATGTCCTCTCCTTGTGGTCCCGCGCAGGGCATCCAGAGATATGGCTCACCAGCAGATCGGCGAGCGGATGCAGTCTGGACGAAATTTGATTTCGGACATTTGACATTGGACTCACCATTCATGTTGAAGGCGAGACCGATTCTGCAGGCGCTAGGGGCATGCATCAGGGAGCATGCCGGTGCGAAGTCGTTGCTCCTGGCAGTGTTCGGACAGAACGGTCCGAGTGTTTCTTCGGTGCTCTGCCAGTTTCGATTCTTCAGTAAGTGATTGATGACGATGGAAATCCGGTACGCGCCGCAGCTGGCTTGATGTCTTGACTCAAACCATCCTGCTTGCTTTGTTCGGGAATCGCGTCTGCGATGCATACGATTTCATTCTGGAAATCGATTCCGAATGAGGGGTTGGAACCGAGCATCCTTCCTGTCGATACAGCAGGGAGACACTTGCTTTCATGCGCTGCAATGCGACATCGACGTCATGGATGTGGAGCCATGAGTCTGGGGTAGGGACGTGCCAGGATGAGTCCTTCTCCAGCGCGTGCAAGCTCCGTACAAGTCGGGCTGTAGAAGTGTGGTAATTACCCGAAACTCGGGCCTCGGCAGGAGCTGTTACCCGGCGAATGTATCGGGTCCGTTTCGAATTTCCGCCCTGCCTGTGAACGGCATGGGGTGGAGTTTCGACTGCGAATCTTTCGCGCAAGCCTCAGCGATAGCTCGCCATTTCAGGCGTTGGCCCCGATGTTTGCGGTCGAAGTTGGATCTGTGCAGGGTAGTGTTCAGGTAGCATTGGATCTGGGCGTGCGGGACCTGGCGTCCACTGTCACGGACGTGCTCTTCCGTCTGGACAAGGCCGTACGATTTAAAGACTGTGCGACCTATTCATTGATGTTTCCTAAGCCTATCTCGGCGGCGGGCTGTTGCGCGCTTCAAGACTCGGCATGGATTGCTCGAACTGACACCGAACTGATACCGACGACGTCACAAGCGATGTCGCGGCGTCCGCTTCCATGCGGGCGGCGCGTATCACTCCATCGCATCCCGCACACGCAATCGATCCCCAGCCCATGGAGCAGCGCATGTCGACCTACCTGATGGCATCGAACGGCAACGATGGTTCCTTCTGGGCCTTGAACGGGTCCCATCAGGCCCTGCGCTTCCTGGGTAACAGCACCATCCAGCCGGAGGATTCGCAGGCGCTCACCTGCATCGCGGTGGCGAATGTCGACACGGTCTACGGACTCGATGCGGCGGGCGATCTCTATCGACTGGTGAACACGGGCTTCCAGCAGGCGCCGTGGGCGCCGATCTGGCACGCGGTGCCCGGCCCGGATGGCAGCGTGTGGGGCGTCGATGGCGGTGGCGGGATCTTCGAGTGGACGAACGGGCAGTGGGAGGGCCGTCCCAACGGCGGCGCCTATGCGCTGTTCGTCGCGGTGGGCGCCAACGGCAACATCTGGACGATCGACAACAACAGCGGCTGGTGGGGCGGCCCGGGCGTGCCGTACAAGTGGAACGGCAGCACCTTCGTGCCGGTGGCCGGCGCGCCGAACGCGCAGTGGATCTCGATCGCGCCCGACGGCACCGTGTGGCTGCAGTCCGACGACAACCGCACGCTGTATCTCGATGGCAATACGTGGCGCGTCGCCGCGATGAATACGCCCCGGCTGTTCGGCATCTCGGCGGGCAACAACGGGCTGGTGTACGGCTGGGATTTCGGTTCGCTGTACCTGTTGGCTGGCGGCGTCTGGCAGTACATCAACACGCCGGGCAACTGCGCGTCCGCCAGCACCTGTCAAGACGGTACGGTGGTGGCCGACGGCATGCCGGTGACGCGCCTCGCGGGTTTCTCGGCGTGGAGCCCGGTGCCGGTGCCGGGGCGCACGCTGGACGTGTTCGCGCTGGATGCGCACAAGATGTATTTCCTCAGCATCGATACGAACCGCTACCTGCAGTGGGGCGGAAGCACCTGGCAGAAGATCGCGGGCGGCGGCATGGCCTCGATCTCGGCGGGCGTCGATGGTGCGCTGTGGGGCGTGGATGCCGCGCATGCCGTGTGGAGCTTCGACGGCGCGAACTGGCAGCGCGTCCCGGGCACGATGCAGAAGGTGTCGGTGGGCTCGTCGCAGAACATCGTCGGCCTCGATCCCAATGGCCGGATCTTCTATTTCGATGGCGGCGGCTGGCGACCGATCGCATCGCCGACCACGGGCCCGATGCTGGACGTGGCGATCGGCAGCGATGCCGCGCTGTTCGTCATCGATGGTGCGAACGACCTGTGGTCGCGCATCGCCCCCGGCGACTGGATGAAGCCCGGTGCATTGCCGCTGATGCAGATCAGCGCCGCCGATCGCTACCACGTCTGCGGTGTCACCAAGCCCGACGGCGCGGGCAGGAACCAGGTCTGGCTGGGCGCCGGCGTCGCGGTCGGCGCCGACCACCACCTGCATCACTACTTCAAGGCGCCCGGCTGGGCTGCACGTCAGGAGGCGATGATGGCGCAGAGGGCTTGCGAGGAGATGTGATCGCGTTTCGCGATCACCACATCAGATCGTCCGGCACCTCGAACTGCGCGTAGTAGGCGTCGTCTTCGGAAGTACTGGCCTCGGGTTCGCTGCCCGCGGCTTGGCCGTGGTCGAGGACGATCATGCTGGCGTCGCGTTCGCGGCGCCTGTGCGGCGCGTGCAGAGGGTTCATGGCCGGCGCAAACGCCATTGCACGAGAAAGCTCGTCCCGCTTGGTCTGCTGCTCAGGCATCGGATTTACCTGGCCCCGCAATGAGCGCGCTGCGAAAAACGCTGATCAACAAGCCAAAGCGCGCTGAAACCGCATTGAGCTCTGCGGTGGAAAATGCGACCGGATTGGGCAACAAGTCAATGTGGATGCCGGGTGCCGAGCCATGTCCCCAGCCAACAGACGCATCGCACAGAAGCGGTGCCGTAGTCAGATGCTTGACGCCGATGATGATTGCGACATTGTCCGCTAGCTCGTCGGGCGTGCCAGGGAACAAGCACTCCAGCCCCACGTCATGCCCTTGATATGACGTGAGTCCTCCTGTTGAAGAAGACCAAACATTGAAATGGAAGCTCGGGAACTCACGCTCAAGCATCTCTTTCGCCGCGTCAAGTCGCGGCAGAAATGCCTCTTCCAGTTCTTGTACAACCTGACTGCCCATCATAAGGCGTCTCACACCTGAATAATCAGGACTATGGTGGTTCAGTGCTTGATGTCCGGGTCAGCGCCGCGCGCTCACCACATCAGATCGTCCGGCACCTTGAACTGCGCGTAGTAGGCGTCGTCTTCCGAGGTGCTGGCCTCGGGTTCGCTGCCGGTGGCCTGGCCGTGGTCGAGGACGATCATGCTGGCGTCGCGTTCGCGGACCTTGTCGGCGGCGGGGCGGGGCAGGAGCTCGAAGCGGTCGTCGATGCGTGCGATGACCAGCGCGCCGGAAGACAGCTTCCTGCGCAGGTCGTCGTTGACCAGCAGGGTGCGGATGGCGCCGTCGACGACGAAGCGGTATTCGCTCTCGCCGGTGCGCGGCACCTTGCGGTCGTTGATGATCTGCCGCGCCTGGGCGCGCAATTCGGCGGTGCGGGCCTGCGTCTTGCGCTCGGCTTCCAGCGCGCGGTCGCGTTCGACCTTCTCGGCGCGTGCGCGCTCGGCTTCCAGCTGGATCTCGCTCGGGCCTGACGCGGCCTTGGCGTGCTTGGCCTTGTGCTGTTCGCGGGCCACTTCGGCCACCTTGGACTTCTTGACCAGGCCGGCCTTGAGCAGCTGTTCCTGGAGCGGGTTCGCCTTCGCCATGTCGCGGTATCCTGCGGGGATGTTCTGATCCGGTTGTCCGCGCATGATACCCGCCGATCCCGCTGCCTGGTCGCCCCGCCGATGGACGCACTGAAGTACCTCGCCGGCTATCCGGAGCCCCTGCTGGCGCAGGTCCGCGCCCTGATCGACGCGGACCGGCTGGGCCCGATGCTGGCCGAGCGCTACGCCGAGCGCCACGCGGTGCGCAACGACGGCCAGCTGTACGACTACGTGCAGGCGATGAAGGACCGGTATCTGCGCAAGTCCGTGCCACTGGGCAAGGTGGTCTACGACGGGAAGTTGCAGGTGGTGCAGCACGCGCTGGGCACGCACACTGCGATCTCCCGCGTGCACGGCGGCAAGCTCAAGGCCAGCCGCGAGATCCGCATCGCCAGCGTCTTCCGCGACGCGCCCGCCGAGTTCCTGAAGATGATCGTGGTGCACGAGCTGGCGCACCTGAAGGAAACCGAGCACAACAAGGCCTTCTACCAGCTCTGCACGCACATGGCGCCGGACTACCACCAGCTGGAGTTAGATTTGCGGTTGTATTTGACGCAGTTGGATTTGGAGACGAGGTGAGATTGGCAGGGATTCGAGCGCGCGAAACCTTGCGTCGAAAAGCCGGTGCGCTGTAGCGCACCCTATCGGGTGTTTCGAGTCACACTGCCATGCCTGCAGCGTTTCCTGACGCCCAGGCCCACTGGAAGTTGTAGCCGCCGAGCCAGCCGGTGACATCGACGACTTCGCCGATGAAATGCAGGCCGGGCAGGTGTTTCGACATCATCGTGCTCGACGACAGTTCGTCCGTGTCCACGCCGCCGAGGGTGACTTCGGCGGTGCGATAGCCTTCGGTGCCGTTCGCGATCAGCGGGAAGGCCTGCAGGAAGGTCGCGATCTCGCGCAGCTGCGGATCGTTGTACTGCCGGATCGGCCGGCTCGGGAACCACACTTCGCACAGACGCTCGGCGAAGCGCTTCGGGAAGAATTCGGCGAGCGCGGTGCGCAGCTCGATGCCGGGGCGGCTCGCGCGCAGGGATTTGAGCGTCTCGAAGGCGTCGGCCTGCGGCAGCAGGTCGAGCAGCAGCTCGTCACCGACGTTCCAGTACGAGGAGATCTGCAGGATCGCCGGGCCGCTGACGCCGCGATGGGTGATCAGCATGAAGTTGCTGAAGGCGCGGCCGTTGCACTGCGCGGTGACCGGCAGCGACACGCCGCTGAGCTCGGCGAAACGTTCCTGCGGCTTGCCGGTCATCGTCAGCGGCACCAGGCCGGCGCGCGTCGGCAGCACGGTGTGGCCGAACTGCCGTGCCAGCTCGTAGCCGAAACCGGTCGCGCCCATGCTCGGGATCGACAGTCCGCCGGTGGCGACGACCAGCGACGGCGCGCGCAGTTCGCCGAGCGTGGTGCGCACGCGAAAACCGTCGTCGGTCTTCTCGACGCCTTCGACGCTGCAGCTGGTATCGATACGCACGCCGGCATCGGCGCATTCGTCGAGAAGCATCTTCACGATCAGCTTCGACGACTCGTCGCAGAACAACTGGCCGAGTTCCTTCTCGTGGTAGGCGATGCCGTGCGCCTCGACCATGTCGATGAAGTGCTGCGGCGTGTAGCGCGCCAGTGCCGACTTGCAGAAATGCGGGTTGTTCGAGAGGAAATTCGCTGGCGTGGTACCGGTGTTGGTGAAATTGCAGCGCCCGCCGCCGGACATCAGGATCTTCTTGCCGCAGCGGTTCGCGTGCTCGACCACCCGCACGCGCTTGCCGCGCAGACCGGCCACGCGCGCGCACATCAGGCCCGCCGCGCCGCCGCCGATGATGATGACGTCGCTGGTGGTGGTGCGGTCTATGCTCATCGAGAGGTCGGTCGGGGACGGGGGTCTGGGCGCTATTGTAGGGAAACACGCGAATTGAACGCGAAACAGCCGGCCAATCCGCTATTGCGGGTAGAAAAAAGCAACGTCATCCTCGCGCAAGCGAGGACCCATGCATCAGCGACGATCTGGCTTGGGTCCTCGCTTGCGCGAGGATGACGAGGATTTTGATGGCTCGCAAAAGCCCCGTCTCCCGCCACGGTCACATGACGGGAAACGGGGCGCACGAATCACAGCTTCACCGTATCCGCGTTGGCGCGCACCTCGGCGAAGGTCCAGTCGCGCAGCAGGCGACCGTCCTCCCACACCGTGACCATGGCGTCATCGAAGCCGGCGGGCATCTCGACATCCGCCAGCGAGGCAGCCTCGGCGGAGACAGGCACGGTTCTGTAGCTGCCGTACTCCCGGTGACGCAGCAGGGTCATCCGGCCGCGTTTGCTCTGCTTGCCCTTGTCGGTGATCGGATCCTTGTAGACGTCGATCCACTGGCCGTCGACGCGCGCGGCACTGCACTTGAGCGCGAACTTCTGCGTGTCGCGGTTCAGCTGCTGCAGCAGCGCGCCGCCCATGCCGAAGGCGAGGTTGTCGGTGGCGTAGCCGTCGCTGGTCACGCGTTCGAGGATCGCGCGCAGGCTCGTCGGATTGATGCCGTCGCCCTGGATCACGCGGACGTGGTTCAGCACCTTGTAGCCCTTGCTGTTGACCGTGTGGCCGAAGGCCTCGTCGAGCAGCTCGATGCACTGGTGCACCACCGCGACCGGATCACCCGAGTCGGGACGCACGACCAGCGTGCCACCGGAGGCGATGACTTCGTCGCGCAGGGTCTTGCCCCAGTGCTCGCGGATCGCGTGGTAGATGTCGTAGCTGTCCGACACCACGGCGACGATGCTGCCGGGCTTCGCGAATTGCTTCAGCATGTTGCGATAGGCATCGAGTTCGCGCTCGCGGCCCCAGCTGGTGATCGTGCTGTGCTCGGCGGCGGGGATCGAATAGCCGGCCATGGGCTCATGGTAGTGCGCTCGCGCCAGCAGCAGGCCCGATACAGTGTCAGTGCCCATGAAGTTCACCAGGTGCGCTGCACCGCCGAACGCGGCCGATTCCAGGCTGGATACGCCGCGCGCGCCGAAGTCGTGCAGCTTGAACGGCAGCTGGCCTGCGGGATCGTCGCTGGTGCGTTCGAGGAACTGGCGGATCGTCTGCTTCGCGTGCCAGCTGATCGTGGCCACGGTGATCGGATACCAGATGCGCAGCAGCATCGTTTCGAGATACGACGGCACCCAGAAGGCTGCGGGATCGGTCGACTCGATGGTCATCAGCGCGTGATGCGTAGGCACGACGCTGCCTTCGGGGACCGCACGGATGCGGATCGGCAGATGGCCGCCGAGGCGATCGACGATATCGCGCCAGCCGGCCTCGTTGAACGGCTCGCCGTGCGCGGCGAACAGGTCGCGCGCTTCATCCACGTCCGCATGCGTGATCGGCGTGGACAGATATTCCTTGAGAATGGCCTGCAGGCCGAAGAACACGGTGCGGTCGTGCACGCCGCCGCGCGATTCCACGTAGAAGAAGGTGGCGTCGGTGCCGGGCGGGTACTGCAGCCAGTGGCTGGCCTTGTAGCTGTCGGTGTTGAGCAGCAGGTTGCGCAGCGATTGATTGAGCGATTGCATGACGGGAAGCTCCTTCGCGTCGTTGGAAGCCGCCGGTCTATCCGGCGACGGGTGTGCGGTCGCGCGTGTCAGACGCGGCCGAGGAAGAATTCGAGGATGTGCAGGTGGTCTTCGTACAGCTTCGGCCCCATCTCCAGCGCCTCGCTGACCGGCACCCAGCGCGCCTTGTCGGCATCGTCGCCGCCACGCACCTCGGGCAGTTCGCCGCTGGGGAAATCGAAGTGGAAGGCGTGGGTGATCGTGCGTCCGCGCTGGCTGCGTTCGGGGTGGTCGAACACGTGCTGCCGCTTCAGCGAACCCTTGAGCACGGGGATCGGAATCTTCAGCCGGGTTTCCTCGCGCAGCTCGCGCAGGCAGCTGTCGAGGAGCGCTTCGTTCTGGCCGACGAAACCGCCGGGCAGCGCCCAAAGACCCTTGCCGGGTTCGGCGCGGCGGCGCACCAGCAGCACGTGGCCCGAATGCACCACCACCGCGTCGGTGGTGACGAAGGTCGGCGGATACGGCGCGTCCTTCCACGCCGCCTTGTACTGCTCGATGAAGCGGTACTCGGCGACCAGCTGCGTGTAGGCCGGCGAACTCCTGCGGAAGGCTTCGAGCATCTCGAACACCGGGTGCGGCACGTTCGCGCGCAGCATCAGCAAGGCGCCGTGGAAGTCGATGTCACCGGCTTCGAAAAGATAGCGACGCAGTTCCGTCGCCGACAGCGCCTCGGTGTGCTGTACGTCGACCAGCGGCCACTGCGGGAATTCGCGGAGGTAGTAGCTCGATGCATCCTTGTCGAAACCGATCAGCCCGACGCGCGCATTCGCATCGCCGCCGTCGTCGCGGATCGCCTCGGCCACGGTGCGCTGCACCCCGGCGATCCACAGGCTTTCGTTGTAGAGATGATCGCGCAGCGGGCGCAGGATCAACCGGTCGGTTGCGCCATCGAGCGCCGCCTGGATCATCACCGAACGCTCGGCGACGGACCATGGATTGCGCAGGCTGCGGGGGGTATCGGCCGAGCCGATCAGGAAGATGACTTTCTTCGCGCGCCCCAGTGCGTGGCGGGCAACGGCCGCGTGGCCGTTGTGGAAGGGCTCGAAACGCCCGATGAAGACGAGGTAGTCGAAGTCGACCGCAGTGCGGTCCGGTGTGCGATCCATGAGGCTCCCTCACGGTTGGGTGGACGGCGCCGAGTCTGTCCCGGGCCTTGGTGTCGATGCTACGCCGATGGTGGGCGGTTTCAAGTGCCCCGGCCACGCAACATTGCGTGCCGAGGGGACTCGATTGACCCGGCGAACGGCCGGGCGCAGAATGCGCGCCTTCCTTCCCTCTCACCCGGCACGGCCATGATGCGGACCCCGCTTCTGATACTGCTGAACCGCCAGCGCGCGAGCGCGGGCCGGGTGCGCCTGCCTCACGGAGCGGGACGCCGGGAATCCTGAGGATTCCGGTAGTCCAGGCTTCACGCAGCAAGCACCCGCGAGGGTGCTTTTTTGTTGCCCGCGATCCGTCGCTTCGATGCGTCGCCATCCACCAGTCCCTTCATCGTCGCGGCATCTGTCGACGACATCCCCCTGATGCTTTTTTCACCGAGGAGAACGTGCCATGAGCATCGCCGCCGAGACCGAACCGTAGCCGCACGCCCTGTCGCCAACCGGGGTGTGCGGCCCCGCATGTTGGCGACCTGGAATGCAACACATGAACACCTTCACACTCTCCCGCTGGCGCAATCTCGGCATCATCGCCCACGTCGACGCCGGCAAGACCACGCTCACCGAACGCCTGCTGTGGGCGTCTGGCGCGATCCATCGCATCGGTGAAGTCCACGACGGCGCCGCGACCACCGATTTCGACGAGATCGAACAACGCCGCGGCATCACCATCGGCGCCGCCGCCGTGCGCATCGACTGGATGCGCGACGACGTCGACCATCGCCTGACCCTGATCGACACGCCGGGCCACATCGATTTCGCGATCGAAGTGGAACGCTCGCTGCGCGTGCTCGACGGCGCGGTCGCGGTGTTTTCCGCCGTCGACGGCGTGCAGCCGCAATCCGAGACCGTGTGGCGACAGGCGCAGCGGCATCGCGTGCCGCTGCTGGCCTACGTCAACAAGATGGATCGCCCCGGTGCCTCGTTTGCGCGCGTGCTGGCGCAGATGCGCGAGAAGCTCGACGCGACGCCCCTGCCGATCGGCCTGCCGCTCGGCGAGGAAGCCGCGTTCGAAGGCTGGGTCGACCTGGTCGATCCAGCCGTGGTGACGTGGGACGCGCACGGCAACGCGATGCGTCGGGCATGGTCGGACGAGAGCGCGCTGCACTACGTCGCGGCGCGCCAGCGCCTGGTCGAGGCTGTCGCCGAACACGACGACGCGCTCGCGCAGCTGTGGCTCGACGAACAGCCGATCGACGCGGCGACGCTCCGCGCGGCCCTGCGTCGCGTGGTCATCGCCGGCCTCGGCGTGCCGGTGCTCGCCGGTTCGGCGATCCGCAACAAGGGCGTCGACACGCTGCTCGATGCGATCGTCGATTACCTGCCGTCGCCGCTCGATCGTCCGGCCGTGCCTGCGCAGCAGGGCGAGGACACCGTGCTCTTGTCGCCGGACCCGCAAGGTCCGTTGGCCGCGCTGGTGTTCAAGGTGGCGCACCAGGACCACGGTCCGGTGACCTACATGCGCGTCTATTCGGGCACGCTGCGTACCGGCGATGCGGTGTGGTGTTCGCTGTCGGCGCGCATGCGTCGCATTGGTCGGCTGGCGGTGGTGCAGGCGAACCGGACGCACGACATCGACATGGCATGCGCCGGCGAAATCGTCGCCGTGCTCGGCTGGAAGGACGCGGCCAGTGGCGACACGCTCAGTGACGCGCACATGCGGTTCGCGCTCGACACCATCCGCGCCCAGCCGGCGGTGCTGGCGTGGCGGCTCAGCGCTGCGAATGCGGGCGATCTGATCCGACTCGGCCAAGGCCTCGCGGCGCTGGCGCAGGAAGATCCGTCGTTCCGCGTCGGCACCGATCCCGACACCGGCGAAACCCTGGTGTGGGGCATGGGCGAGCTGCACCTGGACGTCAAGGTCGAGCGCCTGCGCAAGGACTGGCGCGTCGACGTGCGTACCGGTTCGCCGCGCGTGGCCTGCCAGGAAACGCCGGCGCGTGCGGTGCAGGGCATCGAAGGCAAGGTGTCGAAGCAGACCGGTGGTCCCGGGCAATTCGCCCGCGTGGCCATCGACTTGTCGCCACGCGACGACGGCGACGTGGTGTTCGTCGACCGTACGCGCGGCGGCGCGGTGCCGAAATCCTTCGCATCCGCGACCGAGCGCGGCGTCCGCGAGGCGCTGTCGTCCGGCCCGCACGGCTATCCGGTTGTGGGCGTGGAGGTCGTGCTGGTCGACGGCGAAACCCACGTCAACGACTCGTCGGAACTCGCGTTCCAGCGTGCCGGCATGGATGCGGCACGCGCGGCGCTGGCCCTGGCCGGCACCGTGGTGCTGGAACCGGTGATGACGCTCACCGTCGATACCCCGGCGGCGCATGTTGGCGATGTCGTCGGCGACGTGCAGCGCCGCCTGGGCCGGGTGGTCGCGATCGAGGACAAGGGCGCGCGTGCGGACATCGTGGCGCACGCGCCGCTGTCGCGCCTCGACGGTTACACCACCGCGCTGCGCTCGCTTACCCAGGGGCGCGCATCGGCCAGCATGGTGTTCCATCGCTACGAAGCCGCGCGCGCGGCATGATGCGCAGGGATGCGCGATCGAAGGGGTGCCGGGCGACCGGCGCCCCTTCGTTTTGCAGGGGGCTGGGAGTGTTGTTGCGACAGCGGCAGGCTGCGTGATCACCCACCCATCAGCGGACTGGTCATCCGGCGCTGGTTGCCTCCGCTGTGGAACTGGTTCGGGGCGAGCGCGTCGGTCTGCTCGGCGGTGAGGCCATGACCGTCCAGCCAGGGAATGATCTTGCGCGGGCCGGGGATGTAGGCCTCCCACTTGCCGGGCTGCGGTTCGGGGACGCCTTCGGCGATGAACATCACGGGCAGGGTGCCGGTCCAGTACGGGGCGTCGACATCGGGGCCTGTCGTCGGCGGTTTGAACGTCCAGCCGCGCACGGCCTGGATGCTGAGCTTGGCGAAGGCATCGCGCCAGAGCGCCATGTTCTTCTCGCTGCCGATCGCGCGCAGGTTGACGTGGCTGGCGTCGATGTTCATGACCTTGCCGTCGCGGCCGACCTTGACGTGGAGGTAGACCGTGGCGCCGATGCCGTTCGCCACGAGCGCCTGGGGATAGGCCGGCATCCGGCCGCGGCGTGCGACGCTGATCCTTGCTTCCGGCGGCAGGTCGGCTTCGAAGCTGGCACTGCGCAGCTCCAGCGTGTGCCGGTTTTCGTCCAGCGGCTTGACCACGTACAGCAGCGACATCCGCGAGCGGGTGGCCTGTGCGTTGGCGAGCGTCACCGGCTCGAAGGTCCAGTTCGACGCCAGCTTCGCGGTGAGGTCGACGATGCCTTTCGGCAACTTGTCCACGCCGTCGAGGGTATGCCCCAGCACTTTGCCGTCGGCGGCGATGACGATCTCGCCGCTGACCAGCAGGCTGGATTCGGCCTGGCGGCGGATGGCGTCGTCGTTGCGCTTGCCGGCGTGCACGGACAGCGCGGCGCCGAGGCAGAGCAGGAGGGTGAGCAGGCGCAGCGGGAGGGTGGAACGCATCGTGATGTCCATGGTGCCTGGGTCCGGGAGGGCAGCGTAGCAAACCAGAGCCGGGACGATGCTGCGTTCCCGCCCTGCGATTGCGGCCTGTCCGATGCCCGGCTAAGGTCGTCGCCGGAGGTGCTCATGCACGGTGATGGTCTGCAACTTGCGTTGGTCTTTCTGCTCGCGGCGGTGATCGCCGTGCCGCTGTTCAAGCGTTTCGGCCTGGGCGCGGTGCTCGGCTACCTGGCGGCAGGCGTGGTGCTGGGCCCGTTCGGGGCGAAGGTGGTGCCCGATGCGGCGCCGGTGCTCACGGCGAGCGAGATCGGTGTCGTGATGATGCTGTTCGTGATCGGTCTGGAGCTGTCCCCGGCGCGGCTGTGGGTGATGCGCCGGCCGGTGTTCGGCATGGGCGGCCTGCAGGTGCTGCTGTCGGGCCTCGCGCTGGGCGGAATCGGCCTGATGGTCGGCCTGGGCTGGAAGGCGGCGCTGGTCGTCGGCCTCGCGCTGGCGCTGTCGTCGACGGCGGTGAGCCTGCAGCTGCTGTCCGAGCGCAAGGCGCTGAACACCGAGCACGGGCGGACCGGTTTCGCGATCCTGCTGTTCCAGGACATCGCGGCGATCCCGCTGATCGCGGCCGTCCCGCTGCTGGGCGCGGCGGCGGCGAGCCCGGATCCGATCTGGCACGACGTGCTGAAGGCGGTGGGGGCGATCGCGGCGGTGGTGATCGGTGGTCGCGTCCTGCTGCGCCAGTTGTTCCGTCTGGCGGCGCGGATCGGCGTGCCGGAAATGCTGACCGCCAGCGCCCTGTTCGCGGTGCTCGGCGCAGGCTGGGTGATGCACCTCGCCGGCCTGAGCATGGGCCTGGGCGCGTTCCTCGCGGGCGTGCTGCTGGCTGATTCGGAGTTCCGCCACGAGATCGAATCGCAGATCGAGCCCTTCAAGGGCCTGCTGCTGGGCCTGTTCTTCATGGCCGTGGGCATGAGCATCGACCTGAAGCTCATCGCCGCCGAGCCCGGCCTGATCGTGCTCGGCACCTGCGCGCTGCTGCTGGTCAAGTCGCTGGTGCTGTTCGGGATCGGGCTGCGCCCGGGGGGCATGGGCTGGCGCGAGGCGCTGCAGCTGGGCGCGGTGATGGCGCTGGGCGGCGAGTTCGCGTTCGTGGTGCTGTCCGAAGCGGTGAAGGCGCGCCTGATCGACGATGTCCTGCAGAACCGGCTGATCGCGATCGTCGGTCTGTCGATGGCGCTGACGCCGCTGTCGGTGATCGCGGCCTCGCGCGTGCTGCGCGCGCATCCCGACCGTGCGCCCGCGCGCGAGTTCGATGCGATGCCGTCCGGGCATCCGCAGGTGATCCTCGCCGGCTTCGGCCGTTTCGGACAGATCGTGGCGCGCATGCTGGTGGCGCAGAAGATTCCGTTCGTCGCGCTGGAGACCGATGCCAAGCAGGTCGATTTCATGCGTCGCTTCGGCAACGCGATCTATTACGGCGACCCTGCGCGTCCGGACCTGCTGCGCTCGGCGGGCGCTGCGCACGCGAAGCTCTTCATCAATGCGATCGACAGTGCCGAAGCGAACGTGCGGGTGACGCGGGTCGTGCGCCGGCTGTATCCCGACATGCGCATCTTCGCCCGCGCGCACGACCGCCGGCATGCCTGGCAGTTGATGGATCTCGGTGCGGAGGTGACGCGCGAGACGTTCGCCTCGGGCCTGGAGATGGGACGCGATGTCCTGATCGCGTTGGGCATGAGCGAGGAACAGGCCACGCAGCGCGTGCAGAAGTTCCGTCTCCACGACGAGGAACTGCTCGCGACGCAGCACCTGATCTACGACGACGAGGCCGCGCTGCTGGAAAGCGCGAAACAGGCGCGCAGCGAGCTGGAGCAGCTGTTCGAGGCGGACGTGGAGGAGCAGACGCAGGCAGCGTCGGACGAGACGCGGGCGAAGTAGGAGGGCCTTCAGGCCCGAGCTTTTTGAGCTTTTGTAGGAGGGCCTTCAGGCCCGAGCTCTTGATCTTGCGTGTCGAAAAAAAGCTCGGGCCTGAAAGCCCTCCTACAAGGCAGAAGAAATCACCCGGGCCGGATTACTCCCGATCCTTCAGGAACCGCGCCATCGACAGCTGGCCGGTTTGCGGCGCGAATTCGGCGGCGACATCGATGAAGCCGCGCATCACCGCGATCTCGCGCGGCGTGCGGTTGAGCGCGTCGCGCGCGTCCGGCTCGGCGCCGTCGCGCATCAGTTGCTGGGTGACTTTCAGCAGGCCGTGCAGCGCGGCCAGGTGCAGCGGGCCGAAGCCGCGCGGATCGCGGACTTTCAGGTGCGCGCCTTCGTCGAGCAGGCGTTCCATGCCGGCGATGACCACGTCCTCGTCGCAGGCAGTGCCGGGTTCGGCGCGCGCGCCCAGCAGCAGGAGCAGCGGCGTGACGTTGCCGGCGGCCGGGGTATCGGGGTCGGCGCCGGCCAGCAGCAGCGCGTCGAACAGGGCGACCAGCCGGCGGCGGTCACGGCAGGTGAAGCCGAACAGCGCGGCGCAGTGCAGCGGCGTCAGGCCCTGGGCATCGGTGGCGTTGATGTTCGCACCTGCGGCGAGCAGGCGCGAACAGACGTCCGGCAGGCCCAGCGCGGCGGCGAGCATCAGCACGGTGACGTCGCCGGGCAGGCGCTGCTCCAGCGTGGCGCCAGCGGCGAGCAGGCGGTCGACGATCTCGATCTGGCGCATGCTCACCGCCGCCGACAGTGGCGTGGCACCGGTGCGCGCAGCGATTTCCGGGTCGGCGCCGCGCGCCAGCAGCAGCTCGATCACGCCGCGATGACCACCGCCGGCGGCGCGCAGCAGGGCGGTGCAGCCCTGGCTGTCGACGGTGTCGATCGGCATGCCCAGGTCGAGCAGGCGACGCACCGCGTCCGCATCGCCGGCGGTGGCCGCCTGCGGCAGGTCCGACGGCCGCAGCGCGCGGCCGGGCAGCTGCCAGTGGCGCCAGTCCAGCCAGTCGGCGAGGTCGCGGCGACCGCTGGCCAAGGCCACGCCCAGCGGCGTCTGGCCGTCGGCGGCGCGGACGTTCGGCGAGGCGCCGTGCAGGATCAGTTGCTTGAGGATCGGCTCGCGGCGCAGCGCGGCGGCGAGGTGCAGCGCGGTCATGCCGTGGTGGTCGCGTGCGCCGAAATCGACGCCGATCTCGATCAGGCGCGCGATCAGTCCGCTCCAGCCCAGGCGCACGGCGAGGGTGAGCGGCGGATCGCCGTTGGGGCTTGCGGCGAACGGGTCGGCACCGCGTTCGAGCAGGTCCAGCGCGAGCTTCTCCAGGCCGCGATCGGCGCGGTCGGCGGCGACGCAGGCGGCGAGGAAGCGCGCCAGGCCGCCGGCGCCGGCGGGCGAGACGCCGCGACGCAGCAGCTGCTGGATCGGCACGGTCGCCACCGGGCCCAGCGCCAGCCAGGCGAACAGCGGCGTGTCGCCGTGGCGGTCGCGCGTCTCTGGGTCGGCGCCGTGGCGCAGCAGCCAGTCGATGTGCACCGGTTCGGCCGGCGAGTCGCCGTCGTGCAGCAGGCTGCCGAGTTCACGCGGCGACACCAGCGGCAGCAGGCGCGGCAGGAGGTCCTCGCGGCCTTCGTAGAGCGCATCGCGCAGCATCGCGATCGGTGCGCGGTCCGGCGGCGGCGTGTCGTTGTCGGCATCGGGACCGACGCTGGCCGGCAGGAGATAGTGGGGATCGATGGCCGAGACCAGCGCCCAGCGCCCGGCGGCGGCGGCGCAGTCGATCGCGGCGCGACCCTCGGCGTCGCGATGGTTCCGGTCCAGGCCGAGGTCGAGCAGGGTCGCGATCAATCCCGGCGAGGGCGCATCGGCGAGGCAGGCGAGGATCAGGGCATGACGGCCCTGCGCATCGACCGCATGCACGTCGGGACGCGCCGGCAGCAGCGCCTTCAGCGCGGGCAGGCGCGCGCCGCGTGCGGCGTCGAGGAAGGGCGTGCGCTGTGCGTTGTCGCGGGCATGCACGTCGGCGCCGGCGCCGAGCAGGATGCCGATGATGTCGGCGTGCCCGGCCAGCGCGGCCTCGTGCAGCGCGCTGCGCCCGCGCATGTCGCGCGCATCGACCTTCGCGCGGTGCTTGAGCAGCAGCTGCACGCCGGCCGGATCGTCCTCGTCGCCGCCGGCCGCCGCGTGCAGCGCGGGCACGGCGCCGGGCAGGTCGGGCTTCGCGCCGCGTTCGAGCAGGAAGCGCGCGAGCCGCCAGTTGCCCGAGGTGCAGGCGATCGCCAGCGGCGAGGCGTGGTCGTGGTTGAGCGGATCGATCTCCGCGCCCGCGTCGCGCAGCAGCGCAGCGACGCCGGGGTCGGAGCTGCGTGCGGCGTGGTGCAGCGGCGTGTTGCCTTCGCCGTCGGCGATGCGCGGGTCGGCGCCGTTCGCGAGCAGGGTCATCACCGCTTCCGGACGCCCGTGCCAGCTGTCGCGGGTGGCCGCGACCAGCGGGGTCATGCCGCCGTGCGGTCCGTTCACATCGACGCCGTGGGCGATCAGGCCACGCAGCAGGCGCAGGTCGGGCAGCACGGCGGCCAGCATCGGCAGCGTGCGCTGGTCGCGCTCGTCGGCGCGCGGCAGGGCATGCGGGTTGGCGCCGGTTTCCAGCAGGCCGAGCGCGCGGTCGACGCGGCCGTGGCGCGCAGCGGCGTAGAGCGCGGCGTCGAGGTCGTCCTCGTCGACGGCGGTGGCCTCGGCCACATCCTCGGCCAGGGCTTCCTGGAGCAGGGCCTCGGCACTGAGCGGGGAGGGCGCGGCCATGCGCAGCAGGGCGAAGTGCGCCAGCGGCCACAGCACGAGGCAGGCGGCCACGGCCGGCCAGCGTGCGGCCGACGGCAGCAGGCCCGGCCAGGCCAGCAGCACGATGCCGGCAAGCGGCAGGATCAGCAGCAGCGCGGCGAGCAGGCCGTGCCAGTCGCGGGTATCGGTGTTGCCCAGCGCGCGCCAGTGTTCGGCGAGCGTGCCGCCCTCGCCTTCGAGCCAGCGCCACAGGGGCCAGGTGCGCCACAGGCCGATCAGCGCGCCGCCCACGATCGCGCTGACCGACAGCGCGGCGCCGAGCGTGCGGCCCTGCAGCAGCGCGGCCAGCGGCCAGGCGATCAGCGCGGCGAAGGCGGCCAGCGCCAGCGCCCACAATGCCAGCAGCGGCAGGGCGTCGGTCGCGCGCCCGCGTCCGCGCATCGCCAGCGCGAAGGCCGGCTGCGCGAGCAGGCCCGCGATCGCCACGACGCAGGCGCCCAGTCCGCCGCCGATCAGGGCCGCGCCGACGCCGGCCACGCCGGTCAGGGCGAGGCCCGCCAGCAGCGGCACCGGGGCCGGCCGCCTGCGCGGCGCAGTGTTCAGGACCGCGTCGGTCAAGGCCGCGTCATCCGACGCCATGCCGTCCCGGGGGGTGTGGTCAGGCATCCGTGCCCCAGTCGTCGGTCATCGGATCGAGCACGGTCTTCGGGAACTGCAGGTGGAAGCCGCGCTCGGCCAGGTTCGCGCGGACCACGGCGGCATCGGCCTGGGCCAGCTTCCGCTCGGGGGTCAGGGCCACGTCCAGCACGAAGCGCAGGTCGCCCAGCTGGGCGCGCACCGGCGGCGGCAGGCAGTCGAAGTCGTCGCGCGTGGCGAGATAGACGTAGGTATCGGCCTTCCGCTGGCTCTTGTAAACGTAGGCGTGCATGGCCGGTGGTGCCTCGGAGCGGACTCTTGCGACAGGGAACGACGACCGGCCCGAAGGCCGGCGGCAGTGCGACACGCCACAGGCCCCGAGGAGCCTGCCCCTGTCAGATCAATCACTTGCGAGACCGACCTGCGGCGGATGCGTGGGAGTATCGCCCAACTGCCCGATATTGTGGAACTTCGCGACGAATTGTGCGGGAAAGCACGCTTGCGGGCTAGGTCGGGGACAGGCGTTGCAGCGACGTTCCGACGGCCGGCCGCACAGGCGTGGCGCCGTGACGCAGGTCGTGGTCGCGACGGTGTGCGCATCTTGGCCCGCATCGCGGGTGGGTCCAGTGGCCCATGAAAAAGGCCATCGCACCCTCTAAGCTTCGGCGTCTTTCATCCGCCGGCGCCTTCCATGACCGTTCGCTCCCGCGCTTCCCGCTTCCGCGCTCCGCTCCGCAGCCTGCTCGCCTCCGCCCTCATCATCGGCACCGTGGTACCCGTCGTGCAGGCCGCCGAACCGCTCACGCTCGACACGGTCATGGCCGACCCGGACTGGATCGGCAATGCAGTCGAGCAGGCGTGGTGGTCGCTGGACGGCAAGACCGCGCTGTACCAGCGCAAGCGCGAGGGCGCGAGCATCCGCGACCTGTGGCAGGTGCCGGTGGCCGGTGGCGCGCCGGTGAAGGTCGGCGATGCCGCGCGTGCCGGGCTCGATGCCGCCCGCCCGGCGTACGACGCCACGCGCACCCGCGCCGCGTTCGCGCGCAACGGCGACATCTTCGTCCGCGACTTGCGCAGTGGCGCGCTCACCCAGCTCACCCGCACCGAAGCGCAGGAATCGCGCCCGCAGTGGAGTCGCGACGGCGCCCTGGTCTGGCGCGCCGGCAACGACTGGTATCGCTGGACCGCTGCGCTCGGCGTGGTCCAGGCCTCGAACGTGCAGGCCGCCGACGACCCGGCGAAGGCGCCGCCCGCGGACGACCTGCGTGACCGCCAGCTGCGCCTGATCGAAACCCTGAAGACCGACCGCGACCGTCGCGAGGCCGCGCGCGCGCAGGAACTGGCCTGGCGCCGCGCCGATCCCACCCGCGCGCCGCTGCCGACCTACCTCGGCAAGAACGTCGAGATCGCCGACAGCGCGCTGTCGCCCGATGGCCGCTGGCTGCTGGTCGTCACCACCGCCAAGGGCGCCGACGGCGGCCAGGGCGGCAAGATGCCGAAGTACGTGACCGAATCGGGTTACGAGGAATTCGAGGAGGTGCGCACCCGCGTCGGCCGCAACGCGCCGCAGCCGCACGCCCTGTGGCTGGTCGATGTCGATGAAGCGAAGGCGACGGAACTGAAGTACGACGCGCTGCCGGGCATCGCGGTCGATCCGCTGGCCGAACTGCGCAAGGCCGCGAAGCAGGATGCGCTCAAGGGCAACCGCCCGGTGCGCATCGAGACCGATGGCGACGGCCTCGGCCCGGCCATCCAGTGGAGCCGCGACGGCGGCAACGTCGCGGTGCTGGTGCGTGCGGTCGACAACAAGGACCGCTGGGTCGCCACGGTCGATCTCGCCGGTGCGAAGTTGCAGGCGCGTCACCGCCTGACCGACCCGGCGTGGATCAACTGGAACTTCAACGACTTCGGCTGGCTGCCCGATGGCCGCACGCTGTGGTACCTGTCGGAAGAGAGCGGGTATTCGCATCTGTACCTGCACGATGGCGCGAAGCCGCGCGCGCTGACCTCGGGCCAGTGGGAAGCCTCGTCGCCGGTGCTGTCGGCCGACACCAAGCGTTTCCTGTTCCTGTGCAACCGCGCCTGGCCGGGCGACTACGAAGTCTGCGAGGTGCCGCTGGCCGGCGGCGCGGTGCGCGAACTGACGTCGCTGGACGGCGTCGAGGATTTCGTCGAATCGCCCGAAGGCGGGCGCCTGCTGGTGCGTCATTCCGACAGCTACCTGCCGCCGCAGCTGGCGGTGGTCGCCGACGGCAATGCGCGCGACCTCACCGACACGCGCAGCGAAGCGTTCAAGGCGCGCACCTGGCTCGAACCCGAATACGTGAAGGTGCCCTCGAAGCACGGTGCCGGCACGATCTGGGGCAAGTACTACGGCCCGAAGACGCCCGAGCCGGGCAAGCGCTATCCGGTTGTGCTGTTCGTGCATGGTGCGGGCTACCTGCAGAACGTCAGCGACCGCTACCCGAACTATTTCCGCGAGCAGATGTTCCACCAGATGCTGGTCGAGCAGGGCTACATCGTGCTCGATCTGGATTTCCGCGCGTCCGAGGGCTACGGCCGCGATTGGCGCACGGCGATCTACCGGCACATGGGCGAGCCGGAGCTGCAGGATTACCTCGACGGCATCGACTGGTTGGTCGAGACGAAGCAGGCCGACCGCGACCGCGTCGGCATCTACGGCGGCAGCTACGGCGGCTTCATGACCTTCATGGCGCTGTTCAAGAAGCCGGGCGTGTTCAAGGCCGGCGCCGCGCTGCGTCCGGTCACCGACTGGTCGCAGTACAACCATGAGTACACCAGCAACATCCTCAACACGCCTGTGCTCGATCCGGAGGCCTTCAAGCGTTCCTCGCCGCTGGAATTCGCCGACCGCCTGCAGGACCACCTGCTGATCGCGCACGGCATGATGGACGACAACGTGTTCTACAAGGATTCGGTGATGCTGGCGCAGCGCCTGATCGAACTGCGCAAGGGCAAGTGGGAGCTGGCCAGCTATCCGCTGGAACGCCACGGCTACACCCGCGCGGCGTCGTGGTACGACCAGTACCGCCGCATCCACGAACTGTTCGAGCGCACGCTCAAGCCGTAATGGACGTGCCGCGTTGCCGGCGATCCCCGGCAACGCGGTCTTAACGCCGAACTAGCGGAAACTTGAGGTTCGCCTCATGTTCCGCTAATCCCGTGCGGGCATGCTGCGTGCATGCCCCATGCCGTCAAGACGTTCCGCCCGGCGCTCGGTGCCGGCTCAGTGCTGCTGCTCGTCGTCGCCTATCTCGTGGTCGCGCTGAACGCGCGGTTCTGGGGCGTCGTGTTCGACACGACAGGTCTGGCCGGGCTGCATGGCGCGAAAGTGGTCGCGGCCGTCGCCGCCGCGCTGTTCGCGCTGACCCTGCTGATGCTGCTGCCGCTGAGCCTGCGCTGGACCTTCCGGCCCGGGCTCGCGGTCGTGCTGCTGCTGTCCGCGGCGGCTGCGTTCTTCATCGGCGACTACGGCGCGGTGATCGATCGGCATGCGCTGGCCAGCGTGTACGCGACCGACGCGCGCGAGGCCGGCGAATGGCTGAGCCTGCGCATGCTCGCCTTCATCGCGGCCTTCGGTGCATTGCCGGCGGCGCTGCTGTGGTGGGTGCGGATCGACTGGCGCAGCGCACCGCGCGAACTGTGGTCGCGGCTGAAGCTCAGCGCGCTTGCCTTCGCACTGCTCGCCGTCGCTGCCGGCGTCGCCGGCAAGGACGTGGCTTCGCTGCTGCGCAACCGCATGGAGCTGCGCCACATCGCCAACCCGTTCGCGCTGCTCGCGGCGAACCTGTCCTACCTCGACCACGCACGCGATGCCGATCGCCCATTCGTGCGCATCGGCACCGACGCGCGTCGCGGCGACGTGCTCGTGCCGTCGAAGCGCCCGGTCGTGCTGGTGCTGGCGATCGGCGAATCGCTGCGCGCGGCCAGCCTGGACCTCAACGGCTACACCCGCGACACCGATGTCGACCTGCATCCGCTGCCGATCGTGAACTTCGGTCGCGTCGACAGCTGCGGCACCAATACCGCGACCTCGCTGCCCTGCATGTTCTCCGACCTCGGACGCGCCGCCTACGACGATGCCGAGGCGAAGCATCGCGAGAACCTGGTCGACGTGATCCAGCGCGCTGGCTACGAGGTGCTGTGGATCGACAACAACACCGGCAGCAAGGGCCTGGCCGCGCGCGCGAAGGAACTGTCCGCCGCCGAGGGCGCCGATCCGTCGCGCTGCAATGCCGACGGCTGCCACGACGAAGTGCTCGTCGATCGCCTGAAGACGCTGCTGCCGACGATCCGCCGCGACACGGTGATCGTGGTGCACCTGCTGGGCAGCCACGGACCGGCCTACCACGCGCGCTATCCCGCCGGTTTCGCGGTGTTCCAGCCCGAATGCCGGACCAACGAATTGCAGACGTGCAGCGATGCGCAGCTGCGCAACACCTACGACAACTCGGTGCTCTACACCACGCACGTGCTTGCCGAGATCGTGTCGCTGCTCGGCGAACCCTCGGCGCTGGTCAATCGGATGCCGATCGAAGCGCTGCGCTGTCGCGCGCGACGCGGCCATGCCGGCGCGGGCGCGTGCCCGGAGCCCGACGTGTCGCCGACGGCAGCGGTCGATCCCGGCATCGATGCCGCGATGCTGTTCGTTTCCGACCACGGCGAATCGCTCGGCGAGAACGGCCTGTACCTGCACGGCGCGCCGTACGCGATCGCGCCGGACGAGCAGACCCACGTGCCGATGCTGCTGTGGGCGTCGGATCGCTTCGCCGCGCGCCGTCGCCTCGACCTCGACTGCGTGCGTCGCGGCGCGGACCGGCCGCTGTCGCACGACCACTTCTTCCACAGCGTGCTCGCGCTCGCCGACGTGCGCACCGCCGCGCGCAAGCCTGCGCTGGACCTGTTCGCGGGCTGCGCGCCGTCGCGTTGACGGCGGCGCCTCCGCTCACGCACCGGTTGCGCATCACGCGCTCGCCGCGAACTCCTCGGCATGCAACCACGCGGCCTGGCGCACGGTGCGCCGGGTGCGTTGCCACTCGTCCATCATCGACGGCGCGAGGCGGTTGAGCTCCTCCAGCTGGCCGGGCTTGACCGTGTTCGCGGCCAGTTCGATGCGATGCCCGCTGGGGTCGTGGAAGTAGATCGACTGGAAGATCTCGTGGTTGGTCGGACCGATCACGTCCAGGCCCATGCCTTCGAGACGCGCCTTGGCGGACAGCAGCGCGTCCATGTCCTCGACCTCGAACGCGAGGTGCTGCACCCAGGCCGGGGTGTTTTCGTCGCGGCCCATCGGCAGCGAATTCGGCACCTCGAAGAAGGCCAGCACGTTGCCGCGACCGGCGTCGAGGAAGATGTGCATGTACGGGTCGGGTTCCTTCGTCGACGGCACGCGATCTTCGGAAATGGCCAGCACCAGGTCCATGTCCAGCGCGCGCTTGTAGAAATCGACGGTCTCGTTCGCGTCGCGACAGCGGTACGCGACGTGGTGAATGCCTCGGGTCAGGGCCATGCGTGTTCGCTCCGGGTCGTGTTCGGGAATGCCTGCGCGCCGGGTCAGAGGACCCCGCGACGCTCCTGGTCCTTCTCCAGCGAGCGGAACAGTGCGCCGAAGTTGCCTTCGCCGAAGCCGAGGTGTTCCGCGCGCTGGATGATCTCGATGAAGATCGGGCCGATGAAGTTGCGGGTGAAGATCTGCAGCAGGTAGCCGTCCGCGTCGCCGTCGACCAGCACCTGGTGCTCGCGGATGCGCGCGCGGTCCTCGCGCACGCCGGGCACGCGCTCGAAGACTTCTTCGTAGTACGCGTCGTCGATCTCCAGGGTCTCGATGCCGCTGCCGCGCAGCGCGTCGAGCGAGGCGAGGATGTCTTCGGTGAGGAAGGCCAGGTGCTGCACGCCGGGGCCGCGGTATTCGCGCAGGTATTCGGCGATCTGGTCCTTCTCGTCCTTGGGCTGGTTGATCGGGATGCAGAACGAGCCGTCGGGCGAGCGCAGCGCGTAGCTGGTCAGGCCGGTCTTCGCGCCCTGGATGTCGAAGTAGCGCACTTCTGTGAAGCCGAAGATGTCCTTGTAGAACGCGGCCCACTGCTCGCGCCCGCCGATCGGCACGTTGTTGGTCAGGTGGTCGACGACGAGGAAGCCCTTGTCCTGTTGCACGATCGGCTGGTCCAGCGGCACGAAGTCGCGGGCGTAGACATCCACGCCGACTTCGATGAAATACAGCACGCTGCCGCCGATGCCCCACACCGCCGGATACGCATGGTCCTTTGCCGCTGCCGGCACCGCTTCGGCGCCGCGCGCGACGGCGGTGGCCAGCGCGGCCTCGGCGTCGTCGACCAGCCAGCCCATCGCGCTGATCGCGGGGCCGTGGGCACGGGCGAAGTCGGCGGAATGGCCCTCGCGCTCGCCGTTGAGCAGGAAGTGGATGTCGTTCTGCCGGAAATGGACGATGTCGCGGGCCGGATGGCGGTGCAGCTTCGAGAAGCCGAAGGCGAGGAACAGGCGCTCCAGCTGGCCAAGGTCGGGGCCACAGAACTCGGTGAAGGCGATCCCGCGAATGCCGCAGGGGTTGGCGGTGTCCATTCGATGCTCCTCGTCTGACAGGGTCGGCGCAGGGGCCGGTTGGATTGACCCGGATTCTGGCGAGGCCGTACATTCGAAAAAAGCGAATTGAATTGCGGCTCTCTTTCAGGAATTTCGAACATGAAGGTGGACCTGGAGGCATTGCAGGCCCTGGATGCGGTGATCCGCCACGGCGGCTACGCCCAGGCCGCCGCGCAGCTGAACAAGGTCAGCTCGGCGCTCAGCTACCAGATCCGCAAGCTGGAGGAACAGCTGCGCCTGCCCCTGCTCGACCGCAGCGGCTACCGGGTGCGGCTGACGCCCGAGGGCGAGGCGGTGCTGGCCGAAGGCCGGCGCCTGCTGCTGCAGGCCGGACGGATCGAGACCCTGGCCGAGCAGCTCGGCAGCGGCTGGGAAGCCCGGCTGCTGGTGGTGGTCGACGGCATCCTGCCGCTGGCCGACACCCTGCAGGCGCTCAAGCGCCTGGCCGACGAAGGCGTGCCGACTCGCGTGCAGCTGAAGATCGAATTCCTCGGCGGCGTGCAGTACCGCTTCGCGAAGGAAGGCGCCGACCTGATGCTGGCCAAGGACTACGTGCCCGACCCGGCCTGCCGCGCCCAGGCGCTGGACCCGGTCGAATGCGTGCTGTGCGTGGCGCCGTCGCATCCGCTCGCCGCGCGCGACCACCCGGCCACGCTGGCCGACCTCCAGGCCCACGTCGAGCTGACCGTGCAGGATTCCAGCGAGCGCGGCGGCGAGCGCAACCTGTTCGGCGGCGAACGGGTGTTCCATCTCTCCGGCTTCGTCGCCAAGCGCCAGGCGCTGCTGATGGGCATGGGCTTCGGCTGGCTGCCGCGCTACCTCGCCGACGACCATCTGGCCGACGGCAGCCTCTGCGAACTGGCCTGGGAAGGCGGCTCGCGCTACCGCTTCACGCCCTGGCTGGTCGAACGGCTGGATCGCCCGCCGGGTCGCGCGGGACGGCGGCTGGTCGACCTGCTCTCGGGGCGCGTGGACGCATGAAAAAACCGCAGGCCCGGGGGCCTGCGGTCGGGTGCCATCGATGCTGGGGATTGGGCGCCGATGGCGGCCGGGGTGAACCGGCAGTGCTTCAATCGCGCGGGGCGGCGGTTCGGGGTTGCGCTGTCCTGCCATTCGTCGGCGCGCGCGGGCAGAGCGCGACCAGGGTCGGCCCGCACAGGCGCTGGCTGCCCGAGAGATAACCGCGCAGCGCGCCATCGGGCGGCGTCGGTGCCGGGCCGCCCAGGTGCCGATGCAGCATCGCTTCGAGCAGGTAGAGGTTCGATTCGCGGGCCAGCGGCGTGCGGTTGACGTGTCCGGCCTCGTCGTCGACGAACAGGCTCACGTCCTTGCCGGCCAGCTTCAGGCGTGCGGCGTATTCGACGACCCCGGCGATGCCCACGCGCCGGTCCTCGCCGCCGGCGACCAGCAGCACCGGCCGGCGCAGGCGCGCGAGGTTGGCCATCGGCGACTGCGCGCGCAGCGCGGCCATGCGCGCGGTGTCGTCCGGATCCAGCGCCAGCATGCGCAGCATGTCCGGCATCGGCACCGTGCGCCCCAGCGCCATCGATTCGGGATTGCGCAGGATCCAGCGCAGGGTCCAGGCCATGTCCGGTGGCGGCACGAATGCGATCGCGGCCTTGAACAGGTCCGGCTCGAAGGTGACGCCGAGCAGCGCCGCATAGCCGCCGAACGAGGCGCCGGCGATCGCCACCCGCTGCGGATCGCCGATACCCGATGCAAGCAGGTGGCGTGTGCCCTCGATGATGTCGCGCTGCACGCGGCCGTTGCCGAAGTCGCCGTTCGCTGCGAGCGTGTAGGCGATGCCATGGCCGGTCGAACCGCGGAAGTTCGGTTCGAACACGACGTAGCCGCGATGGGCGAGGTACTGCGCGATGCCGTTGTACTCCGGCCGCGCATGATTCCAAGGCCCGCCGTGCACCAGCACCACCAGCGGCGCCCGCGCGGCGTCGCGGCCTGGCGGCAGTTGCAGGAACCCATGCAGGCGCATGCCGTCGCTGGCCTGCCACTGCACGGGTCGACGATGCGAGAGCATCGCGTCCGGGATGTGCGTGGCCGGCGTGCGGTCGCGCGCATGCAGCGGCGCATCGTCGAACAGCAGCGACAGCGTGCCGGTCGCGGGGTCGTAGCGATGCCAGCGCAGGCCCTGCTGCCTGCCGCCGCGTGCTTCGACCAGCCACTGCACGCCCGGTCCGCGTCCGAGTGACAGGCGCAGGTCGCGGTCCGGCAGACGTGCGGCCAGCGCATCGAGGTGCGGGCGCAGGGTCGGGTCGAGCGCGTGGTTGCGCGCGATCGTGCTGCGATACGCAACGATCCGTGGTGCGTGCGTCGCAGGATCGATCACGATGCCATCCAGATCGGCTTCGCCGTACGGATCGGCATGCAGCACCTGTCGCGTACCGTCGCGCCCCAGGCGCAGCAGCGCGATGCGCTCGGTGCCGTCGCCGGTGTCGACATGCGCGCGCAGCAACAGGCTGCCGTCCTCGCCCGCGACCAGAGGCGTGCAGACGCGCATCTGCGTACAACGCAGCACTTCGGTCGCGCGGCCGTCGGTTTCGATGCGCCGCACCACCAGCGACAGCCCTTCGACGCGCTGCACATGGGTCAGCCGGCCGCGCGGATCCAGCGCGAAGCCGAGGATGCGATGCGCGGCGCCGTGCAGCAGCTCGCGACGCCCGCGTGCGTCGATGCGCACCAGATGCCATCGCGCCTGGGCCGCGATGCCGCGCGGCCCGGTGGTCTCCAGCACGATGGCCGCTGCCGGCCGGGTTTCGTCGATGCGCAGCAGTTCGCGGCGCACCTGCGCGCCGAGCGTCGCCATGCGGCCGGAGCGGCCCTGTCCCGCGCCATGCACGGTCACCGCCAGTGCATCGAGTTGCCCGGGCGATGCCAGCATCAACCAGCGACCATCGCCCGACCAGTCTAGCGATTCCGCCGGCGTGTGCGCGAGCAGGCGCCGCGTCGTGCCTTCGTCGAGCGTGCGCAGCCAGACTTCGCGCGCACGGCCGGCCTCGCGCAGCCAGGCGATGCGACGGCCATCGGGCGACAGCGTCACCGAGGACACCGTCGGCTGCAGCACGAAGGCCTTGCGCGGCAGCGGCGCCGTCGCAGCGGCGACAGGCAGCGATGCGAAACACAGGAGGAAGAGCGATGCGGCGATGCGGGCCGGCGCGCGGCGCGCGGGCACGGCGGGTCGCGTCGCGAACGTCGTCGTCAACGGCATGGGGAGCTCCGGGTGCCGGATCGTTGTCGATCCGGCTGATGGGTTCAGTGGGCGTGGTGCGCGTCGGTGTGCGTGTCGCGGCCTGGTTCGAGCAGGCGATCGGCCGGGCGATGCAGCAGCCACAGCGCACCGAGCGCGGGCGGCCCGAGCACCGTGCAGGCCGCGATCCAGGCCCAGCGACGCGCGGACGCCAGGTCGAGACGACGCGTGCGCCACCAGCCGCCGAGACCGGCCAGCAGCGACAGCACGGCTGCCAGCCACCACATCGCGCGCGGAATCGGCGCCGGCGTCGTGGTTTCCAGCGGCAGCGGCGGTGCGAACAGGCGCAGTGCGCGGTCGCGCACCGCATGCGATGCCGGCGAGATCACGAAGCTGCGGTAGCGGAACACGGCCGGGTAGTCGTATGCGAGCCGGCGTGTCGCGATGGTCTCGATGCGGCCGTCGTCATGCGCGCGCAGCACGTACTGCATGGGCGCGGGGCCGTCCTGGGTGTGGGCGTCGTAGGTGTTGCTGAACACGAACAGGTGTCCATCGACCAGTTCGATGATGTCGAGGTGGTAGATGTCGCGGTAGGCGCCGGGGATCGGCACGCGCAGGCGCGGCGTCATCGTGTCGCGATGCTCGGCCGCTTCGCGCGCATCGTAGAGGTACAGCGCGCGGTCACCGATCACGCCCAGTGTCTCGCCGAGCATGCCGACGCCGACGACATGCTCGCCTGCGGGCAGGCGGATGCGCGCGTGGATGCGCCGTTCCTCGCCGGCGTACTGGTACGCGGTATTGCCGGCGAACAGCAGCATGTCGTCCTTGCCGCCACCCGGCGCGAGGCCCACCGGCACCGCGGGCGCGGGGAACGCGGCCTGGCCGTCGCCCACGCCCAGCATGCCGACCGCACTGCGATCGCTGAGGCGCCAGCCGTGGAAGCGCATGTCGTCGTGGCTGAACACCCAGCGCACGCCCTGCGCGCGATCGTCGAATTCCATCGGTGCCACGTTCGCCAGTTCGTGACGCAGCGGCAGCCTGCGCAACTGCGAAGGAATGCCCAGCGTGTCCGACAGCGCGATCTGCTCCCGCAGCAGCGCCGCATCGGCATGCCGGCTGCCCTCCAGCGCCAGGCGCATCCGCGTCCGCGCGTCGGCCTTTTCCACTTCGTTGTGGCCACCGCGCGGCGGCACGGCGGTGTTGTTCGGATGCGAGCCTTCCGCGATCCAGGCGAACTCCGCGCCGAACGCCGCCAGCACCAGCAGCAAGGACACGCCGATCTGCAGCGGCATCGCCACGATCGCTGCGGCCAGCGGATGCGCCGGCGGCGCATCGAGATCGGGCTGGAACGAAGCCAGAACGACGGCCGCCAGGCAGAGCACGCACAGCGCCTGCAGCGCGAGCATCCCCGGACCGGTGGCCGAGGCCATCGGCAGCAGCAACAGGAAAGGCAGCACGGCCAACGCGCGCCGTGCGCCGCCGAGCATGCCCTGTGCGCCGGCGAGATAGCCGATCGTCGCCAGCTGCAGCCCGGACAGCGCCAGCAGCCAGTGACGCAGGTCGACCACACGCGCGGTCATCGTGTCCTGCCACAGCGCGACCAGCAGGATCGGGATCGCCACCACCATGGCAAGCGCAGCGACGCAGGCGAGCATGATGGCGACCGCGACGCGACGCGGCGGCATCGGCCGGTGCAGCAGGGTCAGCCAGACGTTCGCCTTGCGATAGGTGCCCATCTGGTACAGGCCCGCGAGCAGGCCGATCGCTAGGTAGCAGCCGCCGATGGTCCAGTGCACCACCAGCGGCTGCTGCGCGAGATCGACCACGCGGGTCAGGAAGGCGAGCACGATCAGGTGCGCGCCGGTCAGCGCCAGCGCCAGCGTGCGGAAGCGCAGCCATTCTGCCTTGAACAGTTCGAACATGACGATGCGTCCTCAGTGCGTCGCGCCGGGCGCGATGTGGTTCTTGGCGAGGAATGCGTTCACCGCGCGGTCCAGGCTCACCGGCATGCACTGCACGTTGCGCGCACCCGCGCCGCGCAGGAATTCCGCGAAACCATCGTCCTGGTCGAACACGAGGTAGTGGTGCAGTCCGTCGATGCGCTGGCGTTCCAGCAGGCCGGGGATGTCGGCGGCGTCCGGCCCCTTGAACGGGATGTCCGCGACCCAGTGGCTGACCCGCGCGCAGAACTCGTCCGGTGCCGACATGTGCACCAGCCGGCCGCGTTCGAGGATGATCAGGTTGTCGGCGACGCGCTCGATCTCCTCCATCTGGTGCGAGCAGTAGATCACCGTGCACTGGTCGGTCGCGTTGCTGTACATCAGCGATTCCAGGAACGCGCGCTTGGCGACCACGTCCAGTCCCAGCGTCGGTTCGTCGAGGATCAGCAATTCCGGCGAGCGCGCCAGCGCCAGCGCGAGGTTGAAGCCCGCGCGTTCGCCGCGCGAGAGCTGGCCGACCTTCTGTTCCGGCAGCACGTGGTAGTGGCCGATCACCTCGTCGTAGGCGCGCTGATTCCAGCGCGGGTATTCGCGGCGCTGCATGCGCGCGATGTCGGCCACGCGCATCCAGCCGGGCAGGGTGTGCTCCTCGTTGACGAAGCCGATGCGCGCCCGATCTGCCGGCGACAGGCGGGCGCTGTCGCGGCCGAGGATGCGCGCGCTGCCCGAACTGGGCGAGAGAAAGCCCAGCAGCAGCCGGAACAGCGTGGACTTGCCGGCGCCGTTGGCACCGACGATGGCGTGGATGCGGCCGCGCGGGATGCGCAGGTCGAGGTGGTCGAGCGCGAGCTTGCGCCCGTAGCGCTTGCTCAGGCCGTCGGTTTCGATCACGTGGTCTGTCATGGACATGGCGGGATCCGGTGCGGTTCGTGAACCGGTGGAAGAGGCAGGAAGACACGTCGCGACCGGAACCCGGCACGACACGGTCGCGCCGGGCGCGGCGCGGGAATGCGGACAGCAGGCGGAGCGGAGGATGCGGAGCGACCGCGCCTCAGCGCCCGTCCTCAGGCGGTCTTGCGGGGTGCCAGCGCGCGAAACTCGGCGTCCATGCGTTCATGGACCTCCTCGAGGGTGGCGTCCAGCGGGACGACATCGTTGACGAAGCGCTGCACGGCCTCGTCGAAGCGCCGTTCGCGTTCCGCCTCGCTCAGGCGCTGGCGCGGCGGCGCGACGAACAGGCCCAGGCCTTGCCGACTGTCGACCCAGCCTTCGGTCGTCAGTTCGGCATAGGCCTTGGCCACGGTGTTGGGGTTGATCGTCAGCTGCTGCGCCAGGCCGCGCACGCTGGGCAGCTGGTCGCCTGCCTGCAGCTCGCCGGTGGCGATCTGCATGCGCACCGCATCGACGATCTGGCGGACGATCGGACGTGTGTCGCCGGTGGCGATCTGGATCATCAGCGGGCGGGTGCGTGCCATGGCGGCTCCGGGGTGTCTGTACTGTGTGTAGTAGTACAGCAATGACGCAGCCGGCTGTCAAGCACGGTCCAAGCCGCCTGTCGGCTGAACGCCGGGACGCGGCATGACCTTCGACCCTCCCCGGGCCGGGCGAGGCCCCGCAGTCTGGTCACATGCCGGGTCGATCCACCACCGGCACCACCACCCGCGCAGGCCCTTGATTCTTCCGGCTCCGCCTCCATCGTCAACGGATGGCTGGCCATGACCTTGAAGCAGGGACCGGCACATTAGAGGAAGGAAGCGCACCCCGAGGGTTCGATTCGCAACATGAATGGAACGCTGGGGAACTTTTCAGGGATTTAGCACTCCAAGCAGGCGACTGCTAAGATCGGATCTTATGAACCAGACCACTGCCACTGCCCTGATTCCCAACAGCCTGCCGATCCCGAGCGCGCTGGGTTCGCTCGAGGCCTACATCGGTGCGGTCCACCAGATCCCTGTGATGACGGCCGAGGACGAGCAGGCGCTCGCCCGCCGCTACCACGAGCACAACGACCTCGACGCCGCGCGCGAACTGGTGCTCTCGCACCTGCGCTTCGTCGTCCATGTCGCCCGCGGCTACAACGGCTACGGCCTGCAGATGGCTGACCTGATCCAGGAAGGCAACATCGGCCTGATGAAGGCCGTGAAGCGCTTCGACCCCAGCGTCGGCGTCCGCCTGGTGTCGTTCGCGGTGCACTGGATCCGCGCCGAGATGCACGAGTTCATCATCAAGAACTGGCGCATCGTGAAGGTCGCGACCACGAAGGCGCAGCGCAAGCTCTTCTTCAACCTGCGCCGCAGCAAGACCCGCCTGGGCTGGCTCAACGCCGAGGAAGTCCGCGCCGTCGCCCAGGACCTCAACGTGTCCGAGCGCGAAGTGATGGAGATGGAATCGCGCCTCTCCGGTCGCGACATCGGCTTCGATGCCCCGGACGATGTCGACGACGACCATGCACCGCCGGCACCTGCCGCCTACCTGATGGCTGAAGGCTTGGACCCGGCGCAGACCTACGAGAGCGCCGACAGCGAAGCCGACCAGCTCGACCTGCTCCGCGAAGGCATGGCCCGTCTCGATGACCGCTCGCGCGACATCATCAAGCGCCGCTGGCTGGAGCCCGACAGCAAGGTCACGCTGCAGGAACTGGCCGACGAGTACGGCGTCTCGGCCGAGCGCATCCGCCAGATCGAGGCGAATGCGCTGAAGAAGATGAAGGCGCTGTTCGCCGCCTGATCCGGCCACACAACGCGATCCACCACGACGGCCCGGTCTTCCGGGCCGTCGTCGTTTCCGAGTGTCGCGGGGCCGCCGCCACGTCGCCCTGCGGCGGCTGGTGGCCAGGCGGCGCAGGAATGCCGCAGGCATACTGCCTGCGCCCGTCGAAGGGACGGGCATCCCGATGAACACATGGAGGTTGTCTATGATCGTGAAATCCCTTTCGGCGGCGGTGTCCGCCGGCCTGTTGTCCGTCCTCGCCCTCGCTGCGCCCGCGACCGCGCAGGCCGGCGATGTCTCCAACGCCACCCTGGGCTGTTTCGTCGACACCTATGCCTACGACACGCTGAGCGAAGGCATGTGCACGAGCTGGTGGACACCGTGGAGCGCGGACGATCCGTCCGTCGTCCATCTGGAGGTGGGCGGCTTGCCGCCGGGCACCTATTCGTTCGTGTGGCGCGACACCGACACCGGGCAGACCGTCTGCGCGGGCAGCACGACCACCTGCGGTCGCGCGATCTCCGTGTCGAGCACGGTCAGGACAACCGTCTACGTGCAGGACGTGCAGACCGGCGCGACCAGGCAGCTCAACGCCACTGCCGCCTTCTTCGACGGTTACCACTGATCGACCCGGGATGCGCCCGCCGTCGACGGCGGGCGCATCCCGGCCACCTGATAGGCTTGCGCTTTCGACGATGGGGACGGCGACATGGACGACAGGCTGCGGATCGCACTGCTGATCGACGCGGACAACGCGCCGGCGGCGAAGATCGACGTCGTGCTGGCCGAGCTGGCGCGACACGGCATCGCCAACGTCCGCCGGGCGTATGGCAACTGGAAGAGCCCGAACCTCGGCAAGTGGGAGCAGGCGCTGCATCCCAACGCGATCCAGCCGATGCAGCAGTTCGCGCTGAGCACCGGCAAGAACGCCTCCGATATGGCGATGGTGGTCGACGCCATGGACCTGCTGCACAGCGGACGCTTCGATGCCTTCGCGATCGTGTCCAGCGACGCCGATTTCACGCCGCTGGCGATGCGCCTGCGCGCGCAGAACATGCGCGTGTTCGGCTTCGGCGAGAAGAAGACGCCCGAGCCTTTCGTCAACGCCTGCTCGACCTTCCTCTTCATCGACGAACAGCCGGTCGACGCCAAGTCCGCCAGCGAAGGCCCCGCACCGCGCGCGCCGCTGCCGACAGCCAAGCTGCGCCAGGACACGAAACTGGTCAACCTCCTGCGCGATGCGGTGGAAGCGGAAAAGGACGACGACGGCTGGTCGAACCTCGCTGCGGTCGGCCACAACATCGGCAATCGCGCTTCCTTCGACCAGCGCAACTACGGCTACGCCAAGCTCAGCGCGCTGATCGAGGCCACCGAACTGTTCGAGACGCGGCGTGAGGGCCTGCATGTGCAGGTGCGCGCGAAACCGAAGAAGACCGCGAAACCGCAGGCTGCGCAGAAACCGGGTTGATCGCGGCCGGCTGATCGCGGCAGGAATCGGATATCGCGACGCCGTCGCGTGCGCGACGATGCGCTCCCCTCTGATTCCGGAGCGCATCCATGTCCTTCCGCATCCACGCCTTGCCCCTCGAACCCTTCGCGCCGCTGTTCGCGTTGTTCGACGACGCGCTGCATGCGCACGGCGCGCGCCGCGTCGTCGCCGATGGCCGCCCGGTGTATCCCTGCCGCGTCAGCCTGCAGGATGCGACCGAGGGCGAGCGGCTGGTGCTGCTGCACCATCAACACCAATCTGCCGACACGCCGTATCGCGCCGCAGGCCCGATCTACGTGCGCGAAGCGGCGGTGGTCGCGACACCGGATGTCGATGAAGTCCCGCAACTGCTGCGCCGCCGCCTGCTGTCGCTGCGCGCCTACGATGCGCGCGGCATGATGGTCTGGGCCGACGTGCGGCCGGGTGAAGAGCTCGAAGCGGGCATCGCCGAGCTGTTCGCGATCGATCGCACCGAGTACCTGCACCTGCACTACGCGAAACCCGGCTGCTATGCCTGCCGCGTCACGCGTGCCTGAGCAGGGTCAGTCGTCGCGATCAACCATCACGATCACCCATCACGATCGCCGCCGAGGATGATCCGCGCGCTGCGCTGGTAGCTCCAGTACGCTTGCGCCCAGTCGATCAGCACGACGAGGCGGTTGCGGAAGCCGATCAGGAAGAACACGTGCGCGGCGAGCCAGAACCACCAGGCGAGCAGGCCCGAGAACTTCAGGCCGTGCAGGTCTACGACTGCGGCCATGCGGCCGATGGTCGCGAGGTTGCCGAAATCGCGATAGCGGAACGCAGAGGGCGTCGCGCCGCGCAGGCGGGCGAGGATCGATCGCGCGACATGGCGGCCCATTTGCTTCGCAGCGGGCGCCACACCGGGCACCGGCTTGCCGTCGCATTGGATCGACGCGAGATCGCCGGCGACGAAAATCGACGGATGACCGGGCACGCTCAGGTCGGGTTCGACCAGGACGCGACCGGCGCGGTCGAGTGGCACGCCCAGGTCGCGCGCCAGCGGTGATGCGGCGACGCCGGCAGCCCAGAGCACGGTGCGCGCGGCGATGCGCGTGTCGCCAAGCTGCACGCCTTCGTCATCGATCGCCGCGACCGGCACGCCGGTGCGCACCTCGACGCCGAGTTTCTGCAGCTGCGCGCGCGCCTTTTCGGACAACGATTCCGGAAAGCTGGCCAGGACGCGCGGCCCGGCTTCGAGCAGCAGCACGCGCGCCTTGCGTGGATCGACGCGGCGGAACTCGCCGCGGAGCGTGTGGCGCGCGATCTCGGCGAGCGTGCCGGCCAGTTCCACGCCGGTCGGTCCGCCGCCGACGATGGCGAAGGTCAGCCAGGCATCGCGCTTCGCGGGGTCGTCTTCGGCCTCGGCACGTTCGAACGCGGTGAGGATGCGCCGACGAATGCCCAGCGCGTCGTCGAGCGTCTTCAGGCCGGGCGCGTGCGGTGCCCAGTCGTCGTGGCCGAAATAGGCGTGCGTGGCGCCGCTGGCGAGCAGCAGGTGGTCGAAGGCGAGTGTGCGGCCATCGGCGAGGTGCACCTGTTTTTCTGCCGGCGAGATGCCGGCGACTTCGCCGAGCAGCACGGTGACGTTCTTCTGCCGGCGCAGGATCTGGCGCAGCGGCGCGGCGATGTTCGGCGCGGACAGGCCGGCGGTGGCGACCTGGTACAGCAGCGGCTGGAACAGATGGTGGTTGCCGCGATCGAGCAGGGTGATGCGCACCGGTGCGCTGGACACTGCGCGCGCGGCCCACAGGCCGGCGAAACCGCCGCCGACGATGACGACATGCGGCCGGCGATCCTCGCCGGTGGCGTGCGGGTGATGCTGACTCATGACAACGTCCTGGAAGCGATGGGAATGGCGTGCGGCGTCGCGTCGTGCGCGGTCGTGGTCACGCCGATCGTGCGCGGCGCGCGGCCGAGCAGCGCCGGCAGCCGGTTCTCGCGTGGGAGGTTGTCGCGCTGGAGCAGTTCCCAGTGGCCGTACGAGAACGGCGTGGCATGGAACAGGTCGCAGACGTGCGAGGCGAGTCGGGCGAGAAGGTCGGGCACGGGCAGGCGACGCGCGGGCACCGGCGTGTGCAGCGCGCGGAGCGCGGCAAGATGTCCGGCGAGCGTGCGCACGTGCAGGCCGCCGAGGTCGTGCTCGCGCATCGGCGGCGCGGGGTCGAGCACTAGGTTGGCGATGGCCTCGCCCAGGTCGGCGACATCCAGCATCGCGATCCGCCCGGCGGCGGCCGGGGGCAGCGGGTGCACCGGCCAGCGCGCGACACGGCGGATCCAGCGCGCGCCGAAGCCGCCTTCGCCGTCGAGCAGCGAGGGCCGGACGATGTGCCAGTCCGCACCGCTGGCGCGCAGCGCGGCTTCGCCGTCGCGCTTGGAGCGCAGGAAGCGACTCCCCGCCGGCCCGTCGAGGCCCAGCGCGGAGATGTGGACCAGGCGCAGGCCGCTCGCGGCGCAGGCAGTGGCGAGCGCTGCGGGCGCGCGATGGTGGACGCGGTCGTAGGTCTCGCGCCCGCGTTCGCGGAGGATGCCGACGCAATTGACGACGATGTCGCAGCCTTCGATGACGGGCTGCCAGGCGGCGGGATCGAGGAGGCGTTCGAGATGGGCCTCGCGGCCGGGGAGGTCGCCCAGGCCATGACGCGGCAGGCGGCGACGGGGCCGGCGGCTGCCGACGACCACCTGCAGACCGCAGGCGCGGAGCGCGGCGACGACGTGTCGGCCGATGAAGCCGGTCCCGCCGAGGACGAGCACGACCGGGACGGGACTGCCTGCGGGAGGAGGCTTGCTGTCGGCCGGGGCCGGGACTGCGAGAGCGCCCATGCGCTGCTCCTGTGCGACGGTAGTGTCGGTTATTTCTGTCTTGACAGAAATATATGACGAACCTAGGCTGGCCGCAAGCTTCGAAAACGCATCCATCGCGATCACCGCCGCCATGTCGTCCTCATCCGAACCTGTCCACGATCCCCTGTCGCCGCTGAGCCGGCGTTTCGTCCTGCACTGGGGCGAGATGGGCTCGCGCTGGGGCGTGAACCGCACCGTCGCGCAGATCCACGCGCTGCTGTTCCACACGGGCCGTCCGATGCACGCGGAGGAGATTGCCGAGACGCTGTCGGTCGCGCGCTCGAACGTCAGCACCAGCCTGCGCGAGCTGACCAACCTCAACCTGGTGCGCACGGTGCACCTGCTCGGCGACCGCCGCGATCACTTCGAGACCTCGAAGGACGTGTGGGAGCTGTTCCGCGTCATCACCCGCGAGCGCAAGTCGCGCGAATTCGATCCCACCGTGGCGCTGCTCAAGGATCTGGTCGCCGACGAGGCGTTCGCGAACGAGCCGGCCGACGCGCGCGCCCGCATCAAGGAAACGCTCGCGTTGATGACCGCGCTGTCCGCCTGGGGCGAGGAAATGCTGCGCCTGGAGCCGGCGACTCTGATGAAGGTGATGAAGCTCGGCGGAAAGATCCAGAAGCTGCTGCGCGAATAGTCGACGCCTCCACGCGACAGCCGGCGTGCACCCGCTACACTCCGTGCGGGGCCGCAGCGCGTGGATCGCGCCATGCGGTGACGTATCGTTTCGCGATGTCGCCGCGCGCGGCGTCGCATGCACGCACGGGAGTGGGCTCGTCCATGAATCGCAGGGATTTCCTCATCGCCTCCGCTGCAGGCGCGGCGTCCGTCGCACCGCTGTCGTCGCTGGCCAAACCGCGTGTCTGGAAGCGAGGCGAGCCGCTGAAGATCGGCGTCCTCGGCGTCGGCATGCGCGGCCAGGTGCACCTGAAGGAACTGCTGCGTCGCGACGACGTGGCGATCACCGCGATCTGCGACACGGATCCGTACATGATCGACAAGGCGCTGGAGCGCATCGCGAAGGCCGGCAAGCCGAAGCCGCAGGTCTACACCGGCGATGGCGATGCCTGGCGCAGGATGTACGCGAAGTCCGGCATCGATGCGGTGTTCATCGTCACGCCCTGGGAGCTGCATGCAGTGCAGTCGATCGAGGCGATGCAGGCGAAGATCGCGGTCGCCTGCGAGGTCGTCGCGGGCATCACGCTCGACGATCACTGGGACGTGCTGCGCGCACAGCTGCGCACCGGCACGCCCTACATGCTGCTGGAGAACGTGTGCTACCGCCGCGACGTGCTCGCGGCGTTGCACATGGCGCGCAAGGGCCTGTTCGGCGAGATCGTGCATCTCGAAGGCGGCTACCAGCACGACCTGCGCGCGGTGAAGTTCAACAGCGGCGAACCGGGCAAGCCCTATGGCGGCGGCTACGAGTTCGGCGAGAAAGGCTGGTCGGAAGCGCGCTGGCGCACGGACCATTCGGTCCGCCGCAACGGCGAGCTGTATCCCAGCCACGGCATCGGCCCGTGCGCGATGCAGGCGAATATCCATCGCGGCAACCGTTTCACGCGACTGACGAGCTACGCCAGCAAGGCGCGCGGCCTGCACGACTACATCGCGAAGAACGCGCCGGAGCATCCGAACACGAAGGTCGCGTTCAAGCTCGGCGACGTGGTGCAGACCCACCTCGCCTGCGAGAACGGCGAAACCATCCTGCTCACCCACGACACCTCGCTGCCGCGCCCGTATTCGCTGGGCTTCCGCGTGCAGGGCACGCAGGGCCTGTGGATGGACGTGAACAAGGGCATCCACATCGAAGGCCAGTCGAAGCCGCATGAATGGGACGCGGCCGAGGACTGGTTCGCGAAGCACGACCATCCGCTGTGGCAGCGTTTCGCCGATGCGGCGAAGGAATCGGGACACGGCGGCATGGATTTCTTCGTCGTCAACGCCTTCGTCGAAGCCCTTCGTCGGGGCGAGCCGATGCCGATCGACATCTACGACGCGGTGGCGTGGAGCGCGATCACGCCGCTGTCGGAGCAGTCGATCGCCGAGGGCAACCGCACGTTGGACTTCCCGGATTTCACCGACGGCCTGTGGGCGAAGCGCAAGCCGATCTTCGCGTTCGACGATCGTTACTGAGTCGGTTCAATACAGGTCGACCGGATCCACGTCCAGCGACCAGCGCGTCCTGCGCGCGTCGGGCAGGGCGTGGATCGCGGGCAGCGCCGCGTCGAGTGCCTGATGCAGCGCGCGTCGCGTGGAAGCGGTGAGCAGCAGCTGCGCGCGGTACATCCCGGCGCGGCGCGGCATCGGCGCGGCGACGGGACCGTTGAGGGCAAGGCCGTCGCTCTCCTCGCGTTGCGTCGCTGCGTACGGCAGCAGTGTGGCCTTCGCCGCGTGCAGGAACTGCATCGGCGCGTCGGCGTGCTGCGCTTCGGCGCGGAGCAGGGCGAGGTGCGCGAACGGCGGGAAGCCGGCGGCTTCGCGCAGGGCCAATTCGGTCTCGGCGAAGGCGTGGTAGCCGCCCTGGATGAGCGTGAGCAGCAGCGGATGTTCGGGATGGTGGGTCTGCAGGATCACCTCGCCGCGCTTGTCGGCGCGCCCGGCGCGTCCGGCGACCTGGATGAGCAGTTGCGCGAGCTTCTCGCCGGCGCGGAAGTCGGCGGAGAACAGGCCTTCGTCGATGCCGACGACGGCGACCAGGGTGAGGTTCGGCAGGTCGTGGCCCTTGGCCAGCATCTGCGTGCCGACGAGGATCCCCGGCTGTGTGCCGAGTTCGGCGAAGTGCTTTTCGAGCGCGTCCTTGCGCCGCGTGCTGGCGCTGTCGATGCGCAGCACCGGCACGTCGCCGAAGCGCTCGGCGAGCAGTTCCTCCAGACGCTCGGTGCCGACGCCCTGCGGCTGCAGGGCGAGGCTGGCGCAGTCGGGGCAAGCCATCGGCGGGGTCTGCCGTGCGCCGCAGTGGTGGCACTGCAGGCGACGACCGCCGCCGTGCACGGTCATCGGCACCGCGCGCAGCGGCGTGCTGCAGCGGCGGCACTGCGCGCTCCAGCCGCAGTCGTGGCAGAGCAGCACCGGCGCGTAGCCGCGCCGGTTCTTGAACACGAGCACCTGGCCACCGTCGTCCAGCGCCTTGCGCATCGCCTGCAGCAGTTCCGGCGACAGGCCGGCATCGAGCGGACGCTTGCGCACGTCGAGCACGCGCACGGTCGGCGGCTGGGCTTCACCGGCGCGGCGGCGCAGGCGCAGGTGCGCGTAGCGGCCGGATTCGGCGTTGTGCAGGGTTTCCAGCGAGGGCGTGGCGCTGCCCAGCAGCACCGGCACGTCCAGGGCCTTGCCGCGCACCAGGGCGAAGTCGCGGGCGTGGTAGCGGATGCCGTCCTGCTGCTTGTAGCTGCCGTCGTGTTCCTCGTCGATCACGATCAGCCCGGCGTCGGGGAGCGGCACGAACACCGCCGAGCGCGTGCCGACGATCACGCGCGCCTCGCCGCGCCAGGCGGCGGCCCAGACCCGGGCGCGTTCGCCGTCGGCCAGCCCCGAGTGCAGGGCGTGGACCGGGACGCCGAGGCGGCGGCGGAAGCGCTGCAGGGTCTGCGGGGTCAGGCCGATCTCGGGGACCAGTACCAGCGCCTGCTTGCCTGACGCCAGGCAGTCGGCGATCGCGCGCAGGTAGACCTCGGTCTTGCCGCTGCCGGTCACGCCGTCGAGCAGCGAGGCCGCGAAGCCGCGACGCGCGCGCAGGCTGTCCAGCGCGGCGTCCTGCTCCTCGTTGGGCACGGGCCCCGACTCTGGCATCGGGGCGTGCGCCGATGCTGGCACCGCGACGCGTTCGGTCAGGCCGCGCTTGAGCAGGGCCCGCGCGGCGGGACGCCAGTCGTCCAGGCGCGCATCCAGCACGTCTTCGTCCAGGCCGGCATCGCCCAGCAGTTCGGCCAGCCGCGCGGGCTTGCCGCGCAGGCGCGTGCCGCTGGCCTCGGGGGTCAGTCGCCAGGCCCAGGCATGGGTGTCGGGCAGGGGCTCGCCGTGGCGGAGCAGGGTCGGCAGGGCGGTGGCGAAGACCTCGCCCAGCGGGGCGTGGGTGTAGCGCGCCAGCCAGCGCAGGGAGTCGAGCAGCTCGCCCTGCAAAAGTGGCGTCTCGTCGAGCAGCACCTCAGCCTGGCGCAGCTCGCCCAGCCCGGGGTCGACCGGGCCGATCTCCGCGATCACCCCGACCAGGCTGCGGCTGCCGAAGGGCACCCGCACGCGTCCGCCGACCATGGCGACGCCGGCGTCCGGCGGCAGGTAGTCGAAGAGGCGAGGCAACGGCAGCGGCAGGGCCACCCGGAGCACGGTGTCGGGGCTGTGCATGGCCGGCAGTCTACCGGTTCGCCCCGGGGTGGCCGCGATCATCCACACAGCCTGTGGATAACGCTGTGCATGGCCTTGTGGGGCATGCGTTCCACGCCCCGGAAAACGTGGGCTTCGCTGAACATGGCGAAAATATGTCCATCTTGTTCGTCATTGAAATCAATGGCTTGCGCGTGGAACACGGCGGGCGGATGGCGCGTGGCGCTGTTTTCCCCGGGAAACACGGTCTTGCATGCGGCTGTGCACAATCGTTCCGGACCGGGCTTGACAGCGAGGGCGTTTGCGGCATCTCCACACGTCACCGCATCGACCCGGGGCGAGCTATCCACACAGCCTGTGGATAAGCGTGTGGATGAAGGTGTGGGTGGCGCGTTCCACGCCCCGGTTTTCGTGGGGTTCCGAAAACATGGCGAAATAATGGCCATGTTCGTTTTCAATAAAATCAATGGTTTGTGCGTGAAACCCGTCCGCGCACATCAACTGCAGCGTTGAAGTCCGCGCCGATCCAGCCAAAAACCGGCTTGTGTACAACGCCTGCGTCACCCCTTGACAGACGGCGCTCATCGATGGGGTCGATCGAGCACCAGGCCGCCGAACGTCCGGACACCCGGTTTGCTTGCCCGGGCCGGACCGGCAGGTGGGCAGGAGGGGGAGGGCGGAGCCGGTTCGGTCCGGCAGCACGGCCCGATCTCATGCGACGCGACTTGCATCGCATTGCTGTCCTCCGTCACACGATTGCGGGCTAAGTCACGGATCGTGAAAGGAATCGCGATTTATCCACACAAGCTGTGGATAAGTTTGTGCATGACGCCCGGCGACGGCGCCGCGATGCCGGAAAACCAAGGCTTTGCCCATGTCTGGCGAAAAAAACGCCAAGGCCAATGATCCTTTTTGAAATCAATCGTTTATCCGTGAAACATTGCAGGACTGTCATGCGCGAAACGGCACCGTCCGGCGACATGACAGTCCCGTGACCGCTGTGCACAACCCATGGCCGCCATCGATCCGACAGGTGCAGGTGGGAGCCTGTTTCGTGACGATTGTCAAGTCGATCCGGCGGGGCACAGGGCATCATGCGTCGCCTCCGAAAATCCGCCCCCGCAATGATGGCTCTACCGAACACGCTCGACAGTGCCGCGTCTGCCGGCACCGCTCTCGGGAATTTCCTGCGTGGCATGGAGCGCCGCGCCGCCCTGCTCGCGGAACTGCAGTGCGGCGACCAGTCGCATGGCGACCGCGCCCTGGCGGCGGCCATCGAGAGCTTCGCACTGCAGGCCCCGGGCCTGCCCCAGGACAGCTGGACGCTGCAGTTCTGGACCATCCTGCTGCAGACCCCGGTCCTCAACAGCGAGCCGGTCGCGCCCTACTGGAACGGCGACTTCGCGTCCCTGGCGCGCCTGGACTTCGGCACCCGGGCTGTGCTGCTGCTGCGCGTGGTGGCCGGGCTGGATGATGCGCAGGCCTCGGCCGTGTTCGGCGTGGACCCGGCGGAGTTCCGCCAGGCCCTGCAGCGGGCCCTGCCGCAGCGCGAGGACGGCAGCCTGGACGGCGAGGCCTGGCTGGCCCTGAACGACGAGGCCCGCTTCGTGATCAAGCACATGCCGCCGGAGCGCGTCGCGTCGATCGCCCGGCTGCGCGACAGCGCGGTGGCCGCGACCCTGGTGGAGACGCCCGCGCGCGGTGCCCAGGGCGGCAAGTCGGGCTGGCTCGGCCGGATCTGGCCCGGCCGGGGCTGAGTTCCGCCCGGGCCCCGAGCCCGGCGGGCCACTTCAGCGTTTGGTGGCGCGCAGGACGCGCCGGCTGGCCTGGAAGCGACCTCCGAAGCGCGCCATGCCGTCGGCGCGCAGGCGCGGCGCATGCTCGCGCAGGTAGTCGTCGAGCGCCGCCTGGTCCTTCAGCGCGTACTGCACGCACAGGCCGATGCGGCCGGCGCTGGCCGGCGGGTCCAGCACCTCGAAGAGCTTGGCTCCCGTGAAGCCGGGGAGCGCGAGGATCTCGGCGATGTGGTCGCGCAGCCAGGCGCGGTACTCCTCGTGCGCGGAGGCATCGACCTCGATGTTCACTTCGTAGAGGACGCCGGTCCTTCGGGATGCGGTCATGTCGTGCAGGGGGCCTTGGGGGAAGGGACGGGCGTCAGCTGCTGATGCCCGCGAGGACAGCATAGATCAGCGCGCAACCGAGCAGCACGGTGTACACGCTGCCGAGGATCGCGTACTTCGCGAGGGTCTTGATCCAGCCCTGCGCATAGACCCGTTTCTGCATCCACAGCAGGTAGGCCGGGGCGACGAAGCCGAACAGCACGACGGCGAAGGCATTGGTCGCCACCGCCATCGCGGTGCCGCCGACCAGCGTACCCAGCCCGAGCGCGACGAAATTGACGAGCAGCATGCACAGCAGGGCGATGTGGCTGTACATCGCGACGACCAGGTGTTCGAGGAAGCCGCGACCGGAGCGGATGTAGAGCAGCTTCAGGAACAGCGCGAACACCGGCATCAGCATGAGCAGCGCGCCCGGCACCGCGCCGAGGATGAGCTTGATCAGCATGTCGGGATCCTTGCGGATCGCGTTCGCGTTCTGGCGCATGCGTTCGCCGCGCTGCTTCAGCCAGCGCGTGAACCAGCCTTCGCCGGGCGCCGGGGTGAAGGCCGTGTCCGCTGCCGAGGTGATGGGGCTGTCCGCCGCTGGCGCCCACGGTTTGTCGGCGTCGTAACCGGCGGCGCGCAGCTGCTCGGGCGTGGCCTTCAATTCGATGAGCCGCTTGCGGGTGGTCTCGTGCAGCGACTGCTCGGTGTTCGGCCCGAGCATCGAGAGCATGGCCTGGCCGAAGGGGTTGTCGCGCAGCTCGCCCAGCGATTCGAACGCGGAGGCGCGCGCCTTCAGCACGGCATCGACCGTGGCTGCGCTGCGGATGCCGGTCTCGCCGACCTCGATGTCGCTGGTCTGCAGGGTGCCGTCCGGGTTCGCCGCGTGCATCGGAACCGGGTCCACGTGGATCGTCAGTTTGCCGATGAAGAAGGTCAGCAGGCTGAGGATCACGAACAGCCGCAGCGGCGGCACGTAGGCGACACGCCGGCCGTCGAGGTAGTTCTTCGCGACGCGGCCGGGCACCAGCAGGTCGCGCAGGGTGCGGAAGATGCGGCCGTCGAGGTGCCAGAACGACTCGAACACGTCCTCCACCGCATGCTTGAAGCTGCGCAGCGGGTTGTGGGCGTGTTGGCCGCAGATGTGGCAGTAGGCGCCGACCAGCGGGGTTTCGCAGTTGTCGCAGCGCGAGGCGTGATGATCGTTCATGTGCGCTCCCCGGGCGCCGCCGTTCGGCCGGGTAAGATAGCAGCCCCCGTGTCCGCGCCAGCGGACCTGCCATGGCCATGCTGGCCGCCTCGACGACCGAGATGACTCCAACGCCTCCCTCCACGCCGCGCTTCCGCGACGAGCTGCGCACCAGCGCGCGCCTGGCCGCCCCGCTGATCGCGGGGCATGTGTCCAGCGGCCTGATCGGCTTCGTCGATGCGGTGATCGCCGGCCACCACGGTACGGCCACGCTGGCAGCGGTGTCGATCGGCACGGCGCTGTTCTGGCTGCCGCTGCTGGTGCCGATGGGCACGCTGATCGCACTGCCGGCTTCGGTATCGCAGCTCGACGGCGCGGGCCGGCGCGGCGAGATCGGCCCGCTGTTCCGCCAGGCGATGTGGCTGGCGCTGGTGCTGGGGATGGTGATGTTCGCCTTTCTCAGCGCGATCCCGCTGGCGCTGGAGAGCATGGGCATCGCCCCGGAGATCCGCCCCGGCGCCACCGCCTTCGTCCACGGCATCCGCTGGGGCGTGCCGGCGCTGGCCCTGTACCTGTGCATGCGCTACCTCTGCGACGGCCTGCACCACACGGTGCCGACCATGGTGATTGGCTTTGGCGGGCTGGTGCTGCTGGTGCCGCTGGGCTACGCGCTGGCCTTCGGAGTCGATGGTCTGCTGCCCGAACTGGGTGCCGGCGGCCTGGGCATCGCCTCGGGCCTAGTGATGTGGGCGCAGCTGCTGGCCATGGCCGCCTACCTGCTGCGCACGCGGCGTTTCCACGACCTGCAGCTGTTCGGCCACCTCGAACCTCCGCGCCGCGCGCCGATCGGCGACCTGCTCAGGACCGGCCTGCCGATCGGCCTGACCTGGCTGATGGAGGGCGGGCTGTTCGTCGCCACGGCGCTGGTGATTGGCCGGCTGGGCGAAGTGCCCTCGGCCGCGCACCAGATCGCCATCAACGTGTCCAGCCTGTGCTTCATGGTGCCGATGGCCCTGGCCGAGGCGACCACCGTGCGCGTCGGCCATGCCGTGGGCCGTGGGGACCGCGACGGCCTGCGCCGTGCCGCGTTTGCCGGCTACGCGCTGGTGGTGATGACACAGCTGGCGACCGGCAGCACCCTGTTCCTCGCCAACGACGCCATCGCCGGTCTGTACACGAACGACGCCGCGGTCGCCGCGCTGGCCGCCACGCTGCTGCTGATGGCCGCCACCTTCCAGTTCCCCGATGGCATCCAGGTGCTCTCGATCGGTGCCCTGCGCGGCCTGAAGGACACTCGGGTGCCGATGCTCATCGCCGCCCTCGCGTACTGGGGGATCGGCATGCCGCTGGGCGCGGTGCTGGGCCTGGGGGTGGGGGCGTTGACCCCGGCGCTGGGCCCGAAGGGCATGTGGATCGGCCTGATCGCGGGCCTCACCGTCGCCGCGATCCTGCTGTCCACCCGCTTCGTCCGCCTGTCCGGGCGCATCCCGGTCGGGCAGAACGTCGTCATGACCGATGGCGGATGACGCCGCCCGGCCCAGCCGTCAGACTGATTCCGAAAGTTCCAGGAGAGAGTCCACATGAACGAACCGCGTCGACGCGGTCCCATCGCCACCGTGCTGGTCGGCATCTGGGATGCAATGAACTTCACCCGCCGGCTGGTGTTGAACCTCGTGTTCTTCGGCCTGCTGTTCTTCTTCGTCGCCGCCGTGGGCATCGGCGCCAGCGCCGGTCCGCGCGTGCTGCCCGTGCACGAGCGCACCACGCTGGTGATCGATCCCGAAGGCAACCTGGTCGAGCAGTTCTCGCTCGATCCGATGAGCCGTGCGCTGGCCGGCGCGCTGGGCGACGACGGCGCCGCCGAAGTGCAGCTGCGCGACGTGCTGCGCGTGCTGAAGGCCGCGAAGAACGACAAGCGCATCGAGCGCGTGGTGCTGCGCGTGGATGGCCTGGCCTTCAGCGGCTACGCCTCGACGCGCGAGATCGCCGAAGCCATCGCCGCGCTGCGCACCGCCGGCAAGAAGGTCATCGCCTTCGGCGAATCCTTCGACCAGTCGCAGTACCTGCTGGCCGCGCAGGCCGACGAGATCTACCTCGACCCGATGGGCGGCATGCTGATCGAAGGCCTGGGCCGCTATCGCCAGTACTTCCGCGAAGGCCTGCAGGACAAGCTCGGCGTCGACGTGCATCTGTTCAAGGTCGGCGAGTACAAGTCCGCCGCCGAACCGTACGTGCTCGACGCCGCGTCGCCGGAATCGAAGCAAGCCGACCTGTTCTGGATGAACGACATCTGGCAGCGCTACATCGCCGATGTCGCCAAGGCGCGGAAGATCTCGCCGGAAGCGCTGTCCGCCTCGATCAACGACCTGCCCACCGGCATCGTCGAAGTGCAGGGCGATCTCGCGAAATACGCGCTCAAGCACAAGTGGGTCACCGGCCTGAAGACTCGCGAAGAGATCGACGCCATGCTGACCAAGCTCGGCGTCGAGGACGAAAACGCGGACGGCGGTTTCCGCCAGATCTCCTACGAAGGCTACCTCGCCCACATCAACGGCACGCACATGGCGATCGGCGACGGCGACCATGTCGCCATCGTGGTCGCCTCGGGCGAAATCACCGGCGGCGAGCAGCCGCCGGGTACCATCGGCGGCGAATCCACCGCTGCCCTGCTGCGCGACGCGCGCGAGAACGAATCCACCAAGGCCGTGGTGCTGCGCGTGGATTCGCCCGGCGGCGAAGTCTTCGCCTCCGAGCAGATCCGTCGCGAAGTGGTCGCGCTGAAGAAGGCCGGCAAGCCAGTGGTCGTGTCGATGGGCGATGTCGCCGCATCCGGTGGCTACTGGATCAGCATGAATGCCGACCGCATCTACGCCGACCCGTCCACGGTCACCGGCTCCATCGGCATCTTCGGCATGATTCCGACCTTCTCCCGCGCGCTGGAGAAGATCGGCGTGCGCACCGACGGCGTGTCCACGACGAAGATCGCCGGCGCCTTCGACGTCACCCGCCCGCTGTCGCCGGAAGTCGGCGGCGTGATCCAGAGCGTGATCGAGAAGGGCTACCGCGACTTCACCGGCAAGGTCTCCGAAGCGCGCAAGAAGCCGGTCGCCGACATCGATGCCGTCGCCCGCGGTCGCGTGTGGTCCGGCGCGCAGGCGAAGGAGCGCGGCCTGGTCGATGCCTTCGGCGGCCTGCAGACGGCCATCGCCGATGCCGCCAAGCGCGCCAAGCTCGGCGGCAAGCCGGACGAGTACCGCGTGCGCTACATCGAGCGCGAGCTCACTCCGTTCGAGCGCTGGTTCACCGGCTTCGCCGGCAGCCGCATCGGCCAGGCGATGCTCGCCGATTCCTCGATCGCGCGCGGCATGATCGCCAAGGTCGCCCCGCAGGCGGATCGGGACCTGCGCATGGTCGAACGCGCCATCGAAGCCGGCCGCAGCGGCAAGCCGGTGAGCGCGATCGCGTACTGCTTCTGCGGGTTCTGATCCGGTTCGAGAATGTGGTGATGCATGCGAAAACGCCCGGCGATGCCGGGCGTTTTCGCTTGGGGCATGTCGTTGCTGAAAGCGGTTCGCGACTTGCGTCGCTCCCACAAGAGCAGGCTGTTTCGCTTTCTGTGGGAGCGACGCAAGTCGCGATCGCTCGCTCGCTGAAGTATCAGTTTCCTGCAGCGTCGCCTGTCGCCGCGTCGATCGCCGCATCCTGCTTCTCCGATGCCGCTTCGGTCGCGGCCTGCGCCGCGTTGGCCTTGTCGAGCGGCTGCTCGATCGCCTGGGTCAATTCGGCAGGCTGCGCGGCGGCCTGCGGCTCGGGCGGGTTGTCGTGCTCCGGCACCTCGGGTTTCGAGCAGGCGGCCAGCGCGAGGCAGGCGGCGAGCAGCGGCAGCAGGGCGGCGCGGGCTGTGGTGCGGGACATGGCGACCTCCGTGGCGGTGACGCCGTTATCCTACGCCCATCCTCCTGTGCAGAAGAACGGTGCCCCATGACTCCGCAGCGCTGGCGTCTCGACGGACAACTCGCCCTCGTCACCGGCGGCACGGCCGGCATCGGCCGCGCCATCGCCCGTGAACTGCTCGGCTTCGGCGCACGCGTGCTGGTCGCCGCGCGCGATGCCGACGGCCTGGACGCGACGCGCGCCGAGCTGGAAGAGGAATTCCCCGATGGCGACATCCGCACCTGCGTCGCCGACGTGAGCGACGACGAACAGCGTCGCGAACTGCTCGACTGGGTCGGCGACATCGGCGACGGCCTGAACATCCTCGTCAACAACGCCGGCGGCAACATCACCAAGGCCGCGAACGACTACAGCGAGGACGAGTGGCGCGGCATCTTCGAGACCAACCTGTTCAGCGCCTTCGAACTCTCGCGCCTCGCCTACCCGCTGCTGGTGAAGCACGCCGCCTCGGCGATCGTGAACGTCGGCAGCGTCTCCGGCATCACCCACGTGCGCAGCGGCGCACCCTACGGCATGACCAAGGCCGCGATGCACCAGATGACCCGCAACCTCGCCTGCGAATGGGCCGAGGACGGCATCCGCGTCAACTCGGTCGCGCCCTGGTACATCCGCACCCGCCGCACCTCCGGCAAGCTCGCCGATCCCGACTACCTCGACGACGTGCTGCTGCGCACGCCGATGGGCCGCATCGGCGAACCCGAGGAAGTCGCCGCCGCCGTCGCCTTCCTCTGCCTGCCCGCCTCCAGCTACGTCACCGGCGAATGCATCGCGGTGGATGGCGGTTTTTTGCGGTATGGGTTTTGAGGCAGGCCCATGAGCGATTTCCCCGAGCAGATGGTCGACTGGACGGACGTGGATGCCGCACAGCATCTGCTTGCCCAGTGCCTGGGCATCTTCCCGCGTGACGTGTCGATGATCGAAAAAAAGTGGGTCTACTGGAGCGACAACTCGTTGGGGAGCACGCTGTATCGGATGCTCGAAGCACTCGTTTCGGCGGGCGTGATCGAGAAACGTGACGAGCCCGATCTGCAATATCGCTGGATCGCCGATTGAATTGCAGCACCCCTCCGGGGGATTGCTTGCAAGCAAATCCTGAGTCACTGCGGATCGGCTCGTTCGAGTTTGAATGCCGGCCCAGTTTGGGTCGGAATCCAGCCGGATTGCAGTGCCTGGCTGATCCATTCGGCGATCATTCCGGGTGTGATCGACATGTCGGAAGGATCGATGCAGGCATCGGGTCTTGTCGTGCCTGCGTCGATCAGCAGGACGCACGACGAGCCAGGCTCCGTGCACTCAACGGCGATCGTCAGCGTGCCCTGAAAGACGATTTGCGAATAGGTCGGCTTACGGCGGATGCGCCAGCGATATTCGGTGCCATCGACCCGGATGATTCGGCTGCCTCGATTGGGGATGGTCACGGTGGATGGCTGCGTGGGAGATTGTTGCCCCGAATCTTGTCGAGGTACTGTGAGACCTGCAAGGCGTTTGCGGCGGTCCGTCATGGGAGACGCATCCGGCATCACTCCAGTCTCAATTCCCCCTGCGCTTTGCCTATCTGAACGGATCGGCCCACACTGCCGGCACGGAGCCATCGGCTCCGGGGGCACGGAACGCCGCGACCATCGGCCCGACCGTGCGGGGATCATCGAGAGACAGGGAGAGCCGCCATGCGTCATCGCACGTCGTTCGTCGTCGTACCCGGGAGCCGGGCCATGCGCCTGCGCGCGCTGGGCCTGGCCGTCGCCATGCTGGGCGTCGCGCCGGTGCAGGCGCAGGAGGCGCCGTCCGTGAAGGATCGCGTCGTCAGCGATCCGGTCCTGGTTCCCATGCAGCGCGCGGCGACGCGCGCGTCGGCCGGTCGGCTGCAGCTGGCTGCCCAGCCGGGGGAGGTCGATGCCAACCCGCGACTCGTCATCCGCCTCACGAACGGTTTCATCTTCAATCCGGCGACGCAGCGCTACGACAAGGTGCGCCTGCGCAGCTACGTGGCCGAGGGCGCGCCGTCGAATGCCTTCACGCCATTCGTCGCACCGACGATCGTCACCCGCCCGGGCGACACCGTGCGCGTGTCGCTCGACAACCAGCTCAAGCCCGAGCCGGACTGCAAGCCGTCGAACATCAACACGCCGCACTGCTTCAACTCGACCAACCTGCATTCGCACGGTTTGTGGGTCAGTCCTTCCGGCAACAGCGACAACGTGCTGATCACGATCCGGCCGAAGGTCGCGTTCGAGTACGAATACAACATCCCGGCGACGCATCCGGCGGGCACGTTCTGGTATCACCCGCATCTGCACGGCTCGACCGCGCTGCAGGTGTCCAGCGGCATGGCCGGCGCGCTGATCATCCGCGGCGAGCGCCCGCCCACGCCGGTGGCGACCGGCGATATCGACACCCTGCTGCGCAACGACGACGGCAGCGCGTATCGCGAGCGCATCGTGCTGCTGCAGCAGGTGGCGTATGCCTGCCGCGAGAATCCCGACGCCCCGACGTCGCCGATCAGGAAGAATCCCGATGGCACGTGGGCCTGCGGCGAGAACGACATCGGCACGATCGAGAACTACGACCAGCTCGGCTTCGGCACGTGGGGGCCGTCCGGGCGCTACACCAGCATCAACGGCCAGATCATGCCGCGCTTCACCGGCGCGGTGGCCGGGCGCGTCGAGCGCTGGCGCAACATCCACGCCGGCATCCGCGATTCGGTCAACCTGCAGTTCGTGCGCATGCGCCCCAGCGCCAACCCGCTGTCGCTGCGCACGCTCAAGAGCCACGCGAAGTGGATCGCGCAGAACTGCACGGGCGAGCCGCTGACCCAGTTCGAGATCGCCAGCGATGGCCTGACCCATGCGAAGGCGATCCAGCGCACCGCGACGCTGCTGCAGCCGGGCTATCGCAGCGACCTGCTGATGGTGTTTCCCGAAGCCGGCGAGTACTGCGTGATCGACGGCAACCTGCCCGCGGCCAGTTCGGTGTCCGGCGAGCCCGAAAGCCGTCGCCTGCTGGGCACGGTGGCGGTCGGCGCAGGCGAGCCGGTCAAGGGCGAGCCGCAGGACTGGCTGCAGTCACGACTGGTCGCGTCCGCCGAGCGCTGGATGCCGGACGACGTGAAGGCGCGCGTGATCGCCGATCTCAACGACGGCCTGCAGCTGCAGGCGTTCCTGCCGCATCCGACGATCGCCGACGGCGAGCTCACGCCGGGCGGCGGGCAGAGCGTCGAGTTCAACATCGCCGGCGGCAAGTTCATGGTCAACGGCGAGGCCTACGATCCGGCCCAGGCGCGCGATCTGGTGCTGGGCAATGTCGAGGAATGGAAGCTGACCTCGCTGGCCGGCAGCCACCCCTTCCACATCCACGTCAATCCGTTCCAGGTGTCGCGGATCCTGGACCCGAAGGGCGTCGATGTCAGCGTGCCCGGCAGCGGCGATCCGGACTACGACGGCACGAAGGGCATCTGGAAGGACACCCTGTTCGTGAAGGGCGGCTACACGCTGTACGTCCGCACGCGCTACCAGCGCTACATCGGCGAGTACGTGCTGCATTGCCACATCCTCGACCACGAGGACCAGGGGATGATGCAGAACGTGCGCGTGCTGCTGCCCGACGGCCAGGGCGGCGCGGTGGGCAACGGGCATCACTGACGACTTCGGCGAGCGCTCGGCGCTTGCCTGCCTGCGATGCGGCAACCGGCGGCGTCCCCGTGCCGGTTGCCGCACGCATGCCTCCTCCGGAAATGCGCGAAGGATCGCGATTTTCGTGTGATGGCGATTGCTGTCCCGTCCTTCCGGGCGCCATGCGACAAACGATGCAAGCGTTTGTGTCCCGCATGCGGTTGATCGCGCTGCGAGGCGGCCGATAGGCTTGGGATGCCGTTGCGAAGGATCCGCAAGCCGGTTGCAGGACGTGCGCTGGGCCTGTGGCGCGCCATCGCGAGGGTGCACACGCGGCCCGCCTGCCTGCCGGGCGCCGGCCGTATTCCCAAGGTATGCCAAGACCACAAGGAAAGAGTCCGCATGCATCAGATCCATCGTCTCACCGCGGCCGTCGCCGCGACCCTCCTCTGTGCCTCCGCGCTGCCGGCGTTCGCTGGTGAGCTGCGCACTGCGCAGCGGCCGATCGAAGGCCGCTACATCGTCGTGCTCAAGGAAGGCGCCGCGCGCCTGAACCATGAGCGCGGCGTCGCTGCACGCGTGTCCACCGTCGCCCGCGACTTCGCCGGCCGCCATCGCGTGCGCGTGACGCGCACCTACGAGAACGCACTGCGCGGTTTCGTCGTGCAGGCCAACGACAAGGCGCTGGCCCGCCTGCTCGCCGATCCGCGCGTGGCCTACGTCGAGGAAGACGGCCTGGTCGAACTGTCGGCCACGCAGTCGAACGCGACCTGGGGCCTGGACCGCATCGACCAGCGCAACCTGCCGCTGAACACCACCTACACCTACACCCCCACCGGTGCGGGCGTGCACGCGTACATCATCGACAGCGGCATCCTGACCGGGCATACCCAGTTCACCGGCCGCATCGGCAACGGCTTCCGCGCGATCGCAGACGATGGCCGCGGCACCAGCGACTGCAACGGCCATGGCACGCACGTCGCCGGTACCGTCGCCGGCACCACCTGGGGCGTGGCCAAGAACGCGACCCTGCATTCGGTCCGCGTGTTCGGCTGCGGCAACTCGGGCAGCTGGTCGGACATCATCGCCGGCATCGACTGGGTGCGCGCCAACCACGTGAAGCCCGCCGTGGCCAACCTGAGCCTGGGCGGCGGCGCCAACACCTCGGTCGATGCCGCGGTGAACAACCTGATCAACGCGGGCGTCGTCGCCGTGGTCGCGGCCGGCAACAACAACTCGGATGCCTGTGCGTTCTCCCCGGCGCGCGTCGCCAACGCGATCACGGTCGGTTCCACCCAGAGCAACGACGCGCGTTCGAGCTTTTCCAACATCGGCACCTGCCTCGACCTGTTCGCGCCGGGTTCGAACATCGTTTCGGCCGGCATCGCCAACACCTCTGCGAATGCGACGCTGAGCGGTACCTCAATGGCCAGCCCGCACGTCGCCGGCGTGGCGGCGCTCTACCTGCAGAACAACACCGCCGCCACCCCGGCGCAGGTGGCCAGCGCGATCATCAACGCCAGCACGCCGAACAAGGTGACCAGCGCCGGCAGCGGCTCGCCCAATCGCCTGCTGTATTCCGTGCTCGGATCGAGCGGTGGCGGCAGCCCGCCGGTGATCAATTCGCTGGTCTGCCCCGACTACAACAACAGCGGCAGCGGCACCTACTGGTGCAACGTGGACTACAGCTCGTCCACGCCCGCCACGGTGAGCTGGAGCGGCGACAGCGGCAGCGATTTCGGCAATTCGTTCTATGGCACCTGCTTCGAAGGCCAGCGCCTGCAGATCACCGTGACCGTGAGCAATGCCGATGGCAGCGTCTCGCAGAGTTCGGGCAATTTCCTCTGCCCGACCAACCTGATCCCGTGATGATGTCTTGATGCTCCACGTCCCCGGGGCCTCGGCCCCGGAGACGCAGCGGCGCAACGCGGTGCATGCGCAGCGTCCGAACAGGCGCTCAGGCGAACGCCGCCGCGAGCGCCGCGCGGATCGGCTTCGACAGGTTGCGCTGTCGTTCGATCGCGGCAAGGAAGTCGCGGTCGTCGCACAGGCTGATCGGGTCCAGTTCCAGCGGACCGAGCAGGGTCGACAGCGGCACGGCGGCGGCGCGCGCCATCTCCAGTGGATCGGACGAGCGCCTCGGCGACGTGCCGTGGTTGCACAGGCGCGGCCGGATGCAGCTGTCGACCGGCTCTTCTTCTTCCAGCGCGAGGAACCATTCGGGCTTCGCGCTGCGCGAGGCGCGCCGCGGTTTTTCGAGTTCCTTCGCGAGGTCGACCAGGTCGCGCAGGCCGCGACGCAGCAGGTCCGTCGATGCGCGCAGGCCCTGCGGTTTCAGCGGGCCTTCGACCGGTCCCGCGAGATCGAACACGCGCCGACTGCCGCCGACGGTCCAGGTTTCGGCGTGGCGCGCGCCGCGCATCAGCTTCGGCAGGCCGTAGCGGCGCACGCCGTCGATCATCACCAGCACGATGTCGCGTTCGCGGCAGTCGAGCAGCTGCGCGTACGCGGGCTTGTCGGTGCCCTTGATCGCGATGAGGTCGGCGCGCTTGCCCGACTCCAGCGAGCCGACGACGTTGTGCCACTTGATCGCGCGTGCGGCATTCCGCGTGGCCATCGCGACGAGTTCGAGATCGCTGAACAGGCCGCCCTGCGCCTGGCTGACGGCGCGCGCCACCTTGAGTTCGCCGAGCAGGTGCTTGCTGCCGCTGGGCGACCAGTCGGCGCCGAGGGTGATGTTCACGCCGGCCTTCTTCGCGGCCTTGATGTTCGCGGTCTTGCCGTAGAGCAGCAGGTTGCTCAGCGGCGACCACACCATCGATGCGCCCTTGCCGGCCATCAGGTCGAAGTCCTTGCGCTTGAGCGCGACGCAGTGGATGCCGACCAGAGACGGCGAGATCGCGATCTCGCCCGAGGGCAGGGTCAGTGCCTGGAAATGCTTGTGCGCGCGCGCATCGGTGCCTTCGCTCAGGTGCAGCAGCAGCGCCGACTTCTGCTTGAGCAGGCGCATGAAACGCTCGCCGTCCTCGGCGGCGACGTCGGCGATGCGCGCATGCGCGGCCGGGAAGCCGGGGCCGTCGGAGACCTCCGGATTGCGCAGGAATCCGCGATAGAAACTGCTCATCCCGCTGTTGCTGAACAGCGCGATGCCCTGTGACGTGGTCACGCCGCCGAGCAGGCATTTGCATTCGGCATAGCGCGCGATCGCAGCCGGATAACCCGGCGTCTGGCCGAGCACGTTCATCGGTCCGCTGATCAGCTTGCGGTAGTCGGGATGCCGCGCCCAGTCGTCGCGGTTGGTATAGCGCCTGGGCACCTGCCACAGGCGCAGCACGTTGTAGCTGAGATGGTTGTGCAGGTCGATCAGGCCCGGATACAGCGTCGCACCGGTGCGTTCGACCTTCACCTGCTCGAATCCGGCTGGCGGCGGTTCGTCGGCATCGGCGACCGCGACGATGGTGTGGTCGCGCACATAGATCACGCCGTCGTCGAACACGGCGTCGTCGGGGTCCATGGTCACGATGCGGCCGTGCAGCGCGGACAGGCGGGCTTGCGGCATGCGGTCACTCCTTGCGCGGCGCCACCCAGATCAGGGTGTGGCGGTCGTCGGGTTGCGGGCGGCGCACGCTGGTGCGCTGCGGCGGCGTGGCGGCGCGGCCGGCACGGTCGTCACCGAGGAAATCCGGCGCGCCGAACGGCAGGTCGCGACGCGGGATCGGTGCGTAGTCGCTTTCGAGGAAGGTCGCGCCGTAGTTCGGCAGCGTGGCGTCGCCATCGGCATCGGGCGTGACGATCGCGCGCAGGGCGACGATGGCGTCGCGCCAGGCGGCGAGCATCACCGCTTCGTCATGACTGCTGGGATGCGGGATGTCGAACACCGGCGTCGCGCCCTTGCCGGGCCACAGATCGACGGCCTTCTGCGCCTGCCGGCCGAAGGCGATGATCGCTTGCGTCTTCGCGTTGTGCGCCATGTCGAAGAGGCGATTGCGCCAGGCCAACTGGTCGGGCAGCGTCAGCACGTCATCGCCCTTCGCGGCCTGCGCCGGGATCAGCGCGTACGAGAACGCGTTGAGGCAGAGATATGAGCGGGTGAGTCCCAGTTTCGACAGGAAACCCTGCACGCGCTGGCCGGCATCGCCGACGAGCGTGCGACCGGCGATGCGTTCGGTGGCGCCGGGATCGGAGGCGAGGCAGATCACGCGCGCGCTGCCGTCGAGCCGGCCTCGATGGAAGATCGGGCCCCAGTCGTACCAGAAATGCTGCTTCAGCGGCCCGTAGTCGGGGCAGGCGGCGAAATGCCGGGCGAAGCGCACCGGCGGTCCCTTGTCGAATTCGATCATGTCCGTGACCTCGTCGCGCGCGGCGGCGCTTCTCCTGCAAACGCGCTGGGCGCCCTGCGCAGGACAGCGCGGGGCATTCGGGGCCGATCAGTTCGTGCGCATCGCCGCAGGAATCACTGCGGGGCCATCACCTCACGCAGGTGCTGCCCAGGTAGGTGGCGCGCACGCGTTCGAGTTCGGCCTTGCGCGCGTCGTCGCGCGCGCCAGCGAGCTTCCAGCGGAAGTCGGCCTCGTCCACGCGTTTCTTCCAGCTCACGCACAGCAGTGCCTGCGGCACCTCGGCGCAGGCGTCCTGGCGCATCTCGCAGGTCTCGCCGGCGGCCAGTTCCAGGCTGCCGTCGATGCCGCGCGACTGCACCGGCACGCAGGTGGCCGGTGGCGTGCCGGTGTCGCTGAGGTAGTCGCGATCGTCCCAGGTCCGGCACTGGAACAGCGGCGGCGGTGGTGCGGGCGGCGGTGGCGGGGCCGGTGGCACGGCGACTGTCGGCGTTTCGGTCTGCGGCTGCGGGGGCGGCGGCGGTGCCTTGGGCGGCGGCGGCACGATCACGTCGGGCGTGCGCATGGTCTGTACGCCGCCGATCTTCTTCACGGTCTGCTGCGTGCCGGCGGGGCAGGGCACGTCGTTCTGGATGGTCACGCCGCCGCTGGCGTCGACGCAGCGGTAGATCAGGATCTCGTCCTGCGCGTTCGCGCCCGGCAGCGTGGAAGCGCCGACGATGACGGTCGTCGCCAGCAGGAGGGTGGAGAAGCCGGTGGCGCGGGTCATGGACAATCCTGGGTGAGTCGGGCGTTGATGCTGCGTTCCTCGCGGCCGAGCGTGGCGCGCTCCGATGGCTGGGCGATGGCGAAGCGGCGGCGGATCTCGTCGCGGCGGTCGCGCAGGCGTGCGCAGACTTCGGTCTGCGGCAGCGGATGGCAGGCGTCGCGGATCCAGTGCTGGCCGGCCCAGCCGGTGACGATGCGGTCGCGCCAGCCGCCGCTGGTGTAGCCGCCGGAGACCTGCCCATCGTCCACGCGCACCTGCAGCTGCGGCGGCTGGTATTCGCGGTAGGCCTGGATCGCAGGGCCGTCGGTCACCCACATCGGTACCAGGCGCGGATTGCCTTCGGGGCTGTCGCTCAGATAACGCGTGTTGTCGGGCGTGATGCATTCGTACAGCGGGCGCGGCGGCTGCAGGAAGACGACCTGTGGCGACGGCGGGGGCAGGCTGGCGTCCTCGCGCGGCGGCGGCATGGCCACGACCGGGCGCGGCGGCGCGTCCTTCGGGCGGAGCATGCTGCGCACTTCCTGGCGTTCGCCGGCCAGGCAGGGCGAGTCGCGGAGGCTCAGCCGCCCCTTGGCATCGGTGCAGCGGTAGATGGTGACGCCGCCGGCCGGGTCGGTAGCGACGGCCTGCGGGGCCGCACCGGCCGCCACTGGCAGCAGCAGGATGAGCAGGGCGAAGGGCGCGGAGGCAGGCATGCGCGCATCTTGCGCGCCCGGGAGGGTGCAGGGAAGGGCGTGGCTGGCCGCGAACTGAAGCGCGGCAGCCCCGCGCGCGAGGCTGCCGGAGTCGTCGGTCGCGTCAGCGGGTCTGGAACAGCACCCAGGCATCGCCCCAGGCCCAGCCGGTGCCGGGCGCGTAGGCGGGATGGTTGATGTTGCACCACTGGCCGTTCGGGAACGGGCGGCAGGCATAGAGCTTGCCGTCGGCGGCCTTCACCACGGTCTGGCCCGGGATGTACCTGCCGATGCCGTCGGGATAGACGTAGTCGTAGTCGCCCGGCGGCGGCGTGTCGGGCAGGCGGATGTCGACCTGATGGGTCAGGCCGGTGGCGTTGAGGAAGATGCGGTTGGCGGTCGCCGAGGCCACCGGGCTGATCGCACCGTTCGCCAGGACGCCGATCCGCGCCGTGGAGGCGCGCGCGTTCACGTTCTGGGCCACCCGCAGCGGCCAGGCGGTGACCGTGGTCTGGCCGTCGGCCAGGGTGGTCTCGATGCGCTCGGCATCGGTGCCGTTGGCGTTGAACACGCGCAGGGTGACCACGGTGCCCACCGGCAGCGCGTTCTGCGCGGTGAGCGCACCGACGTCGCGCCAGGTCGGCGGCGGCGCATCGGGTACCTGGATGTCGAGCGCGTGGGTGCGCCCGCTGCCGGTGAGGTAGATGCGGTTGCCCACCGCGGCGTCGACCGGGGCGATGCTGCCGTTGCTCAGGACGCCGATGCGGCCGTACAGGGCGCGCGCGTTGACGTTGCGGGCGACCACCCCGGGCCAGGTGGCCGCGGCGGTCTGGCCGCTCGCGAGGGCCGTTTCCACGCGTTCGGCCTCGCTGCCGTCGGCGTTGAGCACGCGCAGGCGGACGAGGGTGGCCACCGGCAGGTCGTTCTGCGCGCTCAGCGGCCCGACGTCGCGCCAGGTCGGCGGCGGCGGGGTGGTGCCGTCGAACTTGACGTCCATGCAGGTGTAGAAGGCTTCGGTCGAGTCCGAGCGCTGCCAGGTGTTGTAGATGACGTGGCGGCCGCTCTTCTTCGGCAGCGGGCAGCTCAGGTGGTAGGTGCCGTCGGCCGACAGCGGGGTGTTGCCGAGCCGGCAGAACTCCTCCAGGTCGCCCCAGGCCAGCGGGCGGTTCGGGTCCCAGCCGTCGCGGGTGACGTAGAAGACCCAGTCGCGGGTGGCGTGCGGCGCGGTGCCGCGGAACTTGAACAGGAAACGGCCGTTGGCGTCGGGCGCGATCGGCGTGGCCTGCCAGTCGCCGCGGGCCAGGTCGAGGCCGCTGAAGGTCGGGTTGTTGCCGCTGCACAGCGTGCCGTCGGGGACCACGGCGCGGTGGTTGCCGTTGGCGTTGGCCTGGTTGATGCCCATCCAGTTGTAGAAGGTCTGGGTGCCGCTGATCGCGCTGGCGGCGCGGCAGGCGGGGTCGCTGGGGTTCTCGATGTTGCCCTGGGCGCAGGCGTAGACGCGGCTCTGCGGGGTGGTCATGGTGCCGTGGGCCAGCGTGGGCGCGGCGCGCAGGCCGAGCACGGCCGCGCCTGCGGCCAGCAGGGCCAGCGCGGGAGTACGGAACGGGGTCATGGTCGAAACGTCCTGTCTTGAGGGAGGGCGGACCTGCCCGGCCGCGCCACGCGTGCGGATGCGCGGCCGGGCAGATGCGGGGCACAGGGCCGACGGGAGGGTTCGCGCGCCGGGGGACGCGGCGGCCCGGGGATCCTGTGGCCCGTGTCCGACGTGCGGCGCGGATCGCGGATCCGCAGCGGGGCGGGCGCGATCGAACGTGGCCGGAGGCGGGCTCGCACCGTGGGGGACTGCGCGGCGCCGGTCAGGGGCGCGGCCAGTGTGCGGCGATCCGCAAGCGCGGCGACGTGACCGGTTTCGCGCTATTTCACATTGCGATTCGTCATTTATTTCAATGACTTATCGGATTTCCGGAATTGTCCCGGGCGGGGCGCCGAGGGCGCATGCCGCTGTCCCGGGGCTGTCCTGCGGGACAGCCGGGAATGCGTCTTCGATATCGCGATCGGTGCGCTGCGTGGCGCGATGTGTCGCGAATGTCCCGCCCGGATGCGGGCGGGACCGATCAGGCGATGACGCCCATCCTCAGAACGGCGCTTCGTCCTTGGCCTTGCGCACCACGCGCTTCGCGCCCGGAACGACCGTGGCCTGCTTCAGCAGCGGCCTGGCGGGTTCCGGATGGTCGTAGAGCGCGCCGGGCTTCTTCGCGGTGGCCTTCTTCGCGACCGCCTTCTTCGCAGGCGCCTTTTTCGCCACGGCTTTCTTCGCGGCCTTCTTCGCCGGGGCCTTGCTTGCCGGGGTCTTCGCTCCCGGTGCCTTCGCCACAGCCTTGGTCGTCGCCTTCTTCGCGGCCTTCGGCTTGGGCTCGGCGGCCTTCTTCGCCACGGCCTTCTTGCCGAAGCCCTTGCGCGCCGGCTTGCCGGTCTCTTCCATCAGCTGGATCACTTCCTCCAGCGTCAGCGAGGCCGGCTCGCGGTCCTTCGGGATCTTGCCGTTGAGCTTGCCGTCGCTGAGATACGGACCGAAGCGGCCATTGAGGACCTGGATGTCGCTGCCCTCGAATTCCTTGATGATCCGGTTGCGCGCGATCTCTTCCTTCTCCTCGATCAGGAACACCGCGCGCGCCAGGTCGATGGTGTACGGGTCGTCCTCCTTCTTCAGCGAGGCGTAGGTGCTGCCGCGCTTTGCGAAGGGCCCGAAGCGGCCGATGCCGACGCTGACTTCCTCGCCGTTGTTCTCGCCGAGCTTGCGCGGCAGCCGGAACAGCTCCAGCGCGTCCTGCAGCGTGATCGTGTGCATCGACTGGCCGGGACGCAGCGAGGCGAAGTCCAGCTTCTCGTCGGTGTCCTTGTCGCCGATCTGCGCGTACGGCCCGTAGCGGCCGAGGCGCACGCTCACCGGCTTGCCGGACTTCGGATCGGTGCCCAGCTCGCGCGCGCCGGAGGCTTCGGATCGGTCCACCGATTCGGTCTTCTCGGCGACCAGTTCCTTGAACGGCGCCCAGAACTTCTCCATCAGCGGAATCCAGTCCTCTTCGCCGCGCGATACGGCGTCGAGGTCGTCTTCCATCTTCGCGGTGAAGTCGTAGTCGACGTAGCGAGTGAAGTGGCCGGACAGGAACTTGCTGACCGCGCGGCCCACGTCGCTGGGGCGGAAGCTGCGGCCTTCCATCTCGACGTACTTGCGGAACAGCAGGGTCTGGATGATCGAGGCGTAGGTGGACGGACGGCCGATGCCGTATTCCTCCAGGGCCTTGACCAGCGCCGCTTCGGTGAAGCGCGGCGGCGGCTGGGTGAAATGCTGGTCGGCATGCACGCGGTCCAGCGGCACGCGGTCGCCGGGCTTCATCGCCGGCAGCTTGCGGCCCTCGTCCTCGTCCTCGGCGGACTTCTGGTCCTTGCCTTCCTCGTACACGGCGAGGAAGCCGGGATCGACCACCGTCGTACCGCTCGCACGGAAACTGTGTTCGTTGCCGGCGGCGAGGTCGACGCTGACCGTGTTGAGCGTGGCCGGCACCATCTGGCAGGCGACGGTGCGCTTCCAGATCAGCTCGTAGAGCTTGCGCTCGTCGTCGCTCAGGAAGCGCGCGACCTTGGCCGGCGTGCGCAGCGCCGAGGTCGGGCGCACCGCTTCGTGCGCTTCCTGCGCGTTCTTGGACTTGGTCTGGTAGAAGTTCGGCTTGTCCGGCAGCGCCTTGGTGCCGTAGTCGCGGGCGATCACGTCGCGCAGTTCGGACAGCGCATCGACCGACAGGCTGACCGAGTCGGTACGCATGTACGAGATCAGGCCGACGGTGCCTTCGTCGCCGAGGGTCACGCCTTCGTACAGCTTCTGCGCGACCTGCATGGTGCGCTTGGTGGTGAAGCCGAGCTTGCGCGCGGCCTCCTGCTGCAGCGTGGAGGTGGTGAACGGCGGCGCCGGGCGGCGCTTGCGCTCCTTGCTGGCGACGTCGGTGACCTGCAGCACGCCGCTGGCGGCAGAGACAATTCGCTTGCGCGCGGCCTCGGCGGTGTCGCCGTCGGTGACGGTGAACTGTTCGAACTTCTTGCCATCGAGCTTCGTCAGCTTGGCGGTGAAGGCCTGGGTCGGATGCGCGCACTCGGCCTCGATGCTCCAGTACTCGCGGGCGATGAAGGCTTCGATCTCCTCCTCGCGCTCGACGATCATGCGCAGCGCCGGCGACTGCACGCGGCCGGCTGACAGGCCGCGCTGCACCTTGCGCCACAGCACCGGCGAGAGGTTGAAGCCGACCAGGTAGTCCAGCGCGCGGCGTGCCTGCTGGGCATCGACCAGGTCGCTGGCGATGCTGCGCGGCTTGCTCATCGCTTCCTTGATCGCGCGCGGCGTGATCTCGGTGAACACCACGCGTTCGAGCGTGCGGTCCTTGAGCAGACCGCGCTCCTTCAGGATCTCGGCGATGTGCCAGCTGATCGCTTCCCCTTCGCGATCCGGGTCGGTCGCCAGATAGAGGTGGTCGGCGGCCTTGGCGGCCTTGGCGATCGCGTCGACGTGCTTCTCGTTCTTCTCGATCAGCTCGTAGCGCATCGCGAAGCCGCGGTCGGGATCGACCGCGCCTTCCTTCGGCACCAGGTCACGCACGTGACCGTAGGAGGCGAGGACGTGGAAGTCCTTGCCGAGGTACTTGTTGATCGTCTTGGCCTTGGCGGGCGATTCGACGATGAGAAGGTTCTTGGCCATTTCGGGCGGGGGGTCCGGAAGGCCGGCCACGGGGGCCGGGGGCAGAGGTGGTGCCGGTCCCGGCAGGGCCGGATCGGCGGATTCGATCAGACGGCAACGCCCGGGTTTGGGCCCGGGCGTCGGTCAGTTCCTTTTTTTAGTGGTGTCACGTCCGGGGCGCCGCTGTCAAGCAGGCGTCCCTTCGCGTGACCGCTGCCCGGTTGCGTTCAGCTACATGAATGCGCTTGACGAGGCTCAGTTGCCCATGCCGCCGAGCATCACCGCGCCCATGATCGCGTAGGCCGCGATCATGCCGACGAAGAGCAGGGCGAACAGGACCAGGATCACGATCGTGACCGTACCCAGCTCCTCGCTCTGCCATTCGGGATGGTCGGTGAAGGCATGCTTGTCGACCACCAGGGTGTCGCAGACCATGTCGTGCAGGGCCTGCTTGCGCTCGGTCAGTGCCGCCATCAGGCCGGAGACCAGGACGCCCAGGCCGCAGGTGACGGTGCCGAACACCACGTAGAACAGCGAGCGCAGGAAGGCGCGCCAGAAGCTCACCCGGGTGCCGTCGCCGCGCACGACCTTGATCCCGATCGCCATCTTGCCCAGGCTGGCCTGCAGCGACGAGGACTGCATCCAGCCGAAATAGGCGCTGGGGATCGCGAACATGATCGGGTACACCAGCAGCATCATCGCCACGCTGGCGCCCGCCGCGAACGGGTTGTCGCCGCCGGCGCCCATCGCCCCCATCGAGCCGAAGCCGACGAGCATCAGCGGGATCAGCAGGGCATAGGTGAGGATGGTGGTGACGAAGCTGTCGATCACGCTGGCCGCGAAGCGCTTCCACAGGCCGGCGTGGACCACGTGGCCGCCGGCGACATAGCCGGCATCGACGCCGGACACGCTGGCCTGCGGCGGAGCGTAGGGCGAGGCTTCGGCGATGGCGTAGGGACGGAAGGCGTCGTCCGCGGCCGCAGGCGTCGGTGCGGCCGGCGACGGATCGCCGAAGGGCGAGCCCGACGCGGCTGCGAATGGTTCGGCGGCGGGCATGTCGCTCGCGGGTGCGATGTCCGCGGCCGACACGTCCGTGCGCGTCGCAGCGGGCGCAGCGCCGGAGACCACCTCGTGCATGATCTCCCGCCACGGCACCCAGGCGGCCAGGCCTTCGCGCCAGACCAGGCTGTCCGGCGCGAGCAGGCCGCGTCCGTGCAGGGACGCGAGTTCCTCGCTCCCCACCGGTCCCTGCTGCTGTCGTTGCGCATCGCTGTAGTACCACTCGGTCATCGCATGTCCCCGGTCGTTCGTGTCTGTATGTGCTGCGGCGTCGTCTGCGGCGTGATCAGCGCATGCCGCCCATCAGCGCCGCGCCGGCGATCATGATCACCGCGAACAGGCCGAGCAGCATCAGTCCGAACAGGACCAGGATCACGATCGTGACCGTGCCCAGCTCCTCGCTCTGCCATTCGGGATGGTCGGTGAAGGCGTGCTTGTCGACCACCAGCGTGTCGCAGATCATGTCGTGCAGCGCCTGCTTGCGATCCGTGAAGGCGGCCATCAGGTAGCCGATGCACAGGATGATCGCGCTGAGGATCGTGGCGAAGTGGCGGCCGATGCCGCGCGCGAAACTGATCCGCTCGCCGCTGGTGCGCACCACCTTGATGCCGACCGCCATCTTGCCCAGCGACGCCTGGTGCTCGGAGGAATGCATCCAGCCGAAATACACGGCGCCCAGTGCGATCGAGAACAGGTTGACCATCACGTCCAGCACCGGGCTGTCTTCCAGGCCCGCGCCCAGGCCGATCGCGACGCCGAGCACGCCGCCGATGATCCCGCCGACGATGCCGAGCAGGAAGTTGTCGATGACGCTGGCGGCCACGCGTTTCCAGAACCCGGCGTACACGACGTGCCCGCCGGTGACGATGCCGCCGCCTGCGGCGACCTGCGCCTGCGGCGGTGCGTAGGGCGATGGCTCGACGATGGCGTAGGGTCGGTAGGCACCGTCGTTCGGCGCCGCTTCCGCAGCGCGCGCCATGGCTTCGGCGCGCGGATCTTCCGGCGCACCGCCGGCGATGACTTCGCGGATCATCTCGCTCCACGGCTTCCATCCGGACATGCCCTCGCGCCAGACCAGCATGTCGGCGGTCAGCAGGCCCTTGTTGTGCAGCGCCGCGAGTTCGCCGGCATCCACCGGTCCGTGCTGCTGGCGTTGCGCGTCGCTGTAGTACCAATCGGTCATCGTGTCGTTCTCTTGGACATGCGATCAGGGCGTCGGCGAGGTGCCGGCCCTGCACTGCGGGGGAAGGAAGGTGTCGGGTACGGTGCCGCCGCAGCGCCAGCGGCCGCCGTCGGATTCGAGCGTGAGCACGGCGCTGGTCGGCAGGCTGGTCACGTTGCGGAAGCTCACCAGGACGCCGCAGCGTCCTTCCGGCGAGGTGAAGACGCGCACCTCGGCGGCCCGCGTGGCGTTGGTGTCGAGGTAATAGGTCAGGGAGGGCGAGACGCCGACGTCGAGATTGGTCGCCGGACACGCATCGTTCGCCGCGCGGTACTCGTCGATGGCCTGCCGCAGCGGTTCGAGCTTCGGCTGCAGCGACGCGATCTGCGAACGCACCACGTACTGCTGGTACGCCGGCAGCGCGATCGCGGCGAGGATGCCGATCACGACGATGCCGAAGAAACCCACCACGACGCCGACGATCGCGGCGATGGCGCAGCCGGACATCTTCTTCGGTGGCGGCTGTCGCGGTGCATGGGACGGTGCCGGCGGTGGTCCGGGCGGGAAGTGCGGGGGTGTGCTCATGCGGGCCTCAGGGTCGGCAATCGGGCGGGAGATGCTGCGGCTGCAGGCTGCGGTTGCTGCAGCGAATCACGATCTCGTCGCCGACCCGCGAGACCTCGTAGCGGACATGGCGGCCGTCGAGCTGCGGACCGAAACCCAGGTAACCCACGTCGTAGGCGCACTGGCCGCTGTCGGGACGCGCCGGGTCCAGTGCGAACCAGCCGTCCTCGCTGCCCTGCAGGCGCGGCTGGCGGACCTGGATGCGCTCGAATTCGTAGACATCGGGGCAGGCGCCGGCATCGGCCATGTCGCGCATCGCCAGGGTCACCAGTTCGCGCGCCAGCGCATCGGTATCGGCCATGCGATCGGCGTCGAACGTCCGTTCGACGGACGCCTGCGGCTCTGCGATGGTCTGTCCCGGCGACTGCCCCTGCGCGGCTTTCGCACGCTTGACGTAGTCCTGGTAGGCGGGCAGTGCGATCGCGGCGAGGATCGCCAGCATCACCAGGCCGCCGATGCCGACCGCGATCGCGGCGATGATGCAGCCGGTGCGGTTGGACGGCGGCGGTTCGATGGGCGTGCTGGGACGCGCGGCGTGCGAGGCGACGGCGGCGGCCGGTCGCGGCGGCACCGGCGGTGGTCGCGAGAGATCCTGCTCGATGCCGGTCAGGCCCAGCTCCTCGATCAGGCGATCGACCGGCTGCCATTCGCGCAGGCCGTCGTGCCACGCCAGCATGTCGCGCGTGATGCGGCGATCGCGGAAGCGCGCGCGCATCTCGTCCGCGCTCAATGGACCGACGCGACCCTGGCCGGGTGCGTGGTAATACCAATCGGTCATGCCTGTTCCTGTCTGCAAACGGGCGGCCTTGCCGCCGTTCCCCGGATCTCCCCCACAGGCAGCTTAGAACGTGCGACGTTTTTTTTCACGCCGCCCGGCGCGCGCATGGCGCCGCCGGTCAATGCACCAGTTCGCCGTCATCCTCGAACATCTGCGTTTCCATCCAGGCGTAGGCCGCTTCCGAGCCCGGCTGGTTGAACAGCACCATCAGCACGACCCACTTGAGGTCGTCCAGGTCGAGTTCGTCCTGGTCCAGGGCCATGGCGCGGTCGAGCACCAGCTCGCGCTGGTTGGCGTCGAGGATGCCCTGCTGTTCGAGGAACATCAGGAAGCCGCGGCAGTCGACATCAAGCTTGTCGAGTTCCGGGCCGAAGAAGATGCGGGTGGGACCGCCGGCGCGCGGTGCGGCGGCGTCGTGGCGACGCTCGGCCAGACCGTCCAGCCAGTCGAATGCCTTGTGGATCTCGGCCGGGCTGAAGCCGGCTTCGAGCAGACCGTTCTGCAGGGAGTCGCGGTCCCGGACCAGGTCCGCGTCGTTGGCGATGTAGTGCTCGAAGAGATAGAGCAGCACATCGAGAATGCTTTCTTTCATGTCCCCTGACTTGCGCCCGAGGGCGCTTCGGAAAGGAAGGGTGCCGTCCGGCGGCTGTAGCGGCCATGTTCGACCGACACCCGCCCCTGCAATTCCATGACGAGCAGCATGGAGGACAGGGCTGCGGCCGTCAATCCGGAGCGCTCGACCAGCTGATCCATAGTGGTGGGGTCGTGGCCGAGCGATTGCCACAATCTGTGGTGGGCGGGATCGATTTCGACCGGTGGCGGCGCCGGGTCGGGGCGACCTCCGGAGGGTGCGTTCCGACCGGCGGCGAGTCGGCGCTGCAGGTCCCCGCGCAGGGCGCCGGCCCAGGCGCCGAGCGCCGAGATCACCTCGTCGGCGGTTTCCACGAGGGCCGCGCCGTCGCGGATCAGCCGGTGGCAGCCCCGCGCCATGGGGTTGTGGATTGAGCCGGGCACCGCGAACACCTCGCGCCCGGCCTCGGCGGCCAGCCGGGCGGTGATCAGCGCGCCGGAACGGGTCGCGGCCTCGATCACCAGCGTGCCGAGGCTCAGGCCGGCGAGGATCCGGTTGCGGCTCGGGAAATGCTCGCGCCGCGCGCCTGTGCCCGGTGGATGTTCGCTGACCACCGCGCCCTCGGCGGCCATGCGCGCCAGCAGTCCGGCGTGGCTCTCGGGGTAGGGCACGTCCGGCCCCGTGCCGAGGACGGCGACGGTGATGCCGCCGGCCTCCAGGGCGGCCTCGTGCGCGGCGCGGTCGACCCCGGCGGCCAGCCCGCTGGTCACGCCGAAGCCGGCGGCGACCAGCGCGCGACTGAAGGCCCGGGCGTTGTCGCGCCCCCCGGCCGTCGGCCCGCGGCTGCCGACCACGGCGACCGCCGGATGCCAGAGCAGGTCGGCGTTTCCGGCGACGAACAGGGCCAGCGGCGGACTGGCGATCCGGCGCAGCAGCGGCGGGTAGTCCGGGTCGAGCCAACCGATGAGCCGATGGCCGGGTGTGGCCAGCCAGTCGCGGGCGCGGGTCAGGCCGTCGGCCGGGATCGCGCCCGTCGCGCCTTCGAGGGCGCGGATCTGCGCGGTGTCCAGCGCGAGCTCGCGCCAGAGCGCGCGTGGTGCGGCGCGGGCGGCCAGAGCGCTGCCGCAGCGTTCCAGCAGGGCGCGGCGCGAGGCCGCAGCGCCGCCGGCGAGGACGAGGTGGAGGAGGGCGTCGGTGTCGGAGTCGATGGCGTGCATGCCGTCATCGTGGCCCGCAAACAACGACGGCGCCGTCAGGCGCCGTCGTGTTCCGCTGTAGGAGAAATCCTACTTAGTTCATCCTACTTACTTCGCGTCGGGATGCTTGAGCAGGTAACCGACGCGGGTCGGCTTGGTGCTCTGCATGACCAGACCGTAGCTCATGCGGTCGAAGGTGCGGAACACCATGACGTGGCCGGCATACTCGTCGGGCAGCTCCACGCGGTGGCGCGGGGCGACGCTCTCGGGGCCGCGATAGCGACCCATCTCGACGCGGTCGAACTCGTTCGTGCCCTGGCGCCAGATCGAGAACACGGTGCCGTTGTCGACGCCGTCGCGCGCACCGACCGCCAGCGCCACCACGTCGTACGGGCCACCGGTGGTCAGCGACGAGGCCACCGACAGGACGCGACCGTACTGCGGGTCGGGATCGGACTTCGGCGCATGCGGGAAGAACTGCAGGTCGTACTGGCGGGCGTCGACCGGGATGATGCGGTCGCCGGCGCGCACTTCGAAGCCGTTGCCGTCGTCCAGCTTGAGGGTCGTCACGCGGTGGCGGCCCTGGTCGATCTTGGTCACCGAGCCGGCGTTGACGCGCATCAGCTCGTGGCCGAGCACTTCGCCGTCGGCCTCGGGGCTGGCGGTCTCGCTCCACGGCAGACCGAACAGCGCCACGCGGCGGCCACGGAAGTCGTAGTCGTTGCGGCCCAGCAGGTCGCAGCATTCGCGCCGGTCGGCCTTCACGTGGCGGACGGTCGGACGCACCACGAGGTAGCGCTGGCCGACCTGCGCGCCGTTCAGGTTGCGGACGTAGACCTGATGGCCGGTGACGCCGCGGCTGAAGTCGTTCTCGATGGCGACCACGTAGGGCAGCTCACGGAAGCTGTCGACCACGCGCACATCGCGCAGGTAGGCTTCGATCGCCGACAGCGGGATGGCGTTGATCGGGGCCTCGGTCCGCGGGCCCGGCTTGACGCCGACGCGGTCCAGGTAGGCGAGGCTGATCACGTCGCCCGGGTAGATCAGGTGCGGATTCGCGATCTGCGGATTGGCCTGCCAGACCTCCGGCCACAGCCACGGCTTCTTCAGGAAGCGCCCGGCGATGTCCCACAGGGTGTCGCCCTTCTTGACCGTGTAGGTGTCGGGATGGTCGCCACGGAACTCCTGGGCGATCGCGAACGTGCCGACCGTCAGCAATGCGGCGGCGCCGATCACCTTCAGACGATGAGAAAGGCGCTTAAGGATGATGCCCATCTACTTGCTCCCCTTGGGATTTTCCCCAACACAACGCAGGCACTATAGCCCACAAATCCCGGCTATTGGCAAGTCGGGACCGGGTACAATGTCCCGGTTCGAGGGCCCTGTCGCGCCTTCGCGGTCACAAATATGACGCTCCTCTCAATTCTCGAGTTCCCGGACCCCCGCCTGCGCACCAAGGCGGTGCCCGTCGACCCCTCGCGGATCGGCGACGCCGACTTCCAGGCGCGGATTGATGACATGTTTCACACCATGTACGAGGCGCCGGGCATCGGTCTGGCCGCCAGCCAGGTGGACGACCACCGCCGGTTCATGGTCATCGACATCAGCGAGGAGAAGGACCAGCCCCTGGTCTTCATCAACCCCGAGATCGTCGAAGAGGACGGCCACCAGGTCTACCAGGAGGGCTGCCTGTCGGTCCCCGGCATCTTCGCCGACGTGACCCGGGCCAACCGGATCACGGTCCAGGCGTACGGCCGCGACGGCCAGCCGTTCCGGATCGAGGCCGACGGCCTGCTGGCGATCTGCATCCAGCACGAGATGGACCATCTCGAAGGCAAGCTCTTCGTCGACTACCTGTCGCAGCTCAAGCGCGAGCAGGTGCGCAAGAAGCTGGAGAAGGCGCGGCGCAGCTCGGCGGCGTGAGCGAGCCGATCGGGGTATCGAGGATGTTCACCTTCGGCAGGGAGCACGAGGCGAAGCATGCGACCGCGCGTGTCCGCGACTCCGATCAGAAGGCCCTTGTCGCAGCCGTCATCCACGCCGTACATGACCGCATCGATGGCATCGGTGCGGCCGCTGCGTTCCAGGATGCCATCCGCGATGCCTTCGTGATGGGTAAAAGCGGTGTCTGGGAACAGGCCGCTTCCTGGCTTCGCAAGTGCGGCCCATCCTTTCCCGAAACCGCATCGCTGTGGGCCGAACTCGGGGCACATGGGGATGCTCGGGTGCGTTTTCGCGCAGCCTGTCTGCTGAACGATATGCCGGACGAAGTTCGCACAAAACTCCTCCCCGCACTGTGCGCCGATCGAAGCCGCAAGGTCTCCGAAATGGCGTACGCACGTGCGGAAGAACAATCCAACGCTTGAGTCCGAAATCAGTCTCGCCATGACCTTCCGCATCGTCTTCGCCGGCACGCCCGAGTTCGCCGTGCCCTGTCTCCGCGCCGCCGCGAAGTTCGGCGAGGTCGTGGCCGTGTACACGCAACCGGACCGTCCGGCCGGGCGCGGGCGGGCGCTGACGCCGTCGCCGGTGAAGCGCGAGGCGCTGCAGCGCGGGATCGAGGTGTTCCAGCCCGAAACCCTGCGCGAGAAAGTGTCGCGCGATGCACTGCGCGCGCTGAAGCCCGACCTGATGGTCGTGGTCGCCTACGGCCTGATCCTGCCGCAGAAGGTGCTGGACATCCCGACCCACGGCTGCTGGAACGTCCACGCCTCGCTCCTGCCGCGCTGGCGCGGCGCGGCACCCATCCAGCGCGCGATCGAGGCCGGTGACACCGAAACCGGCGTCTGCCTGATGCGCATGGAGAAAGGCCTGGACACCGGCCCGGTGCTGCTGTCGCAGCGCATCGACATCGGCGCGCAGGAGACCGGCGGCCAATTGCACGATCGTCTGTCCGATCTCGGTGCGCAGGTGCTCGCCGACGGCCTTGGGCTGCTGCGCGCGGACATCGTGCCGGTTGCGGTGCCGCAGCCGGCCGAGGGCGTGACCTACGCGCACAAGCTCGACAAGCACGAGGCGAAGCTCGACTGGACGCAGCCGGCGGTCGTGCTTGCCAACAAGGTCCGCGCCTTCAATCCGTGGCCGGTGGCCGAAGCCGAACTCGCCGGCGAGCGCGTGCGCATCCATGGCGCGGTGGCGCTGGACCTTGCGCACGACCAGTCGCCGGGGCGGGTGATTGCCGCCGGTCGCGACGGCATCGACATCGCCTGCGGCGACGGCGCGCTGCGCATCCGCTCGCTGCAGCGTGAAGGCGGCAAGGCGATCACCGCCGCCGATTACCTCAACGCGCGTCGCGACCTGCTGGCGACCGCCGGATGACGGCGATCCGCGAATACGACGCGGTCCGCGTGCGTTCGCTTGACGGATGCCGTGGCTGCACGGGGCTCGGCGCGCGTGCGCCCGCCATCGGCGACACCGGCGCCGTCGTGTCGATCCTGAGCGCCGACGGCCTGCCGGACATGTACCTCGTCGAATGCGTCCAGCCCGACGCCACCACGGCGTGGCTCGCCTCGTTTCCCGAACACGCGCTCGAACGCGTGGCGCACGCCGAGACCGCACCATGACCGACGGCACCGCTTCCCGCCTCATCGCCGCGCGCGTGCTCGATGCCGTGCTGCATCGCGGCCGTTCGCTGAAGGGCGAATTCTCCAAGGCATTGCCGACGCTGGAGGATCCGCGCGACCGCGCGCTGGTCGAGGCGATCTGCTTCGCCGCGCTGCGCGAGCGCACGCGCTACGCCGCCGCGCTCGATGCTTGGCTGGCGAAGCCGCTGGGCGGACGCGACCAGCCGGTGCGCGCATTGCTCTACGTCGGGTTCGCGCAGATCGATGCGCTCGGTTTGCCGGCGCATGCGGCCGTGGACGCCACGGTCGAGGCCGCGCGTGCGCTGGGTCGTGCGCATCAGGCGGGCATGGTCAATGCGCTGCTGCGTCGCGCGCTGCGTGAGGGTCTGCCGAAGGCCGACCCGTCGTCGAACTGGCCGGACTGGCTGCTCGCCGAGGTGCGCGCCGATTGGCCAGCGCAGGCCGATGGCATTCTCGACGCCAGCGCCGCTGCCGCGCCGCTGTGGCTGCGTGCGAACCGGCAGGCGACGACGCGTGATGCGTATCGCGAACGGCTGCGCGAGGCCGGCATCAAGGCGGAGACTGACGCGACCTTGCCCGATGCGCTGCGCCTGGCCGATTCGATGGCGGTCGCGGACCTGCCCGGCTTCGCCGATGGCGATGTTTCGGTGCAGGACGGGTCCGCGCAGGCGGTCGCTGACGCGCTGGCGCCGCCGCCCGGCGCGCGGGTGCTGGATGCCTGCGCCGCGCCTGGCGGCAAGGCTGCGCACCTGCTCGAACGCGACCCGTCGCTGCGCCTGATCGCGCTGGATGTCGATGCGCGCCGCCTGCGCCGCACCGAAGAGACCCTGCGCCGCGTCGGTGCCGGCGGCCACGTCGTGCTGAAGGCGGCCGATGCCGCCGACCTCGGCAAGTGGTGGGACGGCACGCCGCTCGACGCGGTGCTGATCGACGCGCCGTGTTCGGCGACCGGCATCGTGCGCCGCCAGCCGGACATCCTCCTGCACCGCAAGCCCGCCGACATCGATGCGCTGGTCGAGACCCAGGCCTGGCTGCTCGATGCCCTGTGGCCGGTGCTCGCCCCCGGCGGGGTGCTGGTCTATGCCACCTGCTCGATCCTGCGCCGCGAGAACGCCGCCCAGGTCGAGGCCTTCCTGGCCCGCACCCCCGACGCAGTGGTCGAGCCGCTGTCCGACGCCTTCGGCCACGCCGACGGCCCGGGCCGGCAGCGGCTGCCTGGCGAGGGCGGGATGGACGGGTTCTTCTACGCCAGGGTGCGCAAGCGCGGTTGACCCGCGGCGCCGTCATGGTCGCGGTCGGGGCCCCGCCTCCGTATCATTCGACCATGCTCAAGACCCACGCCTCCAGAGAGTTCTGGCTGTTCTTCTTCGTCGCCCTGCTGATCCTCGGTTCGGGGCTTGGCCTGCGCGATCCCTGGCCCTCGGACGAACCCCGCTTCACCCTCGTCGCCAAGCAGATGATCGAGAGCGGCGACTGGCTGTTCCCGCATCGCGGCACCGAACTGTATTCGGACAAGCCGCCGATGCTGATGTGGTTCGAGGCCGCCTTCTACACGATCTTCGGTAACTGGCGGATCGCCTTCCTGCTGCCGTCGCTGTTGGCCGCGCTGGGCACGCTGTGGTGCGTGTACGACCTCGGCCGCCGGCTGTGGACGCGCAAGGTCGGCCTGTACGCGGCGTGGGCGCTGCTGTTCGCGTTCCAGTTCACCTACCAGAGCAAGAAGGCGCAGATCGATCCGCTGGTGATGTTCTGGATCACCCTGGCGAACTACGGCCTGCTGCGCCACCTGCTGTGCGGGCCGAACTGGAAGCTGTGGACACTGGGCTGGTTCGCGGCAGGGCTGGGCACGATCACCAAGGGCGTCGGCGCGCTGTCGCTGCTGATGATCCTCCCGGCGGTGGTCGCCTCGTTCATGCACTGGCCGCGCGTGCGCGTGCATGCGAAAGACTGGCGCCTGCTGCTCGGTCCGGTCGCCTTCGTCTTCGCCGCCGCGCTGTGGCTGGTACCGATGGTCACCACCGCGCTCAGCCAGGACAATCCGGAGTACAAGGCGTATCTCCACGACATCCTGTTCCGGCAGACTGCTGGGCGCTACGCGAAATCCTGGGATCACCCGCAGCCGCCTTACTACCACTTCGTGGTGATGGCGACCGCTTGGCTGCCGACGATGTTCGCGCTGCTCTGGGCATTCCCGGCCTGGGCACGCCGCCTGCGCCGCCGCGATGCGCGCTACCTGCTGCCGCTGGCGTGGTGGGCGCTGATCATCCTGTTCTTCTCGATTCCCAGCGGCAAGCGCGATGTCTACATCATGCCCGCGCTGCCGATGGCCTGCCTCGCGCTGGGCCCGCTGCTGCCGGGCATCGTGCGCCGGCTGTGGGCGAAGCGGATCGGCTTCGGCTTCGCGCTGGTGTTCGGCGTGGTGTTCCTCGGCGCGGGCCTGGCGATATGGTTCGGCGATCCGAAGTTCGAACAGAAGTTGATGAGCGATCGCGGCTTCACCGACGGTGGCCATGCGCTGTTCGCGATGCTGATGGCGATGGGTACTTTCGCGCTGGGCGCTGCGGCCTGGCATCGCGTGCGCAACGGCGTGTCGGCGATGCTCTGGGCGCTCGGCGGCATCTGGGTGCTGTACGGCGTGCTCGCGTACCCGCTGCTCAATCCGTCGAGCTCGGCCGGAGGCCTGATGACCTCGGTCGGCCAGCGCATCGGCCCAGATGCCGAGCTCGGCCTGGTCGCGTGGAAGGAACAGAACCTGCTGATGGCCGACCGCCCTGCGGCGACCTTCGGCTTCAAGGTGCTGTGGCCCGAGCAGTTGATGCGCGGCATGCGCTGGCAGGCCGAGAAACCCGAGACGCGGTGGCTGCTGGTGCAGGAGCCGGCGCTGTCGCAGTGCGTTGACAAGTCGAAGGCGGAATTCGCCGGCGTCTCCAACCGTCGCCGCTGGTGGCTGGTGTCCGCCGCCGCCGCCGATGCGAATTGCGTGCCTGCGGGCGTGCAGACCCAGAACGAGGCGGACGGGCAGGACGATTGAGGCTGCCCGTTTCCGCGTCGCTGTAGAGCGGGTCGAAGACCCGCTGCGCTCTTGTAGAGCGGAGCTTGCTCCGCTCATGCCTCTTACGGGAAAGCCCGAGCGGAGCAAGCTCCGCTCTACAACAGCCGGGCGCGTCAGGAGTCCAGCGCTTCCCAGCGCGCGTAGGCCTGTTCGAGTTCGGCCTGCGCGGCCGCCAGCGCGGCGTTGTGCGCGTTGATCGCGGCGTGGTCGCGCTGGAAGAAGCTCGGGTCGTTCATCGCCTCGGTCATCTCCGCGATCTTCGCGTCGAGCGCTTCGATGCGCGCCGGCAGCTCGTCGAGTTCGCGCTGTTCCTTGTAGCTGAGCTTGCGCTTCGCGGCGGCGGGTGCTGCAGGCGCGGGCGCGGCTTTCGCCGGCTCTGAGGCTTTCGCAGCCGACTTCGCAGCATCGCCGCTCGCGGTTCGCTGGCGCAGCCAGTCGCTGTAGCCGCCGACGTACTCGCCGATGATGCCGTCGCTCGAACCCGCATCGGGCATGACCAGCGTCGAGGTCACGACGCTGTCGAGGAAGTCGCGGTCGTGGCTGACCAGCAGCAGCGTGCCTTCGTATTCGCCGAGCAGCTCTTCCAGCAGTTCCAGGGTCTCGACGTCGAGGTCGTTGGTCGGTTCGTCCATCACCAGCAGGTTCGACGGCTGCGCGAACAGCTTCGCCAGCAGCAGGCGGTTGCGCTCGCCGCCGGACAGGCGGGTGATCGGCGCGCGCGCGCGCTCCGGCGTGAACAGGAAATCCTGCAGGTAGCCGATCGCGTGCTTCTGGCGGCCGTTGATGGTCACCGAATCCCGGCCCTCGGCGACGTTCTCCAGCGCGTTCCAGTCCTCGCGCAGCGTGGCGCGGTACTGGTCGAAATAGGCGATCTGCAGCTGCGTCCCGACCTTGATCTCGCCCGACTGCGGCTGGAGGTCGCCCAGCAGCAGCTTGAGCAGCGTGGTCTTGCCGCTGCCGTTGGCGCCGATCAGGCCGATGCGGTCGCCGCGCATGATCGTCGTCGAGAAGTCCTTCACCAGGGCGCGGTCGCCGAACGCGAACGACACGTCCTTCGCCTCGATCACCTTCTTGCCGGAACTGGTGGCCTGCGCGACTTCCATGCGCACGTTGCCGGTGAGGTCGCGACGCTGCGCGCGTTCGTCGCGCATTGCCTTCAGGCGTCGCACACGGCCTTCGTCGCGGGTGCGACGGGCCTTGATGCCCTGGCGGATCCACACCTCTTCCTGCGCGAGCAGCTTGTCGAAGCGCGCGTTCTCCTGCGCTTCGGCATTGAGGCGCTCCTCGCGGCGACGCAGGTAGTTGTTCCAGTCGCCGGGCCAGCTGGTCAGCTGGCCGCGATCGATCTCGACGATCCGCGTCGCCAGCGCGCGCAGGAAGCGGCGGTCGTGGGTGACGAACACCACGGCGCCCGGCCAGGCCTTGAGGAAACCTTCCAGCCAGTCGATCGCGGCGATGTCGAGATGGTTCGTGGGTTCGTCGAGCAGCAGCAGGTCCGGGGCCGACACCAGCGCGCGCGCCAGCAGCACGCGCCGCTTCATGCCGCCGGACAGCCGGCCGAAGTCAGCCTCGCCGTCCAGGTCCAGCCGTGCGAGGGTCTCGGTCACGCGCTGGTCGACCGACCAGCCGCCGGCGTCTTCGATCTTCGCCTGCACGGCGGCCAGCGCATCGGTGTCGATCGCGTCGGCGTGGATGAGGTGGTGGTAGTCGGCGAGCAGCGTGCCCAGGTCGCCCAGGCCGGCGGCGACCACGTCGAACACGCTGCCGGCGGCGTCGTGCGGCACTTCCTGCTCCAGACGCGCGATGCGCACGCCGGTCTCGGCGCGGATGTCGCCGTCGTCGGGCTTGAGTTCGCCGGCGAGCAGGCGCAGCAGGGTGGACTTGCCGGCGCCGTTGCGGCCGATCAGGGCGATGCGTTCGCCGGCTTCGATGGCGAGGTCGACGCCGTCGAGCAGCAGCGGGCCGCCGACGCCGAAATCGACGTCATTGAGGGTCAGGATAGGCATCCGCGCAGTTTACCGGTTGGGCGCCTCGGCAGTACGCTGGGGACCCATCCATCGACACAGGAGTCCACCATGGCCAAGGGCATGGACCAGAAGAAGCAGGAAAAGAAGAAACCGGAAAAGACGTTGAAGGAAAAGCGCGCGGAGAAGAAGGAGAAGAAGAGCGCCCGCTGAGCGGGCCTTTCGAAGATCAGCGCCCGGGCGGGCTCCCGGACCCGGGCGCGGCTGCCGACGGCAGCAGGGCCACGTAGGCGGCCTCGGTGGCATCGACGAAGTGTTCCAGGCCGAATGCGCGCTCGGCCTTGGTGCGCGCGGCGACTCCCATCGCGTGCAGGCGGTCGCGTCCATCGAGCAGGGCGGAGACGGCACGGGCGATCGCGTCGCGGTCGCGCACTGGCACGATCCAGCCGTCGACACCGGCCTCGATGTTCTCGGGCAGGCCGGCGTAATCGCTGACCAGCACCGGCTTGCCCATCGCCATCATTTCGCGGCAGGCGAAGGAAATCGTTTCGACCGCGTACGACAGCACGAAGCCGACGTCGATCGCGGCAATCATCGGACGCACGTCCGACAGCAGGCCGGCGAAGTGGACCTGCACATCCAGGCCGAGCGCGGCGATGCGCGCGGTCTGTTCCGCGGTCGGTGGCTTGCCGCAGAGCAGGACATGCACGCGCGCGCGGCGTTCCGGCGGCAGCGTCGCCAGAGCCTCGACCAGATCCATCCAGCCCTTGTGCGCGGCGGTGCCGGCGTTGCTGCCGAGCAGCAGGTCGTCGGGCCCGCACCAGCGGTCGCGCTCGATGCGTGCCTCGTCGGCAGGCCAGGGTGCGTAGTGGCGGATGTCGACGCCGTTGCGGATCGTGCGCGGCGCGCAGGCGGCGTAGGGCGTGGCCTGCAGCTCGCGCAGGGTGGCATCGCTGACCGCGATCGCCAGGTCGGTGCGTTTCGCGCGCAGGCGATGGGTGAAGCCGGTCGCGGGCTTCGAATTGTGCTTGGTGAACACGATCTTCGGGCGCCGCGCGAGACCGCGACAGGCCGACAGCACCAGGCGATGATCGGCCGAACCGTTGACGTGGACGATGTCGAAGGCGTGCCGGCGCAGGTAGTCGTGCAGTTGGCGCCGCGCGCGCAGGCTTGCGAGGAATTTCGACAGGCCGTTCGGGAACGGCTGCGCCAACGCGTGCACGCTATCGAGCGCAGCGGCTTCGCGATGCAGCCGGCTGGTCGCCGGCGCGGCGACGTGGATCTCGTGGCGTGCGTTCAATCCGCGCGCCAGCGCCATCAGGTAGGTGGTGTGGCCGCCGCCGTCGCCTTCGTGGAAGTTGGTGAGCAGGACTTTCATGGCTTGGTCAGGCCATTCACCGGCGACGGCCGATCAGGATCGACAGGGCATCCTCAAGCCGTCTCCAGAGTGGCTCCGGACCCATCATCGCGATCGTAGCGTAGCGGCGCGCTTCGGCCCGGCTGGGGGTCGGCTTGGTACGGAACTCGAGTTTCGCCGATGCTAGGCTTCGCGGGCATAGGCCCGCGATGTTCGCGAAGTACTCGATGAGGCTGCGGCTGCCGATCTGATTGCGGTAGCGTGCTTCGTGGCTGCGTTGCGACCACCAGCCATTGTTGCCATGGATGCGATAGCCCACCTCGCCGGTTGGGAGATACAGCTTGCGCACGCCCATCAGGCTGGATGCGTGGACCAGCACGGCATCGGCGCACAGGCGCCATGAACGGCTCATCTCGATCGGAACGTTGAGGCAAGTCCGGGCATCGGTCAGGCGCAGGCTCAACGCCGATGTCGGGCTGCCATACCAGTGCGCGAGCGCATAAGTCGCCAGCGCGGTGTAGCCGTGATCGATAGGCGACGGGCCCTCTCCCTTGATTCGGATTTCGTTCCCGAACAGCGCAATATCCGAGTGGATGAAACCGATGTCGGCCCGCGCATCGTAGACCGCGCCCAGTTTCGACAGGTATCCAGGACCCCAGCGGTCGTCGGCATCGAGGAAGCAGACCACGTCGGCGTCGGTCGCGGCGAGGCCACGCTGGAACGCGACCAGCTGGCCGCCGTTCTCGCATATCTGCAGGGTCACGCGCGGGTCGTTGCCGTAGCGTTCGCGCAGCAGGTCCTGCGAGCCGTCCTTCGAGCCGTCGTCGACCACGATCACTTGTTTCGGCGGGCGGGTCTGCGCCAGCGCGCTGTCCACCGCTTCGGCCACGAAATCGCGATAGTTGTAGCAGGTGACGACGACCGCGAACGTGGTTGTCATGGTCTTGGGTGCTGCTGTGTCTGCTGTGGTCGTGTTCATGTCGCGAAACCGAGGGCGACGTCGTCCCCATGGGTAGTCATGCCCTCGCCTTGCAGCACCTCCACGATGGGGTTGCTGGCCACATGTCCTTCGGCGGGATGATTTTTCGAGGCGTCCATCAATCGGACGCCCTTTTTGTGCTCGCTCTTTTGAACCTGATTCCGGCGCTGCGCTCGACTCGCTTCCACAGAGAGCCGGGGCTCATCATGGCGATCGATATGTAACGTCGCCTTTCCTGTCGCGTAGGGCTGGGCTTGGTTCTAAACTCGAATTTCACGGATTCCGTGGAGGTCATGCACACGCCAGCGACTTGGCCGAAGTGATTGATGAGTTCGCGTGTACGGATTCGGTTCTTGTAGCTCGCCACTTGTCCCCGATTCGACCACCAGCCATTGTTGCCATGCACGCGATACATGACAGCATTCGTCGGGAGGAATAATTTGCGCCCACCGAGGATGCTCGTACCGTAGACCAGTGCGGCATCGGCGCACAGCCTCCAGCGCTTTGCGAGGGCTGATGGAAGATCCACGCATTCCCTTGCCATTGCGGTGCGAATGCTCAATGCGGATGTGGGGCCACCGTACCAATGCGCAAGCGCATACGTGGCAATGGCGGTATAGCCGTAGTCGATTTCATGATTGGCGTCTCCTATCCGCTTGTTCTCGCCGCCGAAGCGCACGATGTCGGAAAAAACGAAATCGACATCTGGCCTTGTATCGAAAGTCTGTCCTACTTTCTCGAGATAGTCCGGTTGCCAACGGTCGTCTGCATCAAGAAAGCAGGCTACGTCGGCGTTGGCTGCCGCCAGTCCGCGCTGGAATGCGACGAGTTGGCCGCCGTTCTCATCCATGACCAGCGTGATGCGTGCGTCGTTGCCATAGCGTTCCCGTAGAAGATCCTGGGAGCCGTCCTTCGATCCGTCGTCGACTACGATGATCTGGTCTGGCTGTCGGGTTTGCGCCAGCGCACTTTCTATGGCTTCGGCGACGAATGCCTTGTAATTGTAGTTCGTGATGATGACGGCAAATGTCGTGCTCATGCCGCGCGGCCCTCGCCGACGTCGCCTTCGGCCAGCAGCTTGCGGAAGTAGGCGATGGTTTCCTTCAGGCCGTCGTCCAGCGCGACCTTCGGTTCCCAGTCCAGTTCTGACTGCGCCAGCGAAATGTCGGGCTGGCGCTGCTTCGGGTCATCGGAGGGCAGCGGCTTGAACGCGAGCTTCGAGCGGCCGCCGACCTGCGCCAGCACCTTCTCGGCCAGTTCCAGCATGGTGAATTCGCCGGGATTGCCGATGTTGATCGGGCCGGTGAAGCCGTGCGGGGTCTTCATCGTCCGCACGAAGCCTTCGATCAGGTCGTCGACGTAGCAGAAGCTGCGCGTCTGCTGGCCGTCGCCGTAGATGGTGATGTCCTCGCCGCGCAGCGCCTGCACGATGAAGTTGCTGACCACGCGCCCGTCGTTGGGATGCATGCGCGGGCCATAGGTGTTGAAGATGCGCACGACCTTGATGTCGAGGGCGTGCTGGCGGTGGTAGTCGAAGAACAGCGTCTCGGCGCAGCGTTTGCCCTCGTCGTAGCAGCTGCGGACGCCGATCGGGTTTACCCGGCCCCAGTAGCCTTCGGGCTGCGGGTGCACTTCGGGGTCGCCGTAGACCTCGCTGGTGGAGGCCTGCAGGATGCGCGCCTTCAGGCGCTTGGCCAGGCCGAGCATGTTGATCGCGCCGTGCACGCTGGTCTTCGTCGTCTGCACCGGGTCGTGCTGGTAGTGCACCGGGGATGCCGGGCAGGCGAGGTTGTAGATCTGGTCGACTTCGACGTACAGCGGGAAGGTCACATCGTGGCGCATCAGCTCGAAGTAGGGATGCCCGATCCGGTGCGCGATGTTGCGCTTGCTGCCGGTGAAGAAGTTGTCGACGCAGAGGACGTCGTGGCCATCGTCGAGCAGGCGGTCGCACAGGTGCGAGCCGAGGAAGCCGGCGCCGCCGGTGACGAGGATACGGGCCATCGAGGAACACCTTCGGGAGTGGACGGGGCGCGGCGCGGGGCGCCGGGGCGACGCAGCCCGTTATCGTAGCCGCCAAAGCCCGCACACACGATCCCCGTGCAGCGCCGAATAGAGACGGCCGTCGCGCATGCGTCGGCGCATGGTGCGGTGGATCGGGCTGTGGGCGTGCGCGCCTCAGGAGCTGCAGGACAGCATCGAGCAGCCGGCGCGGTTCCGGGCCCAGTCCGGGCGCCGTGCGGCGAAGGCTTCGCGGCCGGGTTGGTCATCGTACGGACGGCGCATCACGTCCAGCAGTTCGGTCACCCCACCCGGATCGCCGGCTTCGGCGCGGTCGATGGCCTGCTGGGCGAGGTAGTTGCGCAGGATGAACCTCGGATTGGCCAGGCGCATCCGTTCCCGGCGCAGGTCTGCCGGCAACGGGTCGTCGCGCAGGCGATCGGTGTAGCGGCGCAGCCAGGCGTCGATGGCTTCGGCATGCGTCGCGCGCAGGGCCGGGTCGTAGAAGCTGTCCTCGGCGGGCGCGGGCGCGTCGAGGTTCAGGTCCATGAGGCCACGGAACCACAGGGTCATGTCGATCTCGGCCGCGTGCATCAGCGCATGCAGGTCGCGGATCAGTGCGACATCCTCGTCGCGGCACTCGGCCAGGCCGAGCTTGCGCGCTGTGTTGTCGCGCTCGGCGGCGGTGTAGGCGGTGCCGAAGGCGTCGATGCCGGCCTGCAGCGGCTCGACCGCGCCGAACAGCGGCGCCAGCGCCTGCGCCAGGCGCATCAGGTTCCAGCGCGCGATCGCCGGCTGCCAGCCGAAGCGGTAGCGCTTTCCGCCGGCATCGGTGGTGTTCGGTGTCCAGTCCGGGTCGTAGGCGTCGATCCAGCCGTAGGGGCCGTAGTCGATGGTCAGGCCGAGGATCGACAGGTTGTCGGTGTTCATCACGCCATGGACGAAACCCACGCGCATCCACTCGGCCATCAGCCGCGCGGTGCGCGTGCAGATCTCGTGGAACCAGTCGGCATGGAGGTTTTCGCCTTCGCCACGGAGATGCGGGAAATCGCGGGCGATCGTGAAGTCGACCAGTCGCCGCAGCAGGTCGTGTTCGCCGCGCGCGGCCGGCAGTTCGAAGTGGCCGAAGCGCAGGAACGAGGGCGCGACCCGGCAGACCACCGCGCCGGGTTCGGCCTGCGGGCGGCCGTCGTAGAACATGTCGCGGATCACTTCGTCGCCGGTCGCGACCAGCGACAGCGCGCGCGTGGTCGGCACGCCGAGGTGGTGCATCGCCTCGCTGCACAGGAATTCGCGGATCGACGAGCGCAGCACCGCGCGGCCGTCGGCCGTGCGCGAATATGGCGTCGGTCCCGCGCCCTTGAGCTGCAGTTCCCGGCGTTCGCCGGTCGTGGTCACGGCTTCGCCCAGCGAGATCGCGCGGCCGTCGCCCAGCTGCCCGGCCCAGTGGCCGAACTGGTGGCCGCCATAGTTGGTCGCGAACGGATCCATGCCCGGCAGCAGGGCATTGCCGCCGAACACCTCGGCGAAGCGGGGCGAGGCGGCGTCGGTCGCGTCCAGGCCCAGGTCCGCGAGCATCTCCGCCGACACCGCCAGCACGCGCGGCGCGGCGACCGGCGTCGGTGCAACCCGCGACCACAGCGCGCCACGCACCTCGCGCCGGCGCGGACCGGTGTCGGGGTCCCCGGGCAGTTCGGCGAGGAAGCGGTTGTCGAAGCGCAGGCGGTCGAGGCCGTCGGCCATCATGCTCACTCCACCTTCTGGCCGCGTTCCAGCATCCAGAGCATGATCGTTTTCTGGCGCACGTAATTGGCCCGCACATAGGCGTAGACCAGGCCGTGCCAGCCTTCGAGAAAGCCCAGCCTGAAGACGTAGCCGCGCCAGAAGCGCCAGGCTGGCGACAGCACCAGCTTGCCCAGCGAGGCGCGCTTGCCGCGCGCGAATTCGTGCTCGGCCATCATCCGCGCATAACGCTCGGTCTTCTGCAGCTGCTGCATCAGCGAGCGGTAGGGGTAGTGGATCAGGTCGCCCGGCAGGGTCTTCACCGGGCCGTCGACGCTGGCCGCTTCGTGGATCTCGCGATCACCGCGCCAGCCGCCGCGCCGGCGGTCGAACAGCCGCAGGACGCGGTCGGGATAGGCGTTGCCGCGGCGCAGGAAGCGGCCGAAATACTCGCTCAGGCGGGCGAAGCGGTAGCCGGCGGCATCGGCGAAACCGGCATCCCGGGCAGCGAGGAGGCTGGCGCGCAGCTCGGGCGAGACACGCTCGTCGGCGTCCAGGCACAGCACCCAGTCGTGGCGCGCCTGGTCCACCGCGAACTGCTTCTGGCTGCGGAACCCGGTGAACGCCCGCTCCAGCACCCGCGCCCCGGCCGTCGCCGCGATCTCGCGGGTGGCGTCGGTCGAGCCTGAATCGACCACCACGATCTCGTCGCAGAAGGCCAGCGACGCGAGGCAGTCGCCGATGCGGTCGGCCTCGTTGAACGTGATAATACAGGCCGAAATCGGCACTGCGCCCCGGGGGGAGGCGGTGGACGGTGCCCCCGAAGGCGTTGGCGAGGTGAAGGACGTATTGATGGCGGAATACCTGTTGTTCGCGACCGAGCGTTACGCGCTGCCCATCCTGCAGCCGTTGGCGGATGCGCTGCAAGCGGCGGGGCACGGCGTGCACGCGTGGTTCGAGGATGGCGCCGCCGGCGCCCGTCTCGCCGCGCCGGTGCGCATGATCGGCCTGCGCGACGCGGTGGCGCTGAAGCCGCGCGCGGTGTTCTCGGCGGCGAACTGGGTGCCGACTTTCGTCTCCGGCGCCAAGGTCCAGGTGTTCCACGGATTCAATGTCGAGAAGCGCGACGAGGCGCGCGGTCACTTCCGCGTGCGCGGCCTGTTCGACCTGTACTGCACGCAGGGCCCGGCGACCACCCTGCCGTTCCGCGAACTGGCCCAGCGCCACCGCCATTTCGCCGTGGTCGAGACCGGTTGGCCGAAGCTCGATCCGCTGTTCCGCGACGACCACGGCGCTGCTGCCGCGCTGCGCGCGCCGGCTCGCGATCGTCCCGTGGTGCTGTTCGCCTCCACCTTCACCGAGCGCCTCAGTGCCGCGCCGCACCTGCTCGACGCGATCGCCGCCGAAATCGCGCGCGGCGACCGCTACTGGCTGCTGACCCTGCATCCGAAGTGCGCGCCGGAGCTGTTCGAGCGCTATCGCGCGTTGGCAGGCGCCAATGCCTTCTTCGTCGAGACCGAGCAGCTGATGGCCGCGCAGCGCGCCGCCGACGTGCTGGTCGCCGACACCACGTCGGTGGTGTCCGAGTTCGTCGTCCAGCACAAACCTGTGGTGACCTTCCGCAACCGCGCGCCGAAGGCGCACATGATCGACTTCGACGATCCGGCCGTGTTGCCTGCGATGCTGGCCGAAGCCTTCTCGCCGGGTCCCGCGCTGCGCGCGGCGCTCGCCGACTACGCCGACGCCATCCACCCGTATCGAGACGGCTGCGCGTCTGAGCGCGTGATCGCCGCGACCGAGGACCTGCTCGCCGGCCGCCTCGGCCGGCTGGCGCGCAAACCGATCAAGGGCCGCTACAACGCCCTGCAGATCCGCGCGAAGCTGGGCTATTGGGGACTGTAGGTCGCGCTCTCGCGCGACCTACCATCGCATCGTCGAACGTGCGATCTCGCCGGCCAGGCGGGCATCGAGCGCGCGAGCCTCGTCGACCGGGATGAAACGCAGGCGCAGCGGGTCGCCGATCGCGTTGCCGCCGGCGGTGTCCAGCAGCAGGGTCGCGGTGCCGAGCGTGCGGTCCAGCGGGGATTGCGAGAAACGGATCGCCTGCAGCTTGCCGATCTCGGCGAACCGCCAGGTGCGCGTCCACCAGCCGCCGCGCACCGCCGCCATCCGCGCATCGACCGAGTAGCCGGCGTGGCGCGCGTGCTGCCAGGCGATGTAGCCGGCCCAGGGCAGCCACAGGCAGACGAGGGCCGCGCCCCAGGGACCGAAGTTCAGCGACACCGGCACCGCGATGGCCAGGGTCAGCAGCCATTGCGGCACGGCCAGACGCCAGAAGGTGCTGCGATGCAGCGGCTGCCACTGCGCCGGTGGCCACTGCACCTGCGGCGCGAGGTGGCGGATCAGCGCGTCGCAGCGTTCGGGCGTCGCGACCGGCGCGATCTCGCGCAGCGAACGCGGCTGGCCGTCGGAACCGTTCTCCAGCACCGCCGTCGAGACTTCGAGCGAGCGCTGCCCGAACAGCCGGTGCAGCATGCCTTCGCGCAGCGTCCAGGACTGGATGCGCCGACGCGGCGTGCTGGTGCGCGCGCGGCTGAGCAGGCCGCGTTCCAGGGTCAGCCGGCGGCCGTGCTCTTCGAGGCGGAAGCCGTGGTACTGCAGGAAGGCCAGGGCGATCGAGAACAGCCGCACCACCACCAGGAACAGCACGATCAGGACGAGGACGGCGGCGGTCTCGTGCCCCCGGCCGTAATCCTCGACCACGCCGAACAGGCCGCGCACCCAGGATTCGATGATCTGGGAGAACAGGTCGCGGCTGAGCTGCGCGAGCGCTGCGAACGCGCCGCCCACGACGACCATGCCGCGATTGGAGATCAGGCCCGCGCGGATGATGTCGCCCGCGCCGAGGCGCAGCAGCACCTCGCCGTCGTCGTGCGTCTCAGCACCGGGTGCGGCTGGACCCGTGCGCGCTTCGCCGCGACGTCGTCGCACCAGCGCTTCCAGCGCCAGCGCATCGGCCAGCGTCAGCACGCGCATCTCCGCTTCCGGCTTGATGCCGCCCGCCGATTCGAGGCGCACCTCGGCCACGCCGAAGATCCGGTGCAGCAGGGTCTGGCGAAGCGCGACGTTCTGGATGCGCGCGAACGGGATCTCGCGCAGGCTGCGTTCCAGCAGGCCGCTGCGGATCTGCAGGCTGTCGATGCCGATGCGGAAGCGATAGGTGTAGTACTGCCAGATCGAGATCACCGCCAGCACGCAGATCGCGACCAGCCCCCAGAGATCGTTGCGGTCGCCGCGTCCCATCACGAACAGCACGATCAGCGGCAGGATGAATTGCCGCAGCTGCTGGATCAGCACGAAGAGCCAGGACATCGGATGCAGCCGGCGCTCCGGCGCAGCCGCGTCCATGCCGGCGGGCAGTGCCGAGGGCTCAGGCGTGGTCATCGTCGTCCTGCCGGTCGATCTGTCGGCTGAAATGGTCGCGCAGGGCCTCGGCGTCCGCGTCCTCCATGCCGGAGATGCTCACCGCGCTCAGCCGGGTGCCGGCGGTGTGCAGCACCAGCGAGGCCAGGCCGTGGGCACGCTCGATCGGCCCGCGCTTGAGGTCCAGGTGCTGCACGCGCGAAGTCGGCACGCGGGTTTCCCACTGCCACATCCGCCCGCGGCGCACCGCGAAACCGGCGTCGTCGAGCAGCCAGAACGTGTAGCGGAAGCGTCGCCGCGCGACCCACGCCGCGAGCGACAGCGCGAGCGTCCAGACCGCAGCGATCTGCAGCCACAGCAGCGAATCGGCCGTGCGATGGAGCACCACGGTGGCGGCGATGGCCGGCGGCACCGCGACGATCAGCGACACGATCAGGAAGACGCGGTAGGCGCGCGCCGGCAGTGGCCGCCATTCGCGCAGCGGCAGCGGGGTGTCCATGGCCGGCGCCGGCGCGCTGCGCGCATCCGTCGCATCGATGGCATCGGGAGCGCCGACGGAGGCGTCGGCAGGGTCGGCGGCGGGGTCTGCGGCGGGGTCGTTGGTCGTCATGGCGTGCCCTGGGCGGGATGGCGTCGGCGTTCGAGATCGCGATAGGGATTGTCGACCGGGTTCATCGACGGCTGCAGCGTGTAGCGCTTGTAGGTCCACTGGTACTGCGCCGGATCACGGCGGGCGATGCGTTCCACCGCTGCATTCAGCGCCGTGGTCGCGACGACGGTGTCGGCGGAGGCGATGTCCGCCGGCGCCGGTTCGATGCGCAGCGCGAAGCTGCGGTCGCCGATGCGCTCGCAGTAGGCGAACAGCACCGCCGCGCCGCTGCGTTCGGCCAGGCGTGGCAGCAGGGTCATGGTGTAGGCCGGCCGCCCGAAGAACGGCGCGAACTCGCCGTCGCCCTTCTTCGGCTGCTGGTCCGGCAGGATGCCGACCACGCCGCCGTCGCGCAGGCGCTTGAACAGCTGGCGGATGCCGGCGGCCTCGGCGCGGATCTGCACGACGCGTTCCGCGCCGTCGGCGCGTACGTGGCGCAGGAAGGCTTCTCCCAGCGCCGACTCCGGCGCGCGGTAGAGGATCGCCAGCTCGGTGTGCGCGGCCAGCCACTGGTTCAACAGCTCCCAGTTGCCGTAGTGCGGCGCAGCCACGATCACGCCGCGACCGGCGGCGATGGCGGCGTCGAACAGCTCGACGCCGTGCGATTCGCGGATCATGCCCAGGTTCTCGGCATGCGGCCGGGTCCACAGGCGCAGCGTTTCGAGCGTCTGCCGCGCGGTGGTGCGCAGGATCGCCCGATGCAGCGCGTCGCGATCGGTCGCAGCCAATCCGGGATACGCCAGTTCGAGGTTGCGCAGCGCCACCCGGCTCTCGCGCGTGCCGCGCCGGCGCATCACGCCCGCGATGCCGTCCGCTCCCGCGCGCAGCCACGCCCAGGGCAGGCGGGCGACGGCGCCGACGAGGAAGGCCAGCAGGCGGGCGAGTGTTTCGGTCATCCCTGAAGTCTAAGCGATGGTTGCCGACGCCCCGTGGCCTGGAAGCCATGCATGCGGTGCCCGGTCGCGCCTGTGTACGATGCCGCCTGCCCCATCCTCCCCGCATTCCGCCCGGTCGCCCGCATGCTCGCCCTCATCCAGCGCGTCACCCACGCCAGCGTCGTCGTCGAAGGTGAGACCGTCGGCGCCATCGGCCCCGGTCTGCTCGCCCTGGTCGGCGTCGAACCTGGCGACGGCGCGGCCCAGGTCGCGAAGCTGGGCGACCGCCTGCTGCGCTACCGGGTGTTTTCCGACGAGGCCGGCAAGATGAACCTGTCCTTGGCCGACACCGGCGGCGGCCTGCTCCTGGTCAGTCAGTTCACCCTCGCCGCCGACACCCGGTCTGGCCTGCGGCCGAGCTTCAGCACCGCCGCGCCACCGGCGGAAGCCGAGAGAATCTTCGCTCAATTGGTGGACTATTGCAGGCAACAGCATCGATCGCCCGTGGAAACGGGCCGTTTCGGTGCCGACATGAAGGTATCCCTCCTCAACGACGGCCCGGTGACCTTCCTGCTTCGTGCCTGAACTTTCGCGCGCCGGCCCGGTCCGACGCCCACTGGACCCTTGCAATGCCCCGGTCCGCGCACCACATCGTGCGCCGGATGCCTCCTTTCGTCCTGGAGGCACGTCTCTTCACTTCAGGTCCCGCGGCACAGCCCGCACGCCTCCCGCGCCGTTCCTGCCCGTTCCGGCGCCCAGTTTCCCTCCCGGGGCTGTTATAATTACGGGTTCACTTTCCCACGGTGGCGCCCCATGGCCAACGAACGTCCGGCTCCGCAGTCCGACATCAAGCAACTGATCAGCAAGGGTCTGGAGCAGGGCTACCTGACCTACGCCGAAGTCAACGACCATCTGCCGGACGATCTGGTCGATCCCGAGCAGATCGAAGACATCATCGGCATGATCAACGGCATGGGCATCGAGGTGCACGAGGTTGCGCCCGATGTCGACACCCTGCTGCTCGCCGACGGCGCGACCGGTGGTCGCGAAGTCGACGATACCGCCGCCGAAGAGGCCGCCGCCACCTTGACCGCGCTCGACGGCGAGGGCGGCCGCACCACCGACCCGGTGCGCATGTACATGCGCGAGATGGGTACGGTCGAACTGCTGACGCGCGAAGGCGAAATCGCCATCGCCAAGCGGATCGAGGAAGGCCTGACCCAGATGATGTCGGCGCTGGCCAGCTTCCCGTGGTCGGTCCAGCTGCTGCTCGAAGAGTACGACCTGCACAAGGCCGGCAAGAAGCGCCTGGCCGACATCGTTTCCGGCTTCAACGACGTCGAGGAGCCGGCCGAGGAGATTCCCGTCGCCGACCTGCCCGAGGGCGAGGCCGAGATCGACGAGGACGAAGACGATGCCGCCGGTGGCGACGACGCCGGTCCGACCGGTCCGGATCCTGCCGAAGTCGCGCGTCGGATGGAGCAGCTCGCCGCCAGCTACCTCAAGTTCCAGAAGGGCTATGCCAAGCAGGGTGCCGGCAACAAGGCCGTGGCCAAGCTTCGCGAGGAGATGGCCGAGCAGTTCATGACCCTCAAGCTGCCGCTGCCGCTGACCGACACCCTCGTGCGCAAGCTGCGCGAAGTGCTCGGCCAGATCAAGGAGCACGAGCGCCGCATCCTCGACCTGTCCACCCGCATCGCCAAGATGCCGCGCAAGGACTTCATCCGCGCGTGGGAAGGCAACCAGACCAACCTGGGCTGGGTCGACGAGATGCTCAAGCGCAAGCAGAAGTGGTCGTCGGGCCTGCGCGACGTGAAGGACCAGATCATTGCCGAGCAGGAAGCCACGATCGCCATCGAACAGGCGCTGTTCCTCGAACTGGTCGACATCAAGGAAATCAGCCGCGCGATGGCCTATGGCGAAGCCAAGGCGCGCAAGGCGAAGAAGGAGATGGTCGAGGCCAACCTGCGCCTCGTGATCTCGATCGCCAAGAAGTACACCAACCGCGGCCTGCAGTTCCTCGACCTCATCCAGGAAGGCAACATTGGCCTGATGAAGGCGGTCGACAAGTTCGAATATCGCCGCGGCTACAAGTTCTCGACCTATGCCACGTGGTGGATCCGCCAGGCCATCACCCGCTCGATCGCCGACCAGGCGCGCACCATCCGCATCCCGGTGCACATGATCGAAACGATCAACAAGCTCAACCGCATTTCGCGCCAGATGCTGCAGCAGTACGGCCGCGAAGCGACGCCGGAAGAGCTGGCGAAGGAAATGGACATGCCGGAGGACAAGATCCGGAAGGTCCTGAAGATCGCCAAGGAACCGATCTCGATGGAAACGCCGATCGGCGACGACGAGGACAGCCACCTCGGCGACTTCATCGAGGACACCAACGTCGAGTCCCCGATCGAGAACACCACCAACATCAACCTGCAGGAAACCGTGCGCGACGTGCTGGCCGGCCTCACCCCGAGGGAAGCCAAGGTGCTGCGCATGCGCTTCGGCATCGACATGAACACGGACCACACGCTGGAGGAAGTCGGCAAGCAGTTCGACGTCACCCGCGAGCGCATCCGCCAGATCGAAGCCAAGGCCCTGCGCAAGCTGCGTCATCCCAGCCGTTCCGAGCAACTGCGCAGCTTCCTCGACATCGACTGATCCTCGCGAAGCCCGCCCCGGAAAAGCCCGCATCTCGCGGGCTTTTTCGTTGGGCTAGAATGGTCCCCGCACGACGGGCCTATAGCTCAACGGTCAGAGCAGGGGACTCATAATCCCTTGGTTCCAGGTTCGAATCCTGGTGGGCCCACCACTAAGCAGTCTAGGGTTGTCCGGATTAGTCCGATGGTTCCGGGAAGCCCGGCAAAATTCGGGATTTTTGTGCGGCACGGTCCAAAGAGCAGGGGGCTCATAATCCCTTGGTCCCAGGTTCGAATCCTGGTGGGCCATCACACCGAAACAAACCGCTCTCGGTGGCATTGCGAAACCCCTTATTTTTCAGGATTTCCGCGAATTTCCTTTGGACTTGGCGCGGGTGGCACATCGCGCGTTTTGGCCAATTTTTCGCCAAATTCTCTCTCTCTTTCTCTGCCGCCTTGGACTTGGTGAAAGCCAAATCCAAGCGATGATTTTCCGATTTCCTAGCGGATCAATGATTTACGCTTGGACTCGGGAGAGCGGTTTTATGACGTCAATGCCTATCCTGCAGGATACGAAATCAGCACGGGAGTTTCACTATCTGAGTATTGAAATTGACATCCAAAAGCTTTGACTCGTAGCTAGTAACGACACTTCGTCGTGATCCGAAACGTGATCATGCTAGTGGCTATTTTTGATCACAAATAGACATATCCGCCCACCAAGCACCGTCGCGTTGTCGCCCCTCGGCCTTACAAATCTTTTCAGCTTCGCCTTTAGCGGAGTCACGGGCGCTGCTTTCGTCTGGGGCGGTCACGGTGATTGAGTGACGTCCCCCTGTCGCAAACAGCGAGCCTCTACACAAGAATGAACAATTGAAAATCCGCTGCGTGCTTGAACTGCCGCCTCTTGTTGCGGGCGGGTCATTGTGATTACGTTGACTTTCACTTGCGCGCTGTTGCGCAAGAAGTTTGCTGCAAGCGGTAGGGCTTGGGCACGACAAAATGAACTTGCCGTTTTTGTAGATTCCGCTTTCTACTATTTTTCCGGAGCGGTCGACTTTTGTTACGAACCCTTCACGTGATCCATACACAAACGTAGCAGAAATGACTTCTCCGTTCTCCAGCGTAATGGTTCCTGGGCCATGCAAGAAATCGTTGACGAAGCGCCCTTCCCTGATGACTGTACCGTTCTTGAAGTAAAACTTGCCTTGTTGAATTATTCCACCGGAAAGGATTCCATCGAATTTTTCGGTGGGCTCTCCGTCCCAGTAGAACTGGACTACACCTTGCCCTTCAGCTTTTCCATCCTTACATGCCCCAGACCAAGTAACGTTCTGCAACGGTTGTGGCGCAGCTAGTATCGAATACGCATGGTAGTTCCGTACGGTGCAGCCAGTCCTTTCGTCGGGAAGCCACTCATGCGCTGTGCAGGCGATCTTGTTCTTGCATTCCCGCTTCAACACATCGTTCTCAAAATAGCCACGAACAATATATGCTCCGTTCTCATTTCGTGCGCCTACAGTCCGCAAAGAAAATCTATTGTAGTAGTCAGAGCCCTCCGTGCCGCCAACCTCCCAAAAACCGCTAAGGGCTACGACCTGACGCTGTACCGAAGCGTTTGGCGGATTAAACTCTCCAAAATAATAATCTTTCCCTTTGTTTTGGCTAGTAGTTGCGGGGGTAAACCTCCCTATCTGCATTCGATTACGAACTTCTCCGAAAATATTTTCGCTTAGATTGAGTCGCCCGCTCGGTCGAATATTGAAGGTTCCTTCATAACGGTCGCCATTAGAAAAAGTATAGACCCCTTCTTTGGGCTGCCCCTCGTAAAATATTCCCTCGAAACGGTCGCCTTTTCTTCCCCGCCCAGCGCCAAAAATCAAGCGCTTCGTCCATATATACGTTCCATTCCCGTGAGGAAGCCCGTTCTGAAAATTGCCGACGTAATCGTTATTGCCTTTCGCTGTCCCGTATCCATTGGCGATTCCATTTACGCATCCGCCGGTGTAATGCATCGCAATATAGTCATCATAGACTTTGCATGTCTGGGCAAAAGCGTTCCCTGCTGCACACAGTATTGAGAATAGTAAGAGAATCGATAATTTATTAAGCATTAGCTTCCTGCCAACGTTCTATAAAAAGTGGACGAGTGTTGCCTGGGATCATCAGGTGCTTGATTTAATTTATTTCAATTATGTTTAATCGGTGAAGACGACCGCTCTCTGCGGACGTGACTAGCCATGCATTCCGCAACAGGCCGCATTTTCCTTTGCTCGCGGCCTTGCTATGAAATCTATGCGCCAGAACGCCACGATCTGCTGGAGTGCAACCCAGACACGAGCTTCGAAACATTGATCTATTGGCGATAGTCTACCTTCCACGGACTGCGCGCTTGGGGGCGGGCCACTTTCCGGCTTCCAGTTCGACATGACTTCCGGCCCGGTTGACGCCGTGGCCACCAAGCTCTACAACTGTAGTACGACAGATGTAGAAGAGGTGCCGGCATGGCCGAAGACATCGTATTGAGTGACCTGCAGCTGGACCTGATGCGGGTGCTGTGGCGGGCGGGGGAGCTGAGCGTGGCGGACGTCACGACGGCGCTGGCGGACCGCGACCTGGCCCATACCACGGTGGCGACGCTGCTGACGCGGCTGGAGAAGCGCGGCGTGGTGGCGTCACGGCGCGACGGCCGCATGCTGGTTTACCGACCCTGCATCAGCGAGGACCAGGTCCGGCGCAGCATGGTCTCCAGCCTGATCGCGCAGGTGTTTCGCGGCGATCCCAAGGCGCTGCTGGCCCATCTGGTCAGCGAGCGCGAGGTCGCCGGCGGCGATCTGGAGCAGGTCCGCGCGCTGCTCGAGCGCGACGAGGCAGGGAGGCGCGAGCCATGAATCTCATCTCCTCCGTCTGGTCCGGATCCGGCGACGCGCTCGCGACGATCGCGGGGCTCGGCCTGACCTTCCTCGTCCATGCCACCGTGCTGCTGCTGGCGGTCTGGGCGATCGAACGCCTGGGCTGGCTCAAGGAGCCCACCTGGGCGGAATGGGCCTGGCGCGTGGCGTTGTTCGGGGCCTTCGTATCGGTGACGGTCGAGGCCGTGCCGCGCGCGACACCGGAGATCACCGCAGCGCAGAGGCAGGAGACGATCGCGGCCGTACGCGCATCCCAAACCCTGCCTTCGGCCGCATCGATCGAACGGCCTGTCGTGCCCGCGCCGGCGAATGTCGAAGTCCCTCAGGCGTTGCCTGCGTTGCGCGCCACGACCGAAGCCGCGCCCATGCCCGTCGCTGCAGCGCCGTTCGCGGTCCGCGTGCCGGATGCGCTGATCGTGGCCTTGCTGCTGTTGTGGGCCCTGGGCGCCGCGATCTTCTCGCTTCGTGTCCTCCGGCAATCGCGCGGCGTGCTGCGCCTGCGCGAGCGCCTGGTGCACGAAGGCGAGACGCCCGGCGCGGAGATGCACGACGCGCTGCGCACGCTGGCCCGCGAGATGACCGTGCGCGAACCGGTGATGTGTATCCTGCCGGGGCTGGCGAGCCCACTGGTCCTGCCCGGCGCGATCCTGCTGCCGCCCTGGGTGGAGGGGCTGGATGCGCGCCAGCGGCGCGCGATGCTCGCGCACGAACTGGCGCACCTGCGCAGGCGCGATCCGTTGTGGCGTCCGCTGCAGCGCCTGGCCTGTGTGCCGCTGTTCTTCCACCCGCTGGCGTGGCTGGCGATGCGCCGCCTCGAATCGCTGGCCGAAACCCTATGCGATCGCGCCGCTGCCGAACGCAGCGGTGGCGGTCGTCCGCTTGCCGAGTGCCTGGCGGAATGCCTCGCCCGCGCTGCCGCATCGACACACGCACCACGCAGCGCCGGATGGGCGTTGGCGATGGCCGAACACGACGCCGGCATCGTGTCGCGCGTCAAGGACCTCCTGGAGACCCCGCACATGAAGATGTCATCGATCCCGGCGCGCTGGCGCTGGACCGCCGCAGGCCTCGCCCTGCTCGCATTGATCGCGCTGCCCGGCGTGCTGGTCATCGCCCGGCCCGGCCCGTTGCCCGCTTTCGGCAACCACGACCTGTCGGTCACCATACGTCGCGACGGCGACACCTACACGGTGCGATCGGACCTGCCGGAAGCCGGCGAGCGCTTCCGGCTGCGGATGGACGGCGATGTCGACTTCACCGCGCGCGAAGACGACATCGCGCGCATGGCGCCGGATGCGAGCTTCACGCTGCTGCAGCGTCGTGGCGACATCACGCGTGAGCTGACCGTCGCTCCCGCCGCGAACGGCCTGAAGCGCGACTATCGCGTGAACGGCGCCGCGCATGCCTTCGATGCCGACGCGAAAGCGTGGCTGGCGACCGCCATCCCCGAGATCCATCGCCTGACCGGCATCGATGCCGAGGCGCGCATCCAGCGCCTGCTCGCGAACGGCGGCGTGCCGCGCGTGCTGGGCGAAATCGCGCTGATCCGCACCGACTACGGCCGCGCGACGTACCTCGCGAAGCTCTCCGGCGCGGTTGCCCTGGGCGATGCGGACATGGCCGCCGTCATTGCGGTCGCGACGAAGATCGACTCGGATCACGAGAAGCGTCGGGCCATGCTCGCCCTCCTGGACCAGGCGCGGATCGCGCCGGCCAACCAGGCTGCCCTGCTGGCGGCAGCGAACGGCATCGCCTCGGACTTCGAGCGCGCCGAGTGGCTCAGCGCCGCTGCGGAGAAACTTCCGGTCGATGGCGACAACGCCGCGGCGTGGCGTACTGCCCTGATCGGCTCCGGCAGCGACTTCGAGCGTCGCCGCGCGCTGCAGGCATTGATCGAACACGGCCAGCCGCGTACGGCTGCTGTCGCGCTGGCGCTGGGCTCGATGCACGGCATGGCCAGCGACTTCGAGGCGCGTGCGGTGCTCGTGTCGGCGGTGAAATCGACCGCGATGCGTTCCGACGCCGATTACTTCGCCGCCGTCGACGCGATGGCCAGCGATTTCGAACGCCGCGAGGCGCTGATCGCCCTCATCGGCGCGGGTGCGCCCGATGCCGCGCGCAGTGGTGCCGTGATCGACAGCGTCGCGAAGATGGCGAGCGATTTCGAGCGCGGCGAGGTGCTCGAAGCGCTGGCGCGTGTCATGCCGAACGATCCCGCGCTGATCGAACGCTACCGCGCCGCCACCCGCGCGATGGCCAGCCAGCACGAGCGTGGCGAAGCCGAGCAGGCGCTGGATCGGTTCTATCGCAGCTGAGCATCGAACGCTGTCTGCGGAAACGCGAAGGCCCCGGCATGACCGGGGCCTTCGCTTTCAGCTCTGGTGGATCGAGGATCAGCCGGCGTACTTCTTCAGCAGCTCCGCCTCGCGCGCCTTGGCCTTGTGCAGGTGCGCTTCCTTGACGTGGCCGTAGCCGCGGATATGTTCGGGAATCGCGGCGATCTCGGCGGCGAGCGCGAGGTTGTCGCTGCCGAGCTTGCCGAGCAGCGTATCGACGGTGGCGAAGTAGTCGGCGATCAGCTTGCGCTCCATCTTCCGCTCCTCGGTGTAGCCGAAGATGTCGAAGGTGCCGCCGCGCAGGCCGCGCAGCTTCGCCAGGAACCTGAACGCGGTGAACACCCACGGGCCGTATTCGCGCTTCATCAGCTGACCCTGCGCGTTCTTCTTCGCCAGCAGCGGCGGCGCAAGGTGGAAGTGGACCTTGAAGTCGCCTTCGAACTGCTGCTCGATCCGGCGCCTGAACTCGCCGCTGGTGTACAGGCGCGCGACTTCGTACTCGTCCTTGTACGCCATCAGCTTGAAGGCGTAGCGCGCGACCGCTTCGGACAGGTCGGTCGAGCCCGGCACCTTCGCCTGCTCGGCGCTGCGCACCTTGCCGACGAGGTCGGCGTAGCGCTTCGCGTACGCCGCATCCTGGTAATCGGTGAGGAATGCGACGCGGCGGGCGATGATCTCGTCGAGTGAACGCGACAGGCGTGCATCATCGAGCGGCTGGAAGATGTCGCCGCTGCCGTTGGCCGGCACATGACGCAGTTCGTCGGCGCTGCGCAGGTCGGCGTTCTGCGGCATCAGGCCCGATTCATGGCCTTCCGACGCGGTGGGCGCGAGCAGCGGCAGCGCATGCGGCGTGGCTTCGGCGGCGGTCGGCGCGTTGCGCACGACGCCAGCGGCCTCGACCACGGCCGGCAGGTCGATCGCGGCGAGGCGGCCCCAGGCGAACGCGGTCTTGTTCATCTGCACGGCGGCGCCGTTGAGCTCGACCGCGCGCATGATCGCGTCGAACGAGATCGGCACCAGGCCCTGCTGCCAGGCATAGCCGAGCATGAAGAGATTCGCCGCGATCGCGTCACCCATCAGCGCGGTGGCGAGCTGGGTGGCGTCGACGAGGTCCGGGTCCTTGCCGCCCAGCGCGGTGCGCACGGCGGACACGATGTCGGCCGCCGGGAACTGCATGTCCGGACGTGTGGTGAAGGTGCCGGGCATCGCTTCGTAGCTGTTGAGCACGACGCGACTGCGGCCTTCGCGGATCTTCGACAGCGCCCAGTAATCGTTGACGACGACCATGTCGCAGCCGAGCACCAGGTCGGCCTCCCCGGCGGCGATGCGCACGGCGTGGATGTCGTCAGGCGCCTTCGCGATGCGGATGTGCGTGGTGACCGCGCCGCCCTTCTGTGCCAGGCCGGTCTGGTCGAGCACGGTCGCGCCCTTGCCTTCGAGATGGCCGGCCATGCCGAGCAGCGCGCCGATCGTCACCACGCCGGTGCCGCCGACGCCGGTGATGAGGATGTTCCAGGGCTTGTCGAGGCCGCTGGCGAAGCTCGGCATCGGCAGGTCGTTCAGTCGGTCCGCTGCGTTGGCCTTCTTGCCCTTCTTCAGCTGGCCGCCGTGCACGGTGACGAAGCTAGGGCAGAAGCCTTCGACGCAGCTGTAGTCCTTGTTGCAGTTGCTCTGGTCGATCTCGCGTTTGCGGCCGAATTCGGTTTCCTTCGGCAGCACCGACACGCAGAAGCTCTTCACGCCGCAGTCGCCGCAGCCTTCGCAGACCAGCGAGTTGATCGCCACGCGCTTCTGCGGATCCGGCAGCTTGCCGCGCTTGCGGCGGCGGCGTTTCTCGGTCGCGCAGGTCTGGTCGTAGATCATCACGCTCACGCCCTTGGCCTTGCGCAGCTTCTTCTGCACTTCGTCCAGGTCGCGGCGGTCGTAGTACTCGATGTCCGACGGGAACAGGTGGCGCTGGCGCGTCCACTTGGTGATGTCGTCGCTGACGACGTAGATCGTGTATACGCCCTCGGCGCGCATCTGCTGCGCGATCTGCGGCACGGTCAGCGTGCCGTCGACCGGCTGGCCGCCGGTCATCGCGACCGCGTCGTTGTAGAGGATCTTGTAGGTGATGTTCACGCCGGCGGCGATCGACTGGCGGATCGCCAGCGAGCCGGAGTGGAAGTAGGTGCCATCGCCGAGATTCTGGAAGACGTGCTCGGTCTCGGTGAATGCCGACTGCCCGCACCACGTGACGCCTTCGCCGCCCATATGGGTGAAGGTGTCGGTGCTGCGGTCCATCCACGTGACCATGTAGTGGCAGCCGATGCCGCCGAGCGCGCGCGACCCTTCCGGCACCTTGGTCGAGGTGTTGTGCGGGCAGCCGCTGCAGTAATGCGGCACGCGCGGGAAGCTGGCGCGGGGCAGGGCGAGCTCGCCTTCCTTCTGCTCGATCCACGCCAGCACGTCGCGGATCTGTTCGCTGTCGTGGAACTTCTGGATGCGGCGCGCGATGACCATCGCGATGCGTGCCGGCGTCAGTTCGCCGGTCGAGGGCAGGATCCAGTCGCCGCTCTCGTCGAACTTGCCGACGATCGAAGGACGGTCGCCGTCGAAGTTGTAGAACAGCTCCTTCATCTGGCTTTCGATGAAGCTGAGTTTCTCCTCGACGACGAGGATGTCCTGCAGGCCGCGCGCGAAGGCGCGGATGCCCATCGGTTCCAGCGGCCAGGTCATGCCGACCTTGTAGACGCGGATGCCGAGGTCGGCGCAGGCGCGCGCATCGAGGCCGAGGTATTCCAGGGCCTGCAGCACGTCGAGATAGCTCTTGCCGGTGGTGACGATGCCCAGGCGCGCGTTCGGCGAATCGATCACCACGCGGTCGATGCGGTTTGCGCGCGCGAATGCCTGCGCGGCCTTCACCGCATAGCGATGCAGGCGCATTTCCTGGTCGAGCGGCGGATCCGGCCAGCGGATGTTGAGGCCGCCGAGCGGCATCTCGAAGTCGTCCGGCGTGAGGATGTCCAGCGCCAGCGGATTCACGTCGACCGATGCCGACGATTCCACGGTTTCCGCGATCGTCTTGAAGCCGACCCAGCGGCCAGTGTAGCGCGACATGGCAAAACCAATGAGGCCCATGTCGAGGATGTCCTGCACGCCGGCCGGGTTGAGCACCGGCATGAGCGCGGACTGGAATTCGCCTTCGCTGCCGTGGGGCAGGGTGGAACTGCGGCAGGCGTGGTCGTCGGCGGCCAGCGCCAGCACGCCGCCGAACTTCGAGGTGCCGGCGGCGTTGGCGTGCTTGAACACGTCGCCGCAGCGGTCCACGCCCGGGCCCTTGCCGTACCACATGCCGAACACGCCATCGACCTTCGCGCCCGGGAACAGGTTGGTCTGCTGGGTGCCCCAGACCATCGTCGCGCCCAGGTCCTCGTTGAGGCCGGGGGTGAACTTCACGCCGGCACTGCCGAGGTGCTTCTTGGCTTTCCACAGTTCCAGGTCGAAGCCGCCCAGCGGGCTGCCGCGATAGCCACTGACGAAGCCGGCGGTGTTCAGGCCGGCGGCCTGGTCGCGCAGGCGCTGCATGATCGGCAGGCGAACCAGCGCCTGCACGCCCGAGAGGTAGATGCGGCCTTCGGTCCGGGTGAACTTGTGGTCCAGGGTGTAGTCGCGATCGACGGCGGGCGTGCCGGCTGCCGGCGAGCGGAGGTCGGTGGAACTGGCCATGGCGGGGGGGTCCTGAAGGCGATTCGCGCAGCCCGACGGCGCGTGTGGCCCGGGAGAGGGCCAACGCTTGCGCGGAAAAGTGGGGCTAGAGCGAAAATTCTAGCAGGGGCAGGCGCTTGTCACGAAATCCGCGCTTGTCCTGGCGGGGACGAACAGGTCATTCCCGGAGGTTATATGGTCGACTGTCACAGGAAAGCAGTCGAATCCGTTGCCCACAAACGGCTAAAATGTGACGCTGGGCGCAGACAGGTCATGGCCAAAGGGCTGGACTTCGTACACGCCGGATCGCCAGCCCAATCAGGGACATACAGGTTTCGCGATCGACAACGGTGACGCTTGGCACGGAATTTGCAATGGCAGTCACAGTCGCTGTGCCCGCGAGGGCAGGCGGCGCTATCTGATTGTGTACGTGAGTCGGATGTCCGAGGGACGGGCATCCGGGTTTCGAAGTGGCGGTAACCGGTCCGCGGTCCGGGAACGGGGAAACACAACCATTGCGCTTCCGGTATTTGCCGGGAGCTTCGATCCGGGATTCGGTCGGTGTCGCATTCGGGGCGGCACGGCCTGGGGGAGTTTCAGTGCTTGCGAATCTGACCTGTTTCGTCGACCGCGCGCGTCGTTGCATCGGCGCAGCCTTCGTCTTCGGTGCCGCCGCGTTCGTCGCGAGTCCGGCCGTCCTGGCCCAGAGCGCGGTCAATACCGCCTCGGTCACGACGCCCGCCACGGTCACCGATCCGAACGCGGCGAACAACACCGCGACGGACAGCGACACCATCACCCGCACCACCAACCTCAGTCTCGTCAAGACGGCCAGCCCGAATCCGGTCGTCGTCGGTCAGACCCTGACCTACACGCTCACCGTGAGCAATGGCGGCCCGAGCGCCATCCTCGCCTCCGACACCTTCTCCCTGGTCGAATCCCTGCCCGCCGGCCTGAGCGGCTGCAGCTACACCCCGTCCACCGGCACCTTCAATGTCGGCACGATCGCGCCCGGCGCCACCGGCACCGGCACCTGGACCAACGCCGCCATCGCCAGCGGCGGCAGCGCCACCCTGACCATCACCTGCAGCGTCACTGCGTCCGCAGCCGCCAGCATCTCCAACACCGCGACCATCGTTCCGCCCACCGGTGTGACCGATCCGGACTGCTCCGGCGCGCCGGTCACCTGCGCAGGCAACAACACCTCCACCGTCGGCACCACGGTCAACCGTCCGCAGCTGACGATGACCAAGACCGCGAGCGCGGCCTCGTTCACCGTCGGCGTGCCGGCGAGCTACACGCTCACGGTCACCAACACCGGAACCGCAACGACCTCCGGCAACATCACGGTCACCGATACCATCCCGGCGGGCCTCACGATCGGCACGCTGCCGGCCGCCTGTACGGCTGCCGGCCAGACGGTGACCTGCACGTTCACCGTGCCGCTCGCAGCGGCTGCATCGACCAACGTGATCATCCCGGTGACGCCGACTGCGGCCGCAGCCGCCAGCGTCACCAACACCGCGACGGCCAGCGGCGGCGGCGACGCCACCTGCCCGGCGGATGCGCGCTGCACCGGCAGCGTCACCTCCGCAGTGGACCGGCCGAACCTCAATGCCGCCAAGACGGCTGGCGTCGCCACGGGTCCGTCCGTGGCCGGCATCTACACCGTGACCTATACCGTCACCGTGACCAATTCGGGTGCCGCTTCCGGCACCTACGGTCCGCTGAGCGATGCGCCGGTCTTCCCGGCCAACATCAATATCTCCGGTGCCACCTGGACCACCAGCGGTGCGGGCGCGCCTGCGGGCGGTTCCTCGGCCACCGGCGGCGCCTACGCCCTGGCCCCGGCGGGCACGACGATCGCCGCAGGCGTCACCCATACCTACAACCTCACGATCACCTATACCTATGCCGCGAACACGGCGGTGACCGTGTGCGCCGGCGTGCCCACCCCGGGCAGCGGCCTGTACAACGCGGTGTCTCTGCCCGGCGGGCAGGAAGGTGGCGCCGCCACCGACAACGCTGCGTGCGTGAACACCCCGCCGCCGCCGCCGTTCCTGACGATGACCAAGACCGCGAGCGCCAGCCCGTGGACGGTCGGCGTGCCGGCGAGCTACACGCTGCAGGTCACCAACACGGGTGGCGTCGCCACCACGGCGACCGCGACCATCACCGACACGATCCCGACGGGCCTGACCATCGGCACGCTGCCGGCAGGCTGCACCGCCGCCGGCCAGACCGTCACCTGCACCATCGCCGCCGGCCTGGCCGTGAGCGGCAGTGCCTCGTTCGTGATCCCGGTGACCCCGACCCTGGCTGCCGGCACCAGCGTGACGAACACCGCGACCGTCAGCGGTGGCGGTGACCCGGGTTGCGGTGCGGAAGCACGCTGCACCAGCTCGGTGGGTCCGACGACGATCAATGCGCCGCAGCTGACGATGACCAAGACGGCCTCGGCCGCTTCGTTCACGGTGGGCGTGCCGGCGTCTTACACGCTGACGGTGAGCAATACCGGCACGGCCGCGACCACGGCCAATGTCACGGTGCTGGACACCATTCCGACCGGTCTGACGATCGGCACGCTGCCTGCGGCGTGTCTCGCCAGCGGCCAGGCGGTGTCGTGCAACGTGCCGGCCGGATTGGCTGCGGGCGGCAGCGCCTCGTTCGTGATCCCGGTGACGCCGACCCTGGCGGCCGGCAACAGCGTGACCAACACCGCAATCGCAACCGGTGGCGGTGACGCGACCTGCCCGGCCGACGCGCGCTGCACCAGCAGCGTGACGACTGCGGTGAATGCGCCGCAGCTGACGCTGAGCAAGACCGCGAGCGCTTCGCCGTGGACCGTCGGCGTGCCGGCGAGCTACACGCTGCAGCTGAGCAACACCGGTAACGCCGCGACCACCGCCGTCGCGACGATCACCGACACCATTCCGACCGGTCTGACGATCGGCACCCTGCCGGCGGGCTGCACTGCGGCCGGCCAGATCGTCACCTGCACCGTGGCCGCCGGCCTGGCGGCCGGTGGTAGCACTTCGTTCGTGATCCCGGTGACGCCGACCCTGGCGGCTGGCGCGAGCGTGACGAACACGGCGAGTGTGTCCGGCGGTGGCGATCCGACCTGTCCGGCCGATGCACGCTGCACCAGCACCGCCGGCCCGACGCCGGTGAATGCGCCGCAGCTGACGCTGAGCAAGACCGCTTCGGCTTCGCCGTGGACCGTCGGTGTGCAGGCGTCGTACACGCTGCAGCTGAGCAATACCGGCACCGCAGCGACGACGGCGGTGTCGACGATCACCGACACGATTCCGACCGGTCTGACGATCGGCACGCTGCCGGCGGGCTGCACTGCCGCCGGCCAGACCGTGACCTGCACCGTGCCGGCCGGCCTGGCGGCCGGCGGCAGTGCCTCGTTCGTGATCCCGGTGACGCCGACCTTGGCGGCTGGCGCGAGCGTGACGAACACGGCGAGTGTGTCCGGCGGTGGCGATCCGACCTGTCCGGCCGATGCACGCTGCACCAGCACCGCCGGCCCGACGCCGGTGAATGCGCCGCAGCTGACGCTGAGCAAGACCGCGAGTGCTTCGCCGTGGACCGTCGGTGTGCCGGCGAGCTACACGCTGCAGTTGTCGAACACCGGCACTGCTGCGACGACGGCGGTGTCGACGATCACCGACACCATTCCGACCGGTCTGACGATCGGCACGCTGCCGGCGGGCTGCACCACCGCCGGTCAGACGGTGACCTGCACCGTGCCGGCCGGCCTCGCAGCCGGCGGCAGCACCTCGTTCGTGATCCCGGTGACGCCGACCCTTACGGCCGGTACGAGCGTGACGAACACGGCCACCGTGAGTGGCGGTGGCGATCCGACCTGTCCGGCCGATGCGCGCTGCACCAGCACCGCCGGCCCGACGCCGATCAACGCGCCGCAGCTGACCCTGAGCAAGACCGCTTCGGCTTCGCCGTGGACCGTCGGTGTGCCGGCGTCGTACACGCTGCAACTGTCGAACACCGGCACCGCTGCGACGACGGCGGTGTCGACGATCACCGACACCATTCCGACCGGTCTGACGATCGGCACGCTGCCGGCGGGCTGCACCGCCGCCGGCCAGACGGTGACCTGCACCGTGGCCGCCGGCCTGGCGGCTGGTGGCAGCACTTCGTTCGTGATCCCGGTGACGCCGACCTTGGCGGCCGGTACGAGCGTGACGAACACGGCCACCGTGAGTGGCGGTGGCGATCCGACCTGCCCGGCTGATGCGCGCTGCACCAGCACCGCCGGCCCGACGCCGGTGAATGCGCCGCAGCTGACGCTGACCAAGACGGCCTCGGCTTCGCCGTGGACCGTGGGTGTCCCGGCGAGCTACACGCTGCAGCTGTCGAACACCGGCACCGCGGCGACGACGGCGGTGTCGACGATCACCGATACGATTCCGACCGGTCTGACGATCGGCACGCTGCCGGCGGGCTGCACCGCCGCCGGTCAGACGGTGACCTGCACCGTGCCGGCCGGCCTCGCAGCCGGTGGCAGCACTTCGTTCGTGATCCCGGTGACGCCGACCCTGGCGGCCGGCGCGAGCGTAACGAACACGGCGACCGTGAGCGGCGGCGGCGATCCGACCTGCCCGGCCGATGCACGCTGCACCAGCACCGCCGGCCCGACCCCGATCAATGCGCCGCAGCTGACCGCAGGCAAGGTCTCCAGTGCGCCGACCTTCATCGCCGGCCAGCAGTATCAGTACCTCATCCGCGTCAACAACACTGGCACTGCAGCGACGACCGCCCCCGTGACGCTGAGCGACACGATCGCTGCGGGTGTCACGATCGATGCCGTCGATGCGGGCTGCACCGTCGCCGGCCAGACCGTCACCTGCACGGTGCCCGCCGGCCTCGCCGCTGGCAATTTCGCGGGCTTCCTGATCACGGTGACGCCGACGGCCTCGGCTGCATCGCCTATCGTGAATACGCAGACGGTGTCCGGTGGCGGCGATCCGACCTGTCCGGCGGCAGCGCGCTGCTCGGCCACGACGTCGAACACGCTCACGGTCGTGCAGCTGACGCTGACGAAGACGGCCTCGGCTTCGCCGTGGACCGTGGGTGTCCCGGCGAGCTACACGCTGCAGTTGTCGAACACCGGCACGGCCGCGACGACCGCTGTGTCGACGATCACCGACACGATTCCGGCCGGTCTGACGATCGGCACGCTGCCGGCAGGCTGCACCGCCGCCGGCCAGACGGTGACCTGCACCGTGCCGGCCGGCCTCGCGGCCGGTGGCAGCACCTCGTTCGTGATCCCGGTGACGCCGACCGCAGCAGCGGCCCCGAGCGTGACCAATACCGCCAGCGTGAGTGGCGGTGGCGATCCGACCTGCCCGGCCGATGTGCGCTGCACCAGCACCGCAGGTCCGACGCCGGTCAACGCCAGCGCCGACCTGTCCATCGTCAAGACCCAGGGCACGCCGAATCCGGCCGTGCCGGGCCAGACGGTGACGTGGACCGTGACGGTGACCAACAACGGTCCGTCCGATGCTGCCGCCGTGACCACGGCCGACACGGTCTCGGTCTCGGTCACCGGCCTGAGCGTCGGTGGCGCTGACGGTGCGTCGTGCACCGTGACCGGCCAGGACGTGAACTGCGCCTTCGGTACGGTCGCCAATGGCGCCACGCGCACCTTCACGATCACCGGCACGCTGGCTGCGAACTTCACCGGCAGCCTGAGCAACACGGCCACGGTGGCTTCGACCACCGCCGACCCGACGCCGGGCAACAACAGCTCCACGTCGAACACGCCCAGCGCGCCGAGCGCCGATGCCGCGATCGCCAAGACCCTGCTGACCGCGACGCCGGTCCAGGCCGGCGGCACGGTGTCGTACCAGATCGTCGTGACCAATGCCGGTCCGTCGAACCTGGTCGGCGCCAGCGTGGCCGATACCCTGCCAGCGCAGCTCACGGGCGCGACCTGGACGTGCACCGCGACCGGCAGCGCCAGCTGCGGTACGGCGAGCGGCGCCGGCAATGTCGCCACCACGGTCGACATCGCGGCCGGTGGCGGCAACTCGATCACCATCGTGGTGACCGGCACAGCACCGGTCACCACGCCCAGCACGATCGCGGCCAACACGGCGACCGTCGCCGTGCCGGGCGGCACCACCGATCCGAACCCGGGCAACAACAGCTCGACCGTGCCGGCGATTCCGGTCACGGCGCTGCCGATCGACGCGGTGGACGACGACTACACGGGCACGCCGGTGAACGGCGGCCCGGGCGGCAACCTGCCGAGCGTGCTGGGCAACGACACGCTGAACGGCGGTGCGGTGACGGTGGGCGTGGGCGGCAACGTCACGCTGACCCCGGGTGCA